>JBEEPO010000051.1:0-3191 GCA_041191065.1 Verrucomicrobiota bacterium | reverse complement strand
TCTTCACCTCCGACAACGGCGGCATCGAAGGCCTGAAGAACGCCTACGTCGGCACGGTGCCCGACTCGCCTTTCAACAGCGAGAACGACCCGCTCCGCGGCCAGAAGAACACCCTCTTCGAGGGCGGCATCCGCGTATGCGCGTTCGCCAACCAGCCCGGCACGCTGAAGCCCGGCAAGGTCTCCGCCCCGCTTTACGTCGGCGACTGGCTCCCGACGCTCGCCGGACTCGCCGGCTTCCGCCCGGAGAAAGACCCGCAGTGGGATGGACTCGACCGCTGGAAGGTCCTCACCGGAGAGGAAGCCTCGCCGGCCGCCCGCACGGTCTACGTCGCCCACTCCCAAGGCCAGGCCCTCTTGCATGGTGATTGGAAAATCATCCGCATGAAGAAAGGCGCCCCGCAGCTCTTCGACCTCGGCCAGGACCCCTTCGAGAAGACCGACTTGGCGGCCAGCCGCGCCGACAAGCTCAAGGAGATGCTCACCCTGCTCGACGCTCAACTCGCCCAGGACGACAAAGTCATGCCCGCCGACCTCAAAGGCCTTCCCCACTGATCGCCCCACCCCTGCCCCTGCCCCTTCACAAATGCGCCTCCTCACCCTCCTCCTCGCTCCGCTCGCGCTCGTCGCCGCGGATAAACCGAACATCATCCTGATCCTGGCCGACGATCTCGGCGGGCGCGACCTCGCCTGCTTCGGCAGCAAGTATCACGAGACGCCCAACCTGGACCGGCTCGCCGCCCGCGGCGTCCGCCTGACGCAGGCCTATTCGGCCAGTCCGCTCTGCTCGCCGACGCGCTCGAGCATCCTGACCGGCCAATACCCGGCCCGCATCGGCATCACCTCTCCCGTCTGCCATCTCCCGACGGTGCAACTCGAGAAGCGACTCGAGACGGGCAACCCCAACAGCCGGACGCTCGTCGCCCAATCGGTCACGCGCCTCAAGCCCGACTACCACACGCTCGCCGAAGCGCTCAAGGCCGCGGGCTATGCGACGGCGCATTTCGGCAAGTGGCACCTCGGCCATAACCTCCAGGCCGGCGACGCCTACGAGCCGCGCGACCAAGGCTTCGACGTCGACTGGCCGCACACGCCCAAGGCCCCCGGCCCCGGCGGCGGCTACCTCGCGCCGTGGAAATTCATCACCGATCCGGAGATCAAGGACGAAGCCGGCCGGCACGTCGACGAACGCATGGCCGACGAGGCGGGCAAATTCATCCGTGCCAGCAAGGGCCGCCCGTTCTTCGTCAACTTCTGGCTCTTCTCCGTGCACTCGCCGTGGAACGCCCGCCAGGATTACATCGAATACTTCAAGCAGAAGAGCGACCCCGCGAACCCGCAGAAGAACCCGCTCTACGCGGCGATGGTGAAGAGCCTCGACGACTCCGTGGGCCGCCTGCTGAAGCACCTCGACGATTCCGGCGAGGCCGACAACACGATCATCGTCTTCTGGTCCGACAACGGCGGCTTCGCCTACCCGCCCAAGCAGACCGACCCCCAAGGCTATGCGGACATCCCCGCGACGAGCAACCTGCCCTACCGGAGCGGCAAGGCCTCGCTCTACGAGGGCGGCACCCGCGAGCCCGGCATCGTCGTCTGGCCCGGCAAGGTGAAGGCCGGCGCGACCGCCGACTTCCTCATGCAGTCCTTGGATCTGTATCCGACGCTCGTCCGCGCCGGCGGAGCGACGCTGAAACCCGGCCAGAAGGTGGACGGACTCGACCAGACGGACGCCCTCCTCGGAGGCGCTTCGCCCCGCGACCGCGTCTTCTGCCACTTCCCCCACGGCAACGCCACGCGCGACTCCGTCATGGACGGCTTCTACGCCGGCTCCTACGTGCGCAAGGGTGACTGGAAGCTGATCCGCTTCTACGGACGAAGCGACGACGGCACCGATGAGCTCGAGCTGTACGACCTCAAGCAAGACCTCGGCGAACGTCGCAACCTCGCCAAGGAGCAGCCGGCGGTGGCACAGGAACTCAACGAACTCATCGACGGCTTCCTCAAGGACACCGAGGCGGTGATTCCGAAGGCCAACCCGAACTTCGGCAAAGCCTCGCCCAAGGCGCCGGCCAAGAAGAAAGCCCTGGCGCCCGACGACCTCCCCGGCGGCTGGAAGAATCGCGCCGGCAAAGCCGCCGTCGTCGAAGGAGCCCTCAGCGTCCAGAGCAAGGGCCCGGACTCCTTCCTCGGCGTCAGCGCCGGCCTGACCGCCGGTCCGGCCAAGCTCTCCTTCAGGATCCGCGCCCCGCAGGCCGGCGAAGGACGCATCGCCCTCCTCGGCCCAGCGGGCGGACCAGAGATTCTCGCCGTACCCTACCGGACGGCCGGCGAAGCCGTGTGGCAGACCATCACCGTGGAATTGAACCCCAAGCAGGCCACCGGTATCCTCCGGTTCTACCTGCCCGCGGGTTCCACCGTGGTCGACTTGGATGACATCGTGCTGACTCCCGCCCAAGGGCCGGCCCGACGCTGGGAATTCTAGGCTAACGAAGTCCTCTCCCAGTCGGTATTTGATCCTAGGCGGGGAACATCCGCCTGGGTCATCCCATCTTATCTCATTATCCGCCCAAACGGCTTTCCCTCCCTCATTTACTTCTTTAACTGACGATGACCCTCTTCCCCATGCGTAAGCCCCTCCTGGCGCTCCTGCCCTTCCTCGTCTCCGCCTCCTTCGCGGCCGACGAAAAGGTGCAGTTCAATCGCGACATCCGCCCCCTCCTGGCGGACAACTGCTTCCATTGCCACGGCCCGGACCCCGGCACCCGCAAGGCCGGCCTGCGTCTCGACACCGAAGCCGGTTTCTTCGCCGCCCGCGTCGACAAACAGGGCAAGGAAGAGCCGCCGACCATCATCAAGGGCAAGCCCGACCAGAGCACCCTCTTCCAGCGCATGCTCTCCACCGACGAGGATGAGATCATGCCTCCGCCCGAAACCCACAAGAAGCTTAAGCCCGCCGAGATCGCGCTCGTGCGTCGCTGGATCGAGCAGGGCGCGCCGTGGCAACCGCACTGGTCGCTCGTCGCCCCGCAGAAGGCGCCGCTGCCGAAGACTTCCGATGACAACTGGGCCAAGAACCCGATCGACCGGTTCGTGCGCGCCAAGCTCGACGCCGCCGGCCTGCAGCCTGCCCCCGAAGCCGACGCCGCCACGCTCATCCGCCGCGTCAGCCTCGACGTCACCGGCCTGCCG
>JBEEPO010000050.1:0-3216 GCA_041191065.1 Verrucomicrobiota bacterium | reverse complement strand
CTGACGCTGAACGGACTCCTTTCGCCCGCCAAGGAGGCCAAGCCGGGCCAGGCGACAGCCTCGGCCGATGGCTTCACGTTCGTCATCAACGAGACCTACGTCAGATCGCTCGACCGACAGATCAAGCCCCTGAGCGACAAGGGCGTCGCGGTCACGGCGATCCTGATCACCTACCGTTCGCCGAATGAACGTGTCCGAGCGCTGACGGTCCACCCGCAGGCGGATCCCGTCAAAGGCACCACGATGGCCGCGAATACGGTCACGCCCGAAGGCCGGGCCTGCTACGCGGCGCTCACGGACTTCATCGCCCGTCGCTGGTGCTCGGCCGACTCCTCGTACGGCCGGCTCTGGGGATGGGTCATCAGCAACGAGGTGAACTCGCACCACGAGTGGCACCAGATGGGTCCCGTCACGGTCGAGCAGCTCGCGGCCCAATACGAAGACCAGGTCCGCCTCGCCTGGACGTCCCTGCGCCGTCATTCCGCGCACGCCCGCGTGTACCTCTCGATGGAGCACCATTGGAACTCGCAGGGCCACCCCGACCCGCTGCAGGCCTGTCGCGGCCGTACGCTGCTCGAAGCCTTCGCCCGCCGCGCCAAGGAACGCGGGGACTTCGACTGGCACCTGGCCTTCCACCCCTATCCGAGCAATCTCCGCGACCCCCGCACCTGGCTGGACAAAGTCACCTTCGACGACGACTCGAACAAGGTCACGTTCAAGAACCTCGAGGTGGTCGCCCGTAAGCTCGCTTCGCCGGAATTCCGCTTCGGAGGCAAACCCCGTCGGCTCAGCCTCACCGAACAAGGCTTCGACGTGACCAAGCGTCCCGAAGCCCTCGCCGAACAGGCGGCGGCTTACGCCTACGCCTGGGAGAAGATCGCCCGCCTCGACGGCGCCGTCGATGCGTTCCTTTATCATCGGCACGTCGATCACGCCGGAGAAGGCGGCCTGCGCTTCGGGCTCTGGAGCAACAAGCCCGGCACGATCTTCGAACCCGACCAGAAACGTCCGATATGGCACCTGCTCAAGGCGGCCGACACCCCCGCTTGGCAAGCCGCCGCCGGACCTTACCTGAAGACCTGCGGCCTGAAGAGCTGGGATGAGCTCGCGCCGAAGAAGGATAAGTGATCAAGATGGAAGATGGAGGATGAGCGATTGGATTATGTGCAAGGCAGTCCTCTGGCCCTGTTATCCTTAATCATTCATCGTCCATCTGTCATCTGCCCTCAGCCATCTGTCATCGCTTCTTGCTCCGGCCTCCCCAGCCCTCAATAAAACCGCATGCAAGGCTTCGTCATCGGACTCGACCTCGGCACCTCCGGTGTCCGCGCGGTCGCCGTCGACGGTGCCGGCAAGATCCTCGGACTGGGTTCAGCGAAGCTGCCCGCGACCAGGTCGGCCGGCAGCCGCCGGGAACAATCGCCCGAAGACTGGTGGAACGGCTGCCGCGCGGCCCTCGACGAACTGAGCCGGAGGCTCGACCTCGCGGGCGCTCGCGCCATCGCGGTCGACGGCACCTCGGGCACGATCCTGCCGGTCGATCACCATAACCGCCCGCTCGCGCCAGCCCGCATGTATGATGATGCCGACACGGGAGACCTGGCCGCGAAGATCAAGTCGCTGGCGCCCCGCGAAAGCGCCGCCCACGGAGCGACTTCTCCCGCCGCCCGAGCCATGGAGTGGACCAAGTTGCCTCGCTTGCATTGCATCCTTCATCAGGCCGACTGGATCAACGGCTGCCTCGGCGCGACGAATTGGCAGACCGATGAGAACAACGCGCTGAAGACCGGCTATGATCCGGTCGCCCGCGAATGGCCGGATTGGCTGCGCGCCTTCGGATTGTCTCCCGGCATCCTACCCGAAGTCGTCCCGGTCGGCACGCCGATCGGCCGAGTCTCTGCGCAAGCCGCCATCGCCCTCGGCATCCCCTCAGGCATCACGATCGCCGCTGGTACGACCGACGGTTGCGCGACTTTCCTCGCCAGCGGGGCCACGGAATCCGGCGAGGCCTCCACGGCGCTGGGCTCGACCATCGTGCTCAAGCTGCTGAGCGATCGGCCGATCTTCGCGCCGGAGCTCGGCATCTATAGCCACCGTATCGGCGACGCCTGGCTGGCCGGGGGCGCCTCGAACTGCGGAGGCAAGACGCTGTTGCAATTCTTCACGGCCGAACAACTGGCCGGACTCGAGGCCACGCTCGACCCGACGAAGCCGACGGGCACGGACTACTACCCCCTCCCCTCCGTCGGCGAACGCTTCCCGGTCTCCGACCCGAACCTTGCGCCACGCCTGACGCCGCGCCCGGCGGATGACGCGCAATTCCTCCAAGGCATATACGAAGCCTTCGCTCGCGTCGAGCAGACGGGCTACGCGAAGCTCAACGCGCTGGGCGGTCCGGCGCTGCGCAACGTCCGTCATGCCGGCGGCGGCTCCCGGAGCGCCGCCTGGATGACCCTCCGCACCCGAGCCCTGGGCGTGCCGCAACAGTCGGCCTGGAGCGAAGAAGCCGCGGCCGGCGCCGCCCGCCTGGCCTGGCGGTCCCTGGGTCACGAGATTACCTTTGCATGAGCAGCCTCACCCCGATCACCGGCTTATCCGAAGTCGCCGGCCAATACGGCGCCCTGCTCGTGGACCAGTTCGGCACGCTGCACGACGGCACCGTCGCCTATCCGCATGCCGCCGAGGCCTTGCGTCGTTTCCGTGAGAGCGGCGGCAAGGTGGCCGTGCTTTCCAATTCCGCCAAGACCGGCGCCGACAATGTCGTGCGCCTGGCGAAGTTCGGCTTCGGACCCGATCATTTCGACGCCGTGGTGACTTCCGGAGACGCCGCCCAGGCCGCCATCCGCTCCGGCGCGCTCGGCGACGGCTTCCGTCCGGGTGCCAAGGTGCACGTCTCCGGCAAACCCGGCGACGACTACGGTTTCGGCGACCTCGGCTTCAAGCTCACCTGGCCCGACGATGCGGAAGGGATCATCCTCGCCGCCTGTCAGGAACCCGACCGCAACTGGCGCGAGCAGATCCGCGACCTCACCAAGGCCGCTAATCGCGGCGTGACGGTCGCCGTCTGCAACCCGGACCTGGAGATGCTTACGCCCAAAGGCGTGCGGCCCTCCGCCGGGGCGATCGCCCTCGAGCTCGCCCGCAAAGGCGCGGTTCTCCGCTATTTCGGCAAGCCTCATGGCGACATCTACCGCACGGCCCTCGCCGCGCTCGGCA
>JBEEPO010000049.1:0-3570 GCA_041191065.1 Verrucomicrobiota bacterium | reverse complement strand
GACGCCTTCAAGACCGCCTCGGGCGACCTCGAATCCTCCCTGCGCCTCATCTGCCAGAAGGTCCACGCCTACGGTGACGTCAAAGTCGGCCGGTAACCCCACGCCGACGATCGATGATGAAAGATGGGCGATGGATGATACGAACACGACCGAACAACCTACCTAAAATCTAAGCCCGAAACCCACCCCAAGCTCCTAAGCACCCCCATCTTCCATCGTCCATCTTCCATCTGCCCTCCGTCATCTTTCATCCGCCTTAGCCATCATCCATCCTTCATCCCTCATCTGCCTCTCTCATTCATGAACTCCCCCGCCGTCGTCAATTTCGCCCCCGAAAAGGGCTCCGTCGAGATCCGCGAGATCGCCCGTCCCGTCATCGGTGAAGAGGACGTCCTGCTCGAAGTCGCCAATGTCGGCGTCTGCGGCAGCGACCTCCACCAGTGGACCTCCGACCATTCCTGGCCGGTCAACTACCCGGTCGTCCTCGGCCACGAGTTCGCCGGCCGCATCGTCGAGCTGGGCAAGAAGGTCGAAGGGTGGAAGGAAGGTGACCGCGTGGTCAGCGAGACCGCCGCGATCATCTCCCAGAACAACCCGATGACCCGCCGCGGGCTCTACAACCTCGACCCGACCCGCAAGGGCTTCGGTTACGGCGTCAACGGCGCGATGACCAAGTATGTCCGCGTCCCGTCGCGCATCCTGCACGCGGTGCCCGACGCCCTACCCTTCGAACAGGCCTGCCTCACCGAGCCCTGCTGCGTCGCGTACAACGCCGTCGTGAAGAACGCCCGTATCGAACCCGGCGACCGCGTGGTCGTCCTCGGACCCGGCACGATCGGCATCCTCTGCGCCGCCATGGCCAAGCAGTGCGGCGCGCAGGTCGCCATCGTCGGACTCCCGCAGGACGCCCATCGTCTCGCGATCGCCAAGCAGTATGGCTGCGAGGTCATCATCGGCGACGCCAAGCCCTGGGCGCAGCAGCGCGACGGACTCGGCTGCGACGGCGTGATCGACGCCGCCGGCGCCTCGGCGACCTTGAAGATCGCCCTCGATATCGTGCGCCCCGCCGGCTGGGTCAGCAAGGTCGGCTGGGGCCCGCAGCCGCTTGGCTTCAACCTCGACCCGCTGGTGCAAAAGAACATCACGCTCCAGGGCAGCTTCAGCCATAACTGGCCGATCTGGGAGCGCGTCATCGCCCTCCTGGCCAGCGGCCAGTTCGACGTCCGTCCGATCATCGGCGGCGTCTGGCCTATCACCGACTGGCACACGGCCTTCGAGAAGATGCACAAGGGCGAAGTGGTGAAATCCGTCCTCAAACCCGTCTGACCATGCGCCTGAAAGACAAAGTCATCCTCGTCACCGGCAGCACGACCGGCATCGGCAAGGCCATGGCCAAGCGCTTCGCGCAGGAAGGCGCCAAGGTCGTCATCCACGGGCTCGAGAAGGACCTCGCGGAAGCGACCCTCGGCGAGATCGGCGCGGCCAACGGCGTCATCCACATCGAAGACCTGACCTCCCCGGGCTGCCCCCAGCGCCTGGTCGACCTCGCGGTGAAGGCCTTCGGCAAGCTCGACGGCGTGGTGAACAACGCCGCGTTCATGGCGCAAGGCAACATCCAGACCACCGATGCCGCCTTCTTCCACAAGATGCTCGCGGTGAACACGGTCGTCCCGTTCCTGCTCATCCAGGCCGCCCTGCCCCACCTATCCAAGACCCGCGGCGCGGTGCTCAACATCGGCAGCGTCAACGCCTACTCGGGCGAACCGAACCTCCTGCCCTACAGCGTCTCTAAGGGCGCCTTGATGACCCTGACCCGCAACCTCGGCGACACGCTCCATCGCCTCAACGGCGTCCGCGTCAACCAGATCAACCCGGGCTGGGTGCTCACGGAGAACGAATCCAAACGCAAGAAGTCGCATGGCCTCAAGGAGGACTGGTATGCCGACCTGCCGCGCGTCTACGCGCCGTCGGGACGTCTGATCAGCCCCGAGGAGATCGCCGCCGCGGCCATCTATTGGCTGGCCGACGAAGCCGGCCCGATCAGCGGCTCGGTCGTCGAACTGGAGCAGCACCCCTTCATCGGCCGCAACCCGCCGAAGGATCCGGAAACCCTGCCAGGACAGAAAGCCTGACCATGCCGAAGATCGCCGCGTTCCCGAAGGCCTACATGCATGCCCTCTGCAAAGACGGCACGATGAGACTCTCCGAGTGGTTCAAGCTCGCCGCCACGCTCGACGTCCAGGGCCTGGAATTCTACGCGGGGTTCCTCGAGATGGCCGACACGTCCAACTGGCCGGTCTTCCGCCGTCAGGTCGCCGACCTCGGGATGTCCATCCCGATGCTGTGCTGCTCGCCCGACTTCACGCACCCGGAAAAAGCCTTCCGCGACGCCGAGATCGCCAAACAAAAGAGCTGGATCGACATGACCCACGCGCTCGGCGGGTCCTATTGCCGCGTGCTCAGCGGCCAGCGTCGCCCCGAGCTGACCGATGCCGAAGGCGTGCGCCTGGCCGCCGACAGCATCACCGCCTGCATTCCTTATGCCAAGGAACGCGGCGTGACGCTCATCCTCGAGAACCACTACAAGGACGATTTCTGGATGTACCCCGAGTTCGCCCAGAAGATGGATGTCTTCTGCGCCCTCGTGGATGCCCTGCCCTCCGACGGCTTCGGCGTGAACTACGACCCCAGCAACGCCTACATCGCCGGCGACGACCCCATCGCATTGCTCAGGCGCGTCTCGCACCGCGTCGTGACCATGCATGCGTCGGACCGCTACCTCATCGAAGGCACGCTCGAAGACCTCCGGAAGGAAGAAGGCGGCGCCGCGGGCTACGCCAAGCGCCTCCGCCACGGCGAGATCGGCAAAGGACTCAACGACTACGACGCCATCTTCACCGAACTCAAGCGCGTCGGCTTCGACGGCTGGATCAGCATCGAGGACGGGGTCGACGGCATCGACCAGCTCCGCCGCAGCGCCGACTTCCTCAAACGCAAGACCGCCCAATACTGGGGCTGAGCCATGAGAGTCTTCATTGCCTTAGCTGCCTCGCTCTCCCTTCTTAGCGGATGCGTCGGCCCCACCGGTGACATCGCCTCCCTACGTCGCGCCTTCGAGACGGCCAAGCCGGGCGATACGCTGGTCATTCCCCAAGGTGATTACGCGGTGGACGGCGCCGTCCCGATTCCGCTGAAGTCCGACCTGACGGTCATCGCCGAGGGCGTCAACTTCCGGCTGCCGGAGCGCATGGGCGACAAGGCCCGGGCGGTGGTCTTCCAGGGCGAGAACATCCGCAACCTCACCTGGAAGGGCGGCCGATTCGTCGGCCACGTCTTCGATCAGTCACGCGCCGACAATACCTGGGAACCCAACGTCAACACCCGCGGCATCCTGATCACGACGTCCGTCGGCGGACGCACCGAAAACCTGCGCTTCGAGAAGATCCAGTCCGACGGCCTGGCGGGCGCCGCCATCACGGTATTGGGAGCCGAAAAGAAAGGCGTGGAGAAGGAAGTCCTCACCTATGCGAAAGGCGTCCACGTCACGGACTGCCGCCTGGAGCGCACGGG
>JBEEPO010000048.1:0-3676 GCA_041191065.1 Verrucomicrobiota bacterium | reverse complement strand
GCTGAAGCTATGACCGGAGTGCTGCTTGAACTGCCGGGCGAAGGTCGGGCGGCTCAGTCCGGAGATCTTCAGGAGGTCTTCCAGCCGGATCTCATCCCGGAAGTTGGCCACGAGGTGCTGGACGGACTTCGAGATGGCTTTCTGGTAATGGGACTCGGCGCTGAGGGTGAAACTGCGCGAGGACAACAGCGCGAGATCCGACTCCGGCGCATCGGCGACTTCGGCGAGCAGACGCAGCAAAGCCGCGAGCTGGCCGGCGCCTTTGCTGCGGGCGACATCCTGCATGAGCGCGGCGATGGCCGCAGCGGTACGTCCACGCAGATGCAGGCCGCGTTCGGCCCGCTTGAAGAGATCGCGCAGTTCGAGGTTCTCCGGGAACGCCCACACGGGATGGCTCTCCGGGAAATGCCACTGGATCGACAGTCCACCCGAGGCGCCGGAGGTATGCCAGTGATGCGGCAGGCGTTCGCCGAGCAGCACCAGGTCGCCCGCCGCGAACGCGCCGATGGCATCGCCGACGAACCTCGTGCCCTCCCCCGTCGTGAACAGGGTCAGTTCCACCTCCTTGTGGAAGTGCCAATGATTACCCTCCCCTTGGACGGGCTGCGTGCGCCCTGGTCCGAGGATGCATTCGACGTCCCGAAGCGACTTCGACCAACGCAGCACGCGGAAGGAGTGCCCCTCGGGCAGCTCGACCTTCTCGCGGATAGCTTTCATAGGGTCATTCGTATCAGAAGGACCCCCTCCCGCAAGGGGTTAGTTGAGATGATAGTGCCATCAAGGGAGACGCCCAGCGTAGCGATTCCCCTGCCGGGTGCTAAAATAGCCCTTTCCCCATGAGCACCCCCGTCACGTATCGATTCTCTTTCGGCCCTTGGAACATCAGCGAGGGCGGCGACCCCTTCGGCGGCGACGTCCGCAAGGCCTTCCCCCACGAGGAGAAGTTCGCCCTCTACCGCCCCCTCGGCTTCGAGGGCGTGCAGTTCCATGACGACGACGTCGTCCCGGGCATGGACGGCCTCAAGCCGGACCAGATCCAGAAGAAGGCGACCGAGGTGAAGGCGATGCTCGCCAACCAGGGCCTGACCCCGGAGTTCGTCGCCCCGCGCCTGTGGTTCGCCGACCAGACCGTCGACGGCGCCTACACTTCCAACAGCGCCAGCGACCGCGCCTACGCCTGGGATCGCACCAAGAAGTGCATCGATATCGCCAACGCCGTAGGCTCCAAGGCCATCGTGCTCTGGCTCGCCCGCGAAGGCACCTACATCCGCGAGGCCAAGGACGCCAAGCTGGCCTACCAGCGCCTGCTCGAGACGGTCAACGCGATGCTCGACTACGACAAGAACATCGAGATCTGGATCGAGCCGAAGCCGAATGAGCCGACCGACCAGGCCTACGTGCCCACCATCGGCCACGCCCTCACCCTCTCCTACGCCTCCAAGGACCATAAGCGCGTCAAGGGCCTCATCGAGTCCGCCCACGCCATGCTCGCCGGCCTCGACGCCAGCGATGAGATGGCCTTCGCCCTCGCCCATGACAAGCTGGCGAGCGTCCACCTCAACGACCAGAACGGCCTGAAATACGACCAGGACAAGAACTTCGGCGGCGCCAACCTCCGCGCGGCCTTCAACCAGGTCCGCGTCCTCGAGGAATCCGGCTACGGCCGCCGCGGCGAATTCATCGGCCTCGACGTCAAGGCCATCCGCACCCAGCGCGGCTGCCCGGTCACCGACCACCTCAAGAACAGCCGCGAGCTGTTCCTTGCGCTCGTCCAGAAGGTCCGCACGGTAGACCAGAAGCTCGTCCAGCAGTATCGCGACGCCCGCGACTACGAAGCGCTCGAGCTCTACATCCTGAAGCACATCATGGGACTGAAGTAAGTCCCCGCCCACCTCCCCTCATGAAGCAGTATCGCCTCAACCGCCTCTTCAACGCCTCGTCCCAGCGCTGCTTCGACGTCGCCGTCGACCATGGCTTCTTCAACCAGCCCGGCTTCCTGCAGGGCATCGAAGACATGCGCCAGGTCGTCGCCACGCTCGTCGACGCCGGCCCGGACGCCATCCAGCTGACCGTCGGTCAGGCCCGCCACCTGCAGTCCATCCCGGGCAAGCAGAAGCCGGCCCTCGTCCTCCGCACCGACACGGCCAACGTCTACGGCAAGGAACTCCCGGCCACGGCGTTCAGCCTGATGATCGAGGAGACGATGCTGCAGGCCGTCCGCCTCGACGCCGCTTGCGTGTGCGTGAACCTCTTCCAGATCCCCGGCGCGCCCGACGTGACCGCGCGGTGCGTCGAGAACATCCTCAGGCTGAAGCCGCAGGCCGATTACTACGGCATGCCGATGATGGTCGAACCGCTCGTCTTCCAGCCCAACGCGGTCGCGGGCGGCTACATGGTCGACGGTGACCTCACGAAGATCCTTCACCTGGTCCGCCAGGCCGTCGAACTCGGCGCCGACGTGATCAAGGCCGACCCGACCGACGACGTCTCCCAATACCACAAGGTCATCGAGACGGCCTCGGGCATCCCGGTCCTCGTCCGCGGCGGCGGTCGCGTCAGCGACAAGGAAATCCTCGTCCGCACCGAAGGCCTCCTCAAGCAGGGCGCCTCGGGCATCGTCTATGGCCGCAATGTCATCCAGCACCCGAACCCGCGCGGCATCACGCAGGCGCTCATGGCCATGGTGCACCGCAACGCGTCGGTCGACGAAGCCCTGAAGCTCATCTGAGCCCCGTGCCCTCCCCCGACCCAGCCCTCCTCGCCCGCCTGCGTGCCATCGTAGGCGAAGCGCATGTGCTGACGTCGCCGGAAGACACGATTCCTTACGGGTTCGACGGCACGGCCGCCCTCAAGGGTCCGGTCGGGGTCGTCGTCTTCCCCGGCTCGACCGCCGAAGTCTCCGCGGTCGTCCGACTCGCCTGCGAACTGAACATCACGATCGTCACCCGCGGCTCCGGCACCGGACTCAGCGGTGGCAGCGTACCCTCGGAGGGCTGCCTCGTCCTCTGCCTCACGCGTCTGGACAAGATCCTCTCGGTGGACGCCGCCAACCTCACCGTCCGCGCCCAATGCGGGGCCATCACGGCCGCCATCGATGCCGCGGCGAACAAGCACGGCCTCTTCTATCCGCCCGATCCGGGTTCGATGAAGATCAGCACCATCGGAGGCAACGTGGCCGAGAACTCCGGCGGCCTGCGCGGCCTGAAATACGGCGTCACCCGGGATTACGTCATGGGCCTCGAGGTCGTGCTGCCCGACGGTCGCATCGCCCATTTCGGCAATGCCTGCGTGAAGGATGTCGCGGGCTATTCGATGAAGGACCTCTTCATCGGCTCCGAAGGCACGCTCGGCATCATCACCGAGGTCCTGCTCAAGGTCGTCCCCCGCCCCGCCGCCCGCCGCACGATGCTGGCGAGCTACGACCGCATGGAGGACGCCGCGCAGACGGTCTCCGACATCATCGCGGCGAAGATCATCCCCTGCACCTTGGAATTCCTCGACCGCATGACCATCGGGTGCGTCGAGGATTACGCCAAGATCGGCCTGCCGCGCGACTGCGCGGCGCTCCTGCTCATGGAGACCGACGGGCATCCGTCCGCCGTCGCCGACGAAGCCGAGCAGATGCTCGCCCTGGCCCGCGCCCGCGGCGCCCGGGACGTCCGCGTGGCCCGCGACG
>JBEEPO010000047.1:0-3903 GCA_041191065.1 Verrucomicrobiota bacterium | reverse complement strand
TCTACCTGCTCTGGGTGCTCAACGCGCTCGTCGAGGACGCGGCCTGGGTGCGCGACGCTTCGCTGGGCCTGGCCCTCATCGCCACGGCTTGCTGGGTGCTCGGACGCTGGGGCGCCCTGCATCGCACCGACCGCGAACGCCTGACGGCCAAGCTGACGTCGGGCGCCCTGTTCATCGGTACGCTCGCCTACCTCTACGCGACGCTGCCCTGAGCGTGCGGCGATACCGTCCAAAGAAAAGGCCCGCCGAATGGCGGGCCTTCTGCTTGCGACCGAGTCAGGCTCAGAGAGCGCTGACCGGAGCCGGTGCGGCACCGGCAGGAGCCGGAGCGGCGACGGGGCGGTTGGCCGCTGCGGCGCCACCGTAGTTCACGTCGACGACGACGGCCTTACGATCCTTGGCGCCGGACTGACGACCGGCGGCGGACTTGTCCGCCTGCTGGGAACCGAGGGCCATGATCTCGCTGTTGGCCTGATTAGCGCCGAGGCCGACGAGGTAATCACGGACGGACTGGGCGCGACGGTCGGAGAGACCGAGGTTGTACTCTTCCGTGCCGAAAGTGTCGGTGTAGCCGGCGATGATCACCTTGGTGCCCTTCACGCGGGCGGCGACGGCGTCGAGCTTACCACGCTCGGCGGCCGAGACGTTGTAGCGGTCGAAGTCGAAGTAGACGGTGGCGAGGATGGCCTCGGGCGGGATGGTGCCGTTACGGATGGCGTTGGCCATGGCGTCGTAGCCGGTCGGACGGGTGTCAAGGGTTTCGCCGTTGAAACCGTTGCCACCCTTGCCGGAGGACAGGGGCTGGAAACCGGCGGGGATGCGGGAGGTGCAACCCACGACGAGGGCGGAAAGGGCGAGAAGGAAGGTGAGACGCTTCATGGTGTGAGGAGAATAAAAGAATAGCGGGCGGGACTGGGCAAGCCTTGTCTCCTCAGTAACGAGGCACCTTGGGGTCGACCTTCAGGGACCAGGCATCGATGCCGCCCTGCAGGTTGCTGACGCGGGTGAAGCCCTTGGACCGGAGGAACTGCGTGACCCGCATGCTCCGGCCCCCATGGTGGCACTGGACCAAGACCCAGGCGTCGCCGGGAATCTCCGCCAAGCGGGTGGGCACGGTGTTCATCGGGATCAGGCGCGAACCCTCGATGCGGCAGACCGCATATTCATCGGGCTCGCGGACGTCCAGAAGGACGGGGGGATTCGGGCCGGCAAGGAGGCGGCTGGCTTCTTCGACGGAAATTTCGAGCGGGGTTTCGGACATGGGTGGAGAAAGGGTCGGGCAGACGACAGGCGCGTAGGCGCTTTTTTCAAGGCTGCGGATCGTGGCGGACGCCCCGCAGCACGGGCAGGCCGGATCGGGCAAGAGGCCCAGCCGACGGGAGGTGCCGGCTTCGACATCGACCACGAATAGCCGGGATTGGTTCCGCTGGCCGAGGAGCAGCGCGATGGCCTCGGAGGCCATCCAAGAGCCGATCACGCCACAGGTGGCGCCGAAGACGCCGGCGTCGGCGCAAGTCGGCACCGAGGCGGCGTCCGGAATGACCGGGTAGAGACAACGGTAGCAACCGGCCCCCGGTAGGAAGACACCGACTTGGCCGGTGGCGCGTAGGACGCTGCCATGGACCAACGGACGACGGCCGAGGACGCAGGCGTCGGCGGCAAGGAAACGGGTCGCGAAATTGTCGGTACCGTCGACGATGAGGTCGTAGCGGGCGACGAGGTCGGCCGCGTTCTCTACCGTGAAGCCCTCGGGGTGCAGGGCCACCTTGAGGCCGGGGTTGATCTCGCCGAGGGCTTCGGCCGCGGAGACGGTCTTGGGCAGACCGAGGGTGTCGAAGCCGTGGACGATCTGGCGGTGCAGGTTGGAGATCTCGACCTTGTCGGGATCGGCGACACCGATGAGCCCGACGCCCGCGGCAGCCAGATAAAGCCCTACCGGGGAACCTAGTCCGCCGGCGCCGAGGAGCAGGACCTTGGCCTCACGGAGGCGGAGCTGTCCGGCTTCCCCGACCCCGGGCAGACGAATCTGCCGGGAGTACAAAGCCTTCTCATGATCGCTCAGGCGCTGGTCCGCGGACATGCCGACAGTCGAACCCCCGTGGCGTGCGGTGTCAAACCGCCCCTTCCACGTGTCGGATTGAATATTCGTCCAAGGTGCCCCAACTTGGCCCTGTGGCTCAGGTCTTCCTCGGCATCGATTATGGCTCCCGGCGGGTCGGGCTGAGCCATGCCGACGAACTCGGTTTCGCCTTCCCCCTGCCCGCCGCGGTGGCCGAAGACGCCGAGGCCCGCTTCGCCCAGATCGGCAAGGAGATCGCCCGGCTCAAGGTCACGCTGCTCGTGCTGGGCTACCCGCTTTCCGTCGAAGGCGAGCGCACCAAGCGTTGCGACGAGGTCGACGTCTTCGCGGCGGAGCTGACCCGTCGCTTCAACCTGCCGATCGAGAAGGTCGACGAAGCCCTTACCAGCCAGGCGGCCGACGACATGGGCGGACGCAAGGCCCGCTCGGCCGATGAACGCAAGCAGCAGGCCCGCACCGGCGAACGCGACTCCCGCGCCGCCGCGGTGCTGCTCCAGGATTTCCTCAACAGCCGGGGCATCGGCGCCTGACATGCCTCCCGCCAAGCCGAAGAAGCCTTTCACGCCGAAGCTCGAACGCTTCCTCGCGACGGTCGCATATGATGGCACCGACCACATCGGCTGGCAGGTGCAGAACGGGCGGCTTTCCATCGAAGGCGAACTCGAAGAACGCCTCTCGCGCATCCTCAAGACGCCGATCGACATCCATGGCAGCGGCCGGACCGACTCAGGCGTCCACAGCGTCGGCCAGCGCTTCCACTTCGACGCCTTCTGGCCCCACCCTTGCAGCTACCTCGTCCACGCGATCAATTCGTGCGAACAGAACGGACTGCTGGTCACGCACCTGCAACGCGTGGCCCCGGGCTTCCATTGCCGCTGGCACGCCAACGGCAAACGCTACCGCTACGAGATCTGCGACGGCTATCCGCCGCCCTGGGAAGCCCGTTACTGCCTCGGACTGGGCAACAAGACCGTCGACGTGAAGCTCATGCGGCAAGCCGCCAAGCTGCTGCTCGGCAAGCATGACTTCTATGCCTTCGGCGCGAATCACGGCCAAGGCATGGAGAAAGAGAACCCCGTCAAAGAACTCCGGCGTCTCGACGTCCGCCGGCGCGGCAAGCGGATCACGATCATCGCCGAAGGCAGCGGCTTCCTCTACAAGATGGTCCGGCGTCTCGTCGGCGGGCTGCTTCGCGTCGGCGAAGGCAAGATGCCGCCGGAACGGCTCGTCGCCTACCGCAAGGAACGCGTGATCACCTCCGAAGTCCCGACGGCCCCGGCCCGCGGACTGTTCATGGAAAAGGTCTTCTTCGAGCCGGATGCCCTACGGAACCCGCGTCCGCTGCGCAGCCGGAACGACGCCGACGTCAGTTCGGAGTAAGGCCAGACCATCAGCCGGGGGAAGACAAAGGTTTGGGATGGAAGCCCTCCGCCCGTCGGCCTATGCCCTAGCCATGCGGCGTCTCGCCCTGCTCTGCCTCGCCTTGGTCTGCCCCGTCCTGCTCTCCGCCCATCCGGAGTGGAAGGAAGCCAACTGCCTCGGGGTGATCGATGAGGACAACCAGCTGACCTTGACGATCAAGTTCGACGTGCCCTCCTTCCTCGTCGGCCAGACGTCCAAGGACGCTCCGATCAGGGCATTGGATGAACTCATGCAGACTCCGGGCCGCCTAGCGGACTCGATCGAACCCGGCCGTCGGCGACTGCTCGACGGGCTCCGCCTGGAAGTCGATGGCCGGGACACGCCGGTCCTCCTCGTGACCTTTCCCACGGCGGAGACCATTGCCGCGACGTCCGCCCGACAAGGCGAAGCCGACCGTTACC
>JBEEPO010000046.1:0-4154 GCA_041191065.1 Verrucomicrobiota bacterium | reverse complement strand
GAGAGCTTGAGCTGGTCGCGCATCAGGCGCGCCAGGAAGGCATCCGAGTGGATGGCCTCAGGGGTGGGGGAGGACTCGCTCATGGGGTGTCCTTACTCCGTGCATTTATGCCCCGACTGCAATCCGAGGATTTCCACTTGATTTGGCTTAATGCAAGAGTATTGCATTTGATATCCCCATGAAAACCTCCGTGTTTCCTGCTCTTCGTCCCGTCTTCATGCTCGCCGCCTCGACGCTCGCTCTGGCCGCCCAGGACAAGCCCGCCGCCCCCGAGAAACTGAAGACCGTCGTGGTCAAGGGCACGGCCATCGGCGGCCAAGTCACGGCCGTCTCGCCGACCTTGATCCTGGCGAGCGCCGACCTCGACCGCCTGGCCCAGTCCAACATCGGTGACCTGCTCGCCGACCTCCCCGGCGTGGCTTCGAGCTACTTCGGTCCCAACTCCGGCCGCCCGGTCATCCGCGGCCTCGACGGCGATCGTCTCAAGATAACCCAGAACGGCGTCAACAGCCTCGACGCTTCCTCCTCCAGCCCGGACCACGCGGTGAGCGTCGACCCTCTCGCCATCCGCGAAGCCCAGGTCCTCCGTGGTCCGGCCGCCCTGCTTTACAGCACCAGCATCCTCGGCGGCGTCATCAACCTCGTCGACGCGCGCATCCCGGACCAGCGCCTCGCCCAGCGCCAGTCGGTCACGGGTCGCCTCGGTTCCGTCGACGGCCTCCGTTCGGTCGGCGTGCTCGCCGAAGGTTCGGCCGGTTCGTTCTCCTACCATGTCGACGGCTTCGACAAGTCGACCGACGACCTCCGCACGCCGGTGGGACGGATCGCCGACACGTCGGCGGACAACCGCGGCGCCGGCGTCGGGGTCTCGTACCTCACCTCCAACGGTTATATCGGCCTCTCTTACTCCGGCCTTAACTCCGATTATGGCGTCGCCGAGCAGGATATCATGATCGGCCTGGAGCAGCGCCGCTGGGACCTCGCGGGTAAGGCCGAAGTGGCCGGCTCCGTCGTCCGTTCCCTCTCCTACCGCGTGGGTGTGGCCGACTACGCGCACACGGAATTCGAGGGCGGCGCGCCGGAAAGCACGTTCACCAACCAGGGCTGGGACGGCCGTCTCGACGTCGAGCTGGTCAAGATGGGCTCGGTCGAGGGCGTCGTCGGCCTCCAGGCCAGCCGCTTCGATTTCGGCGTGGTCGGCGACCATGCGTTCCTCCCTGACACCCGCAACTCGGCCATGGCCACGTTCGGCTCGTTCGTCCAGACCCTCGCTCCCGACCAGCGTCTGCGCTACGGCTTCCGTATCGAGCACGCGCAGGTCGATGCGTCCGCCTGGACGCACGAGGGCGTCACGACGAATCCCCCGGCGGATTCGGCTTCCTTCACGCCGGCCAGCTTCGCCTTCGCCTGGGCCAAGGACCTGAATCCTTCCTGGACTTCCACGATCAACCTTACCCGCACCGAGCGCGCCCCGAACTTCCAGGAGCTCTACGCCGATGGTCCGCATGTGGCGACCGACGTCTATGAGGTCGGCAACCGGAACCTCGGCAAGGAACAGGGTTTCGGCCTCGAGTGGGAACTCGCCAAGGTGCGCGGTCCGCTTTCCGGCAGCTTCTCGGTCTACTACAACCGCTTCTCCTCTTTCATCGCCCTGCAGCGTTCTACGCTGGGCGGAGGTTACGGCCCTGACCTGAGCCCCGGTCATGATTACTCCGAGAACGGTGATGACGAGCTTCCCCGTTATGACTTCACCTCCGTGCCGGCCGACTTCTTCGGCTCGGAAGTGAAGGTGAACTACCAGTTCGTCGACACCCCGGTCTCGAAGTTCGGCCTGGAGTGGTTCGGCGACTTCGTCCGTGCTTCCAACACCGACACTTCCGAGGCCCTGCCGCGGATTTCGCCCGGCCGCATCGGCGCCGCCTTGCACGGCCTCGAGTCGGGCTGGACCTGGCGCCTCGACGCGACCTATCACCTCGCGCAGAACCACACCGCTCCCGACGAGACCCGGACCGCCGGCTTCACGATGGTCGGCGCCAGCCTGACCCGGCCGTTCACCTTCGATCAGCTGAGCGGACAGTTCACCCTCCGCGTGATCAACCTCCTCGATCAGGAAGCCCGCAACGCCTCGTCGTTCATCAAGGACGCCCTCCCGATGCCGGGTCGCGGCATCGAGGCCGGCCTGCGGCTTAATTTCTGAGGTTCATGGCCCGGCGGCTTCGTCTGGGCAGACGAAGCCGCCTTTTCTTTTCTCGTCATCCCTCACGCCGCACTTACTCCATCCTCATGCGTCTCCTGCCCCTGCTCGTCGCCGCCTCCACCCTGACCGTCTGGGCGGATCCCGAACCGAAACCGCTCGGCAAGATCGTCGTCATGGGCCGGCAGGACAGCCTGCTCGGGGTCGCCGACTCCGCCACCATCGGCGTGACGGGCGCGGTCCAGCTGGGGGAGCGTCCGCTACTCCGCCCCGGCGAGATCCTGGAGACGGTCCCGGGCCTGATCATCACGCAGCACGCCGGCGGCGGTAAGGCCAACCAGTATTTCATGCGTGGGTTCAACCTCGACCACGGCACCGACTTCGCGACCTTCCTCGACGGCGTGCCGCTCAACATGCCTTCGCACGGCCACGGCCAGGGCTACGCGGACATGAACTTCGTCATCCCCGAACTCGTCGAGCGGGTAAACTATCAGAAGGGACCTTACTACGCCCAGACGGGGGACTTCGGCACCGCCGGCGCGGCTTACCTCGAGACCTTCAAGACCTTGCCGAAGGGGCTGCTCCTCATCGAGGGCGGTTCCTTTGGTCATGGACGCCTGCTCGTCGCCGACTCGGTCAAGTCCGGCTCGGGCGACCTGCTCTACGCCCTGCAAGGCGCGCATTCCGACGGTCCTTGGTTGATGGGTGACAACTACCGCCGCGCCAACGGCCAGCTCTCCTGGTCGCGCGGTGATGGCCACGATGGTTTCACGACGACGCTGCGTTTCTACCAAGGCGAATGGCGTACGAGCGACCAGATCCCGCTCGCGCTCGTCGAATCGGGCGCGCTCTCGCGGTGGGGCAACATGGATCCGACCAACGGCGGCGATTCCCGTTACCTCTCTTGGTCGGCGGATTGGCGTCACCGCCATGGCGGTTCCGAAGACCGTCTGCAGGCCTACGTCTTCCGCTACGAACTGGATCTCTTCTCGAACTTCACCTACGCGCTGAACGACCCGGTCAATGGCGACCAGTTCGAGCAGCAGGATGCGCGCACGGCCGCGGGTTTCAGCTATGTCCGTCACGTGCATGCGGAGTGGGACCGCCGTCCGACCGAGGCGTCCTTCGGCGTGCAGTTCCGCCACGACTGGGTCGAGAACGGGCTCTACGCCACCGACGACCGGGTGCGCCTCTCCACGACTTCGCAGCACGATCTCGGCGTCGGCACGCTCGGCTTCTTCGCGGAGCATCGCGTGCAGTGGACGCCGACCTTCCGCAGCGTGATCGGTGGCCGCGGGGACCTGCAGTTCGCGGACGTCGATTCGCTGGCCTCGCCCGCCGACTCGGGGAACGCC
Source organism: Verrucomicrobiota bacterium (assembly GCA_041191065.1). Lineage (GTDB taxonomy): Bacteria > Verrucomicrobiota > Verrucomicrobiia > Opitutales > UBA953 > UBA953. The sequence goes on along the minus strand of JBEEPO010000046.1, from coordinate 605 downwards.
TCGACGGCGCTGTTCAGCCCGAAACTGACCCTGGCCTGGGGGCCGTGGGACAAGACGGAGTATTTCGTCCAGGCCGGCTATGGCTTCCACAGCAACGATGTCCGTGGTGCCACGCTCTCCTCCGGGCCGCTGCGGGGTCTCGTCCCGGCCCGTGGCGCCGAGATCGGCGTCCGTACGCTCGCGATCAAGGACCTGCAGAGCACCGTGTCGCTCTGGTATCTCCGCACGCAGTCGGAGCTCGTCTTCATCGGCGACGCCGGCTCGGTCGAGCCCTCTGACGGCAGCGACCGCTACGGCGTCGAATGGGCCAATTACTGGACGCCTTACTCCTGGCTTTCGTTCGATCTCGACGTCGCCGCCTCGCAGGCGCTCTACCGTGACGTCCCGGTCGGCCAGCGCAGCGTGGAAGGGGCCATCGACACCGTGATCGCTGCCGGCGTCACCGTGCGCGATCAGTCGGGCTGGTCGGGTTCGCTCCGTCTCCGTTACTTCGGTCCCCGCGACCTCGACGCGGCGGGCGCGGCCCGTTCGGAGCAGACCATCATGCTCAACGCCTCGGTCAGCTATCAGCTCAACGCGAACTGGGAGGCGACCCTCAGCATCCT
>JBEEPO010000045.1:0-4765 GCA_041191065.1 Verrucomicrobiota bacterium | reverse complement strand
CGGCGGCACGGTGTCGAAGTTCGGCATCCCGTGGGTGAAGGCGGCCGACGTCGCGAGGCGGGCGCAGGCCATGTGGTCTTCCATGTAGTCCGACAGCGCATGCGTGAGCACGATGTCGGCCCGGGTCTGGCGGATGACCGAAGCCACCTTGCGCATGACCTCGATGTCGAAGGTGAGGGTCATGTCGTTCACGACCGGCGGATAGAACTTCGCCCCGAGGATGCGGGCGGCCTCCTGGGCTTCGGCGAGCCGCACGGTGGCGGTCGTCGGGCCGTCCATCTGGACGGAACCGCCGTTGCCGGCGCAGAGGTCGAAGTAGTGGAGCTCCCAGCCGCGCTTCGCCAGTTGGAGCATCGTCCCGGCGGCGAAGTATTCGACGTCGTCGGGGTGCGCGAAGATGGCGAGGCAGGACGGCATCGGCTCAGGCGACCTTGACCGGCTGGCCGCCGTTGGCCGCGCTCTGGTCGGCGGCGAAGATCACCTTGAACGTGCGGAGGCCGTCGCGGAAGCTCGTGAGCGGCATGTCCTGGCCCTTGTCCAGGGCGTCGAAGAAAGCCTCGAACTGCGCTTGGTAAGGATGGTCGCTGACGTCGCCGGAGTCGCACATCTTCATCGAGAGGGTGCTCCACTTCGTCTTGTCCGACTTCAGCTTGTCGGAGTGCAGCTTGTTGTCGAGCAGGCTGCCGTGGCTGCCCATCAGGTGCGTGCGGAAGTAGTAAGGCTGGAGGCAGTCCACGATGGCCGCGCACTTGCCGACCGCGCCGTTCTTGAACTTCACGATGGTGACGGCCGAGGTGTCGTATTCGTAGGGCGTGAAGTAGGCGCTCTTGGACTTCGTGCTCAGGCTCATGACCGAGTCCACTTCGCCGGGCATGCACATCAGGAGGCCGTCGAGGGCGTGGCAGCCGGCGGTGAGGAGGGCGCTGCCGCCGTCCTTCTTGCCGATGTTCCAGCGATACTGCCCATACCAAGGGCCGATGCCGTGGTAGTAGTCGACTTCGCCGTAATGGATCTCGCCGAGGAGCCCTTGCTGGATGATCGCCTGGGTGGACAGCATCTGGCCGGAGAAGCGCAGCTCGAAGCAGACGCAGCCCTTCACGCCGTTCTTCTCGGCGGCTTCGAAGATCTGCATGACCTCGGCCAGCGAGTTGGCCATCGGCTTCTCGAGGATGATGTGCTTCTTCGCCTTCGCGGCGGCGACGGCCTGGGCGCAGTGCTGGCTCGGGTAGCTGGTGATGTCGACCACGTGGATGTCCGGATCGGCGAGCAACGCCTCGACCGACTGGTAGGCCTTGATCTTGCCGCCATGCTTGGCGCTGAGCGCCGCGGAATCGAGCGGACGGGAGGAGTAGATCGCCGTGACCTGCGCCTGGCTGGTCGCGTTGATGGCGTCGATGTGGGCCGTCGCGGCCCAGCCGTAGCCGATGATGCCGACGTTATATTTCTTGGTGCTCATGGGGTCGCGTCTTGGGGGTGAGCGAAAGCATGCTCCATGCCCTCGAGGAAGGAAACCCAATCGGGTGTCTTTTTACGCTCGAATGGTGTCTTTTATGCGATGCGGAGCATCGCCGTGATAGGGGTAGGGGTAGGGGTTGGGGTAGGACCGAAGCCAGGTAGGGTCGGGACCGCGTCACGACATAGGATGCCTCACCGCCACCTGCCACCCGGGGCTGCCACCCGGGGCTGCCACCCGCCACCTGAGAATGGTGATCTCTTGTTCTTCCTCACCGCTCGCCGCCACCACTTGACTTAGGTAGGGTCAGCACTGCGTGCTGACCAAGCTGGTTTTTGGTAGGGTTGAGCGGCCCGCTCAACCGAGGCTGACCGGGTCGGTCGGCCCTACCCATTATCCAAAAGAGACGACTAGGTCGCCACGCAGTGGCGACCCTACCTGGTGATTAAAATTCCCCGAAGCCGAACTGCTCCGCCAAGGCGAGACAGTCCTTCACCGGACGCAGGCCCTTGGAGGGCGTGGGGTCGGCGAGGCAGGCGGCGGCGCAGCAGACGGCGAGCCTGAGGCGCTCCTGGATCTCGAGTCCTTCGTGGAGTCCGTAGAGCATGCCGGCCGCGAACGCGTCGCCCGCGCCGGTCGCGCCCTTGCTGTAGCCGGCCGGCAGCTTGAGCGAAGCCTGCTTGAGGCGGAGGCCTTCGGCGGTCGCGCAGACCGAACCGAACTCGGTGTGGATCGTGACCGTCTTCTTCACGCCGAGGGAGAGCAGTTGCTCGGCGGTGCGGATCAGCCAGCCGGCGTTCTTGGGGTCGATGACTTCGCCGACGACGAGCCCGGCCTCGATCTCGTTGATGACGAGGTGGTCGGTGAGGGGCAGGGCGCTGAGGGCGATCTCGCGGAACTGCGGGTGCGAGGCGCTGACCATGTCGACCGAGGTTTCGAGTCCGGCGGAGCGGGCGTTGAAGAGCAGCTTGGCCGCGATGGTCTGGCCGCCTTCGAAGGTGTCCATGCGGTCGAGCAGCATCAGGTAGCCGAGGTGCAGGATGCGGGCGTTGGTCTTGCCGAACCCACAGTGCTTGAGGTCGAAGTGGGCGTTGGCGCCGCGGCAATGGAAGAAGGTGCGGCGTCCGGTGGACTGCACGGTCATCGCATCGGTGTAGGAGGTCGGGTGCTCCTGGCTCAGGTGCAGCATGGAGACGTCGATCCGGTGGTTCTGGCAGTCGCGCTTGATCCACTGGCCGTTGGCGTCGTCGCCGACGAGCCCGCAGGCGGCGAGGGGGAATTCGACCTTCATGGCCGCGAGGTCCTTGAGGACGTTGTAAGGGCCGCCGCCGTTGGAGCGCGACTCGCTCAGGATGCTCGCGAGCATGTCCTGGGCCGGATAGCCGTCGATGATCTTGACGTAATCGACGATGAAATTGCCGGCGGCGAGGATACCGTGGCGGGGAGTCTTAGGCATGGGAGTTCAGAGCGAGACGACCGTGCCTTGGGCCTGCGACTGCAGGGCGGCGGCGAAGATCTCGTGGGTGGCGACGGCTTCGTCGGGCGTGGCGCAGCCGAAGCGGCCGTTGAGCAGGCCGGCGCGTTCCATGAGGTAGGCGGCCCACATCTGCTGGATCACGTCGGCGAAGCCGGGTTCGAAGATGCCGCCGGTGACGGTCTTGAAGGGCGTGCCGAAACCGAGGTCGGTGCGCTTCCAGAACTGTTCCTTGCCGCGTTCGAAGAGCCAGAGGGCCTTGGTGTCCGAAGTGCTGTAGCGGACGCCGCCGTCGGTGCCGAGGATCTCGATATACCAGGTGTTGGTGGCGCCGGGCATGAGGCGCTTCATCTCGAGGCGCATGGGGACGTCGTGGCCGCCGACCTTGATCCAGGTATTGAGGAGCGCGTTGTCCCAGGTGTCGCAGTTCGCGACGCCGCCCTTGCCGTCGGGGCGCTGCGGGTAGCCCTTCTGGAGCTGGGCGAAGACGCGGGAGGGCTTCCAGCCGAGACGCAGGGGGATATGGCAGGCGTGCATGCCGAGGTCGTTCAGGGCGCCGCCTTCGCCGCACAGGGCGTTCATCCGCTTCCAGTTCGCGGCCTTGGTGGGGTCGAGGTCGCTGCTGTGGTGGAAACCGGAGACGACTTCGAGGACGCGGCCGATCGAGCCGGACTTCGCGAGCTCGAAGGCGCGCTGGGCGCCGGGGAAGAAGGGCATCTCGGAACTGCAACGGACGAAGCGGCCGCTGGCCTTGACCGCGGCGTGGATGCGACGGGCGCTGGCGAGGTCGATGCCGAAGGGCTTCTCGGCGAAGAGGTCCTTGCCGGCGGCGAGGACGTCGCAATACAGCTGCTCATGCAGGTTATGCGGGACGGCCACGTAGACCACGTCGACGTCCGGGTTGGCGAGCAGTGCCTTGTAGTCGGTGGTCTTCTGCGCGCAGGAGGGGACGCAGTCGAACCACGCGAGCGTGGCGGGGTTGAGGTCGGCCACGGCCGTGAGGACCGGGCGGACCGAGACGTCGGTGAGCGCGCACCAGCGGGCGAAGGCGCTGGCCATTTCGCGACCCATGAGGCCGCCGCCGATGATGCCGATGTTGACTGAGGTCATGATGGAAGATGGAGGATGAAAGATGGACGATGGAGGATTACTAGAAAGCCGATGGAGGATGAAAGATGAAGGATGACTGATGGCAGATGGTGGATAGAGGATGGAAGATGAACGATGAACGAACGCAGAAGTGTGTCGGGTGTTTTCTGGATCATATCCTCCATCATTCATCGTCCATCGTTCATCTTTGCTTCCGCGCGATAAGCGCGGGCCAGCAAAGTCACGGGTTGGAGGAGGGTGATGGGGGAGCCGGCTTGGCGGAGGCCGCGGGCGATCTGAAGGTGGCAGCCGGGGTTGGCGGTGGCGAGGACCGATGCGCCCGTGCCGATGACGTGCCCGATCTTGCGGACGAGCAGTTGTTCGGACTGCTCGGGCTGGGTGATGTTGTAGATGCCGGCGCTGCCGCAGCACCAGTTGGCCTCGGGCAGCTCGACGAGCTTGAGCCCGGGGATGAGCTTCAGGAGGTCGCGGGGCTGCTTGGTGACCTTCTGGCCGTGGGTCAGGTGGCAGGAGTCGTGGTACGTGACGGTGAGGTCGCCCAGGCCTTTCTGCGGGGCGCGGCAGCCGTGCTCCATCATCCATTCGTGGATGTCGCGCAGCTTGGAGTCCCAGAGCTTCGCCAACGGCGCGTAGGTGGCGTCGTCGGCGAGCAAGGCGCCGTAATGGCGGAGATGGTTACCGCAGCCGCCGGCGTTGGTGATGATGGCGTCGAACTGCGCCGGCGGGAA
>JBEEPO010000044.1:0-4935 GCA_041191065.1 Verrucomicrobiota bacterium | reverse complement strand
CTTACCCCATCGGTTTTGTCTGTTCGTAGATGCTGCCCTTGGCCTTCCGCATGGTTCGGCCGACCCTGACTTTCGCGGTCTTCGGGGCGGTCGTCTGCGCCTCCGTCGCCCCGGCCGCCGCCCAGGATTTCCAGAAGGACGTCGTGCCGTTCCTGGACAAGTATTGCTACGAGTGCCACGACGCCGAACTCGCGAAGGGCCACCTCAACCTCGAGGCCTTCAAGGACGACGCCCGTTTCTTCCGCGACCAGCGCATCTGGCGCGAGGTGGTCAACCAGGTCGCCTCCGGCGAGATGCCTCCGGCCAAGAAGAAGACCCGTCCGTCCCCCGCCGAGGTCGAGCGCCTCCAGACGGCCGTCCACCGGCTGCTCGCCGCCGCCATCGCCAAGGCGAAGCCCGATCCGGGCGACGTCACCATCCGCCGCCTCAACCGCGCGGAGTTCAACCACACGATCCGCGACCTCTGCTTCCTGGACGAGAACTTCTCCGCCGACTTCCCGGCCGACGACACGGGCTACGGCTTCGACAACATCGGCGACGTGCTCACGTTCTCGCCCGTCCACCTCGAGCGCTTCCTCTCCGTGGGCGAGGCCATCGCCGCCAAGGCGATGCCGACCAAGCCGTCCGAACTCGAAGGCACGGGCCTCGCGATGATCGAGATGCTGCCGCGCGGCAAGCGCGACAGCCAGCAGCGCTACTTCGATCCCGCGCCCACCCTCACGGGCCCGATGACGGCCTCCCGCGACGGCGACTACGTGATCTCGGTCGCCCTTCGCTCCACGGGCTCGCCTGGCGACCCGCCCCCGAAGGTGGCCTTCCTCGTCGATGGCCGCGAGGTCGGGACCTACCAGTTCAAGCAGGTGAAGAAGACCGAAGTCGCCGAAGCCAAGGTCAAGCTCACGGCCGGCCAGCACGAGTTCACGCTCAAGTGGCTCAACCCGCCCGCGAAGATCACCGGCAGCAACCGCACGCTCTCCGGCCTGCGCCTCCGCCTCCTCGGCCCGACCGACACGCGCACCGAACTCCAGCGCCGCCTGGCCGTCGTCATCGGCAACGCGACCGGCGAAGCCCGCGCCCGCCTCGTCGCCAACTCCTTCGTGAGCCGCGCGTTCCGCCGCCCGGCCACGCCCGCCGAGATCACCCGCTACGCGAAGGTCTTCCTCGAGGGCGAGAAGAACGGCGGCAAATGGGAGGCCGGCGCGCAGGCGATGATCGCCGTCGTGCTCGCTTCGCCGAAGTTCATCTTCCGCGCCGAACAGGACGAGGCCCCGACGGCCAAGGACGCCCATCCGATCGGCGAGTTCGCCCTGGCCTCGCGCCTCAGCTATTTCCTCTGGGGCTCGATGCCCGACGACGAGCTCTTCCAGCTCGCCTACGCGAAGAAGCTTTCGGCCAACCTCGAAGCCCAGACCCGCCGCCTCCTCAAGGATCCGCGCTCGCGCTATCTGACCGAAGGCTTCGGCCTGCAGTGGCTCCAGCTCCGCCAGCTGTCGACGGTCTCGCCCGACCCGACGATGTTCCCGGCCTTCAATGACGCGGTGCGCACGTCGATGATCAAGGAGACGGAGCTGTTCTTCGCCGAGATCGTCCGCGAGGACCGCAGCGTGCTCGACCTCATCGACGCCGACTTCACCTATCTCGACCGTAATCTGGCGGCGTTCTACGGCCTCAAGGCCGACTTCCCCCGCGGCCGCGGTGCTTCGTTCGTCCGCGTGACGCTCCCCAAGGGCGAGCGCGGCGGCATCCTCACGCATGCGTCGATCCTCACGGCTACTTCGAACCCGACCCGCACGTCGCCGGTGAAGCGCGGCAAGTGGATCCTCGAGCAGATCCTGGGCTCGCCGCCGCCGCCCGCGCCGCCTTCCGTCCCGACCCTCGAAGGCCAGCAGCTCAAGGGCAACCTCCGCCAGCGGATGGAGCAGCATCGCGCCGATCCGGCCTGCGCTTCCTGCCACTCGCGCATGGATGCCATCGGCTTCGCGTTCGAGAAGTTCGATGCGGTCGGCCAGTTGCGCTCGAAGGACGAAGGCCAGCCGATCGACCCCGCGGGCAAACTCCCCGACGGCCGCTCCTTCGCCGGCGCCGCCGATCTGAAGAAGCTCCTCCTCGCCGACAAGGAGAAGGTGGTCCGCAATCTCTCCTCGAAGCTCCTGACGTTCGGCCTCGGTCGCGGCCTCGATTACTACGACGGTCCCGCGGTCGATAAGATCACCGAAGCGGCCCTCAAAGCCGACGGCCGTTTCTCCGCCTTGGTCCTGGGCGTGGTCCAGAGCGATCCTTTCCGCCTCCGCCGGGGAACTTCGCAGGTTGAAGGCGGGTCAGAACCTGCTAAGAAGTAAGCACCTCGCCATGCCCGCCGACCTCCTCCATCGCCGCACGGTCCTCAAAGGACTGGGCACCGTCATGGCCCTGCCGTGGCTCGAGGCGATGGGCGTCCAGACTTCCTGGGCCGCCGGCGACACGCCCACGAAGCAGGCCGCGCCGAACCGCATGGCGATCCTGTACGTCCCCAACGGCGTGAACATGGACGGCTGGCGCGTCGGCGCCGAAGGCTCCCTGCCTTCCAAGCTGCCGGCGATCCTCGCGCCCCTCGCGGCGCACAAGGCCGACTTCTCGGTGCTCACCGGCCTCACCGCCGACAAGGCCCGCTCCAACGGCGACGGCGGCGGCGACCACGCCCGCGCGATGGCGGCCTTCCTCACCGGCGCCCAGCCCCGCAAGACCGACGGCGCCAACATCCGCGCCGGCGTCTCGGCCGACCAGCTCGCCGCGGCCCGCCTCGGCGACCGCACGCGCCTGGCCTCCCTCGAGATCGGCACCGAAGCCAGCAAGCTCGCCGGCGGCTGCGACTCAGGTTATTCCTGCATCTACCAGTCCAACATTTCCTGGCGCTCGTCGACCCAGCCGATGCCGAAGGAAGTGAACCCGAAGCTGATCTTCGAACGCCTCTTCGGCGCCGGCACCGACCTCGAGCGCCAGCGCCGCGACGCGCAGCGCAAGTCGGTCCTCGACGCGGTGCGCGAAGACTTCCGCGAGCTCAATGTCCGCCTCGGCGCCGACGACCAGCGCAAGCTCGACGAATATTTCACGGCGGTGCGCGAGATGGAGCTGCGCATCCAGAAGTCCGGCACCTCCGGCCAGCCCAAGGCCCCCGCCGGCGCGCCCGTGCCCAAGGGCATCCCGGAAAGCTACGCCGAACACCTGCGCCTGCTCGCCGACCTGATGGTCCTCGCGTTCCAGACCGACACCACGCGCGTGGCCACGTTCGTCCTGGCCAACGAAGGCTCCAACCGCTCGTACCCGTTCATCGGCGTGCGCGACGGCCACCACAGCATCTCGCACCACGGCCACGACCCCGTGAAGCTGTCGAAGATCCAAGACATCAACGTCTTCCACGCCACGCACTTCGCGTATCTCCTCGAGCGCCTCAAGTCCGTGAAGGAAGGCGACGGCAATCTCCTCGACCACTCCATGATCGTCTACGGCTCCGGCAACGGCGACGGCGACCGTCATAACCATGACGACCTTCCGATCATCCTCGCCGGCAAGGGCTGCGGCACCATCCGCCAGGGCCGTCACATCGTCTATCCGAAGGAGACCCCGCTGAACAACCTCTGGGTCAGCATGCTCAACCGCATGGACATCCGTGACGTCCAGCTCGGCGACAGCACCGGGGAATTGAAGAAATTGAGCTGAGCCCAAATTCTTCAACTCAGAGTATCGAGTCTGGAGTATCGAGTATCGGGGGAGTCCCTTTGCCTCGGGTAGGGATGCGATGACATCGCATCCGCTGCCTATAGGTAGGGTCGGGACCGCGTCACGACATAGCTACCTTTGGTAGGGATGACCGGCCCGGTCATCCTCGACGCGATGGGGTCTGACTTCGTTCGGAATGCTGAACGTGTCTGACCCCGTCGCGTCCTCCTGTCCCCGGATTCCACACAAAGGGAAACCAGAAACCGGGAAGTATTTCGGATCCCAGGTCTCGGCCCTCAGGTCTCTGGTGCGGGTTATCAGGTGCAGGTGCGGGTGCGGGAAAATTCCGATCCTGAACCTGTAACCGAACCTGAAGACCTGAACCTGGCTCCCGACGGCTGGGACCCGAGACCTGAAAAGTTTTCTAGCCCCAGCCCTAGCTCTGGCTCTAGCCCTAAAAACACCTTTGCACTTTTGCACAGGAGCTCCGCTCCGATTTGCACCTTTGCACTGTCTTTTGTTTGTGCCCCCAGCCAATCATCCGGTCTCCGGCCCCCCTTGAGTGCTGCATCTTTCTGTTCAACCAAGCCTCTGAGCCTCCGGGCCTCTCGCGTTTGCTCCCCTTGCCCACCTGTCACCGTGCCAGCTTGCCCCCTCGCGCTAGCGCACGTGTCCCCATGTCCCCGTGCCCACGTGTCCCCTACGAGTGAGCACAGCTCCGCTGAGCTCACTCGTAATGCGTCCACATCCTCAGCACCTTCACCGTCTTCTCTTTCGCATAGACCTGATACACCAGCCGATGCTGGAGATTGATCCGGCGGGAGTAAGCGCCGGCCAGGTCGCCGACCAGTGACTTGTAGGGCGGGGGATTCTGGAAGGGGTTCTTCGCCAGCACCGCCAGCAGACCTTCGATCTTCGGACGTAATCCCGCCTTGGACGCCTTGAGGGCGTCCTTCTGGGCTTGGTTCGTGTAGGCGAGCTCCCAGCTCACCAGCGTAGTTTCTTGGAGGCCTTCTTCAGCGGCTCCTTCATCCCACGGCGGATCGAAGCACCCATGCCTGGAATCGCCGCCAGATGCAGCGTCTCCTGGATGTTGGCCCAGTCGGCTTCGCTCACCAGGACCGCGTTGCCGCGTTTCCCCGTGATTTGGATCGGCTCATGGACGGAGGCCTCGATCAGCTTGTAGAGCTGTGCGCGGGCCCGGGTGGCGGAAATCGTCGTCATGACGACAAAGGTACG
>JBEEPO010000043.1:0-5256 GCA_041191065.1 Verrucomicrobiota bacterium | reverse complement strand
TTGCCGGTCTGGGCGGCCTTGGAGATGGTGGCGATGGCCTTTTCGACCTGCTCGTCCGCCACGGCGGCTTCGATCTTCACCTTGGGGAGGAAGTCGACGGTGTATTCCGAGCCGCGGTAGATTTCGGTGTGCCCCTTCTGGCGGCCGAAGCCCTTGACCTCGGTTACGGTCATACCCTCGATGCCGATCTCGGCGAGGGCGTCCTTAACTTCTTCGAGTTTGAACGGTTTGATGATGGCGACGACGAGCTTCATGGTGGTGTGTTAGGTTGGGTTAGGCGTTCGGTTGAGCAAGTCCACTTATGCACCCCCCGTGCCAAGTCCCGGCAGGAGGGGGTAGGACTTAGGATTGAGTGTTTTTGAGCAGGGCTTCGGCGACGGCCGACAGTTTTTCGGCAGATTTGAGGCCCGGCGCCAGTTCGATGCCGCTGTTCAGGTCGAAAAAGTCCGCTCCGGAGGCCGCCGCGGCTACGATGTTGTCAGGGCCTAGTCCGCCGGCCAGCAGCCACTGGGAGTCCGGGTAGCGCTTCCGCAATTGGGCGAAGCGGCTCCAATCGGAGGTCTTGCCGGTGCCCCCGAAGGCATCCTTGGCATGGGCGTCGTGGACGAACCCGACGGCGAGAGGAATCAGCTCGGCGGGCCATTCGGCGCCGTCGGCGAGCTTGGGGGCGAGCCACAGACGCGCGGGGGTCAGGGCGGCTGAGAGGGACTTGGGGTCGCACTCCGTTTGGGTCGGATCGAAGTGGGCCTGCACGATGGCGAAGCCTTCGGCCAGCAATGCTTTCGCTTCGGCGACGGACGGATTGACCGTCACGGCGACGCGTTTCGCCGCCGGGATCTCGCGGAGCAAGTCGGCGCGGGCGGAGGCGGGCACGCAGCGGGGCGAACCCGGCCAGCAGTTAACGCCCAGGAAGTCGGCGCCTTGGGCGAGGGCCGTGGCGGCGTCGGCGGCGCGGGTGATTCCGCAGACCTTGATGCGCGCCTGGCCGATCATGCGAGCGCGGCGACCACGGCGTCGCGGATGGCTTTGGCGGTCGGCGCCGCGGCGGTACCGGCGAGCGGGATGCCGGCCTTGCGGAGCGCGTCGGCGGTCGTGGCGCCGATGGCGACGGCCTTGGGCTGGCGCGCGCCGGCGTCAGGGCGCAGCGAGGCGGCCTGGTGCAGGAAAGATTCCACGGCCGACGGGCTCGCGAAGACGATCGCATCGGCGCCGCGGCGGCGGAACTCGGCGGCCTCGGGGGATTCGGCGACGGATTTCTCCTCGGTCGCGTAGACCTTGATCACGTCGACGATCGCCATGGCGCCGTCGGCGAGCAGTCGCGGCAGCTCGGGGGTGTTGAGGTTGCCGGTGACGACGAGGAGCTTCTGGTTCTCGACGTCGTGCTTGGTCATCAGTTCGCGTCCCAGCGAGAGGGCGTCGTTCTGCGTGGCGGTGAGGTCGGCATCGAGGTGGTACTGGCGCAAGGCTTTCTCCGTCGCCGGGCCGAGGCAGGCGAAACGCACGCCGCCGACGGAACGGATGTCGGTGAAGCGCTCGAAGAAGCGGTCGAAGAAGCCGCGCACGCCGTTGGCGCTGGTGAAGACGACCCAGTCGTATTCGCCCATGGCGTCGAGCACTTCGCTGAGGACGGTGTCATCGGGCTCGAACTTGATCTCGAGCAGCGGGAGTTCGGAGACGGCCGCGCCGGCTTCGACGAGGGCGTCCTTCCAGTCGGCGCCGCGTCCTTCGGGGCGGGTGAGGACGACCAGGCGGTCGCGAAGAGGGAGTTTGCTCATGTTCAGCGGGGCAGGATCTGGCGGAGGATGTCATCGGCCAAGGCGGAGGCCGCGGCGAGGTCGGTGACAGGGAAGGCGAAGTCGCGGCGACCGAAGTCGGCGCGGAAGAGATGCACGCGGCCCGCGGCGTGGTGGCAGGCGAACGCGGTGTGGCAGCCCTCGCCGAGCTTGGCGAGGAAGAGGCGCTCGACGGTCACGGAGTAGGTCGTGGCGGCGCAGCCGGCGGCGACATACCGCGCGACTTCGTCGGAGCGGGACTGGATGGCGACGGCGCCCTGGCCGGCGGCGGGCACCATGTCGGTCAGCGCGACGGGTTCGAGGCTCAGCCCAGGCCATGCCTTGATGCCGAGACGGTTGAGTCCGGAGGCGGCCAGGTAAGACGCGTCGGCGTCTCCGTTGGCGAGCTTCTTCAGGCGCGTGTCGACGTTGCCGCGCAGTTCCGTCCACTGCGCCAGCGGGAAGGCGAGGGCGCCCTGCGCGCGCCGGCGCGGGCTGCCGGTAGCGATCAGCTTCGGGCTGGCGATCTCGGTGCGGCGCACGAGCACGTCGCGCGCGTCCTGGCGCGGCAGGCAGACGGCGATGGCCAGGCCGGCCGGCATCTCGGTCGGCAGGTCCTTGGAACTGTGGATCGCGAGGTCGGCTTCGCCGCGGAGGAGGGCTTGTTCGAGTTCGGCGGTGAAGAGGCCTTTGCCGCCCTGCTTTTCCAGCGACCAGCTCGCCTGGCGGTCGCCGGTGGTGGTCAGGATGCGGATCTCCGTCGGCCTACCCAAGGCCGCCTGCAGGCGGGCGGCGGCGTCGTGCGTCTGCTGGAGGGCCAGCGGGCTGCCGCGGGTGACGATGACGATGGGGCCGGACATATCAGAAGCGGACGTAACCGTGGCGGAGCAGCCAGAGGACACCCCAGGCGGCGGGCACGGCGAGGTTGCCGAGGAGCAGCGCGGTGGCGGCGCCGCGGAGGAAGCCCCAAGGGCGTTCCATGCCGGCCAGGTAAGCGATGACGGCCCCGCAGAGCGCGGTGGGGATGCCGATACCGACGCCCACCCAGATGACGCGGTCATAGGGGTCGGCGACGTGGCCGAGGAAGACCTGGCCCCCCTTGTAGGACATCAGGATCGCCGCGTAGAGCGCGCCGCCGGAGAGGAGGAGGGAGAACGCCTGGACGACGCCATAGGCGCGGGAGTCGTCTTCGGTGAGTTCGGTGGACACGCCGTCAGCAAAGACACCCCCTGCCGGACTTCCAAGTTTCAAGTTTCCGCGGGGCGGGAATATTCCGCCCCGGGAAACGGGCTCAGTGTCCGCCGAGGCCTTCGTGCTCCTTGATGTATTCCTGCTTCAGGCCGAGGGCTTCCGGGGCGTGCAGGACGAGCATCTTCATGCGGATGTCGGCCGGCACGGTCGCGGCGGTGGCCTTCGAGACGAGGATCATCAGCAGGATCGAGAGCGGCACGGCCCAGATGGCGGGCTGCTCGCAGAGGATGCGGGCGAGCGGGTGCGCGACCCAATAATCGGCGATGCCCTTGGCAAGCGGGTGGTCGGCCCAATAGGCGGCGAGCTCCGCGGCGTCGGTGAGCTTCTTCGCCTTGGCGACGGCGACGTCGGAGACCGAGGTCAGGGTGATGGAGGCCAGCGCGCTGAGGCCGCCGACGAGCATGCCCGTGGCCGCGCCGCGCATGGTCATGCCGCGCCACCAGACGCTCATGAAGAGCAGCGGGAAGTAGCTGGCCGCCGCGATGGCGAAGGCCTGGCCGACCATGAAGTTGATCTCGAGCGCCTCGACCTGCGAGCCGAGGCCGACGGCGACGAGGCCGACGATCAGGGCCGACCACTTGAAGGCCTTCAGGCGCTGTTCGGGCGAGGAGGCCGGGCGGAGCATGCGGCCGTAGATGTCGTGGGCCAGCGCGCTGGACATCGAGACGAGCAGGCCGGAGAAGGTCGACATGAACGCGGCGAAGGCGCCGGCGCAGGTGATGCCGGAGAGGACCGAGCCGAGCAGCGGGTGGTCGCGGCCGGCGAGCAGCGTGGGCAGTTCGAGCACGACCTTGTCCGTGCCCTTGGCGCCGACGGCGTCGTAGAGCTCCGGGGTGAGCGAGCGGCCGATGACGCCGTAGACGGGCGGGAAGACGTAGAAGACTCCGATCAGGATCATCACCCACATCGTGGTACGTTTGGCGGCGACGCCGTCCGGATTCGTGTAGAAGCGGACGAGGATGTGCGGCAGGCCGGCGGTGCCGCAGACGAGCGCGATGATCAGCGAGTAGGTGTAGAGCAGGGAGTAGGGCTTCTTGTTCGCCTCGAGCGCGCTCCTCTCCTCCGGGGTGGCGGCGGCGGCGACGGAGGCGTCGACGGCCTTGGTGGTGAGCTTGCCGAACGGGGCGATCCAGGCCTCGTCCTTCGGAGCCTTGGCCGGGAGCGCCTTGCGCTCGATGCCGGGCACCGCGGCCACCGTGGTTTCCTGGGCGGTCTGGTTGACGGCGAGGTGCTGCTGGTACTGGCCGACGACCGCGGCGAGGACGAAGATCGGCAGGGTGATGGCGAAGACCTTGAGCCAGTACTGGAAGGCCTGGACCAGCGTGATGCCCTTCATGCCGCCGAGCGAGACGTTGAGGGTGATGACCGCGCCCACGACCACGACGCCGGCCCAATAGGGCAGGCCGGGGAAGATGTACGCGAGCGTGGTGCCCGCGCCCTTCATCTGGGGCATGGTGTAGAAGAAGCCGATGAAGAGCACGAAGCAGACCGCGATCTTGCGGAACATCGGCGAATCATAGCGGCCCTCGGCGAAGTCCGGGATGGTGTAGGCGCCGAAGCGGCGCAGCGGACCCGCGATGAAGAGCAGCAGGAAGAGGTAACCGCAGGCGTAGCAGACGGGATACCAGAGCGCGTCGTAACCTGTGGCCATCACCATGCCGGCCACGCCCATGAAGGAGGCGGCGGATAGGTATTCGCCGGAGATGGCGGAGGCGTTCCAGCCGACGGAGACCGAGCGTCCCGCGACGAAGAAGTCGCCGGCGCTCTTGGATTTGCCGGCGGTCCAGAAGCCCATGCCGACGGTGATGACGACGGTGACGAGCGAGCAGACGGCGATCCAGGGGTCGATGCCTTGGGCGGCGAGGAGGGCGTTCATGTTACTTGGTCAGGCCGTCCTGGGCGGCTTTGGCTTCGGCGTCCTCGAGCGCGATCGAGCGCTTGATGAAGACGTAGGAGATGATCCAGACGAAGGGGAAGAAGAGGACGCCGAGGATCAGCCACGTGAGGGTGAACCCGAAGACGCGCTGGGCCATGAAGGCCGGCTGATAATAGTTCAGCAAGGGCAGGGCGACGAGCGCCACGGCGAAGCACAAGGCGCAGGCGATCGAGAGCTTGAGCTGGTCGCGCATCAGGCGCGCCAGGAAGGCATCCGAGTGGATGGCCTCAGGGGTGGGGGAGGACTCGCTCATGGGGTGTCCTTACTCCGTGCATTTATGCCCCGACTGCAATCCGA
>JBEEPO010000042.1:0-5502 GCA_041191065.1 Verrucomicrobiota bacterium | reverse complement strand
TCCAGTCCGACGGCCTGGCGGGCGCCGCCATCACGGTATTGGGAGCCGAAAAGAAAGGCGTGGAGAAGGAAGTCCTCACCTATGCGAAAGGCGTCCACGTCACGGACTGCCGCCTGGAGCGCACGGGCAAGTATATGTGGGATTACGGCTATCTTTGGCAGATCACGGTGTGGCCCGAGGAATACGGTCCCGCCGAACACGCCCATGCCCGGAAATACTTCCGTCATGACTTGGTGAAAGACGGCGTAAGCATGGCGGCGGGCGACGACCGGGTTTTCTTCGCCAACAAGAAGCCGCTGCCGGTCTCGAAAGTACGCGTGGGACTCGAAGCCGACCGAGGTTACGACTCCCTCTGCTTCTTCGGCGATACCCTGCCCGCCAACCTCGTCCGCGGTCGCCAATATTTCGTCGTCGAAAGCACGCCGACCTACGTCCGCATCGCCGATAAGCCTCTGGGCGCCCCGATCCGCTTCCAGACCACCGCCGGACCGAAGACCAAACTCATCACCCCGCTCTTCTACGCCCATCTGGCCCTCTACTCGCCCAACGGCGCCGGCCCGGGCAAGGGCGCCCTCGACCTCGTCGGCTGCGAGGACGTCGAAGTCAGGGGCAACACCCTGAGCGCCCTCGGCGACACGATGCACATCCAGAAGAGCCGCCGGATCGTCTTCGATCGTAATCGCATCACCGGATCCCGCATGGGCGCCTTCTTCCTCGCCGAGTTCTGCCAAGACGCGCTGATCACGGATAACTTCGTCGACGGCACCAACGGCTCCCGCGTGGTCAGCATCGAGAAGTCCTGCACGGACGTCACCGTGCGCGGCAATACCTTCCGCAACGGCGGCCGCGGATCTTGGATCAATCAGCCGCGCAAGCTGACGATGACCGACAACGTCTTCGAACGGAACACGACCAAATGCGAAACCGACCCCAAGCGCGGGCGGCGTACTTTCGTGACCGGCGACTACGAAGAATACGCCGAGATCTACTTCACGACCTACGAAGTCGGCGGCACCTACGGCGACGTCATCCTGAGGAACAACCGCTTCGTCAGCGGACCGAATGCCCAGCATGCCATGACCTTCATGCCCGGCGGCTCACGCATCGTGATCCAAGGCAACCGGTTCGAGGGGCCGGTCCGAGATATCCCGGCCGCCGAAGGATGCTCCGACGTCGACATTTCGGGAAATAGCGGGCTGACTCCCTGAGATGAATCCGGAAATCGTCCGCCCTAACCTCGTCGGACTAGGCGAAGTGCTGTGGGACGTCTTTCCGGACGCGGCCCACTTCGGCGGGGCGCCGGCGAACTTCGCCTGCCATGCCGCGGGCCTCGGCGGCGACGCCTGGGTGGTCAGCGCCGTCGGACGGGACAAGCTGGGCGACGACGCCCTGGCCTCTCTTTCATCGAAGAACGTCCATACCCTGCTCCTCCAGCGAAATGAACACCCGACCGGCACGGTCACGGTGACCCTCGATGCGTCCAAGCAGGCAAGCTACGTCTTCGCGGCCGAACCGGCCTGGGATCATATCTCCTGGAACCAGTCGCTGGCCCTGCTGGCCAAGAAATGCAAGGCGGCCTGCTTCGGCTCCCTCGCCCAGCGGGCCCCGGAAAGCCGCCGCTCCATCCGCGAGTTCCTCGAGAACACCTCGGCCGACTGCCTCCGGATCTTCGACGTCAACCTGCGTCAGAATTTCTACTCCCGCGAGGTCATCGAATCGTCCCTCGGCTTCGCCAACGTCTTCAAACTGAACAACGTCGAAGTCCCCGTGGTCGCTGACCTTCTCGGCCTGCCCAAAGACGAGAAAGCCTTCGTGCTCTCCGTCGCCCAGCGCTTCGACCTGCACACCGTCGCCCTGACCCGCGGAGCCGCCGGCTCGCTCGTCTGGCACAAGGGACAATACGACGAGAAGACCGCCCCGAAGGTCGCCGTCGTGGACACCGTCGGCGCGGGAGATTCCTTCACCGCCGCCCTCGCCATCGGCTTGCTCCGAGGCGAAGACCTTTCGCGCGTCCATCAGCGCGCCGTCGACGTCGCCGCCTTCGTCTGCACGAAACCCGGCGCCACCCCGGAATTGTTGCCGGAGTTTAAACGATAGGTGGTAGCGGCTGGCGGTTAACGGTTGGCGGATGGGAGAGACATTCGTTTCAGGTCACAGGTCGCGGCTACAGATACGGGTTCGGGAACGGGTTCAGGTTTCAGCACCGGGCCCTGCACCCGAACCTGAACACCTGAACCAGATGCCCGATGGCCGAGACCCGAGACCTGAAAATGCAGCCGCCGCATACTATCCGGTTCCCGGTCGCCCCTTGGCGCCCTGCCTCTCGTAACCGCCAACCGCAAACCGCTTCCACCTACTCTTGCTTCTTCCCTTTATCTTCCATCCTTCATCCTCCATCTTGGGCGCATTCTCATGCGCCTCCTCGCATCCCTTCCCCTCCTCCTCGCCGCGGCGCTTTCCGCCCAGACCCATCAGGCGGACATCGTGATCTATGGCGGCACGAGCGCCGGGGTCATCGCCGGCATCCAGGCGGCGAAGCTGGGCAAGAAGGTCATCATCGTCGAAGCCGGCCAGCACATCGGGGGCATGGCGGTCGAAGGACTCGGGGGAACGGATATCGATAACCAGAAGGAGATCCGCAACAGCCCCGCGGTCGGCGGTCTCGCCCGCGAGTTCTACCGCCGCATCAGCCTGAAGTACAACCGCAACGGGGCCTTCGACGCCATCGCCGCCAACGGCACCAAGAATACCGGCCTCTGGCGGTTCGAGCCCCACGTCGCCGAAGCAGTCTACGACGCTTGGGTCAAGGAAGCGCGGGTCACGGTCCTACGCGGTCATCGCCTGCGCGAGACCGGCGGGGTGACCATGGAGAAGCTGAGGATCGTCTCGATCGCCTGCGAGAACGGCGCCTTGATCAAGGGCAAGGTCTTCATCGACGCCACCTACGAGGGCGACCTGCTGGCCTTCGCGGGCCTGAGTTTCGCCGTCGGCCGCGAGGGCAACGCGAAGTACGGGGAGACGACCAACGGCCTGCGGCTCGACAGCAAGCACAAGCAGCTCGACAAGCGCATCGACCCCTACGTCCGCCCGGGCGACCCCACGAGCGGCCTCATCTACGGCGTCCAGCCCGCCCCGACGGGCAAGGACGGTGACCCCGACGACGGCATCCAAGGATACTGTTTCCGCCTCTGCCTGACCCGAGCCGCCGACCGCACCCCGATCGAGAAGCCGGCCGACTACGATCCGGCCCGCTATGAACTCCAACGCCGTTACCTCGCCGCGGGCGGCAAGATCGACGCCCCGAGCGTCGGCGTACCCAACGGCAAGACGGACCCCGGCTCCTGGCATTCGCTAGCCAGCAACTTCACCGGCTTCAACCACGGCTACCCGACCGCCTCGTATGCCGATCGGGCGGAGATGATCCGGACCTCTCGTAACTACATCCAAGGCCTGTATTGGTATCTGGGCAACGACCCGTCGGTACCGGAAGCCACCCGCAAGGCCTGGGGCGCCTGGGGCCTGACCAAGGACGAATTCACGGACAACGGCGGATGGCCGCGTGCCTTCTATGTTCGCAACGGCCGTCGGCTCGTCGGCGACTTCGTCCTGACCGAAGCCCACCTGCGCAAGCAAAACCCCGTGCCCATCGAGGACTCGGTCGGCCTCATCTGGTGGCCGCCGGACTTCCATCACGCCCGCTGCATCGTCAAGGACGGCCGCGTCTGGATGGAAGGCGCGGTCTTCGACAATTCCCCTGATCCGAATTGGATCCCCTGCGGCATCCCCTACCGGGCGCTCGTTCCCAAGATCAAGGAATGCACCAACCTGCTCACGCCGACCTGCCCGTCTTCGAGCTACGTCGCCTACGGCGCCTATCGCATCGAGTTCACCTTCATGGTCGCCGGCCAGTCCTGCGCCACCGCCGCTTGCCTGGCCGTAGATAGCAACGCACCGGTCCAGCGCATCAACTTCGGCCAGCTCGCGGAGATGCTGAGGTCGCAGGGGCAAGTGACGGCCATCCCTAGGTAGGGTCGGGACCGCGTCACGACATTGGCGCGTGGTGAACGCCGCAGGGCGGCCGGAAACAACAAGGACAGCACGTGGCGCTGTCCCTACCCTTGAAACAACCAGGTCGGCACGCAGTGCTGACCCTACCCTATCACCAGGTATAGCGGATGGTGTAGGTAACTGTCTTCTCTTCGTCGGGCTTGAGGGGGACGCGGAACTCGAAAGTCTGCGCGTCCTTCTTTTCGTGCGGCTGGCTCTGGGCCGTCAGGATCCAGGCACCGCCATGGTTGGCATGCTCGACCACCCGGATCTCGACCGGCTCCTTCTTGCGGTTGCGCACCTTGATCTCGAAGGTCTGGGTGGCGGCACGGTTGGAACCGTCCTCAGTGTTGTTCGTCATCCGATGCTCGCCCACGAGGTCGAAGCTATTGCCCGTCAGCACACGGATGACCTCGTCCTTCGGCGTATGATCGATGCGGTTCTCGCCGACGAACTCGAGCTGGCGGTCGCCGTCCTGGGAGTAGAAGCGGACCTTGCCCTTCGGCAACGCGAGACCGAGCTTGTTGGCCTCGGTGTTCTTGAACTCCCGATAGACCTGCACCTTGCCGGCTTCGCCACCTTGGTAAACCCCGTCATAGACATAGAGACGCTCGGCCTTCACGCCCGTGGCGCGCACGAACTCGACCTGCTTGGTCTCCTTATCCCGCAAGGTCGCCGGATTAGCCAGCGTGTAGAGATGGAACTCGTCGAAGGACTTCTCCGTCACGGCCTTGGCCGCGCTGAAGGCCATGGCATCAGCCGCCAAGGCACGACCCGCGCGGGGATACTCCGGCTGCGCACGGTTCACGTCGCCGGCCATGAGTTTGATCTTGGCGTCGTTGAAGGTCATGCCGCTCTGGTTGTTCATCGTCACCCAGCCCACGACGTCCAGGAGGTCGCTCTTGTCGGTGGCCACAAGGTTGTAGCTGGCCTCCCAGGTGAAGCCGTTGCTGAGGTAGGCGACCTCGGCGTCGATCCTGCCGGCGGTGGCCGAGCTGAGCTTCCAGTTGAGGGTCGGCTTCAGGACGTTGTCATTGCCGAGGGACGGAAACACCGGCTCGCCGGGAAGGGCGAACTGCAGCTTTCCGTCGACCTCGATGATGGGCTCGACGAAACGGCCGCCCGGGACGAAGCCGCTGCGCACGACCTTGCCGGTGATGATGCGGTCCGGCTTGTTGGTCTCATGACGGACGAACTCGAGGTTCTTCCCTTCGAAGAGCGACATGAGCATCGCCTGCGAAACGGGGTCGTTGCGATAGGACTGCTCGAGGATCTGGAACTCGGCCTTGCCCGCGACGTCGCGCAGGATGACGGAGTCGGCCTCGACCTTCGCGGTCGCGCCGGCGAAAGAGACCTGGTTCAGGCCGGACTTGAGTTCGATCGGCAACGTCTCACGCACCACGGCATACCCGCCGTTGTAGATCGTGAGCGCCGGATCAGCGGCGAAGGTGGCGG
>JBEEPO010000041.1:0-6604 GCA_041191065.1 Verrucomicrobiota bacterium | reverse complement strand
CGTGCTCCCGAACGGGAAATCCCGGGGATGTCGAAACATCCCCGGGATCTTTAAATTGGTCGGGCAGGAGAGATTTGAACTCTCAGCCTCTGCTACCCGAAAGCAGCGCTCTACCAGATTGAGCCACTGCCCGACACGAGTCATGAGCATAGACCAATCCGGGGGGGTGTTTTCAAACTAATTCCGTCGGGAAATTTGCGAGGGGTATTGGACAGCGGGCTTTTTTAGGCCTAGTTCGTCTGATTATGAAGTTCGCAGTGCGCCGTTCCCAGGAGCGTGGGTTCGCCGACCACGGCTGGCTGGTGGCCCGACATAGCTTCAGTTTCGCCGATTACCACGACCCCGCCCACATGGGTTTCCGGTCGCTCCGGGTCATCAATCAGGACCTGGTCGATCCGGCGATGGGCTTCCCGCCCCACGGCCACCGGGACATGGAGATCTTCACGTATGTCCTCGAAGGGGCCATCGAGCATCGGGACAGCCTGGGTAATCATGCCCGGCTCCTGCCCGGCCAGATCCAGGTCATGAGCGCCGGCAGCGGGGTGAAGCATAGCGAATACAACCCTTCGAAGACCGACCGACTCCACCTCATCCAGGTCTGGATCCAGCCCGACCGCCCCGGCCTCCGTCCGCGTTACGCCGAATGGAAGCCGACGGCGGAGCAGCTCGTCGCGCCTAAGGTGCTCATCATCTCGAATGACGGACGCGACGGGTCGGCGCACATCAGCCAGGACGCGGATGTGTATCGCGTGAAGACCTCGGCGGCCGGCACGGTCTCTCATGAGCTCCGCCAGGGCAGGGGGCTGTGGTTCCAGCTCATCGGCGGCGATGTCGAGATCGGCGGCGTGAAGCTCTCGCCTGGCGACGCCCTAAAGTCCGAAGAGCCCGGCGCCTTCGCTTTCACCTCTGCCGGCCCCATCGAAGCCCTCCTCTTCGACCTCGCCTGATTCCTCCAGCTTTCCGCTATACTCGATACTCGATACTCCATACTCTCGAATTATGAGCTCCCCCCGTATCCCCCAGAAGTCCCCGATCCCCGTCCTCGTCGAAGCCGGCAAGACCTACTACTGGTGCTCTTGCGGACACAGCAAGAACCAGCCTTTCTGCGATGGCGCCCACAAGGGGTCCGCCTTCGTGCCCGTTCCGTACAAGGCCGAGGCCGCCGGCACGGTCTACTTCTGCGCCTGCAAGCACTCAAAGAAAGGCGCCCTCTGTGATGGCGCCCATAAGGCGCTCTGAAGTTAGCCCTTCCAAGGTCGGTCATTTAGGCTAATCTATCGGGGCTATGAAAAAACTCCCCTGCATCGTCGCCCTCCTGCTCGGAGTGGCCTTCATCATCTTCGGCCTGGCGCACTTCGTGCCCGCCGTGAAGTCGATCCTGCCGGCACCGACACCGCCTAATGGCGAAGAAGCCGGCAAGCTCACCACGGCGTACTTCACTGCCATGGTCGGTTCAGGTTACCTCAGCGTGATCAAAGGCCTCGAAATCCTCGCCGGCCTGCTGCTGATCCTGAAGTGCACCCGCGGCTGGGGTGTAGTCCTTTCTGGCGCCATCCTGTTCAATATCTTCTTCGTCAACGTGCTGATGAAGAACGTCTGGGACCCGTTGGTCATCGTGCTGGTCCTTGCCGGCCTCTACCTCGCCTGGGTCGGTCGCAAGGGTTTCTGCTGCTTGGCCTGTTGTGGTTCGGGCGAATGCCTCGGCACCTGCGGATGCTGCAACCAGGGAGGCTCCTGCGGCACCGGCGAGAAGAAGTCCGGCGGTTGCTGCGGCAACTAAGCCCTCCCGCCATTCCGAATCAGCCCCCGATCTCGGGGGCTTTTTTGTGCCTAAGACACAGATGTTTCAGGTGGCGGGTGGCGGCCCCGGGTGGCAGGTGGCAGCAGGGGACGCTCAAGGGGAAACCGGCGACCAGGATTAACGCTTCGGTCATGATTCATTCGGGGTGACGGGAGTCGGCCACGGGAGTCGGCCTTTCGGGGGTAAGCCGTTCAGCCGCCGGAACCCGGGTGCCAGCTACTCTGACCCTCGTGCCCTCCGGTCCTCGTGTCCTCGAACTGCGCCCCCCGCCAATCATCCGGTCTCCCTCTGCTGCCCCCATTGAGCTCTGCTCGTTCTTGCCAACTGGCCCACTGGTCAACCGGTCAACTGATGTGTCTGGGTCTGGTCCACCAAGCCTCTGGGCCTCCGGGCCTCTTTTTACCCGTGTCCCCGTGTCACCTTGCCCACGCGCTCTCTGCGCGACTCCGTCGCGCCTTACTTCTTCTCCGGCGCGGGCATATCCTTCATCTTCGCGGTCCCGATGGCGACGAGCTTCTCGACGATCGCGTAGAGTTTCTGGGTCTCCCATTTGGCGGTGAGGGTGACCTGATTGCCGGAAGCCTCGACGGGCTGGATGCCGGCGAGGAACTCGCGCGCGAGGGCCTTCATTTCCTTTTCTTCAGCGGTCTCGGGCTTGGAGGGGTCGCCGGCGAGCATCATCGGGGCCATGGCCAGCATGCCCTGGGCCTGCATGGCGAGCGGAGCGGCCTTTTCCTTCGAAGTGAAGGTGGTGCTGACCTTGATGACTTGGTCCGAGCCTTTCTCGCCCATGGCGAAGAGGCCGCTGACGAAGCCGCTGTTGGCGAGTTCAGCGCTGGCGGGGAGCTTGGCGGCGTTGACCGAAACGACCGCGTAAGGCCGGCCGGTGGCGGCGACGGCGGAGCGCTGGGCGGCGGTCAGGGCGTAGGAGGCTCCCTGTCCCTTGAGCAGGCCGATGATGCGGGCGGCTTCCTTGGGCTGGGCTATCACCAGGGTGTCGTTGTCGACGTCGAAAAGGCCGACCGGCGGCTCTTCCGAGCTGAGGTCATGCGGAGGGAGTGGGAGACTATTCGCGGCCTGCGCGAAGTCGTCACTGAGCGAGGCGAACAGTTCCTGCGCATTCCATCCCTTGGCGCCGCCGGCATTCAGCGGCTTGACCTTCTTGGCGGCGGCATGGGCGGAGAGTCGGTTGCTGTCATGACGCGCGCGGATGATGAGTGAGCCGGTGAAGTGATCGCCCGGTCCCATGCTGAAACCGCCGGCGAAACGGTTGTCAGGCGATTCGAGGTCGACGCCGGTGGCGTTCTTGATGGCCGCCTGCATGGCCTTGCCGTCCTGGCCGCTCTTATCGATGCCCGCGACGAGTTTCTCGAGGCGTGCCTTGAAGGCCTTGGCCTGCGGGGAGTCGCTGATCTTCAGACCGCGTGAGCTGGCCGTCGCGAAGGTGACCGCGTAGTCGGCGGGCACGCCCTTGAAGTCGAAATCCTGGGCCGGCAGGAGGGGGGCGGTCAGGAGCAGGGCGAGGGCGGAGAGAAGTCGCATGGGCCGAATCAACCTCATCGCCATAGCCCGGGTCAATCCCCGCCTGCCGCGGCAGGGTATGGAAATTATCGATTGTTATAAAAGAAGCGGGGCGGGTAGGGACGGCTCTCCGGGCCGTCCGTTCGAGGAAGCGATTCACCTCTCAAAGGGAGACCGGAAACCGGGACGTTGCCTGCGGGCTTGATTCATTGCAGGTGACGGGTGACGGCCACGGAAGTCAGCCTTTCAGGAATCAGCCGTTCAGCCATCAGCCGCCGGAACCCGGGTGCCAGCTCCTCTGGCCCTCATGCCCTTCAGCCCCGCGTGTCCTCGAATTATGCCCCCAGCCAATTGCCCGGTTCCCCTATGCTGCCCCCTTTGAGTTCAGCCTCTCACTTTTGCACAGGAGCATCGCTCCGATTTGCACCTTTGCACGGCTTCTCTCATGCCCTCGCGCGAGCGCCTGCCCACGTGCCCCCACGAAGGCTTCGCCTGCGCTTACTTCTTCGCCTTGGGTGCGCCCTTCGCCCTCAGCGGATGCTCCTTGAGCAGTTCATCGGTCATGTAGAAGTTCACGCGGTCCTTGGTGGCCTCGCGGACTTTCTTCACGGTCGCCGGCGAGACGAGCTTGCCGTTGTTGCCGAAGGAGAGGCGGACGTAGCTGAGCACGGCCGC
Organism: Verrucomicrobiota bacterium; assembly: GCA_041191065.1. Taxonomy (GTDB): domain Bacteria; phylum Verrucomicrobiota; class Verrucomicrobiia; order Opitutales; family UBA953; genus UBA953. The sequence goes on along the minus strand of JBEEPO010000041.1, from coordinate 2,607 downwards.
GGCTTCCTCGTCGTTGAGCAGCCCGCCGAAGCCCATCATCGGCGGCACGCCCTTGGTGGGGTCGTAGTTCTGTCCGTTGACGGTGATGGGGCCCCACAGGCCTTTGAGCAGGATCTTGATCAGGCGCTCGTCGTCGTCGATCCAGTTGCTACGGGCGAGCGGCGGGTAGATGTTCACGAGGCCTTTGCCGTCGGCCTGGTGGCAGGTGGCGCAATGCGCGTCGCGGAAGTAGATCTCGCGGCCGAGCTTGAAGAGCTTGTCTTCCTCGGCGGTGAGCTTGCGCGACGGCTTGGAGTTGGTGCCGGCTTCGGCTACCGGCTGGCCGATCTTGAGCTTGCCGCTGAAGTAGTCGGCGGCGGCCTGATTGCCTTCGAGGTTCAGCTGGCCGGCGGCCTTGAGGCCGTCGACGTCGTCCTTGAGGGTGTAGGTCAGGGCGTAGTGCAGGACCGGCCCGATCCAGCGGTCGACGGGCAGCTTGAAGGCTTCCACGGCGATCTTGGCGCCGTCGGCGTTGTCAAGCCAGGTCGCGGCCACGATGGCGGTCAGGCGCACGCGCGGGTGCTCGTCGCGGATGGCCTGGTCGAGGAGGGCGACGTGGTTCGGGAGCTGCCAGAAGGAGTGACGGATCACGTCCACGGCCGCGGCGCGGGCTTCGAAGCGCTTCGCCTTGAGGAGCTCGGCGACCAGGCCGGCGTCCGGCTGGTTCTGCGCCCAGGTGGCCCAGAGGGCTTCGCAGAGGTGGTGCTCGTAGGCGGGGTCCTGCTGGTCGAGCTTCGCGACCCAGGCCTTGACCGCCGGGAGTACTTCGGCCGGCGCGTGGCCGCGGAGTTCGCGCCGGGCGCGGTAGCGGGTGCGATACTCCGGCTCCTTGAGCGCGTCGAGCAGGGCCGGCACGGACGCGCCGGCGATCCGGACGGGCTTCACGAGGGGGCGCTCCGGATAGGTGATGCGGTAGATGCGGCCATGCTCGCGGTCGCGGTTGGGGTCACGGGCGTTGTGCTGCATGTGCCCGATGAGCGGGTTGTGCCAGTCGATGAAATAGAGCGAGCCGTCCGGGGCGAACTCGAGGTCGACCGGGCGGAAGTTGCCGTCGGTCGAGGTGAGCAGGTCGCCATTGGCCTTGCCGGTGAAGCCGGCGCCGTCATCGGACTTCTTGCCGAGGCTGATGCCCAGGAAGCCGATGGTGTTGCAGATCATGAAGTCGCCCTGGTACTCGTCGGGGAAGTGGCGGGAAGAGACGAACTCGGCGCCCGACGTCGGTCGGGAGCGCTTGGGGACGAACTGCTCGACCTTGATCTGCTCGATGCCGTACGGGACCTTGGCCGAGAGCGGGACGGCCCACCAGTTCTCGCCGGGTGAGGCGTCGGAGAGGAACGGCTGTTCCCAATAGTCGAAGGAGAAGCCCCACGGATTGGAGACGTCGGCCTGCACGCGCTCGAGGCGGTAGGACTTCGGGTCGAAGCGCCAGGCGCCGCCGTCGTTGCAACGACGCGGGCCGTACGGGGTCTCGACCTGGCTGTGCAGGAAGCGTCCTTCGAGGAGGTAGAAGGCGCCCGAAGCGTCGGCGCAATAGGCCGAGATGGCGTGGTGCGAATCGTGCGAGTCGAAACCGTGCAGGATCAGTTCCGTGCGGTCGGCCTTGCCGTCCTTGTCGTCGTCGACGAGCAGGGCGAGATTCGGCTCCTGCGAGACGTAGACGCCTTCGGGAGCGATCTCGAAGCCGATCGGGATGTGGAGCTTGTCGGCGAAGACGGACTGCTTGTCGGCCTTGCCGTCACCGTCGGTGTCTTCGAGGATCAGGAGCTTGTCATCCGGCAGCGCATCGCCGGGCCGGTAGTGCGGGTAGGTGGGCGTGGTGGCGACCCAGAGGCGGCCCTTGGCGTCGAACGACATCTGCACCGGCTTCTTGAGGTCGGGGAATTGCTCTTCGGAGGCGAAGAGCGAGACCTTGAAGCCGGGCAGCAGCTTCATCTTCGCGATGCCGGCTTCGCCGGAAAGGAACTCGGTAGGATTGCCGTTCTTCTCGCTGGGCTTGAAGTTGGTCGGCACGGCGGGCAGCACGAGGGTCCGGGAGTCATCGACGGCGAGGTCAGTCTTCCTGCCCTGGGCGACGTCGTGGATGAGCGCGTCGCGGATCGCCGTCATCTGGCGGCTCTTGTAGACCTCGTCGGGATAGTTCTGCGGTCCGAAGGGATTGTAGCGCTGGCCGTGGGTATGGACGCCGTTGAGGATCGAGTAGTCCGTATTCCACATGTAATCCTTCATCTTCACCGCGCCGTTCACGAGGGCCTCGTCGGCCTTGGACGCGCGCGCCGTGGCGCCGTAGAGTCCGTCGGCGAGGAGCTTGGCGATCTCGCGGTAACCGAAGTCGGTCGGGGCGAAGCCGTTGACGGTGTAGGGCGTCTTCGTCTTGCCGTAGGCGGCGAGGGTGGGGTGGAAGAGGTCGACGTAGGTCAGGCCATGCTTCTTGGCGACGCGCTCCATGGCGGCGGCGTAGAGCTCGAGGTTGGCGTTCTCCTTCGCCCCGTTCGGGAGGTCGCGGGTCTTGGACAGGTCTTCGAAGGCGATCGGCGACACGAGCACCAGGCGCGGGGCGGTCTTGCCGTT
>JBEEPO010000040.1:0-6937 GCA_041191065.1 Verrucomicrobiota bacterium | reverse complement strand
GAAACCTGCCCCGGTCATCTTCTGGATCCACGGCGGCGGGTGGCGCGGCGGCGAGAAGACCAATGTCCAGCTGAAGCCGAAATTCTTCACCGACCTGGGCTATGTCTTCGTCTCGACGAATCATCGCTACGTCTCCGCCGTCCCGATGAACGAGATCTTCGCCGACGTCGCCAAGTCTCTCCGCTGGACGCATGACCACGCGGCCGAATTCGGCGGCGACCCGAACCGCATCGTGATCATGGGACACTCCTCGGGAGCCCAGCTCGCCGCCTACCTGGCCATCGACGAACGTCCGCTGAAGGCCGTGGGCCTGTCCCTGGCGATGTTCAAGGGCTGCGTCCCCGTCGACGCCGATACCTTCGACGTTCCGGCGGTCATCGCCCTCGCCACGGCCAATCGCCAAGCCGCCGGCAAGCCCGAACCGAAATACGGCCACCGCGAGATCTTCGGCGGCAAGCCCGAACTCTGGACCGAGTATTCCGCCGTCACCCACGTCGTCGCCGGCAAAGGCACCCCACCCTTCCTGATTCTTTACGACGCGGCCGCCGCGCTCACGCCCGACCAGGCCAGGCGGCTCGAGAAAGCGCTGACTTCAAAGGGCATCTCCGCAAAAGCCTACGGCGCCCAGAACACGAACCACAGCAAGATCAACGCCGACCTCGGCCTGACCGACGACCCCTCTACCGCCGAGCTGCTGTCGTTCCTCAAGTCCGTGCTCAAATAAGGCTGTCACGATAGCAGCTAGATGCGGACAAGGGTCACCGAGCAGGCCCGGCTTGCCGCAGCCATAAATTATTGAAGCGGCCTCCGGCCAAGCTATCCTTCTCGTCATTCCCCAATGCGACATCTCATCGCCCTGCCGCTCGTCATGATGGCCTGCTTCTTCGCGCAGACCTCTCCCGCCGCTGAAAAGGACACCTCCGCCGTCAGGCTTACGCGATTCGAGTGCAAAGATACTCCGCTCATCACCGTCCTGCAGTCTGTGCAAGATGAGGCGAAGAAACAAGGTCAGACGACCAACCTCGTGCTCGTGGACCCCAAGGGCGAGCTCGCCCAACGAAAGGTGAGCGTTAACTTCCAAAACATCAGCCTCGGAGACCTCCTGAAACAGCTCTCCAAGGTCGCCGACTTTAAGTACGAGATCAAAGGCACCATGATCACGGTACGTTCGAACTGACCACCCGTCGTCGACGACCCACAGGCCTCGCGCCTACGCTTCTTGCCAACCGGACAACTGATCAACCGGTAAACTAGCTCGATCATCTGCACACTTCCATCTGTCATCTGCTCACCGGCTGCGTCCACGCCATCTCGACCTCGCCCCCGAGCGGCGAACTCCTCATGGGCTTGGTGGAAGTCACGCGGGCGCGGACGTAAAGTTCGTCGCCTTTGAGGACGTACTCGGCCTTGGGACCCTTGACGGTCGCCAGCACGGTCCCGACGTCCGCGCTGTATTTGCGGGTGACCCTCGGCTCGCTGCCATCGGCTGCTTTCACGGCCAAGGTCTTGCGGTCATACCCCTTCCTTGTGCCGATGAACTCGATCACATACTCGACGCCGGCCTCGGCCTTGACCTCGAGCGAGATCCGCCCGTCGCCGGACTGCAGCGTCTTGAACTCGACTCCGGTCGAAGCATAGAAGTCGCCCTTCTCCATGGCCGCGACAATCGAAGCCGCGTCGAGTTGCTTCGCTTTGACCATGACCCAGCCTCGACCCGAGAGGCTGGCCTTGGGTGAGGTGCTGTGATAATGATGAGAGTCATCCGTGGCCAGTCCGTACATGACGGGCTTACCGAGATGACCCAACCGTTCGGCCAGGACGATGTCCCAGACCCGCTCGGTGCCGGCATGCAGCTCGTCGCCGGGATTGTTGACGGTCGGGTGACCGTTATACACCTCGAAGAACTGCTCGTGATCGATCTGCATGAGCTCCTCGGCGGTGATCGCCCACTTGAAGTTCGGGTGATTGAGGTGAGCGAACATGGGTACGCCCGTCCGGACCCGCTGCGCATGCACGGCATCGAAGGCATGCTGCAGCGCCTTGATGACCTGCGGACTGGTCGTGGTATCCAATGTCTTATCCGGCAGGATCAGTTCCTGGATGTTCGTCGCGTTCACGTGCACGTTCTTGTCCGTGATCTCCTCGCTGGGGATGAGCAGGAATCGTCCGGGCTCCTCGAGCTTACCTTTGATTTCCGGCAGGGTGCGGAGACGGACCTCTTCCTGCTCTCCTTCCCCCCGGGCGACGACCCACCCCTTGCCGAATCGCTGCAGATACTTGTCCAAGGCGACGGCGCCGTTCTTGGACTTATGCACCTTCAGCCATTTGTCGTGGTCGGCGATGATGTTATGGTCCGACAGCGCCAGGAAATGATACCCTTGGTCCTTATACCAGTCAGCGACCATCTCCGGGAAGTCGTCCCCGTCGCTCCAAAAGGTATGGGTGTGCAGGTTGCCCTTGTACCACTTGACCTCTTCGGGGTCGGACTGGACGGAGCACGCGGCCAAGCCGCAGAAGGCAAGCAGACGTAGGAGGGGCATGCGGTGATAAAAGCAGAATAGAGGACTGAATCGAGGGCTGAATTGAGGGCTGAGTGGAGGACTGAATGGACAAGCCATGCTAGATGACACGTTGGCCAGCCATGCATCGAGGTAGGGTCAGCACTGCGTGCTGACCTAGCCCCTTGCGACTCCGCCTCACTCTTGCCAACTGGCCCACTGGTCAACCGGTCAACTGACGCCCCCATACTCGATACTCTATACTCGATACTCTCGTTCCTCCGGCCCTCCTGTCCTCGTGTCCTCGATTCTGCCCCGTGTCCCCATGTCACCTTGCCCACGTGCCCTCAGGGCCTCTAGTTCAGAACACCCCTACCCCTATCGAATCCATCCTTCATCTTTCATCCCTTATCTGCCATCTGTCATCTGTCATCTGTCATCTGTCATCTATCCTAATGCCCCCCGCCCGCCACATCGCCGTCCTCGGCGGAGGAGCCGCCGGCTTCTTCGCGGCGATCACGTGCGCGGAGGCCCTCGGCCAGGCCGGCAAGGTCACCCTCTTCGAAGCCACCCCTCACCTGCTCGCCAAGGTACGTATCTCCGGCGGCGGCCGCTGCAACGTCACCCACGCCTGCTTCGAACCGGCCGAGCTCGTGAAGAAATATCCGCGCGGCGGACGGGAACTCCTCGGGGCTTTCCACCGCTTCCAGCCGCGCGATACCATCGAATGGTTCGGCGCCCGCGGCGTCGCCACGAAGACCGAGGAAGACGGACGGATGTTCCCGACGACCGATGACTCCGCCACGATCGTCGATTGCCTGATGTCCGCGGCAGCCCGCGCCGGCGTGACCATCCGCGTGTCCACCCCGGTCCGCTCCATCCTCAAGGAGGCCGAGACCTTCCGCCTGACCCTCGGCAACGGCTCGACCGAATCCTTCGACCGAGTCATCATCGCCACGGGCGGCAACAAAGCCTCCGGCGGCTTGGCGATCGCCGAATCTTTCGGCCATGCGATCGTCCCGCCGGTACCCTCGCTCTTCACCTTCCATATCACCGACCCCCGCCTGACCGACCTGGCCGGTGTCTCGGTCGAAAACGTGGCCGTGACCGCCCCGGGCACCAAGCTCAAAACCGACGGTCCGGTCCTGGTCACCCATGCCGGCCTCAGCGGTCCGGGGATCCTAAAGCTATCCGCTTGGGGCGCCCGGGAGTTCGCCGAGAAGAACTACGCCTTCCCGATCGCGCTCAACTGGACCCCGCCCCATACCCGCGACTCCTTGGTCAAGGCCCTCTCGGTCGTCCGGGAACAGAACGCCCGCAAACAGGTGACCACCTTCAGCCCGGTCGCGATGCCCCAGCGTCTCTGGGAGCGCTTCGTCATCGCCGCAGGCATCCCGACCACCACCCCTTGGGCCCACGTCAGCAACCCGGCGCTCCAAGCTTTGGCCAGCCAACTCACCTCCGCGGAGTTCCAGGTCGACGGCAAGAGCATGTTCAAGGATGAGTTCGTGACCTGCGGAGGCGTGAAGCTTTCCGAAGTCGACTTCAAGACGATGGAAAGCCGCAAATGCGCGGGCCTTCACTTCGCGGGCGAAGTGCTCGACATCGACGGCGTCACCGGCGGCTTCAATTTCCAGAACGCCTGGACCACCGGATATCTGGCCGGCTCCGCCTGCGCACAGTGAAGAGTTGAGGACTGGATTGATGACTGAATAGAGGACTGCATTGAGGTCTGAATGGATAGTACCCGCCACCAGCCACCCGGGGCTGCCACCCGCCACCCGTATCGATGTCCCTCCCTATACTCGATGCTCCATACTCAATGCTCTCGCATTCCACTCTTGCACCGCCTCTTCATGTCCTCCGGCCCTCCGGTCAACGTGTCCTCGCAGCCACCCCCTTGTCACCTTGCCCACGTGCCCCCTCGTGCGGCCTCGCCGCACGCTCATTCAGAATTCAGATGCAGCTTCGAGGAATACCCGTGTTCGCCGAGGTCACGGACCGAGAGGAGCATCCGCAGCTTCGGCGCGCGGCCAAGGCCGCCCACGTCGATCGCGCCTTCGCTCAGTTCGAGCTCCCGGAGTTCCAGGCGCTCTTCGTTCACCGGGCTTTCACCGGTGCGGGCTGGCGCGACTTCGATCAGCGCGAGCACCGTGATCAGCACTATCTTCATCACCGGCACTAGTGAAGAGTAGTTCATGGCAGTTAATGTATCTCTAAGACAGTCCGACGCACCCCAAAGTTCGCGACTAGGCAAAACAGCCTATCATCAGCGATGCTGATGCCAGGCCGCCTCCTCATAAGATTCTTACTTCAGGCCCATGCATCGAGGTAGGGTCAGCACTGCGTGCTGACCTAGCTGCCACAGGCAGGGATGACCGGCATGGTCATCCGCAGGCGCGCGGGCCGCGCGCCCCTACCCGCTCCCCGCCACCCGCCACCCGGGGCCGCCACCTGTCACCCGGAGCGATATATTCGCTCAAAGGGAAACCGGAGACCAGGACGCATGCCGCGGTCATCATGCACCCCGGCACATCATCCGGTTCCCCCTTGCTGCCCCTTTGCTTGCTGCATCGATCTGTTCCACCAGCCCAACCGAGCCTCCGGGCCTCTTGTTCTACCTCCCTTGCCAACCGGCCAACGGATCAACTCGCTTGTCTCGTTCTGTTCAACCAAGCCCCTGAGCCTCCGAGCCTCTCATGTGTCCCCCGTGTCCCCTTGTCACCGTGCCGGTATGTCCCCTCGCGTAAACGCTTGTCCCCTTGTCACCGTGCCCACGTGTCCCCTGTCGCGCATTGCGCGACACAAAAAAACCCGCCACTCGCGTGACGGGTCGATTGGCTCCGGTCGCCCGGGTCCCGAAGGAAAAGCCGATTAGGCCTTCTTTTCGGTCTTCTTCTTCTTTTCGCCCTTCTTCTTGGGCTCTTCCTTCTTCTCTTCGCCGGCGGCGGCGACGGCGACGGAGAGGACCTTGGTCTTCACGTGCTTGTCGACGTTGACTTCGACGGCCTTGCCCTTGAGGTCGGCAGCCTTGTCAGCGCCTTCGGTCTCGGGGGTCAGGGTGTAGGAGGTGTCCTTGCCGGCGACGGTCACGACGAGCTCCTTCTTTTCGGAGTCGTAGGACTTGACGGTGCCCTTGGAGGAGATCTTGGCGCCGCAACCAGCCTGAGCGGCGGCAGCGAGGGCAAGAACGGTGAGGATGCTGAGGATGTTCTTCATAGGATTGCGGGGATAGAACCCCAATGTGGCCCCGAAGTTGCGGAAGGTAAACCACAATCGGGATTGAATCCCTATTGTCACCCAACCATCTTCCCCTCCATGCCCAGGTCGACCCCCCTGCTCCGCCCCTTCTTCATAGCCCTTTTGGGTCTTTTTTCCGCGGTCTTAGGGGCCCACTCGATTCCCGACATCCCTGTCCGTGGCGCCTTCCAGACCGGCGGCGAGGCCGAGATTACCATTGAGATCAACCCCCGGAACTGGGCCGAAAGCCCGAAGATGGCCCTGTCTTTGGAGCAGAAGGAGTTCCTGACCTACACCGAAGCCCAACGCGAAGAGCTCCTCAAGCAGACCCGGGCCTTCGTGGCCACCTACCTGGAGTTCACCCTCGAACCGATCGGCCGAGTCCAACCGGACTTCACCTACGACTTCGTCGCCGAGACGGGCAAGCCGCTCATGAAGATGGACGACGCGGTCGTCGCCCGCGGTCGCTGGAAGACGAAGATTCCTGCCGGGGTCACCGGCTGGAAGGTCCGCTCCCTCCCCGGCCACAAGGTCGCCACGGTCTTCACCAACTCGGTCGACGGCAAGGAGCACCCCCGGTTCATGGTGATGTTCCCGGGCGAATCGAGCTTCACCTTCGACCTCACCGGACTGACCGCCAAGCCCCCGACCGGCCCCACCCCCGGCAGCGTCGGCACGCACGACACCGACCGCGGCACGGGCGCGACTTTCCTCAGCTACCTGAAGCAAGGCTTCGAGCACATCCTGCCCGAAGGCCTCGACCACATCCTCTTCGTCCTCGGCCTCTTCCTGCTGTGCCGTGCGTGGAAGCCGATCTTGATCCAGGTCACGACCTTCACGGCCGCCCACACCATCACCCTCGCCCTCGCGACCCTCGGCTACGTCTCGGTCAACCCAAAGGTCGTCGAACCCATCATCGCGGCGTCCATCGCCATCGTGGCCCTGGAAAACATCTTCCGCCCGACCTACGGCAAGTTCCGACTCCTCCTGGTCTTCGTCTTCGGCCTGATCCACGGCCTCGGCTTCGCCCAACGTCTCATCGACGAGCGCATCCCCGAGGGCTCGGTCGTCAGCGCCCTCCTCGGCTTCAATGTCGGTGTCGAACTCGGCCAGCTCGCCGTCATCGGCCTGGCCGTGTCCGCCACCTTCTGGCTCAAGGACGAGGATAAGTATCGCCGCTGGGTCGTCATCCCCGCCTC
>JBEEPO010000039.1:0-8280 GCA_041191065.1 Verrucomicrobiota bacterium | reverse complement strand
GGCGGATAGACGCCTGTGAGGCCTTGTCCCGAAGCCTGGTGGCAATTCAGGCAGAGGGCCTCGTAGATGGCCTGACCGGGCGAAACGATGGCAGGGCCGCTTGTCGCGATCTTCTTCAGATAAGCGGCCTGCGATGCGGGCAGCTCGGCGGCAAGCTGGCCAGCGACGGGCGACAGGTGACGCACGGTCTGGCGGAGGGCATAATCCAAGAACTTGTCGGAAGGACGATCGACGGCCCCGAGCGCGGTGCGCAACGAAGCCTGACCGCTGACATGGCTGAGCGCCACGACGGCTTCGAGGCGAACGCGCGGATGCTCGTCCGCGCTGGCCTTGGTCAGGCGAGGCTGGACATCCGGCAACTGGCTGGACCATTCCCCGACGACGCGGGCAGCATAGGCGCGCACCCGGTAGTCAGCGGAGGACTGCAGACGGTCGAGCAAAGCCGGACGGACCAAGCCATGGGACTGCAGCACGCCGAGGGCTTCGAGGGCTTGCGCGTCGGCGCAGCCCTGCGCGATGAACGCATCCGCCTCGGCCGCGACCTTTTCCGTCGGACGATAGAACAGCAGGCGACGGGCGTGAGTGCGCGTCCAACGCTCAGGAGAGCCGAGCTGGGCGAAGAGTTCCGCCTCCGACATCGCCACGAGGTCCGGCTGCTTCACCGTCGATCGGCCTTTGGCGGTGATCCGCCAGATCCGCCCATGCGAACGGTCCCGACGCGGATCGGCGTAACTGGCCTGATAGTGGCCGATGACGGCGTTGAACCAATCGCAGGCGTAGAGCGCGCCATCCGGGCCGACGGAGACGTCCACGGGGCGGAAAGCCTTGCTGCTCGAGATGATGGGGCTGACGATCCGCTCGGTCTTGAAGCCGGAGCCGTCGTCCACGAACCGATGCAGGTCGACCGTATTGCCGTAGTAGCCGCCGATGAGGCCGGCACCCTGGAGTTCCGGCGGCATGGCCTGCGTGCCGAGTATTTCGACGGAATTTGACTTAAGCGGGGAATCGAAGAGCGAGTGCGTGCCGGCGTATTCGTCGGGGGTCTCGATGGCGCCTAGTCCAGGCAGGCTGTAATAACCGGCGACGCGGTCGCCGCTCTTATGGAAGGGCTGGAAATAGTCGTCGAAAGCGACGCCCCAGCAGTTGTGGCCGGCCTTGCCATGCTGGAAGAACGGCTGGAGGCGCTGACGCTTGTAATCGTAGCGCATCAGTCCCGACTTCGGCAGGCTGACGATGCCATAGGGGGTCTCGACCCGGGTGATGGCGTGCAGGCCTTGGCTCAGCCACAGCGTGCCATCCGGCCCATGGCTGACCGAGTTCACCAGCTGATGGGTATCACCGACGCCGAAGCCGGACATGAGCACCGTAGTCTCATCGGACTTCCCGTCGCCATCCTTGTCCGTGAGCAACAGCAGGCGATCGAAGTCGCAGACGACCAGGGAAATAAAGCCGTCCTTTTCGACCAATGGTTCGACGCCTTGTACCATGGTCAGACCCTCGGCGAAGCGCACGGACTTGTCGGCCTTGCCGTCGCCGTCGGTGTCCTCGAGCCGGAGGATGTAATCGCGAGGCTTCACCCCCGGGACGGCCTGCGGATAGGTCGGCGAGCAGCAGACATACAGCCGTCCTTTCGCATCCCACGCGAACTGGGTGGGCTTGGCGACGCCGAGGGATTCGTCGGCGAACAGGTTGACCACGAAGCCGTCGGCGACCTTGAACGTCGCCTGCTCCTCGGCGGCGCTCATCACCTTCTCGGTGCTGACGTTCGGTCCGGCCTGCGCGGCGGGCTCGACGGACTTATCACCGCGGGCCAACGCCTGGATGTGCTTGTCCCAAGCCGACACCAACGGTTTGTACGCCTCGAAGTTCTGTTTGAGCGACGGCACGGGGCCGAAGCCCTTGCCGTAGTTCTGCGAGATGCGGTCGCCGTAGACGAACGACCAGTTGGCCGGACGCCAGCAATCGGCCCAGAGACGGTTCTTCTCGACGATGGCGGCACGCAAGCCGTCCGAGCGATGCGGAGACTCCGGTAAACCCACCGCCCGGGCGAACTCCCGTCCGACCGCGGCGAGACCCTCTGCCGACAGATGCAGCCCATCGACCGACGCATGCGGCTTGGCCGCCTCCGTGAGATTGACGTAAGGCAGGCCGCGCTGTTGGGCGATCTCAGCCACGGCGGCCGCATAGGCTTCCAGATCCGCGAGCTTGGCGGGGGAACGCAGGTCCGGCGGACGGTTCGACGCCATGAATCCGACCGGTGAAAGGAGGACGATGCGCGGGGTGTGGCGGCCGAGGTCGTCGAGCAGCTTATGGTAGTCGGCCTTGAACTTGGCGAGACCGCCCTGCCCTTGTAAAGCCTCGGCCTGGCCGAACTGCAGGATGAGGGTCGTCGCCCCGACCGTCTCGAGCTGCCCTTTCCAAGGACCGAAGTTCAGGTCGCGCCACTGCTCATGCACCGTATCGGCCTCCCAGGCCATCGAGCGGAAGACCGGGCTCTTGTCGGCGAAGGCCGTGGCGAGGCGGGACTCGATCTCAGCCGACTTGGCTTCGCGCACGAGGTTTTCCTGACCGATGAAGACGACGACCTCGTCCGGCCCTAACACGAACTTCCCGTCGATGAACGGCGCCGGCGGCGTCCACGCCGCCTTGGGCTCCCCGAAACGGTTCAGCACGTCGCCCTTCGTGACGACCGGAACCTCGGTCAACGGATCGAGGGTGATGTTCCGGAAACGGATCTCGGCCTTGCAGTTCCCGTGGATCTGCAGGCCGATGAGACCATAGGCGTCGTCGATCGACGGATCGGTCTCTGTGTAGTCCAAGGTCGCCCTGCCGTTGAGGAAAATCGTGATGCGGGGTCCTTCGGCCCGGATTTCGTAGCGGTTCCATTCGCCGACTTTTTCGAGCCCAACGAGGTCGGCTTCCGACTTCAGGCCGTAGGCGGATACGTTCGAACCCGCTCGAGCGAGGAACTTCTTACGGCGGGATTCGTCGTAAAGCGAACCCGTGTGGCCATGGCCGATGTCGGCCTGATAACCGACCATCTCATTAGGGGGAGTGGTCGCGCGTTGGCTGCGGAATTGGACGCCGCCGTTCACGAAGCCTTCGGTCCCGACGAGCTTGTATTCGAGCTTGAGGCGGAAGTTATAAAAGCTGCGCTTGGTCGTGAGGAACTCGTTGCGCGGATTGCCTTGCAAGGAACCGCCGACGATGACGCCGTCCTCGACGCGCCAGACCTTGGGGTCGCCTTCCCAGCCGGCGAGCGACTTTCCGTCGAAGAGGGAGATCGGAGCCGCGCACAGGCCCAGCAGACCGGCGAAGAGACCGAAGACGGGGACAAGAAGCTTCATGGGGTTGCAGGTTAGGCAACCCGCCTGAACGTTTGTTCCAATTCGAAAGGGATGGCTGGCGTAAAAGGACACAAAAAAGCCGGAGGCTTTTCGACCTCCGGCCATCGTGGCCACAGGGCCGTCGTGCCCTCGATCCTAGGCCAACCCGAGATGCTTCAACGCCTCGGGGGTCGGGCCATCGAAGTTGACCGTCGGGACGTTGCCGACGTAACCGACGTCCTTCCAGCCCTGGGGCGTGGTGTAATACCCGCTGGCGGCGAGGTAGCGGAAGCGCTCGAAGAAGCGCTGGGCGGCCTTGAATTCCTTCTTCACCGCGGTCTTGCCGCAGATGTCGTCGGCGATGGCGCACTTCTGCGGTTCGGCGAGGTCGGCGAAGTCCTTCTTGAATCGGCGCTGCGACTCCCCGTCGAGCCAATCGAGGCCTTCGGTGATGACCGGTCGGTCCTTGGCGGTCTCGTCATACGGCGAACTGATCCACTCATCGATGAAGTCCTGGACGCCGAGCTGAGAGGGCAGTTTGTCGCCCGGGTTGTCCGGCGGCAGTATCAGGTCGGTGAGCGCCGCGGCGGCCTTGCGCTGCTGGGCGGTGAGGGTCAGCGGCCAGAGGTCGCCCGGGACGTAGTTCTTGTTCAGGACCGGGTCCCAGCCGATGCGGTTTCCAACGGTGCCAGCGGGGGAGCCAGGCTGACGCTGTAGGCGGCCTTGGGCCGACGCATGCGGGAACGTCGCGGCGGCCGCGGCCGCGGCGCCGATCCACTTGAGGGCCTGGCGGCGGTCGATCTGGCCGTGGTTATCTACGGGAGTGTTTTCCATGTTCGTAAGTCTCAGAGGTTACCCTTGCGCATCTCTTCGATGAGATGATCGGTGGCGCGCCATGCCAGCGCCATGATGGTGAGCGTGGGATTCTTGTCGGCATTGCTGCAGAAGGCGGACCCGTCGTTGAGGAGAAGGTTCGGGACCTCCCAGCACTGGTTCCACTGGTTGGTGACCGACTTCTTGGCGTCGGCGCCCATGATGGCCCCGCCGACCTCGTGGATGATCGAGCCGCCCGGTTCGATGGCCTTGGTGCCGTCGGGCTCGGGTTTCTTGGCCTTGCCGCCGATCGCGTCGATGACCATCGCGAAGGTGGCCTCCATGTGGGCGGCCTGCTTGGTCTCGTGGTCCGACCACTTCCAATGGAAACGCAGGACGGGGATGCCCCACTTGTCCTTCACGGTCGGGTCGAGTTCGCAGAAGGAATTCTCGTTCGGGATCATCTCGCCACGGCCGGAGAAGCCGATGCTGGCTCCGTACCTGCGGCGGACCTCCTCCTTGTAGCTCTTGCCATAGCCGGGACCCGCGCTACCCGTGCCGAGGCCGGGCATGCGACGCCCCGTCGCGAACTCGATATGATAGCCGCGGGCGAAGCCGAGCTTGCTCGCGTCCTTGTACAGCCACCAAGGAATGTACACGTGGGAGCCGGCGCCTTCCTCATTGTGGACCGGCAGGTTCTCGAAGGCGGGGACACTGCCGCCGAGCTTCGCGCCGACGGTGTCCATGATGTACTTGCCGACCAGACCGGAGCCATTGGCCAGGCCGTTCGGGAAGCGGTTAGATTTCGAGTTGAGCAGGATGCGAGCGGTCTCACCCGAACTGGCGGCGAGGATGACGGCCCGGCCTTTCACGGCGCGTTCCTGGCCGGTGACCTTGTCGATGTAGATGACACCGTTGGCCTTGCCGTCGGCGCCGACGGTCACCTCGCGGGCGTGGGCGTTGCAAAGGATGTCGAGATTGCCGGTCGCGAGCGCCGGCGGGAGGTGCACGGTGGTCGACTGGTAGTTGGCCTTGATCGAACAGCCGCGACCGCAGTCGGTCGCCCAGAAACAGGCGGCACGCTCCTGCATGGCCTTGGCGATGATCTTCTGCGCCTTGGGGTTGTTCGGGTGCAGACGGGCCGGGAAATTGACGTGGTCCTGCCGGGTCGAAAGGATCGCGCGATGGATCGGGATCACGGGCATGCCGAACTTGGCGATGTGCTTCTTGACGTAAAGCTCACCGGCGCGGGCCTTGGGGGGCGGGAGCAGCGTGCCGTTCGGGGAGTCGGGCGTATTCTCGAGACCTTCGTTGGAGCCGTAGACGCCGACGAGCATCTCGACCTTGTCGTAGTAGGGAGCGACGTCTTCATAACCGAAGGGCCAGTCGAAGCCGAGGCCGTCACGCGAATACGGCTTGAAGTCGTAAGGGCCGTTGCGGAGCGAGATGCGCCCCCAGTGGTTCGTGCGTCCGCCCAGCATGCGGGCGCGCCACCAGTCGAAACGCTGCTTAGGGTCGGTCGAGGCCTGGGTGTAAGGCTCGCCCGGGACCTCCCAGCCGCCGTCGACGGTCGCGTCATGGAAGCCGAACGGCTTCTCCCGCGTGCTCATCGCGCGCAGAGGGGCGTCCGCCCGGGACTGGAACATAGGGGTCTCGGTGACCGGGTCGTAATTGCGGCCGGCCTCGAGCATGAGGACTTTCACGCCGTTCATGGTGAGCGTGTAGGCGGACTGACCGCCGCCCGCGCCGGAGCCGACGACGATGACGTCGTAGGTGGGCTGGAGATCTTTTTCGGTGATGATGGCCATGGTGAGAGGGAAATGATTACTTGGATGCGCGGAACCGCCAGGCATCGTCGAAGAAACCGGCGGCGGGGATCGCGCCCGGGGCGACGGCATCCGGGGCGACCTTGAGGTCGACGACCGCCCAATCAGGAAGCTTGGCGACCTGGCGGGCATTGTTCAGGTAGTCGTATTCGCGGTAGGTGAAGCTGCTGTTGATCACGACGTACTTCTGGGGATTCAACGGATTAGGGAAGATGAGGATCGGCGCGTGGTCGGCGGACGAATAGGCCTTGCCGTCGACGACGAGCTTGTCGGCGGTCCACTGGATCGGGAGCTGGGCGATGATCTTGGCGAGGAGCTTGTTGCTCGAAGGATCGCCCCACAGGATGAGGTTGTTCCTGGCGACGTCCTCGTCCTTGACCTGCGCGTCGGCCTTCGTCGGCGCGTCGCCGCGGAACTGTCGACGCCATTCCCGGGCGCCGCGCTCCATCTCGGACTTGGCCCAACCGCCGACCTTGGCGTTGAACGGCTGGCCAGTCGGGGTGACGAACAGGAAGGCATCCATGAACGCGTCGTCGATCGGACCGGAGAGGCCATGGCGCTTGACGACACCCTGCTCTGCGTAAACGGCGACCTGCGTCCATTCGCCGTTCTTCGGGTCACGGGCGAAGGTGGCTTTCCACGAACGGTCCGAAGCGGCCTTGACCGAGGTCAGGACCTTATGGCCGTCGATGGTGACGGCCGTCGGCGCGAACTGCGACTGGACGGCATCGCCCGGGGCGAAGTCGAGCGTCAGGCCGGCGACATTGGTCGTCTTGACCTCGATGGCGCGTTCGTCGACCAGTTTGGCGTCGACCCGGGCCTGCTTCCAGTGCTCTAGCATGCGGTCGACCTTCACCCAGTGCATGCGGTCGTAACGGAGGAAGTAGGTGGCGAAAGAGACCTCCTGCGGCGTGCGCACGCGACCGCGCGCGGCGATGGTGGCGAGTCGACGCTCGATCTCGGCCATGGAGTCGGGATGGATCTTATGCGCGGTCTGCGGTCCGATGATGTGGGTGAGCTCAAGGCCGACCTTGCCCATCTCGCGGGCCATGACGTCGGCGGCCTGCTTCTGCTTGTCGATCTCGCCGCTATAGGCGACGGTGGGCGCGTTGCGGAAGTTGATGGCGGAGTCGGTGGCGTTGTACCAGGCCCACAGCGTCTTCTGCCAGGACGGGATCTTGGAGACGTCCTCGTTCTGGAAGACGTTCAGGAATTCGGGGGTCTCGGAGAAGCCGGCGCCCGGATTGATGCCGCACCAGCGGTCCGCGTAGTGGGCTCCGAACTGCCAGACCGCCGCGCCGCCCATGGAGAAACCGCGGATGAACAGGCGATCGTCGTCGATGTTGTAGCTCTTGCGGGCATGGGCGTACGCCTCCCAGAGGTCGACCTCACCGGCCATCTTGTTGGCGCAGCAGTAACGTCCGTAGAGATGGAGCACCAGACGGTTGTTGGCCGGGAGCTGACCGACGTTCTTGCGGCGGTCGCTGAGGAAGGCGAGTTCGGTCAAGGTCTCGCCACGGCCGTGGCACCAGAAGTCGAGGCGCATCAGCGAGCCGGCGTAATTGTCCGGGATGACCATGCCGTAAGGCTGGATCGAGCCGTCGATCTTCGACTTGTAGCCGCGCACGACCAGACCCGTCTGGCGGGTCCACGGGGCTTCGCCCTTGAGAAACGAGGCGGCCCGGGACTTGCCTTCGACGATCAGATCATGGGCGGTCTTGAATTCGTCCTTCTTGAAATACTCGTTGTAGCGGCCGGCCCAGTCCACGGCCTTATGGAAGATCTCGATGTCGGCCAGGAGCTCTTCGAGGCGTGGGTTCTTCGCCTGCGCCTTGGCGGCGGCGTCGATGGCCGCCCGGAGTTCGGTGAGTTCCTTGGCCAGCGAGACCTTGTCGGCTTCGGGCAACGCGACGGCCTTGTCGGTCGGCGGGATCGGCCGGACCGCGGCGGGAATGTTATCCTTCGGGCCGTCGGCCAAGACCGTCGCGGCGAAAAGGGAAAGGAGCAGGAGGGAGCGCATGCGGATTAAAGGGATAGTCCTACCTAAGGCAGGCCGTCACGGGGCGCCTAAGGTCTAGAGTACGACCCACCTGAGGGACAAGAGTTCCTTCTGGCGGGATAACGACAGGAATGGGTCCGAACGGCCATTTTCCTCGCCTCCGCCCTTCCCCTTCCCCACATCTCCGGGCGATGGCCCTCCTCAGTCTCCTCGACGTCTATGTCAGCTTCGGCGGTCCGCCCGTCCTGGACCACCTCAACCTGCAGATCGAGGAAGGCGAACGCGTCTGTCTGCTCGGCCGAAACGGCGCCGGCAA
>JBEEPO010000038.1:0-8358 GCA_041191065.1 Verrucomicrobiota bacterium | reverse complement strand
CCCCCTTGCCCCCGTGTCACCTTGCCAGCATGTCCCCTCGCGAACTTCGTTCGCGCCCCCGCAACTCTCTCTCCCTTCCCGGGGTTCAATCTTTGAACACCCATGAAAACCTCGACCCTCGGACTCTCCCTCCTCGCTCTCCTCGTCGCGACCGCGGCCGCTCAGGCCGTCCCCGAAGGCGACAAACCCGCCCGCAAGGACGCCCCCGCCAAGCGCGACGGCGACCGTCGAGATGAATTCCTCAAACAGCACCCCGAACTCCACGAGACCCTTGAAAAGCTCAAGGCGATGTCTCCCGAGGAACGCCAGGCTTGGCTGAAGGAGCACCCGGAAGTCGCCGCCAAGATCGAAAAGGCCAAGGCAGGCCTGAAGGAACGGGCCGAGAACCTGACGCCTGAGCAAAAGGAAAAGCTCAAGGCTAAGCTCAAGGAACGCGGCGAGAACCTCACTCCGGAACAGAAGGAAAAGCTCCGCGCGAAGATGAAGGAGCGCTTCGAAAAGATGACCCCGGAAGAAAAGGCCGAATTCCTCAAGAAACACCCCGAGCTCAAGGAAAAGCTCGAAGGCGACAAGAAGTAAGCCCCCGTTCACCCCTCTCCTCAAGGGCGCGACTCCGGTCGCGCCCTCTTTATATAGGAAGGAGCAGCACCGCGTGCTGACCTAGTTGTCTCCTGGTAGGGTCGGGACCGCGTCACGACATAGCCTGCCGCTCCCTATTCTCAGGTCCCGGGTCTCAGCCGCCAGGTCCAGGGTTCAGGTGTTCAGCACCAGGTACAGGTTCAGGACCCGCACCCGTACCCGAACCAGAAGACCCGAACCAGATACCCGATCAACCGAGACCTGAGACCCGAAGATGATTTTCCGGGCCTCCGAGCCTCTGAGCCTCGGTCTGCCCCTCCCTATACTCAGTACTCTAAACTCTATACTCTCAAATGATCACCTGGATCATTTGAGCTCCCCCATCATCTCGACGAGATTCCGTACGACCATCTCCGAGGCATCCTTCTGCACCTGGTTCGTACCTAGCCAGGTCTCATAGCCGCCGAGCTCATGCTGACGCGGGGTCGGCAGGTAGCCGTGCTTTGCGTTCGCGATGCTGACGACGATCGTCCGCCCGAACGGACTCTTCTGTTTCAATTCCAGGCCGGTCTCGGCGAAGGTCTCGAACGGCACGCCGCAGATCACGGCGTCGCCGACGCGGATCGTCTGCAGGATGACGTCGACCGTCTCCTCCGGCCGGTTGGCCGCCGACAGCGTCCGCGCGGCATAATCGCGGGCCAGTCGCGGGAGACGCTCGATGGCGGCCTGATCCTTGATCGCCAGCACGGCTTTGGCGTAAAGGAGCTGCTCCTTCGTGGGCTTACGGTACTTCAGGGTCAGGAGGCGCTGACGCACCCCAAGGACCACCTCGGTCTGATGCTTGGGGATATCCTTTGCGGCCTGCCAAGCGACGTCCGCCGCCTCGCTGGCGACGATCCGGATCTGTTCGAAAGGCGCCCGAGGCGGTCTGCCCACTCCGAAAGGCACGTTATTGATGTCCCCGGAGGTGCCATTGGACATGGCGGCGACGAAGCCCTCCCCGGCGCCCAGTCGCGTCGGCATGAGCCGTGCGAACTCGCCGTAATAATCCGCCGATACCTGCCCTCGCGGTGAGCCACCGACGTAATGCAGGGAGTAATTGGCGAACAAGGCCAGCGGCTTGCGCTTGGCGTCGACGACGGAAAGGACGCTGATGTCGGGATCGGTGGGGCCGGCCGGCCGGTCCAGGATGTCGGGCGAGGTGCCGGGGTTCATCTTCACCTGATCGTATTCGCCGAAGGGATTGGGCGGCATCTTGCCCGGCTTGAGGAACCATCGTCGGTTGAAGACTTCGTGGGTCAGGGGCCGCGCGGCGGCACCCACCGCCGCGGGACGCAAGGCGGCGTGCGCCCGGATGATGGCCTGCGAAACTCCCTCCAGCATCACCTGCCGATAGGCCGCGGCATTCGCCTCGGCTACGGACAGCTTAGCCCCGGCGGCGGGGGCCTCGTCCGACGGGTTCACGCCGGTATGGGTATGCGTGCCGCTGACCATCATGTGCTCGACGGGGATGCCGGTGGCCTTGGCCGCCAGCTCCTTGGCCTCGGCGACGACCTTCTTGGGGACGCCGAGGTTATCGATGACCACCCACGCGAACGTGGTCTTGCCGTCATCCAAGACCAACGCCCTGGCGTTCAGCGGGTCATGGGCCGAAGTGGCCGGGTTAGCGCTGAAGCCCCCGGGCATGTTCATCGGAAATTCCTTTGGCGTGATATCGACCGCCGCCGCCCCGGCCTTCAACGGAGCCGCCGACAGGTTCGAAACCAGCGTTGCGGACAACATCACTAAACAGGCGTAGGGGCGCATGGCGTAGGGGTATGCCTGACATCCTGCCGCCCCTCGCCCTCCTTTCAACCCCGCATCCTCGCGTCTCGGTAGGGATGACCGACCCCGGTCATCCTTGTCTCTCGGTAGGGTCTCGCGCTCTGGCCCGCCCCCCCTCCGACCAAAGGAGGTCAGCCCTACCTTGATCGACCCTCCCTGGTCCGCCGAGCCTCTGAGCGTCCAAGCCTCTCGGATGTATCCCACGCCCCCGTGCGTGCGCCCTTAGCGCGGGCCCCACCCTTCACTGAAAAACCCGGCATCGGTCACTTTGCCCGGCCACTGTGCCGAGGGAGGTACCGTGATATCAACGATGGCCCAATCCGGCAGCTTAGGGGTCTGCAAGGCGTTGGTCAGGTCGCTCCCCTGGCGGAAGGTATAGCCGCTGTTCAGCACGACGTATCGCTCCGGCGCCAGCGGATTAGGATGGATCAGGATGGGCGCATGCGTCGCCGCATCGCGGCTGACCGGCCCGATCGTCACTTTGCCCGCCGACCACTTCAGCGGCAATCGGTCCGCCATCCGCGCGATGACCCGGTTCGACTCGGCGTCGCCCCACAGGACGACATGCTTCGACTGCATCAGCTCATCCGTGACGGCGGCATCGTCGACGACGGTCACTTCACCGCGGAAATTCACCTTCCATTTGCGCACGGCGATCTCCATCTCGGACTTCGCCCAGGCGTCGACCTGCGGGGAGGATGACCTACCGGTCGGCCGCACGAAAACAAACGCGCCCATGAAGGCGTCGTCGATCGGCCCTTGGAGGTCATGACGCTTCCGGAGCCCGCCTTCGGTCCGGTTCAGGGTCCGCGGGTCGACCCACTTGCCGCCGACCTTCTCGAACCGGGTCACGCCATTGAACGTCTGCCCGTCGACGACCACCTCCGGCGAGCCTTCGTCGGGCCAGACCGCCAGGACGCCGAGGCTGAACCCGGTCACGCCCTTGGTCTTCACGGTGAACTTGGCCGGGGCGACCTTGGCGGCCTCGACCTCGGAGACCACCCAATGCTCCTGCAAGGCGTCCACGGTCACCCAGTCGACCTTGTTATATTTAAGGGTCGGGGTCGACAGACGGACGGTCAGAGGAGCCTTCGGGCGTCCCTTGGCGACCGCGGCATCCATCAAGGCATCCAACTGTTTCTTGGTTTCGGGGTGATACTTATGACCGGTCTTAGGGCCGACGAGCTCGGGAATCACGAACCCGCGGGCCTTGGCGGCCTCGACCATCTTCAAGCCCTGCCAGCGGGCGGGGTCCTCATCCCCGCAATAGAGATAGACCGGGCGGTTCGAGAGGTTGAGGACATACCCCGGCACATCATATAAGGAGAAAAGTTTCCGCTCCCAGGGAGTCGGCGGGACCTTACCGGGGGCATCGACCTTGGCGTATTCCGTCGTCTCGACGAAGCCGGCCCCCGGGGTGATGGCGGCGAAGAGGTCGATATGCTGGGCGCCGACGTGCCAGGTACCCGCCCCGCCCATCGAAAAGCCGCGTAGTGCGACATGATCCCGGCTGAGGCCGTATTCCCGGATGGCATGCTCCATGGCTTCGAGGACGTCGACCTCCCCGGCGAACTTGTAGGCATTACAGAAGCGGCCATAAATGTTAAGGGTCGTCAGCCTGGGCGGCGGCGGCATCTTGGCCTTGCTCATCTGAGGGACGATGAAGGCCAGCTCGGTCAGGACGTCGCTCCGGCCATGCAGCCAGACGTCCAACCGCCCCCCTTGGACCGGCCGGTCCTCCGGAATAACCAAGCCATACGGCTGGACGGAGCCGTCGATCTTCGAGCGATACCCGCGGACCACGTTGCCGGTCGCGGTCCGCCACGGCGTCTTGCCGGCCTTCAGGGCGACGAGGCGCTCGTTGCCGGCCTTGAGCAGGTTACGGGCGTCGGCCACCTGCTTCACATTGTAGATTTCGTTCAGCTCGACCGCCCAAAGCACCGCCTTGGCGAAAATCTCGACGTCCGGGACGTAGTCCGCGACCTCTCTGGTCAAGGCGCCCGGCTGCTTCAAGGCTTCCGCTTCCGCCTGCAGCCTGCGACCACCCTCCAGAAGCTCCGCCTTGTCCTTTTCGGCCAGCGCGATGCCGTTCGGCGGGCTTTTCGCGTTCTGATTCTGGGCCGACAGCGTCACTGCCAGCAGGAACAAGGGGCAAATCAGGCGGAGGATCATGTCTGGGTGGGGCGGGTCTGCCCACCCTACGCCCCACCCCGCCTCTTTCAACCTCGCATCCGTTGCCTCGAGGCAGGGATGACCGGCCCTGTCATCCTCGCATCTCGGTAGGGTCAGCACTGCGTGCTGGCCTAGATGGCTCGGGTAGGGATGAGCGCCCTCGCTCAACCGCGGCTGACCAAGGGGCGGTCAGCCCTACCTTGATTGATCCTCCTGCCCTCCCGTCCGCCGGCCCTCGGCTCAGCCAGGTCTGTCCGCGCCGGGATGAGCCCGCCTAATGCTCCGCCCTCCGTAGTCATAAGTTACTTATGCCTTCCGGACCGGCCCCGCGCCCCTTGCGCCCGCCGCGCGGAAATGTCATTATAAAACTTTATACAACAATACCACCCCGCCCATTCGCCTCCTCCCGTGAACTCCTCTCGCAGCCGTTTCTCTCTCTCCTCACCCATGCGCCCAACCTACGTCCGCCCCCTCGTCGTCACCTTCTCCGCCTTCGGCCTGGCCTGCCTGTTCTCTTATCTGGCCATCGCCCTCACCGAACCTTCTCCGGCCCTTCCCGCCGCCGAAGCCAACGCCGGAGCCGATTACGCCGCCAAGCAGAAGACCGAGCTCAGCCCCGAAGCATCCTTCGCGCAGGCCAAGCTCGAGGCGGCCGGAGGCGACCCCGAAAAGCTCCTCGCCCTGGCAAACTGCTACCTCATCGGCTACGGAACCGGGCGTGATCCCGCGGAGGCGGCACGGTTGCACAAACTGGGCGCCGAAAAG
Organism: Verrucomicrobiota bacterium; assembly: GCA_041191065.1. Lineage (GTDB taxonomy): Bacteria > Verrucomicrobiota > Verrucomicrobiia > Opitutales > UBA953 > UBA953. The sequence continues at coordinate 3,018 of JBEEPO010000038.1, read as the reverse complement.
GGCGACGCCTTCTGCCAATCCTGCTACGGCCGCGATCTTCTCTACGGCGTCGGCGTCAAGAAGGACGTGGCCGCGGGCATCATCTGGTTACGCAAGGCGGCGGATCAGAACCAACCCGACGCCGAATATGCCTTGCACATGCTTTATGAGGACGACGAAGACATCCAGGCCGACCCCGCCGAGGCCCGCAAGTGGCTGCTGCGCGCCGCGGAACACGGCCATCATGGCGCACGCGCCGACCTCGCCGAGGAGATCATCAACGCCAAGGACAAGAAACGGTTCAAGTCCGTGGCGACCTGGGTCCGCGACGGAGCCATGGCCGGCCACGATCGCTCCGCCCACATCATGTCGTTCGTCTACGAGGAAGGCCTGGGCACGACGCCGAATCCGGTGGAATCGATGGCCTGGCGTCTGGTCTTCCTCAACGTCTCCGATGAGCTCAAGCCGAAGATGTTCAAGGCAGACTACGACGCCCTCACGCCGGAACAACAGGCGCAGGCGGAGAAGCGGGCCCGCGAACTTTCCGGCAAACGGGAGTACCAGTCTCCCTTCGCCCGCGATCCCGCCGAACTCGCCGCGGAGCTGAAGGATTTCGTCGAGACCAAGGTCCAGGCGGAGCAAGGGGACGCCAAAGCCCAGCACCGGCTCGCGCGCATGTTGGAGGAGGGACTCGGCACCAGACGGGATGCGACCGAGGCCGCGAAGTGGTGCCGTCGATCGGCCGAACAAGGCTATGCCGATGCGCAGTATTCCCTGGCCCAGACCCTACGCATCGGAGAAGAAGTCGCCCCGGACATGAAGGAGGCTTTCCAATGGTACCTGAAGGCAGCCCTGCAGGGTCACAAGGAAGCTGAATACTCTCTGAGCGTATGCTATTTCAGGGGCGATGGCGTCGCCGTCGATCTCAAGGAATCCCGCCGATGGTCCCTGATCGCCGCGGAGCACGGCGTGCCCGACTCCCAATGCGTTATCGGCCTGGAGTACTACGGAGAGAAACCTGATCCGGCCAAAGACACCCTCGCAGTGCGTTGGTTTCGCAAAGCCGCCGAACAGCTTCACGCGGGCGGCGCCTTCTTCCTCGGCCGCTGCTACCTGAAAGGACGTGGCGTCCCCAAGGACAAGATCGAGGGAGTGGCCTGGATGTTCACCTGCGCCAAGGAGATGAGCGAAGACCAACAGGAGACCTTGCAGGGAATCCTCAAGGAACTATCCGAAGAAGAGATCAAGCAGGCGGACAAGCGGGGGCGTGAAATCTTCACCGAATGCCTGAGCAAGATGGAAGCCGCCGAGAAGAAGTGATCCCTCGTCACCGGGCGTCATCTAGTCCACCGAGCCCGCGGGCCTGTCACTTTCGGCCCTCGTGCGCTCGATTCTGCCCCTTGCTCACGTGTCACCGTTCCCACGTGCCCCCTCGCGCAAGCGCGTGCTCCCATGTCACCGTGCCAGCTTGCCCACTCTTGCGACGCTTCGCGTCGCAAGCTAGAACCCAATGATCGTCATCGTCCCCTGGCTGACCTGGGTGGCTTCGACGCCCATGATCCAGCGCTCTTCGTAGTCCGGACCCCAGGAGTCTGAGACGGCGACCTCGCCGGTCTGCTTGTTGTAACCGACGATCATGCACACGTGGCCTTCGTTGCGGTTAGGCTGCAAGGGCTTCTGCCCTTTGCGCGCATCGGCGACGGCCTTCTTCCAGGCCACCGGATCGGTCATGCCCTGACGCTCCTTGGTGCGGCCGTTGGCGATCTCGTTGTACTCCTTGGTCGAGAACATGGCCCACATGATCGGGAGGCCCTGGTCGATGTACTTGGCGACGGTCCCAGGTTCGACCTTCATGCTGACGGTCTCGATCTTCCGATAGGCGCCGGTGACCGCAGCCTTCGCGCCGTTGGCGATGGCGACGACCGAGGTGCCCCCGCCCGCGCCGCTCTGTCCGGCCATGGCCAGGACGTACATGTCCGCCGGGACGCCCATGTAGCGCATGGCGCGCTCCCACGTGGCCGGCACGCAATAGCCCTTGGGACCTTGGTTCACCATGGGGATGTCCTTCAGGATGACGTCGCCATTGGGGCGCTTCTCGACCCGGCTCTTGGCGCGGGCGAAGAGCTCGGCATCGGAGACACGGCTACGACCTCCTTCGTCGGCCGACTTTACGGACAGGATACGCAAGGCGACATACTCATCCTTGGGCGCCGCCAGCAGAAAGGCGTGACCGTTCCAGTTCCAGCGGCGGACGACTTCGCGCGTCGCTTGCGCATTCCCTAGGCTCCCGAGCGTCGGTTTGCCGAACAGCTTGGTCAGCTTCTCTTCCAGGTCCTTGGCGTCCGCGGCGATGGCCTTCTTGTAATCCTTGATCTGCTCGTCTCGCGCCTTGGCCTTCGCCTTGTCCTTCACGTCCTTCGAGCCGATCGAGACGGAGTCGCCCTTGTTGGCGAACATCAGGGAGAGCGAGGTGGGCTTGTTCTGGTCCGCCAGGAAGGAACAAGAATAGGGCCGGCACTCGAACATCCGGTAATCGTCCTTCGGATAGAGCCGGTAGCTGGCGTCATTGGTCGTCTCCGACTCCTGCGGCCAGCCGAGCCGCTCAGCGACGGCCTTCGCATCATCGTCCCAGAGGTTCGCATCGGCGAACAGCTCAAGGCCGACGGCCTTGTTGACCTGCTCGAACGTCACGTCGGCCGCCGCCAGACCCGCCGCCAAGAAACAGAGCAATAAACGCATGGTGGGAAAAAAGAGTGGATGACTGCATTGATGGCTGGATTGAGGACTGAATCGAGGACAGAATGGACATCTGCCTCAGGGAAACCGGAGTCCGGGATGTATGCTGCGGAGCGCGATTGATTCTCAGGTCCAAAGTCTCGGCATTCAGGCATCTGGTTCGGGCATTCAGCATCAGGTGCAGGTTCAGGCCCGTGCCCGTACCCGAACCAGAAGACCCGCACCAGACACCCGATCAGCCGAGACCTGAGACCCGAAAAAGTATGCCCAGCACATTATTCGGTTCCCCCTTGCCGCCCCCTT
>JBEEPO010000037.1:0-8467 GCA_041191065.1 Verrucomicrobiota bacterium | reverse complement strand
GCCGTGCTCGAACTCGGCGCACGGCAGCAGTTCGATTGCGTTGACGCCGAGCGCGCGCAGGTAGTTGCCCTGCGAACGCACATAACGGGCGAGATCGCGGTAACCGCCGGCCGCGGGCGCGCCGTCGGCGAGACCGAGCAGGTCGCGCAGATGGCCTTCGAGGATCACCAGGTCTTCGACCGGCGGCGGGACGAAGCCGTCATCGAAGGGCCGGAGGGCGTCTGGGCCGATGACGAGTCCGGCGGCCTGACGGGGACCGACGACGGCGCGGGCCCACGGATCGACGATGTGCGTGCCGCCGAAACGTTCGCCGGTTTCGTCATCCTCGGGTGAGGTGACCTGCAGCCAGTAATGGGCGCCGCTGAGATTCTCCGGCCATGAAGCCGACCACGCGCCCTGCCCTTCGGGCTTGAGCATCAGCGGATGCGTGCCGCCGCCGGCCGGATGACGCCAGATGACTTCGACCGAGCGGGCGCGCGGCGCGAAGACGCGGAACCGCGTCGAACGCGCGCCGACCGTCGCGCCGAAGCCGCCGGGGGGCTCAAGGACGTCCAGGGGCTCCGAGGCCAGGATGTCGCCGAGCTCGAGCAGTTCCGGCGTCTCGTAGACCATGCGGACCGGCACGGCGGCCGGATCGACGTCCGCCGCATGGAACCGGAAGACATGCCGGTCGGTGCGCCGACGGGAGACGACGAGATTCCGGTGATTACCCTCGTCGCGACGGACGTTGTCGGCGTCGTGCGGCGGCTCCACCCAGCGGTCGCCCTCGCGGCGGAACTTGAAGACGGTCTCTTCGGCTTCGCCGAGGACCTCGGCTAGGTCCGCGGCGAGTTCGAAGCCTTCGGCGCCCGCCACGCAGACCGGACGGAGCTGCCAGCGCTCCATGTCGACGGCGCGGCCCCAGTCGTTGAAAGGTCCGACCACGCTGACGGAACCTTCCGCGGCCTCCGGACAAAGCGCCTTCCAGAAGAAGAAGTGGATTCGGTCTGCTTCGATCCAATGACCCGAACGGCAGGCCCAGGCGCGGACATCAGCCGGCTCGAGCAAGGTCAGGCGGGCCGGCGGATTCAGCGTGAGCGGCGGCAGCCCCGGACCCGTCCAGTCGCGCGTGAGCGCGACCAACCCGGAGACCTTCGTCTCCCAGCGGGCGCTGGCCAGTTCACGCATCATCGTCCCAAGAGGAAGGGCGGAAAAATAAATTGGCGAGCAAAAGCGGGCTTCCCTCCCGGCCGCCGTCCGCCCACGATGCGCGCGTGGACATCAGCGTACTAGTGAGCGACTGGGAGGGTCACCGCCTCCTGGATTCCGGCGACGGCTTCAAGCTCGAGGAGATCGGCGGCGTCCGCATGATCCGGAGCGAACCCAAGGCTTGGTGGAGCAAGTCCCTGCCCGCCGCCGAATGGGCCCGCGCCGTCGCCGAACACGAAGAAGGCGGCCGCGAAGGCCGCTGGAAGCTGAAGGGCAACTGCCCCAAGGAATGGGAGACCAAACTGGGCAAGCTCCGCTTCCAGCTGCGGTTCATGGACAATTCCAAGCAGTTCGGCGTCTTCGCCGAGCAGTCCCCGCACTGGAAATGGGTCGCCGAGCGCCCGCAGAAACTCGAACCGCGCCCCCGCCTGCTCAACCTTTTCGGCTACACCGGCGCCGCGTCGCTCAATGCCGCCCAGGCGGGATGGCACGTCACCCACGTCGACGCCTCCAAGCCGGCCGTCGCCTGGGGTCGCCGTAACCAAGAACTGTCCGGCATGGCCCAGGAGCCGATCCGTTGGATCATCGAGGACGCGATGACGTTCGTGAAACGCGAGGTCAAACGCGGCAACCATTACGAGGCCATCATGCTCGACCCGCCCGCCTTCGGCCGCGGCCCGACCGGCGAGTTCTGGAAGGTCGAACGCGACCTCGCCCCCCTGCTCCGCGCCTGCCGAGAGCTGCTCTCCCCGCAGGCGCAGTTCATGATCCTGACGGTCTACACCATCGATGCGTCCTCCATCCTCTGCCACAACCTGCTCGAAGACGTCACCCGCGGCCTCGGCGGCCAGGTCGACATCGGCGAACTCGCCTTGAAACAGGAAAACAACGGGCGTCTCCTCCCCCTTTCGCTCTGGGGCCGCTGGACCGCAGGCCAAAAGGGCTGATTCGGCCGGCCCGCTTCAATCTGGGCGGTTTGCTTTAATTGGTTTCCAAACCATAGGTTAACGCATCTAAATGCACGCGTGAGCCTAGTCCCCGACCAAGCTACTTTCCGCCAGTTGGCCCAGCAGTCCGACCTCATCCCGGTATGCCTGGACCTGATGGCCGATCTGGAGACCCCGGTCTCGGTCTACGCCCGGCTCCGCGCCCTCGGCTCCCCCTTCCTGTTCGAGTCCGTCACAGGCGGCGACAAGCTCGGTCGCTACAGTTTCTGCGGCGCCGCGCCGGCCCTCACCTTGACCGCCTGGGAAGACCGCACCGAGATCGTCCGTCGTGATGGCACCAAGCAGACCCTGCCCACGCCCGCGGATCCGCTTTCGCTGGTGAAGAAGGAACTCTCCGGCCTGCGCGTCGCCAAGGTTCCCGGACTGCCCCCCTTCGTCGGGGGCATGGTCGGCATGGTCGGCTACGAATACGTCCACCGCATCGAGCCGACCGTCCCGAAGCCCGCCAAGGACCCGGCCGGCACGCCCCTGCTCCACTTCATGCTCGTCGACCGCGTCGTCGCCTTCGACAACGCCCGCCAGACGCTGCGGCTGATCGTCAACGCCCGCGTGAAGTCGCCGGCCGACGCCGACGCCGCCTGGGCCGCCGCCAAGCAGGAACTCGAAGCCCTGCGCGCCGTGGTGACCGGACCGCGCGCCGCCGTGGCCGCCGAACTCCCGGCCGCCGCCGAGCTGGCCACGGGCAAGGCCAACTTCAGCCAAGCCGACTTCGAAGCCGCCATCCGTCGCACCCAGGAATACGTCCGCGCCGGCGATTGCGTGCAGGTCGTGCTCTCGCGCCGCACCGACGTCGCCTTCAAGGGCGACCCGCTCGACCTCTACCGCGTGCTACGCCACGTGAACCCGTCGCCTTACATGTTCGTCCTGGAGACGGGCCGCGGCTTCGACGTCGTCGGCGCCTCGCCGGAAGTGAACGTCCGCCTCACCGGCCGCCTCTGCGAGATCCGCCCGATCGCCGGCACGCGTCCGCGCGGCATCGACGAAGCCGCCGACCGCCAGCTCGAAGCCGAACTGCTCGCGGATCCGAAGGAACGCTCCGAGCACCTGATGCTCGTCGACCTCGCGCGCAATGACCTCGGCCGTGTCTGCGTGCCCGGCTCCGTCAAGGTCCCCGACTACGCGATCGTGGAACGCTACTCCCACGTGATGCACATCGTCTCGCAGGTCGAAGGCCAGCTCGCGCCCGAGAAGGACGCGTTCGACCTCTTCCGCGCCACGTTCCCGGCCGGCACCCTTTCGGGCGCGCCCAAGGTCCGCGCCATGCAGGTCATCTCCGAACTCGAAGGCGAACGCCGCGGCGTCTATGGCGGCGCCGTCGGTTACTTCGGCTTCGATGGCGGCCATGACTCCTGCATCGTGATCCGCACCGCTTCGCTCCGCGACGGCGTAGCCAGCATCCAGGCCGGCGCCGGGGTCGTCGCCGACTCCGTCCCGACCTCCGAATACGAAGAGACCATCAACAAATCCAAGAGCGTCCTGCGCGCCCTCGGACTCGCCGCCGGCCTGCGCTCCTGAGAAATCCCCCTGTGCCCAAGTCCAAGCCCAAGAAAAGCGCGACGTCGAAGGCCAAGCCTTCGACGAAAGCCGCTGAGAGGGGACGGACCAAGAAGCCCATTGCCGCCAAGCCGGCGAAGGAGGCGAAGAAGTTGCCGGTCCCGCCGAATAAGCCCATCGTGGTTAAGCCCGAGCTGCCGGCGAAGATCCCCACGCTCCCGGCACCCAAGGTTCGCCCTAACCCTACCCCCATCCCTGATTCTAGCCGTAGCCCTGTCCCTAGCCCTGAAAAGGATACCGACCCCACCGAACCAGGCCTGCCGTGGGAGGAATTGTCCACGGAAGAGCGTTCGCCGATCCGTTACTATCTCGACCAGATCGGGAAGACTCCGCTCCTGACGCTCGAGCAGGAGACCGCCCTCGCGCGTCGCGTGCTCAAAGGCGACGAAGCCGCCCGCCAGCAGATGATCCAGGCCAACCTCCGACTGGTCGTCCGCATCGCCAAGGACTACGATAATTTCGGCCTGTCGCTGATGGACCTCATCAGCGAAGGCAACTTCGGCCTCATCAAGGCCGTCGAGCGCTTCGACCCGGACAAGGGCGGCAAACTCAGCACCTACGCCTCGTGGTGGATCAAGCAGGCGATCAAGCGCGCGCTGGCGACGAGCGGGAAGACGATCCGCCTCCCGGTGCACATGGTCGACCGCATCTCCCAGATGCGCCGCGTCACCAACCAGCTCGCCGCCGAACTCGGACGCGAGCCGCATAACGAAGAGATCGCGATGGCGATGGAGATCCCGCTCGCGAAGGTCGTGCACATGAAGTCGGTCGCGAACCGCGCCGCCTCGCTCGACCAGCCCGTCGGCGAAGAAGGCGACGCCACCTTGGGCGACCTGGTCAAGGACGAGTCGGAACGTACGCCTTTCGAGACCCTGCGCGGCAAATCCGACAACGACGAGATCGCCACGATGCTCGCCGCCCTCGAGCCCCGCGAAGCCGAGATCCTGACGCACCGCTTCGGCCTGAACGGCGAAAGCCCGCTCACGCTCGAAGAGGTCGGTGAGCGCTTCAAGCTGACCCGCGAACGCGTCCGCCAACTCCAGCAGTCCGCCCTGATGCAGCTCCGCCGCATCATGACCGAACGCCAGAAGCTGCTGACCCCGGAGGACGTCCGCAAGAACCAGCTCGCCGCGGCGCGCTCCGAAGTCCTCGGAGAATTCTTCCGCTCCAAAGGCATCAGCCCGACCCCGCCCAAGGGCCGGAACGAGCGCGAGGGCCTCTGACCTGCCTGTTTTTGGCAAGGCCTGCCTAAGATAGCCCTCCGCGACCGAGGTTTTTGACCATCCGCCCGCCGTCCTCGGGATGGCAGGGGTCTTGCTTACTTCTAGGCATGATCCTGTCCGACTACAAAGGGGCCGACCTCTTCGACGAGCTGGTCGATGAGCACGGCAAGATCCGTCCTTACTACCGTGGCGTGGCCGATAAACTCTCGGGGCTCGGCCACGAGGAGCTCAGCCAGAAATTGCGCAGCCTCGAGCTGCTGTTCCTGAAGCAAGGCATCACCTTCACGGTCTACGGTGATGACAAGGGGACGGAACGGGTCTTCCCGTTCGACCCTTTCCCGCGGGTCATCCCAGCGGGCGAATGGGAGCAGATCGAGGCCGGGCTGGTGCAGCGCATCACCGCGCTTAACCTCTTCCTTTACGATGTCTACCACGAGCAACGCATCATCAAGGACGGCGTGATCCCGCCGGAGGTCGTCTTCGGGGCTTCCCACTACCGCCCGGAGTTCGTGGGCGTCTCGGTGCCCAAGGACGCGTATATCCACGTCTGCGGCACGGACCTCATCCGCGACCGTGACGGACGCTACCTCGTCCTCGAAGACAACGGCCGTTGCCCTTCCGGCGTCTCGTACGTGCTCGAGAACCGCGCCGCCATGAAACGCGTCTTTCCGCAGCTCTTCGGCGCCAGCGGCGTCCGCCCGGTCGACACGTATCCCGCCGACCTCCTCGCCACGCTCCGGCACGTCGCCCCGCGCGAGAACCCGAACCCGAACGTGGTCCTGCTCACCCCCGGCGTCCATAACAGCGCCTACTTCGAGCACTCCTTCCTGGCCCGGCAGATGAGCATCGAGATCGTCGAAGGGCGCGACCTCATCGCCCTCGACGGGTTCGTCTACATGCGGACCACCCGCGGCCTGCGCCAGGTCGACGTCATCTATCGGCGCATCGACGACGACTTCCTCGACCCGCAGGTCTTCCGCAAGGACTCCTGCCTCGGCGTGCCGGGCCTGGTCGACGCCGTCCGGCGCGGCAACGTGGCCCTCGCCAACGCCATCGGCACGGGCGTGGCCGACGACAAGGTCACCTACGCCTACGTGCCGGACATGATCCGCTATTATCTCTGCCAGGAGCCGATCCTGGACCAGGTCCCGACCTACCTCGCCTGGCGCGACAGCGATAAGAAATATATCCTCGAGAACCTGCCCAAGCTCGTCGTGAAGGCCGCCAACGAAAGCGGCGGCTACGGCATGCTCATCGGCCCGGTCGCGACCCAGGCGCAGTTGGCCGAGTTCCATGACAAGGTCTCCCGCCATCCGCGTAATTACATCGCCCAGCCCGTGGTCAATTTCTCCCAGCACCCCACCCTCGTGGACGGAGGCCTCGAAGGCCGGCACGTCGACCTCCGCCCCTTCGTGCTGTGGGGCGATACGGTCAAGGTGCTGCCCGGCGGCCTCACCCGCGTCGCCCTCACCCGCGGTTCGCTCGTGGTCAACTCGTCGCAGGGCGGCGGCAGCAAAGACACCTGGGTCCTCGCGGCCTGACCTACGCCGATGATGCTCTCAAGGGTCGCCGACCACCAATACTGGATGGCCCGTCAGATGGAACGGGCCGAGAACCTGGCGCGTCTCGTCCGTGTCTCGGAGGAGATGTTGCTCGATGACGAGACGCTGGGCCGGGGCAGCGCGCACGAATACTGGACGCCGGTCCTGGCGGCCACCGCGATGGAGGGCGCCTTCCGCTCCCTCTATCCGAACCCGCAGATCGGCGACGTCGCCCGCTTCCTGACCCTCGACCTGCGCAACCCCGACTCGATCCTGTCTTGCATCCGGCAGGCCCGGGAGAACGCGCGCTCGGTCCGCGACAAGATCTCCGACGAGATGTGGTCCGAGATCAACGCCCTCAACCTCTTCGTGACCTCGCCGGAGGGGCTCCAGCTGCTCGAACGGTTCCCCCAAGCCTACTACGAGAAGATCATCTCATCCTCGATGCTCTTCGACGGCATCACGGACGCGACGCTCACCCGCGACGAGGGTTGGAACTTCCTGCAGCTGGGCCGTTTGCTCGAGCGGGCCGACATGACGAGCCGCTTCCTCGACATCCGCTCCCAGACACCGTCGTCCGCCGGCGATTCGGCCCTGGAATCCCTGCAATGGGGCGCGGTCTTGCGTGCCTGCAGCGCCCATGCCGGGTACCGCCGGGTCCATGGCGGCGAAATCAGCGTCGAAGGCGTCGTCGACCTGCTGCTGTTCTCCAACGAGTTCCCCCGTTCGGTCCGGCACTGCATCCGTCGTGCCGACGAGGTCCTCCACGATATTTCCGGGACGCCGACGGGCCGTTATTCCAACCCCTGCGAGAAGATCACCGGCGCCCTGCTGGCCCGTCTGAGCTTCGCCGGACCGCCGGAGGTGATGGCACGGGGCCTTCACGCCTATATCGATGAGCTCCAGGTCCAGCTCAACGCCGCCGGGCAGGCGGTCTTCGAGAGTTACGTGCTCCTGCCCGGCGAGGTGGATCGCCATTTCCCCCGCGGGACCCGCCCGGAGTCGCTCTCCGACTGGCATCGCGAACAGCAGCAACAGCAGCAGCAGTAAGGCGAGCCGCGCCCATGAAGCTACGCATCCTCCACCGCACCGAATACCGCTACGCCCTGCCCGTCCGCAATAACACCAACGAACTCCGCGTCACCCCGCTCACGAATCTCCGCCAGAAGCTCGGCCTGCATCTGGTGCGCGTCCTGCCGGCCGTCCGGATGCGTCGCTATCCGGACCTTTACCGCAATCCGGTCCACCTCTTCGAAGTCGAGGAGCCCCACAAAGAGCTCGTCATCGACGTTTCCAGCATGGTCGAGACCCTCGCGACACCGGTTTCGGCGATCCCGACCGACATCCCCCTGGCGGCCGTCCGGGCGGAGGACGTGATCGAGAGCTTCCAGCCCTACCTGCTGTCTGACGGACCCGTCCGCATCACGCCGGAGATCTGGCGGGCGGCCGTGGACGTCGAGAAAGACCGCGGCGACGTGTTTTCGGTGATCATCGGCCTCATGGACTATATCCATGCCACCTGTCGGTACGTTCCTGGGGCGACGCATATCGGCACCAATACCGAGGAATTCTTCGCGAAGCCCCAAGGGGTCTGCCAAGACTACGCCCACCTCCTGCTGGCCCTCTGCCGCTCGATCGGCATCCCGGCCCGTTACGTCTGTGGTTATGTCTACGATGCCAAACGCGGGGACGTCATCGGTAGCCACGCTTCCCATGCCTGGAACGAGGTCTGGCTGCCGGGCTACGGCTGGCTGGGGGTCGATCCGACGAACCGGAAGGTCATCCACGAAGCCTACGTCGCCTCGGCGGTGGGGCGCGATTATCGGGACGCCACCCCCGTGAGCGGCAGCTATTGGGGCGGTGGCGACCGAGAGATGCGGGTCACCGTGCACGTCGAGGCCAAGTAAGCCGGATAATCGGGATGCTCGGACAACAAAAAGGGCCCCGTCGCCGG
>JBEEPO010000036.1:0-8599 GCA_041191065.1 Verrucomicrobiota bacterium | reverse complement strand
AGATGCCGAATACAATTCAACCCCGCCACTTGGATCGGCCCATGAATGGCGCCCTGGAGGTAGGCGTGGGCGATGGTGACGGCTTCGGCGAGGGTCTTGCCCTTGGCGAGTTGGGCGGCGATGGCGGCCGAGAGGGTGCAGCCGCTGCCATGGGTGTCCACGTTCGGGGCCCGGCGCGCGGTGAAGGTCTTGGTCTCGCCGGTCGGCCAGGCGAGGCAGTCGGTCAGGTCTTCGCCCTCCGCATGGCCGCCCTTGAGCAGGAACGGCACGCCGTAGGCCTTGGCGAGCTCGAGCGCCTCGGCGACGCCGCCGTGCGACATCCGCCCGAGCAGGATCGTGGCTTCGTCGAGGTTCGGCGTGACCACCGCGGCGAGCGGGATGAGGCGCGTCTTCACGGCGGCGACGGCGTCCGGCGCGAGCAGGGTGGCGCCGCTGGTGGCGACCATCACGGGATCGACGACCGCGGGGATGCCGGAGGCACGGATGAAGTCCGCGACGGCGAGGACGATCTCGGCGTTGAGCAGCATGCCGGTCTTGAGGGCCTTGGGGCGGAAGTGCGCCGCGACCTGCGCGCACTGCTCCGTCACGAACGCCGGCGGCGAGGCTTGCACGCCGGACACGCCGCGCGGATTCTGTGCGGTGAGGCACGTGATCGCGGTCGTGCCGAACACGCCGTGCGCCGCGAACGTCAGCAGGTCCGCCTGCACGCCGGCGCCGGCGCCGCTGTCGGATCCGGCGATGCTGAGGGCGACGGGCAGTTCGCGGGAGGAGGCGGAGTGGGTCATGCTTCGTCAGCGGGGCGGCTGATTATATTGCAGTGTTAGTCGCAGTATCGACTTGTCGCAAGGACTTAGCAGGCTGATAAATCGGCTTCTTCATCTTCCGTTGAGCGAACCCGTCCTCCAGTCCTCCCCCCGTCCTTCCGAAGACGCCGTGCTCGGCCTGGAACGCCTCATCGTGGGCCGCGAATGCAACGCCTTCGACCGCCTGACGCCGCGACGTAAGGCGCTGGCCTTCGCGGAACTCATCCGCCTGGGGCTGGTCTACGGCAAGGCCGAGGACGTCGCCGGCCAGGATTTCCCGAACGTCTCGGTGCAGCGCGTCAGCTCGCGGGGCCGCCGGCTCAACCGCTCCTTCCGCTCGTCGCGCCGTTCCCGTCCCAGTGCCTGGAAGCATTTCTGGCTCTACCTCGCGCTCGCCGCCATGCTCCTCGGTTGCCTGTACCTCGTGACGCGGATCACGAGCAGCTGAGCCTCGCCTGACGGTTCCCGCCCGGACACGAAAAAGGGGCGCGCCTCGCGGCGCGCCCCTTTGCTTGGTCCGGCGCGGCCGGCTTACTTCTTGGCGGCGCGCTTCTCCTCGATCGCGGCCTGGGCGGCGGCGAGGCGGGCGACCGGCACGCGGTAAGGCGAGCAGGAGACGTAGGACAGGCCCACGCGGTGGCAGAACTTGACGGACTCGGGCTCGCCGCCGTGTTCGCCGCAGATGCCGAGCTTGATGTCGGGACGGGTCTTGCGGCCCTTCTCGATGGCGATCTGGACGAGCTGGCCGACGCCGGTCTGGTCGAGCGTGGCGAAGGGGTTCTTCTTGAAGATCTCGTTCTCGGTGTAGGCGCCGAGGAAGTTGCCCATGTCGTCGCGGCTGACGCCGAGCGCGGTCTGGGTGAGGTCGTTCGTGCCGAAGCTGAAGAACTCGGCGGTGTGCGCGATCTCGTCGGCGGTGAGGGCGCCGCGAGGCACTTCGATCATCGTGCCCACGGAGTAGGCGATCTTGACCTTCTGCTCCTTCTGGACCTCGGCGGCGACGCGGTGGATTACTTCGACCTGGAGGTCGAGCTCACGCTTGAAGCCGACGAGCGGCACCATGACTTCCGGCTTCACCTTGATGCCCTTCTTCTGGACCGCCGCGGCGGCTTCGAAGATGGCGCGGGCCTGGGTCTCGGTGATCTCCGGGTAGGCGATGCCGAGGCGGCAGCCGCGGTGGCCGAGCATCGGGTTGAACTCGTGCAGGGCGGCGACGCGGGCGACGACCTTCTCGGTCTTGATGCCGAGCTTCTTCGCGAGGGCGGCCTGGGACTTCTCGTCGTGCGGCACGAACTCGTGGAGGGGCGGGTCGAGGAGACGGATCGTGGCGGGCAGGCCGTTGAGGGCCTTGAAGATGCCGGTGAAGTCCGCGCGCTGGTACGGCAGGATCTTCGCGAGGGCCTTCTTGCGGCCTTCGACGGTCTCGGCGAGGATCATCTCGCGGACGGCGTCGATGCGGTCGCCTTCGAAGAACATGTGCTCGGTGCGGGTGAGGCCGATGCCCTGGGCGCCGAACGCGAGGGCCTGGGCGGTCTGCTCAGGATTGTCGGCGTTGGTGCGGACGGCGAGGCGGGTGGCCTGCGAGCACCACTTCATCAGCTGCACGTAGTTCTTGTACTTCTCGGTCTTCTGGGCGGCCTTGTCGTTGTTGAGCAGGCCGGCGACGATTTCCGAAGGAGCGGTCTTGATCTGGCCGGCGTAGACCGTGCCGGCCGTGCCGTCGATGGAGAGGTAGTCGCCTTCCTTGAAGGTGTGACCGGCGATGGTCGTCGTCTTCTTGTCGTAGTCGATCTGGACGGCGGCGGCGCCGCAGACGCAGACCTTGCCCATCTGGCGGGCGACGAGCGCGGCGTGCGAGGACACGCCACCGCGGGCGGTGAGGATGCCTTCGGCGGCGATCATGCCACGGAGGTCTTCCGGGGAGGTCTCGACGCGGACGAGGAGGACCTTCTCGCCCTTCTCGGCGGCCACGACGGCGCGGTCGGCGTTGAAGTAGATCTTGCCGGTGGCGGCGCCGGGGCCGGCCGGGAGACCGGTGGCGATGGCCTTGGCCTTCTTGACTTCGGCGAGGTCGAAGATCGGGGCGAGGAGCTGTTCGAGCTGGTCGGCCGGGTTGCGCAGGATGGCGGTCTCCCAGTCGATGAGCTTTTCCTTCACCATGTCGGCGGCGAACTTCAGCGCGGCGGCGGCGGTGCGCTTGCCGTTACGCGTCTGGAGCATGTACAGCTTGCCTTCCTGGACGGTGAACTCGATGTCCTGGACGTCCTTGAAGTGCTTCTCGAGGGTCTGGCGGACCTTCATGAGCTGGGCGAAGCTCTCGGGCATCACGGCCTTGAGCTTGCTGACCGGCTCCGGGGTGCGGACGCCGGCGACGACGTCTTCGCCCTGGGCGTTGACGAGGAACTCGCCGTAGAATTCGTCCACGCCGTTGGCGGGATTACGGGTGAAGGCGACGCCGGAACCGGACTTGTCGCCGGTGTTGCCGAACACCATGGCCTGGACGTTGACGGCGGTGCCCCACTCGGCGGGGATGTTGTACTTGCGGCGATAGACGATCGCGCGGTCGTTCATCCAGGAGGAGAAGACGGCGCCGGCGGCGCCGCGCAGCTGGTCCCACGGGCTGTTCGGGAAGACCTTGCCGGTGCGTTCCTTGACGAGGGCCTTGAAGCGCTTGACGAGCTCCTGCTGGTCTTCGGCGGTGAGGGCGGAGTCCTCGATGTCGCCCTTGTACTTCTTGTGCTTGAATTCTTCGATGACGGACTCGAACGGCTCATGGTCTTCGCCTTCGCGCTTCTGCACGCCGAGGACGACGTCGCCGTACATCTGGATGAAGCGGCGGTAGCAATCCCAGGCGAAGCGGGGGTTGTTGGTGGCCTTGGCGAGGGCGAGGACGGACTCGTCGTTGAGGCCGAGGTTGAGGATGGTGTCCATCATGCCCGGCATCGAGTCGCGGGCGCCCGAGCGGACGGCGACGAGGAGCGGCATGCCGGAGGTGGCGCCGAACTTGGTGCCCATGATCTTCTCCATGTTGTGCACGCCGGCTTCCATCTGGGCCTGGAGGTTGGCCGGGTAGGTGCGCTTGTTGGCGTAGTAGTAGGTGCAGACTTCGGTCGTGATGGTGAAGCCGGGAGGCACCGGGAGACCGATGCGGGTCATTTCGGCGAGGTTGGCGCCTTTGCCGCCGAGCAGGGCCTTCATGGAGCCGTTGCCGTCAGCCTTGCCGTCGCCCCAGGTGTAAACGACCTTGGTCGACTTGGCGGATTTGGAGGTATTCTTGGTGTTTTTAGCCATGGTGAAAGTACTGGGTAGGGGTGAGACGTGAGGGGCAAAAGAAGGGGAAGGGGGGCAGGGGTGTCAATGGATTTGCCCGATTAAGGGCTAGGGCTAGGGCCAGGGGTAGGGCTGGGTGAAATTGGACCATTCCCATGCTTGGGCTTGGGCTATTTTTAAAAAGGTAAGTTCAGAGGGTAGGGCCTATGCCAACCCCTAGCCCGCTCTGCCTGTCTTCGGGCTTAGGTCACTTTCTGGCCCCACCTCTAGCCCTAGCCCTAGCCCTAGCCCTAGCCCTGGCTCTGGCTCTAGCCCTATTCAGCCGTGAATCGTCTCTCCTTGCCCTCCCGCCCCCACCCGCAACAAGGTTGGGCTGACTTCATGAAGCGCCTTTTCGTCGAGAAGAAACCCGATTTCCGGTCCGAAGCCGACCATCTCCTGCGCGACCTGCGCGACTCGCTTCGCCTCCCGGGTCTGAAAAGCCTCCGTATCCTCCAGCGCTACGACGTCGAGGGCGCCACGGAGGCCGCCATCCGCCAGGCGATCCCGACGGTCTTCGCCGAGCCGCCCGTCGACGATGTTTTTGAGGAATGCTTCCCGCTCGCCGCCCATGAGACGGCCTTCGCGGTCGAGTTCCTACCCGGCCAGTTCGACCAGCGCGCCGATTCGGCCGCGCAGTGCCTCCAGATCGTCTCCGGTGGCGAACGCCCGGTGGTCGCCGCGGCCCGCACCTTCGTGGTCAGCGGCGCTTCGCCCGAAGAGCTGAAGCGCATCAAGGCCTACCTGATCAATCCGGTCGACTCCCGTGAAGCCGACCTCGCCAAGCCCGCCTCGCTCCGCCGCGCCGCGCCCACGCCGGCCGCGGTCGCTTCGCTCCCGGGCTTCCTCACCAAGGACGTCACCGCCCTCGCCGCCCTCCGCAAGGAGCTCGGCCTCGCGATGTCCGACGCCGACCTGCAGTTCTGCCAGGCCCACTTCCGCGATCAGGCCCGCCGCGAGCCGACGATCACCGAGATCAAGCTGCTCGACACGTATTGGTCCGACCACTGCCGTCACACGACCTTCCTCGCCGAACTGAAGTCGGTCGAGTTCGCGGATTCGCCTTTGCTGGCGCCCTTCAAGGCCTCGTGGGAACGCTACCAGCAGGTCCGACTCGGCCTTAACCGCCAGGGCAAGCCGGTCTGCCTGATGGACATCGCGACCATCGCCGGTCGCGAGCTGAAGCGCACGGGCAAGCTCGACGACATGGAAGACTCCGAAGAGGTGAACGCCGCTTCGATCGTCGTGCCGGTCGAGATCGACGGCCGCGTCCAGGAGTGGCTGGTGATGTTCAAGAACGAGACGCATAACCACCCGACGGAGATCGAGCCCTTCGGCGGCGCGGCCACCTGCCTCGGCGGCGCCATCCGCGACCCGCTTTCCGGCCGTTCCTACGTGTATCAGGCGATGCGCGTGACGGGCGCCGGCGATCCGCTCACGCCTTACGAGCAGACGCTCCCGGGTAAGCTCCCGCAGCGCAAGATCACAACCGGCGCGGCCGCCGGCTACTCCTCTTACGGCAACCAGATCGGCCTCGCGACCGGCCTGGTGTCCGAACACTACCACCCGGGCTACGTGGCCAAGCGCATGGAGATCGGCGCGGTCGTCGCCGCGGGTCCCCGTGACTGCGTGCGTCGCGAGGCGCCCGCTCCGGGCGACGTCATCGTCCTCGTCGGCGGCCGCACCGGCCGCGACGGCGTGGGCGGCGCGACGGGTTCTTCGAAGGAACACACCGAGACGGCCCTCCAGAATTCCGCCGAGGTCCAGAAGGGCGACGCCCCGACCGAGCGCAAACTGCAGCGTCTCTTCCGAGATCCGGCCGTCAGCCGCCTGATCAAGCGTTGCAATGACTTCGGCGCCGGCGGCGTCTCCGTCGCCATCGGCGAGCTCGCCCCTTCGCTCCACGTCCACCTCGACCGCGTGCCGCTCAAGTATGACGGCCTCGATGGTTCCGAGATCGCCCTTTCCGAATCGCAGGAACGCATGGCCGTCGTCCTCGAGCCCAAGGACGTCCCCGCCTTCCTCGCCGCCGCTCGCCGCGAGAACCTCGAAGCGGTGCAGGTCGCCGACGTCACCGACTCCGGCCGCCTGATCATGGAATGGCGCGGCCAGCGCGTCGTCGACATCGCCCGCGACTTCCTCGACACCAACGGCGTGACGCAGTCCGCGTCCGCGAAGGTGCTTGCACCCGACGCTGCGAAGAACCCGTTCCAGTCCGGCTCCGCGCCGACCGCTGACGACCTCCTGAAGGCCGTCTCGGCTCTCCCGAATGCCGCCCAGCGCGGCCTGGTCGAGCGCTTCGACGCCTCGATCGGCGCCAACACGGTGCTGCATCCTTTCGGCGGCGCGACGCAGTCGACCCCGCAGGAAGCGATGGCCGCCAAGCTGCCGGTCCTCGGCGGCGAGACGGACGTCTGCACGATCATGGCCTACGGTTTCAATCCCGTGGTCGCCCAGTGGTCGCCCGGTCACGGCGCGGTCTGCGCGGTGGTGGAATCGCTCGCCCGTCTGACCGCCGCCGGCGGCGATCCGGCCCGCGCGCGCCTGACGCTCCAGGAATATTTCGAAAAGCTCGGCCAGGATTCCTCCCGCTGGGGCAAGCCGCTCGTGGCGCTCCTCGGTGCGCTCGAAGCGCAGCTCGAGTTCGGTACGGCCGCCATCGGCGGCAAGGACAGCATGTCGGGCTCCTTCAAGGACCTCGACGTCCCGCCCACGCTCGTCTCCTTCGCCATCGTCCCCGGCAAGGCCAGCCACGTCGTCTCCGCCGAGTTCAAGCAGGCCGGCTCCACGGTCGTGGTCGTCGACGTGCCCCGCACGTCCGCGCTCCTGCCTGACCTCAAGCTCGCCCGCGAGCGCCTCGCCGCCATCCACGCCCTCGTCAAGGCCGGCAAGGTCCGCGCCGCCGCCGCGGTCCGTCAGGGCGGCATCGGCCACGCGCTGACCCGCATGTCCTTCGGCAACCGTCTCGGCGTCACGCTCGCCGCCGCGCCTGCCGCCGACTTCCTCATTCCCGCCTACGGTTCCGTCGTGCTCGAAGTCGCCTCGGCCGCCGACCTCGGTGCGCTCCCGCATCGCGTGCTCGGCCAGACCAACGCCGACGCCAAGATCGCCTGGCCCGGCGCGTCCGTCGCCGTCGCCGACCTCCTCGCCGCGCACGAAGGCGTGCTCGAGTCCGTCTTCCCGACCAAGGCGAGCGAGCCGCAGGGCACGCCCGCCCCGATCAGCTTCACCGTCCGCTCCGGCCTAAAGCCCAAGGTCCGCGTCGCCAAGCCTCGCGTGATCATCCCGGTCTTCCCCGGCAGCAATTGCGAATACGACACCGCCCGCGCGTTCCGTCTCGCCGGCGCCGAGCCCGAGATCCTCGTGCTGCGTAACCTCGACGCCGCCGGACTCGGCGAATCGCTCAAGGCCCTCGCCGACGCCATCTCCCGTTCGCAGATCCTCATGATCCCCGGCGGCTTCTCCGCCGGTGACGAACCGGATGGTTCCGGCAAGTTCATCGCGGCCGTCATCAAGGCCCCCATCGTGCGTGACGCCGTCATGGAGCTGCTCAAGAACCGCGACGGACTCGCCCTTGGCATCTGCAACGGATTCCAGGCGCTCATCAAGACCGGCCTCGTCCCGTATGGTGAGATCCGCGATGTCGACGCTTCCGCCCCGACGCTCTTCCACAATCGCATCGCCCGCCACATCTCGCGTTACGCCCATACCCGCGTCGCCTCGGTCAAATCGCCGTGGCTCGCGCGCATGGACGTCGGCCAGGTGCACACCATCCCGCTCTCGCACGGCGAAGGCCGCTTCACCGCGCCCGCGGCCGTCATCGCCGACCTCGTCAAGAACGGCCAGGTCGCCTTCCAGTATTGCGACGCCGCCGGCGCGCCCTCGAACCGCATCGAATTCAATCCCAACGGATCGCTCGAAGCCGTCGAAGGCATCACCAGCCCTTGCGGACGTGTCCTCGGCAAGATGGGCCACACCGAACGTGCCGGCGCCAACGTCGCCAAGAACATCCCCGGCAACAAGCACCAGCCCCTCTTCCAGGGCGGCGTCGACTACTTTGCTTAAGCGCCCTTCGGCCGCTTAAGCAAAGAGGGGACACGCTGGCATGGTGACATGTGGGCAAGGGGTTTTGCATCCCCCCGTGTCAACGTTACTCGTGCCCACTTGCCCCCTCGCGGCTACGCCGCGCAGGTAGGGTCGGCACTGCGTGCCGACATAGTGCCAGGGTAGGGTTGAGCGACCCGCTCAACCTTTCGACATTCTGGCGTAGTCACTTCCTCTCAGCCAACGGGGTCAGGCCGTACCATTTGGTCTGGCGTAACTAAAACCGCGTTAAAAATGCGAATCTAGTTACGACGGTATCTAGGGTACGGCCTGACCCCGTTTTCGGTGCGCATGGGTCGAGGGTGCGTCCTGACCCCGTATTGCGTAGTCTGCGGCTGACCGGGTCGGTTAGCCCTACCCAAGGCAGCTAGGGCAGCACGCGG
>JBEEPO010000035.1:0-8623 GCA_041191065.1 Verrucomicrobiota bacterium | reverse complement strand
CGAAGTCCCCGACCGGCCATGAGTTCGCGGCCCAGAAGGTCATCGACGACCATGTCGAGAAGTCGGCCGACAAGTATTCGAAGGACGCCCTCGGCAACCGTATCGCGGTGCTCGAAGGCGACGGCGGCCCCACGCTGATGTTCGCCGGCCACATCGACGAGATCGGCCTGATCATCTCCCACGTCGACGACCGCGGCTACCTCTACTTCGAGTTCCTCGGCGGCCACGACCAGATCATCCCCTCCGGCCGTCGCCTCCACATCCTCACCCGCAACGGCCCCGTGCTCGGCATCACCGGTAAGCGCGCCGTGCACCTGCTCTCGCCCGAGGATCGCAAGCGCGTCCCGGAGCGTCATGACATGTGGATCGACATCGGCGTGAACAACCGCGCCGACGCCCTCGCGATCGTCCGCATCGGCGACCCCGCCATCTACACCGACGGCCCGGAGATCCTCCGCGGCAGCATCGGCGTGGCCCGCGCGTTCGATGACAAGGCCGGCGCCTACGTGTGCATGGAGGCCTTCCGCCGCCTCTCCAAGGAGAAGAAACTCGCCGCCCGCGTGGTCTCCGTCGCCACCACCCAGGAAGAGATCGGCACGCGTGGCGCGCAGGTCTCCGCCCAAGGCATCCACCCGCAGGTCGCCATCGCCGTCGACGTCGGTCACGCCACCGACCACCCCGACGCCGATAACCGTAAGTTCGGCCGTTTCACGCTCTCCGGCGGTCCGATCATCGCGCGCGGCCCGAACATCAACCCCCTCGTCTACGACCAGATGGTCGAAGCCGCCGAGGCCATCGATATCCCTTACCAGATCGGCGCGGAATCGCGTCCGACCGGTACCGACGCCCGCGCCATCCAGATGGCCGGTCCCGGCGTCGCCTGCGGCCTGCTCTCCATCCCTCTCCGCTACATGCACACCCCCGGCGAAGTCGTCGACCTCGCCGTCGTGGAGCAGTCGGTCCAGCTCCTCGTCGAGTTCGCCCGCCGCGTGAAGAAGAAGCAGAGCTATAGTTGGTGAAGAAGGGCCAGAGCTAGGACCAGGGCTGGGGCTAGTATCTGATTCAAAGGGCAAACGATGCACGTGGCGTAGAAGATACGCCTGTCTAGTTATCCCCTCTTATCCTGAGTTCACTAGCCCTAGCCCCAGCCCTGGCTCTAGCCCTAATGCGTTGATGCATTTGCACTCCGCCTTTCAGCCGTTAGTTTCACGCCATGCCTTCCCCTGCCATCGTCTGGCTCCGCCTGGACCTTCGTCTCGCCGACAATCCGTCGCTCGAAGCCGCGGTGAAGCATGGCGGCCCGGTCATCCCGGTCTTCATCCATGACCCGCAGGCCGAAGGACATTGGCAGCCCGGCGGCGCGTCCAACTGGTGGCTGCACCACGCCATGGAAGATCTCGCCGAGCAGTTCGAAAAAGTCGGCTCTCCGCTCGTGATCCGCAGCGGCGACTCGCTCGCCGAACTCAAGCAGCTCGTGAAGGAGACCGGCGCGGAACTCGTCACGTGGAATCGTCGTCATGAGCCCCTGATCATCGAGCGCGACACCCAGGTGAAGAC
Organism: Verrucomicrobiota bacterium; assembly: GCA_041191065.1. GTDB lineage: Bacteria > Verrucomicrobiota > Verrucomicrobiia > Opitutales > UBA953 > UBA953. The sequence goes on along the minus strand of JBEEPO010000035.1, from coordinate 7,066 downwards.
CTCGCTGCGTAACGCCGGCGTGAAAGCTGAGTCGTTCAACGGCAACCTCCTGCACGAGCCGCACCTCGTGAAGACCCTCGCCGGGAATCCCTTCCAGGTCTTCACGCCGTTCTGGAAGAACTGCCTCGCGAACCTCAAGTTCGGCATCCCCCTCAAGGCCCCGAAGAAGCTCACCCCTTTCGACCAGCCCCTGAAGTCCGTCGCGATCGCCAAGCTCGGCCTGCTCCCGAAGATCAAGTGGGACACCGAGTTCCCGGCCCATTGGGAACCCACCCGCGCCGGCGCCGAGAAGCGCCTGAAGGACTTCGTGGCCGCTCCGGTGAAGGATTACCCGACCGACCGCGATATCCCCAAGCTCGACGGCACCTCGCGTCTTTCGCCCTACCTGCATTTCGGCCAGATCTCCCCGCTTGAGATCGTCGACGCCGTCCGCACCGCCGGGAAGCTCGGCACCAAGGGTGGCGAGAAATACGTCGCGGAAGTCGGCTGGCGCGAATTCGCCCAGCATCTCATCCATCACTTCCCCGAGACCCCGGACCGGCCGCTGCGCAAGGAGTTCGAGAAATTCCCGTGGCAGCCGGACAAAAAGCTCCTGCGCGCGTGGCAGCGCGGCCGCACCGGCTACCCGATCGTCGACGCCGGGATGCGGCAGCTCTGGCAGACCGGCTGGCAGCATAACCGCGTGCGCATGATCGCCGCGTCGGTGCTCGTGAAGCACCTCCTCCAGCCGTGGAACGAAGGCGCCAAATGGTATTGGGACACCCTCGTCGACGCCGACCTCGGCGCGAACACCATGGGTTGGCAGTGGGCCGGCGGCTGCGGCGCCGACGCCGCTCCCTATTTCCGCGTCTTCAATCCCGTCCTCCAGGGCGAGAAGTTCGACCCCGATGGCGAGTATGTGCGCCGCTGGGTGCCCGAACTGGCCAAACTCCCCGCCGAGTGGATTCACCAGCCGTGGGAAGCGCCGATGCACGTCCTCGCCGAAGCCGGCATCAAACTCGGCAAGGATTATCCTGTGCCGTTGATCGGGCTGACTGAAGGTCGAGATCGGGCGCTGAAGGCGCTGAAGGGCATGCGCCCTTGATAGGGGACACGTGGGCAAGGTGACATGGGGACAAGGGGCAAACAAGTTGAACAGTTGATCGGTTGGCCAGTTGGCCAGGGGAGATGCACAACCCCGTGCCCCCATGTCACCGTGCCAGCATGTCCCCTCGAAGGCATAGCCTTCGCAGGTAGGGTCGGGACCGCGTCACGACATAGGGATTGCGGTAGGGTCAGCACTGCGTGCTGACCTAGCAGTGAACCCATTCTCGGGTGGCAGGTGGCAGCCACAGGTGGCGGGTGGCGGGAGATACACTTCAGGTCCCAGGTCTCGGCCATCGGGTATCTGGTTCGGGTGTTCGGGTTCAGGCGCAGGAGCCGGGTAGGTCCAGCCAACTCAAATGGCCCCTCCCCGTGCCCACTTGCCCACTTGTCACCGTGCCCCCTGCGAAGGCTCAGCCTTCGCCTGAGGTCTCTTCCCTCTTGATACCGCATTACGGCAATACAGCATAACGGCATGACTTACACTCTTCCCATCAGCAAGCGCGGCACCCTGACCCTGCCGCCTGAACTCCGCCGACGCCTCAAACTCGATCAGGTGGCCTCCCCCTTGGTGATCGTCGAAGAACGCGACGGGGGGCTCTTCCTGCAGTCGGCCGTGGCCATGCCCATCCGCGACATCCCTAAGGCGACCATTCGTCAGTGGGTGCTGAACGACGAAGCTGATGCCAAGGACCTCAAAGCCTTCCGCCGTAAGAAGTGAGGCTCTTCCTGGATTCGAGCGTATTACTGGCTGCGGCTGGTTCTACGTCCGGGGCTTCGCGTCTGGTCATCAAGTCGGCCAAGCACGCAGATTGGGTCCTGCTGACATCAGCCTACTGCGTGCGCGAAGCGGAGCATAACCTGCCCAAGCTCAGTCCCAAGGCTGCGACCGACTGGCACCGACTCATCAAGCGTAGGCTGACCATAGTCGGGACCCATCTCGTCTTGGACCGACCACTCATCTATCGAGCCTTCAAAGACCGGCCCGTCGTCATCACCGCCTTAAGCCTAAAGACCGACGTCCTCCTGACCCTAGATCGCGATGATTTCCACGACCTCCTCGGCATCTCCGTCTACGGTCTTCCCATCCGAACCCCAGGAGAGTTTTTGAGGGAGCTTCGCAGGCAGGGCTGACCGTCCCGGTCAGCCGCGGTTGAGCGGGCCGCTCAACCCTACCAAACCATCCGGTTCCCGGTCTCCCCTTGAGCCCTCCCCCTACCCTCGCAGGTTGACGGGAATCAGAGCCCGGGCGTATATGAACCGCATGCCCCTCGCCGACCGCCCCCGGTTGTTCACCGTCTTGCTGGCGGGCCTGCTGGCTGCCTCGGGACAGATCGCCGCCGCCGACACCAAGACCGTGGCGGACAAGGCCAATCCGGCCCCGCACGCCGCCTATCCCAAGCCGTTTTCTCGTCCGAATTCGATGGGAGAAAACTACGACACCTGGCGTGACGCGAAAGGCCCGGATGTCGGTGAGACGGTCGTGGACGTCCGCCGCCTGCCGTCGCGGGTCGACAACTCCACCCGTCCGCAGTTCCCGCCGATCTACAAACAGAAAGGCGGCGCCTGCGGTCAGTTCACGGCGGTCGCCTCGATGTTCACCTACGAGATGAACCTTCTGAACGGCACCGTGGCCAGCACCGACGCCACGCGGTTCCCGGCGGATTTCTCGTGGAACATGTGCAATGCGGCCAACAGCGCGCAAGGTTCGGAAGCGTATCATGGCTGGGAAACGGCCAAGAATGTCGGCATCCCCACCGTCCGGACCTACGGACGCGTGGAAGCGGACAAAGACCTGATCGGCAGATGGGCGAACGGCTACGCCATCTGGCGCGAAGCCATGGAGTATCGCGTCGCAGGCTATCGCTACACCCCGACCGCCACCGTCGCCCAGATCGACGAAGCCCGCGGCTGGCTCTTCGACCGCAACCAGCCCAAGGCCGGCCAAGTGCCCGTCGGCGGCTTGCTCGCGCTGGACGGACGCATGGGGGAGCTCAAGAAGGTCACGCGGACGATTCCCGAAGGAGCATACCTCGCGGGCGAAGACGTCTGGATCCATTGGGGGCCGAGCGGCTTCGGGCACGGCATCACCTGCGTAGGTTACGATGACCAGGTCGGCATCGACGTGAATGGGGACGGCAAAGTGAGCAACGACCTCGACATCAACGGCGACGGCCAGGTCACCCTTGCGGACCGGGAGCGCGGGGCCTTCATCGTGGTCAACTCCTGGGGCGAGACCTGGTCGAAAGACGGGAAGATCTACCTGCTCTACAGCGCCATGGTCGATCCTACCTGGAAACGCGGGAACTACCTGGGACGAATCGAGGTTTCGCGGCACATCCCCCGCTGCACCTTGAAGCTGAAGCTCGCCTGCAACAAGCGTTCCGACCTGCGAGTGACCGTCGGCGTCGCCGGCGACAAGGACGCGACCAAGCCCGAACACGAACTCGCGCCGCAGCCCCTCAACGGCTGGCCGCTCTTCGGCAAGCCGAAGAACAACGTCGGCGAAGTCCCGCTCGCCGGGCCGGGCGATGAAAGCCCGCTCGAACTCGGCATCGATCTCACGCCCTTGCTCGGCAAGCTGGACGCCAAGTCCGGTGGCGTGGGCCGTCTTTTCCTGAGCTTCCGTTGCGACGATGAAAGCGACGCGACCGGCCTGGTCCACGCGTGCGCCATCCGCCAGTATGATGAGAAAGGCGGCTTCATCCGGGAGTCCGTCGTCGAGATCCACGACGGCGCCTTCGGCAAGAAGACACTCACGCTCACGACGCCCCTCCCCCGCTGACGCAGGGCCTCTTCAAAGAGGACTGAGTCGATGACTGCATTGAGGTCTGAATAGAGGACTGAATGGATGGGATGCAGTGGGTAGGGTCGGGACCGCGTCACGACATAGTTGCATCGAGGCAGGGACGTCCTAGCTGCCTTGGGTAGGGCTGACCGGCCCGGTCAGCCGCACATGACGGGGTCATGCCGCCGTGTCCGCTCCGGGGAATCCGGAGCGGTTCACTGCGGCGCCTTGACGTTCTTCTTGCGAGCGCCTTCGCCGCGAGCGGAGATCGTGAGGTTGAATTCGTTCTTCTGCGCGGCGCCGACCGTGCTCCGCCCCTCGGTGATGGTGCGTTGCATGAGCGCCGTGAGCTTCGCGGCCACCTCGGCGTTGGCGGCGAGCACGTCCGTCGTCTCGCCTAGGTCGGCTTCCAGGTCGTAGAGCTCCTTCTTGCCCCCCTTGAGGAAGAGGAGCTTCCAACGACCCTGCCGGATCGCGAGGTCGCCCGAGACCGATTGGTGCAGCGTCGCCTCGCGCACGCCGGTCGCCGCCGTGCCCAGCAGCTCAGGGACGAGGCTCACGCTGTCCTCTCCGGCTTCCGCGGGCAGCTTGGCGCCGACGATCTCCGCCGCCGTGGCCATGAGGTCGTTAAGGCAGACGGTGTGCGCGTTGACCGAGCCCGGCTTCACCTTGCCCGGCCAGCAAGCGGCGTAAGGCACCCGGTGGCCGCCTTCATAGATGCTGGTCTTGGACGCGCGCAGCGGCGCGTAAACCCGTCCGGCGGCGCCGTTGTCGGCCGTGGCGATGATGAGCGTGTTGTCGGCGAGATGGTTGCGCTCCAGCGCGTCCATGAGCTGACCCAGCATGGCGTCGCCTTGGAAGACCCAGTCGGCGTAACGCGGGTTCTTATTCACCACGTCCTGCGCGCCGCTTTTCCCGACGTAATCGGGCGACGGAGCGACCGGCTCGTGCGGCGGGCACATGGGGAAATACAGGAAGAACGGCTCGTCCTTCTTCCTCTGGTCGAGCCACTCGACCGCCTTCCTGATCATCAACGGCTGGTTCTCGGCCTCGCTGACGTGCTTCACCACGCGGTCCTGCTCGACGATGGTCCCGATGTTGCGCGCATGGGTGAACCCGTAGAAGTAATCGAAGCCCAGAGCGTTCGGTCCGCCCGTCATCCTGGCCCCGATCGGCACCTCCTTCTCCGTGCCGGGCTTGCCCTCGACCCAGTCCATGCCCAGATGCCATTTGCCGATGGCCGCCGTCGCGTAGCCATGCTGTTTGAGCAACGAAGCCACCGTCAGCCGGGTCGGCGGGATGATCGGCTTCGAGAAGGTGGTGAGCACCCCGAACTGCCCGATACGGGACGGATAGCGGCCCGTAAGCACGCCGTAACGCGTGGGCGTGCATACCGCCGACGCCGAATGGGCGTCCGTGAATCTCATGCCTTGCCGGACGAGACGGTCGAAATTGGGCGTGCGCAGAGCGGAACTCGGGTCGTAGCTCTGAGGCTGTCCCCACCCCATGTCGTCGAATAGCACGAAGACGATGTTCGGCTTCTCCGCCGCCCAAGCCAGGGGCAAGCAACAAAGGAACAGGCAAGCGGACCGGATCGCCGATGAGAATCGCATGGGGATTTGTTAGCCGCCGTGACCCACCCCGCAACCCGAGATTACCCGCGCCGAGCGGCGACGATTTGACGGAAAACGATACGACGAAAGGGTCAGGCTACCACCTAGTAGCCTGACCCTTTTGATATTCTTTAAACTTTTGTACGCCCCACCTCTACCTGCATCGTGACTTCACCCTTCATCCCCAGTCATATATCCTCCATCCTGCCTCTACCCCCATGAGCGATAGCCCCACACCCTCCTCCGGCGCACCCGACCGCCTCGTCTCGCTCGATGCCTTCCGCGGGCTGACGATGTTGTTCATGGCGTCGTCGGGTTTCGGGGTCGCGCAGATTGCTAAGGCGCATCCGGATTCGGCTTTCTGGGAGCTGCTCCGCTACAACACCTCGCATGCCGCGTGGATCGGTGGCGGGGCGTGGGACATGATCCAGCCTGCGTTCATGTTCATGGTCGGCATGGCGTTGCCGTTCTCGTCCTCCAGGCGCACCGCCGAGGGCCAGGACCAGCGGAAGCTCTGGCTGCATACCTGCTGGCGGGCGTTCGTGCTCGTCGCCCTCGGCGTCTTCCTGTCCTCCAGCGCAGGCTCACGGCCCAACTTCATCTTCACGAACGTCCTCGCCCAGATCGGACTCGGCTATGTCTTCCTCACCCTGCTCGTCGGCAGAGGCTGGAAGGTCCAGCTCGGGGCCATCGGCGTCATCGCCGTCGCCACCTGGGCCGCGTTCGTGCTCACCCCTGTCGCCAGACCGGGTACCGATTTCAAAGCCCTCGGAGTGACGGAAGCGGGCCAGACCCTGAATGGGCTCTGGGCGCATTGGAACATGAACGCCAATTTCGCGGCGGCCTTCGACCAGTGGTTCCTCAACCTCTTCCCGCGCGAGAAACCCTACGTCTTCAATAATGGCGGCTACCAGACCCTCAACTTCGTCCCTGCGCTCATCACCATGATCCTCGGACTCATGGCCGGGGAGAATCTGCGGGCGAGCAAGACCTCGGGCGAGAAACTCCGCTGGCTGCTCAAGGCCGGGGCGCTCTGCCTCCTCCTCGCGCTCGTCACCGGTACCACCCTCTGCCCCGTCATCAAGAAGCTCTGGACCCCCTCATGGGCCTTTTACAGCGGCGCCGTCGTCCTCTGGGCCTTCGCCCTCTTCTACTGGGTCATCGACATCAAAGGCCATAAAGCCTGGACCTTTCCGCTCGTCGTCGTCGGCATGAACTCCATCGCCATCTATGTCGCCTACCAGCTCACCGCCGGCTGGATCCGCAGCGTCGGCCGCACCTGGCTCGGCAACGGCCTCTTCGAAGGCACCTACGGCGCCCTCACCCAAAGCCTCCTCGTCCTCGCCGTCCTCTGGACCTTCTGCTGGTGGCTGTGGAAGCGGAAGGTGTTTATCCGGATCTGAAGGTAGAATAGGGACCGCGTAACGACATAGTTGTATCTAGGTAGGGGCAGCACCGCGTGCTGCCCTAGCTGCCTTGGGTAGGGCTAACCGACCCGGTCAGCCGCAGACTACGCAATACGGGGTCAGGACGCACCCTCGACCCATGCGCACCGAAAACGGGGTCAGGCCGTACCCTAGAT
>JBEEPO010000034.1:0-9240 GCA_041191065.1 Verrucomicrobiota bacterium | reverse complement strand
GGGGCCGCCGCCTCGATGGCGGCGAGCTCTTCGACGATAGGCGTGTCCTTGGGCCCCTTGAAGGTGACGCCGGCCGAGTAATGGCCATCCAGCCAGAAACAGACGTCGCCCTCGAGCCGGGCGAGAACGCCCGGGAGGACCTCCTCGCTTAGGCCGCCGTGGACCTCGACGTTAGGGACCGAGGCGAACCGTGCTTTGGCCCGCGCGCAAAGCCTGGGTTCCGGCTCGATGCTGTGCACCCTGCGGGCGTGGCATGCCAGGAGGGCGGTGGTGTCGCCCATGAACGTGCCGGTCTCGATCCAGGTCGCTTCCGGCAAGCCGAGGCGCAGCAAGGTGGCGCGCTTGATGTGCGGCGGACTGGGCGCCGCGAAGCCGCGCCCGGCCCATTCCGCATGTTCGCGACGGATGACGCGCGAGGGGAAGATCCGGTCCAGGATTCGACGGAGCGACATGTTCAGCGGAGATGAAGGTCCAAGAAACGGCGGAGGGGTTCCGGGTCGGCGATATGCACGTTCCCGTCGCTCTGGGAGTCGCGCAGGAATCCGTGTTCGTCGGCATACTCGCTCGCGACGTCGACAAAGATGAGCCCATGACGGGCGCACTGGTCGGCCAGCAGCTCGTTCATGCACGTCACGTAGGCCCGCCGCTCCTCGTCGGTGCCGAGGTAGGGGTATTCCGGATTCTCAGGCTTCCCCGCCTTGCGGATCGGCGGAGGGATATTATAGACGCAGAGCCTCAATCGCGGCAGGCGCTCGAGGTTCGCCAGAAGAGCCTGCACGTATCGCTCGACGGTGGCCGCAATCGTCTTCCGGTAATCCGGGCCGAATTTGTGGACATGGCAACGGCAGTCGATTTCGCCGAAACAGCAGATCACCGTGTCGCCGTCTCTGACGCCCTGCTTGCGCATGTCCAGGCCTTCCCTTCCGATGCTATGCATCAGCCGGGGCCCGAGATGATGCGGGGTGACTTCCCCGACGAGGTCGAAGGCGCCGGAAAGCCCGGATACGCCGCCTCCGTGGCTGTCTCCGATCGTATGGATGGCGAAGCCGTCGCCTCTGCCTCGCCGCTTCCAGCTTTCCCAGACGAAGGGGAAATTCCATTGCTCGACGTGCGTCTTGCTCAGCAGCCGACGCAGACGCTCTCGGCGCGGCTTCGCCTCAGGGTAAAAATCATGGAACTGGACCTGGAGGTGTCCGATGTCCTTTATCCGGCCACTTTCGATGAGATGGCCAAGCAGGGGAAACTCACCTCCCTCGATGTTGACCTTGAGGAGGTCGACCTTGGGCAGGCCGGTCTCCGCGAAGAATTGGGAGAAGGCCCGGAGTCGTACCTTTTCCACGGGACGTCCGACGGAGGCGGGGTTGAAGGCGCCGGAGGCGTCGGCATCGTCATGCATCTCCAGTTCCTGCTCCTGGTCTCCGAGCCCGAACGGCAGGCTGACCACGGAAGGGTCGTCCTTGAACCTGGCCAGGCATTGGCGATGGAGCCTGGAAACTGGCTCGAAAAGCCACACCCGGCAACCGTACCGCGCACGGATCGCCGCCGCGAAATCTCCCTTGTAACCCCCGACGTCGAAGACCACGGACCCGGGGCCCAGCGCATAGTCTAGTCGCAGCCTCTGATCGCCTTCGGCGGCGAGCCATAGCCGATGCTGGGCGAGGAACTCGTCTCCGCGCCAGTATCGCAGAAAGAACGCGGCCAGTCTCCAGCGGAGCTTCCTCAGGCGGCTTGGCGAGCGTTGGCTCATCGTGAGATCGCATGAAACATCCGTAGACGGCCATCGGCAATCCTGTATGTGATTGACCGCCGAACTCACGACAGGGCACGATTGTCCGTGAACAAAGAGAGGCGCAGCCCATGAAAGAAGTCGTCGTGACGCTCAGCGGAGGCCTGGGAAATCAGATGTTCCAGATGGCCGCAGGACGGGCGCTCGCGATTCGCGAGAAGGCCGGCCTGTCGGCCGACATCACCCCGCTGCTCCGGCACGGCCAACGTGCTTATGGCTTGGGGGACTTCCGGCTCGGTATCCATGTCCGCCTGCAGGCCGGAACTGCTTCGCGACGCTTCAGCCGGCTGCGACGCCTGGCCCGCCGGATCTTCATGGGCGAGCACCTCTTCAAGGAGGCCGGCTTCGCCTACGATGACCGGATCCTCGAAGCACGTGCGCCGGTCCGGCTTGAAGGATATTTCCAGAGCGAACGCTATTTCGCGGACGTGGCGGCGGAGATCCGTGCCGACTTCATGCCCCGGGCGGAAAAACAGGCCGGCATCGAGGAACTGGCCGCCCGGCTGCTGCCCGGCAAACCCTCCGTCTCACTGCATGTCCGGCGCGGCGACTACGCCGACCCCGCCGTCATGAAAGTGCATGGCCTCATGGGCATCGATTACTATGAGCGCGCGCTTCGTCTTGTCGCCGGAAATGCCGGCCCGTGCGTCGTCTGCGTCTTCACGGACGACCCCGCCTGGGTCAGGGAAAACCTGCGCCTGCCGCCGGACGCTCGCTTCGTGTCAGAACACACCAAAAGCGCCATGGAGGACCTCATGCTGATGTCCCGCTGCTCCCACCACATCACCGCCAACAGCAGTTTCTCCTGGTGGGGCGCCTGGCTCAACCCCTCCCGACATAAGGTGGTCGTATCTCCCGCGCGCTGGTTCCAGCCCGACAGCGGCATCGACGTGCGCGACCTGCGGCCCGGGGACTGGCTGCAGGCCTGAAGGATCAGCGCCTCACGTACCAGTCGTCGAAATCCGACAGCTCCGTGTGCTTCCGGACGTAGCCGGCTCCGGAAAGAAGGTCGTGGATCAAGGCGCGGGATGACGTATGGTTGTGCTCACACGTGATGACCTTGAACTGATATTTGTCGAAATCCAGCGAGCGCAGGATCTCCAGCTCGCTGCCTTCGGTGTCGATGGAAAGATAGTCGATCTCGCGCGGGGCGGAGTGCTTCTCGAGCATGTCATTGAGGGAAATCGTCCGGACGGCGTAGTGACGGCTGGACCGGCGTGATTTCGAATGCATGTCCGCGTCCTTGAAGTCGGACAAAGTCGAGATTTCGGCTTCTTCCGCTTCGGCGAAATCCAGCCGCTGTCCCGTCTGGCTCCACACGCAGTCATGCTCGACGAGGCAGGATCGGTTCGCCGCCAGGCGCGCATGCCAGCACCGCGCCGGCTCGGCCAAGATTCCGCTCCAGCCGAACTTCTTCTCCATCAACCATGTGTTGCTCAGTTCCAAGCCGCTTGCGGCCCCGAACTCGACGAAGAAGCCTCCCCGCCTGAATCCGAGCTCGGACAAGACGAATAGGTCCTGGCGCAGCTGGGATTTGGATTCCGGGAGCAGGCTGAGCAGCTCGCCGGCGAGGGCCGTTGGCATCGCCTGGAGGAACGCCATGTCGCGATGCGCGGCCTGAAACTTGGCAAGCCCGTCCACGTAACGCTGGCGGAGCAGGACGTAGCCGAACGGCTTGATGATTTTATTGATCAATTTCCTCATGAGGTCATTCGGGATTGGTTCATCCGGTAAATTCCTTGCCGTTCGTACTGTCCTGCTCGGAGCTCACGCCGGAGCGGGACAGCACCTTGAAGAACGTCCGCACGACGATCCGCATGTCCAGCCAGAAGGTGCGGTGGTCGACATACCAGACGTCGAGGGCGAATTTCTCCTCCCAGCTGAGCGTGTTGCGGCCGTTGACCTGGGCCCAGCCGGTGACGCCCGGTTTCACTTCCATGCGCCGGGCCTGGAAGGCGTCATAGCGCGGGAGGTAGCGCATGAGCAATGGACGCGGGCCGACGACGCTCATGTCGCCGATGAGGACGTTCCACATCTCGGGGAATTCGTCGAGCGAGGTGGCGCGCAGGAAGCGGCCGAAGGAAGTCAGGCGCTGGGCGTCAGGCAGGAGCTCCCCGTCCGGACCGCGGGCGTCGGTCATGGTCCGGAACTTGACCATGCGGAACGGCTTCGCCCGGAGTCCGGGCCGCTCCTGGACGAAGAGCACGGGCGAGCCGAGCTTGAGGCGGACGAGGATGGCCACGACGAGCAGGAGCGGGCTGAAGAAGACCAGCCAGCCGAGCGAGAAACCGATATCGAACGCGCGTTTGAGCATCAGCGGGCCGCGGCGGCAGGCAGGTCGATCAGCTGCACGGTGGCTTCCTGCGGGAAGGCGCCTCCGGTGAAGGTGAGCTCATACTCGAGTCCGGTGGCCCAGGCCGGCACGACGGCCGGGACGATCGTCTGGCGCGACTGGGCGACCTGCCTGATTTCGGAACGGCCGTCCGGGCCGAGGAAGCGCAGGGTCACGACGAGCTGATGCTCGGCGACGGGCAGCTCGGCCGACCAAGTCCACAACTGCAAGCGCACGAGCTGGCCGCCCTTGAGCGCCACCGGTACGGCGATGGGACCGACCTTGCCGCCCGGCGCGACCAAGCGCAGGCCGGAACGAAGGACGTCGGTTCGGTTGAAGGAAGACGGGGCGAGATCGGTCGGCGTCTCCGTTTCGGCGAAGTCATGACGATGCGCGACCGGCGCGGTCTCGCCCTGCTGGGCGACGCGGTAGGCCAGCCATCCCTTGGGCTGGTCGGTGGCGGCCCACTGGGCGAGCGCGGCATCCGCGCCTTCGACGAGGTAGCGTTCGGACCACTGGGCGCGGGGATTCTCGCCCGAGAAGAGGCGCCACTTCACCGGCTGGCCATAGGCGCCCCAGCGGCGGTTGAAGGTGGCTTCCTTCGCGTCGTACGCGGACTCGGCGGCGGTGAGTCGACGCAGCGCGGTGAGACGGGCTTCGGCGGACGGGACCACCTTGCGGGCCTGGACGAGTTCGCGGTAACCAAGATACAGGTCCCACGCTTCGGCGAACTGGCCGAGACGCCAGGCCTGCCGACGCCGGCTGACGGCGTCGCGGGTCGGGTCACGGAGAAGCTGCTGCGCGGCGAGGAGGCGCCGGCTGATCTCGGCGATTTCGCCGGCGGAGAGGACGAGCGCCCCGCGCTGATCGTGGAAGTGACGGAGGAACTGATCCTTGCCGCCGGCGATGGCGTCGCGCTTCCAGGCGGCTTCGATCTGCGCGTAGGCGGCGAGCATCTCATCGGCCGCCGGACCGTAGGCCCGGTCGAACCAAGTCCGGCGGAGCGTCTCGGTATTGGCCATGCGATCCTCGAGGAGTTTGGCCGCGATCCAGAGCTTCGGCGCATCGAAAGCCCAGAGCGGATAAGCCTCGGCATACCACCCTCGGGCGCCGGCCGCATAAGCGGCGTGGATGGACTGGATGAGCGCGGTCAGGTTGACGCGCGGCGAGGCGATGTCGGCGCCATAAAGGTAATCATAGACGCCGAGGCGACGGACGCCCGAGTTGGCCCAGGCCGCGAGATTGGCCCGGTCCTGCGCGGCGAAGGCCGGATCGCCGTAGGCGGTGCGGTCGGCGCATACCCACGGGAAGATCGCCGGCCGGAGCTTGATGGTCGGGGCGCGGAGCGTCTGCAGGTAGGCCAGCACGCCGATGGCGTGGCGCTCGCCCTTCAGGTCGCCGTCGGGCGCCCAGACCGAGTCGGCGACGGCGTTGTAGAAGCCGAAGACGTAATCGGTGCGCACCGGACGCTCGCGATACCAGCCTTCGGATTCCGCGGAGTCGTCGAACTTGATCGTATCGTTGACGCCGAGCGGGACGGAAAAGGCGTCAGGGTTCTGCCGGAAGAAACTGCGCGCATAACGGGCGCCGATTTCCGGCGCGCGCGGGTTGTCGAGGTGCGGATTCGGATCGTGACCATCGCCCTTCGGTTCGACTGCCTTGCCGCCGACCATGGGGAAGAGCATCGGCTCCTGCTTCCATAGCTTCTGGTCGAAGGCGCGGTAGAGCCCGTGGGAGAAAGCCGGGGTCCGGCCGTAACCGACGGAGAAAGCCCAGTCTGAGGAGAGCTCGTTGAGGCCGCTCAGCTGTCGCCAGCGGAAATCGGGTCGGAATTCGTCGGGGCCCGGGAAGCCTAGCTGATGGCGCGGACGCCAGTCGGCGCCGAGTTCGCCGGGAAAGGCGAAGAAGACGCCGAGGTGCTGTTCGCAGAAACGGCCGACCGCGATACGCGTGGCGGCCGGGCTGTTACCCAGGAGGAAGACGGACTGGCCGACGACCGCGCGGCAGGCGGTGTCGCCTTCTTCCGAGCGGGCCTTGATGCCGGCGGAGCGGGCGGCGGCGGTCTGCCCGACATAGATCGCCAAGGCGGGACCGCGCTCGCCCTTGGCTTCATAGCGCGTCTCGGGACGCACGCCGGTCACGCGCTCGCACCAATCGGCCAAGGAGCGGGCGGCGGCGAGCTCGTCGATCTCCGGCTCGGTCGGCAGGACGATCGGCGCCCACGCGCCAGCGTCGAAAAGTCCGCCCGCGCGAGCGGCGACGGAGAGCAGCAGGAGGCAGGTCAGGGCCAGGATGCGGGGCATGGGTGCATCTAGGGGGCAAGTGGGCACGGGGGCAAGGGGACATGAATAACTAGAGGCCCGGAGGCCCAGAGGCTCGGTTGAACAGAAAGAGGCAGCGAGGTAGGGTCGGCACTGCGTGCCGACCTAGGCGCAAAAGTGCAAATCGGCCTGCGGCCTGTGCAAAGGTGCAAATGTGAAGTCAGAGCATGGAGTATCGAGTATCGGGTGAGTGCTTGCCTTGAGGCAGGAGCAGCACCGCGTGCTGCCCTAGTTGCCCGGATGCGTTCCCCAGGTAGGGTCGGCACTGCGTGCCGACCTAGGGGATCTTAATCTGAAAGACATCTTCAGGTCCCAGGTCCCGGCCCTCAGGTATCTGGTGCGGGTGTTCTGGTTCAGGTGCAGGCCCCGGGCCCGAACCTGCACCTGAAGACCTGAACCTGACACCCGATCGCTGAGACCCGTGACCTGAAATTGTTGCCGCCTATCGTGGTTGGCCGAATGGTGAACGCAAGGCAGGGGCGTGGCTACGCCGCGCCCTTCGCAATAGGAGGGCACGATAAATCGTGCCCCTACCTTCGGCCACCATTCGGCGGCCGGGAACACCTAGGTCAGCACGCAGTGCTGACCCTACCTCGAGACAGAGGCAGCGCTTACCCTACCTAGAAAAAGACCTCAGGTTGGTTAAGTTGCGGCAGGCAAAGCATCCACAGATGAAGGCGATGTGGAACTCCTCTACTTCGATGAGAGCGGCGATGATGGCATTGGGCCGGGCTCCTCTCCCCTTTTCGCGCTGACCTGCCTAAGGGTATCGGCCAACGATTGGCCTATAGTAGTCGAGCGAATGGATGAAGCCCGCGTTAGGCTATCCAGGTGCGCCGGACTCCCTGTTCAAGGCGAACTGCATGCTCGCCAACTACTGCTGCGGAAAGGACGTTATCACGAGTTACGCATCCGGTCGCAAGCGGTGCTCACCATCATCCGGACTATCGGCGAACTAGCGGCTAGCCCGGAGATTCGGATTCACTCTGAAGTGCTGCAGAAGGCTCCGGGTGTCCAGTCCCTGCGCGCCGTTCTTAGGGCGCAAATGCTTAGAAACACACGTAGTAACATCGCCATATCGGACCGCGGGAGGGTTCCAAGGATGCGACACATCATCAGGATGGAACTGGGCAGGGGCACGATCCCCCTGCCACCCATCGAAGGCATGTTGGAAATTGAATCTCAAGATTGTGCCATGGTCCAATTGGCCGACTTCTTCGCCACGGCCGCATACCTGCGCGCCTCAGCGGATATCGGATGTCCTCACCATGCCCAATGAATCCAGAAGAGGCCGCGGCGATGATCACGACAACAGAAGGGGCGAACCGGACTTATCGTCTGGTTCGCCCCGATGGCACTGCCTGATCCTACTTTCTAGGGCAGGTAGTTCGCCTGTAATGATTAGCTCATAGTATAAGCTCGGCAAGATTATTTCCGCGAAGCATCGATCGGCCGAGTTCGCCCCACAGGTAGGGTCGGGACCGCGTCACGACATAAGCGGAAAGCGTAGTGGGGCGGGATGCGATGGTATCACGTCCGTCAGTTTCCAGGTAGGGTCGGCACTGCGTGCCGACCTAGGTGAATCGGGCAATGGAGTAGGGATGCGATGACATCGCATCCGTCGGGGGCGGCCGGGGTGGACGCGATAGTGATCACGTTCCTACCTTGAGGCAGCGCTCAAAGGGAAACCGGAGACCGGATGATTGGATAGGATGATACGTTCCAGGTGGCGGGTGGCAGCTCCGGGTGGCAGGTGGCGGGATTTGTGTTCCCAACCGCTAACCGCTAGCCGCTAACCGCCAACCGCTAATACCTAACATGGGTAGGGATGCGATGGCATCGCGTCCGTCAGTCTCCAGTTAGGGTCGGCACTGCGTGCCGACCTAGTTGTCTATATGCGTTCCCAGCCGCTAACCGTACCTGCCCAAAATGGGCACAAAAAAGCCGCGCTTGCGGCGCGGCTGGTGAAAAAGAAAGACGAAGAGAGGCTTAGTCCGAAGGATAAAGCTGGGCGATCAATGAGCGGGCTATGGCCGGGGCGTCGAAGCGCTGGGCATTGGCGGCGGCATGCGCGCCCATGGCGGCGAGCTGCTCGTCTGAAGCGGAGAGCACGGCACGCAAGGCGTCCGTCGGGTCAGCCGAATCTCTGATGACGAAGCCCGCGTTCGGAGCCTCGACGATTTCATGGATATTACCCGCCGCCGCCGACATCACGACCGGCAGTCCAGCGGCCGAGGCCTCGATGGCTGAGAGCGGGTTGGGGTCGAGTCGGGTATTCAGGACGAACGCATCCGCCGCCCAGAGCACCTGACGGACTTCTTCGGGAGGCAACTGGCCGAGCAAGCGAATGGTCCCGGCAGACTGGGCCGCCAGACTTTCGAGCTCCGTGCGCTGTCCCCCTTCGCCGACGAAGACCAGGCAAGCGCCTGCACTGTCAGCGGCGGTGAGCCCCAAGAAAGCCTTGGCCAGCGGAAGCACCCCTTTGCGTTCGGTCAGAGCGGAGACTTGGACAAGCACCCTGCCCTCGGCGGGTAAGCCGAGCTTTTGGCGGGCCTGACTTCGGGCATCGCCCGACGGACGCTTGAAGAAGGCGGCATCAATCGCATTAGGCAGATTGACGACAGGCCGAGCCGAGCCGGCTTGGGCGATCGCCCACTCCGCGCTCTTGGCGTTCGGGACCGCGAACCCTTCGAACGTACGATAGACGCGACGGCGAAGCCAGGCGATCAGGCCGGATTTATGCAAGGCCGCATCCGCATGACCCTCGCTCCAGAAGTAGCGGCGGGGGGATGGGGAATAGA
>JBEEPO010000033.1:0-10593 GCA_041191065.1 Verrucomicrobiota bacterium | reverse complement strand
AGAAAGCCCCGACGCGGAGGTGATACTTCTGGCCGGTGGCGGGCGGGAGGCCTTCGTCCGTCTTGAGGTATTCGCCGCGGATGTAGAACTCGGCGGCGGCGCGGGAGGCGTCCGGGCCGGCGAAGACAACGAGATCCTCGACCTGCTCGCGATAAGCACGGTCCATGCGACCGAGGAACGCGCGGAAAGCCGGGATGCCGACCTCGACGCCGCCTTCGTTGATCTCGTGGACGATGTCAGGATGCAGGAGCGCGAGCAAGGCTTCGCGGTCGCCGGAGTTGAAGGTCTGATAATACTGACGGATGAGCGGGTTCATGGGTTCAGGAAAGGAGGCGGAGCGGACGGGCGCCGAGCTTGGACGGGTCGGTCTCACCGGGCGTCGCGCGGTGGCGGCGCAGGAGCGCGAGGTCGACGTCGACGGTCAGGGCATGGTCGCCTTCGGCGCAGACCGGCGTGGCGAGGTGACGGGGCTCGTCGCGGAACGCGGCCTGCGAGGGCGCGAAGGCCGCGGCGCGGCCGACGTTCTCGTCGATGAGCACGGAGTCCGTCCGGCCGACGAGATGACAGACGCCCACGTGGCAGCCGAGCTCGACGGCGCGTGCGTCGGCGCAACGCCCCACCCTTTCGACGCCCATCGACGTCTCGGTCGCGCTCGGCACGAGCATCAGTTCGACGCCCTGTCCGCGCAGCACGGAGGCCAGTTCGGGAATCTCGACGTCGAGACAGATCACGACGACGCAACGGACGCCGCGGAAGGACCAGAGGCCGACGCCGTCACCGCCGACGAAGGCGGACTCCCACGGCGTGAGATGCAGTTTGTCCTGATGGCGGAAAGCGACGCCGTCCCAGATGGGCGCGCGGTTGCGGAGCTGACCGTCCGCGCCGAGGAACGGCACGGTGCCGAGCACGACGCCCTTGTCGGCCTGCGCCAGACGCGGAGCGAGCCGCGGCCAGAGGTCGGTCCAGAAAAGTCGCGCGACGCCGCGGAGCTTGTCTTCACCCGCGACGAAAGGCTCGAGGCCCATCCAGAGGAATTCCGGCAGCACGACGAGATCCGCGCCGTCATCCCAGGCTTCGCGCACCTGCGCGCAGACGCGGTCGGCGAAGGCGTCCGGCGAGGCCGCGGGGACGCCGACGTCGAAGGTCAGCAAGGCGAGGGTCAGGCGGTCCATGTCTTCGTCCAGAAGGTGAGGGTCTTGGGAGATTCCTGCTCTTCGCCGACTTCCTTCCAAGGGAAAACCGCCTGCAGTTCGGGACGGCGCCGATAGCCTTGGCGCGTCCAGAAGGCGTCCAGCGGCCGATGGCCCGCAGGCCGGGCCGGATGGTCGGCGGGGCGGTCGACCGCGCAGAAGGCCGTCGTGCGCAGGCCGAGCCGGCGGGCATGCGCTTCGCGGCGGGCGAAGAACTCTCCGCCGAGGCCGACGCCCCGGAATTCCGGCAGGACGATGCTTTCACCCAGATAGAGCACGTCATGCGTAGGCACCCCGGCGCGCTCGAACGGGCCTCGGAACCCTTCGCTCTCCTCCGCCATCGGCATGCACGTCGTCGCACCGATCGTCCGGCCGGCGGCGTCTCGGGCGAAGACCACGAGGCTGCGCGGACAGGCGAGGTAGCCGCGCAGGTATTCGCGCTCGTACGTCAGGTCGCCTTCGTAGAGGTAAGGGAACTCCCGGAAGACCGTGATACGCAGTCCGCCCAAGGTGTCGATCCAAGGCTCCAGGTCAGGCCCGCGGACTTCGATGAGCTGGAAGGCGGACGCCATGACGGGACTCAGAGCCGGATGCGGAGACGGGGCGAGATCGGCGTGCCGGCGTCACGACGCGGGCTCTTCGGCCCCTTGCCCGGCGTCTCGTCATCCTCGGCGGCCAGGGCTTCCGTGAATTCATCGGGCATCGGGGCGACGGCCTTGAACTCGACCTTGGCGCCCTGCCAGTCGAACGAAAGCTGCGTGGACTCGGCGTGCAGGAAGAGCCGCTTGAAACCGCGGGCCGTGCCGACGGCCTTGTTGAACTCGAAGTCGCCGTAGGTGCGGTCGCCGAGGATCGGATGGCCGTGCGCGGCGGTCTGGACGCGCAGCTGGTGCGTGCGGCCCGTGCGCGGTTCGAGCCTGATCAGGGAAAGGGGGAGCGTGCCTCCCGCGGCGCGTTGCCACTGGTAGACCGTCACCGCCGGGGCGCCCGCGCCCGTCTCGGAGCGCACGCCGCCGCCGGGACCTTTGGATTTCGACAGCTGGTCCTGCCAAGTACCGCGGGGGGTGCGCAGTCCGCGTCCGCGGATGAGGGCCACGTATTGCTTCGAGACCTGCGAGCGCGCGAACATCTTGCGCACCACGTCGGCCACGCCGACGTCGAGCGAAAGCAACAGCACGCCGCTCGTCGGCGAATCGAGGCGGTTGAGGAGGTAGACGCGCCGGATGCCGCCCTGGCCGTCGCGGACATGGAAGGCCTCTTCCTCGAGGGAGTAGTTGCCGGTGATGAGGATCGTGCCCTTCTCGGCGGCTTCGCCGGGATTCGGATGCGAGAGGATGCCGTCCGGCTTCGCGACCGCGATCAGCCCGCACGGATGCGTGGCGACCGCGCGCACGCCGCGTCCGAAGGGGATCCAATCTGTCGGGAGCGTCATCAGCGGTAATAGAAGTTGATCGTGACGATGTCGCTCTCGCCATACAAGGCGACCATATCCGCACGCCAGGCGTCATAGGGCGCGGGAGCCATCACGGCGTCCTTGCAGGCCAGCGACATCACGCGGGTGACCTCGTTGCTCAGGATCGTGGCGTCGGTGACGGTGCCGTCGCGGTGCAGGCGGAAACGCACGGTGACGCGGCCGCGTTGGACCCCTTCGAACTGGGAGCGCTCGATGATGCTCCACCAGCTCGATTGGATCGCCTCGAGCATGCGTTGCGTGTAGTCTCCGTACTGGCTGAAACGGGCGTCGATGGCGACCGCGCCGGCGCGGTTCACGCCGACGGAGTTGCGCAGGAGCAGCCCGGCGGTGCCGGAAGGGATCGAGGCGCGGGGCCGTTCCGGGTCGGCCGGGGTCGGCGGCGGAGCGGCCTGGGGCGCAGGGCGGGCGGCGGGCTTGCCTGTTCCGGGGGGCGGAGCGGCCTTGGGCCCGGCCATGGAGATCGAGGGGGCCGGCGTCGGCTGGGATTGAGACTGGTCGATCGAACGAGGCTTGGCTTGGGCGAGGCGGATCTCCGGAGACGTCCCGGCGGACTTCGGCAAGACGGAATTGGAAGGCATCTTCTCCGGCACCGGCTGGGCCGCGGTCTGGTTGCGGGAAGAAGTGAACGGCGCCGTCTTCGGGACGGCTTGGTTGGCCGCCGGGTTCGTCTCGGCGAAGCGCAATTTCGCCGGCAGACGCGCTTCGTCGATCTTCACCGGGGCGGTCAGGACCTCGACCGGACGGACGATCGCCACGACCTGACGGAAAGTGTCCGGGAGCAGCCAGAGCAGGAGGAGGTGCAGCCCGAACGACGCCGCCGCCGCGAAGGCCGCGGCACGCAGGTCGATGGGATCATCGTGACGCACGCCCCGAAGTTAGGGGAGCCCCGGACGACTTCAAGCGTAGGACGACCTGATTATCGGGCAGCGAACTCCTGCGTCAGTGCGGCCAAGGTCCGACGGCAGTCCTCCCGCGTGCCGACGACCACGTAGAGCTGGAAGGAGTAATCGCCTGGCTTGATCGGCTCGGCCTGGCGGAGCCGGAACACGCAGTTCCACTTCACGACCTTTTCACGCACGAACTGGAAACGGCCGTAACCGACGGCCGGCTGACCGGCGGGCGCTCGATCCGGCGTGAACACCCCCATCGCATGGGAGCCTGAGGGCGTGGAGAGGACGATCGGTTCGCGGACTTCGCCGTTCTTGCGCGGCAAGGGAACCAGCGTCGAGGTCTTGGCGTCAAAGCTGAGTTCCTCGCTGAAAGCCTGCGGCATATAGCCCGTCAGGGCCTCGAACTGCAGGACCTTATGCGGCCGGTCGCCGGGCACGGTGAACGTGACCTTGTAATCGAGCGCGTGGTCCATCTGCGGCCGGCCGATACGCACCTGCTTGGTCAGGACGTGATTCGAGAGGAGTTCAGTGTTCTGGGCGAAGTGGCCGCCGGACTTCATGCCAGGAGCCAACCAGAAAGCCATCCGGGTCCGGGTCGTCAGCACGCCATCGCGGACGGACAAAGCTTCGAGGCGGCTGGTCGACTTCGGGCCGAGCGCGTCGACGACCGAACCGGCTTCGGTCGGGTTGTAGCACTCGACATGATAGGCGCCGTCGACGTCGGCGTTGATCGCCGACTGCAACTGCCGTCCATGGTCGTGCGAGTCGATGAATTCGACGCCGTCCCACTTCACGGAATCGATGGCGCCGGCCAGGCGGCTCGTCGTACGGATGACGAGCGGCTTGCCGCCGATGAGGCCGGTCAGTTCGGCGTCTCCGCTGACCATGGGCACCGGCGCGACGGGCGTCTGCGCGCCGACGGCGACGGCCAGAAACAGCAACCAGGCTTTCATGCGGTGAGCCTTTCGAGGACACCCAGCGCGGCAAGGCGGGCTTTCACGAATTCCACTGGCAGGCCCATGATCGTCGAGATCGGCCGCTGGTAGTCGTCGATGATGATCTCCCGGCCTTCTTGGATGCCGTAGGCGCCGGCCTTGTCCAAAGTGTTCACCAGCCCCTGATAGCGGGTGATGTCGTCGGCGGTGAGCGGACGAAATCGCACCCACGCCGTGACGTCGTGCGCCTCGTCGATCCCCAGCGCCGGGCAGAGCAGGCAGACGCCGGTATGCACCGTGTGCTCGCGACCCGACAGCCTCCGGAGCATCGCGCGGGATTCCGCGAGGTCGGCCGGCTTGTTCAAGGCACGGTCACCGAGGGCGACCGTGGTGTCCGACCCCAACACCAAAGCCTCGGGATGCAGCCGGGAGACCGCCGCGGCCTTAAGGCGGGCGTTGTGGAGCACCATGTGCGCGGGGTCGGTCGACGGATCCTCGTGTTCGGTCACCGCCGCCACGACGACGCGATGCGGCAGGCCGGCTTCACGCAGTAGCTCGGTGCGACGCGGCGAGGCGGAGGCGAGGATGAACGGAAGCGGCGACGGCACATCGATAGATGAGTGGATTAATCCGCCCAAGACAACCGCAACAGCCGATGCCGTGTTTCGGAAGCGCTCCTCCGCTTTCCGTCATTTACTCCCCGTTCCCTGCCCTTAACCCTATCCCTGCCCCTTTCACGCCATGCGCCCCGCCTTGCTCCTCCTCGCGCTCCTCGCCCTCTTCCCGGATTTGGCGGCCGATGACAGCGCGCGCCGCTACCTCGGCAAGCCTGACGCGTGGTTCGCCTCCGCCGAAGCCAAGAAGGTCGCCGACATCATGCTGACCTATCAGGCTGACGCCGGCGGCTGGCCTAAGAACACCGACACGATCAGCAAACCTTATGACGGTGACCGGACCAAACTGCAGCCTACCTTCGATAACAAGGCCACCGTCGACGAGCTTCGCTTCATGGCGCGCATGGTGAACGCCTCCCAGGGGGAAACCTATCGCCGCTCCTTCGACCGCGGCTTGGCTTACGTGCTGAGAGCCCAATACGCGGAAGGCGGCTGGCCGCAGTTCTTCCCTCTGCGCAAGGGCTACTACGACCGCATCACCTTCAACGACGGCGCCATGGTGCGCGTCTTGGAATTCGTCCGCGAAGTCGGCCGGGATGACCGCTACGGCTTCGTCGACGCCAAGACGCGCGAGTCCTGCCGCCAAGCCTTCGACCGCGGCATCGCCTGCATCCTGAAATGTCAGATCGTCGTCGACGGCCAGCCGACCGTCTGGTGCGCCCAGCACGACGAGAAGACCTTCCTGCCGGCCAAGGCGCGCTCTTACGAACTGCCGTCGTTCAGCGGCAGCGAGTCCGTCGGCATCGTGCGACTGCTCATGAGCCTCGAAAACACGTCGGCTGAAATCCGTGCTTCGATCGAAGGCGCCGTCGCCTGGTTCCAAGCCCATCGCATCAAGGGCCAGCGCCTAGAGACCACCCAGACTCTCGTCGGCAAGGACCTGATGATGGTCCCGGATCCGGCCGCTCCCGATCTCTGGGCCCGCTTCTACGACCTCAAGACCGGCGTCCCTTACGTCTGCGACCGCGACGGCGTCCCGAAGGCCAAGCTGGCCGATATCGGCCATGAGCGTCGTAATGGTTACAGCTGGTTCGGAGAGTATGCCCGAGACTTGTTGGCCAAGGACTATCCGGCTTGGAAGAATAAGACGAAGTGACGTCCATTGCCGCCTTCCGGCCGGGAACTTTCGGCCACGGCTTGCAGTCCCAATCGAAAGCCCTCATAAAGAGGGCTCCCCCGATGTCCTTGCGACTGCTCAGCCTGTCCGCCTGCCTCTTGGCCTCGTCCGGCGCCGCCCTCTCGGCCGCTTCCGACGACTTGGCGGAGAAGGCCGTGGCCCTCCTGGATGAGCGTTGCTTCAAGTGCCACAGCCACTCCGCCGGCAAGAACAAGGGCGGCTTGGTCATGGACAGCCTCGCCGGCCTGACAACGGGCGGTGACGCCGGCGCGGCCCTCGTCCCGGGCGATCCGGATGCCAGCCTCTTCATCAAGAACATCCTCTCGTCCGATCCCGACGTGATGATGCCCCCGAAGGGCGATCGCCTCACGAAGGAAGAAGTCAGTCTGCTCCAGACTTGGGTGAAGTCCGGCGCGGCCTGGCCGAAGAGCCGTACCAAGGCGCCCGTCGCCGGCCGCTACCTGCCTGGCACCATCGGCGCGAAGGAGAAAGCCTGGTGGGCCTACCAGCCGATCAAGCGCGCCGAACTCCCGGCCGGCACCGCCGCACACCCGGTCGACCGTTTCATCGACGCCCGCCTCGTCAAGGAAGGCCTCACGCCCTCCGGCGAAGCCGAGCGAGCCGTGCTCATCCGCCGCGTGACCTTCGACCTGACCGGCCTCCCGCCCTCGCCCGAGGAAGTCGCCGCGTTCGTCCACGACCAGGACCCCGCGGCTTACGACAAGCTCGTCGACCGCCTGCTCGCCTCCCCTGCCTACGGACAGCGCATGGCCCGGGCGTGGCTCGACCTCGTGCGCTATGCCGACAGCGACGGCTTCCGCATCGACGATTTCCGCCCCACCGCGTGGCGCTACCGCGATTACGTCATCAAGGCCTACAACGAGAACAAGCCCTACGACCGCTTCGTGCAGGAGCAGATCGCCGGCGACGAACTGTTCCCCGGCGACCCCGACGCGCTCACGGCCCTCGGCTACCTCCGCCACTGGATCTACGAATACAACAACCGCGACGCCCGCGGACAGTGGGAGAACATCCTGAACGACGTCACCGACACCACCGGCGACGTCTTCCTCGGCGCGGGCATGCAGTGCGCGCGTTGCCACGACCACAAGTTCGACCCGATCCTGCAGCGCGACTACTACTCACTCCGCAGCTTCTTCAACAACATCGTGCCCGTCGAGGACCGCGCCGCCTGGACCGAAGCGCAGGCCGCCGAGCACGCCCGTCAGCAGGCGAAATGGGAAGCGGAGACCAAGGCCATCCGCGACGAGATCGCCGCGCTCGAGAAGAATTACCGCGACAACGCGACCAAGAAGGCCGTCCAGATGTTCCCGGACGACGTCCAAGCGATGATCGACAAGCCGCAAGCCGAGCGCACGCCCTACGAACAGCAGGTCGCCGCCCTCGCCTGGCGCCAGGTCGACTACGAGTACGCCCGTCTCGACCGCTTCATCAAGGGCGAGGCCAGCGTCAAGCACGCCGACCTGAAGCGTAAGCTCGCCGAACACGACAAGCTCAAGCCGGCCGAACCTCCTTACGTGCTGGCCGTCCGCGAGACCGGCGCCCAAGGCTTCGACGCGGCCATCCCCAAGAAGAACATCGTCGTCCCGCCGGCCTTCCTCACCGTCCTCAGCACGCAATACCCCGCCCCGCCCGCGTCCATCACGCCCGTCGCCGATGGCAGCTCCACGGGCCGCCGCGCCACGCTCGCCCGCTGGCTGACCGACAAGTCCAACCCCTTCACCGCGCGTCTGGCGATGAACCGCCTCTGGCAGCTCTGCTTCCGCCGCGGTCTCACGCCCTACGCCAGCGACTTCGGCAACCTCGGCGAACCGCCCTCCCACCCCGAGCTCCTCGACTGGCTCGCAGACGAGTTCATGGCCAAGGGCTGGGACCAGAAGGCGATGACGCGCCTGCTCGTGACCAGCGCCGCCTACCGCCGCTCGAGCCAGCACGCCGACGTCGCCCGCGGGCAGCTCAAGGACCCGCAGAACACCCTCCTCTGGCGCTTCCAGCCCCAACGCCTCGAAGCCGAGCAGATCCGCGACGCGCTCTACGTGGCCTGCGGTGATCTGAAGGCCGAGAAGCAGGCCGGTCCCAGCGTCATCTACGGCGAACCGGTGCGCAGCATCTTCACGCGCATCATGCGCAACAACCGCGACCCGCTCGCGGACATCTTCGACGCCCCGCAGTGGTTCAGCAGCGCTTCATCGCGCGACGTGACCACCACGCCGATCCAGTCGCTCCTCCTGCTCAACAGCCCCTTCATGCTGAAGCGCGGCGAGACGCTCGCCCGTCGCGTGATCGCCGACGCCCCGGGCGACGAGGCCGCGCAGGTCCGCCGCCTCTACCAGCTCCTCTACGCCCGCGCGCCCACCGCCGCCGAAGCCAAGCGCGCCGCCGCCTTCCTCGACGAAGTGCGCGGACAGCGGACCTCCGCCGTCGTCACGGCCGCGATCGCCCGCGACTTCCAGCCGGAGAAGGTCCCTTTCCGTGACGGCCAAGGCGCCCAGTTCGCCCCCGGCCACCGCCGTCCGTTCTTCGCGCCCGGCGCCAAGGAGGACGAACTCGCGGCCGGCTTCACCATCGAGGCGGTCATCGTGCCCCGCTCCATCAGCGACAGCGGCGCCGTGCGGGTGATCGCCGCGCAGACCGGCAAAGGCAAGGAAGACGGCTACTGGCAGTTCGGCGTCACGGGCCAGAAATCCCGCCGCGCGCCGAAGGTGCTCGTGCTCCAGGCCTTCGGCCCTTTGTCGGGCGGTAACTTCGGCGAAGCGGTCGCCTTCTCCAACCTGCGGGTCGACCTCAACAAGCCTTACTACGTCGCCGCCTCCATGCGCTACGCCACGCCGGGCAGGCCGGGCGAAGTCACCTTCACCCTCAAGGACCTGGCCAACGACGACGAACCCCTGCTGCACGACACCGTGAAGCACGGCCTGACCGGCGTGAAGCCGGGCGCGGCGACGGCGGCCCTGCAGCTCGGCGGCAAGAACTCCGACGCCGAGGGCTCCTTCCACGGCGTCGTCGACGAAGTGCGCTTCAGCGCCGGCGCCCTGCCCGAGGAACAGCTGCTCTACTCGACCGAAGAGGTCCGCCCCTCCACGCTGGGCTTCTGGCGCTTCGAAGCCAAGACCGGCACGATGAGCGATTCTTCCGGGCGCGGCCGCGAACTTTCCGTCGGCGCCGTCAAGGCGGAAGCCGCGCCCAAGGCCGAACACGCGCCGATGGCCGCGCTCTGCCACGCCCTCCTCAATTCCTCCGAATTCCTTTACGTCGAATGAACGACCCACGCTGCCATCGCCTCGAAGCCTCGACGTCGCGCCGCGACTTCCTCTTCAACGCCGGCCTCGGCCTGGGCGCCATGGCCTTCAGCGACCTGCTCGCCAAGGAGATCGTCGTCCCCGCCCCGGGCACGCCCCTGCAGCCCGGCGTCGGTCAGATCAAGCCCCGTGCCAAGAGCGTCATCTTCCTCTTCATGGAAGGCGGACCGTCGCAGATGGACCTCCTCGACCCCAAGCCGCTGCTGAACCAACTGGCCGGCCAGCGCCTGCCCGACAGCTTCGGCACGGTCATCACCGCGATGGGCGAGGCCAAGGCCCCGCTCCTCGGCTCGAAGCGCCAGTGGAAGCAGCACGGCCAGTCAGGCCAGTGGTTCTCCGACTGGATCCCGCACATCGCGTCCTGCGCCGACGACCTCGCGGTCATCCGTTCCTGCAAGGCGGACGGCATCAACCACTCCGCCGGCGTCTGCCAGATGAACACCGGCTCGATCCTGGCGGGCAAGCCGTCGCTCGGCTCCTGGATCAGCTACGGCATCGGCTCCGAGAACGCCAACCTGCCCGCGTTCATCGTGATGCAGGACAACCAGAGCACGGTCATCAACGGGCCTCGCAACTGGGGCGCCGGCTTCATGCCCGCGGGCTACCAAGGCGTGCGCATCCAGGGCGGCGCCGAGCCGATCCCGAACCTCAACACGCCCGAAGCGGTCGCGGCCGACCTGCAGGCCAGCAAGCTCCGCCTGATCAACAGCGTGAACAAGGAATTCGCCGCCCGCTACCCCGAGCGTTCCGAGCTTGGCGCCCGCCTGGCGGGCTACGAGATGGCCGCGCGCATGCAGGCCGAAGCGCCCGGCGTCGTCGACCTGAGCGGCGAGACCGAAGCCACGCGCAAGCTCTACGGCCTCGACGACAAGACGACCGAAAGCATGGGTCGGCTCTGCCTCCTCTCCCGCCGCATGGTCGAACGCGGCGTGCGCTTCGTCCAGATCTACCACGGCGCGGGCTCGAAGTGGGACGCTCACACGAAGATCGAGA
>JBEEPO010000032.1:0-11611 GCA_041191065.1 Verrucomicrobiota bacterium | reverse complement strand
TGAAGGCGATGAGCCAGGCGGTGACGGTCGTGCCGATGTTGGCACCGATCATGACGGTCCAGGCCTGGCGCATCGTCATGACCTTCTGTTCGGCCAGGCCCATCGTCACGAAGTTCACCACCGACGAAGATTGCACCATCGCCGCGCCGACGGCGCCGGTCAGGGCGCCGACGAAACGATTCTCCGTGGCATGACGCAGTCCGCGGCGCAGGCGTTCGCCGCCGAGGGTCGTCACCTCGCGGGCGAAATCCCGGAGGCTGTGCAGATAGAGCATGACCGCCGCGACGGCGGTGAAGAAGAGGTCCACGGGAGGAGAAATAGAGGAGGGAGTGTGGAGTATCGAGTATGGAGTGCGTGAGGCAGGGACAGCACCACGTGCTGTCCTCAGTGCAAAAGTGCAAATCGGCCTGCGGCCTGTGCAAAGGTGAAAAGTGACCGGGCTATGGTGTGCATAGAGTGGATCGGGTAGGGTCGGGACCGCGTCACGACATAGCTGCATCGAGGTAGGGTCAGCACCGCGTGCTGACCTAGGTTACGGCCGCCGTAGGGCGGCCGAGGGTAGGGGCGTGGCTACGCCGCGCCCTCCTGGTGCGGAGTGCACGATAAATCGTGCCCCTACCTTGGTCCGCCCTACGGCGAACGATTGATGCATCCTATGTCGTGACGCGGTCCCGACCCTACCCAAGACAGCTAGGTCAGCACGCGGTGCTGACCCTACCTCAGGGATTGGTCCAAACCTTGTCCCCGTGTCCCCTTGCCCACGTGTCCCCTCGCGGCGGCTATGCCGCCGTGCTCAGATCTCGAAATCGTTGCCCGACTCGGTCAGCGCGAGCTGGGCGACCGTGAAGCCGGTGAGCGACTTGTCGAAACGCTTGGAGACTTCGCGCCAGAGCGCCGCGACCTGGGGTCCGGAAGCGCCCTTGAGCGTGATCTTGGTGTCGATGAGTTCGGGCTCCACGACCGCGAGCACCTGTTTCAGGGAGATGTCTTCGGCTTCTTTCGCCAGGCGGTAGCCGCCGGTCTTGCCGCGCTTCGAGACGACGAGGCCGCCTTCGCGGAGTTCGTTGAGGAGCTGCACCAGGTAATTGGCCGGGATGTCCTCGAGTTTGGCGAGCTCCTCGATGCGCGTGACGGCCGTGCCGCGGTGGCGACGGGCGAGCTGCGAGAGGACGCGAAGGGAATACTCGAGCTTGAGGGAGGCTTTCATGCGCTGTGCTTGGAGCCCGGGACGGGCGGCTTCGGTTCCGAACCTACGAGGATGAAGGTGCGGTCCGCAACCTCATCTGGCAGGATCGGGGCCTTCGGGCGGGCGAAATAGGAGGTGCCCAGGAAGCAGATGCCGCGGTTCTGCACGACTTGGATGGCACGGTCGTCCCAGAGCTCGATCATCCCGAAGTCCTTCTTGTCGGTCACTTCCAGTTCGGGGAGCCCGTTGGCCTTGAGCCAGGCTTGCGTAGCGGCCATGCCGACGGGGTCGCCGGCCCGGGCCGTCATGATCTTCACGCGGAGACCCTTATCGAGCCATTGGCGTACTCGCCGCATCATCAGAGGCACCGGCGGCCCGATGTGGTCCATGCCCTGCCAGGCGGTCGCTTCGGCCAAGGTTCCGTCTAGGTCGACCCCGATCCAGCCCTGCTGATTGGCCGGACGGGTGGACGGAGCGCGCTCCGACGGCGTCGGCTCCGCCGGAGCCTGACTGAGGTCGACGGCGGGCGTCTTCGGGGCGAAGAGGGAGCGAAGCCACGCGAGCATGACCCTAGAGTGGGGGATGCGGGCCGAGGGGGCAAGGATTGAGGTAGGGGAAGCACCGCGTGCTGCCCTAGAGGACTGAATGGAGGACTGCGTTGAGGACTGAATAGAGGGCTGAATGGATGAAGCCGGGCAGGGGCGCGACGGTGTCGCGTCCGAGGAATAAAAGTGAGACGAGGCACTCAGCGGTAGGATACTAGGCCAGATCCCGCCAGCGCCCAGCAACCTTCGCAGTTAAATCAGCGCCAGGCTGGATTATCAGAAACTTTACTCCATCCAGACATTCCTTCGGACCAGTAGTCATCGGAAGCCTGAATATGTCCGCTTAGAATAAGGCCTTTGATTGTTCCCTCTGCATATATGCCGACAGCCACCCCGTTTCGCGAAAAATGAAAGAGGCGTGCTCCGGGTGCGGCCGGGGGAACCACCTGCGCCCCGGTTTTCTTGTGATTTAGGATCAACATGACAACCGTGACAGTGGTGACTAAAAAGCAAAGAGGCCAAACGGCAGGTCCGTCCAGCATGCTTAACTGTATTATGTTCATAATGTAATTAAGTCGTACGCGTGGCACGTCACAAGTTTTTTAGAATAACCAGTGTGTTTCCCCCACCCAATTCTGCGGACTTACCGTAATACGCGGCTACCTCCTTAGAAGATGGTGCTCGGGGCGGAGGTCGCCCCCCCCACATCTTACGGAGTCAGGCTCGATATCATATTTGCCCCTGCGTAATTGACCAGGTGTAGGTGGCCTTGTACTAGAACCTTATGAACCTCCCCGCCCGCCCTTGGATCGTCGTTATCATCCTGGGCTTGTTGGGCCTTGCAACGCCGACCGTGCGAGCAGGTATGTCAGCAGAGGAAGTAAAGGCTTTCGAGGGCTACAGGGTCCTCGCCGAGAAGGGTGACCGCGAGGCCCAGTACAAACTAGGAGTTTGCTATTTCGAAGGGGCCGGCGTGGCGAAGGATCTAGTGAATGCGGTCTCGTGGTATCGCAAAGCGGCGGAGCAGGGGCATGCTCAATCGCAGGATACTCTTGGATTTTGCTACGCTAATGCTGCTGGTGTCGCAAAGAATCAGGTCGAAGCCGCAAGATGGTGGCGCATGTCTGCTGGCCAAGGTTTTGCAAATGCTCAGTTTAACTTAGGCATTTGCTATCACAAGGGTGACGGCGTTGTTAAGAGTGAGGCTGAGGCGGCTAAGTGGTTCCGGGGCGCAGCAGATCTTGGGCATGCGGAGGCACAGCTAAACCTGGGAACTTGTTATTTTAACGGCGAAGGAGTTGAGAAAAATGCGCTCCAAGCGGCGAAGCTATTTCGCAAGGCTGCCAGTCAAGGTAATGCTGCAGCCCAATTTCACTTAGGACAGTGCTATGACTTTGGAGAAGGCGTAGTAAAAAGCACCATCGAGGCAGTGACTTGGTATCGAAAGGCTGCCGAAAATGGAAATGCATCAGCGCAGTTCAGTCTGGGGGTTTGCTGCGAAAATGGTGAAGGCGTGGCAAAGGATATGGCCGAAGCCGTGAAGTGGTATCGCAAGGCAGCAGACCAAGGGGACGGCAAGGGCCAGTTGCGTACAGGAGATTTTTACCTGAGAGGGGATGTATTAGCGAAAGACGCTGTCGAGGCGGCTAAGTGGTATCGCCTGGCTGCTAAACAAGGCTGTGCAGGGGCTCAACATCGTCTGGGCTCTTGCTACTTCGTCGGCTTAGGCGTTAAGAAGTCTGCCGTTGAGGCATATGCCTATTTCAGTCTTGCGAGCATTTCCGAAGAAGATGCGCGTAAAACTCTGGAAACGCTGGAAAAGAATTTATCTTCGTCAGATTTAATGCGCGGGCAGCAGAGGGTAAGGGAACTGAAGAAGGAAATCGAGGCGAAGAAAGCCGGCAAGTAACTGCCTGCAAGGTGGGCGCGACGCCGTCGCGCCCCTACCAGGGGCGCGCAGCAAACATCCCGGTTTCCGGTCTCCATTTGAGTTCAATCTGTCATCGATGCAGCCCTCTACGCAGTCATCGACTCAGTCCTCTTTCGCGCCTTGCGCGAACAGGGTGCTCGGGGCGGGGGTCGAACCCGCACACCTTGCGGCGCCAGAACCTAAATCTGGTGTGTCTGCCATTCCACCACCCGAGCGAAACCTGTGATATGAGGTTTGCGCGTCGGGCGACGGAGGCAAGCGCTTAGGCGAGGCGACCGAGGGGCGAACCGACCTTGGCGTAGACTTCCACGGCAGTCTCGCCGGCGTGGATGAGGTCGTCCTCGAGCTTGATACGGCCCGGCTCGAAGAGCGTGGCGACGAACGATCCGCCGAAACGGAAGTAGCCTTTCTCGTCGCCCTTGGCTACGGCCTGTCCAGGCTTGTACGTCTCGATGATGGTGCCGACGTTCGTCGCGCCGACGGAGACCATGGTGACGAGTCCGAAAGGTCCGGCGTCGATGGTCACGCGCTGGCGCTTGTTCTGCCAGAGATACGCGGCGCTGCGACGCAGGGCGATCGGGTTGACGGAGTAGAGCTGGCCCTTGGCGAGCACGGGTTCGCCGGGGACGCCGGCGACTGGGAAGTGGAAGCGATGGTAGTCGACGGGGCAGAGGCGCGAGCAGACGACGGTGCCGCGGGCGTAACGTTCGCCGAGCGCGCGGTCCGCGACGAGCGCGGGGATGTCGAAGGTCTGGCCCTTGGCGAAGATGCCGTTCACGCGCGAGGCGTCGGGGAAGCCAAGATGACGTCCATCCGCGGGCAGCACGGCCATCTCGGGACGCGGGTCCAACGGACGGGCCGAGGCCTTGAGCTTGCGGTAGAAGAAGTCGTTGAAGGTCCGGTAGGACTTGAGGTCAGGGTCGGCGAACTCGCTGGGGTCGAGGCCGAAGGCCTTCACGAAGGGCTCGACGCGACGCGCGCTGCTCGGGCGATCCATGGCCCAGCCGTATAACTTGGAGAAAAGGGCGCGTTTGACGACGGTATGGAGGGTCAGCTTGCCGAGGGGGTTGTCGTAGATGCGCTGCAGCCACTTCTCGCCGTAGACCTGTTCGGTCTCCATGCGGCCGGTATGGCGATTGAGCAGGGTGATGGGGGCGTCGGCTTCCATGCGGGCAGATTTGCTAAAAATGGACTTCATGGGAACCATATATCTGTCAAAACAGTCCATACCCTCATGTCGCGCCTGGCTTACGTCTTCCTCTTCCTCGCCGCGCCCCTCATGGCGCAGTTCAGCCCGGTCAAGAAGACCCCCAAAGTCATCAAGGCCGAGATCGAGACCGAAGTGATCCGCGCCCGTCTGGATTTGGCCGCTGCGCAGCGTAAGCTCGCCGCGCTGACCCAGACCCTCGAACTCCGTAAGCTCGAAGCCGAGGCCGCCCTGCGCGCCGCCCGCGCCGAGGCCGCCGCCGCGCCGATCGAGGCCGAGCAGTCCAAGCTCAAGCTCGAAGCCGCCCTCGCCGCCGCCCAGGCCGCCGTCGCTTCGGCTGACAAGGACCGCGCCCGCGCCGAGCTCGAAGTGCAGTCCCGCCTCGCCGCCGCCGAAGTCTCCGTCGAATACGCCAAGGTCTCGTCCGTGGCTACCATCGCGCGTCTGGAGAAGAAGGTCGCGGAGGTCGCCAGCGGCGCCAAGTTCGCCTACCCGAAGGACCCGCTCATCGACGGCGTGCTGCACATCTCCGACCGCCGCATCCCGTTCAACGGGCGCGTCGACGATAAACTCGCCCAGTTCGTCTGCGGTCGCATCGCCTTCTATAACGCCCTCGATAGCGAAGCCCCGATCTTCATCGTCATCGACCGCTCGCCGGGCGGTTCCGTGATGTCGGGCTACATGATGCTCCAGGCGATGGAGGCCTCCAAGGCGCCGGTCTACGTCGTCGTGAAGGGTTACGCCGCCTCGATGGCCGCGATCGTCACCACCCTCGCCAAGCGCTCGTTCGTCTACCCGAACACGATCGTCCTGCACCACCAGGCCTCCGTCGGCCTGAGCGGCAACGTCACCCAGCTCAAGGAACAGCTCAAATGGTCCAAGGTCTGGTGCGAGCGCATCTTCGTGAAGGTCGCCGCGCGCATCGGCACGACCGTCGATGACTTCGTCGCTCAGATGTACAAGGGTGCCTCCACCGGCGACTGGAAGATCCTCGGCGACGAGGCCGGCCGCCGCAAGTGGGTGACCGACGTCGTGGAGCGCATGGCCGAAGATTCCCTCACCGTCGCCGCCGCCGTGCCGCCGGTCGTCGCCGAACCTAACCCTGACGGCTTCAACGCCGGCAAGGCGCAGGACGGCCGCGCCCGCCAGGCCCTGCCGCCGCTCGGACCCTGCGACATCTGGTGGATGTACGACCCCACCGTCGAATTCGTCCTTCGCTGATTTCTAAACACAAACCCCCATGCATCTCCGCACCTCCCTCCGCGTCCTCGCGCTCGCCGTCTTCGCGGTCGCGCCCGCCTTCGCCCAGCAGGCCACGCCGGCCCCGGCTGCTCCCGCGTCTCCGGCCCCGGCCGCCGCGCCCCGCGAAGAACTCTCCCCGCAGCTGAAGGCCGCGATGAAGGAAGCCGAAAGCATGCGCGCCCAGAAGGCCCGCATCGACGCCGAGCTCGCCCTCGCCGAAGCCAAGCGCGCCGAAGAGCTCGCCCCGCTGCAGGCCGAAGTCGCCCGCCTGACCGCCGAGCGTTCGCTCCGCCTCGCCAAGGCCTCCGCCGAGGCCGCCGCCCTCGAAGACGAACGCGCCAGGCTCGAGCGCCAGGCCGCGCTCGAATCCGCCCGTTCCACCGCCCGCCTCGCCGAACGCTCCAACAAGATCCGCGAGCTCGAAGCCGAGGCCAAGCAGCTGCAGCTCGAGGCCGCCAACACCGTCGCCCGCCTCTCCAACGAGATCCAGCGCTTCCAGAAGGAAGACGAGGCCCGCAAGATCGCCAGCAAGGCCAAGCCGAAGTACCTCAAGGACCCGCTCGTCGACGGCGTGCTGTACATCAGCGACCGCCGCATCGCCTTCAACGGCGCCGTGACCGAGCAGCTCGCCGACTACGTCTGCACGCGCATCGCCTTCTACAACAACCAGTCGTCCGAGTTCCCGATCTTCATCGTCGTGGACAACTCCCCGGGCGGCTCCGTCACCGCCGGCTACCAGATCCAGAAGGCCATGGCCGCCTCCAAGGCGCCCGTGCACGTCGTCGTGAAGGGCTTCGCCGCCTCGATGACCGCCGTGATCTGCACGCTCGCCGAGCGCTCGTACTGCTACCCGAACACCATCCTGCTGCATCACCAGGCCTCGAACGTCGTCCGCGGCAACATGACCGTCCTCAAGGAGCAGATCGACTTCACCAACCAGTGGTTCGACCGCCTCGCCACGCCCGTCGCCAAGAAGATGGGCATCTCGCTCGAGGAGTTCGTGAAGCAGATGTACGCCAACGACTCCACCGGCGACTGGCAGGCTTTCGGTGACAAGGCCAAGGAACTCAAGTGGGTCGACCACGTCGTCGAGCGCATCGAAGAGACCGCCGTGCTCGATCTGCTGCCCGTCCTCGTCACGCCGACCGCCATGCCCTCGCCGGCGCCGCAGCCGCCGACCCGCACGGAGATCTCCGGGGTCACGTCCAAGGTCGACGACAAGGGCCGTCCGTATTTCGAACTCCCGCCGCTCGCCAATCCGTTCGACGCCTGGTGGCTTTACGATCCCCAGGGCCTGTATCGCGCGCGATGAGTGGGTAGGGTCGGGACCGCGTCACGACATAGAGAGGCCGCCTGATCGGGCGGCCTTTTTTGGGGCACAAGGGCTCAAGGGGAGACCGGAAACCGGATGGTATGCTGGGTAGATTCAGTCGGGTGTCGGGTGACAGCCATCAGGGCGTCAGCCATTCGGGAGTCGGCCGTTCAGCCTTCGGCAGCCGGCTCCGGGTTCCCGCTCCTGATGGCCGAGTGGCCGATGACTGAGTTGCCGACATCTGTGGCCGTCACCCGTCACCTGGAACGGATACGGCTAGGTCAGCACGCAGTGCTGACCCTACCACGAGACAGCTAGGTCGTGACGCGGTCCCGACCTTACCCAAGGCAGATTCAGCCACCCGCCACCCGAATTGACATCCACATTTGCACCTTTGCACAGGCCGCAGGCCGGTTTGCACTTTTGCACCTAGGGCTCTCTGACGCCCCCGTCGCAATCATACCACCCGCCGAGGTTTATCGGCCCTTTTGATTTGCGGGGGCACGGGGATTAAACTTCCTCGGCCATACCCCTTATGCGCACCTCGTCGCTCCTCGCCCTCTTGGCTTCCGCCGTCTTCGTGACGGCCGCCGAAGACGGCGCCCAGATCTATAATTCCCTCTGCGGCGCCTGTCACGGGCCCGACGGCAAGGGGCTCAACGGCCTGCCGCCCCTCGTGGGCAGCGAGTGGCCCAAGGGCGCTCCGGCGCGCTCCATCAAGATCGTGCTCAACGGCCTCAGCGGACCGGTCGAAGTCGCCGGCAAGACCTACAACATCGACATGCCGCCGCAGGGCGCCGTGCTCAGCGACGAGAAGATCGCCGCCGTGCTCACCTACGTTCGCAAGTCCTTCGCCGGTGGCGCAGGCCCCGTCTCCGTCGACGAAGTGAAGTCCGTCCGCGCCGCGACCGCCCAGCGCGTGACCCCTTGGACCGCCGATGAGCTGCTCAAGTCCCATCCGTTCCCGCCGGCCAAGACCGCGCTCAAGAACCTCGTGGGCACCATGTACAAGGGCGAGTGGAAGACCCTGCCTGATTTCTCCACGCTCAAGCCTGCGCTGATGGAAGACTTCAACGTCGGCGTGATCGATCCCGCCCAGTCCGGACAGAAGGACGCCTTCGCGATGGTCTGGACCGCCCAGTTCGACGCCCCGGTCGAGGGCAAGTATACCTTCACCTTCGACTGCGACGACTTCGGCGCCCTGTACGTCGGTGGCGAGCGCATCGCCGAGATCAAGGGCATCGGCCCCGTCGGCAAGCGCGTGAAGGAAGTCCCCGTCATCCTCAAGAAGGGTCTCACCCCGATCCGCGTCGAATACGTCGAATACGCCGGCAATGAGGTCGTCGTGTTCGGCTACAAGGGCCCGAAGGACAAGGCCATCCAGTGGCTCTCCAAGTCCAAGGTCAAGGTAGTGAAGGAGCGCGTCTTCATCCCGATCGTGGCCAAGGACGGCGTCGCCGCGATCTACCGTAACTTCATCGACAAGACCACGCCGCGCGCGATCGGCATCGGTTTCCCCAATGGCCTGAACATCGCCTACAGCGCGGATAACCTCGCCGCGGAGCTCATCTGGACCGGCAAGTTCATGGACGGCGGCCATCACTGGACCGACCGTGGCGCCGGCAACGAGCCGCCCGCGGGCACGAACGTGATCAAGCTCTCCGATGGCCAGGCGGTACTGCCTGTCTCCGGCGACGGCGCGGTCATCCGCTTCGCCCGCAAAGGCGAAGGTAAGGAATGGAATTTCTCTCCTGTGAGGCACGCCGCCGAGTTCAAGGGCTACGACCTCGACAAGGCCGGCAACCCGACCTTCCGTTCCGCCGGCGAAGGCGTGTCGCTCAGCGACGCCTGGGCTCCCGCCGCCGGCGCCCAGCCCGCGCTGACCCGTACGCTCAAGGCGGGCGGCGACAAGCCGCTTACCGTGGTGCTCGCCCGCGACCTCGCGATGACCGTGCCGGTGAACGCCGACAAGATCGCCGAACTCGCCGGCGGACTGCTCATCCGCGTGACATCCGGCCCCGGGCTCAAGCTCGACGCCGCCACGAAGACCCTCTCGCTCACCCTCCAGCCCGGCGAGACCGCCGTGCTGGGTTACTCCTACCGCTGATCTCCGAACGGAAACCTCTCACATGAAACACTTCTTCCTCCTTCTCGCCGCCGCCGGCCTCGCCCATGCGGCGCCCGCCGCCAAGGCCAAGGCTCCCAACTCCGGCAAGCTCGCGACCGTCGATTCGGTCCGCGCCGCCGAATCGCGCCAGCCCGAGTTCTACGAACGCGTCGAGATCCCTACGCCCGCCGGTGAAGTCTGCGAGGTCTCCTCGATCGCCCTCCTGCCGGGCAAGAAGGTCGCCATCGGTACGCGCCGCGGCGACGTCTGGGTCGCCGAAGGCGCCTACGACGCCGACGTCTCCAAGGTCAAGTGGACCAAGTTCGCTTCCAACCTGCATGAGCCGCTCGGCATGTTCTGGAAGGACGGCTCGCTCTTCGCCACCCAGCGTCCGGAGCACACCCGCCTCACGGACAAGGACGGAGACGGCCGCGCGGACAGCTTCGACACGATCTGCTCCCAGTGGGGCATCAGCGGCGACTACCATGAATACGCCTTCGGTTCGGATCCGGACAAGAACGGCGACGTCTGGATGGTCCTCTGCCTGACGGGTTCTTTCCATGCCCACGCTCCGTGGCGCGGCTGGGCCGCCAAGATCACCCCGGACGGCAAGTTCATCCCGGTGGCTTCCGGCATCCGTTCGCCGGGCGGCATCGGCGCCAATGACAAAGGCGACTTCTTCTACACCGATAACCAGGGCGTCTGGAATGGTTCCTCTTCGCTCAAGTGGCTGCGCCCCGGATCGTTCCAAGGTAACCCGACCGGCAACAAGTCGGCCTCACTGGCGAACTTCCCCGCTCCGCCCGAGCCGACCAGCGGCTCGCGCATCCTCACCGAGCGCCTCAAGTTCCCCGAGTTCGTGCCCCCGGCCGTCATCCTGCCGCACGGCAAGGTCGGCAACTCTCCCTCCGGCATCGCCTGCGACATGGCCAAGGGTAAGTTCGGTCCGTGGGAGGGCCAGCTGCTCGTCGGTGAGCAGACCGCCTCGCAGGTCCAGCGCGTCAATCTCGAGCAGGT
The DNA here is from genome assembly GCA_041191065.1 of Verrucomicrobiota bacterium. GTDB lineage: Bacteria > Verrucomicrobiota > Verrucomicrobiia > Opitutales > UBA953 > UBA953. The sequence continues at coordinate 1,065 of JBEEPO010000032.1, read as the reverse complement.
GAACGGCCTCTACCAGGGAGCCGTGTTCCACTTCCTCGGCGGCTTCGAAGCCGGCCTGATCCCGGTCCGGATGGACCAGGAAGACGGCACGCTCTTCATCGGCGGGTCCAACCGCGGCTGGGGTTCGCGCGGTTCGAAGACCTTCACCTTCGAGCGCGTGCGCTTCAAGGGCAAGGTGCCCTTCGAGATGCATGACATCTCCGCCCGGGCCGACGGCTTCGAAGTCACGTTCACGCAGCCCGTCGACGCCGTCGCGGCCGCCGACGTGAAGAACTACGCGCTGGATGCCTTCACCTACATCTACCAGTCGAGCTACGGCAGCCCCGAGGTCGACCAGACCACGCCGACCGTCAAGTCGGCCACCGTGTCCGGCGACGGACTCAAGGTGCGTCTCGTCGTCGACGGCCTCGTCCGCGGCCACATCCATCACCTCGTGCTCGGCGACATCAAGGCCAAGTCCGGCGATGCGCTCTGGCACAGCGAAGGTTGGTATACGCTGAACGAGATTCCGGCCGCCAAGTGAGCTTGGCGGAGGGATTGGGCCAGGGCTAGGGCTGGGGCCGGGTAATTCAAGAGGGCGCCATGCGGCGCCCTTCTTGTTTTCGAGGTAGGGTCAGCACTGCGTGCTGACCTAGCGGCATCGGGTAGGGTTGAGCGCCCTCGCTCAACCGCGGCTGACCGGGTCGGTCAGCCCTACCTTGAGGCAATTGCGTCAACAAAAGGGAGATCGGATGATTGGCTGGGGTAGGGTCGGGACCGCGTCACGACATAGAGGCATCTCGTGGGAGGACTGAATAGAGGACTGCGTTGAGGACTGAATGGAGGGCTGAATAGAATGGCAGAATGGCTCCCCGGCTAATCATCCGGTTTACGGTCTCCCAATGAGTTCGGGTGATTGCCAACCGCTAACCGCCAGCCGCTGACCGCTTTGACCTATTATGCTCCGAAGTGGTCATATCGCCGAGGGGAACTCGGTTGCCACGAGGGCGGGGCGGAAAGAGAACAGGTCAACCCCCGTGCTCTGCCATGAATATTACTTGGATTGATTGGGTCATCGTCGCTGCT
>JBEEPO010000031.1:0-13193 GCA_041191065.1 Verrucomicrobiota bacterium | reverse complement strand
TGCCGTCGACGGCCGGCTTCGCGGGCGTGCGCGGCTGGAACTGCAGGGTCGTCCACTGGCGGGCGCTCGTGCCGTCGAATTCATCGGGGGGCGGATCACCCACGCGCCACCAGAACATCGTGGCCGCATCCTTGGGATCGGCTGGCAGTTCTTCCGCATAGGCGTCGTAACCGACCGCGTTGGATTGCCCGGCGACCACGATCAGGTCGCGGGTTTCGGCGGCGAAGACGAGCCCTTGCAGCAGCAGGGCCAGGCCTAGGGGGAGGCGGCAGAACATGGGGTATCTTTGGGTAACCCACCCGCCCCGGGAGTTCCACCTTTTCCTAAGTCTTAGCCCATTATTTTCCCTCTTTTAGCAAAACTTTGGGCTGTGGTCAGGCCAGCAACTCGGGAATGACCTTCCCTTCCACGTTCGTGAGCCTTCGTTGGACTCCGTTGTGCTCGAAACTCAGCTTTTCGAAGTCGAGGCCAAGGAGATGCAGGATGGTGGCGTTGAAGTGGTAGAGGGGGTGGATATCGGCGACCGCCTTCTGGCCTAGTTCATCCGTCCGTCCGTGGCTGACGCCCGGCTTGACGCCTGCGCCGGTCATCCAACAGGTGAATCCGTCGGGGTTATGGTCTCGTCCCTTGGCCCCTTTCTGGAAGAACGGCATGCGTCCGAACTCGGTGCACCAGACGACGAGGGTGTCCTGCAGCAGGCCTCTTTGCTTGAGGTCTCGGATCAGCGCGGCGGCCGGTTGGTCCAATATCTGGGAGTGGACGTCGTATTGCGTCTTCAGGTCGCTATGGCCGTCCCAGTTCAGCTTGCCACCGCTGGCGTAGGCGCCGTTGAAGAGCTGGACGAACCGCACGCCCTTTTCTACCAGACGTCGGGCGAGGATGCAGTTTTTCGCGAAAGCCGCCTTGTCGGGGTTGCGCGTGTCATCCGCCCCGTAGTCTTTGAGGACATGCGCGGGTTCGGTGCTGAGGTCGTTGATTTCCGGCACGCTGAGCTGCATGCGGGCGGCGAGCTCATAGCTGGCGATGCGGGCGGCGAGTTTGCTGTCGCCCGGGTGCGCTTCGAGGTGACGGGCGTTCATCCTCTGCAAAAGCGAGCGGGCGGCGCGGTCGGCATCGTCGGAGACTCCGGCGGTGAGGTGGCGCACGGGCTTGCTTGAGCTCATCGTTGTACCTTGGAAGGCGGCGGGGAGGAAGCCGGGCCCCCAGTTGTTGGCGCCGTTCTGCGGCACGCCACGCGGGTCGGGGATGGAGACGTAGGAGGGCAGGTTCTGGTTCTCGCTGCCAAGCGCGTAGGTCACCCATGAGCCTAGGGACGGAAAGCCATCAAGCACGAAGCCGGTGGAGAGGAAATTCTCCGCCGGGCCGTGCGTGTTCGACTTGCTGGTGAGGGAATGCACGAACGCGATGTCATCCGTCAGTCCGGCGAGGTGAGGAATCATGTCGCTGACCCACTTCCCGGTCTGGCCATGCTGGCGGAAGCCGTATTGAGGTCGGGCCAGGTTGCCCGCGGGGCCTTGGAATGTGACGGCTGGCCCGCCCGGCAGCGGTTTGCCGTCCCACTTGATCAGCTCAGGCTTATAGTCCCAGGTCTCCAGCTGGCTCACCGCGCCGGCGCAGAAGATCACGATGACGTTCTTCGCCTTTCCAGGAAAATGCGGCGATCTGGGCGCATAGGGTCGGGCCGGATCGATGATCGGTCCATGGTTCTCGGCGGCAAGCAGGCCGTCGCCGCCGAGAAGGTTGGTGAGCGCGATGGAGCCTAACGCCGTCGCGCTGTGGGAGAGGAACTTGCGACGGTCGAGGAGGGCGTGGCCGGCGGCGGAGAGGTGTTCGGCTTGGTGGCTCATGGTTGGAAGAGGAATTCGTTGCTATTGAACAGGGCCCGGCAAAGCACGGAGACGCCGTGCGTGCTTACCGCCGGCATGGCTTCGGCCATCTCCTCGGCGGTCGGGTCGCGGCTGAGCGCGAGCTGGTAGGCCCGGCGGACCTGCGCCGACGGATTTGCGCCGGCCTCCGTGCGCACGCGCTCCGCGAAATCGTCCGACCTTTGCAGCGTGAACGGGCTGTTGAAGAGGTTCAGGGCCTGGACCGGCGTAGTGCTCGCGGTCCGGACCGCGGTGCTCTGGCCGGCGTCGGGGCAGTCGAACGCGCCGAAGACGGCCTCGGGCTCGCGGCGGACTTTGTGCGCGTAGATCATGCGCCGCTGGTTCTCCGGCGAAGAGACCTCGACCGGCTTGAAGCCACTGAGGCCGCCCCGCTTGTCGAACAGGTCGAAGCCGCGCCCGTACATCTGCAGGTTCAACTTGCCGCTCACTGCTAGCATCGCGTCCCGGATGGTCTCGGCGTCCAGCCGGCGTGAAGGAAAGCGCCAGAGCAGCCGCGTGTCGGCGTCCAACCGGGCGGACGCCGCGTCGATGTCGGAGGACTGGCGATAGGTCTCGCTGAGCATGATGAGCCGATGCAGGTGTTTCACGCTCCAGCCGGCCCGGATGAACTCCTGGGCGAGCCAGTCCAGCAGCTCAGGATGGGATGGCTTCATGCCGTTATTGCCGAAGTCGCTCGGGGTCTGGACCAGCCCGCCGCCGAAATGTCCCTGCCAGACGCGGTTCACCATCACGCGGGCGGTCAGGGGATTCCGGGCGTCGGCGATCCATCCGGCCAAGGCCTGGCGCCGCGCCTGTTCCGGCGCGTCGGCTGGCAGCTGCTTGTCGCCGAGCACGCTGAGCAGGGCGGGGGCGACTTCTTCCTTCGGCTGCTCGGGGTCCCCGCGGTTGAGCAGACGGATCTTGTCCGGCGAACGGAAGAAACCCGCGAAGGCCTTCTGCTCCGCGTCCAGGGCGCGCTGCTCGGCGATGAGCTTGTTCTTGTCGGCGAGCAGGCCTCTCGCTTTCGCGGCTTCTTCCTTGCCGAGTCCGTTCGTGGTGAAGCCCGTCGCGGAGGCTCCGCCGGGAGCGAGCTTCGCCCGGTCGTCCGAACTGGCCACCGTCTGCCAGTTTCCGGCGGGATCCGCGATCTCGACCACGTAACTCGTGGCCAGGCGATCGGTGAACTTACCCTGCCGGTCCCGCCCCCAGACGACCCGGTCGATGTCCCGTTCCTGCCGGAAATCAAGGATCACCCAACCTTTGCCCGTTTCGTCCGACATCCAGCTGCGGGCGTTGCCGTAGTTACCGTCGTTGACGAAACGCTGCTCATGCGTGTCGGCGGTGACCCGTTCGCCGGATACCGTGACGGTCGCGGCGCGGGCGACGTTTTCGCCGTCGGCGCCGAAGGCTTCGATCTCATCGACGCAGGGCTCTAGCCGGTTGGTCTCGCGGATGGTGAAACGTAATTTTTTCGTGCGCACCGGCTTGAAGCGTTCGACGTTCTCGCGGGCGTTGACCATCGGGCGGACCGCCCCGGCGCCGGCCAACGGGACCAGCTGCGCAAGCTGTCGGTCGACGGAGACGATCGCCGCCTTGACCGACTTCAGGCGCGCACGCGCTGCATCCGCCGCCGGAGTCCTTATCTCGCGGTCGTCGTATTCGACGCCGGCGACCAAGGCCTGCATGGCGTAGTAGTCTTTGGCGCTGATCGGATCGAACTTATGGTCGTGGCAGCGGGCGCAGCCGATGCTGAGCCCGAGGAAGGTCTGTCCGACGTTGTTGACGATCTCGTCGAGCGCGTCCTGCCGGGCGAGCCGCTTCGATGCCTCATCCCGGCCGATCTGTCCCGGCAGGAGGACCGAGGCCGTGACGAGGAAGCCGGTCGCGGTGTCCTGTCCGAGCGCGTCGCCGACGATCTGTTCCTGGATGAATCGGTCGTAGGGCGTGTCCTGATTGAAGGCGCGGATGACGTAATCACGGTAGGGCCAAGCGTTGGGCCGCTCGGTGTTCACTTCGAACCCGTGGGTGTCGGCATACCGGACGACATCGAGCCAGTGCTGGCCCCAGCGTTCGCCGTAGCGGGGGGAGGCGAGCAGCCGGTCGACGGCGGCCGCGCGGTCGGGTTGGCGTACGAAGGCCGCGACCTCTTCCGGAGTGGGCGGCAGTCCGGTCAGGTCAAAGGTCGCCCTTCGCAGCCAGGTGGCGGCATCGGCCGGAAGCGAACGACGCAGGCCTTTTTCGGCTAGCTTGGCGTCGACGAATCCATCGATGGTGAGATCGGCGGTCTTGGCGCTTCCGACGGATGGCGTGCGCAGCGGCTTGAAGCTCCAGTGGTCGCGGGTGTCTTTCAGCTTGGCCGCGTCGACGCCGTCGGGCCAGACGGCGCCTTGGTCGATCCAGGCAGACAGCGTGGCGACTTGCTCGGCGTTCAAGCGGGTCCCCTTGGGCGGCATGACCTCATCCTCGTCGGCAGAGGTCACCACCCGGAGCAGATGGCTCTGCTTGGCTTTCCCGGGCACGATGTCGGGCCCGTGGCTGTCGCCGCCCTTCAGCGCCGCCGACTTCACGTCGAGCCGCAGGCCTCCCTTCTGTTTCTTGTCTCCATGGCACTCGTAGCAGTGCTTCTCGAAGATGGGCCGCACTTCACGGATGAAATCCACTGGCGCGGCCGCGGCGACCGTGGTGGCGAGAAGGCCGCAGAGAAGATGGCTTGGTCCCATGGTTTTCTCAGCGGTAGGGGTTGCCGGCCTCAAAGAGCGCGCGGATCTCTTCATCCGTCATCGCGCGACCGAGCAGGAGCAGTTCGTCCATGCGGCCGCTGAGCTTACGGTCCTGCCGGTCCCAGTTGCCGACCTGTGCTTTGCCGAGCCTGGCGGGATGCGCGACGGCCTGACGTGATTCCTTGTCGAAGCGTCCGTTGAGGTAGAATCGCACCGTCTTTTTCTCGGCGTCGTAGACCGTGGCGAAGTGAGCCCACCGGCCTTGTTCCGGCAGGACGGAAGTGCGGGAATTGGGGTAACCATTGACCTCTTCCGTCCCCGGCGGGAGCGTGTTGGCGTAGAGCGCCAGCCGCATGGTCATGAGCTGCGTGACCATCCAGTGGACCTGCCCCGGGTTACCTTTGCTCCATCCGTCGGTGTGGAGCAGGGATTGATAAAGCGCCCCGAGCCGATCCAGCCGCACCCAGGCCGCGAGGGTGAGTTGCGGCCATTCGCGATCGCCGCCGACATCGAGCTTAAGGTGGTCGCCTACGTTGACGAACTCCGCCGCCCGCGAGCCCGGCCAGCGACCCTGTACGGTACGGTAGACGCCTGGCTGGGCCTCGCCTGATTTGAAATCGAGCAAGGCGATGAGGGCCGGATCCTTCAACAGGGCGCCCGTCGCGGCTTCGGAGCGGGCCCGCTGTCCTGAGGACAGGCCTGCGCTCAATCCGTTCATTTCTCCTGCCTGGATGAAGGCCGAGGAGCGCAACTCGCGTTCCACGCTCACGCCGCCCTCCATCTTCGCCGCGCTACCGCCTTGTAAGTTCAGCGCTTTCTTGTCGCCGGAGGCTCGCGCGATGACTTCGCCTTGGAAGACGTGAATCTCCGTCGCGCCGGTCTCCGGCACGTCTACGCCGAAGTGCGTGCCTAGGTCCATCGCTTCTCCTGACGGGGTGATGACCGTGAAGCCTTTCGCGGAAGGGGGTACTTCGGCCGAGAGGCGCCCCTTGGTGATGCGTAAGCGCTGCGCTGATTCGAAGCGGAACTCCGCCGGCGCTTCGATGGTGATCCGGGCTCCACGGGAAGTCATTAGTTCCACCACACCGGCGTAAAGGCGATGAGTCTCTTTTCGGATAGATCTGCCGTTCGCAAGTTCTTCAGACCCGGCGTCATTCACCACGGTCGCGATCACCCGTTGCGAGGTCTGCCACCAGAGGCCTCCGCCGATGATCAAGGCCACGCAGGCCGCCGTAGCGGTGAGACGGCGCAGGGCGGTCCAGCCGGTCCAACGCGGTTTATCCGCCCGGACTATGTCGGTCGTGGCTGCTAGGGGTTGCAGGGCCGGCCATGGCGGGGCAGAGGTCTGGGCGGCTTGGATCATGCCCAGCATCCTCATTTCCGCCAAGCACTCCTGCCGGAAAGAGGCATCTTCCCGGAAGCGCGTCAGCAAGCGCACGCGTTCGGTTTCCGGGACCTCCGCGCCTCCGGTCCAGGCTTGGAGGAAGATGAGCAGGTCGTCGTTCATGAAAGGTTCTCTTTGGTCAGGCAGTCGCGCAGCAGTTGGTTGGCGCGGTAGTGGAGCTGATAGACCGCGGGAATCGTGGTCCGCAGTTGCTCCGCCAGGATCGCCGGCTGGGCGCCGTTGAGCCCGGCGTTCACCACTTGCCGGAGCTTCTCCGGGAGGCGGGAGATGCAGAGGGTGAGTTTCTCGATGCGTTCAGCCTCCGCCTGACGATGGCCCGCATCGATCTCGGCTTCGAGGAGATGGCAGACTTCGGCTTGGAATCGTTCCGTCGCGCCAGCCCGTCGTTGCTGGCTGCGGAAGTGGGTGAGCAGGCGGTGGCGCGCTATCCCTCGGAGCCATGCCCCGAAGTCGCTTCCCCGGCGGAAGTTTCCGAGGTCACGCCAGGCCGTGATGAAGACTTCCTGGGTCAGGTCGTCGGCTTCCGCGCGATCGTAGAGTTGGCTCGCCACATAGCCACGGAGCATGAGCTCATGACGCCGCACGACTTCCAGGTAGAGGCCCGACTCACCTCGCAGGATGCGCTCAAGCAACGCGGCAAGGTCGAGGTCTTTGGGTTCCATGACAGGCTGGGGTGGGGTTTCCTATCCAAGATGTGCCGACCGACGGGCACTTCTCACACTATTTTTAACAGGTTCGCCAGCCTTGCCGTCCGACCTCGGCCGAGCGGGTGGCCCATTTATGGCTTTATTTTCCCTCTTTTAGCAGGAACTCGACCAGCTCCGGGCAGGCGAAGAACGACGGGCCGACCTTGTGGCCTTCGCCGGGGACGATCTTTAACGTGAACTTGCCCCCGAGGGCCTCGTAACGCGCCTTGAGGAGCAGGGTGTTGTCCTGATGCGGGACGACCACGTCGTTGTCGCCATGGACGGCGAACATCGGGACCTTGGCGGCGGCGAGGCCGGCGAGATTGTCGGGGGGATTGAACTCCTTGAGGCGGGTCGTGAGTTCGGCTTCGGCCAGGCCGAAGTCGGCGAGCGTCTGGGCTTTCGAGTTCTTGAGCGACCAGCTCGCGAGGTTGCAGACCGGGTAGATGCCGATCCAGGCCTTCACCTTGTCGGGATTCCGGAAGGCCCAGGTGAGCGTCATCATCCCGCCGCGGCTCTGGCCGAGCAGGATGGGCTTCGGCGAATAGCCGCGCTTGACCATCTCGTCGTAGAATTTCGTGAACTGCGCCGCGCTCTTCGGCGCACCGCGGACTTCGCCGAGGTCATAGCCCGCGATGGCGATGCCGGCCTGCTGGCAGGTGTCGGCGTAGAGCTTGTGCTGGACGATCGAGACGCCGCCTTTGAGCGCCGGCGCATACCAAAGCCAAGGCTTTCCCTCCGCCGGCTTGGTCGCCGGGTGGATCACGGCCTTATGCCCGTCGACCTCGAAGGTCTCTGCGGCGAAGGCCGAGACCGCTATGAGAAGGGTGGAAAGGGAGGCGAGGAATCTCATTCGATGAAGATCAGGGCGTTGCTGTTGAGCAGGGCGCGGCAGAAGGCGGTTTTGCCGTATCGGGCGAGGAGCTTCGCGGCGGCGACCCGTTCGGTGGCCGTGGGCGGGCGTTGCAGGGCGAGGGAATAGGCCTGGGCGATCGGGTCGGAGCCGTCGAGGCGGGCGGCGAAGGCCTTGGCCATTTCGAGGGTGAAGCCGTTGTTCAGCAGGGTCAGGGCCTGCAAGGGTGAGGTGGTGTTGGCCCGCTTGGGCGCGGCGAAGGCGATGTCGGGCAGGTCGAAGTCGCTCAGTACGTCGACCACGCTGGCGCGGGCGTTCTGGTGGTAGACGGAGCGGCGGTAGGTCTCCGGTCCCGGCGTATCCAGCGGGATGTAGGTCGAGACGTTGTTGACGAGGTAGCGGTAGAGGCGGAAGCCCGGTCCGCCCATGGGCTCGAGCTTCAGCTGGCCGGCGGTCGCGAGCACCGTGTCCCGGATCTCCTCGGCGCGCAGGCGACGCGGCGGGAAGCGCCAGAGCAGGCGGGCGTCCTTGTCGACGCGGGCGGCGTTCGGATTGAATTCCGCGGACTGGAGATATGTCTGCGAGAGGACGATCTCGCGGTGCAGGGCTTTGAGCTTCCAGCCGTGCCGGAGCAGGCGCTGCGAGAGGAAGTCGAGGAGCTCGGGATGCGTCGGCTTGCTGCCCATGAACCCGAAGTCGCTCGGGGTGTCCACGAGGCCGGTACCGAAGTGGTAATGCCAGAGGCGGTTCGCCAGCACGCGGGCGGTGATCGGGTTGTCGCGGGTGATCCATTCGGCCAAGGCCACGCGGCGTTCCCCTTCGCCGGCGTCGGCTTTCAGGGCGTAGGGCTTGGTGACCAGGTCCAGCACGGCGAGGCTGGAGGGGACGACCTGGGCGGCCGGCTTGGTCGGGTCGCCGCCTTTCTCGACGAAGGTCGGTTCGGGCTTGGGTTGGTGGGTGCCGATCCACGCCGCTGGCAGTTTCGGCACCTCGGCGATCCGCCGGTCGACGTCGGCCAGCCGGCGGGCGAGCGCGCTGAGCTGCTTGGCTTCGGCGGGCGTGGTCACTTCCTTGCGGACGCGTTCGAAGGCGTGCGCCGGCGACCAGGCCTCGCGGTCGGACGAATCGGCCACTTTCTTCCAGTCCATGCCGTCGAGGGACACGAACATCTCATACTCACAAGGGGTGGCTCCTTGCGAGGTGTCGCGGACGATTCGTCCCTTGGCCGTGCGATAGCCGAGGCGGCCGATCTTCTCGATGCGGGGCAGGGTGATCACCAGTTCGGCCGGACTGCCGATAAACCAGTGGGCCCCTTCGTCGCCGTCGATCGTCAGTGCGGCGCTGTAGGCCATGGGAAAGTCTTCCGCCGTGGCGCCCTTGGCGCCCTCGGCCTTGGAGCCGGCGGAGGCGAGGGCGACATTGCGGGGCGTCGGTTCGGCGGTCCAGATCTCGAACTCCGAGATACGTCCGCCGACGCCGCTCTTGGGGTTGGCGGAGGTCGCCGACATCGTCAGCTTCACGAAGCGGGCTTCGGTCGGCGGGATGGTTTCTTCGGTCAGCAGGGTGTCCGCCTTCGGGCGAGGATACTTGCGGGTGGCCAGCACCGCCTTGGCTTTGGTTTCGATGGCCTTGGTCAGGGTCTCCTGCTCGGCGACGACTTGGGCGCGTTCCTTGTTCAGCGGGCCCATGGCGGCGTTGTAAGCCTGGGTCTGTTCCTTGGTCGCGAGCGGGCGTCGGCCGTGGACGACGCCTTCGAAGGCCGAGCGGATACGGTAATAGTCTTCGGTCGGGATGGGGTCGAACTTATGGTGGTGGCAGCGGGCGCAATTGATCGTCAGGCCGAGGAAGGCGCTGCCCGTCGCGGTCACCATGTCGTCGAGCGTGGCCGAGCGGATGACCTTCTTGGCGACCGGATCCTGGTTGCCGACGTCGTCATACGGACCGGCGACCAGGAACGCGCTGCCGACCTCGACCGCGGGGTCGAACTTGCCGAGGACGTCGCCGGCGAGGTGTTCCCGCATGAACTGGTCGAAGGGCTTGTCCTCGTTGAGCGAGCGGATGACGTAGTCGCGGAAAGGATAGAGGTCATCGATGACGAAGTTGCGTTCGAAGCCGTTGCTCTCACCGAAGCGGACGACGTCGAGCCAGTGCCGGCCCCAGTGTTCGCCGTAGCGAGGCGAGGCCAGCAGGCGGTCGACGAGGGCTACGGTCGCTTTGCGGCCGTCGGCCTGATGGGCCGCGACGAACGCGTCGACCTCGGCCTGAGTGGGCGGCAGGCCGGTGAGGTCATAGCTGAGACGACGGATCAGCGCCTGCGGCTTGGCCGGGGCGCTGCGGGTGAGCTTCTGTTCGGCGAGTTTGGCGTCGATGAAGCCGTCGATGTCGGCGTGCTTGAATTCCTTGGCGAGCGGCTGGAGGGACCACCAAGACTTGTCGGCGCGTTTGACCTCGACGGTGGCCTGGTCGCGCGGGTCGATGGCGCCGGCTTTGATCCAGGTGGCGAAATCGGCGATGAGCGCATCGGGCAGCTTCGGCTTCTTCGGCGGCATCTCCATGTCCGGCTCGAGGTGACGGACATAGCGGAGGAACAGGCTTTCGTCGGGGTTGCCTGGGATGATCGCCGGCGTGCCCGAATCGCCGCCTTTCTGCCAGCCGGCCTTGGCGTCAAGGGCGAGGCCGCCTTTGAGCTTCTTGGCCTTGGCGCTATGGCATTCGTAGCAATGTTCGGCGAGCGCCGGACGGATCTTCTGTTCGAAGAACGCCACGCTGCCGGGATCGTCGGCGGCATGTACGGTCGGAGAAGTCAGTAGTAAGGCGCAAAAGACTTGGAGGATGGGTTTCATGGTCTCGCTCGGTGTTCAGCGATGCGACAGTGCGTCGATTTCGTTGATCTTAAAACGGATGCTCACGATGGAGCATCCCACGTCTTCCTTGCGGATGTTGGCATACGTCGTGGTCACGATGGTGCCGTCGGGCAGCAGGTGGAGGCCGGGATAGAAACCGTCCTTGAAGGTCTTGAGCAGGCTCACGCGATACTGCCCGGGCCTGCCCTGTCTGATGTCCTCGTAGGTACCGACCCACGCGATGAAGCCCTTGTCCTTGGCGTTCGGAGTGGCGTTACGGAAGACGACCACCATGCGCCCATCGGGAAGGAAGACGCCGTGGTGCCGGTCGCCCGTGAGTCCCCACGGCGCGTCCACGGCCGTGGTCCACGTCTTGCCCTCGTCCCGGCTGAACATGACGAGGCTGGTGCCCGTGCGCCGGTTCTCGCGCAGGAGGCAGCAGAGCTCGGCGCCGTCCGGGGAGCGGAACACGTAGGGCTCGCAGGGGCTCTTGCCGTCGAGCTTGCTGCCGTCGCATATCACGACGGGCTCCGACCACGTCAGCCCGCCGTCCTGCGTGATGGACTGCATGACCTCCGCCCTTTCGGGCACGCTGCTGCCGCGGTGGAAAAGTCCGAGATGGGAGCCATCCTTGAGCCGGACGATGCTCGAGAAGGTCATCACGTTGCGGAAGGGGTCGCTCTTGGCGTCCTTTCCGCCGAGGGGCGGCAGCTCCTTCCAGGTCTTGCCTTGATCCTCGCTCATGATCCGCGGCATGTAGCCCTCGAGGCGACCTGGCAGCGGGCGGGGATTCTCCCGGTCGAGCAGCGTGCGGGCCGCGAAGACCCAGAGCCGTTCCTTCCCCTGGCTGTCGGTGAGGCGGTAGATGCTTGGGCAGTTCTTGAAGTTGGCGTAGTTGGACGGCAGCGCTTCGTCCATGCGCATCCAGGTCAGTCCGCCGTCATCGCTCCTGGCCATCGGGCCCGCATGTCCGCCGTGACCGATGTTCCAGACGCAGAAGATCGTGCGACCGTCGGCGAGCATCGCCGTGGTCGGGTGCGCGTGGTAGGCGTCCGGAGCGGGCGAGCCTCGGGCGACAACCACCTGGCGCCTCAGGTCATCTGACAGGTCGATGGTGCGCAGCGCGTCGCGCTGGACGGCCCAGGCGGCTTTCTTCTCGGCCGGTGCGTTCTCCCAGGCCCGGGCCGGGCCCTTGATCGCGTTGGCGATCTGCGCGTCGGCCTGGGCGAAGGTCACCAGCGGCGCGAGCAGCAGGGCGGCGAGAAGCATTCTCATGCGAGGATCGGCTTGATGACGTGGCCGTGGACGTCGGTGAAGCGGCGGTTCACCCCGTTATGGTAATAGGTCAGTTTCTCGTGATCGAGTCCGAGCAGGTGCAGCACCGTCGCGTAGAAGTCATAGCAGGTCGCGACGTCGGTGACGCTGCGGCGGCCGAAGTCGTCGGTCGCGCCGTAGGACACGCCGCCCTTCACGCCGGCGCCCATCATCCAGGTCGTATAAGCGTCCGGGTTATGGTCGCGGCCGGTGGTGCCGACCTGGTGGGTCGGCATGCGGCCGAACTCCGTGCACCAGATGACGAGGACGTCGTCGAGCATCCCGCGCTGCTTGAGGTCGGTGAGCAGGGCGGCGGTCGGCTGGTCGAAGATCGGGCAGTGCCGGTCGTAGTCGGCCTTGAGCGTCTTGTGGGCGTCCCAGTTCAGGAATCCGTCGACATTGCTGGCACGGGAGGCGCAGTAGAGGCTGACGTAACGGACCCCTTGTTCGAGGAAGCGACGGGTCAGGAGGCAGTTCTTGGCGTAGGCCGCCTTGAGCGGGTTGGCGTCCTTCGTGCCATAGAGAGCATGGACATGTTCCGGTTCGCGGGAGAGGTCGCTGACTTCCGGCGCGGCCAGCTGCATCTTCGCGGCGAGTTCGTAGGCGGCGATGCGGGCGCGGAGCTCGTCGTTGCCGGCGTGGGCCTCGGCGTGCTCCAGGTTCGTGGCGCGCAGGAATTCGCGGGTGGCCTCGTCCTCGGCCGAGGTGATGCCCGCCGGACGATCGAGGTTACGCAGGGCCTGCTGGGCGGCCATGCTCACGCCTTGGTGGCGGGCGGGCAGGAAGCCGTTGCCCCAGTTGGCCTTGCCGTTGGGCGGTTCGCCGCGGACGTCCTGGACGGAGACGTAGGTCGGGAGGTTCTGGTTGAGCGAGCCGAGGGCGTGGCTGATCCAGGCGCCGCCGCTCGGGTAGCCTTCGCGGGTGAAGCAGGTGTTCATCGCCACGCAGCCCGGTCCGTGGGTGTTGCTGCGCGACGTCATCGAATGGATGAACGCGATGTCGTCCACGTGCCGCGCCATATGCGGCAGGTTCGAGCTGATCATCTTGCCGCTCTTGCCGGCCGGCTTGAAGGCCCAAGGGGACTTCATCAGGTCTCCGTTCTTGCCTTGGAAGGTCACTTCGGCCGGACCGGGCAGGGGAGTGCCGTCGTATTTCTCCAGGAGCGGCTTATGGTCCCAGAGGTCGACGTGCGAAGCCGCGCCCGGGCAGAAGATCTGGAGCACCTGCTTGGCCTTCGGGGCGAAGTGCGTGCCGGGTGGCAGGGCGGCGCGGAGGTCGCTCATGAGCAGGCGCGACAAAGCCAGCCCCGTCATGCCGGTGGTCATCTGGCCGAGGAAGCGGCGGCGGGTCAGCTCGAGGGGGTCGCTCATGGGGTCCGTCTATTCTACCCCTCTTTCGACAGACTACTACGCCCGATGTTTCACCGGGCGGCACTATCGTCTCACCTTGGCCGGCTACTTCGCCAGCACTTCGACCTGGTTGATCTTTCCTTGGAGGTAGGGTCGGA
>JBEEPO010000030.1:0-13596 GCA_041191065.1 Verrucomicrobiota bacterium | reverse complement strand
CTTGATTTTCATGATAGGTATGGGGGTGCAGGGATGAAACCCCGCCTCCGGGGGCGAGTTGCAGGATTCTGATTTTAATTATGACACGCCGGCGGGGTGCGGCCGGGCCGCTTCCCGGCATAGGGTAAGCCCCCGCCGATGACCCCTCTCCTCATCCACCTCCCCCACGACGCCACGGCCATCCCGTCCGACGCTCGGACCGACTTCCGGCTCTCCGGACAGGACCTCCGGGCGGAGTGTCTCCGCCTGACCGACCGGCACACCGCGGCGCTCTATGCCGATGGCATCCCGCCCGCCGACGTCCTGCGGGCCGAGGTCTCGCGCCTCGTCGTGGACGTGGAACGTTTCCCCGACGATGCCCAAGAGCCTTGCGCACAAGTGGGCATGGGCGCGACTTACGTCCGCACCGCCGACGGCCGGCCGCTCCGCGCGCTGACGCCGGAGCGCCGGGCGGAGCTGATGGCCCTTTATTACTGGCCGCACCATCGCGCGCTCGAGGAAGCCGCCGCCGCCCGCCTGGCCCGCTTCGGTCGCTGCCTGATCCTCGATGCGCATTCCTATCCGACCGGCCCGCTGCCCACGCAGCTCGCCTTCGGACCGTCGCCCGAGATCGGCATCGGCACGCAGCCGGGACACACGCCGCCGGCCTTGCGCGACCTGGCCGCCGATTTCTTCCGGGCACACGGTTACGATGTCGGCGTCGACGTACCGTTCAGCGGGGCGATGGTCCCGAACGCCTATTTCGGACGCGAGCCGCGCCTCTGGTCGGTGATGATCGAGGTGCGTCGCGACCTCTACATGGACGAAGCCACGGGCGTTCCGCACGCAGGCTTCGCGCGCACGCAGGCGGCGCTGACGGAACTCCGCGCGGAATTGCTCCGCCTGGCGGTCACTTGACGCCCGCTTCGCGCGCCGACTGCTCGACCTCGGCCCGGAGCAGGCTCATCGCTTCGTTCCACATCACCTGCATGCGCGGCAGCTGCGCCGCCTTCGCGGCCTCGTCCTGCGTCTTCCAGCCGGCCTCGATCTCCTTCCACTCCGCGACGAGGGCCTTCGTCCTCGGGTCTTCGCCCCAGCGCTGCGCGGCGGCGTCGAAGACCTGCGGGTGCATGAACTTCAGTTCTTGGATCGTCCCGAGTCCTTCGCGGATGATGTTCTCACGACGCGCGTCCGGCGGGCGGCTGTCGACGGAGATGTCTTCCCGCGCGGAGGGAATCAGGCCGTTGGCGCTGCGCGGCGCGCCGACGGGTCGGGCGGCGCCGGGCTTGGTCACGACCGCGGAGCGAGCCGGGCGACCCGCAGGCTTGGACTCAGCGGTCGTCTGGGAGGACCACCATACGCCCGCGAAGGCCAGGAGCGCGAGCGCCCCCGGTAGGAGAAGACGGCGCGAGGCGGAGGTCATCACGGCGCGGCGGCCGGCTTATTCGAACGTCACCGGCGCGGCGGGAGCGGGTGCGGGAGCGGAGGGAGCGGCGGCCGCACCGTTGCCGTTGGCGGTTGTGACGACACCAGGACCGGTGATCGTGATGGTCGGCTGGTTCGCGGCGGGCGCACCGCTGGCGGCCTGCTTGAGCATGCCGAGTCCACGGGTGCGGACGGTGGCGAGCTCGTCCATGATGGCCTGCTTCTGGTCGTCGCTGGCCGAGCGGTACTGGTTCTCCAGTTCGCGCATGCGTCCGAAGTTGGTCCGGAATTCCTCGTTGGCCATCGCCGCGCGGAAGGCGTCGCTGATCTTCTGGCGGTCGCCGCCGAACATCTCGTCCACGGCCTTCCGGCCGTCGTCGCGCCAGGTGGCGAACTTCGCGTCGAGTTCGGCGACCGGCTTGGACTGCTTCACGAGGTCCTTCTCCTCGACCTCGGTGCCGACGTCGTCCTTGCGGCTCAGCTTGAGGGCCTTGGCGGCCCGGGGCTTCCCCGTCTCGGTCGTGAGCTTGGTCACAGGGGAGGAGGTGCGCTTGGCGGTGCTCTTCACCACCTGGCCTTCGTCGCCTTGGGTCCACTGATAGGCGGCAAAGGCGCCATAGCCGAGCACGGCCAGACCGAGGATCGCGTACAGGGGATTCTTGATCATGGGAATGGGTTATCAGATATAACTCCGGAGAGAAGGCGAAGTTGCCGCCCAAGGACGCCGAAAGCGGTCCTGCTCAGGAAAACAGCAGCCGGAGCCATGTTTTCGAGTAAGGCAGGGCCAGGTGGTCGAGTCGCGCGGCCAGGAAAGCGGCTTCAATCTCTTCTTCGGGGTGGCCGTCGAGCAGTTTGGCGCCTTCGAGTTCTCGCCGACCGCGGCGGGCGGCGTCCTGCACGTGCGTGTGCTTCAGCAGGTGGCCGACGGCTAGAATGATGGCGAGGAGCGCGAAGCCGAAGGCCGCCCACATGAACCGTCCCTTGGTGGCGAGGACGAGCCCGACGAGCAGCACCGGCCAGGCGTTGCCCCAGAGGATCATGAACGAATCCCACGAGGCCAGTCCGCCGAGCTTGCGGTCGCGGTGCTGGAGCGCGTGACCCGCGAGGCGCGCGGCCCGGGCCACGTCGAAGAGGCGTTTGCCTTCGTAGGTCGCCGGCGAGAGTTTGATGGCGGGTTCGAAGGCCGAATAGAAATCCGTCACCGAGACCGAACTCTCGTCGACGTCGACCTGCGGAATCTCGCCACGGAGGAGGATGATGCGGGCCGCCTGGGCGCCGGAGACGCCGCGCACGAGCAGGACGCGGCCATATTTCTTTTCGAGGCTCCGTCCGCGGCGCCAGGCCCACCAGGGCAGGCCGAGGGCGAAGAGGCCGGCCAGGCCGAAGAGCAGGACGATCTTGAGTTCAGGGTGCATGGCCGACCTCGGACGGTGCCGATTCCTCGGTTCCCAGCAAGGACTACCTAGATTCCGGACGCATAAGGGGGATAAGCCGCCGTGGATTCTCCGGCGGCGCTGCGGCGCTTCGTTGACCCGCGGGCTCTCCTCCGATTGGCTGGCTGACGATGAATCCCGATCTCGTCAGAAACTACCTGACCGGCCTCCAGGATCGCCTCTGCGCGATCGTCGAGGAAGTGGATGGCCAGGCCAAGTATCACACCGACGAATGGCAGCGCGCCGAAGGCGGCGGCGGCCGGACCCGCGTCATCGCGGGCGGGCCGGTGATGGAGAAGGGCGGGGTGGCCTTCTCGGACGTCCGCGGCCACGCCTTGCCGCCTTCCGCCACGGTCGCCCGCCCGGAGCTCGCCGGCAAGGGCTTCCGCGCCATGGGCGTCTCCGTCGTCCATCATCCGCGCAATCCCTACTGCCCGACCTCGCACATGAACGTGCGCCTGTTCTGCACGGACGGACCGAATCCGGTCTGGTGGTTCGGCGGCGGTTTCGACCTGACCCCTTACTACGGCTTCGACGAGGATGCGGTCACCTGGCACCGCGCCGCCCGCGAGGCCACGGGCGCCCATTACCTGAAGTTCAAGGCCTGGTGCGACGACTACTTCCTGCTCAAGCACCGCCAAGAGCAGCGCGGGATCGGCGGGGTGTTCTACGACGATTTCACCGAGGGCGGCTTCGAGGCGGCCTTCGCGCTCATGCAACGGGTCGGCGACGCCTACGGCCGCGCCTACGCCGAGATCCTCCGGCGTCGAAAGGACACCCCTTACGGCCAGCGGGAGCGCGACTGGCAGGAGGTCCGCCGCGGGCGTTACGTCGAGTTCAACCTCGTCCTCGACCGCGGGACCATCTTCGGCCTGCAATCCGGCGGCCGGACCGAGTCCATCCTGATGTCCCTCCCGCCCCACGTGCAGTGGCGCTACGGCCATCAGCCTGACCCCGGCACCCCCGAGGAACGTCTGCTCTCGCATTATCTGAAACCGCAGGATTGGCTCAAGGGGTCCTGATGAACTCCCGCGACCGCTTCCTCGCCGCCCTCCGCCGCCAGCCCCATGACCGGGCGCCGGTCTGGATCATGCGTCAGGCCGGCCGTTACCTGCCGGAATACCGGGCCCTCAAGGCCAAGTCGGACTTCGTCACGATGGTCCGCACCCCCGACCTCGCGGTCGAAGTGACGCTCCAGCCGCTCCGCCGCTTCCCGCAGCTCGACGCGGCGATCCTGTTCTCGGACATCCTCGTCATCCCCGAAGCGCTGGGCGTGGGCTACCGCTTCCGCGACGAAGGCGGCATCGCCATGGAGCGCGCGCTGAGCTCCCCAGCCGACGTCGCCACCCTGAAGCTCGAAGGCTCGGCCGACCGCCTGCAATACGTCTATGACGCCCTGACGCTGCTGCGTAAGGAACTCGGCCTGAACAAGACCCTGCTCGGTTTCGCCGGTTCGCCCTGGACGCTCGCCTGCTATCTCGTCGAAGGCGGCGGCTCCGAAGATTTCCCTAAGACCAAGGCGCTGCTCAAGGCCGACCCGAAGATGATGCACCGCATCCTCGAGATCCTGACGGACGCCGTCGCACAGTATCTCACCCGCCAGTTCGCCGCCGGCGCCGACGCGATCCAGATCTTCGACAGCTGGGCCGCCGCGCTCACCGGCGCCGACTACGAGGAGTTCTCGCTGCGCTACATCCGCGCCGTGCTCGAACGCCTGCCCGCCGGCGCGCCCGTCATCCTTTACGCCAAAGGGAAGTCCCCGCAGGCCGCCGCGCTCGCCCAGACCGGCGTGCCGTGCCTCGGCGTCGACTGGACCATGCCGCTCTCGCAGGTGCGCCAGCTCGCGGGCCGTCCGATCTGCCTGCAGGGCAATCTCGACCCCGAGTTCATGACCGGCGAGCCCGCCGCGGCGGTCGCCGCGACCCGCGCCGTCCTCGCCGACAACGCCGGCGATCCCGGCCACGTCTTCAATCTCGGCCACGGCATCACGCCCCAGGCCCGCATCGAGACCTTCCAAGCGGTGGTGGAGACGGTGGTGAAAGGCTGAATCGAGGACAAGAGGGCCCGAGGACAGGAGGACTCGAGGGCTGATCGATGACTGAGTCGATGACAGAGGGCTGAATCGATGACGGAGGGCGGATGACAGGTTTCCTGAACCTAGATACCTGAACCGGGTACCTGAGGGCCGAGACCTGAGACCTGAAAGAAATGCCCGGTCAAAGCCTCCGGCCCTCTTGTCCTCCGGTCCTCGGGCCCTCGCTTAAACGTGACTCGGCGTCCACTTCGCGGCGCGGTCGGCGAGATACTTCACGTAGACGTCCTGGTCGTTGAGGCAGGGGATCTGTTCGAAGGATTCGCCGCCGGCGTGCAGGAAGTCTTCCTTACCTTCTTCACTGATCTCCTCGATGGTCTCGAGGCAGTCGGCGGTGAAGGCGGGGCACATGACGAGCAGGTTCTTCACGCCTTCGGACGGCAGGGCTTCGAAGCGTTCGTCAGTGTAGGGCGGGACCCACTTCTCCGGCCCGAAGCGAGACTGGAAGGACATCTCGAACTTATCGGGCGAAAGGCCCGCGCGCTTGGCGAAGAGCAGGGTGGTCTGCACGCACTGGTGCTTGTAGCAGTTGGCGTGCGACGGGCTCGCCTGTAGGCAGCAGTCCTTGACCTTGGTGCAGTGGGCCTTGGAGGCGTCGCCCTTGCGCAGGTGGCGCTCCGGCACGCCGTGGTAGGAGAACAGGATCTTGTCGAAAGGCTTGCTGAGCCAGGGCTTCGCCGACTCCACGAGGCAGTCGATGTAGGCCGGGTCGTTGAAGTAGGGCTGGAGCACGTGGTACTTCAGGTTCGGCGCGAGGCGGGCGAGCTCTTCCTGGATCTTCACCACGACGGTCTCATAGGAAGACATCGCGTAGTGCGGGTACTGCGGCATCACGAACAGGTCGTCGATGCCGTGCTTGAGGACTTCCTGGACGGCTTCGGCGCACGAGGGCGTGCCGTAGCGCATGCCGGTGATGACGGGCAGGCCGGTGGCGGCCTCGAGCTTCTTGCGGAGCTTCTCGGTGGTCACGAGGAGCGGGGCGCCTTCGGGAGTCCAGACGGTCGCGTAGGCGGCGGCGGACTTCTTCGGGCGGGTGCGCAGGACGATGCCTTCGAGCAGGGCGAAGCGGAAGACGGCGGGATAATCGATCACGCGCTCGTCGCCGAGGAACTCGCGGAGGTACTCGCGGACGTGGGGCACCGAAGTGCTTTTCGGCGAACCGAGGTTGAGGAGCAGGATGCCTTTGCGAGCCATGCCCACAGGAGGAAGAGATAACGGGGGGATGTCAATTGACTCAGGGCCAGGGCTAGGGCCAGGGCTAGGGCCAGGGCTAGGGACGGACTCAGGATAGGGACAGCGGTGAAGCCCCCGCCAGCGCTCATTGATGACTCAAGTATTTAGCTAGCACTGGCCCTGGCCCTAGCTCTGGCCCTGGTCAGAACAACCTCGCGATCGGGACGCCGCCGTCGGTCACGGGGACGGGACGGGAGCCGGCCATGAGGTCGCGGGAGGTGTCGACGTTCAGGGCCGCGAGGATCGTGGCGTGGAAGTCCGGGATGCTGACGGGGTTCTCCACGACCTTCTTCGAGAGATCGTCGGTGACGCCGTAGGCGCCGCAGTGCTTCAGGCCGCCGCCGGCGAGGATCATCGAGAAGGCCGTGCCTTGGTGGCCGCGGCCGCCCTTGCCGTCGAATTCCGGCGGACGTCCGAACTCGGTGCCGATGACGACGAGCGTCTTGTCGAGCATGCCGGTGCGCTTGAGGTCTTCGATCAGGCCGGCGAGGGCGTGGTCGAGCTCGCGGATGAGCACGTGCTGGTTGTCGATGCCTTCGTTGTGCACATCCCAGCCGGCGCCGTTGATGAAGTTGAGGTTGTGCGAGACTTCGACGAAGCGCACACCGCCCTGGACGAGGCGTCGGGCGAGCAGGCAGCGCTGACCGAATTCGCCGCCGTAGGAAGCGCGCACGGCGGGCGACTCCTGCTTGAGGTCGAAGTGGCGCATGAACGAAGGGCCTGCCAGACGGAAGGCCTCCTGCTGCGCCGCGGCGTATTCCTCGACGGCCGAACCGCCGGGGGCGCGCTCACCGAGGGCTTCGAGCAAGGCCAAGCGGGCGTTCTTGCGGTCGGGCGAGACTTCGGCCGGGGTCGTGAAACCGTTCGGGCCGGTCTCGGTGTCGACGAGGTAGATGTAGCCGTCCTTGATGCCGAGGAAGCCCGGGCCGCGGCTCACGTTGGGGTAACCGATGAGCATGTAGGCGGGGACGGACGGGTCGGCGGCGCCGCGGCGGTGCGCGACGATCGAGCCAATGGAAGGGTAGACGGCGTTGCCGCTGATCATGCGGCCGGTGTGCACGAGGTTCGTGGCGAAAGCATGCTCGTCGATGACCTTGTGATTCACCGAGCGGACCGCGGTCACGTGCTCCATCAGTTTGGCCGTGCGGGGCAGGTGCTCGCAGAGGCGCACTCCGGGGACGGAGGTCTCGATGGAAGGGTAGAGCGAGCCGGGCTTCTTCTTCGTGGCCTTGTTGTCGCCGAGCGCTTTCGGGTCGAACGTGTCGGTCTGGCCCATGCCGCCACCGAGCCAGATGAAGATGCAGTGCTCGGCCTTGCCCTTGGGGCCGGCCGCGACGGTGTTGGCGAAGAGCGGCGAGGCGGCGAACGGCGCGAGGCCGAGGGCGGTGACGAAGGAGCGGCGGTCCATGGGATCAGTAATAGAGGAATTCGGGGGAATTGACGAGCGCCCAGACCACGTCTTCGGCGCGGCGGCGCCAGGCGTCGGTCAGGCGGGGCGTGGCCGGGTCCCCCTTGCGGGCGGCGGCTTCCTCCTGCATACGCACCGTGGTGGCCAGATCGTTGAGGTGGTTGGACCAAGAGACGTAATAGGCCGGCTTGCGCTTGCCGGGCGGGGCGGCGTAGGGCGGCGGGGGCAGGATGCGGTCGGCGAAGCCGTCGGCGAGGTAGGCCACATACTTGGCTTTCTCCGCGGCGGTGGGTCGACGCGTGAGCACACGTACGAACAGGGCGTCGACGAAGTCCGCCGGCGACTTGGCGTCGAGGGCGAGGGCGGTGACGCCGTGGTCATCGCTGAGGCGCGTGATCCAGATGCCCATCGTACCGTTGCTGAGGATCGCGGGCTGCAGCGAGTTCGCCGAGCTCTCGCGGTCGGTCACCGGGTCGGGACGGCTGGCGCGCCACCCGAAGGCCGCCATGACGTCGCACACCGCCTGGATGCGCGGCAGGGCGAGGGCGGGTCGGTCGCGTTCGTTGGAGGTCGAGGTCAGCATCCAGGCGCGGCGCGGCTGTCCGAGGGTGACGGAGTTCGCCTGTTCGCGGATGCTGTCGATGTCGAGGCTGGCCTCCTCGGTGCGGAAGGGCTTGCCGGTCGTCGCGAACATGGAGTCCACGACCTGCTCGGCGGAGAGCCGGCGCGGGGCGGGCGCCACGTAGAGCGGGTTCGGCAGCTTCTGCGCGAGGTCCGTCGCGCGCTGGTAGGCGTGCGAGTTCAGGATGAGGCGACGGAGGTGGTCGGCGTCATAGCCGCTGCGGACGAGCTCGCGGCCGAGCCAGCGGAGCAGCTCCGGGTGGGAGTGCTTGGAGCGTTCCCAGTCCCAAGGCTGGTCGACGAGGCCGCGGCCCATCAGGCGGGCCCAGATCCGGTTGGCCATCACCTGCGAGAACCGTTCGTTCTGCGGGGCGGTGACGAGCGTGGCGAGGCGGTCGCGCGGATCCTTGGGGTCGAGGGCGAGTTCGTCGGCGACGCTTTCCTGGGAAAATTCGGGGAAGGGCCAGTGCGGTTCGACGGACGTGCCAGGTTCAAGGGTGACTTCGATCAACGGCTTGCGGCCGCCTTCGCGGAGCTTGGCCATCGAGACGCTGCTGGTCGCCGGGACTTTGACCGCCTTGGTCTGGAGGAGGGCGGCGAGCGCGAAGACCTGTTCCTGCTTCGAAGTGTGGGCGGGCGAGTCGTGGCAGCGCGCGCACTTCGTCTCCACGCCGAGGAAGGCGGTCGTGACGATGGTGGCCTTGGCGGCCATGGGGACGTCGTTCTGGGAGGCGATGCCGAAGCCGGCCGGGCCACCGGCGGCGGACGAGCCTTTGAGGCGCAGGAGCTCGGTGACCATCAGGTCGAGCGGCTTGCGGTCCATGAGCGATTCGTGGAGCCACCAGCGGAAGGGGCCTGAATTGTTGAGGGTCGGGTTGAGGATGTTCGGGTTCTCGGCGAGGACGTCCTGCCAGTAGCCCATGCCGTGGTCGGCGGCGCGCGGATCGGCGAGCAGCCGGTCGATGGCCTTGGCGCGCTTGTCGGGGGACGGGTCGGCGGCGAACGAGGCGATCTCGTCGGCCGAGGGCGGCACGCCTACGGTGTCGAGCGTCACGCGGCGGAGGAAGGCGAGGTCGTCGGTCAGCGGCGTGAGGCGTGTCGAGAGAGGGCGGTATTCCGGCCAGGCGGCGCCTTCCTTGATCCACTGTTCGATCAGCGCGACGTCGGCGGCGGCGAGGCGATGGCCCTTCGGCGGCATCATCTCGTCGGGGTCATCGGAACGGATACGGGCGAGCAAGGAACTCTTGGAAGGGTCGCCGGGCACGATGGCCGCGCCGTCGCTCTTCCCGCCCTTGAGCGCGCCGGCGAGGGTGTCGAGGTGCAGGCCACCCTTGGGCTTGCCGCCTTGGTGGCATTCGAGGCAGCTGGCCTCGAGGATGGGCTGGATCTGCGCGTAGAACTCGACGCCGCCTTGCTTCACGGCTTTGACCTGCGTCTGGTAGGCGACGATTTTTTCGGCGAGGAAATGGTCGACCGGATTGTTCGCCGGGAACCCCGGAGCCAGCGCAGGCACCTTGGTCTCAGGAGTGCTCGCGAGCCACTGCTTGGCGGCTTTGCGGCGCTTCTGCCAATACTCGCCTTGGCTGGCGCGGGCGGCGGCGCGGGCGGCCGCGTCGATCCGTGCAAGGCGTTCCTCTTCCTGCGCGGCGTAGGCGGCCCAGCCGGCGTCGTTATAAGCCGGGGTTTCACCGGACGGCGAAAGCAGCTGCCAATCGGTGCGGCCGGAGAGGGAGATCGCGGCGATGGTCTCGCCGAGTTCAGGACGTCGGCGGGCGCCCTTGGTGTTGATGACGAAGCCGACGATGGATTCGAGGACCACGCGATGCTCGCCGCCCTTGGTCTCGAATTCGGCCCAGGCGTCGCGGTTGCCCGGCGGGGCGAAGCGGAAGTCACCGCCGAGGTCGAGGTAGTCGTCCTGCGCCTTGACCGGCTTGTTGTCCGTGCCGGGCGGCGGGAACGGCGTCTTCGCAATGAGCTTACCGTCGACGAAGAGGGCGGAGGCGCCGCGACCGCGGAGGAGGAGACGGTGCTTGCCGGCGGGGAGTTTCACGACGCCGAGGGCGCGGAAGAAGTAGGGGTGGCCGCGTTCGCCGCGCACGCCGGTGTCGAAGTACTTCTCCGGCACGCGGGCGAAGCCGAAGGCCGGAGCGACGTAGCTGTCGGTCACGGCGAGGGGCTTGTCCGGCCAGACGTTGGCCGTCGGGTTCCAGTTCTCGCAGAGTTCGACGCGCACCTGGCCGTTCGTGACGGTGGTCCAGTCGACCTTCGGGGCCGTCCGGGCGATTTCCGGGACCTTGGCGGCCTTCGTGCCGCTGGCGCTGTCGTTGCCGGCGTTGGGGCTCGGGCCGACCTGCGCGACCTCGGCCTTCACGACCGGGGGCAGGGTGGTCGCGAAGCGTCCGGCGATCTCCGCGGAGGGCACGAGCGTGCGGTAAAGGCGGATCTCATCGAGCGCGCCGCGGAGGCTACTGTTGGCGAGGCCGCCCATCGAAGAGCCGATCCACACGGGAGCGTCGTCGACGATCGGGGCGTCGGTCGTCGCACCGTCCATGTCCCACGATCCCTTCATCTCCTTGCCGTCGATCCACCCGCGGATGCTTTCCGGCTTGCCGAATTCATAGCGGACCGCGACGTGGTGCCAGCGGCCGTCGTTGGGGAAGCCCGTCGGAGTCGTCCAGCGGTGCCACTTCACGCTCTGTCCGGCGGGAGAAGCGAACAGGAAGTTGAGGCAGGCGGTGTCGTAGAGCACGCGCAGGCGCACGGCCCAGTTCTGGTTACTCGGGTTGGGCGCCTTCGGGTCCGTGCGGCCCTTGCCGATGATCGTGGCGTTCTCGCCCTTGCGCAGGCCGTCGGGGCGGACCCAGGCTTCGAGCGTGAAGGCGTCGCCGTTCTTGAAGTCGAAGACGCTGTCCGCGCCTGGATCCTTGATAACCAGGCGGGCGCCCTGGCCGTCGAAAGACGGCGCGACGTTCTGGGTGTCGAAGCGGGGGTAGTCCGGACGACGCGGACCCGCTTGCTTGAGCCGGACGTTGCCGACGGCGGAGAGGTCCGGGCCGGGCTGTCCGTCAAAGGTCCAAGCCGGGGCCGTGTCGGCGGCGGCAAGGGCGGCGAGGCTCAGGAAAAGGGGCAGAAGACGGCGCATCTCGAAGAGGAGACAGGGGGTGAGCGGAAGGGGTTCCTTCCGACATCCAGAATGAGTCTAGTCGGGGTCATCGGTCAACCGTCCCGCAGTATCCTTTTAGGTCTGGTTTCCTGTCCGATTCCTCTCGGGGTTGCCTGAGGCTGTCTCGAGAGCCTAAGGTCAGGCTATGCCTTCGACTGCCCGCCGCCTCGCCGGTTTCACCGAGTCCGTCATCCGCGGGATGACCCGTCTGGCCAACCAGCATGGGGCCATCAACCTCTCGCAGGGTTTCCCCGACTTCTCCCCGCCCGAAGAGCTCCTCACCGCCTTGGTGCGTGCCACTCGCGGTCCGCATCACCAATACGCCGTCACCTGGGGAGCTCCGCGGTTCCGTCAGGCCTTGGCCAAGAAGATCCACCGCTTCAGCGGTTTGGCCATCGATCCGGACCAGCACCTCGTCGTCACCTGCGGCAGCACCGAAGCGATGATGGTCGCGATGATGACCGCCTGTAATCCGGGCGACAAGGTGATCGTCTTCTCGCCTTTCTACGAGAACTACGCCGCGGACGCGATCCTCTCGGGCGCCGAACCGATCTACGTGCCGCTCCGCGCGCCGGACTTCGCCTTCGACCCCGACGAGCTCGCCAAGGCCTTCGCGCAGAAGCCCAAGGCGATCATCGTCTGCAATCCCTCCAATCCCTGCGGCAAGGTCTTCACGCGCGAGGAACTCCTGACGATCCTGCGTCTGGCGGAGCAGCACGACGCGTTCGTCATCACCGACGAGCCTTACGAGCATATCGTCTACGCTCCGCACGCGCATGTGCACTTCGCCGCGCTGCCTGGCGCCTTCGACCGGACCATCACCTGCAATTCGTTGTCGAAGACCTACTCCATCACCGGCTGGCGTCTCGGCTATGTGCAGGCCGCCCCGCACGTCATCGCCCAGGCCCGCAAGGTGCACGACTTCCTGACCGTCGGCGCCGCGGCGCCGCTGCAGGAAGCCGCCGTGGCCGGTCTCGAGCTGCCGGACTCGTATTACGCCGGCCTCGGCGAACTCTACGCCGCCAAGCGTACGCTGTTCACGTCGATCCTCGCGGCGACCGGGTTGAAGTTCACCGAGCCGCAGGGCGCCTACTACTCGTTGCTCGACGTCTCGCCGCTTGGTTTCAAGACCGACACCGAAGCCGCCGAATGGCTCATCAAGGAGATCGGCGTGGCCGGCGTGCCCGGCTCTTCGTTCTTCCGCGAGCCCGAGCATCGCTACGTCCGTTTCCACTTCGCCAAGAAGGAGGAGACGTTGCGGGCCGCCGGGGAGAAGTTAGGACGGATCGCAAAGCGATAGGGGTAGGGGCAGCGTGGATGGCTGAATCGATGACAGATGACGGATGACAGGGGCAAAACGGGAGGACTGAATGGAGGGCTGCGTTGAGGACTGCGTGGAGGACTGAATGGATAAGTCCCGCCACCTGTCACCCGAGGCTGCCACCTGCCACCCGAAATGAATGGAGGGCTGAATCGAATGATGCATGGACTGGTCTTTAGGTAGGGCTGACCACCCTTGGTCAGCCGCGTTTGAGCGAGGGCGCTCAACCCTACCCAAGGCAAAGAGATCATCCGGGATGTCCGGTCTTGTTTGCATCGGGTAGGGTCGGCACTGCGTGCCGACCTAGCTGCATCTCCCACGACAGGCCCTAGGTCAGCACGCAGTGCTGACCCTACCAACATTACCTAGCCCAAGCCCTGGCCCTCGGTTAGGCTCCGCCTAACCGACGATCTTCTTATACGGCTCGCCTTCGTTCTGGGTCGGGCGTTCCGGGCGGCCTTTGTAGCGGTAGGTCAGGCCCATGTTGTCGATGCCGAGCAGCCAGAGGATGGTCGCGTGGAGGTCGTGGACATGCAGCGGGGTCTCCGCGGCGCGCAGGCCGAGGTCGTCGGTGCTGCCGATGGTCTGGCCGCCTTTGACGCCGCCGCCGGCCATCCACATCGAGAAGCCGGTCGGGTTATGGTCGCGGCCGTCGCCCTTCTCGGACATCGGGGTGCGGCCGAATTCGCCGCCCCAGACGACGAGCGTATCTTCGAGCAGGCCGCGGGATTTCAGGTCCTTGAGCAGGCCCGCGACGGGCTTGTCCATCGAGGCGCAGAGGCCGGCGTGGTTGCTCTCGATCTTCGTGTGAGCGTCCCACTTCGAGCCCGCGCCGTGGTAGATCTGGACGAAGCGCACGCCGCGTTCGACCATGCGGCGGGAGAGGAGGCAGAGCCGACCCATGCTTTCGGTCGTCTTGTC
>JBEEPO010000029.1:0-14059 GCA_041191065.1 Verrucomicrobiota bacterium | reverse complement strand
CCATCTTTCATCATCGATCGTCGGCGTGGGGTTACCGGCCGACTTTGACGTCACCGTAGGCGTGGACCTTCTGGCAGATGAGGCGCA
This sequence comes from Verrucomicrobiota bacterium, assembly GCA_041191065.1. Lineage (GTDB taxonomy): Bacteria > Verrucomicrobiota > Verrucomicrobiia > Opitutales > UBA953 > UBA953. The sequence continues at coordinate 13,972 of JBEEPO010000029.1, read as the reverse complement.
GGGAGGATTCGAGGTCGCCCGAGGCGGTCTTGAAGGCGTCGGCATCGATCGTGAGCGGAGCGCCGAGGACCACGAGCGGGGCGCCGTATTCCGGGCAGCGCACAGCCTGCTCGAGCGTGAGCCCGCCCACCGCTTGGACGGGCACCTTGACGGCTTGGACGACTTCGCGGAGTTGGTCCAGCGGGCTGGGCATGCGGAGGCCACGGGCGGCGATGCCGCGGCGTTCGTCGTAGCCGATGTGGTGGATGACGAAATCGCAGCCCAGGTCTTCGCAGAGCTTGGCGCCGGCGACCATGTCGGGGCAGCCGAGGTTGTCGCCCATGACCTTCGCGCCATGGTCGCGGCCGGCCTGGACGATGACCTTGAGGGTCTCCTCATGGGCGCGGGCCATGACGACCACGTGCGTGGCGCCGGCCTTGGCCATCATCTCCGCTTCGAGATAGCCGCCGTCCATCGTCTTCAGGTCGGCCACGATCGGCGTGTGCGGGAAGGCCTTGCGCAGGGCGCGGACGCCGTGGAGCCCTTCGGCCAGGATGAGCGGCGTGCCGGCTTCGAGCCAATCGACTCCTGCCCGCAGGGCCGTCGACGCGGTCTCGAGGGCTTCGTCGATGTTCGTCAGGTCTAGGGAGATTTGGACAATCGGCCGCATGGGGATGAGGCGAGATTGCCGATTGCAACCTTCGGAGCAAATCGGTTTTACATAATAATGATAGGTGTTTAACCTATGCGAGCGTCGCGGGATCCCCGATTGAACTCCAGACGACAGCTTTATGCCAAAAACGACACCCGACCCCGGGGAGCTTCTCCGACGCCAGCGCGAGTATCTGCGTGAGGTGGTCATCGATGTGGAGACCTTGGCGATCTTCGACTCGCTCCCCGGCTTCCTCTGCTTCCTGAAGAACCGCGCCGGCGAGCACCTCTACGCGAGCGGGCTGTGGACCGCCCGTCATGGTTTCCGCGAAGCTTGGGAGATGTTGTTCAAGACCGACCAGGACCTCACACCCGGCACGATGGCCGCGGCGTATCTCGCCGATGACGCGGTCGTCTATCGCACGGGCCAGCCGGTCCTGGAAAAGATCGAGATCTGCTTGGACGCGGTCGGCCTGCCGGACTGGCACGTCACGAGCAAGTATCCCGTGCGTAATCGCAAGGGCGAGATCATCGGTATCCTCGGGATCTCCCGCGTGTGCATGGGGCAGGCGCCCGTGGCTTCGCTCAACGTGAAGATCGGCCCGGCCACGAAGATGCTGCAGGAGAACCTGCTCGTCTATCCGTCCGCCCAGAAGTTGGCCGATGCCTGCGGTCTTTCGGTACGTCAGCTGCAGCGACGTTTCACCGAGGCGCTGGGGCTGTCGCCGCGGGATTACTGGATGAAATGCCGGATCCGCGCCGCCTGCGAGAGCATCCGGCGAGGCGACGAGAAGCTAGGGGCCTTGTCGGAACGGCTTGGCTTCTGCGATCAGAGCAGCTTCACCGCCCAGTTCCGTCGTCATACCGGGGTCACCCCGACGGCCTTCGCCCGGGGACGTAAACCCCTTTCCTGACCTCAGAGCGGGCGGAGGATGCAGCGGCAGGGGGCGCCGTCGCCCTTCGCGATGCGGATCGGCAGGCAGATCATCTCGTAGCGGCCTGGCTTGGCCTTGGCGAGGTTGAGCCCTTCGATGATCCAGACCTTCTTCCCAAGCAGGATGTGGTGGGTCGGGACGGCGTCCTTGGTGAAGCCGCCGACACTGAAGTAGTCGATGCCCACCGTGCGGACGCCCTTGTCGACGAGGTATTGGGCGGCTTCCTTGGACACGTAGACGAAATCCTTGTCGAAAGACTTCTTCTTCCAACTCACCTGCGAGTTACGGGTGCGGAAGAGGATGCGCTCGCCTTTCTTGAGCTTAAGTTTCGCGAGTTCGGAGGGCTTGACCGACTCCCGGTCCTTGATCTGGACCACGCGGCAGGGTCCGATGACGGCTTCGAAGGGCAGGTCATCCATCGTGCCGAGGCCCTTCAGGAAGTGCCAGGGCGAGTCCATGTGAGTGCCTGCGTGGGTGTTCAGGTTGAAGACCGAGACGTTGCAGACGTCGCCCTTGGCGAGCGAGGCATGCGGCTTGATGACCGTCGGCGGATTACCCGGCCAGCCGTGCATGCCGTTGGCGAACGGGATGGTGACGTCGATCCACGGGGATTTGCGGGGTGCCATGGCAGGGAAGATGGAGGATGAAGGATGGATGATAAAGGAGGAAGCGTCATCAGGGGACACGTGGGCAAGGTGACATGGGGATACGGGGAGAGGCGGGGCTCAAGGGGGGCAGCATAGGGAAACCGGAATTAATACTGTGGATACATTTTCAGGTCTCGGGTCTCGGCCATCGGGTGCCTGGTTCAGGTGTTCAGGTTCAGGTGCAGGTCCCGGGGCTGATACCTGATCCTGTTCCCGTACCCGTACCTGCAGCCGAGACCTGAGACCTGGAGATGTATTCCCAACCGCCAACCGCTATCCGTTAAGATCTATTTCCCTACCTTCACCACCGCCGGATGCGCCAGCGAATTCCAGCAGGCGTCGAAGAGCTTGGCGTCGGGTTCGCCGTCGGTGATCACGAAGCGGTAGCGGGTGACGTAAGGCTTGCCGGGCTGGATGGAGAAGGGGCCGAGCTTCTGGGGTACGATCGAGAAGTAGGGCATGTCGGGATGCAGGCGCAGGGGCATCGGGAAGCGGAAGTTATCCGGGAAGCCCAGGACGGCCGTGCCGGAGATTCCGGCGCTGGTCTTGCCGCCGAGATAGCACCAGCGGGCGCGGGTGCCGTCGCCCTTCTTGCGGTCGGTGATGCCCTCGGAGGTCAGGAAACGGGCACCGTCCTTGCCATCCCATGCCTCCGGGCCGCGGAGTCCGAAGCTGCCGTAATGGTACTCGGGCAATTCGAGCGGGTCGTTGGTCGCACAGGCCTGTTCGGTCGTGAGATCGAAGACGACCATCGGCTTCGGCGCGTCGGGGATGTCATACAGGCGCAGGCTCCAGAAGTCCCATAGGGCCGTGGACTCCTTCGGGCCGGTCAGGTCGACCATGCCGGTCATGGCATCGAGTTTCTCATAGACGGAGCCGGCTTCGCCAGGGTTAAGGTTCGCGCCGAAGCCGTAGTGGACGAGGTCCACGCGGCCTTTTTTCTGGTGCATGTTCCAGAAGTCGGTGGCGCGTCCCTGGAAGGTCGCCTTGGTGTAAGGCGTCCAGATGCCGTGGTGGTGCGGATGGTTGGCCGGGTAGTCGCCGGTCACGACGGCGCCAGAAGGCGAGCGCACCGGATGCAGGTAGCCGGCGCGCAGGATGTCGTCGCTGATATCGGGACGCGTTTTCCGTTTCTTGTCCGTGCGGTAATTCAGGACCTCGCGGCCGGCGACGGACATCGTGACGCCGTCCTGGCCTTTCAGGTTTCCGGCTACTTTGCCGGGGTTGTCATGCGCTCGCACTTCTAGGGGCACGGTCTGGTTGGCGGGGATGAAACCGAGCACGAGGATCAGATGCTGGACCGGATCCTTCGGCGTCTGTCCGGCGGCGATAGCAGCGTTTTCGATATTCAGTCGCTCCAGTTCCCGGAGCATCTCCGCTTGCGAGCGAAACTGGGGATTAACCACCTCCTGTTGCAGCGGGTGGGCATTGCCAGCGGCGTCGAAGGCGCAGAGCCGCTTCAGACCCTTCGCCGGGAAAGGATATTGCGGCACACGGACGACCAGTGCGGCGCGGTCGACCGGAGCGGGGGCGACGGTGATGGTGATCGTCTGGCCGTTCAGGCCGAGCGTGAGCAGCAGCAGGGAGGCGAGGAGGGCGCGCATATATCGAGGACAGGAGGTATGGAGGGCCTGAGGGCCGGAGGCGAGTGTAGCGTTTGGCAGGTAGGGTCGGCACTGCGTGCCGACCTAGGGTTTGCTAGGGCAGCACGCGGTGCTGCCCCTACCTCGATGCAGCTAGGTCGTGACGCGATCCCGACCCTACCTCGCGAGGGTGTGGAGTTTGGCCAGCTCCTCCGCGGTCAGGGCGCGGTCGAAGACGGCGACGCCACCGATCCAGCCGGTGAAGCCGACGCTGCGGGAACTATGGATGACGCGTCCGATCGTGAAGGGGCCGCCGGTGCCGTCGTTCTTGGGCTGGTAGAGGTCGTGCGGATACCACCAAGGGTTGAGGCGTAGGGAAACGAGCTCACGGGCGGTCTCCTGGCCGTTGGTGACGGTCACCTTGACCTTGGTGAAGGCGTATTCGCGGAGTTCGACGCGGGTGGCGTCCTTCTCGCTGACGACCGTCACCTTGACCGGCTTGTCTTCCGGCGGGTTGTAATATTGGTCGGCGGGGAACTTCGGATCTTCACCTTCCTGCAGGCCGGGGATCTTGGCCAGGCGGCCTTGGAGCCAGGCGTTGGCGGCGTAGGAGATCAGCCGGTCCTTCTGCGGGTTATCCAGCCAGCGGTCGCCGCTCTGGCCGTTGAGCCAGCCGGTGAGCAGTTGCGTCTTGCTGTCGAAGGTCATCGCGAACGTCTGCCAGGACTTCGCCAGCACCTCGGGCGCGGCGTCATGTGGCACCTTCGGCGACTGCTCGGCCGAATTGCACTTATGCAGGGCGTATTTGTTCGTGAAGGAGCTGGCCCCGTTCTCGGAGACGTGACCGCAGGCGGAGCCTTCCTTGTTCAGGCCCGCGAAGAGGGCGTATTGGCGCTGGCCGCGTTCGACCTTGGCGATGGTCTCCGTGGTCTTCTCCTTGAGGTCGGTGCCTTCATGCCAGATGCCGGCGAGGGCGTGGTTGCCGCTTTCGCGGATGGCCCAGACGACGACCGTCACGGCCTTGCCGGCGCCCTTGATGTCGAGCGGCGAGTCATGCAGGCGGGCGCGGGGGACGTAAAGCAGGGGACGGAAGTCCGGGTTGGTCTCGGCCTTGATCCGGATCGCCTGGCCGAAAGGGCCCGACCCAAGGAGCGGGAAGTCGGCATAGGTCGCGTCCGGGCCGGCGTTCCAGAGATCTTTGATGTAGTTGCCCGCATCCAAGGCGTAGTCGTTCTGCGCGCCGGCGGGTACGTGGGCCGTGAAGCGCTTGCCCGAGGCCTCGCGTTTGGTGAAGTCCCAGAACGCCACCAGACCGGGGGTGTTCGTCACCGTCGCGACACGGTCCTGGACGGAGTCGGCGGCGGAGACGGAGAGGGAAGTGAAGAGCAGGGCGGAGGCGAACCGGAGCATGGGTGGGAATGAAGCAAGACGGTTTAAAAGTGCAAAGGTGGTTTTAGGGCTAGAGTCAGGGCTGGGGCTAGGGCTAGTGAAAGAACTCAAGGGGAGACTAGAAGCCGGGAGTGATGCTGCGGTGCATGAGGTAGGGTCGGCACTGCGTGCCGACCTAGAGCGTTCCCATAAAACCCAGAACCAAGAACTTCCTCACGACAGGATCTCCTTGATCACGTGTCCATGGACGTCCGTGAGGCGACGGTTGGCGCCGTTGTGACGGAAGGTCAGCTTCTCGTGATCGAGCCCGAGAAGATGAAGCACCGTCGCGTGGATGTCGTAGCCTTGGGTAAAGTGCGAGCGGTCGGCGGGCTTGAAGCCCCATTCGTCGCTCTGGCCGTAGGAGACGCCGCCCTTGATGCCGCCGCCGGCCAGCCAGTTGGTGAAGACGAAGGGGTTGTGGTCGCGTCCCTTGCCGCCCTGGGCGCATGGCATGCGGCCGAACTCGGTGGTCCAAAGGATCAAGGTGTCCTCGAACATGCCGCGGTCCTTGAGGTCCTGGATGAGCGCCGCGGTGCCCTTGGCCATCCCGAGCGAGAGCGGGGCGTGGTCGCGGGCGATGTCCTCGTGGGAGTCCCAATTACGACGCGGGAAGCCGTTGTCGTTGCCGGACCAGATCTGCACGAAGCGCACGCCCCGCTCGAGCAGACGCCGGGCGGTCAGGCACTTGCGGCCGAAGGCGTCCTGTTCCTCGGCGACGTTGATCTCCTTCGGCCAGACCTTGGTGGAGTTGTCGATGCCATAGCGGGCGAGGGTCTTTTCCGATTCCTGCGAGAGGTCGAGCGCCTCCGGTGCGGCGAGCTGCATCTTGGCGGCGAGCTCGTAGCTGCGGATGCGGGCTTCGAGGCGCGGGTCGCCCGGATGCGAATCGGCATGGGCTCGGTTGAGCTTGCCGAGAAGTTCGAGTCCGGCGGTCTCGCCGCCGGGCGTGATGTAGTCGGCCGGCGGCGGGGACAGGTCCGCGATAGGCTTCGGGGTGTTGACGCGCACCTGCGTGGCCTGGTTCTGGCCTGGGAGGAAGGCGGAGTCCCAGTTCTTCTGGCCATTGGACGGCAGGCCGCGGATGTCGGGCAGCACGACGAAGGTCGGCAGGTTGTCGTTGAGCGACCCAAGGCCGTAGCTGACCCACGCGCCCATGCTCGGGAAACCGGGCGTGAGGAAGCCCGTAGACTGCAGGAGGGTGGCCTGGCTATGCACGCCGGAACGGCCGACGATATCATGCACGAAGGCGATGTCGTCCACGACTTCACCGATGGGCGCGACGATGTCGCTGAGCATCTTGCCCGACTTGCCATAGGGCTTGAATTTCCAGGGGGACGCGAAGGTCGAGCCCGGGCTGCTCTGGAAAAGTTCGACGGCTTCGCCCGGATCCCACTTCTCGCCGTGCTTCTTCTCGAGCAGGGGCTTGTGGTCCCACATGTCGACATGGCTGGCGGCGCCGGCCATGAAGAGCTGGATGACGCGCTTGGCCTTGGCCGGAGCGTGGAGCACGCCGCTGGTGGGCGTAGCGGCGAGGAGGGATTCCTGTCCGAGCAGGCTGGCGAGGGCGATGCCGCCGAGGCCGCCGCCGGAGCAGAACAGGAAGTCGCGACGATTCATCGCGGTGACACCGGAGGCACGATGATAAGGAGAGTTGTTCATGGTTAGTCGACGAAGTTGAATTCGTTCAGGTTGTAGATGAGCCGGCAGAGGTTCGTCAGGCCGTGCTCACGGACATAGCCCGACATCGCCTCGGTTTCCTTGGCGGACGGCGGACGGCCCAGCGCGAGGCGGAAGGCCAGGTCGATCTGGGCGGGCGGGGCGGAGGCTTCCTTGGCCACGCGGGCCGCGAAGTGCTTGGCCATGGCGACCGTGAGGCGGTTGTTGCGCATCGCCAAGGCCTGCAGGGCGTTGACGGTCTCATTGCGGCTAGCGACCGACATCGAAGGGTCGGCGCAATCCAGCACGGTGAGGAAGGGCTGGGGCTGGGAGCGGACGATGAAGCGATAGACCGAGCGACGGTGGGACTTCGGGTCCTCGACGTCGTGCTGGTCGTATTCGTAGTGCGGCGAGTGCTGCGGCTTATCGATGACGAAGTCCTGGAAGCCCGGGCCGCCCATCGTGAGGTCGAGCTTGCCGGCGACCGAGAGCACCGAGTCATTGACCGCTTCGGCCTCGAGTTTGCGCCGGTTCATGCGCCAGAGGAAGGCGTTACTCGTGTCGATCTTCTCATTGTCCGGATGGCCGACGGAGGACTGACGATAGGTGGCGCTCGTGACGATGAGGCGATGCAGCTTCTTCAACGACTGCCCGCCGTCGCGGAAGTCGACCGCCAGCCAGTCGAGGAGCTCAGGATGCGTGGGCTGGCTGCCCATGCGGCCGAAGTCGCTGGGCGTGTCGCTCAGCCCGCGACCGAAGTGGTAATGCCAGACCCGGTTGACGATGACGCGCCAGGTAAGCGGATTACGGTCGTCGGTGATCCAGCGGGCCAGCGCCACGCGCCGGGCGCCTTCCGAGGCGCCGGCGGGTAGTTCGAACCGAGACGGCAGGTCCTTGGAGAAGGGCAGGGTGCCGGGACCGACTTCTTTGTCGGGCTGATCGACGTCGCCGCGCTTCAGCACGAAGATCTGGCGAGGTTTGCCGCCCTTGGCGCCGGTGCCCACGAAGGGGGCCTTCCCGGTGTGGATCGTGCCCACGTAGGCCACCTGCGGAGCCGGGAGAGCGGCGAGTTCCTTGGCGACCTTGGCGCGAGCGGCGGTGAGTTCGGCGAGGCGGGCGCTGTCGGCCGGATCGACGCGGGTAGATCCTTTGCGGAGCTCGGCCCGCTCGCGTTCGAGGAGGGCGATGCGGGCGTCATCACGTTCGTTCTTAGGGCCGTAGAAGTAGCCGTCGGTGAGGTTCAGCCGTGCCCACCGTGAGCCGGATTGGACGCTGTCGAGCGAAGTCACCTCGGCGCCCAAGGCGACGTTCCGGCCCTTGGGGTCGATCGCCTGGACTTCGGCCAGGGCGAAGATGTGGTCGTTCTTGCGCGGGGCCAGCTTCGTTGCCGTCACGCGCAGGTAGCGGCCTTTTAATCCCTTCAGGGGGAACCGCTGCGGCTTCACGCCGGGGTTCGGCACGTCGGCCTGGGTGAGGTCGGCGACCGTGATGACTCCTTGGGCGAATTTGGCGTCATCGGACAGCTCGACCTTGTAGCGCAACGGGAAGCCGAAGCCGGCGCCGATGTCGTTGAAGGTGTCATGGCAGCCGACCAGCACGACTTCGGTGAGCTCTCGGGCGACGCCGAGGTCGACCTGCGCCCACTTCGTGGCGGTCTGCTCCTTCGAGACCGAGCTGTGGTAGCCGTATTCAGGACGCTCGACCGCGCCCGTGCCCTGTTTCAGCTCATCGATGAGCTTGCCGATGAGGGAGATCCGACGGGTGTCGGATTTGGCCATCTTCTCGTTGATCCCCCTGATCTCCTCATCGAGACGGCTGCGTTCCGCCACCAGCGGGGCGTGTCGTCTGGCCGCCTCGGAGTCGGTGTAGAAGGTCTTGTCGGCCCGATCGAGGGCGGCGAAGACGGCCTGCAGGCGGTAATAGTCCTCCTGCCTGATCGGATCGAACTTATGGTTGTGGCAACGGGCGCACTGGGCGGTCGTCGCGAGGAAGGTCCCGGTCGTGTTCGAGACCATGTCGTCGCGGTCGAAGGACCGGGCGATCTTGCCGTCACGCTTGCCCTCGGTCTGTTCGGCGTGGCCGATGAAGTCCCAAGGGCCGGCGGAGATGAAGCCTTGGGCGACATGTCCGTCCAGAGTGTGCGGGTAGAGCGTGTCCCCGGCGAGCTGTTCCTCGACGAACCTCGCGTAGGGCTTGTCCTCGTTGAAGGAGCGGATCACGTAGTCGCGGTAGGGCCAGGCGTTGGGGCGGAGCTTGTCCTTGTCGTAGCCGTGGGTGTCGCCGTAGTGGACCACGTCGAGCCAGTGGCGCCCCCAGCGCTCGCCGTAGCGGGGCGAGGCCAACAGGCGGTCGGCGGCCCGGCCGATGGCCGCGGGCAGGTCTTGCGCGGCAGCTTGCTCGAAGGCGGCGAGCTCCTCGACCGAAGGAGGGAGTCCGGTCAGGTCGAAGGTGAGTCGGCGGAGGATCGTGCGGGCGTCGGCGGTGGCGGAGGGCCGCAGGCCTTTCTCTTGGAGCTTGGCCAGGATGAAGCGGTCGATCGGATGGGCGGCGTCGCCGGAGGGCAGGACGGGCTTGTTCAGGGGCTTGAGCGACCACCAGTCGAGCGGGTCGGATTTCTTGACGGTGGCCGACTCCGGCCAGACGGCGCCTTCGGCGATCCAGCGTTTCAGAGTATCGACCTCGGCGGCGGTCAGGCGCTCGCCCTTGGGCGGCATGCGCGTGTCGCGGTCATCCGTGGTCACGAACTTGATGAGCGGGCTCTCGGCCGGCTTGCCCGGCAGGATGTTAGGGGCGTGGTTGTCTCCTCCGTGCAGGGCGACCTCACGGTCATCGAGCCGGAAGTCGCTTTTCTGTTTCTTCGGCCCGTGGCACTCGAGGCAATGCTTCTCAAAGATCGGCTTCACCTCCGACTCGAACGAGACCGCGGCGGAGAGCGCCGAAGAGGCGAGAATGGCAATGGGGAGGAGACGCATGACTTATTTGGCCCAGCGCAGGTTGAAGAGGATGTGGTTCATCATGGCCTCCGAGGCTTCGGCGGGCGTGCCTTCGGCCAAGGCCTTGAGCAGGTGCTTGTGCGCGCGGATGGTCTCCTTCTCCGGCACGAAGGCGTCGCCCCGCTGCCGTCGATAGATCTCGACCAAGTGGGTCTCCCACTGCCAGCGCAGGGGTTCCCAGAGGCGGATGAGGCTGGCATTGCCGCCGCGGGTGACGACGTGATGGTGGAGGTCGATATCCAGACGTGACAGTTCGGCCAAGTCCGTCGCCCGTTCCTGGGCGGCGATGTTCTTTTCCAAAGCCACGGTGTCTTCTTTGGTCCAGAGACGGTTGGCCAGGCGGGCCGCCATGCCCTCGATGGCCGCCCGGGCTTCCATGATCTCCTTCAATTCGGAAGCGGAGAAGCTCCGCACGCGCGTCCGGCCGGTCTTCTCGAACTGGACCAGGCCTTCCCGCTCGAGGGCGATGAGGGCTTCGCGGATCGGGGCGCGGCTGGTCCGGAAGTGTTCGGCGAGGACCGGTTCGGCGAGGGCGGAACCCTGGGGGAAGTGACCGCTGACGATCTTGCTGCGCAAGCGGAGGTGCACGTCGGTCGCGCGGTTAGTGCGCGGGACGCGAGGGGAGGGGCGGGCTTGGGGTGAGGCCATGGTTTAAAAGTGTCGACAGTTTTAGAACCGACAAGTCCGGACCTCAGGAGTTCCGAATCTTTTCCCGTCGAATAGCCGACTGGGTAAAAGTCCTCAGCACCTGAGCCGGATGGACAGCTCGTCTTGATCTGATGGCCCTTACTTCAGCTCCGGGGCCAGCAGCGCGCGGATGGGCTTGATGCGGCTCGGGTCCTGCGCGCGGGGGCGAGGGTCGTGCCAGCGGGCGCGGGGCGCCGGGGCTTGGGCGTCGAGCCAGGCGCCGAGGCGCAGGCGCAGTTCGGCCACGGAGCGGGCGGCGCCGTCGCCGAAGGCCGAGCTGCCGGCGTCGTCATCGTAGGTCTTGATGGTCCCCGCCCGCAGCCCGGGCAGGGCGAGCACGGCGGCGCCGACGGCGTCACGGTCCTGGCCGGAGGCGGCCGCGTAGATGGCGAGGTATTCGGCGAGCTGCTGGCCGGCGCGGAAGGCCTTCAGGCGCAGGCTAGGCAGCGGGCCGTCGGGTCCGGGGTAGAAGACCGCAAGGTCGTCGGGGTTCGTGAGCGAATCCTTCTTGCCGATCGTCTGCCAGGGCACGACCCCGTCGGCACCCAGCGCCCAAGTCTCGGCGCACCAGGCGGCGTTGATGACGAGCGGCTGGCCGAGCTTGCTGGCGCCGCCATACATGTAGGTGAGCTTGCCGTCGCGACGATTCCGGCCGATCACGCGCTGCGGGTATGCGCGGAGGGTGCCGGACACCACGTCGACGTTCGTGACGCCGTCGAGCAGGTCGCGTTGCCATTCGGGACGCGAGATGTCGATGCGGAAGGCCTTGCGGACGTCGCCATAGGCCGCCGTGGCTTTCCAGAATTCTTCGCCAAAGCGACGGAGGGCCCAGAAGTCCTGCGTATGCTGGGGTTCGTCGTAGATCCACGTCGCGGAGCTCGTCTTCCAGCTACCGGGTTTCCCGTTCTTGCCGTTCTTGAAGTAGACTTTGTTGTTCAGGTAGAACTCGAACATCGTCTCATCCCAGCCCTTCTCGGAGAAGTGGCGGGCGAAGCCGGCGGCAGCGGCGGAGAACTCGCTCCAATACTCAGGACCGAAGGCATGCTCGATCCAATAGCCGCCCTTGAAGTGCTTCTCGTGGTCCATCGGCCAGTTCTCGTTGAGCGGCAGGTAGAGGGCCTCCGTCGGCACCTTGCCCCGGGGCAGGTCGGCGAAGGCCGAGCCGTCGGCGAGCGGACCGAAGCGGGCGTCCCAAGCCGACCAGTCGAACGAGCCGTCAGGACGGAGCTTCGGCGCGGCGGTGACGCGGCCGCTCCAGCCGTAGGTGAGGATGTTGAGCGTCAGGCGATGCTCATGGGCAAGGCGGAACCACGGGCGCTCCTGGTCCATCATCCCGTAGCCATTCATCTGGGCGATGAACGAGAGACGGTCGGGCAGGGTGAAGTTCCAGACCGTGACCGAGAACGGCACGTCTTTGCCGCCGAGGCGCAGGGTGCCGCGGTGTTCGCCCGGTTTGGCGTCCTTGGGGATCTGGAACTCGAGCAGTCGGCCGTTCGGCGAGGCCACCAGCGGGTCTTCGTGAGGGCCGACCTTCAGGACGTCGAAGCGTCGCACCGGCAGGTCGAGCGAGACGCTCTGCGGGGCTTCCGCGAGTAGCATCGTGACCGCTTCGCCCTTGGCGGCGAAGAGGCGTAGGCCGGGAATCGGCAGGCCGGCCGCATCGGTGGCTTTCACCTTCGACGCTTCGGTGGCGAGGTTAGGCAGAGGAGGAAGTTCGGCGGCTTTCGCCGGCTTGAGCGTCGCATCGAGCGGGAAGGCTGTCGCCGGGGCTGGTCCGTCTTCGAGCCAGAGCGTGAAGTAGGGCGCGGACTTACGGTTGCTGTCCTTGCTGGCCACGTAGCGATTGGGGAAGAGCGTGTAGGTGAACTTATCGCCGTCGCGCTGGTATTCGCTGCCGACGTCATCCATCACCAAGAAACCATAGCTGCGGCCATCGAGACGGGCCTGCACGACGGCCGGGTCGATCGGGATCGCCTGCCAGCGGTTGGTGTCGGGCGGGCTCGGGTCGCCGAAGCCCCAGAGCGAGCCGCCGAGGCCCAGCGTCACCGCCGTGACATCCTTGCCGTCGCCGTTCCAGCGCTGTTCGCCGGTGCGCGCCCAGCGGAAACTCGTCGCGCCGGGTTCCTTGGCGTAGCCGGTCCCTTTGCCTTCGACCCATTCTTGCGCGATCGTCGAGACGGTCGTGCGACCGAGCGCGTAGGAAGACTCCAGGTGGAGGTGGAGCGTCGCGCGGACGACGCGCTTGCCGCGGAACTTCGCGGCGTCGAAATCGATGAGGAAGAACTCCTGCGTGCCCTTGAGCTTCAGCTTCGGCGAGCCGCCGTTGTTGCCTTCCTGCTCGGTAGGGAAGGAGGAGATCCAGGCGTCGCGGGAGACTTCGACGCGCAGCGGTTCGGCGGCCGGGAGGGCGGCCGTGAGGAGGACGGCCAAGAGGCCGGAGGTCATGCCAGGGGTGAGCATGGTCGTAATCAAAACCGCCCCCGAGGGCTTTCCATCCCAATCCGCGCTTACTTCGCGGGCACGAAGCCGGCGGGGCGGCGTTCGTCACCGGCGACCCCCGTCAGCTTATCCCCGAGCGCCTGGCGGGCCGGGTCGGCCAAGGCGGAGAGACGGCGGACGATGGCGGGGTTTTCGGGGGCTAAATCGTGGGTCTCGCCGGGGTCGGCGGTCAGGTCGTAAAGCGCGAGAGCTTGGCGGGCCACCTTCTGGCCGTGGCGGCTGGCGATGGCGTCCATCGACGAATCCTTGATCGGCAGGGGCTCGTAAGTGCCGAACCCGGACGGCTTGCCGCCTCGGCCGGGAGCGCCCCGGTTGGTCAGGTAGGGATGAGGGAAGTGCAGTTTCCACCGACCCGATCGCACGGCGTGGAATTCTTCGCCGGCGAAGTAGAACAATGCCTCATGCGGAGCGGTATCGTCGGTCCCGCGGAGGAGAGGCAACGCGGAGCGGCCGTCGATCTTGAGCGTCGGCGCCTTGCCTCCGACGACTTCGGTCAGCGTGGGCAGGAGATCGATGGACATGAAAGGCGTCGCATTGACGCGGCCGGCCGGCACCTGCCCCGGCCAGCGCACGATGAGGGGCGAGCGCATGCCGCCTTCGAAGCAGGTCAGCTTGCCTTCCCGGAAGGCACCGTTGGAACCGGCATGCTCGCCGTAGCTGGTCCACGCTCCGTTGTCGGAGAAGAAGATCACCAACGTGTTCCGGTCCACTCCGGTCGCCTGCAGTTTGGCGACGAGCGTGCCGATCGCGTCGTCCAGCTCTTCGACCACGTCGCCATAGAGTCCGCGGGCGGAGCGGCCTTTGAACTTGTCCGAAGCGAAGATCGGCACGTGCGGCATCACGTGGGGCAGGTAGAGGAAGAACGGACGGTCCTTGTTCCGTTCGATGAAATCGACGCTTCTGGCCGTGAA
>JBEEPO010000028.1:0-14939 GCA_041191065.1 Verrucomicrobiota bacterium | reverse complement strand
CCGCCCTCGAAGAGGGTGTTCTTCTGGCCGCGGAGCGGGTCGTTCTCGCTGTTGAAAGGCGAGTCGGGCACCGTGCCGACGTAGGCGTTCTTCAGGCCTTCGATGCCGCCGTTGTCGGAGGTGAAGACGATGAGGGTCTTCTCGCGCTGGCCGGTGCGCTCCAGCGCGGCGACGAACGCGCCGACCTTGGCGTCGAGCTGGGAGACCATCGCCGCCATGCGGAGGCGGGATTCATGTTTCACGGGGTCGTCGTGGAATTTCACGCCATCGTAGAGCTGCTTGTGCTCGGCGGGCGCGTCGACGGGCGTATGGACCGCGTGGAAGGGGACATACATGAACCAGGGCTGGTCGCCGCCTTGCGTGATCCGCTTCAAGGCTTCGGCGGCGATGAGCTCGGTGGCGTTGCCTTCTTCGCGGAAGATTTTCCCGTCGCGGTGCCAGGTGTCCTCGTAGGGATTGCCTTTGCGATATTTGTGCGTCCACGGATCCGCCGCGCCCGTGAGCGTGCCGTAGCTGGTGTCGAAGCCGTAAGCGTTCGGGATCCACTCCGGTCGCGCGCCGAGGTGCCACTTGCCGCTCAGGTGAGTGCGATAGCCGGCGGCCTTGAGGGCCGAGGCGAGCGTGGTCGTGCCGAGGGGCAGCGCGCGCAGGTTGCTCGGGCTGAGAGCCTGCGGGCCGAAGCGTCCTGGGCAACGTCCGCTCATCAATGCGGCGCGGGTGGGGGTGCAGACGGGCTGGACGTAATGGCGGTCGAGTTCGCGTCCCTCGCGCACGAGCTTGTCCATGTGCGGCGTCTTGCCGAAGCCCCCGTGCCAGCCGACGTCGGACCAGCCGAGGTCGTCGGCGACGATGAGCAGGATGTTGGGCTTCTCCGCCGCGGCGAAGAGGGGCGACGACGCGAGCAGGCAGGCGAGAAGGACGCGAACGTTCATGGGGGTGGGCGCACGCTAGTCTCCCTCCGCCTCGTGGACAGGCTTTTTATATGAGGATATACGAATCAGCGGCCGAAGTGCGCGATATCGGCCGCCCCTTTGGCGGGACGAAGCTCGACCGAGCGGAGGCGCAGGCCGGCGGACTGGTCGCCCAAGTTCAGGCGCACATGGATGGCTTGGCCGTCGACGCGCAGGGGGATGCTCTGCTCGGAGGCGCCGGCGGGAATCTCGAACCGCACGAGGTTGGCGGGCAGGAAGTCGGGCTCATCCTTGGTACGCCAGCTGAGCGAGCCGTTGGTCGCGACTTTGGCGTCGGCCTTGATGATCGCCGTCACGGGGCCTTTCAGCGCCAAGCCGGTCTTCGCGAGGAAAGGCTTGGCGTTCTTGGCCGCCTTGGGGTCGGCGGCGACGACCAGAGCCCCGTCCTGGGTCGCGATGGTTCCGTTGCGGGCGAACCAGCCTTGGACGGCGCCGGCGGGCTCGTTCTTGCGCGGTGCGGCGGAGGCGGCGGTGATGATGCCGTGTTCGGCGAACATGCCTTCATGATGCGGATCCAGGCTCGTGGGGAGTCCGGGCGGCGAGAGGGTGTCGCTCCATGCCTTGAGCGCCGTACGAAGGCGGGCCACGATCTCCGGGCGCGCCTTGGCCTGGTTCTTGGCGAGGTTCTCGCCGTCGGCCGTCGTCACGTCGAACAGCATTTCCTCTCGGTCGCCGAGGCGGACAAGTTTCCACGGGTGCTCCAGCACCGCCGCCTGCGAGCCCCAGCGCCAGAAGAGACGTTCATGCGGCGCGGCGCTATTCTGTCCGGTGACGAAGGGCGCGAGATCCGTGCCGTCGAGTTCCGGGGCTTTCGGCAGGCCTGCGGCCGCCACGGCCGTGGCGGCGACGTCGAGGCTGCTGACAGGCTGATCGTAGACCTTGCCGGAGGGCAGGCGGGCGGGCCAGGTGGCGAGGAAGGGCGTGCGGATGCCACCTTCGCTCAGCATGCCTTTCTGGCCGATGAGCGGCGTGTTGAGCGAGCCATCCCAGGCTTTGCCGAGGGGCGCGCCGTTGTCGCCGATGAACACGATGAGGGTGTTCTGGTCTTGGCCCGTCGCCTTGAGCTTGGCGCGCAGCTGGCCGATGCCTTCGTCCATCGCCGCCATCATCGCCAAGGCCTGACGGCGTTCCTTGGGCAGATGGGCGGGCGTCTTGGAGAACCATGGCTCCGGCGATTCCAGCGGGACGTGCGGAGCGTAGTAAGCGAGGTAGAGGAAGAAAGGCTGCGTAGGCTGGGCGGCGCGTCGGTCCAGGAAGGACAGGGCGGCTTCGGTCTGCACGACCACCCGGAAACGATTGTCCGCCACGAGGTGCGGGGCGTCGGCGATAGGTTTCCCTGAGAGGTCATGCGAGGCATAGAACTGCCGGAGCTCGCCGCGGAAGTATTCGTCAAAGCCCTGCGCGTGGGGCATGTGCTCCTTGGCGACGCGGAGGCCTTTCTCGCCCTTCTTGCCGCCGACGAGGTCGAGGTGCCATTTGCCGACCTGCCCGGTGACGTAGCCCGCGGCCTTGAGGCGTTCGGCGATGGTCAGTTCGGTGAGCGGCAACGGCCCCTTGTTGTTGTCCTCCACGCCGAAACGTTGCTGGTAGCGGCCGGTGAGGACGCCGGCGCGCGAGGGGACGCACTGGGGCGCGGAGACGTAGCCGCGCGTGAAGCGCACGCCGTCGCGCGCCATCGCGTCGAGGTGCGGCGTGCGGATGTCCTGGTCCGAACCTTGGACGGCGAGATCGGCCCAGCCATGGTCGTCCGAATAGATCAGGATGATGTTCGGCTTGTCCGCCGCATGAACCGCGAACGAAGCAAGCAACAGGGCGAAGAGACAGCGAAGCATGATATGGACGCAGATCAAGGAGCCGTCGAAGTGACGCGCAGTCGCCGGAATTCGAGGGCGCCGGCCTGTTCGCCGGTCGGGCCGCCGGATTCGCCGCCGAGTCCGAAGGTGAGTTTCTCCTCGGCGACGCAGGGAGCCGCGGCGCGGATGACATGATCGTCGACGGTGGCCTCCAGCTTGTCGCCGTTGAAGACGATGCGCACGTGATGCCAGGTCTCCGTCGGCAGCAGGGCGGGCACCTTGGCGAGTTCCTTGTTCTCGCCCTTCTTGGGGTGGGCGAGGACGCGGAGCTCCTTGGTGGTCATCACGAGATGGCAGATATGGCCTCTTTCCTGGCTGCCGTTGAAGATGATCCCGGCGAAGCTGGCCTTACCGGTGAGGCGGAAATCGCATTCGACGATACCGTCCTTCAGAGGCAGCCTGTGCACCTTGACCGGACCATGGCGGCGGGCGCCCGATTCGAAGCCGCGCAGCACGCCGTCTTTGGCGCTCCAGGTACCCAGCCCCCAGAACCAATCCTTGGAGAGTTCCTGATCGAACTTCTCTTCGAGGATGACCTTTGGCTCGGCGGCAAGGGCTGCGAGCGGAGCGAGCAGGAGGGCGAGCAGGGTCCTCATTGCGGGATGCCTTTGATGACCAGATTGCGCACTTCGGCGGACTTGGCGCCGGCGATCCAGCTGCGGGTCTTCGGCGTGGCGAGGAAGGGGTGCTGGGCGCTCAGCTCCTGGCCGTCGATACGGACGGCCATGCGGTCGCCGGTCCACTCGACGCGGACGTGCCGCCACTGTCCTTTGACCGGTTCGAGCGGCAGGCGGGCGAGGATGTGCGAGGGCTTGACGGAGTCTTCGGCGATATGGACCGAGCCGGGGGAGATGACGACGCGGCCGACGTGCTTTTCGGCGTCGCACCCGACGTAGAAGATCGCGGGTACGTCCTGCCGGTATTCGAGTTCGATGACGGCGGTCTTCAGGCCGACCCAGTGCTGGAGCACCGGCACGTGCTTGCGCGCAGGGATCTCGGTCATGCGCAGGACGCCATCGACGGGCTTCCATTCGCCATGGGGAATCTTCCACGGTTCGGCGAAGGCCGAGCTAAGGTCGGGCGCGACGATCAGGGGCGGTTCGGCTTCGACCAGCAGGGGTCCGGAGGCGCACCCTACGAGGAGCAGGGCTGAGGTGAGGAGGGGGAGGTGATGACGATGCATGAGGCGGGGGTGGGGAGGGGGTAGTAAGCGCAAGAGGGAATCAGGGGGTCGGGGTGACGATGACGTCGTCGATCTCGATGCCGGCGGCGCCGCCGTTCTGCATCCAGAGCAGCTTGCGCTTGGTCGCGTCGAAGTTCGGTCGCTGGAGCGTGCGGGTCCACTTGCCGTCGACGGACATGTCCACGGTGTCTCCCTTGAAGACTAGTTTCACGGTGCGCCAATCGTTGGCGGAGAGATCGACCTTCTCGGCCGGGAAGTGTTCGTTGGTGCGGTAAGCCTTGCTGACCGGATCGGGCGCGCGGGTGTTCTGGCGCAGCGGGTGCTTGGGGTCGAGGGTGTGGGCATCGACTTCGAGCACGACGCTGTCGCGGTTGAGGCGGACACGGAGCATGTGGTCGACCGAGCCGTAGCCGTCGTCGCCGTCGACGAAGAGCCAGAGCATGCCGCCTTTCTCGAGGTGGCGGTAGCGGAAGGACATCGTCAGGTCCTTACCGTCCAGCGCCAGGTAGACCATCGGCGGGTATTTTCCGCCGCTGGATCCGCGCGTCAAGAGGACGCCGTCGCGCACCGACGTATTCTTGTTCGGGAGCGGCGTCAGGAATTTCTTCGCATCAAAGCCCGGTCCGAAGTCCTCGCGGACCGAGAAAGTCTCCGGCGTGGCGCAACCGGCCAGCAGCAGGATGGAAAGGAGCGCCGCGACCTTCATTTGACGGCTTTCAGCTTCGCCAAGAGGAATTCCGTGGGCGTCGCGTGCTTAGGGTTGGCGAGCCCCCGGTAATGCAGTTCGGCGGAGACGCCCTTGGTCGCGCAGTGTTCGGCGAGCTTGAGGCCGAAGTTCGCGGTGTGCGTCGGGTCTTTCTCGTTCTGACCGATGGCCGGCGGGCCGCCGAAGGTCATGTAGATCGCGGGGTCGTCGGACGATACCAGCGCATAAGGCGAATATTCCGCGATGAGGGGCAGGATGGACTCCCGCCCGGCGAGGAACTCCTCGAACGTCTTGAAGCCGAAGGCGTGGCCGCCGTAGTTGCTGTTAGGCGTCCACTCCTTCATCTGGGCCGGATCGAGGGTCGTCTGCGGGCCGGTCACGGCCGCGCAGGTCAGGCGCGTGGACTCGCGGGCGACCGGGTCGGCCGACTTCGGGTCGGCCAGGTCGTCGTGGAAGGCCAGCCAGAGGCTCGAGCAGGCACCGGCCGAACCGCCGGCGGCGCCGACGCGGGTCTTGTCGAGATTCCACTCGGCGGCCTTGCTGCGCACGAACTGCAGGGCGCGGGCGGCGTCGTGCAGGGGCGCCTTCACGGCGGGCGAGGTGTCGACCGCGGGGTCGCGCTTGATCAGGCGGTAGTTGATGGAGACGACCGAGACGCCGGCCTTGAGCAAGGCGGCGACGTCGGCGAACTTCTCCGCGCGCTCCTTGCTGCCGCCGACCCAGCCGCCGCCGTGGATGATGAAGACCAACGGCGTCGGTGTCGCGGATTCCGCCTGCCAGAAGTCGAGCACGTGGCGCTCGTGTTCGCCATAACGTACGCCCGCGCGCGTGGGCTTGGGCAGCGAGGCCGAATACGCGTCGGCCTTGGGGGCGGCCTTGGCCTTCTTGGCCGAGGCTTTGGCCTTGGGGGCTTCCTGGGCGCCGACCACGGCTCCCGCGAGGAGGGTGAGGAGGGTGAGGTATCGCATGGGTAAAGTCTCAGTTGCCGGCGCGGACGAACTCATCCTTCGAGAGGCGTCCGTCCTTGTCTTTATCGAAACGAACGAAGCGGGCCGGGGCGTCGGCCTGGTCGCCCATGTGCGGGATGAATTCGTCCTTCGCGAGGAAGCCGTCCTTGTCCTTGTCCCAGCCGTCGAAGATCTTCGGACGGTCGAGCGTCTTCTTGGGTTTGGCGTCCGCCTTCTTCGGCGTCTTGGCGACGACCCCGCCGAGGATGAACTTCTCGCGCGCTGGGCTGGCCGGCAGGGCCTTGTTCCAGGCGAGAGCCTTCGCGGTCAGCGCCTGGACGATTTCCGGGTGCTGGGCGGCGACGTCATGGTGTTCGCCCGGATCCTTGGGGATGTCGAAGAGCTGGGCGTTCTTGCCGGCATGGTCGACGAAGAGCTTCCAGTCGCCGTCACGCACGCAGAGGGGCGGAGGTTGGTAGCCGTCCTGCGGCCCTTGCACGCCCGAGATCCATTCCCAGTAAAGCGGGGCCTGACGGGGCGTGGCGGCTCCGCCCAGCCAGAGAGCCGAACGATCTTCGCCGTCGGCCGTGAGGCCGGCCGGGACTTTGACGCCGGCCAGGGCGGCGATGGTGGGCAGGAAGTCGACGCCACCGACGACGCCGTTCTCTTCGACGCGACCGGCGGGGATCTTGCCCGGCCAGCGCACGAGGCCGAAGGTGCGGATGCCGCCTTCATGCATGCTGCGCTTGCGGGCGCGCAGCGGTCCGGCGCTGCCGACCCCGGCGTTGGCGGCGTTACCGATGCGGTAGTCTTCGGGTCCGTTGTCGCTGGAGAAGAAGATGAGCGTGTCATTGGTCAGGCCGAGTTCGTCGAGGGAGTCGAGCAGGCGGCCGATCTGGGTGTCCAGGTCGGTGAGCGAGGCGCAGAAGACCTGCATCTGCGAGCGGAGGTCCTTGGCGTTGGCGTAGTATTTCCGGGTCCACTCGCCGAAGGCGGGATCGTCGGCCTTGGGCTGGAGTTCCGCGTAGACCGCGAGCTGTTCCGGCGTGGGCTTGAGCAGGGCGTGGGGGACGAGGGTCCAGAGATTCACGTAGAAGGGGCGGTCCTTGTTGGCTTTGGCGAAGCGGATCGTCTCATCGACCATTAGCGCCGTGGACTTGGCGCGGAAATAGGGCTCCTTGCCTTCGTCGCCGAGGGACGGGCCGGACGAGTTCACGGTCTTGGAGACGTCGATGCCATAGGCCTCAGGGGCGGGCGCACCGGTGCCGTGACCGAGGTGCCATTTGCCGAAGTGCGCGGTGGCGTAGCCGGCCTGCTTCAGGAGGTCGGGCAGGGTGGTGACTTCGGGGTCTAGCCAGTCCGGCATCGAGCGGGCGGCGTTCTGGCTATGGTCGGAGAAGTGACCATGGATGCCGAAGCGCGCCGGGACTTGACCGGTCATGAAAGCGGCGCGGCTGGGCGAGCAGACCGTCGCGGCGACGTAGAATTGGCGGAGCCAGGTGCCCTCCTTGGCCAGGCGGTCCAGGTTCGGCGTCTTCACGTAGGGATGGCCGGCGAACTTGGCGTCACCCCAGCCTTGGTCGTCGGTCAGGATGAAGATCACGTTCGGGGGCCGGGCGACCGCGGTGAGCGTGAGCAGCAGGAGGGGGAGCAGGATTCTCATTTGTTCTTCTGTTTGGAAGTGTCGGCCTTGGGGTCGTGGCGAGCGTCGTCATCATAGCCGGCGGCCTTACGTTTTTCGACGTAGCGCTGGGTCTCAGTGAAGAGCGCCATCTCGCCCGTGATCCGTGGGTCGCCGGTCTGGCGCTGGTAGGCCTCGAGCCGGGCGCGTAGGCGGTGTTTGATGTCGGCGAACTCAGGCTTGTCGGCGAGGTTGCGCACTTGGTCCGGGTCGGCGACGCAATCGTAGAGCTCCTCGCGGGGGCGAGGGGCCAGGATGAGGTCGTAGTAAGGGCGGATTTCGGGCCGATCCGGGTAGGCCCGGATGATCGGCAGCGTATCGAGACGTTGCGAGTGGGTCTCGAAGTGCGCCGCCGGCTTGCGACCGTCCTCATTCGGGTCGCCCCGGGGCGTCGCGCTGAAGTTGACGATATATTGGAAGCGGTCGTCGCGGATCATGCGCGCGGCGATGTCGACGGGAGGGAGGTTGCCGTGCCACTCGAGGCCGTTGACCGTGAAGTCGCGGGCGGCCTCGACGCGTCCCTCGGATTTCGAGGCGAGGGTGGGCAGGAGGCTGCGGCCGCTCATCTCGGGCGCGATCTTGAGACCGGCCGCCTCGAGAATGGTCGGAGCGAGGTCGGGGAAGCCCACGAAGTCGGTGACCATGCGTCCGCCGGGGACGCGGGCCGGCCACATCATCGCCAGCGGGACATGCACGCCCCAGTCGTAGACGTTGGCCTTGGCGCGCGGGACCGGCGTGCCGTTGTCCGCCGTGACGATGACCAAGGTGTTCTCGAGTTCGCCGGCTTCCTCCAGCAGCCTGAGGATCGCGCCGAGCGTGCGGTCGGCGTGCTGGACTTCATACAGGTAGTTGGCCCGGTTGATGCGCACGCCTTTCGTGTCGGGCAGGAACTCCGGCAGTTTCAGGTCCTGGAGGTCGACGCCGATTTCCTTGTGGTTGTCCGGGCCCCAGGGGGCATGCGGTTCGGTCAGGCCGGCCCAGAAATAGAACGGACTGTCCTTGGGCTTGGCCGCGAGGAATTCCTTGAAGTTGGCGGCGTAGTCGACGGGCGAGATCCCTTTCCGCGGCGCCTTGACCCGTTGGGTATTCCAGGCCTTGCCGGCCGGGTCGTCGCGCTTGCCGGTGGGTTCCTTGACGCCCGGCCCCCAGCCTTTGCCGGTGTAG
The DNA here is from genome assembly GCA_041191065.1 of Verrucomicrobiota bacterium. GTDB lineage: Bacteria > Verrucomicrobiota > Verrucomicrobiia > Opitutales > UBA953 > UBA953. The sequence continues at coordinate 6,434 of JBEEPO010000028.1, read as the reverse complement.
CCCGCATGGTAGCCGGCCGCGGTCAGCCTTTCCGGCAGCGTGGCGAACCGAGCCGGCAGCCAGGCTTGGATGATCGCGCCTTGTTCGAGTTCCCAGAAGTTCCTTCCAGTCAGCAGGGCCGCTCGGGCGGGCGCGCACGAGGGCGCCGAACAGTAGCCATGACGGAAAAGCACGCCGCCTTTGGCCACGCGGTCGAAGTACGGCGTCGGCACCGAGCTCTTGCCGTAGGCGCCGCACTCCAGCCAGCTCTGATCGTCGTTGATGACGATGAGCACGTTGGGCGGTCGGGCGACGAGCGTCGCGGCCGACGTCAGGAGCAAGGCCGCCAGGAGGCGGTGGAGTCCGGTCTTCATCATCGGGCCGGGTTCGAGGCGGTCAGCGGTTCGACGCGGATGTCGTCGAACCAAGTGGCGAGGGGACGCGGGCTTCTGCCGCCGGGTTGCAGGCCGATGTCATGCTTCGCCACGTCGCCGCAGAGCGTGACGTAGGTGAGGGCTGGTTGGCCGTCGACGATGACCTTCAGCTCTTTGCCACGCAGTTCCAAGACCAGGGAGTGCCAGGCGTCGGGAGAGATCTGGGCCTTCACGGTCTTGGCGTAGAAGAATTTCCGGTTCCAGATGCCCTTGGCTTTCAGTTCCGCGGCCTCAGGCGAACCTTTCGGGTGCAGGACGTCGTTGTCCCAGGCGGTGACGGCGTCGGCCCGGATATGCACCCCGGCGACGTTGAAGTCTCGCTCCACGACGGGGTTAGGGCCGCCGATGCTGATGCCGACCTGGCCGCCGGCGGAAAGCTTGAAGCGACAGCTCACCCGGATATCGGTCCCGGTGATCGCCCGGCGTAGTCCCGGCGGATGCTTCTCTTCGGGGAAGCACTGACCGCGCAACGCGCCGTCGATGACTTGCCACCATTCCGGCCGCGCATCCTTGCCGCTGACGGTCTTGCCCAGCGGATGCTTGGCGTCGATGCCGGTCGCGAGGAAGCCGTAGGGGCGCCAATGCGTGGCGAATGTTCCCGCGTCCGAAAAGTCGTCCGACCAGGCTGAGGGGGCTGTGTCCGCAGCCTGCGAGGACGCCAGGGACAGCAGCAGGAGGGAGATGAGTCGGCAGGACATGGGGACGGGGTGAGCTTACGGGTAACCCCGCTCGGGACGGACAAGTTGCGTCTTAGGAAAAGCCCTCAGGCAAGGATGCCCTTGATTACGTGGCGCTCTTCGACGCCGGTGAGGCGTTGGTCGAGGCCCTGGAACTTGTAGGTCATCCGGCGGTGGTCGACGCCCATGAGGTGGAGGATCGTGGCGTTGAGCTCGCTGAGGTGGACCGGGTCCTTGGTCACGTTGTAGCTGAAGTCGTCGGTCTCGCCATACGAGATGCCGGGCTTCACGCCCGCGCCGGCCATCCACATCGTGAAGCAGCGCGGGTGGTGGTCGCGGCCGTAGTTCGTCTTGGTGAGCGTGCCTTGCGAGTAGACCGTGCGGCCGAATTCGCCGCCCCAGACCACGAGGGTGTCTTCGAGCATGCCGCGCGACTGGAGGTCGAGCAGCAGGCCGGCGCAGGCCTGGTCGGTCTGCTGGCACTGGCGGGCGATGTCCTTCGGCAGGTTGCCGTGCTGATCCCAGCCGCGGTGCAGGATCTGCACGACGCGGACGCCGCGTTCGACCATGCGGCGGGCGAGCAGGGCGCTGTGGGCGAAGGTGCCCGACTCCTTCACGTCAGGTCCGTAAAGGTCGAGGGTGGCCGGAGTCTCCTTGGAGAGGTCGGTGAGGTCGGGCACGCTGGCCTGCATGCGGAAGGCCATCTCGTATTGGGCCGTGCGGGTGAGCGTCTCCGGGTCGCCGAGTTCGCGGTGTCCGGCGGCGTTGAGCTGGGCGAGGGCGTCGAGCGTGATGCGGCGGTCGGCGGGCTGCACGCCGGGCGGATTCTGGACGAAGAGCACCGGATCGCCGCCGGAGCGGAGGGCGACGCCCGTGTGGCGCGTCGGCAGGAAGCCGCTGCTCCACATGCGCGTGAACAGCGCCTGACCGCCGGCGCTCTTGGGCGTGAGCACCACGAACGAGGGCAGGTCGTCGCTCTCGCTGCCGAGGCCGTAGCTGATCCAGGAGCCGATGCTCGGCTTGCCGGGGATCTCATTGCCCGTCATCGCGAACGTGCAGGCGGGGTCGTGGTTGATCGCGGTCGTGCTGACGGATTTCATCACCGCGAGCAGGTCGACCACCTTGGCGGTGTGCGGGAGGAGTTCGCTGATCCAGCGGCCGGACTTACCGTGCTGGGCGAACTTGAACTGGCTCGGGGCGACCGGGAAGCGCGCCTGGCCGGAGGTCATCGTGGTGATGCGCTGGCCGTTACGGATGCTCTCCGGGAGGTCCTTGTCGAAGTGGGCCTCGAGCTGCGGCTTGTAGTCCCAGAGGTCGAGCTGGGACGGGGCGCCGTTCATGTGCAGGTAGATGATGCGCTTGGCCTTGGGGGCGAAGTGCGGGTAGCCGGGGAGCGGCTTGTGCACGGTGTTCGCGGCCTGGGCCTCGCGGGAGAGCAGGCCGGCGAGGGCGACGCCGCCGACGCCGAGTCCGGCGGTGCTCAGGAAGCTGCGCCGGTTCAGCAGGCGCAGGTGGTCTTGGATCGGGTCGTTCATCGGTTGAGGGTCTCGTCGAGGTTAAGAAGAAGGCTGGCGGTGAGGGTCCACGCCGCGACTTCGGGCGCGGGCAGGGAAGCGTCGGGCTTCGACTCGCCGAAGGTGATCAGCTTGGCCGCGTCGGCCGGCTGGGCGGCGTAACGCGCACGGTGGGCGCGGAGGGCGTCGAGCGTGACCTGGGTCTCGCTCGCGGCGGGACGACGTCCGACGGCCGTCAGCCAGGCGAAGGCGGCCTTGGCGTCGTCGGTGGCGCCGCCTTCCTTGAGGATGCGCTGGGCGAAGGCGCGGGCGGCTTCGACGTGTTGGACGTCGTTGAGCAACGCGAGGGCCTGGAGCGGCGTGTTGCTGAGCTCACGGCGGACGCAGCTCGCTTCGCGGGCGGGCGCGTCGAAGGCGATCATCGAGGGCGGCGGCGCGGTGCGTTTCCAGAACGTATAGAGGGAGCGACGGTAAAGCGCTTCCCCGGTGTCGCGGGTGTAGCGGGCGGTGTTGCTGCCGGTGAAGCCGACCGGCTCCCAGACGTTGTCCGGCTGGTAGGGGCGCACGCCCTTGCCGCCCATGCGCGGGCTGAGCAGGCCGGAGACGAAGAGCGCCTGGTCGCGGATGACCTCGGCGTCGAGGCGATGGCGCGGACCGCGGGCCAGGAGGCGATTCTCGGGATCCTTGGCCAGGAGTTCCGGCGTGGCCGCGGCGGAGCGACGGTAGGCGGCGCTGGTGACGAGCAGGCGCACGAGGCGCTTCATGTCCCAGCCCGACTCGCGGAATTCCACCGCCAGCCAGTCGAGGAGTTCCGGGTGACTGGGCGAATCGCCCTGCGAGCCGAAGTCGCCGCTGGTCTTTACCAGGCCGACGCCGAAGAACTGCTGCCAGAACCGGTTGACCGTCACGCGGGTGGTCAGCGGGTTAGCCGGGGAGAGGAGCCAGGCCGCGAGGTCGCGTCGATCGTAGGTGTCCTTCTTCGGCAACGGATGGAAGGCCGCTGGGACGCCGCGCGAGACCGCTTCGCCGGGCTTGTCGTATTGGCCGCGGACCATCACGAACGCCTGGCGCGGCTTCGGCAGGTCGGCCATGACGAGCGTGGCGGGGATCTGGTCGGTCAGGGTCTTCTTGCGGGATTCTACGGCGAGCTTCTCCGCGCGCATGCCTTCCAGCTTTTCCTTACCTCCTTGGAATTCGTTCTCCATCCACCAATCGAACAGACGCTTGCGCTCGGCCTCCGTCCACTGGGCGGCTTTCTTGCCGCGTACGAGATTCTGGAGGTCGCCGGGCAGTTCGGCCACGCGGGAGCCTTGCTTCTTCTCGGACCAGACCTTGAAGGACCACTGGAGGTCCTTGGCTTCGTCGATGCGGTGGCTGATCGCGAGTCGGTCCCAATAGACCGTGCCGTCGAACTGGGTGAAGGCGAAGCCGTCGACCTTCATGCCCGGCTTCAGGCCGAGCTTGGCGATGTCGACCTTCAGCTGGGTCCATTTGCCGGCCTCGGGCAGCTTGCCCATGTTCACTTTCTCCGGCGTACGTACCTTGCCGAAGGGGATGGCGCCTTCCTCGCCCCAGAAGGCGCGGTGGTTCCAGCCGCCGACGTGGAACTGGAGCATGATCGACTTGGGCAGGTCGGCCGGATCGAGGTAGGTCCAGACGGAGATGACGCCGTTGGCCGGGATCTCGAAGGAGGCCCCGTTCTCGAAGTAATCCTGGGCGACACCCTTCGCGGTGCGCTTGAGCGCCCGCTTGCCGCTGTGCACCGGACCTTGGCCGGCTTCGACGAAGGTCGTGGCGCCGCCGGTGCCCTTGACCTTGGCCTTGGCGGGGAAGGCGTCCTCGAACCAGACGGTCTCGCCGGTGCGCACGGGCGGCGGCGAGGTGAGGGTGGCGGGGTCGACGTATTTGAAGGAGGCAATCGCCTCGCGGATGGCCTTCTGCTTGGCGGCGAGGAGGCGGTCGATTTCCGCCATGCTCTTCTCCTGCTCCGGCGTAGAGAGCTGGAGGACCGGCGGCGTGAGCAGGATGTTGCCGTCGAAGCCCGGGTCGGCCGCGCTGTAGAAGAACGAGTAGAGCGAGTAGAATTCCTTGGTGGTCACCGGGTCGAACTTGTGGTCATGGCAGACCGCGCAGCCGGCGGTCAGGCCCATCCACACGCCCATGGTGGTGTCGGTGCGGTCGACGGCGTAGCGGAAGAGGAGTTCGTCGTTGATCGAGCCGCCTTCGCTGGTGGTGACGTTGCAGCGGTTGAAACCGCTGGCGATGCGCTGCTCGCGGGTGGCGTCAGGCTGGAGATCGCCGGCGAGCTGCCAGGTGGTGAAGACGTCGAAGGGCAGGTTGTCGTTGAAGGCCTTCACGACCCAGTCGCGGTAGGGCCACATGCTGCGCTCGTTGTCGAGGTGCAGGCCGTGGGTGTCGGCATAGCGGGCGGCGTCGAGCCAGCCGCGGGCCATGTGCTCGCCATAGCGCGAGGACGCCAGGAGGCGGTCGACGACCTTGTCGTAGGCCTGCGGGGAGGCGTCGGCGAGGAAGGCGTCGACCTCGGCGGGCGTGGGCGGGAGGCCGGTGAGGTCGAGCGTGACACGGCGGAGGAGGCGGGCCTTGTCGGCTTCGGGGGCGGGTTGCAGGCCTTGGGCGTCAAGTTCGGCGTTCAGGAACGCGTCGACCGGCGAGGTGCCGGCGGCGGCCGCGGGCACGGCCGGCCGCACCGGGGGCTCGAAGCTCCAGTGTTTGCGGTAGGGCGCGCCCTCGGCGATCCAGCGACGCAGGGTGTCGATCTGGGCCTGGGTAAGTTTCTTATGCGATTCCGGCGGCGGCATCACTTCCTCGGGGTCTGTCGTGAGCAGGCGCTTGATCAGTTCGCTGCCATCGGGGTCGCCCGGCTTGATGGCCTGCACGCCGTCGTTGATCGCGGTGGCGCCTTCCGAGGTGTCGAGGCGGAGGTCGGCCTTGCGCTTCTTGGCGTCGAAGCCGTGGCAGGCGAAGCAGTTGTCGGACAGGATCGGGCGGATGTCCCGGTTGAAGTCGAGCTTCGGGGCGGCCTCGGCGGCGAGCGCGGCGAAGGTCAGGAGCAGGAGAGGCGGGCGCATGGTCTACTTGGCGGATTCGAAGGAAAGGAGGGCCTCGGCGTAGCGACGCCCGATCTCGAGCGTGCCGGCGGCGGTGAAGTGCGTGTGCGAAGGCGGAAGCGTCTCGGCGCCGGCGGTGTCGACATAGCGGGCGCGGGGCAGGGCGGCGGCGACTTCCTGCTGGGCGGCGATGACCTTGGGCATGAAGGCGTTCTTGCCGTTGCCGAAGCGGGTGTTGACGCCGAGGAGCAGGATCAGGTCCGGCGCGTCGAGTTCGAGGCGCAGGCTTTTCAGCATCGCCGTGAGATTCGCCGCATAGGCGGGCGCGTCCTTCGCGTTGGCGTCGCTCTCGCCTTGCACCCAGACGAAGGCGCGCGGACGGAGCGTGACGTCCTTGACCTTGGCGGAAGCGATGGCGGCTTTGGCTTCGTCGATCATCGCGCGGTAGCAGGCGTCGGCCTGGCCGGGCAGGCCGACGTTCCAGTCGGCGGCGACGGACGTGCCGCTGAAGGCCGTCTTGATGACCGCGAGCGGACGCGACTCCTTCGTCGCCAGCGTACGGACCATCCCGATCTCGGGTCCGAATCCGCCCTTGGTCTTCAGGTTGAAGTTGCCGTATTGGCGGGCGAGCTTCTTGCCGTCGACGGCCGGCTTCGCGGGCGTGCGCGGCTGGAACTGCAGGGTCGTCCACTGGCGGGCGCTCGTGCCGTCGAATTCATCGGGGGGCGGATCACCCACGCGCCACCAGAACATCGTGGCCGC
>JBEEPO010000027.1:0-15384 GCA_041191065.1 Verrucomicrobiota bacterium | reverse complement strand
GCGATGATTCGTCGAGACGAAGACATAGCCCAGGTCGGTGAAGAATTTCGGCTTCAGCTGGACATTGGTCTTCTCGCCGCCGCGCCACCCGCCGCCGTGGATCCAGAAGATGACCGGGGCAGGTTTCGCGGGCTTGGTCGCCGGAGCGTAGACATTGAGCGTCTGACGTAGCTCCGTCGTCCCGGCGTAGGGAACGTCCGCCTTGTTAGGCGCGAGGACCGCGGGGGTTTCGGCGGCGAACAGGGCGAGGGAGGCGAGCAGGGAGTTTATCATGCGCAGATGAAAGATGGCGCGGGGATTACTTGGTTCCGCCGAGGGGCGCAGGAGTGGTCTTGGCTTCCAGGAGCTGTTTCATCGCCTCGATGAGCACCGGCTCGACTTGCGGGGCGACGTTGGAAGACGTCGGGCCGACTTCATAGCCGCCTTGGTCGTAGGCGCAGGTGCTGCCGATGTAGCCGGGGCCGTAATCGCCATAGGCCGCGACGGCCACCTGCAGGTCGGGTCGCATCGCCTTCGCGGCGAGCTGGTATTCCACGAACAGCTCGCCCGGGAGGTGCAGCATCCGGGAGGAGCCGACGCGCAGGCACGTGATGTCGATCGCATGGCCGGACTCGTGACGTTTCAGCCAGGCCAGCTGGTCGCCGTAGGAGATATAACCCTTAGGGGTCGTGGCCTTCAGTTTCGCCACCAGTTCATCGGTCTTCAGGTGGGTCGACAGAGGCAGGCGGACCGGCACCGACGTCCAGCCGATATCCGCTGAGCTCAGGGGGGTCTTCACGGTCTTGTCGAGGGCCTCCTTCATCCCGTCGGCCAGGCGGTTGGCGAGGACCATGCGATTCTCCCAGGCGCCGTCGTTATATTTGCCGGCCGTCACGTTACCGCCCGCTCCGTTGAAGTGGACATGCAGCGTGTGCGGCCAGGACTGGCTGCGGATGAAGCGCGCGATGCCGGGGAAGTCCGGGCTTGGGTAGCCTAGGCGGTAGTAACTCTGCGGGTGGCAGGCGTAGCTCGTGACCACCGCGATCGGGCCGGCCTTGTCCCAGAAGCTGAGCGACGTCACCACCGGGTCGATCACGCCTTCCGGTTCGGCGCGCATCGCGGCGTTCTTGGTCGAGGAGGTGCGCGTGAACTTCACCTTGCCGTCGGGACCGAGCAGGCGGCGCTGGCTGGCGACTTCCTTCACGACGGCCTGGCCCCAGCCCCAGTGGGTGGCTTCGCGGGCGGACGGCAGCGCGCGCTTGATCGCCTCGGCGGCGCGGGCGATGACCACGCGGTGGAAGTCGCCTTCGAAGCGCGAGTAACCCTTCACGCCCAGATCCTTGATGAGCTTCTCGGCCGTGAAATCGCAGCCCGGGGCGTCGTGCTGATGCAAAGCATGGACCGCGACGCGGGCGGGCGTCGTCCCGGCGGCTTGGGCGAGGGCGACGCGGAAGGCGTCGTGCCCTTCGTTGGCGATGCCGATCCAATCGACGGCGCAGAGCACGATCGGATCGCCGGAGCCCGTGATCACCACGCCGCGGCAGCGGAGCGTCAGGTCGTCGAGTCGTTTGACGGGGTCGTAAGCCATCGCCGAACCCAGCGGCGGGGTGGCGTCGACGTCGAAGGTCGCGACTTTGACCGGTTCGGCGAAGCCGGCGGCGGCGAAGGACAACAGGGTGGTGAGAAGACGGGCGGGGGTCATCGGCGTAAAGAAGTGACGCCTCCGGGCAAGGCGTGCAGGCGGGCAATCTCCTCGGGGGAAAGGGCGCGGTTCCAGACCGCGAGGTCATCCATCGAGCCGACGTACGCGGCGCCGAGTACCAAGCGGATCGCGGCGGGGTCCCAGCCGAAGGTCAGGTCATGGCCTTGGATGACGCCGACCGGTTTCCCGTCGACATGCAGGCGGGCGCGTGGGGGCGCGGCGTGTTCGTTGATATGATCGAGGACGAAGGTCACGTGCGTCCAGCGGTCTCGGCGGAACGGGGCCTGTTCCATCTTCACCATCGGGCGGCGCTCGTCGGGAATCTGTTCCCAGCCGACCGCGTCGGGATTCCAGAGGTGGTAGATCGGCCGGACCGCGAAGCGGAAATGGCGCGGCGTATGGTCTTTGGACCACTCCAGGAAGATGAAACCCTTCTTCACGTCGTCACCGACGATCTGGACCGGATCGCAGTAGCCGGGTTCGAGGTCCTTGTCGGGGTCGAGTCGCAGCCAGACCGAGACCGTGGCCGACCAATCGGTCGTGCCGTAGGCGAGGGATCGGGAGGCGGCGAATTCGGGGCGGACCGCACCCTTCTTGGGAAAGACGAGGCAGCCGCCGAACTTGCCATCGGCCGCGAGCCTCATCTCCGGTCCGGGTTTCGGCGACACCATCTTCCCGCCGGCGCGGACCCGACAGGCCGGGTCGTCGGCGGAGGACGCGGCGTCGAAGCCGGCGTCGAAGGGGGCGTGGAAGGTCAGCCCACGGCGCAGACCTTCGTCGGCCAGGCAGGTCGCGGCGAGCAAGCAAAGCGCAGTCTTGAGGGCGGACATGTCAGAGGGGCTTGACGAAGAGGTTACGCCAGCGGATCTCGCCGCCCTGGGTCGTGAGCATGATCGGCCCCTTCGCCGGCCACCGCTGCTTGGCTTTGTCGAAGACCCTATCACCGTTGAGCCAGACCGTGGTAAGGTCGCCCTGCTGGACGACGCGGAGGGAATTCCATTCACCCGGGGGCCGGAGGGTAGGAAAATCAGTCCAAACCTTCAGCCCGGCGAGGTTTCGGGAGGGATGCTTCGGGTCCAAGCGTTGGTCTTTATCGTAGATTTGGATCTGGGGCGTGCCGCGGAGGCAGATCCCGCATTCGGGCGTAGCGATCGTCTTATACTCCAGCCGGAGCTCGAAGTCGCCGAAGACCTCGTCCGTCGTCGCGTAGGGACCCTTGCCTGAGTTGACCAGCTCGCCTTCCTTCACGCTCCAGTGCCGGGGAAAGTCCGCTCGTTGCCGGGCGAGCTCGGCCGTTTTCTTTTCGACCGTCGGCGGGAGAAGCGGGTGCGGATTTTCGCCGTGCCAGCCGGAGAGGTCTCTTTCGTTGAAGAGGGCGCGGAACCCCTCGGGCGGGGCGTCCGCCAGGCTGGTCGCGGCGAGCAGGCAAAGCGCAGTCTGGAAGGCGGACATGTCAGAGCGGTTTGACGAAGAGGTTACGCCAGCGGATCTCGCCGCCGTGGGTCTGGAGCATGATCGGACCTTTGGAGGGGAGCGGTCTGGCGCGGTCCCAGTAGTTTTCCATCTTCGCGTGGTCGACGACCAAGCGGCCGTTGAGCCAGACCGTGGTGACGTCGCCCTGCTGGATGATGCGGAAGGCGTTCCATTCGCCGAAGGGCTTGTCGGCGGCCACGAGGGGGTCGCGACCGGGGGCGCCGGGCGTGTTGTTGAAAAGCCCACCCGAACCGAGATGCGGTTTACGATCAGGCTTCTTGGTGTCGAAGACCTGGTTGAGGTCCCAGATCTGCACCTGCGGGTTGCCGCGGAGGTAGATGCCCGAATCGGCCTTGGCGACCGTCTTATATTCGAGGCGGAGCTCGATGTCGCCGAATTCCGCGTCGGTCGTCGCGTAGGGGCCCGTGCCGGCGTTGACCAGTTCGCCATTGTCCACGCGCCAGTGCGACGGAAAATCCGCGCGCTGCTTGGCGAGGTCGGCCGCTTTCTTCTCTCCGGTCAGCTTGAGGCCTTGGTGAGGATTGTGGCCGTGCCAGCCGGAGAGATCCTGGCCGTTGAACAGGGCGCGGAAGCCCTCGGGCGGTGCGTCGGCCAAGAGCGGCAGGGAGAGCAGGCAGGCGAGCAGGGAGCGCATCTTATTTCAGGGTTTCGATGAAGGTGAGAAGATCGGCCATGTCCTGGGTCGTGAGACCGCCTTCGAGTCCTTCCGGCATCAGGCTGCGTCCGTCGGAAGAGCTTCCGGTCACTTCGGCGCGGAGGATCGTCTTCGAGACGCCGCCGGGCATCCTGAGCGTCAGCTGCGTGGCGGTGTCTTCCGCGATCACGCCGAGGTAGGATTCGCCGGCGCGCGTCTGTACCAGGAAGGACATGTATTGGGCGGCGATCTCCTTGTTCGGTTCGAGGATGGCCGTGAGCAGGGCGGGGCGGCCCTTGTTCTTCACCGTGAGCAGGTCAGGCCCGACTTCCATGCCTTGGCCGCCGGCCTGGTGGCAGATCACGCAGGCGCGCTGATAGACCGCAAGACCGCGGGTGGCGTCGCCGGCGAGGTCCACGCTGGCGGCGAATTTCGCCGTGACGACCTCGCGGGAAGGCGGGATGACCTCCGCGAGCGCCGTGCGCGCCAGGGCGGCGACTTGGGCGTCCTTGTGTTTGAGCAAAGATTGCACCTGGCCGGCGTCGAAGGCCGAGGCGGGCAGCTGCTTGGCCGCGACGGCGTCCAGGAGCGGCTTCACGCGGTCGGGGCGTTGGAGGAGCTGGGTCATCGCCTTTCCTCGGACCGAGGCGTCGAGGTCCTTCCATCGGTCGACGACCGTGAGGCTGAAGCCCGGGTCGCTCGTGGCGCCCCATTGAATCAGCGCGGCCGCCTGGAGTTCGGCCGGACGGTCGGCGGAGAGGCAGCGCGTGAGGACGGGACGGCTGAGCTTGAGGGGAGCGGCGGCCAGCAGCGCGAGACCGTCGATGCGGCGTGAGGACGGTTGCGTCGGATCGTCGACGATGGTCGCGGCCTCGGCGAACAAGCGTGCCAGCTTCCCGGACGCGTCGGCTTTCTCCAGGGAGGTCCCGGCGCGGGCGAGTCCCTTCGCGAGCGCGCCCAGGTGGGCCGGACGGGCGCCGAGACGGAGCACCAGCTCGAGTTGGTCGGGCCGGTCCTGCTCGGGTTGGGAGATCGCGCGCACCAGGATGAGCTGCGAAAGGAACGTCTCGGCCTTTCCGGCGAAGCCTTCATCGGCCAATCCCGGCAGCAGGCGGCGCGCCAGCACCGTGGGGTGGGCGCTGAGGATCGCCGGGGCGATCCACTCGTGCGCGTGGTCGCGACGGGCCAGCGTCACCAAGGCGGCCGAAAGATCGGTCGCGTCGTCGGCCGGCGTCACCCGCGCGAGCGTGAGCGCCGTCTGGAAGCGGAGACGGGCGTCGTCCGACCCGGCATGTCGCGTCAGGGCGGTGATCGCGCCAGGGCTCAGCCGGCGTTCGCGGTAGAAGTCGCCGGCCAGGAAGATCGCGCGTTCGCGGACGGCAGCGTCGGCGTCGCCGAGGGCGCTGACCATGAGCGGTTCCGGAAGCTGCTGCGTCGCCGCCAGAAGGTTCAGGGCATGCAGTCGGGCGAGCGGGTTCGGGCCGGCCTGTAGCAGGCTGGAGAGCAGCGGCTGGGCGCCGGCGTCGCGGCGTTCGTAGAGCAGGCGCGAGGCCGTGTCGCGATGCCAACCGTTGGGGTGGGAGAGCGTCTCGACGAGCCGGGAAGTGGTCGCCTTGGCAAGGTCGACCGAAGGACGGCGGACCCAATCCTTCTCATCGGGGACGAGGCGGTAGATACGGCCGCGGTCGTTGCCGTTGTTGAGGTCGAGGTGCTGCTTGATCTCGTCGGGGATGGCCCACGGATGCTCGATCACCTCGCGATACATATCGCAGACGTGCAGGCAACCATCGGGGGCGTTGGCGAAATTGACGACGCGGACCCAGGTGTCGCGGCTGGCGGCGAATTCGAAACCACGTTCGTCGGAGGGACGTTCGCCGGAGAGGCTGACGCCGTCGGCGGCGGGGGTGATCACCTTGCGGTGGATGAGCTGACCGCCCGCGTCGCCCGTGAAGCTGTTGTTCCTGAAGGCGGGGCCATAGGCGTCGCCGCGGTAGATCGTCGTGCCCGAAGCGCCGGTGAAGTAGCCGCTCACCCGGCCGCCGCCTTCGACGGCGCCAGGGACGGCTCCGGAGATCCGCCAGCGGGTGCGCACGATGCGCCAGGGCTCGTCGGGGCTGAGCCTGAAGACCTCGGCCGCGGGTCCGTCCTTGGCGATGCTCCGGCGCGGCGAGGGCAAGGGGAGGTGAGGGTTCGGCGACGGACCCGCCCGTTCGTGGACCCAGTATTGCAGGTGGTCGGAGTTGGAGCAGCCGAACTTCCGTCCGAAGTCATCGTAGCTCATCCCGTATTGGGCGCCGCCGGCTTCGAGTCCGAACGCATGGGTCAACGGATCGAACCAGAAATCATTCCCGCCGAGTTCGAGCGCGGGGAGCTCGGGGCGGAGCAGGCAGGAGACCTTGCCGCGGTTGCCGCCGCCGGCGAGCAGGTGGACGCGCTGGTCGGGCCCCCACTGCAGGCTGTTGGCCATCCCTTGGACATTGATGATCTTCAGCCCCGTGCCGAAGCCCGTGAAGACCTTTTCGCGATGGTCGGCCACGCCTTTGCCGGCGCGGTCTTCGAAGCGCCAGAGATCGGGCGTCGCCAGGACGTACAGGCCGCCGTTGGCCCAGATGAGTCCCGTGGGCCAGGGAAGGTCGTCGGCGAAGACGCGGCTCGTCTCGTAGTAACCGTCGCCGTCCTTGTCTTCGAGGACCGAGACGCGACCCAGGTGGGGGATCTCGTCGCGGCGCTCCGAATAGTCGATCATCTCGCAGACGAACATCCGTCCGCGTTCGTCGAAGCAGACCGCGATCGGATCGCGTACCTGCGGCTCGTGCGCCGCGAGTTGGAGCTTGAAGCCCGGTTTCACTTTCCATGTCGTGAGGGCGTCCTTGGCCTCGACGGCGGGGTAGCGCGGCAGCTCCTTGGCGGCGTCGACTTTCGGCGCGCCTTTGGACCCACCGTAGGCTTTTTCATAAGTCGTCGTGGTCTTGATGCCGTCCGCGGCGCCGAGCAGCGCGCCGAGCGATGCCAGCGTGATCACGAGTAAGCTTCGCGGGAGACTCATGGGGCTCTTGGTAAGATGACCGAACACCGAAGGGGATAAACCCTTAAGACTTGTCCGAATCCGCTTATCTGCGCGTTGAAATGATTGAAAACGCTTCATTGGGTCCGCAGTCTCGGCTGATGCGACTCAGCATGCTGCTACTCTCGGGTTGGTGTCTGGCCGGCTGCGTCGCGCGCCCGGAGCTAGGTCGGCTGGAGCAAGCGCGGGCCTGGAAGGCGGCGGAAGCGAACCAAGGCGTCGCGGTCGACGCGGAGCATTTCTACGCCATCGATGACCGGGCCATCGGAAAATATGAGAAGACCACCGGCCGCAAGGTCGCGGAATGGCGGGCGCCGGCCGGTTCGCCGGTGAGGCATCTGAACTCCGGGATCGTCGTGGCAGGCCAGCTGCTGGTCGCGCACTCCAACTTCCCGGCCAAGCCGGACGAGAGTTCCGTGGAGTATTTCGACGTCGACACGTTGCGTCCGGCCGGACGCAAGATCTTCGAGGATCCGCCCGGCTCCCTCACCTGGATCGTGCCGGCGGGCGAGGGCTGGCTGGCGTGCTTCGCCCACTATCGCCTGACCAGCGACCCCAAGCTGAGCCGGCTCGTGAAGTTCGACGGCCGTTGGAACGCGCTCGCCAGCTGGTCGTTCCCCTCGGAGCTGCTGGCACGTTTCGGAGCCTTCAGCAGCTCCGGCGGCGGCTACGCGCTTGACGGCCGGATCTGGGTCAGCGGCCATGACGCCCGTGAACTTTATGTCCTCGAGCTGCCCCCGGGCGGAGGCACCGCACGGTGGCTAGGGACGGTGGGTTTCGTCTCGCGCGGCCAGGCGTTCGCCTGGGATCCGGGGCGGCCGCAGGAGCTTTACTCCATCCAGCGGAAGACCCGGGAGGTCATCGTCTCCCGGCTCAGCGATGGCCGCCCCTAAGCGGGCTTGTTTTCCGGACTGATTGGGGAGATGGTGAGCCACCCCCATGAGTCGTCTCCTGCTATTGCTCTGCGCCCTCGCGGCCAGCGCCGCCGATCGCCAGCCCAACATCATCTATATCCTGGCCGACGACCTCGGCTACGGCGACCTCGGCGTCTACGGACAGAAGCTCATCCGTACCCCTGAACTAGACCGCATGGCCCGCGAGGGCGTGCGCTTCACCCAATTCTACGCCGGCGCGACCGTCTGCGCGCCTTCCCGCAGCGTCCTGATGACCGGGCTGCATCAGGGCCACACCCGCGTACGGGGCAATTCCGGCATCAAGAATCCTGCCGCCCAGTCGCTGCGCAGCGAAGACCTGACCGTAGCCAAGTTCCTGCAGTCAGCCGGCTACCGCACCGCGCTGATCGGCAAGTGGGGCCTCGGAGACGTCGGAGTCGCCGAGGCCGGACTGCCGCGTAAGCAGGGCTTCGATGAATTCTACGGCTTCCTCAACCAGCACCACGCCCACAACCACTTTCCCGACTATCTCTGGCGGAACGAGACGCGCGAGCCTCTGCCCAACGTCGTTACCCCGGCGGGAGACCATGGCGGCGGCTATGCGACCAAGAAGGAGAAGTTCGCGGACGATCTGTTCGCCGAGGAGAGCCTCCGGTTCGTGGAGCGCAATCGCGACCGGCCGTTCTTCCTCTATTGGTCGATGGTCATTCCCCATGCGAACAACGAACGCACCGCCGTACTCCAGGATGGGGCTGATGCCCCGGACTTCGGTCCGTATGCCGAGGCCTCGTGGCCCGATCCGGACAAAGGACAGGCCGCGCTGGTCACCTTGATGGACAGCTACGTCGGCCGGATGCTGAGAAAGCTTCGTGAACTTGGCATCGACAAGGACACCCTGGTGGTCTTCAGCAGCGACAATGGCCCGCATCGCGAGGCGGGGCAGGATCCCGAACGCTTTGATCCGAACGGTCCGCTGACCGGCTACAAGCGCGACCTGACCGATGGCGGCATCCGCGTCCCCTTCATCGCCTGGTGGCCGGGAAGAATCAGGCCTGGTCGCGAGTCCGGCCATGTCGCCTATGCCGGCGACTTCTTCGCCTCGGCTGCGCAGCTTGCCGGCCGGCCGGCACCCGTCGGCCTGGACTCGGTCAGTTTCGTCCCGACGTTGACCGAAGAAGGAAACCAGCCTGCGCACGAATTCCTTTATTGGGAATTCCACGAGGGCGGGTTCCGCCAGGCCGCCTTGCTGGAGGGTCGCTGGAAGGGTATCCGCAGCGGTGGTCCCGATCGAACCGTCCGGCTGCATGACTTGAAGAACGACGTCGCCGAGCAGAAGGACGTCGCGGCCGAGCATCCCGAGGTCGCCAAGCGGCTCGGCGAACATCTGAGCACCGCGCGCACCGATTCCGCCGATTGGCAGCCCGTCTGGCAGGCCGGCAACGGCAAGAAGCAGCCTAAGAAGAAGTGATCATGCGTAGCCTGTTCTGCCTCTTGCTCGCGACCGCCGGCCTGATCGCGGCCGAGCCCGGCTTGGTCCGTTCGGAGTTCATCTTCGAGACCAATCCCGTGCCGAGCTGCCATGCGACGACGATCGTCGAGGCGAAGGACGGGACGCTGGTGGCGGCTTGGTTCGCCGGAGAAGCCGAGGGCAAGCCGGACGTCTCGATCTGGACTGCTCGGTTCGTCGACGGCAAGTGGTCGGCGCCGGTCAAGGTCGCCGAAGGCACGCAGCCGGACGGCAAGCGATTGCCCTGTTGGAACCCGGTGCTATTCCAGCCCAAGGAAGGCCCGCTGCAGCTTTATTACAAAGTCGGCCCGAACCCGGTCGGGTGGTGGGGCCTGCTGCGGTTGAGCGAAGACAATGGCAAGACCTGGGGAGAACCGCGCCGGCTGCCCGAAGGCATCCTCGGCCCCATCAAGAATAAGCCCGTCCAGCTGAAGGATGGCACGATCTTGTCCGGAAGCAGCGCCGAGGGATTGAAGGTCGGGCCGACGTGGCAGATCCATTTCGAGCGCAGCCGCGACAACGGAGTCACGTGGGACAAGATCGCGGTCGAACAAGGCCAGGGTGCTCCCGCGTCGATCCAACCTAGTATCCTTTTCCTGAAAGACGGCGGACTCATGTCGGTCGGCCGCACCCGCAATGCCAAGGTCTTCAGCACCCTTTCCCAGGACCAAGGCTCCACGTGGTCGAAGGTCGAACTGACCGATCTGCCCAATCCGAACTCCGGGACCGATGCCGTCACGCTCAAGGACGGACGTCATCTCCTGATCTATAATCACGCCGCCAAGGGGCGCAGCCCGTTGAACCTCGCGGTGAGCAAGGACGGCGTCACCTGGGAGGCCGCGTTGGTTTTCGAGGATGAGCCTAAGGGTGAGTTCAGTTATCCGGCCATCATCCAGGCCTCGGACGGCCTCGTGCACGTCACCTACACTTGGAAGCGCAAGCTCGCGAAGCACGTGGTCATCGATCCGACCAAGCTAGTCGCCCGGCCGATGGAAGGGTCAGCGTGGCCTAAGGCGGCCGCAGACGCATCGGGGCAGGCCGGCCTCGAGCGGCTGAAGTATAATCACCCGGGACTCGTCGTGGATCTCGGCGTCGGCCTCTGGGCCTGGCCTTTGCCCATGGACGTCGACGGTGACGGCAAGTTCGAGCTCGTCGTCAACTGTCCCGACAAGCCTTCGAACGGCGTCTATGTCTTCCGCGCCGACGCCGACACGGCGAAGCGTCCTTTACCCGTCTTCAAGCCGGGCGTCCGCATCAGCAAAGGCATGCAGAACGTCGAGCTCAGCTGGGGCGCCGATGGCAAGCCACGGGTCCTGTCGCCGGCGGTCGAGTATCCGGATTTCGCGAAGACCGGGCTCGAGTCCGGCAAGAAGCTCCCCCTGCCGACGAACGTCCATCCCAATAAGGTGCGGGCGAACATGTGGAAAGTCGTCGACTATGACGGCGACGGGAAGACCGACGTGATCGTCGGGGTCGGTGATTGGACCGACTATGGCTGGGACAATGCCTACGACGAGAAAGGCGAATGGATCAGAGGGCCCTTGCGTGGTTTCGTCTACGTCCTGCGTAACATAGGTGCTGATGATAAGCCTAAGTATCTCGACGCAGTCCGCGTGCAGTCAGCCGGCAAGGACCTCGAGGTCTTCGGCTGGCCTTCGCCCAACTTCGCGGACTTCGACGGAGACGGAGACCTGGATCTCCTCTGCGGCGAGTTCCTGGATGGCTTCACTTATTTCGAGAATCTCGGCACGCGGGCTGAGCCGAAGTACGCCGCCGGGCGACGCCTGACCTTGCCTGCTAGCGTGACCACCGGCGCACGTCCGGCGGCGTGGAAAGCCACGCTCGAGGCCAAGGCGCTGGCAGGTTCGCCGCGGCCGCTGACCATGGACCTCGAGATGATCACCCCGGTCGCCTTCGATTGGAACAAGGACGGCAGACTCGACCTCATCGTCGGCGACGAGGACGGACGCGTCGCTTATATCGAGAATACCGGGAGTTTCACCGAGGACCATACGCCGCAGTTCCTGCCGCCGAAGTATTTCAAGCAGCAGGCGGACGAGATCAAGTTCGGCGCCCTCGCCACGCCGGTCGGTTGCGATTGGGACGGTGACGGCGACATCGACATCATCTCCGGCAACACCGCGGGGTATGTCGGCTTCTTCGAGAACCTGAGCGGGAAGGGCGTGGCCGCCCCGAAGTTCGCCGCCCCCAAGCTTCTGCAGGCGGACGGCAAGACCCTGCGCATCATGGCAGGACGTAACGGCAGCATCCAGGGGCCGGCGGAGGCCAAGTGGGGGTATACCACGCAGACCGTGGCCGACTGGGATGGCGATGGCCTTCCGGACCTCCTCGTCAATTCCATCCTCGGCAAGGTCGTCTGGTATCGAAACGTCGGTACCCGTCAGTCGCCGAAACTCGCGGCCGCGCAGCCAATCGAGGTCGAGTGGGAGGGCGCCCAGCCTGTGCTCGCCTGGGGTTGGATGAAGCCACAGGGCAAGGCCTTGCTGACCCAGTGGCGCACGACGCCGGTCGCCGTAGACTGGAACAAGGACGGCCTCATGGACCTCGTCATGCTGGACCAGGAGGGCTACCTCGCCTTCTTCGAACGAGCCAAGGAGGACGGCAAACTCATCGTCAAATCACCCCGCCGTGCTTTCTGCGACGAGAAGGGGCAGCCCCTGCAGCTGACCAAAGGCACGGCCGGACGGAGCGGACGTCGCAAGCTTTGCGTCACCGACTGGGACGGCGACGGACAGATGGACTTCCTGCTCAACTCTTCCAGCGCCAACCTGCTCCGGCAGGTCGGGACCAAGGACGGAATGTGGCTGTTCAAGGACGAAGGCCCGCTCGTGAAGCAGAACATCGAAGGCCACGACGTCAGTCCGACCACCGTCGACTTCGATGCGGACGGCGTGCCGGATTTCCTCGGCGGCGCCGAGGACGGCAAATTCTATTTCCTGAAGAACCCTCGCTCCGCCAAGTGACATGAAACGCAGTCTCCGTCTTTTCGCCTTCTTCCTCTCGTTCGTCACGCTGGCGGCTCAGGCAGCCGAGCTTCCCCTGACCGTCGGCGTCATCGGTCATACCGGCCAAGGCAACTACGGCCACGGGGAGGACACCGTCTGGCTGAGGATCCCGCAGACCAGGATCATCGCCGTCGCGGACGCCGACCCCAAGGGTCTGGCCGACGCGGCGAAACGGCTCGGCGGCGTGAAGGCCTATGCCGACTATGAGGTCATGTTGGCGGAGTCGAAGCCCGACATCGCGGCGATCTGCCCGCGGCATATCCATGAGCATCGGGACATGATCGTCGCCGCGATCGAAGCGGGCGTGAAGGGCATCTATGTCGAGAAGCCGTTCGTCCGTACCATGGCCGAAGCGGATGAAATCGTCCGGCTCTGCGCCGAAAAGGGCGTGCGCCTCGCCATCGCCCATCGGAACCGCTATCACCCCGTCTTGGACGTGGTGAAGCAGGCGGTCGCTTCCGGCGAGATCGGCGAGCTCAAGGAAGTACGCGTCCGTGGCAAGCAGGACCATCGGGGAGGCGGGCTCGACCTCTGGGTCTTGGGCGGACACGGCTTCAATCTCGCGACCTTGTTCACCGGTCCGGCGGTCTCCTGCGAAGCGGCCATCCTCGTCGAGGGAAGACCGGCGACCAAGGCGGATGTCCGTCCCGGCGACGAAGGCGTGGGCCTTATCGTGGGAGACGAGATCCATGCGCGTTATGAGACCCAGAGCGGCATCCCGTTGTATTTTGACTCCAAGAAAGGCACTCCGGCCAAGGGAGCCTCTTTCGGGGCCCGTTTGATCGGCACCAAGGGGATCATCTCGCTGCAGATCGACGAAGAGCCCCTGGCCATCTTGGAGCGTGACGGCCTGAGGACGCCGATCACCACCGCCGGCATCGGCAAGCCCGAACTCCTCAAGGACATCAGGCAGATCAACGGCGGCCATCATGGCGCCGTGCGTGACCTGCTCGCCGCCATCGCGGAGAAGCGTGAGACTTCGTGCGGTCCGGCGGCAGGCCGTGAGACCGTCGAACTGACCTTGGCCGTCTTCGCTTCGTTCGCCGCGGGCGGCAAGAAGGTCGCGCTGCCGCTCGCCGATCGCGGCCATCCTTTGCGATGATGCCCATGCGCGCCGCCCTCGCTCTCCTGTTGCTCACCCTCTGCCTCGCCGCCGCGGAGGGCCCGGTCATCAGGGTCGCCGTCTACGACGACAAGGGCGCGACCGGCAAAGGCATCCCGTGCGTGACCGACATCGCGGGCCGGACCGCGGACATCAAGCTCACCCGGCTCAAAGGCGCGGATATCGCCGCAGGCGGACTCCGGGGCTACGACCTCGTCCTGTTCACGGGCGGCAGCGGCAGCGCGGAGGCGTCCGGACTCGGCGAGAAAGGTCGCGAGGAGGTCCGGGACTTCGTGCGCCACGGCGGAGGGTATGTCGGTATCTGCGCCGGGGCTTACCTCGCCTGCAGTGGTTTCGAGTGGGGCTTGGGCGTCCTGAACGCCAAGACCGTCTCCTCCAAGTGGCGACGAGGACAGGGTGAGGTCAGGATCGAGGGCGAGGCCTTCGGCGAGAAACTTTCCGACCGCGGCATCCGCTACTCCAACGGCCCCATCATCAAGGCCGACGTCCGCAAGGACCTGCCTGGTTTCGAGACCCTCATCGCCTTCCGTACCGAGCTTGCGGAGAACGACACGCCGGTAGGCGTCATGGTGAACGCGCCGGCCATGGTGCGGGCTACTTACGGACTCGGGCGGGTGTTCACCTCGAGTCCGCACCCGGAGCAGACCGCCGGGCTCGAACCGCTGGTCGAGAAAGCCATGCGTTGGGCCGCCCGGAGCCGCGGACCGACCGAGGAACTCTGGAAACGGCTCGAAGCCATGGAGGTCGACAAACTTTGGTTGCCGGGAGCGATCGTCGATTGGAAGACCGGACTCCCCACCGGCCAGCCGATCAAGGACGCCAAGAAGCATACCCATTGCAGCCAGTTCGTGGCCGCCGTCGCCGATCGCCTGGCGATCCCGTTGCTCCGTCCGCCGGAGCGCGGCGTCGTCGGACTGGCCAACGCGCAGTTCGATTGGCTGGCGTCCGATGCCGGCAAGAAGGCCGGCTGGGTGGCTTTGAAAGACGGGGCAGCGGCGCAAGCCGCGGCCAACGACGGTCGGCTCGTACTGGCCTCGCTTAAGAATCCGGACGCGACCCGGCCCGGACATATCGCGGTGGTCCGTCCTGGCACAAAGGGCCCTGAGGCCTTGGCTTCGGAAGGCCCGGACGTCATGCAGGCCGGCGGGACGAACACCCTGCGGACGACCTTACGTCAGGGCTTCGGCAACCATAAGAAAGAATACGACCAGATCGCCTTTTACGCGCACGTGGTCGAGCTGCCTGCGGTGAAGTAAGCCTACTTCTTCGCCTTCTTACCCGGACGCGGTTCCTCGCCCCAGTTATTGCGGGCGGGGCCGGTCCAATGGTCGACGAAACTCGCGGCCGCCCAGTCGTTCCACTGCTGGATCAGCAGCCCGGCGACGGCCTTGTTGACGCCGATCAGGTCATGCTGCTCGGTGCGGTCTTGCTCGATGTGGTAGAGCTCCCATTCGCCCTTGAGCTTCATGACCGCTTTCCAGGGTCCGCTGCGGACGGCGCGGTTGCCTTCGTGTTCCCAGAAGATCGGCTTCACGCGGTGGAGCGGCTCGCCGGCGAAGGCCGGGCGCAGGCTGAGGCCTTCCATCGGCAGGATCCGGTGGCCGGCGAAAGTCGCGGGGTAGGTCGCGCCGGAGAGGTCGACCGCCGTCGCCATCACGTCGATCAGGTGGGCCGGCTGTGGCTCCAGCTTGCCGTGGCGCTCGGCGGGGATGCCCTTGGGCCAGTGGGCGACGAGCGGGGAGCTGATGCCACCCTCGTGGGTGAAGTGCTTGTAACGTCGGAACGGCGTATTGTTGAGCGTCGCCCAGCTCATCCCGAGGAACACATGGGAGTTAGCCGAGCCGATCTCGTCGCCCTGCGTGATGCCGCGGGGGCCGCCCTCGGCGTTACCGCCGTTGTCACTGAGGAAGAGGATCAGCGTATCGTCGAGCATGCCGCGCTCCTTGAGGCCGGCGACCATGC
>JBEEPO010000026.1:0-16376 GCA_041191065.1 Verrucomicrobiota bacterium | reverse complement strand
GGCCGTGATGAGCAGAAGACCGGTGAGGAGGCGCATGCGATTATCGGGCGACGCGTACTTGGCGGAAGCCGGCGGTGGCACCGAAGACGAGGAAGTCGACGGAGGTCTTGGCTTTGCCGAGGCTGGGATGCTTGCCCCGGAAGGTCTGGTCGTTGACCTGGACGGTCACCTCGTCGCCCTTGAAGGTCAGCCGGACGGGATACCATTCACCGGGGGCCAGCTTCAGGTTCTTCTTCGCGATGTCTTCGGTGGCGGTGACGGCTTCGCCCTTCGACGGATTCTTCGTGAGGATCGCGCTCGTACGCGAGATCACGAGGCGGAAACCGGCGTCACCGGCGCCGAAGCGGAGCGAGACGCGATTCGTACCTTGGAGATTCAACGCGCAGTCGAACACGCCGTCGCCGAACGCGAGCGGCGAGCGCAGTGACGCTGGTTTCTCCGAGCCGCCCTTGGGCTGGGCGAATACGCCGCCGTCGCGGGCGGACCATTCGCCGGAGGAGACGATCCATGGCTTGCCCGGAAGCTTCGCCAGAGACTCATCGAGAATGAACTTACCCTTCAGCGAAGGCAGGGTGGCGATCCGCGCGTGGGTGGGCTTCACGTCCGCCGGGGGCAGTTCGCGGCTGTAGCCGCCGTCACGATAGCGACGCAGGAGGTCCTTCAGTTCGGCGACCACCTCGGGATGCTCCGCCGAGACATCCTTGGTCTCGGCCGGGTCGGCGACGGTGTCGTAGAGCTGGGAACGGAACTGTTCTTTGCGCGACTTGCGGACGCCGTCCTTGATCTCATCGACTGGCACGCCTTCGATCCACTTCCATCGGCCTTTCCGCAAGGCGAAGACGCCGTCGGCGCTGTGGACGATCATGTCCTCGCGGCCCGGCGCATCGGGCGCGCCCAGCAGGACGGGCAGGAAGCTCCGGCTGTCCTCGGCGCCGGTCTCTTTGGCCGGCAGGGGCGCGCCGACGATCTCGGCGGTCGTCGCGAGGATGTCGACCACGCTGACCATCTGCTTGGCCGTGGAGCCGGCGGTCACCTTGCCGGGCCAACGGGCGATGAAGGGCACCTTGAAGCCGCCTTCCCAGACGTCATGCTTGCTGCCGCGGAGCGCGCCGTTGACCCGCAATCCGGCCTTGATCGCGGTCGTCTGCAGGAGACGCTCGTTCTCCGGCCTGCACACGCCCCCGTTGTCGCTGGTGAAGATGACGAGCGTGTTCTCCGTCGCTCCGATCTTATCGAGGGTGACGAGGAGGCGGGCGACGCTTTGGTCAAGCTCGTGGATCCAATCGCCGAAGGGGCCGGCCGCGCTTTTCCCGGCGAGATCCTTGTCGGGCGTGATGGGGTTGTGCACCGCGACCGGCGTGAAATAGAGCAAGAAGGGCTGGTCCTTGGGTTGGGCCTCGAGCCAGGCGGTGGCTTTGTCGGTGAGCACCTTCATCACGCGCTCGTTCTTCCGTCGAGGCGCGTCCAATTCGAGAATCTTCGCCTTGCCGTTCTCGGTGTCCTCAGGCCCGTAGCTCGCCTGATAATCGTCGCTGTCAGCCGCGGGTCCGGCGACCTTCATGCCCGCGGGAATCTTTCCGGATCGCAGGCCGTAGACGAAGCGGTCTTCGACGTAGACGCCCGTCAGGTCGCCGTGATTGCTCGGGACGCCGAAGTGATAGTCGAAGCCGATGTCCAGCGGCCCCGGGGAGAGTTCGGCCTGGTAATCCGTGCGCCACTTCGGGTCTTCGTTCTCCCGGCCGTAACCCAGGTGCCATTTGCCGACGGCGGCGGTGCGGTAGCCCTTGGCTTTGAGCAGGGAGGCAAGGTTGACGCGGGTCGGCTCGATGTGCAGGGGTGAGAAAGTGCCGAGCACCTCATGTGTCAGCGTGGTGCGCCAGCAGTAGCGGCCGGTGAGCAGCGAGTAGCGGGTAGGGGAGCAGACGGAGGACGTCGTGTTGCCGTCGGTGAAACGGCGGCCTTCGGCGGCGAGCCGGTCGATCGCGGGCGTGCGGACCAGCTTCGGATCCGCGCCATAGCAGCCGGCGCTGCCGTAGCCGTAGTCATCGGCGAGGATCACGACGATATTGGGCCGGTCGGCGGCGACGGCGGTCAAGGCGAGAAGGAGGGCGAGGAGCGGGCGCATGGGGGTTATTGGGCGGAAAGTTCGCGAAGGATGGCGTCGACTGCGGCCTGGGCGATGAGGTCGTAGGCGGGCTTGCTCCAGTGGAACATGTCGCCGCGGGCGAGCTTTCGCTTGTCGATCAGCATGCCGTAGAAATCGATCACCGGTACGCCCATCTCCGCCATGACCTTCGCGCCCAAGCGGTTTTGTTCGACGATGATCGGGTCGATCTCGGCGTTGATCTCCGTCGGCTTGCCTTTGACGGTCACGGGCGTGCTGCTTGCCCAGAGCAGTTTCGCCTTGGGCAGCCTGGCCTTCAGCACCTCGACGTAGCCTTTCATCAGCGGCTCGAAGGTTCCCGGTTTGATCCGGCCTTGCTGCCAGCCATGGAGTCCCATGTTGAAGACCACGACCTCGTAAGGGCCGTTGGCCAAGACTTCGGCGAGGAGCTTGTTGACGTGCGCGGACTGGTTATACGGGTTGACCCACAGGTCGACGTTGGCCTTGCCGGCGAGGAGCTGGGTGGCCCGGCCTTGGTAGCCGTTGAGGATCGAGTCCCCGATGAGCAGCACGCGCGGGAGCTTGGCGTCCTTGATGACGGCTCTCTCGACGCGCCAGCCTTTGCCGTCGGAGTGGAGACGCTTGTCGTTCTCGGCCGGGGCGGCTTGGTCGGCGGCGACCGCTGTCAGCGCGAGGAGGAGGGCGAGCAACGGTCGCATGAGATTACTTTCCCTCGGCGGCCCAACGCTTCATCTGCGCGATGTTGCGTTCGACCTCAGGGTTGCCCTTACCGACGTAAGGTATCATGTCGCTGTCATACATGGCCATGGATTCGGGGCCGGGATCCTTGGTCGCGACGAGCTTGGCGTCGAGCCGGCGGCGATGCTCGGCCAGGACGGCCGCGTAGGCCGGGTCTTCCGCCAGGTTGCGGACCTGCCAGCGGTCGGCCGCGAGCTCGTAGAGTTCTTCGCGCGGGCGGGTGGGGCTGAAGAGCAGCTTTTCGCTGAGTTCCGAGAGTTTGCCGGCGGCATGCAGGGCGCGGAGCTGTTGCACGATCTGCTTGCCATCCTTGTAGGCGCAGGGCTGCAGGTGAGGGCGCTCCGGGTGATAGTTGCGGATGTAGATGAACTTGTCCGTGCGCAGGCTGCGGATCTTCTCGGTGGTCTCGTCGCACCGGTCGCGGGCGGAGAAGGCCTCCGCGCGCGGAGCGTAATTCGGCGCGAGGATATCCTTGCCCTGCATCCAGCTCGGGACGCCGAGGCCGGCGGCGGCGAGCGAGAGGGCGGCAAGGTCGATGTGCTCGACGAGGTCAGGGCGGATCTGGCCGGCGGGGACGCCGGGGCCGCGGATGACGAGCGGCACGTGCGCGCCTTCCTCATAGAGGAACTGCTTGCCGCGGGCGTGGCTGATGCCGTGGTCGGTCATGAAGACGATGAGCGTGTTCGCCAACTGGCCTTCCTGTTCGAGGCGGGCGAGCACGCGGCCGACGTGGGCGTCGGTCAGGCGGACGGCGTCCAGGTAGTCGGCCCAATCCTGCAGCAGGACCGGGTCGCGCGGGTAATACGGAGGCAGGGTGACCTTCGCCGGGTCGGTGCCGGCTCCGAGTTCGCGGACGACGCGCGCGCGGAACTGTTCGCGGGCGGTCTCGGCGCCTTCGCGCAGTTTGCCGCCGTGCAGCTGGACTTGCATGAAGAAAGGCTGGCCGGGCTTGCGGCCGGCCCAGTCATGCGAGTCGTAGATCGCCGGGTTCCACTCGAAATTGTAGTCCGTCTTACCGAGGCGGTTGCCCGCGCCGGCCTTGGCCTTCTTGCCTTTGCCGGCACCGAAGGGCAGGCCACGAAAATCGAGGTCGGGCAGACCGCTGCCGATGCAGGTGTAATAGCCGCCTTGCTGGAAGAGCTTCGGCGTGGGCGTGACCTCTTTGGGCAGGCTGATCTTCAGCTCGCCGCGCCCGCTGCGGTGGTGGTGCGCTCCGATCGTCGTCTGGTACATCCCTGTCACCAGCGCGGAGCGGCAGGGCGAGCAGACCGGCGCGGTCACGTAGGCCCGACTGAACCGGGTGCCTTCCTTCGCCAGGCGGTCGACGTGCGGGGTGGCGATCGTCGTCTCGCCGTAGCTCCCGAAGTTCGCGGACATATCGTCCACGATGAACCAAAGGACGTTGGGTCGGTCGGCGGCGATGGCCGTCAGGGCGAGCAGCAGGCAGAGGAGGGTACGCATGGAGGGGGTCAAGATAAAGGGGTCAGACCCCATTAATGGGGTCTGACCCCTTTATGGGGAACGTGCGGAGGATTACTTCTGGGTGAAGACGAAGACGCCGTGCTTGTTGGCGATGACGATGTCGGGCTTGCCGTCCGGGTTCACCTTGCCGCTGAAGAATTGCGTGCCGACGCCGCTGTCGGCGTCGATGAGGTGCTTGACGTAGCGGGCTCCCCCTTTGCCGTCGCGCTGGAGTTCGAACCAGCAGAGGACCGGGTCCGCCATCGGCTCGTCGTCCTTCGCCGGTCCGTGCGCCCAGCGACGCTTCCCCGTGACGATGTCGAGCAGGCCGTCGCCGTTGATGTCAGCGAGCTGGATGGCATGGATCTGACTGAAGCCCGCGCCGGCCGCGTTTTCTTCCTTGGTCTTGCCGAGGATGACCTGTTCGGCGAAGGTGCCGTCTTTGTTCTGTTTGAACCAAGAAAGGCCGTAGCCGTGGGCCTTGATGCTCGTGATGACGTCATTGAGGCCGTCGGCGTCGACGTCGGTGACGTACATCTGGGCGCCGCCCAAGCCGAAGTTCACGGCGTGGAACTTCCAGTCGGAATCCTTGGAGGTATCGGCCGGCTGTTCATACCAGCCATCCTTTTCGAGGATATCGACGCGCCCGTCGCCGTTGACGTCGCCGGCGCCGTAGCCGTGGGTGTACTTGAAGATCTTCTGGTCGTTCGCCGGCGTCTTGGGCGTGATCGGGCGGAAGCGGCCTTTCGCGAAGGGGTTCTTCCAGTCGATCTCGACGTACCCGAACTGCCCGCCGGACTTCCCGCCTTTGACTTTGGCGGGTTTCACGAGGTCGCTCGAGTGGCAGAGCAGCTCCGGCTTGCCGTCGCCATTGATGTCGACGAGGTCGGGCGACTCGCCGTCGGCGACGTCGAAGATGTTATGCCGAGTCCAGTCTCCGGCCTTGCCTTGCGGATTCTCGAAGATGAAGGCGGGTTCGCCCGGTAGGCCGTAGACCAGGATGTCGGACCAGCCATCGCTGTTGAAGTCATAGGCGAATTGGATGAAGTAGTCGGAGTAGCCGGTCGCGGCGGTGTAGGGAGTCTTGCTCGGGCCGGAGGGGTTGTCACGCTCCGGGGTGTAGGCGAACTTCTGCTTGAAGTCCGGTCCGCGCCAAATGTAGCGACCGGCCGTCACGTCCGCATGGCCGTCGTGGTCGAAGTCGGCGACCGCGCAGCCTTCGGCCACGAAGTCCTTGGTCAGGGTCTGCTTTTCGAAGGACAGTTCACCGGCGACGCAGCCGTTGAAGGTCGCGGCCAGAAGGAGGGGGGCGAGGAATCGCATAGGGGTAGAAGTAATACACCTCCCGCCCAGATTGGTTGCGAGGAGTTTTTAGCCCCAGACGTATTCGACAGCATATGACTATTCCAGCCGGCCGAACATGATCCGTTCTTTGCGGCTGGGGTCGGCGTCACCCTGCGTCACGGCCAGCCAGATCGCCCCGTTGCTTTCGACGAAGGTGGGGTATTGGAAGGATTTGGTGCTCTCGAAACGGTATTTACGCTCCCAGGTCACGCCGTCCTTGGAGATGTCGACATTGAAGACGCTCCGGTTGACGCCGTCGATCCGGGTGCGTTCCTGCCATCCCAGGTAATATCCCCCTTTGAACTTATCGAAGGTCGGCTTCGAGCCGGCGCCTTGCTTGACGAAGGCCCTCTCGCCCCCGGTCGTCCAGGTCCGCCCGTCCTGGCTCTCGCAGAACCAGTAATTGTGGTCGCCGTTCTCTTGGCGGCAGATGGCCAGCCAAGTCCCATCGGGCAGGCGATTGACCGCAGGCTCCGTCAGCGCCGGGCCCCCGGGGCCGTTGAAGTGACCGACGATTTCGAGCGTGTCGGCGGCTTCATTGAGCACGCAGAGCGCCTGCTGGGCGCCAAGGTAGTTGTTGATCGCGACATAGGTGCGGCCGTCGAATTCCTTGAAGTTGTCGAACAGGTAAAGCCCGGCGTCGACGGGCTTACGCCGGAAGCCCTGCTTGGCGGCGTCGGCATGCAGATGCTGCGGCTGGAGGTCGAAGACGCCGTCGCTGGTCCGCAGCTTCATCCGATGGATCTCGCGCTCGAAGGTCAGCGTGCCGAGGTCGAAGTCGCGATAGTAGGTCTGCGACTGACGCTTGCCGGGCTGCTCGCTCGCGAACCAGCAGCGGAGCGTCTTCGGGCCGACCTGCCTGATGCGGGGCACGAAGCAGGCACCGACGGGCAGCGTCTCATTGGCGAAGGCCTGTTCGGAGCGGGCGAGGGTCATCACGTCGAGCAGGCGTTCGTTGCGCAGGTCGACGATGGAGAGCGTCGCGTACACGAAGGGCCACTGCGCGGCTTCGCCGGCCTGACGGTCGTTGACCTCGGCCACGACGTACGCCCGGTCGCCGACGATCGTGAAATGCGCATCGTGCGCGCCTTTGACCTCCGGGCCGGTGACCTTGAAAAGTCCGGCCATGACCTTGTCGCCCGCGGCTTTGGCGTCCCACCCGGAGGGCAGGAGCGACTTGGCAGGCTTGGGTTCTTCCTTGGGCGTTGAGCAGCCGGCGAGCAGGGCGGCCAGGCAGAGCAGCAGGCGGGTCTTCATGGGCTTACTTTGCCTGAGCGGCGACCGGGAGCAACTGGAAGGCGTCGAGGATCACGAAGCCTTGGGTGTCCTGATTGGTCACGGTGAGCGTATACTCGACGCCACGACGCAGGCGGACGCGACCGACCTCACGGAAGGATTCTCCGGTGGGCATGGGCTGGGTCTGGTCGACGGTGAAGCGATGTTCCGCGCCGCCGCCGACGATCGTCACCGGCAGTCGGGTCGTCCGCGTCTCGTGGGCGGAGTAGGCGATGCGCAGCGCGAACTCGCCATCGGCCGTCCCCTGGAAGCGGAACACCGCGCGCGACTTTCCGTCGGAGCGTTGCTCATCGTGCAGGTAGCCAGGACCGATGTGCGGCTTGAAGTTCGTGGAGCGTTCCCAATCGCCGGAGAGCTCGGCCTGCGCGTCATCCAGGATCAGGCCTGGCAGGGACTTCGGGTCGATCGACACCGGGCCCGTTGGGCGGGTGGACTTGTCGGGCAGCGGCGGCAGCACGGGGAGGTCAAGCGCGACCTTTTGGGCGAGCAGGCGGGTGCGGAGCGTGGGGTAGTCGAGGGCTTGGACGGTGACGCCGGCCTTGGCGACGAGGGCGGCCGCGACGCCTGCGCCTTGGCCGATGGCCATCCAGGTCGGCTCGACGCGGACGGACGAATACGCGACGTGCGTGGCCGAGAGCGCGACCGGGACGAGCAGGTTGGAGCATTCGGCTGCCGAGGGCGTGATGGCGCGATAGGGAATATGATACGCGTAGCCGTGGCGACGTCCCGGCATGCGCACCGGATAGATCGTGCCTTCGTTGATGACGCCATCGGGGAGGGCCAGCCGACGGCAATCATGGGAGTCGATGGGGAAGGAAGAGATCGCGATCGGGTCTTCTTTCTTCGGGTCTTCGAGCACGTCCTTCTGCGTCAGCGTGAAGCGTCCGTCCATCCGGCGTCCCTCGCGTACGTAGAGTTGCGGCGACCAGTGCTCCGTCTCGGGGAATTCGTCGTGGCAGAGGCCGAGTTCGGCCATCGTCGCCCGGATCTTCGCCGGGACGGCCGGGTCGGTCGTCAGGAACTTGTAGAACTCGAGGGTATACTGCTTATGCTTCTCCCAGAGCTTGGCGCGTCCGGCGGGATCGGAAGCGCACCAGCCGTTGGCTTCGCCGACGAGCCCCATCGAGAACATCTTCCCGATGCCGTTGTTGGCGTCGAACTTGTCGCCCGGCAGGGGGTAGAGATCCCAGGGCAGCGGCGCGTTCGGGTATTTCTGGAAATAGCGGCGGACGAGCTCGAAGCGGGCCGGGTCGTAGGCTTTCGGCTCCGGGAAGGGCACGCGGTTCGCGGGGTTCTTCGTCAGGCAGAGGCGGAAACTGTAGACCATGACGGTCTCTTCGCCGGCTTGGTCGTCGCCCGGGCGGACGGAACTGATGAACGGCAAGGGCAGGCCGTTGGCGTCGAAGCCGTTGATGGCCATCTTCTCCTTCGGGTATTGGCGCCCGGCGAACGATTCGCCGTATTCATCGCGGCTCTCGCGGCCGATGTGCCAGACCACGCCGGCGCGGGCCATCAGGTCGCCCTCGTAGGTGGCGTCGATGAAGACCTTGGCGGCGTGGAGGCCGCTCGGGGTCCGCAGGCCCGCGATCTTGGCGCCTACTTTCTCGACGCCTTCCAGAGGCTGTTTCGTCAGCACGCTTACGCCGGCTTCCTTAAGCATCGCGTCCGTCACGCGGGCGGCGACGTGCGGCTCGTAGGTCCAGACGGAGTTGTCTTTCACCGCGACGTCATAAGGCAGCTTCACTCCGCGGGCGGCGTAATCGGCGGCCACGCGCTGGTGCCATTCCTCGAAGAGGCCCAGCAGGGTGGAGCGGACCGTCTGGTTGGAGTCGCTGAAGCTCAGGCCGCCAGTGTTGACGCCGCCGACATGGGCGGTGGGTTCGAGGAGCACGACCTTCGCGCCTTCGCGGGCGGCGGCGATCGCCGCGCAGAATCCTCCGGGGGTGGCGCCGTAGACGACGACGTCGGCCTCCGCGGCCTGGGCGGGGCGGGCGAGCAGCAGGAGCCCGAAAGCGAGGAGGAGGCGCATGGGCGGGGAAGAGGGCAACTTAGCCCTCGGCCCCGTTTTGCCAACTCATTCTGCCTTGGGCGGCTGATTACTTCGCCGGAAGGGGCGGCAGCTTGGCGCTATAATGCACGGCCCGGTGGCGGGCGTCGTCGTAGGCGAAATGCAGCCATTGCTTGTCGGCGCTGACGAAGCCGTCCGGATAGTTGAGCGAACCCTTCATCAGCTTGCCGGGATACTTCGGGTCGGGTCCGGCCTCGGCCACGAGCACGCGCTGGTATGGCCAGGTCTTACCATCGTCGAAGCTGATCCAGAGGGAAAGGGGAGCACGACGCTTGGAGTTGTTGTTGTGCAGGAGGGCGACGGACTTGCCGCCGAGCGGGAACAGGGTGGCCTTGCTGCCGGGATTAGGGATGTCGGTGACCGAAGCGAATTCCGGCCATGTGCGGCCGCCGTCCTTGGAGACGGCTTGGTAGAGCACACCGCCGAGGCCGTCGGCGCGGATATACATCAGGATCGAGCCGTCGGCGCGTTCATGGATGGTCGGTTCGGCCCAGCCGAAGTATTTGTCGTTGGGCGTGAGGCGCACGTCGCCGTGCTCGCTCCAGGTCTTGCCGCCGTCGGCGCTCATCAGCACGCCGTTGCGCGGATTGGTGAAGGCACGGTCAAGCGGAGCCTTGGGTTTCTCGGCGTCCGGACCGACGTAATGCTGGAAGGGCATCAGGATGCGGCCATCGCGCGTGGTGATCGACGGCCGGATGAAGGTACGTTCCTTGAGGCGGCCGGGCAGCGGGGCTGGCTTGCTCCAGGTCTTGAAGGAGTCGTCGCTCGTCAGATACCAGGAACGGAAGTCGTTCGCCCAATGTTTCGAATGCGTGGCGAAGAACAGCGTCGCGCGGCCTTCGCGGACGAGGACTTCGGTCGGGCCTTGGCCGATGGTCTGGCCTTCGCGCGGGAAACCGACGTCGAACGTCGCGAGCGGCGACCAGGTCCGGCCTTCGTCCGTGCTGCGGGTGACGGCGGTATAGTTCAGCGGAGAAGGTTCGGTGTCGCCCCCGGCCAGCATGAAGTAGATCCAGGAGCCATCGGGCATCAGGCGGAGCGTCGTGTCGCAGACCATCCGGTTGGGCGTGTAGCCTTCGTAGGGAATGCTGGTGCGGTCCTGCTTGGCATCGATGAGTCCTTGGGCCGTCCACCTCGCGTCGGGACGGACGCCATGGCCGCCGAGTTCCGGGTGCGGTGTCTTGGTCGCCTTGTTCACGAGCGAGCGCGTGACCTTGGTCTGCTTGGCGATGTCCTCTTCGGTGAACTTCGTGAGCAGGACCTCGGCGTCGGTGTGGCGGTTCCAGTCGTAGAGGATGTGGATCGTGCCGTCCGGAGCCTGGAAGCCGTCGGGGTAGGAGACCGAGGCGCGGTCGTCGAGCAACAGGCCCGGACCCCAGGTCTGACCATCGTCCTTCGAGACGAATGCGCTGAGGCTGGACCGGCGGGGAAGCTGGACATCGACCGGCCCGTTCTTGACCAGCAGCAGGTTGCCGGAATTAAGGCGGCGGATGAAGAAACGGGCCTTGGGATTCTTGATCGGGGAGTCCGTGGGCTTGCTCCAAGTCCGACCGCCGTCGGTCGAGGTGGCTTCGCTGATGCCTTTTCCTGCTCGGGCCAGCATCCAGAGCGTGCCGTCCTTACGTTCGACGATCATGTGCTCATCGAAGTCGGTCCCGGGGAAAGCGACGCCGCCGCGGCGGGTCCAGGTCTTGCCTTGGTCGGACGACGCATAGACGTTGGCCATGCGGATCGCGTCGAGGTCGCGGTGGAGGTCGCGGAAGGTCTCCACGCCCGGGAAGTCGCGGTTCCAAGGTTTGATGCGGTCGCGGGTCCAGAGCGAGACCGGCAGGAGCCAGTCGCCGTTGGCGAGGACCGTCGGTTTGTTCAGCGTGCAGCCGTCGGCGATGCGCACGGGCGGCGACCACGTCGGGTTCGCGTCGTCAGGATTATCGCAGCGGGTGACCCAGTCGCCGGCTCGTCCGTCGAAGTAGCCGAGGCTCTGGTCGAAGAAGCACCAGAGGCGGCCCTGCGGGTCGGTCCAGAGATTGCCGACGAGCGTGCGGCGGTTGGGTTTGCCCGGTAGGTCGGTCGGATCGATGACCAGACGCGGCTTCGACCAGCTCTTCCCGCCGTTATCGGAGGAAGCCAGCATCAGGAAGCCGTTGGGGCTGTCGCCGTTGCCTATCCACGCGGCCCAGAGACGGCCCTTCGGCGTGCGGTCGAGGCCGATGATCATGTTTCCAGGCCGATTGGCGTCGGCGTATTCCGGTCCGGGGTTCGTATTGAGCGCCGGCGGCTCGAGGGCGAGGTCGAGCGTCGCTTGATCAAGCGCGGGTAGGCTCAGGCAAGAACTCAGCAGCAGGAGTAAGGTGCGATACATGAGAATCTCAGGCCTTACCCGTGAGGGCGGACACGGCCTGGCGGATGACCCAGCCTTTCGTCTCCAGCGCCGCGCGGGCGACGGCTTCTTCGGCGCCGGTCAGGTCGCGGACGATGCGGACCGCGCGACCACGGAGCTTCGAGTTCGATGGGTGGAGGTCGATCATCAGATTGCTCATCACCTTGCCAGAACGGGCGAGGGCGAGGGTCGTGATGAGGTTCAGGACCAGCTTCGTCGCCGTGCCGGCCTTCAGGCGCGTCGAGCCCGTGAGCACTTCCGGGCCGGTGTCAGGCAGGATGGCGCAATCGAGCAGGGGGTGGTCGCGGTAGGCCGGATTGCAGGCGACGAGGACGGTCTTGGCGCCGCGGCGACGGGCTTCGGCGAGGCAGCCCCAGATGAACGGCGCGTGGCCGCTGGCGGAGATGCCGACCACGACGTCTTGGGCGGTCACCGCCCGCGCGACGACGGCCTGGACGCCGGCGGCCTCGTCGTCTTCGGCCCCCTCGACGGCGCTCCAGAGCGCTTGGCGACCGCCGGCCATGATGCCTTGGACGAGCGAAGCCGGGGTGCGGAAGGTGGGTGGGCATTCGCTCGCGTCGAGCACGCCGAGGCGGCCGGAGGTGCCGGCACCGCAATAGATCAGGCGCCCTCCGGCGGCGAAAGCTTTCGTGACCGCTTCGACCGTCCAGGCCACGTGGGCGCTTTCGGCGAGGATCTTGCCGGGCAAGGTCGCGTCCTCGGCGAGCATGAGCTCGATCGCCTGGGCGAGCGGCATCTCCGCGAAGCCGGCGGACTTCGGATTGCGTCCTTCGGTCGGGGCGTTGGCGACGGGACGCCAGGAGTCTGTCGCGGACGGGGCGGGCGCCGGTGAGGGCGCGGCGGCGGGAGCGGGTCCGGCGAGGCGGCGGGCCATGGCGATCGCGCCCCACACGCCGGGTCGCGCGAGGCGGACGACCTCGCTGCCGGGCCGCGCGGCCAGGATCTTCGCGGCGACCTCATCGGCGAACCAATGATTCTTGAGCAAGGTCGAGCCGTTGAGCACGAAGCGGACTTTCTCGCCCGGACGGGCGACCCGCGCGGCGCAGTGGACCGGGTCCTTGCTGAGACGCTCGGAGGCGCGGCGCAGGATGGCCACGGCTATCGGGTCCTGTCGCGAGGTCGCGGCGGCGAAGACCACCTGCGCCAGCGAGGCGATCTCGGTCTTGTTCGCCGTCATCGACCATTCGATGAGCGACTCGGGGTCGTTCATCTGGAGGAAGGCTAGCATGTCGGCGCCGAGGCGGGGCCAGTCGGCGTCGATGTCGGAGATCGTGACCGTGGACTTGAGCGCATGCATCGCGATGTCGCATGCGCTGCCGCGGTCGCCGATGATGTGGCCGCGGCCGCCGATCTTGACCGTGCGGCCGTCGCGGTGGCGTCCGAGGCAGCAGGAGCCGGTGCCGCTCAGCTGGAGCACCTGCGCGGCGCAGTCGGCCGGCCAAGGGTCCGCCTCGAGGGCGAGGAGCAGGTCGTCGCCGACCACGACAGGTACTCCGGGCCAGGTCGCGTCGACGGCGCGGCGCAGGCGTTCGCGATCGGCGTCGGTGCGGACGCCGGCCATGCCGACGCCGATGCGGTCTGGCGGGGCGGGCAGCCGTTCGCGGACGGCGGCGAGCAGGGCGGCGAGTTCTTCAGGGCTGAGGAGCCGGAGGTTGCCGGGACCGACCGCGAAGGAGGCCAGTTCGGCGTCGGTCCCGTCGATCAACAAGGCCGAGGTCCGCGTGCCGCCGCCTTCGATGCCGAGGACTCTCATGGGCTCAGCGTACCTTGTAGATCTTCACGTCATCGATCCAGACCGTCGAACCGACGAGGAAGCTGAACCAGCGCTTCGGGTCATGAGCGTAGCCTTCGGAGCGGTGCTTGGCGACCAGCTTGCCGTCCAAGGAGAAACGGAGTTCGTCGCCTTCGGTCACGAGCGTGAGCACGTGCCAGGCCGTGTCGGTCTTGAAAGCCGTGCTGAGGCTCTTCTTCTTCAGCAGGGCTTCGACTTCGGCCGGCAGCTTCTGCTTCGCCGCGGCCGCGTCGGCGCGCTGCTTACGCAGGGCCAGGTTCATCTCGCCTGTCATGCTGTCTTTGAGCACCAACGTGGTCGGCGACAGGATGGCGTAGCACATGTGGCCGGCGTGGACGCCTTTGAGTTCGCGGTCGACGAAGCCGAGTTGGAGGCCCTCGGCCTTGTTCAGTCCCGGGAATTTGAAGCGCACGATCACGCCGCCGTCGGCGAAGCCGGCCTCATGATGGATGTGCGCGGCGTGGCCGGCTTCCTTGGTCGCGCTGGCGATCTTCATGATCCCGGCGTCCAGGTCGGCCTGCTTGATCTGCGGGACGCGGTCGGCGGTGGCGCTGTTCCAGCCGTTGCCGATGTCCTTGGCGCGGTTGCCGGTCTCATCGCGCTCGAAGGCGTCATGGAAGATCAGGGTGCCTTTCGTCTGCAGCCAGGTCGCGTCATCGGCGGCGGCGAGAGGGAGGGCGAGGAGGCAGGCGAGGAGGGGGAGTCGCATGGGGTAGGGAAGATACAGTGGAAAGGTGCAAAAGTGCAAAGGTGGAAACGAGCAGGGCCAGGGCTAGGGCTAGGGCTAGGGCCGGTGAAACGGTCAGAAAATAAGAAGGGCTAGGGGTTAGCCTAGCCCTGTCAGTGGCCCTAGCCCTGGCCCTATCAGGCGACCAACGCCTTGATGACCTTGGTCGGGAGCACCCCGGTGAGCTTCTGGTCCAGACCCTGATACTTGTAGGTGAAGCGCTCGTGGTCGTAGCCGAGCAGGTGGAGGACCGTGGCGTGGAAGTCGTTGATCGGGAGCGGGTCCTTGACGATGTTGTAGCTGAACTCGTCGGTCTCGCCGTAGATCTGGCCGCCTTTGGCGCCGCCGCCGGCCATCCACATCGAGAAGCAGCGCGGGTGGTGGTCGCGGCCGTAGTTCTCCTTGGTGAGCCCGCCTTGGCTGTAGATCGTGCGGCCGAATTCGCCGCCCCAGACGATGAGGGTGTCGTCGAACATCCCGCGCTGCTTGAGGTCCTCGATGAGGGCGTGGCAGGGCTGGTCGACGTCCTTGCACTGGCTGGGCATGCGGCCGTTGACGTTCGAGTGGTGGTCCCAGTTGTTGTGGTAGATCTGGACGAAGCGCACGCCGCGTTCGACGAGACGGCGGGCCATCAGCACGCTGTTGGCGAAGCTGCCGCGCTTGCGGGCTTCTTCTCCGTAGAGCTTGAAGATGTGCTCCGGCTCCTTGGTGAGGTCGGTCAGTTCCGGCACCGAGGCCTGCATGCGGAAGGCCATCTCGTACTGCTTGATGCGGGTATGCGTCTCCGGGTCGCCGACGGTCTCGTAGTTGAGGCGGTTGAGCTGGTTGATGCCGTCGATGGTCTGCTTGCGCAGGTCGTCGGGCACGCCGGGCGGGTTGTTGATGAAGAGGATCGGGTCGCCCTTGCTGCGGAACGAGACGCCGGCGTGTTCGCCCGGCAGGTAACCGCTGGACCAGAGACGGCTGGAGATCGCCTGTTCCTGTTCGCGGTTGGACGGGGTCGCGATGAGCACCACGAAGTTCGGCAGGTTGTCGTTCTCTGAGCCGAGGCCGTACGAGGCCCAGGAGCCGAGGCAGGGGCGGCCGGTGATCTGGTTGCCCGTCTGCATGGCGCAGATGGCCGGCTCGTGGTTGATCGCCTCGGTATTGAGGGAGCGCATCCAGCAGATCTCATCGGCGTGCTTGCCGAGGTTCGGCAGCAGGTCGGAGTTGAGCCACATGCCGCATTGGCCGAACTGGGAGAAGTTATACTTCGAAGGCGCGATGGGGAAGCGGGCCTGTCCGCTGGTCATCGTCGTGAGACGCTGGCCGTTGCGGATGCTCGGGGGCAGGTCCTTGTCGTACATCTCCTTCATCTTCGGCTTGTAGTCGAAGAGGTCCATCTGGGCGGGGCCGCCGACCATGTGGAGGTAGATGACGCGCTTGGCCTTGGGCAGGTGCTGCGGGCTGATCGCTCCCGGGGCGGCGTCGGCCGACGAGCGTCCGAGCAGGCTGGCGAGCGCGGCGGCGCCCAGCACGTTGGCGCCCGTGCCGAAGAAGCGGCGACGGGTCTGGAGGGTGTTCCACTCGTGGAGGATGGACATGGCGATTATTTGTTAAGGATTTCGTCTAGGTTCAGGAGCTGGCTGCAGACCATCGTCCAGGCGGCCAGTTCGGGGCGGGGAAGCTTCTCGTCGGACTTGGCGTCGCCGACCCCGAGGAGCGCGGCGGCGTCGTCGGGCTTGGCGACGTAGTGGGCGCGCAGCTTGCCCAGGCTGTCGGTCAGGACCGCCGTCTCGGCCGGCTTCAGCGGCCGGCAGAGCGTGCGGACGGCGGCGGCGTTGAGGCGGGCGACGTCGTCGCCTTCGCCCCGCAGGGTGTGCTGCGCGAGGATGCGCGCGGCTTCGACGTACTGCGGGTCGTTGAGCATCACGAGCGCCTGCAGGGGGGTGTTGGTGCGGTCGCGGCGGACGCACGTGACTTCGCGAGAAGGAGCGTTGAAGAGGTCGAGGCTCGCGGGCGGGGCCATGCGGCGCCAGTAATTATAGAGCGAGCGGCGGTAGAGGTTCTCGCCCTGGTCGGGCTTGTAGACCTGGATGCCCACGCCGACGACTTCCCAGATGTTCTCCGGCTGGTAGGGCTTGGTGCCCGGACCGCCCATGCGCGGCGACAGCGTGCCGCTGACGGCGAGCGCCTGGTCGCGGAGCATCTCGGCGTCCATGCGGAAGCGGGGTCCGCGGCTGAGCAGGGTGTTGTCGCGGTCCTTCTCGATCTTCTCCTTGGTGATGAGGGCCGCCTGGCGATAGGTGGCGCTGGTGAGGAGCTGCTTGTAGAAGCGCTTCACGTCCCAGCCGTGCGTGCGGAAATCGATCGCCAGCCAGTCGAGGAGCTCAGGGTGGGAGGGCAGGCTGCCCATGATGCCGAAGTCCTCGGAGGTCTTGACGA
>JBEEPO010000025.1:0-21049 GCA_041191065.1 Verrucomicrobiota bacterium | reverse complement strand
TGATAGCCCTGCCAGAGCCATTCGAGGGCGGCAGGCAGGAGCTGGGCGCGGGCGTTGCCGATGCCGTGGCCGGAGTCCTGGCAGAAGTAATACTGGTAGGGGTAGCCCTTGGCCTTGAGGACCTTGGCCATGCGGTGGTTGGCCTCGACCCAGTCATGCATGCCGTCGCGCATGACGTTGGGGTTGTAGTTGTCGCGGTCGCCGACGGCCAGGTAGAGGCGGATGGGCTTGCGCTCGCTCTGCGGGATGAGGGTCTCGTGGAAATCCCAGGCGCCGCCCGGGGTCTTCGGGTCGAAGGGCCACTGCTGGTTCACGAAGGTACCGGAGAGCGTGAGCACGCGGCGGAACCATTCCGGGTGATACCAGGCCATGATCAGGGCGGCGGAACCGCCGGAGCTCGTGCCCATCGTGGCGCGGCCCTCGGGGTCGTCGGTGAACTTGACGCCGTAATTCTTCTCCACGAGCGGGAGCACCTCGTGCTGGATGTATTCCGCGTAGAGGCCGGACATCGTGTCATATTCCTTGCCGCGCTCGTGGCCCTGGGCGTCGCCGCCACCGTTGGCGATCTGCACCATGATGAGGGCGGGGATGCGCTTCTGGGCGATCAGGTTGTCGAGGATGCGCGCCGTGTTGAGGTCCGGCTTGCCGAGGCCGGGGCCGTCGTGCGTGACGAGCAGAGGGGCGGCGGTGCCCGGGACGTATTGGGTCGGGACATACACCGTGATGGTGCGCTTGTAGTCGATGGTGTGCGTCTTGACG
Organism: Verrucomicrobiota bacterium; assembly: GCA_041191065.1. Lineage (GTDB taxonomy): Bacteria > Verrucomicrobiota > Verrucomicrobiia > Opitutales > UBA953 > UBA953. The sequence goes on along the minus strand of JBEEPO010000025.1, from coordinate 20,290 downwards.
ATGAGGGTCTTGGGGTTGTTCGGATCAGGGACGCCGAACTCTTCGCGGGCGATGCCCGGGTTGAAGCGCTGCGTGGTCTTGGAATCGATCTGGAACTGCTGGATCTTGCCCTGCGGCACGCCTTCGATGGCCTTGGTCTCCGGCGCGGCGACATAGGTCGGCCCGACGAGGTAGTTGCCGTCGGCGAGCGAAGTCTTGTCGCCGAGCTTCACGAAGGCCGGCGCGCCCGGAGCATCGAACGCGCGCGTCGGCGGCGTCGGGCGAGCTTGTTTCTTAGGCGCCTGGGGGGCGGCCTTGGGCTTATCAGCCGCAGTGAGCGTCACCAGCGGGGCTAGCAGCAGGAGGGCGAGGAGCGGGCGCATGAGGGGCAGATGACTGATGGCGGATGACAGATGGAGGATGAGCGATGAATGATTGTGCAAAGACGAGACTTGGGTCGAGTTCGCAGGTGAATTTTAGCTCAGTTTCTGGCCAACAGTTCAACGGATCAACCGTTCAACTCCGTCTTCGGACTTACTTCGTCTTCTTCTTGGCGTTGTTCTTGCCGGCCTTGCCCTTGGGCTGGTCGGCGAGCGTGAGTTTGGCAAGGGCGATGGTTTCGTCGGTCTGCTTCTGCCAGAGGTCGGCGAGCTCCTTGGCCTTCTCGGGCATCTTGGCGGAGAGGTCGAACTGCTCGGCGCGGTCGGTGCTCAGGTCGTAGAGCGCCCAGGCATCGCCCTTGGCGGCGACGAGTTTGAAGTCGCCGACGCGGATGGCCTTGTTCTCTTCGTGCAGCCACCAGAGGCTCGGGCGCTCGATGGTCACATCGGATTTGAGCGCGGCCACGAGGCTCTTACCAGGGGCGGCGGGAATGGGCTGGCCTTTCCAATCGGTGGGCTTGGTCACGCCGGCGAGTTCGAGCACGGTCGGCACGATATCGATGACGTGGGCCGGGGTGCGGCGCAGTTCGTCTTTGGCGGCGAGTCCGGCCGGCCAGTGGGCGATGAGCGGCGTGCTGATGCCGCCTTCGTGCACCCAGGTCTTGTGACGGCGGTGCGGGGTGTTGGCGGCGTTGGAGAAGCCGGGCCCGAGGCAGAGGTAGGTCGCGGCGCTGCCCATCTCGGCCTGCGGGTCGTGGCCGCCGTCGCGCACCATGATCTCGGCGCTGGCGCCGTTGTCGGAGGCGAAGAGGATGAGGGTGTTCTCGTAGGCGCCCATGGCCTTGATCTGGGCGATGATGCGGCCGATCTCATGGTCCATTCGGTCGACCATCGCGGCGTGGATGGCCATCTTGGTGGCCTGGAAGCGGCGCTGTTCGGCGGTGAGCGAGTCCCAAGGCAGCGGACGGTTCACCTCGCCGGAGCCGAGCTTGGCGATGGCGTCCGGGAAGGCGTAGGGCGGGCCGACTTCGGGTTCGACCGCGGAGAGCGTCGTGTTCGTCAGGCCGAGTTCCTTCTGGCGGGCATGGCGGGCGGCGCGCAGGGCTTCCCATCCGGCGAGGTACTTGTCGCGATACTTCGCGATGTCCTCAGGCAGGGCGTGGAGCGGGAAGTGGGGGGCGATGAACGGGACGTAGTGGAAGAACGGCTTGTCCGCATGGTTGGCCGCATGGTCCTTGAGGCAATCGATGGCGTGGTCGGCCGTCGCGATGGTCGCGTAATACCCCTTCTCGTCGGCCGGGACTTTCACCGGCACGTCGTCGATCGAGTTGCCCTTGGCGCTGAAGAAGTTGCCTTGGTTCCGCATATCAAGCGAGCGGTCGAAACCGCCGGCGAGGACCGGGCCGTCGATGTGCCACTTTCCGCTATGGTAACTGCGGTAGCCGGCGGGCTTGAGGAAGTCCGGGAGCAAGCGTGCCCAGGACTGACGGACGCCTTGGCCGCCGCCGCCGAGGCCGGGGAGGGCGTCGCGGTGGATCTGCTGGGCATAGTAACCCGTGAGCAGCGCGGAGCGGGAAGGCCAGCAGCGGGCGGTGTTGTAGAACTGCGTGAAGCGGACGCCGTTCTTCGCGAGCCCGTCGAGGTGCGGGGTCGAGATCTCGCCGCCATAGCAACCTAGGTCGGAGTAGCCGAGGTCGTCGGCCAGGATCAGCACGACGTTGGGTCGCTGCGGGGCGGCAAGAGCCGTCAGCGTGGCGAAGAGCAGGGCGAGCAGGGGGCGCATGGGGAGGAAGACAAATTACGAGGCAAGACAGGAGGAGGGCAAAGACGGAAATGGGGTCAGACCCCATTAATAGGGTCAGACCCCATTATGCGGATCGAGGCTTACTTCTTGGCCGGGTCGGCGGTCTTCTTCTTCCGCCCGCCCTTGGTTTTGGCGTCTTCGGCGGCCAGCCGCGCTTTGCTCGGGGGCGTCCACTCCGCCGGAGCGGGGTTGGCTACGCTAAGCGGGAAGGCGTCGTCGTAGGCTTTCATTTCCGCTCCGAGCCTTTCTTGGAGGCGACGTAAGGTTTCGGCGTGGGCCGGTTGGTCGGCAAGGTTGGTCAGTTCGCGCGGGTCCTTCTCCAGGTCGAAGAGCTGGGTGCGGTCGACGAGCGGGTAGCGGATGAGTTTCCAGCGTCCGTCGCTGAAGGAGCGCATGCAGTCACGGTAGGCCAGATACGCCCCGTCGCGGACCGTCGGCTTTTCGCCGCGGAGCACCGGCGTCAGGTCGAGGCCATCGACGCCGTCCGGCGATTTGGCGCCGGCCAACGAGACGAAGGTCGGGAAGAGGTCCATGAGGTAGGCGAACGCATCGGTCCGCCCGTGGGGGATGCCTGGTCCGGCCATGACCAGCGGGACGTGCATGCCGCCGAACTCGTAGAGGTTCTGCTTGCCGAAGAGGCCATGCTCGCCGAGCGAAAGGCCGTTGTCTCCGGAAAAGACGATGATCGTATTCTCCCACTGGCCGGTCTCCTTGAGCGCGGCGAAGATCCGGCCGACATGGTGGTCCAGTCCGGTCACGCAAGCGTAGTAATCAGCGGTCTGTTGTCGGGTGTCTTTTTCCGTGCGTGGCCAGGGAGCGAGGCGCTCGTCACGTACGGTCATCTCTCCGTTGTTCCAAGGGTGCTGCGGCATGAACGCCGGGGACAACGCGATACGTGCGGGGTCATACATCGCGTGGAAGCGGGGTTCGGCCGAGCGCGGGTCGTGCGGGACGGGCGGGGCGAGATAGGCGTAGAAAGGCGTGCCGTCCTTGCGGGCGGCATGCTCCTTCAGGAAGCCGATCGTGCGGTCGGCGAGGCGCGCGCTCGCGTGGGCGCGATCCGTGGCGGGGTCGTCCGCCGATCGGGCGTCGTCGATGATGTTCGTCTGGAAGGCGTTCACCCCTGCGGTGAAGGCGTTGCCCCCTTTGCCCATGTGCCAGGTGCGGTAGCCGGCTGACGCCAGCACGCTGGGCAGGAAGGTGGCGGGGTTGTCGGCCTCAGGCCGGGCCGCCTTGGCGCCCGGGATGCGCTGCCAGGAGCGCCCGGTCAGCATCATCGTGCGGCTCGGGGTGCAGACCGCGCCGATCATCGAGCCTTGCGTGTAGGCGCGGGTGAAGGTGAAGCCCCGGGCGACGAGGGCATCGAGGTTCGGGGTGAGAAGTCCCGGCGCGCCGAGCGCGCCCAGGCCGTCGGCCCGGTGGTCGTCGGCGTGGATGTGGAGGATGTTCGGCTGTGCCGCCGAGAGCTGCGCGGCGAAGCAGGCCGAGAGCAGGAGCAAGAAGGCGCGCATGGACTTACTTCTTGGCCGGAGCCTTCTTGGCGGGCGGGTTCTTGCCCTGGGCGCTGACGACCTTGGGCTTGTCGATCTTCTTGGCGCCGGCGGGCAGGGCGGCTTGGTCGAAGGGCAGGACGGGGCCGTCTTCGAGCACCTTGAGGAGGACCTGTTTCACGTAGGTCTTGTGCGGATTACCGGCGTGGAGCTGGATGGCGATGAGGCCTTCGAGGGCGCGGCCCTTCTCGTCGTGGTCGATGAAGACCGAGGTCGTCTGGCCGTTGACCTTGTGCTCGAGGCGGTTGCCGCGGGCGATGACCGTGAACTCGTTGTACTGGGAGATGTCGGCCTGCACGCGCGGGCGTTCGCCTACCTGCCAGCGCTGGCCGCTCGGGTCCATGACCACGTCGACGCCGTTGTAGCCGAAGATGCCGCGTCCGCGTTCCTCGTAGGTCATCGCCGTGTGGACGTCGGTCGGATGGACGTCGCACTGGTAGCCAAGGATCGTCCAGGGCGTCACTTCAGGCAGGCGGCGGCTGCGGTACTGCACGCCGGAGTTATTGTCCCCGACGACCTTGACCGTCGCGCGCACTTCGAAGTCCTTCACCTTGCCGTTCCAGATCAGGAACGAATTCGTCTTCGGCTTGCCCACTTCGCTCGTGCCGACGATCACGCCGTCTTCGACGGCCCAGAGGCCCGGTTCGCCGTCCCAGCCGGAGAGGTCCTTGCCGTTGAAGAGCGGGGTGAAGCCGTCCTGGGCGAAGGCGGGCAGGGCTAGGCTGAGGAGGAGGAGTCTTAGGGTGTTCATATGAGTTCAGAGAGTGAGTTCCTTGACGACGCCGTTGCTGTCGCCGTGGCTGTCGACCTTCACGCCGCTGCCTTGCAGCAGGGTGAGCCAGAGGTTGCAGAGCGGGGTGCTCTTGCCTTGGAGGGCGATGTGCTGTCCCAGCCGGATGCCGGCCCCGCCTCCGGCGATCAACGTCGGGCAGTTGTCGAGGTAGTGGATCGTGCGGATGTTGCTGCCGTACGCGATCGTGGTATGGTCGAACAGGCTGGAGCCGTCGGCTTCCTTCGTGGACTTGAGCTTGGCGAAGAGGCCGGCCAGCAGCCTGCTTTGCTCGAGGTCACGCTTCTGGGAAGCTTCCATGCGTTCGCCCGGGGCGTAATGGCTCATGTCGTGCGAAGCCACCTTCACGCTGAGGCTGGCGAGGAGGGAACTGACCGGCTGACGGTAGGTGAGGACGCGGGTGCTGTCGGTCTGGAGCGCCGCGACGATCAGGTCGTACATCACCTTGATCTCCTCCTTGCCCGCGAGGCCCGGCTTGGGCGGAGGGAAGGGCGCCTTGGCTTTGGGGCGGTCGAGCCATTGTTCGTCCTTGGACAGGCGTAGTTCGATGTCACGGACGCTCTGGAAGTATTCGTCGAGCTTGTCGGTGTCGGCGCGCGAGAGGCCGCGACGGACGCGGGCGGCGTCTTCGAGCACGGCGTCGAGCACGCTGCGCTGCTGGGCGAGCATCGCCTGGCGTCGGGCGAGCGGCATGGTCTCGTCGGAGAAGAGACGGTGGTAGGCGGCGACCGGGTTCTCGTGCCCGACCAACGGCTTGCCTCGCGCATCCCAGGCCATCGAGCCGGGGCCGTGTCCGGAGTCGCTGGCGTTGGCGCAGTCGAGCCGGATGGAGCCATAACGCGTGTCCATGCCGAGCTTGGCGGCGGCGACCTGGTCGGCGGAGATGCCGTTGTGGAAGCTCTGCCCGGGCTGCGCATAGCGGTTGGCGCCGGTCAGCCAGAAGGTGCTGCCCCAGTGGGCCTCGTCGCTGAACTTATTCGAGAGGCCTTGGACGAGCGTGAAGTCTTTCTTGTGCTCGGCGAGCGGGGCGAGCCCGGCGGGCAGGGCGTAGTCGGCGCCGGTGTCCTGGAGCGAAGGGAACCAGGTCTCGTTGGTCACGCCGTAGCCGAAGCCGAGGAAGACCATGCGCTTCGGTTGGGTGACGGGTTTCTCGGCGGCGAAGGCCTTGAAGCCGAGCGAAGACAGCGCGGGCAAGGCGATCAGCGTGCCGGCGGCGCGGAGGAAGTGACGGCGGCTGAGGTCGGTTCGGCTCATTTGGTTTGGAAAGTTTCGGAAAGGACGAGCGCACGGATGAAGGCGGCCATCTGATAGTCCTTGGCCTGCGCCTCCGTGAGGATGGCCGTGGCGAGCGGTTCGTCGAGGAAACCGAACGGACGCCCCAGGCCATACTCCACGAGTGCCTCGGTGAAGCCGCGACCGAACTTCTGCGGATGGGCGGCGATCTGGTCGCGGAGTTCGAAGTAGTCCTTGAAGCCGGAGCCTTTGTGGAAGGCGCCGGCCGGGCTGATCGGCCAGGTCTTGCGGCCGACCCCCTTCTTCTCATAGGTCTCCGTGGTCCGCCATTTGCCGGTGGCGTCAAAGTTCTCCAGCCCGAAGCCGATGGGATCGATCTTGCGGTGGCACTGGGCGCACTGCGGTTGCTCCTGGTGGGCGGCGAGGCGTTCGCGGGTGGAGAGGAGCTTGTCCTCAAGGCGAGTGAGCTGCGGTACGTTCGGCGGGGCGGGGGGCGGCGGTTCGTGGAGGAGCTTGCGCAGGATCCAGGCGCCTCGTTCGACCGGGCTGGTGTCCCGGCCGTTGCTGCCCATGGCCAGGATGGCGGCCATGCCGAGCAGGCCCCCGCGAGGCGAATCCTTGGGGAGCGTCACTTTGCGGAAGGCGTCACCGCTCACCTCGCTCAATCCGTAGTAATCGGCGAGCAGGCCGTTGATCACTACGTAGTCGCTCTTGAGCAGGCGGCTGAGGCTCTCGCCTTGGCGCAGGATGTGGCCGATGGTCTGATAGACCTCATCGCGGGCGGCGGCTTTGGTGCTGTCGTCGAAATCCTTGTGCAGCTTGGTGTCGAACTGGAAGAAATCCAGACGGTGCATTCCCAGCCATTGATGGGTAAAGCCGGTGATGAAGGCGGACGACTTCGGGTCGGCGATCAGCCGGTCGACCTGCGCGCTCAGGACGGCGGGCTCGTGCAGGGTGTTTTTTTCGGCGAGGCGCAGGAGCTCGGCGTCGGGCGGCGCGCTCCACAGGAAGTATGCGAGACGGGAGGCGAGTTCGAGGTCGTCGAGTCGACGAGGTCCGGTCCCGGGGTTCGGTTCGGCGAGATAGAGGAAGCCGGGGGAGGCGAGGACCACGCTGAGCGGTTCACGCAAGGCGCGCTCGTGGTCGAGCCCGCCCTGACGGCCGGCACGATAGATTCCCATGAGCCGGTCGAGGAAAGGCCGCTCGGCGGAACGTCCGCGGAAGGCGCGTCGGGCGAAGTCGGTCAAGCAGGCAAGCGCTTGTTCTTCCTCGGTCTGGCCTTCGCCGCGGGTCAGGATCGGTGTCGCGCCGGCGGCTTTCCCTTCGGCCGGCAGGGGGCCTTCCCATTCGACCCAATCGATCCAGAGCGCCGGAGGCGGACCCATGCCGGTCTGCTTGCGAGCGGCCTCATAGCGTTCCAAGTCTAACTTAGTATCACGCTTCTCGCGGAGGACGAACGTCCGCGGGCTGTCCGCCGTGACGTTCACGCGCAATTCCATCACCTGAGGGTCCGTGATGCTGCCGGTCACCTCACGGGTCTCGAGGAGCGTGAAGTCCTCCTCGCCGGAAAGGCGCGTGCCGACGGCCAGGTAGCGTCGTTCCTTCGGGGCGTCCGGGGTCGCGCCGATGCGGAGCCGTAGGAGGTATTCTCCCGGCGGGACCGTCGGGGTCACGTGCTTGGTCTTGAGCCAGCCCGAAGGCTGATCAGGCGGGAGCGTGATGGCTTCCTCCTTGTGGACGTTGTGGATCGTCAGGTAGGCGCCCGTCTGCGTGAGCGGATCTTCCAGGTAGCGCCGGAAGCTCGGGCCGTTCTCCTCAAAGACCTTTACCCGGAATTTCGCTTCTTGCGCGTCGGGGATGCCTTTCTGCGGTTTGCCCGTGGCGAGGAACGCCTGCGCGGCCTCGTAGCCTCCCTTGAAATAGCCGTTGTAGGTCCCGCCGACCATCGCGTTGGCATGGAGTTCGACCTCGCGCCTCTGCTTATGGGTGACCGTCCGGTCGTCGACGCTGGTGATCTCGATCCAGTCGATCCAGAGGGCGAACTCCGGCCCGACGCCGTTACGCCGGAGGGCTTCGCCGAAGATCTGCAGGGCCCGTTCGTTCGAGTCGAAGGAGCCGCGTTCGCGCAGGAAGAAGCCACGGCTGCCGGTGCTGGTGATTTCCAACGGGATATCCAGGAGCTGCGGCTGCTCCATCGTGCCCGTGACCGCATGCGTGCTTGCGACGGCGCCCTGCAAAGGTCCGAACTCGACGAAATGCCGTGACTTGGGGGTGTCGGCGGTGGCGGCGATCCGGACGCGCACGTTATAGCGGCCGGCCGGCCAGTCGCCGGGCACGCTGAAGGGTTGGTAGGGGTTGGCGAAGACGTCGGCGTAGGTCAGGAACGATCCGCTCTTGGAGGCCGGATTCTCCAAGTAAGCCCGCTGCTGGGGGGCCGAGTGCACCCAATTGCGTCGGCCTTGCTCGTCCGCGTGGATGGCGTCGAGGTAGCCGAATTTCTCCGGGCTGGGTGCGCCGGGGATGCGCTGCCACTGGTAGTAATGGTGGGTCGGATCGCCCTTCTTTTCCGCCCGGATGGCCACGACGATGCTCGTGTTCGCGGGCAAGGCCGCCGCCTCATCGACCGCCTTGGTCCAGGCGACATACCGCTGATGGCAGTCGACCCGGTCTGCATAGGACTTCGTGATGCGAGGCGTGGCGTAATCTTCTGCTTCCTGACGGACTTTCTGGGGCTTCGTCGGGGCGAAACGGATGAAATGTTCGTCGATCGCCTGACGTCCGAGCGCGAGATAGCGTTCGAACTGGTCCGAGGACATGAAGAGCGAGGCTCCCACGGTGTCGAAGGCCCCGGCGCCGCCGTCGGCGGGCAGCTCATTGACGGGCAGATCGATGCCGAGCAGGTCGCGGAGGGTGTTCCTGTATTCACGGCGGTTGAGACGACGCATCGTGATCTGGCCGTGGGCGTCGCCGATGGTCTTCCGGGCGGTGACGAGCGTGCCCGAGAGCATCTCGAGGAAATCGGCTTTCGCGGCCGGCGCCGGCTGCTTGGAGTCGTCGGGCGGCATCTCCCCGGAGTTGACCTGGTTCAGGATCTTCTGCCAGCGGTCCGCGAGCTGGACCGTATCGAGCTTCAAGGCGATGTCGTCGAGGCGCAGCTTCCCTTTCTGCTTATCCGCGTTATGACATTCGACGCAGTATTCCTTGAGGAAGGCGCGATGCTTCTCGTCGATGCGCGCCTCCGGCGCCGCGCCGAAAACGAGCGCGGTGAGGAAAGGGAGAAGGGTGAGACGACGCAGGGGCATCGCGGGGACGGCTGATAGTTGCCGGGCGACGGGATAACTCCAGCCCGCTATGCGTCGGCCTCCTTTTATTTTCGGTCGATTAGCCCTGCGGCGCCGGCTTCCGCGGGGCCAGGTTTCCGGCCCTAGCCCCGCCCCTGGTCAGAGGGCGAGGAAGATGAGTTCGCCCGCCTTGCTGTCCGGGACGATGAGCACGCCGGCCTTCTCGTCGAGGTAGTGGTCGGCGGCGGCCTTGAGGCCCTGGCCGAGTTCCTTGGGGGCGGAGCCGTCGGCTTCATAGCGGGTGACGCGGCCGGTGAAGACTTCGGAGACGTAGAAGCGGCCCTTGGAGTCGTGGACGAGGCCGTCGCCGGAACGGTGGCCCTTGGCGAGGGTCTTCCATCTGCCCTTGTTGTATTCGAGCACGTCGCCGGTGAAGAACTCGGCGATGCGGATGCGGCCGTTGGCCATGACGTCGATGCCGTTCGGGTTGAGCATCTTCGGGGTCGGGGCGATGACTTCGGTGACCTTGCCTTCGAGCGTGACCTGGAAGACGCGGGCGATGACCGGGATGGCCTTGTGCTCGGCGCTGTTGACCTCAAAGAGCTTGCCGTCGGCGCCACGCATCTTGGTGACCGCGCCCATGTCGGTGATGAGGACGCTCTTCTTGTCAGGCGAGACGACGACGTCGTTGAGGAAGGTCGGCGGCGTCGGGAAGGCGGCCGGGCCGGCGAGCAGGGTCTTCTTGCCCTTGGCGTCGATGGACCAGACCTTGTCGAAGTCGGCGGTGATGAGGCGGTTCGCGACGAAGACGATGCCCTTCGGGTCGTCGAGTCCTTCGGTGAGGACGGTGACCTTGTCGCCGTCGACCTTCACGATCTTGCCGTCGCCGTCGCCGGCCTTGCGGGAGGTGCCCATGAGGGTGACGAAATACTTGCCGCCGAAACCTTTGGTCACGCTCTCGGGCGTGGCGCCGACGGCGAGGTTGCGCTGGGTCGGGACGGCCTTGGCGGGCGCGTCGGCGGACGCTTTCTTGGCGGGGGTGGTTTCCTGGGTCTGGCAGCCGACGAGGGCGAAGCCGGCGAGGAGGGCGAGCAGCGGGGTCTTCATGAGGCCCTTATTTCCGCTTTCCCGCCGGGCGGAGTCAAGCGGTCAGCCTACGATCAGCCAGACCGCGGCGAAGGCCGTCAACCAGGCCAGTACCGACTCGAAGGCGTCCTGCTGGATGCGCTTGAGGATCTGCCAGCCCAGGACGACGCCGGCGACGACGCCGGGCAGCAGGACGAGGTTGGTCATGAGTGACGGTCCGGTGACGAGTCCGAGGTTCCCGCTGAAGGGGAGTTTGAAGAGGTTGATGAAAAGAAAGAAGCGGCAGAACACGCCGAGGTGCTCTTTTTTCTCCAGGCGCTGGGCGAGCAGGTAGACCGTCATCACCGGTCCGGCCGCGTTGGCGAGCATGGTCGAGATGCCGGCGACGCCGCCCATGCCCCAGGTGAAGGTGCGATGACGGGTGAGCGCCAGGAGCTGCTCTCGCCGATGGTGCAGGACGACGTTGAAGGCGAGGAGGGCGAGGATGAGGACGCCGATGACGATGCGGGCGGAACCGTTGTCGACCCGGTCGAGCAGGAACCAGCCGGCGAAGACGCCGACGACCGCCGCAGGGATCATCGGCACGATCTGCCGCCAGCTGCCGCCTTGGCGGTTGATGAGGTAGCCCATCAGGTCGGCGACGATGAGCATCGGCAGGACGATCCCCACCGAGGGCTTGGCGTCGAAGATCTTGGCCATGATGACGACGTTGAGCGTCGCGGTGCCGGCGAGGCCGGACTTCGAGAGTCCGATGCACATCGCCCCGAAGAGCGCGAGAAGCAGGATCCACCCGTCGGCGGGCAGCAGGGTGTGACCATGGATCCAGTCGAGCATCGCCGCAGTCAATCAGCGGACGACCTGCCGCTCCAGCCTGGTTTTCCTTCCGCCAGGTTATCGCGGTGTCGCCGAACAGGCGGGGTCCGCCTTGGTGGGCAGCGTCGCGTTCCATTCCAGCGCGAGCCGGGTCAGGCGGGCGACGACCTCGGGGTGTTCCTTGGCCTGATTTTTGGTGATATCCTCGGCGCGGTTTGCTGGCAGGTCATAGAGCTCGGACCGCTTTCCGTCGAAGGTGGTGACCAGTTTCCAGTCTCCCTCGCGCACCGCCAGGTCAGGCCAGTAGTCCTTTTCTCTCCGGTTGCCGCTGATGCGCCAGAAGATGGGCCGCGTGCTCCGGGCCGCTTCGCCTTTGAGAGCCGGCAGCAGGTTCTCGCCGTCGATAGCTTCCGGCGGGTTGATTCCGGCGACGGCGCAGAACGTCGGGAGCAGATCCACCGCCGTCAGCACGGTAGCGTCATTTTTCAGGCCGGCCGGCGCGCGGCCCGGCCACCGCACGATGAACGGCACACGTATGCCGCCTTCGAAGAGACTGGTTTTCTGTCCGCGCAATCCGCCGGTTTCGCCGACGTTGTAGTGGCCACGATATTTGCCGGGGACGCCTTGGTCGCCCGCCTTGGGTTTCGCCGGGCCGTTGTCGCTGGAGAAGACCACCAACGTGTCCTGGGCGACGCCGCACCGCTCCAGCGCATCGAGGATCAGGCCGACCTTGTCGTCGCCGTCGGTGATGACCGCGGCGTAGACCTGTTGCCGGGGGTCGAGGTGTTTCCATTGCGCCATGGCCTTGGCCGAAGGGCTGTGGGCCAGGTGGCTTTCGTGCAGCCACACGTTGACGTAGAACGGGCGGTCCTTGTTCGCCTCGATGAACTTGATCGCTTGGTTCGGGATGTCGTTGCCGTAGGGCCCGACTTTCGGCCCCGGACCGTGATAGACGGCGGTGTCGTCGAAACCATAGTCCGCCATGGTCGGCGTGCCTTCGCCCAGATGCCACTTGCCGAAGTGTCCCGTGCGATATCCCGCAGCCTTGAGCAGGCGGGCGACCGTGGGCGCCCGGGGATCCAGCCAGTCGGGCATCTCCGGCGGCTTGGTGACGCCGAAGACCGTGTTGATGCCGAAGCGACCGGGAAAACGCCCCGTCATGGCCGCCGCTCGGCTGGGGGAGCACACCGGGCTCAGGACGTTGAACTGTTGGAAATCGATGCCTTCGCCGGCCAGCTTGTCGAGGCGCGGGGTCTTCAGCCAGGTGTTGCCGTGACAGGACAGGTCGCCCCAGCCCCAGTCGTCGGCGTAGATGAAGACGATGTTGGGTTTCGTGGGCCTCTGCGGCGTGTCGGCCGCCGGCCAGGCGACCAGCGGGGCGAGCAGCAGGGCTGCGAGGAGGGCGAGGGCGGGTCTCATGGTCTTACTTCTGCTTTTTGACGCGGCCCTTGCTGAGCGGTTCGGGCTCACCCTGGTCGCCGCCGAGTCGGATCATCGTGGGGTAGAGCGAGTCCCACCATTGGTCGTAAGAGGCGGCGAGCTTGGCGGTCAGCTCCGGCCGTTCGGTCGCCAGGTCGTTCCGGCAGACCGGGTCTTTTTTCAGGTCGAACAGCGACCAGCGTCCGGGCGGGGTGACGCCCCAGTGGAACTGGGCGTCGGCTTTGGTGTAAGTCGCCGCGGTGGCGCCCGCTTCGACGGAACGCAGGGTGGTGCACTGGCTGGAGTATTGCTTGCAGGCTGGGTCGTCGCACGGACGGCTGCGCACGAGGAGGAGGTCGCCCGTCTGCACGGAGGCCATCGCATATTTGTGCGCGGCCGCCAGGCCGCTGGGCCAGCGGCCGACATGATGGAACAGCAGACGGTCGTCGTGCCAGCTGACCGGCGCCGCGGACTCGAGCAGCGGCCGGAGGGTGAAGCCTTCGAGTTTTGAGCCTAGTGCGGGCGGGAGGGTCGCGCCGGCGAGGTCGCAGAGCGTCGGGAGGACGTCGAGGTGGGCCGTCAGGTTCGAGACCGTGTGCGGCCGCCATTTCCCGGCCCATTTCCAGAGGGAGATGGCCCGCGAGCCGCCCTGCCAGATGGTGCATTTGCTGCCCCTCATGCCGGCGTTGAAGACATCCAGCCCGTGGGTCTGGCCGTTGTCGTTCATGAAGACGAGGATTGTGTTGTCCTCCAGCTTCCGGTCCCGGAGATGCCGCATCAGCCGTCCGAGGTTATGGTCGAGGTTGGCGACCATGCCGAGATAGGCGGCTTCTTCGTCGTCCACCTTGCCGCGGAACGGCGCCGTGAATTCCTCGGGAGCGGCCAGCGGCGCGTGGGGCGAGTAGGTGGCGAGGTAACAGAAGAAGGGGGCGTCCTTGCGCTCATCGATGAAGGCCATGGCCTCGTCGAAAAAGATGTCCTCCCGGTAGCCTTTCCGTGGCTCGCGCTTGCGGTTGCGGATCATGACCGGATCGAAGTGTACGTTCGGACCGCCGACATTGGTGGAGGTCCATTCGAACCCGCGTTTCTCGGGAGCATAGTCGCCATCGCCGCCCAGATGCCACTTGCCGACGAAGCCCGTACGATAGCCTGCGGACCGCAGGAGCTGCGGCAGGAGGACGGCGTCCTTGTTCAGGTGTTCCCTCGGCAGCGTGGTATGCGTGACGCCGTTGCGGAACTCGTGCATGCCCGTCAGGAGCGCCGCGCGCGTCGGCGAGCAGGACGGGCTCACGTAGAATTGTTCAAAGCGCACGCTCTGGTCGTGCAATGCGTCGAGGTGCGGCGTCTTGAGCAGCGGATGCCCGTGGCGCCCCAGGTCGCCGTAGCCTTGGTCGTCCGTCAGGATGAAGATGATATTCGGTTTCGTCGGGGTTCCGTCGGCGGCCCGGAGCACGGCCGACGGCGCGAGCAGCAGGGTGGCGAGGAAGAGGAAATTCAGCTTCATGATGAGGGGTTCGGGAAGACGGCGTGTTTGCTTGGGGGCTTCCGCAGTCAGTCGCAATCTGACTCGGCGGGCGAGCGTGTAACGATGAACACCTCAGCCAAAGGGGTCAGGCCGTACCTTGTTGTCGCTGTACCTAAAATCGCGTCAAAGTGGCGAGTTTAGGTTCACCTAGGGCGTGGGTACGGCCTGACCCCTTTGGCTGAGGGCTTTTACTTGGCGAGTGTCTTCACGCGGAGCCGGCGGTATTCCATCTGGCCGCGATCGCCTTCGAGGCCGATGGGTCCGGTCTCGGGTAGCTTCAGGGAGGCTTCCAGGACTTCGCCGTTGCAGGTGGCGTGCGCGACGCCTCCCTTCACGACGACCACCAGTTCGTTCCATTCCTGGGCCTTGTAACGCTTGAGGTCCTTGTAGGGACCGGCGACGGGGAAGTCGCGGCACTGGAGTTGCGGCTTGCGCAGGTAGACGCCGCTGTCGGCGTTAGGCGTGGCGCGGAACTCGAGACGCAGCTCGAAGTCCTCGGGAAATTCGCGGGTGGTCCAGAGCGCCTGGATGCGGCGGCCTTCGGCGGGGGTGGTGATGACGAGGCGTCCGTTGATGGCGCGGTAGCGTCCGTCGGCGCTCTCGGTCTGGCCGTCGAAAGATTGGTCCGCCTTAACCTCCACGAACAAAGGCGCGCCGGGCTTGGTCGCGCCCTTGCGGGGAGGCGTGACGCGGTAGCCCCAGCCGGTCAGGTCCTTGCCGTTGAACAGGCTCACGAAGCCTTCCTCCGGTTTGAAGTCGTCGGCCGACGTGTCGAGGTGGCCGAGCGTCGCGAAGACTGGTCGCAGCGCCGAGGCCCATTTCGCGTAGCCGGCGGGGTTGAGGTGGAGCAGGTCGGGGAAGAGGGAGGGAGGGGCGTCGCCTGCGGCATCCGCGAAGAGGGCGTAGGTATCGAGCACCGTGAACTGCGGGTCGCCTTTCACCGCTTCGGCGAACAGCTCGTTGACGGCGAGGATGGTCTCCTTCGGACGCTTCTTCGTGGCCGAGCTCGGGAAGATGCGGCAGACGATGACGGGCATCTTCGGATCGTGGGCCTTGAGCGTGGCGACGATTTTCCGGAAGTTGCGCCCGATGGCGTCGACGGGCACCTCGACCTCGATGTCATTCGTGCCCATCAGCAGCACGACGGCCTTCGGGTTGAGCGCCAGCACATCCTCCTTGAGCCGGAGCAGCATCCCGCGCGTCGTGTCGCCGCCGATGCCGCGGTTGGCCAGTTTCATGCCTTCGAAAGCCTTCTTGAAATCCGTGCCCCAGCCTTGGGTGATCGAATCGCCGAAGAAGACGACCGCTCCTTGGTCCTTGGCGACCTCCGTCGCCCACTGCGGTCGGATCGTGTTCCATCGCTTCACGTAGCCGTCATAGCGACGCAAGGCGCCTTCGCCGGGCAGCGCGGCCTCGGCCGAGGCCGCGGGCAGGGCGAACGACGCAGGGTCGGCGGCGGACAGCGAAAGGATTGAGAGCAGCAGGGCGAGGAGCGAGCGCATGGGGGAGGGGCGGCCTTACTTGGCCTTCTTGGCGGCTTTGGCCTTCGGGGCGCCGGCCTTGGGGAAACGGATGACCTCGACGTCGTTCTTCTGCTTTTCGCCTGGGGTCGAGCGTCCGTCGACGATGAGTTTCTCGAGCAGGGCTTTCATCTCGGCGATTTTCTCCGGCATCGCGGCGGCGAGGTTCTTGGTCTCACCGAGGTCGTTCGCGAGGTCGTAGAGCTGCACGGGCTGCGATTGGTCGCCGCCTTTGCCCCAGCCGCCGGAGCCAGGGGCGGGGATGTATTTCCAGCTGCCGCTGCGCAGCGCAGGGACGCCCCCGATGGAGGCGCTCACGGCATTGCCGCGCACGGGTTGGTCGCCGCCCTTGAGCAGGGGCATGAGGCTCACGCTGTCCTCGCCGGCGTTATCGGGTAGTTTGATTCCGAGTACCTCGGCGAAGGTGGCGATGAAGTCGGACTGCTGGACCAGCTGGTCGCAGACGCTGCCGGCTTTCACCTTGCCGGGCCAGCGCACGATGAACGGCACCCGATGCCCACCTTCCCACGCATCGGCCTTGGCGCCGCGCAGGGGGCCGCTCGGGTAATGACCCATCTTCTCCAGGTCCGAAATGCCGATGTAGGGTGCGCAGCCGTTGTCGGCGGTGAAGAGGACGAGCGTATGGTCTGCCGCGCCGCTTTTTTCCAGCGCCTCGAGGACGCGGCCCACGAGGGCATCCGTCTCCATGACGAAGTCGGCGAAGAGATTGAGGCCGCTTTTGCCTTTCCACGCCTCATTCACCGAGAGCGGCGTGTGCGGCGAGGTCAGCGGCAGGTAGAGCAGGAAGGGCTCCGGCTTCTTCGCGGATTCGGTGATGAATGCGGCGGCCCGGTCGCCGAGCGCGGGCAGGATCGGCTCAAGGGTCCAACCCGCCAGCGCGGGGCCTTGGATGCTCGCCTGATTGTTCCCGATGAGGCGGGCGGTGAGGAATTCCGTGGGGGTGCCGACGGTGCGGTCGTTCTCAATGAAACAAAACGGCGGGTGATTGGGCACGTCGGTACCGAAGTAGAGGTCAAAGCCCCGCGTTGTGGGTCCTCCGCCGATCGGTTGGGCGAAGACCTCGCGCCAGACCGCGCGCTGGGCCTCGGTGGCCAAGGTCGCACCCTTGGGCTTTTCTTTGAAGAGGGCGTCGCGGTCCGCAGGGATGGGCCAATCCCAGCCGAGGTGCCATTTGCCGATGGCGGCGGTGCGGTAGCCGTGTTGCTTCGCCAGCGTGCCGATGGTCATGCGCTCCGGTGCGATGAGCGGAGCGCCCCACAAGGGAACGATGCCGGCCTGCAGGCGGGTGCGCCAATGGTAGCGGCCCGTCAGAAGGGTGTAGCGTGACGGGGAGCAGACGCCGGAGGAGGAATGTCCGTCGGTGAAGCGCATGCCTTGCGCGGCGAGCTTGTCCAGGTGCGGTGTCGGGATCTTGCCGCGCGTCGGGTTGTAGGCGTGGACGTCGCCGTAGCCGAGGTCATCGGCCAGGATGACGAGGATGTTGGGTTTGCGCGCGTCGGCGGCGCAGAGGGCCAGGGGTAGCAGCAGGGAGAGCAGTAATCGCATGGGCTCAGGCGACCTTAGCCTGTCGCTCGCACCAAGCAATCCACATGTCGCGTAGGGCGCCCTCGAGACGTCGGGTGAACCCTTCGGCGTCCAGCAGAGGCGAGGTCAGCATCCGCGGACGGAGTTCCTGCCGTAGGCGGGCGAGACGGTCCGGGTCGCGTGAAAGCGCGACAGCCTGGGCGACGTAGGCGTCCACGTCCGGTACGGCCAGTTCCGCCATGCCGATATTGGAGAGGAGGCTCAGCCCGGCCCGCCCGAGGTTGCGGCTTCCGACGAGCGAGACGACCGGCACGCCCATCCAGAGGGCGTCCAGCGTGGTCGTCATGCCGTTGTACGGGAAAGTGTCGAGGGCGACGTCGATCTCGTTGTAGCGGTTCAGCAGCGCTCCTTGGGACAGTCCCGGGGTCAGCGGCACGAAGTCGAAGAAACGGATGCGCTCGGCGGATACGCCCATGGCCGAAAGTCTGTCCACGATGCTCCGTCGATGGGAGCCTTGCTTGGCGAGCAGGCGCAGGCGGGAGCCGGGGACGGCCTCAAGGACGCGCGCCCAGGCGCGCAGGACCTGGTCATTGATCTTGCAGGTGTTATTGAGCGAGCCGAACGTGACGCCTTGGCCAGCGAGGCAGGGCGGCGGGGCGAGCTCCGGATAACCTGCCGGCGGTTCGTAGCAGGTCCAGCCGTGGGGGAGCAGCCAGGCTTGCTCGGCGGGATCGGCCAGGAGATTTCCGCCGGGCGGTTCGAGCAAGGCGTCGGTGATCCGGTAGTCCATCGTCGAGAGGCCGGATGTCTCGGGATAGCCCAGCCAGGAAGCCTGCACGGGGGCCGGTTTCAGGGCGAAGACTTCGAGGCGGTTGTCCGACGTGTGCAAGGCGACGTCGATGAGGATGTCGATCTGGTCGCGCCGGATCATCGCGGCGACTTCGGCGGGCGGGATTCCGCCGATCTCGCGCCAGCCAGCGGCGGCTTCTTGGAAAGCCCGGCCGAAGGCGTCGGCCGGTGCGGCCGAGTAGCCGTAAATCTCGAATTCTCCACGGTCGTGCCGGCGGAACGAAGGGAGCAGGGCGCGGCCGACGACGTGGTCGCGGAAATCCGCCGACACGAAACCTATGCGCAGGCGCCGGCGCGGTTCGGCTTTGTTGATGTGCGCAGCCTGCCGTTCTGGCACGAAACGCTCGTTCCAGCGGACGTGTTCGGTCCGCAAGTCCGCGTCGGACGTCGCCGGATCATAATGCATGGTCAGGATGAGATTGCTGCGCACCGACGCGGAAGCGGGGTCTAGCTCCAGGCAGCGCTTCAATCTGCGCACCGCTTCGCCGGCCTCCCCGAGGTCTTTGTGGATGACGGCGAGATTATTGAGCGGTACCGGGTGCGTCGGGTTCGCCCGGATCGCCTGCCGGAAGCAGTCGGCCGCGCCATCCAGGTCGCCGTCTTCCTGCAGGAAGGCGCCAAGGTTCGTGGCGATGCCTAAGTTCCCGGGCCGTCGCGTCAGGACCTCGCGATACCAGGCGCACGCTTCCGCGCGCCGGCCGGAGGCATGCAGGGCGACGCCCAGCTGGAGTTCCGCGTCAGGGTTATCCGGATGCAGCCGGAGGGAAGCCCGCAGGCTCGCCGCCGCCTCCGCATGGCGCCCTTGCGTGAGGAGGGAGTGGCCGAGATTATAGTGGTAAGTGGGGTCTTGCGGCCGGAGGCGGATCGCTTCCCGGAGGCAGGCTTCGGCTTCGGCCGCCCGACGTCGGAGCAGCAGGCGTACCCCGAGGCCGGAGTGGTAATGGGGGTTCTGCGGCGAGCGACGCGCGGCCTCGGTCAGCTTCGCGAACCCGGCGTCTTCACGTCCACTGTCGACTTCGATGAGCCCGAGGAGGTGCAGGATATCGGTTGAGTCCGGGAAGCGCGCAAGCAGCTGGTGGTAAAGTTTCTCGGCCTCCGCCAGCCTGCCTTGGCGATGGAGCGCCTTCGCATGGTTGAGGGCGGCCTGCGGGTCGGTGAACGGCACGGGACAAGGGAAGGGTCTCGGGCTTGCCTTGACCAGCGTCAAGTCAGCGGCCGCTCAGCGCGCTTCCTGATAATCGGAAGTCAGGGTCAGATCGCCGGCGTAGGCGTTGACATACCATGCGGTCGTCCCGGGGGGCAGGGGGGCGGAGGCGGTCGTCCCGCCGCCGCCGCTGGCGGCCATGGCCGGCGTCTCGACCCACTTGCGCGTGCCGGTGAAGCCTCGGTCGGTCGTCGAGACGAGCACGGCGCGCGTGATCGGCTTCGTGGAATGGAACACCGCGATGGCCGTTCCGTCCTGGATCCTGGCCGAAGGCGAGCCGCCCCAGGGCTTGCCGGTCTCGACGACGCTCTTCGCGAAGGCGTAGCTGTCGGGCGGGTTCCAGCCGGCGGGGTGGCTGTGGCCCATCTTCGTGATGAGCGAGACCATGCGGGGCCCTGGCGCCTTGCGGTAGTGCTCCGCCTGGCAGCCGAGCGGGAAGTGGGCGTCCTGCGGCCAGGAGAGCCAGAGCACGGGCATCTTCACGCGGTCGGCGTAATTCATGCCGTCCCATGTCTGCCGGTAGCCCTCGTTGTCATGCAGCGCCCGGCCCCAGTGGTTCTCGGCGTCGAAGAGATGGCCGCAGCCGTAGGTCGGGATGCCGAAGGCGAAGCGGTCGTCGAGCCCGATGACCGTGCTCGTGATCACGCCGCCCCAAGAGACGCCCATCACGCCGATCTTGGCGGCGTCCACTTCGGGCAAGGAGCGGAGCAGCGAATTCGCCAGCATCGTGTCGGCGAGGGCGTGATACATCCACTGTTCTTTCAGCGGGAGCTTCGTGTCGGCGAAGGTGCCGTCGCGGGCGGGGCCGGATTGAGCGTGGCGCGCCCAGACGGGCCTGCCCTTGGGTGTTTTCTTGTCGTCGACGTCCGTCTGGCCTTCGACCGCGATGCTGATGGCCGCGAAGCCTTGGGAATTCCATTTCTGGACCCACTCCTTGTAAGCCGTACCGCCGCCGCCGTGGACGAGGACCATGCCGGGGACCTTTCCCTCGCGCTTGGCGGGGAGGCCTATCCAGGCGAAGACGCGGGTGGGTTTTCCCTTCCACGCCAGCGAGTCGTAGAAGATCGCACGGGTCGTGCCGTCAGGCTTGAAGCCCTCGGCTTCATAGGTCTTCGGTGCTTGGGCGCAGATATCAGCGAGGCCGAGGACGACCTGTCGGTCCGCGGCGGGGTCGGCCCGGAGCGTGGCCGTGATGAGCAGAAGACCGGTGAGGAGGCGCATGCGATTATCGGGCGACGCGTACTTGGCGGAAGCCGGCGGTGGCACCGAAGACGAGGAAGTCGACGGAGGTCTTGGCTTTGCCGAGGCTGGG
>JBEEPO010000024.1:0-22980 GCA_041191065.1 Verrucomicrobiota bacterium | reverse complement strand
TATTCTACCCCTCTTTCGACAGACTACTACGCCCGATGTTTCACCGGGCGGCACTATCGTCTCACCTTGGCCGGCTACTTCGCCAGCACTTCGACCTGGTTGATCTTTCCTTGGAGGTAGGGTCGGAGGCCGGCCTGGGTCAGGCGTTTGCCCGCCCCCTCGTCGCCTTTCAGGTGGGCGTCGAAGAAGAGCAGAGTGGCGGCCCGGGTGACCGGCTGCACGTCATCCCGGGTCGGCGAAGGGGTCGCCTTGCGGTCAGCCCCCGTGGAGTCCGTGAAGTCGAGGTGCTTCGCGCCGTCCAGCCAGACGAAGCGATGTCCGCCGGCCGGCCACAGGGAGAACGCTTCCTTCCGGTTCTCGGCCGAAAGGCCGTTCTGCTGCTTGTCGAGCGTGCCGGAGACGCCCAGCAGCGGCACCTGCAGGCTGCCGAAGCTTTCGCGAATGAAGAACGGCTCGCCGACGCCCTGCGGAGAGAGCGCCACGCCGCAGTCGACGCGCGGATCGCGCTGAGAGGCTCCGAGTCCTTTGCCGGGCGGGATCGTCGGGACGATCCAGTCGAGCGCGGGACGCATCCCGCAGACGACCATGGTGGTGAACGCCCCGTAGGAGTGTCCCATCATGCCGACATGCTCGAGGTCGAATCGTCCCTTGAGTCTGGGATGGGATTGGTTCCAGCTTTCGGCTTGGTTCAGGACGAAGGTGATGTCCTGCGGGCGGGCCGTGATTTCCGCGGAGTCGTGGATCATCGCCTCCAGGTTCTTCATCAGCTGAAGTCCTTCGGTCATCTTTTCGCGATTACTGCCGACGTGCTCCACGCAGAGGACGACATAGCCATGCGTGGCGAGATGTCGTGCCTGCGCGAAATGCGTGTCGAGGTCGCCGCCCGCCCCGTGCGAAACGATGATGACGGGGCACTTGGAGTCACCGACGGGAAGATGGACTTTGACGGGCACCTTGCGGCCGACGCCGGTTTTTTCGGCGCGACGCTCGCCGAAGATCCTGCGGATGCCTTTCTGGGCCTCCGAGGCTTGTCGGCGGCTGGCGTCGACGAGCTCCGCGAATTCGATCTCGGCGGTCTTATGCGGTCCGGACGCGGAGGGGTCGCCGGCGGCGAAGGCTAGCCCGGCGATGACCGTGAGGATGGACGAAAGAAGGGGTGCTTTCTGTCGCATGGACATAGTCTGTCACGACCCTCCTGCCCATCAAGCCCGACGTAAGTCGATAATCGGGCGTAGGCATGTCCTAATCGGCGGAGGCCAGGCCCCCTTATCGGCCCCTTGCTCAGCGCGACCGGAAGACGTCGCTGGTCAGGCACTCGACGACCAGGGTGCGGAGGCCGAGGCCCTGCTTGCGGACCTTTTCGTGGATGCGGTCGATGGCGAATTCGTCGGCCGGCTCCATGAGGCGGCCGGTGCTGTAAGCCAGCAGCGAGCGGATGAGGTGGCGGGTGAACATCTCCTCGCGTCGTTCGTGCAGGATGTCACGGAAGCCGGCGAAGTCCTGGTAGGTCTCGCCGGAGGCGAATTCCCCGGAGGTATCGATCTTCGGCGCCGGGCCTTTCTTGGGCTTCGCGTAGGTCACGCGCCAGCGGCCGACCGGATCGAAGGACTCGAGGCTGAAGCCGAGCGGGTCGATCTTACGATGGCACTCGGCGCAGGCGCGGTCGGTGCTGTGCTTGGCGAGCCGCTCGCGGATGGTGGTGGTGCCGCTGACGTCCGGTTCGATGGCCGGCACGACGTCCGGAGGGGGCGGGGGCTTGATGCCGAGGATGTTCTCGCTGACCCAGGCGCCGCGGGTGACGGGCGAGGTCTCGACGCCGTTGGCGCTGACCGTCAGCACGGCCGCCATGCCGAGCAGGCCGCCCCGATGCTTGTCGTCCTTGAGGCTGACCTTCTGGAAGCCGTCGGCGAGGCGCAGGGTCTTCTGCTCGGGCAGGTCGTAGAGCTGGGCGAGTTTCTTGTCGACGAAGCTGTAGTCCGCGTGCAGGAACTGGTCCACCGGCCGGTTCTCCTTGAGCATGTCGCGGAAGAAAAGACGCGCCTCGGTCTTCATCGAGGTCGGCAGGTCTTCGGCGTAGTAGGCGCGGTTCGTCTCGCGGGGCGGGGGCATGCCGCCGAGCTCGCGGAGGTTGAGCCAGCTGTCGAGGAAGCCGTGCACGAAGCCCTCGAGCCTGTCGTCAGCCAGCAGGCGGTCGATCTGCCGCTTCAGCTCGGCGTCGCCGGTCAGTTTGCCTGACGCGGCCGAGGCGCGCAGGGCCTCGTCGGGCGGGACGGCCCAGAGGGCGTAGGAAAGGCGGGTGGCGAGGTCGTGCGGTTTCAGGCGCTGGTCGCCGCCGTCCGTGATCTCGCTCAGGTAGAGGAAGGAAGGGGAGCAGAGGATGAGCTTCACCGCGTCGAGGGCCGCCTGGCGTGGGGTGGCCTTTTCCGCGACGCGCCGTTCGAACATGCTGCGGAGCGGCGCACGGTCGGCATCCTGAAGCGGGCGACGGTAGGCCTTCGTCGCGAAGGCGAACAACTGGTCAAGGGCCCGGTCCGGCTTGAAGCCCTCTGGTCCGAAGACGGCGACCTCCTCGGCTCCGCCCACGGGCTCGGTCACGGGGCCTTGGACGACGATCTCGCTGATGCGGATGTGCGGAAGCTTGCCTTCGCGGAGGATGTGGGCGCGGCCGACGCCCGAGGTGCCGATGGGGCCCTTGAACTGGTCCTTGTAACGTTTGTTGATCGTCACCACCGAGGCCCGCGATTCGTAGGGTCCGTTCGGGAAGATGAAGCGCGGGGTCTGGCCGGCTTCGAGCCAGACGCGGAACTTCAGCCGGGTGGGCGTGTTGTCGGGCACCACGCCGCTGGCGAGCAGCGGCTCGATGGCCTGCGGGTAATGGATATGGCCCTTCGTGATGTCGCCGGGCACGACGCCGAGGATGAACGGCTCCGAGAAATCGATGCCGAAGATCGCGTGGTCGTAATGGGTGTCGCGGTGCAGGGCCGCGGCTTCGACCTCGATGTCGTAAAGGCCGGACACAGGAACGCCCTGCCGGAAGTCCTCGATGTGCCCGTAGCCGCCCTGACGGGTGTCGGTGTTCGGCTGTTCGTAGAGGTTGAGGTAGCGGAAATTGAAGGCGCTCTTGTGTGAGCCGGTCAGCTCTTCGTATTGGACGAAGTTCTTGTTGAAACGCCAGGTCTGAGGGGTAGTGGCCGGCTTGCCCAGACGGGTCTCGACGAGGCGGTTGGCGGCCTGGAAATATTGGTCGACGAGGAAACCGGACGTCACCAGCGACTGGCCGATCGTGTCGAGGTGACGGGCGGTCTTCTCCTTGGGGAAGTCGGCGGTCAGGCCGAGGGTGTCGACGCGACGTCCGAACAAGGTGGCGAGCGTGTTCTCGTATTCGCGGTTGGAAAGCCGGCGCAGGACCGTGCGCGAGCCGGTGCTTTGGAGGGAGGCCTGAGCTGAGGCCGTGCCGGCGCGTAGGGCGCGGATGGCCGCGAGGCGCTCTTCGTCGGTCGGCTGGTCCGCCTTCTTTGGCGGCATCTCCCGCAGGGTCAGCTGGTCGATGATGTCGCGCGCCTCGATGACTTCCGGCAGCGTCTTCAGGGGCAGCGTGAACTTCTCGAACGAGCGGTCGCCCTTCTGGACGTCGGCGGCGTGGCATTCCAAGCAGTAGCGGCTCAGGAACTGCTCGACCTGCTTGGCGGGCGTCTCGGCGGCGGTAAGGGTCGCGGCCGACAGGGCGGCGGACAGGGCCAGCAAGCCCGGTCGGTGGGACGCCAAGGTTCGGAATGCCGGAAGCAGGCTCACGACCGCGGTGCGCTGAGGCTCAGGCGAAACGCCCCGTGCTGCTGCCGAAGGCTTCGGTTTCGACGCCCATCTTCTGGGCGATGTCGACGAAGAGGTTGCAGAGCGGCACCTTGTGCTTCACCTCGCGCGAGACCTCGCGGAAGGTGCCGTGCTTGTAGCCGCCGCCGGCGAGCAGGATCGGCAGGTCGGTGTTCCGGTGCGAATTGGCGTCGCCCATGCCGCTGCCGAAGAGCACCGTCGTCGAGTCGAGCAGGGTGCCGTCGCCGTCGTTCATCTGCGCGAGGCGGCCGACGAACTTGCCATACTGCGCGATCTGGTAGCGCTCGAGGCTGATCAGGTGGGCGATCGATTCGGGGTCGTTGCCGTGGTGGGAAAGCCCGTGGTAGTCCTTCTTGATGCCGAGATGCTGGGGCATGAAGTCGCCGCCGATCTCCAGCGTGGCGATGCGGGTGCTGTCGGTCTGCAGGGCGAGCGCGATCAGCTCATACATCAGCGGCAGGTCTTCGACCGGGTTGCGGTTGGCGGGCTTGCCGAAGGGCGCCGCCGGCTTCGGGAGGTGGGTCCAGCGCTGGCGCAATTCGAGGCGCTTCTCGACGTCACGGACGGAAGTGAAATATTCGTCGAGCTTGGCCTTGTCCTCCTGGTTGACCTGGCCGGAGAGGCGCTTCGCCTCCTCGCGCACGGAGTCGAGGATCGAGGCCTGCACGCGGTTGTCTTGCTCGCGACGCTTGCGGCGTTCGGCGGAGTCGCTGACGAAGAGCTTGTCGAAGAGTTCGGCCGGGTTGGTGATCGGCGGGACGCGCACGCCGGCCTTCGTCCAGGCGATCTGACAACCGCCGTGGATGCCGCCTTCGGAACCGACGGTGAGCGAGGGGAAGCGGGTCTGGTGGCCGATTTCTTCGGCGAGGAACTGGTCGAGCGAGACGTTGCCGTCCGGGCGGTTCTGCGCCTCGGAGTTGAGCACGCCGGAGAGGAAGGAGTGCACCGCGAAGTGGCCGCCTTTGACGCCGTGGTCGAGGCCGCGGAAGACGGTCAGCTTATCCTTCTGCTCCCAGAGCGGTTCCAGCAGGGTCGTCTTTTCGAAGTCGCGGCCGGCGGTCTTCGGGAACAGCTGCTTGGTCTGGTAGCCGAGCAGGTTGCCGATCGCCACGAAGCGACGGGCGCCGATGCCGGCCCCCTTGGAGGTCTGCACGGTGGGGTTGCCGCTGAGGGCCTTCGCGCTGAGCGAACACAGTCCCGGCAGGGCCAAGGTGGCGCCGAGGGAGCGGAGGATGAAGCGGCGGCGATGCATGACGATTCGAAGGGGGCTGGCTGAAGGGGTGTGGTGATATTTTGCGATAGGCGGACTTCCCGAAGCGAGCCTTTCCTTGGCGGGCCAGACCACGCCCTCGCGGGCAAGGTCGCGGTCGGGGGGTTCGGGGTGCCCCTGAGGAGGTTTCCCCTGCTGTCATCGACAGGCTATCCGGGCCAAAGTTCCCTTCAGGTCGGCCGTTTCGTCCGGCCTAAAGGGGTCGGAAGTACTCGACGTACCCGATCATCATCTCGTCCACCGTCTGGGAGCCCCAGCGAACGCGCTTGGTCGGGTCGGGGTTGGCCTTGTTGCCGGGGCTGTTGTCGAAGACAGCGGTGATCTTCATGGTGCTTCCTTGAGGGATGAGCTTCGGGCTTTTGTACTCGTAGCGCAGCTGCCAGTTGAAGTCGTAGCGCGGGATGTCGAGGAGCGTCTCCGTCCTCCCGTCCGCGTAGGTCACCTCGTACCGGAAGGCGGCGCCGCGCATGTGCATGTGCGGCATGAAGCCCATGACCGGCATGTCGAACGGCACCCTTTGCGAGTGGGTCTCGACATGTCGGGCGGCGCCGGGCGGGATCGAGAGGCGGTGATTGGCCAGCGGGGCGGTGCGGACTTCGTAGGTCGGCGGCGCCTTGGCGAAGACGAGGCCCATCTTCAGGCGTTCCCTCTTAGCCTTGCCGCTGGGGGTGTAGTGAATCTGGAAGCTTACCCTGGCTCCGGCCGGCAGCTTGCGGGCGAAGCCCTCGGGATAGACCGCGGCGCCGTTCCCGGGCACGTAAGCCGCCCAGTAGCCTTCTCGGCCTTCGTCCGCCTTGCGCACCTCGGAGCCTTTCTCATGCACCCGGACGATCACATGGTGGACGACGTCGCGTTCGCTCGGGATTATCTCATAGCCGGACACCCAGCGGTCCTCCTTCAGCTCGGTCTGCACGACATCATGGACGTAGGGCATGAAGCCGTCTGCTTTGATGTCGTGGGCTTTGCTGAGCTGCACGATCAGGTCGGGTTTGCCGATGCTCCACTCGGCGGGGTAGGCGCGCTTCGCGGGGGCGTCGGCCGCGTCGCCGAGGGGGCGATCCTTCGAGTCAATCCAGGCGAGGAGATCGGTCCTGTCCTTGGCGGAGAGGCTGCAATCATTGGCCCAGGGACTTTTCCCCGCCTCCTTGTCGATGCCTGCGAACCATGGCGGCATCGTGCCCTCGGATACGACCCGTCTGATCGCCTTGGCGCGGTCTTTGACTTCGTCGATGTCATCCAGGGCGAAGGGGCCGATGCCGTCTTCGCGATGGCAGCCGACGCAGTTCTGCTGAAGGATGCGGGCGACGTCGCGATGGTAGGTGATCGTCGTCGGCTTGGCGGCGGCGGTCGAGGGCAGGTCCAGTTCGCATCCGGGAGCCGCGGTGGCCTGCACGGCGGGTTTTTCTCCGCGGAGCAGGGCGGCGACGGCGTCCCGCAGGTAGGGATGCTTGGGCGCCTCGAGGTTGTAATTGACGCCGTATTGGTCGTCGAGGGCGCCGCGGTAAATGAGCGTGCGAGCCGGATCCAGCAGGAACACCTCCGTGGTGGTGCGGGCGCCGAGCGCCGCAGTCAGGTGCTTGTCCGTATCGTGCGCGTAGTCCGCGGTGACGCCGGCGGCGGCCAGCTGGGCGCGGATGTCTTCAGGCTTCTCGCTGCCGAGGGCGTTGACGAGGAGCATCCCCAGCCCCTGTTCCTTGAGTTCGGCGGCCAGCTTGGTCACCGAGGGCAGGTAGCGTTTGCTGACCGGACAGGTCGCGCTCGTCATGATGATGACGAGGCCTGGGCGATCCCTGAAAGAGCCAAGGCTGAGTTCCTTGCCGTCCAGCGTACGGAACTTCACGTCTCCGATCATGCGACCGATGCCGACTTCGCCCGGCTTGAGGATCTCCGGTCCGCTGGTCACCTTGCGCACCTCCTCCGGCGTGACCTTAGCCCCGCTCGCGGGGAGGCGTTTGCCTCCGGCTCCGGCCCGTTCGGCAAGGAGGCGTCGCACCAAGGCGAGTTCCTGCGGACCGATCACGCCGTCACCGTCCTGATCGACTCTGGCGAACCAGGCGGCGTCGCCGGCCTCGGCCTTGGTGATGCGGCCGTCGCCGTCCTTGTCGGCCGCCTTGACGATCGCATCCATCATCGCCGAAGGGCCGGTTGATTTCAACTCGGTCGGCGGGGCGGATGACGACGGCGTCGCGGCCGAGCCGCTGACCTTGGCGTATTCCGCTACCGTGATCGCCCCGTCCTTGTCCAGGTCGTAGCGGGCGAAGGCCGCTTTGTTCGTCAATTCCGTCGCCGTGACCTTGCCGTCCTTGTCTCGGTCGTAGCGCTCGAAGACGCCGTCCGTGGGCTGGGCTTGTGCCGCCAAGGCGAACCCTACGCAGGGGATGACGTGCCGTAGCAACTCGCCCATTTGAACGTACAACCCTTGCGGGCGGTTAAAGTTGCGGGCACCAGTGCATCTGGCGGCCTCAAGCCAGCAGGTCTTGTTCACCTTGGCGGGTTGACCCCGGTGAGACGGGCGGGAGTAGGAGCAAGCGGAGGGTTTTCATGTCATGGCAGGGCGAGATCGCTGCATGATAATGGCGGATTCGGACCGGACTTACCGTTCCGGACCGCTCAAGGGTTTCCCGGGCTCCAGGAAGCTGCGGACGTCGGCCACCACTTTCTCCACCACCGCCAGGTCGGCGCCCTTGCCCCAGCGGTCACCGCCGCCGCCGAAGTAGAAGCCGTGGCCGTACCCGGCATACTCAAGATATTCGGTCTTCACGCCGGCCTGCCGCATGAGGGGGAGGAGGATCGGCTTGTTCAGCTTGCGTAGGTCATGCATGTCCCCGTGCACGATGAGCACCGGAGCCTGGATGTGCCTGAGCTTCTCCAGGGTGCGCGCCCGCAGCTCAGGCGTGAAGTACTTCTCCGGCTCGGCCATCATCGCCAGCCGCGGTCCATACTCGCCCGTGGTCAGCATCCCGGCATAGATCACCGTGGCCGGCTCGCACGCGATGATGGCGCTCACTTCGGGGTCCGCGCCCAGTTCGAGGGCGATGCTCCCCCCGCCGCTGCCGCCGTAGAGGGCGATCCGTCTCGGGTCGACGCCCGGCAGGCCAGCCGTGCTTTTCAGCACGGCGCGGACGTCCTCGATCGGGCCTCGGGATTGCACGTCTTTCTCGTAGGTGCGGAAGGTCGACATGATCACGGCGTATCCTGAGCGCAGGAAGCGCGTGATCACCGGGTTGTCCGTGAGATGCAGGCGCAGGCTGGGTTCGGGGAACTCGTTCAGGCCCCCATGGATGAACAGCAAGGCCGGGAAGGGGCCGTCGCCCTTGGGTTTGCGCCACCACGCATTCACGGCCCTTCCGTCCGTGGCGGCCGTCTGGATGACCTGAACCGGGCTGTCCGTTTCAGACACGCGGATCGCAGGCACCGTCCAGTGGAGCACCGGGGCCGCGCCGTCTCCCTCCATGCCGGCGGTACGCTTCTTTTCGGACGACTTCGCCGGACGCTCGGCTGATTTCCGGATGAAGCTTTCCGCTTCTTGGAGCGTGACCAGTCCGTCACCGTCGGCGTCGGCTGACTTGTGAAAGCCCGTTTGCCGGGCTTCAGCGGCGTCCAGCTTTCCGTCGCCGTTCTTGTCGAGTTTCCTGAATGCGTCTCCGATGGGTTCGGCCGCTGCCTGCAGGCTGAAGAGCAGGGCCAGCAGGGCCGGACGTTTTTCCAAGGCAGGCATCTATGAGGTTAACCCCGGAACCCCGAGTGCGTTTCGCCAAAAATCTTGCTCAGGCCAGCAGGGACTTGAGGACTTTGGCGGGATTGACCCCGGTGAGGCGGACGTCGAGGCCTTGGGACCGGACGCTGAGCTTCTCGTGGTTGAGGCCCATCTGGTGCAGGAGGGTGGCGTGGATGTCGCGGACGTGGACGGGGTCCTTGACCGCGCCGAAGCCGAACTCGTCGGTCTCGCCCCAGGTCATGCCCGGACGGA
This sequence comes from Verrucomicrobiota bacterium, assembly GCA_041191065.1. Taxonomy (GTDB): domain Bacteria; phylum Verrucomicrobiota; class Verrucomicrobiia; order Opitutales; family UBA953; genus UBA953. The sequence goes on along the minus strand of JBEEPO010000024.1, from coordinate 13,909 downwards.
AGCCGCCGCCGGCGAACCACATGGTGAAGGCGTCGATGTGGTGGTTGCGTCCGGTGAACTCGCGGACCTCGCCCATCGGGGTGCGGCCGAATTCGCCGCCCCAGACGACGATGGTGTCGTCGAGGAGGCCGCGGGACTTGAGGTCGCGCACGAGCGCGGCGCAGGCCTGGTCGATGTCCTTGGCCTTCATGGGCAGGTGCTTCTGCAGGTTCTCGGTGACGCCGCCGTGGTGGTCCCAGTTGGTGTCGTAGAGCTGGATGAAGCGCACGCCGCGTTCGACGAGGCGGCGGGCGAGCAGGCAATTGCGCGCGAAGCTGGCCTCGGCGGGGTCCTTGATGCCGTAGAGGTCGAGCGTCGCCTTGCTCTCGCCCTTGAGGTCCATGACCGCAGGCGCGCTGGTCTGCATGCGGTAGGCCATCTCGTAGGCGTTGAGGCGCGCCGAGATCTCGTCGTCGCCGGTCTGCGCCAGGCGCGCGGCGTTGAGTTCGCGGACGGCGTCGATGACCTTGCGCTGGTCGGCCGCGGCCACGCCTTGCGGATTGGTCAGGTTGAGGATCGGGTCGCCTTGGCCGCGCAGGGGCACGCCTTGGTAGGTGCTCGGCAGCATGCCGCTGCTCCAGAGGGAGGCGCCGCCGCGGGGGCCGCGCGGTCCGCTCTGCAGCACGACGAAGCCGGGCAGGTCGGCGCATTCGCTGCCGAGGCCGTAAGTCATCCAGGCGCCCATGCTCGGCCGGCCGAACAGGCCGCTGCCGGTGTTCATGAAGAGCTTCGCCGGGGCGTGGTTGAAGAGGTCGGTCTTGCAGGTCTTGACGAAGCAGAGCTCATCGGCGATCGTCGCCGTGAACGGGAGCATGTCGCTCACCCAGGCGCCGCTCTGGCCGTGCTGCTTGAACTGCTTGTCGTGGCCGAGCAGGTTGACGCGGTGGCTCGAGCCCATGAACGCGAAGCGCTTGCCTTCGATGAAGCTGGCGGGGATGGGCTGCCCGTTGAGTTCGTTGAGCTTCGGCTTGTGGTCGAAGAACTCGAGCTGGCTGGGGCCGCCGGCCATGAAGAGGTAGATGATGCTCTTGGCCCTGGGTCGATGGTGCGGCGTCTTCGGCGCGAGCGGGTCGGCGGTAGGCGCGGGCTTGTCGGCCGCCAGCAGCGACGACAGGGCGATCGAGCCGAGGCCGACGCCGCAGTCGCGGAAGAAGTGGCGGCGGGTGCGGCCGAGGAGGCGGAGGGGGTCAGTCACGGGTGATGGTCTCGTCGAGGTTGAGGAGGGCGCGGGCGGCCGAGAGCGGATCCAGCTTGGCGAGCACGGCGAGTTCGGCGGCTTCCGCCGCGCGGGAGGTGCAGCGGCGGAAGGCGGCGGCGAGGCCTTCCTTTTCGATCACCTTGGCCATCGCCTGCGCGGCTTCGAAGAACGCCGGGTCATTGAGGAGCGTCAGGGCCTGCAGCGGGGTGTTGCTGCGATTGCGACGCGTGCAGGCGGACAGTCCGTCTGGCGCGTCGAAGACCGCGAAGGCCGGCGGCGGGGTCACGCGGTAGGTGAAGGTGTAGAGGCCGCGCCGGGTGCGGTCTTCCCCCTTGCTGGTGTTCCAGACGCGCTTCACCTGGCCGAGGGACATCACGCCATCCGGGATGGGCGGGTAGACGGGCGGCCCGCCGACCTTGCGGCTGAGCAGGCCGCTGGCGACGAGCGCGGAGTCGCGTACGAGTTCGGCGTCGAGGCGCAGGCGGGTCTGGCGGGCGAGCAGGCGGTTGTCGGGATCCTTCTCGATGAGGTCGGCGCGGTTCGCGGAATCGCGACGATAGGCGCGCGTGAGCACGATGGTGCGGTGCAGGGCTTTCAGGCTCCAGCCGCCTTCGACGAATTCCACGGCCAACCAGTCGAGCAGTTCGGGGTGGGAGGGCGAAGTGCCTTGCGAGCCGAAGTCGTTCTCGGTCTCGACGAGGCCGCGGCCGAAGTAGGCCTGCCAGACGCGGTTGGCGATCACGCGGGCGGTGAGCGGGTTATCCTTGGCGACGATCCAGCGGGCCAGGTCGAGTCGGTCGACCGGGCCTTGGTCGGGCTTGAAGGCGTGCAGGGTCGCGAGGACTCCGGGCGTGACTTCTTCGGCCGGACGCGTGAAGTCGCCGGCGGTCAGCAGGTGCGTCTTGCGGGGCTTGGCGAGTTCCTTGAGCACGAGCGTGGTCGGGCCGCCGTCCCGGAGGTCGGCGGCATCCTTGGCCTTCTTCTGCAGGGCCTTGAATTCCTTGTCGGTGGCGCCAGGGCCGGCGGCAAAGAGGAGGGCGCGATCCGTGACGCTCCGCTTCGCGGCGGGTTTGCGCAGGGCGGCCTTCACCTGGCCGGAAAGCTTGGCGGTCGTGGTCTTCGTCAGGACGGATTCCCATTGCTGCAGGGCAGGGGCGCGCTGATCGAGGAACGCCCCGAGCGCCTGGTCGGCCTCGCGGGCGGCGGCGGCGAGTTTGGCTTCGTCGCGGGCCGGGTCCGATACCTTCATCGTCGGCTCCTCCTGGGTGTTGAAGAAGGCGAACATCCGGTAGAACTCCTTCTGCGTGATCGGGTCGAACTTGTGGTCGTGGCACTGCGCGCAGCCGACGGTCAGGCCGAGCCAGACCGTGCCCGTGGTGCCGACGCGGTCGATCACGCTGTCGATGCGGAACTGCTCGACGTCGATGCCGCCTTCCTGGTTGAGGGGCGTGTTGCGGTGGAAGCCCGTGGCGATGCGCTGGCTTTCGCCGGCGTCGGTCAGGAGGTCGCCGGCGAGCTGTTCGACCGTGAAGCGGTCGAAGGGCAGGTCGGCGTTGAGCGAACTGACCACCCAATCGCGGTATTTCCAGATGCTGCGCGGGGCGTCGATCGAGTAGCCGTTGCTGTCGGCGTAACGGGCCTGGTCGAGCCACCAGCGGCCCCAGCGTTCACCGTAGGCGGGCGAAGCCAGCAGACGGTCGACGGCGGCGACATACGCGGCCTGCGGGTCTTTCGCGCGGGCTTGCAGGAAGGCGTCGAGTTCGGCGGGCGTGGGCGGCAGGCCGGTGAGGTCGAGCGAGAGGCGACGCAGGAGTTTTTCCGGCGACGCCTCGGCGGAAGCGGTGAGGCCGGCCTCCTTGAGTCCTTGGTCGATCAGCGCATCGATCGCCGCCGGACCTTTCTCTTTCAGGGCGGGGCGCTGCGGGGCGGTGAAGGCCCAGTGGGGTTCGTAGGGCGCGCCTTCTTCGATCCAGCGGCGGAGGGTTTCGCGCTGCTTGGCCGTCAGCTTCGGCTTGTGGGCCTCGGGCGGCGGCATCACTTCTTCCGGATCCGTGGAGAGCAGGCGCTGCCAAAGTTCGGACTTCGTGGGGTCGCCTGGGATGATCGCGCGGACGCCGTCGTTGTCGGCCAGGGCGCCCTCGCGGGTGTCGAGGCGGAGGTCGGCCTTGCGGTGCTTGGCGTCGAAGCCGTGGCAGGAGAAGCACTGCTCCGAAAGGATCGGGCGGATCTCCCGGTTGAAGGAGACCTTGGCGTCGGCCGTGGCGGACCAGACGAGCGCGAGCAAGAGGGCGGGGCGGACCATCCCCCTCAATCAAGTCCTCCTCCGGGGTTTTGCAACCCGGCGGTTCAGGCCAGGAGTTCGCGGACGACCCGGGCGGGCTGGTTGTTGGTCAGGGCCAGCGCGGTGCCGTTGCGCTTATACGTGAGCTTGTCGTGCTCGAACCCGAAGCAGTCGAGCATGGTGGCGTGCCAGTCGTAGTGGTTCACGATGTCCTTGACGGCCTTGTGGCCCCATTCATCGGTTTCGCCATACGTCAGGCCGCCCTTGAAGCCGCCGCCGGCTACCCACTGGCTGAAGCCGTAGGTATTATGGTCGCGGCCCCACTTGGCCTCGCCGGCGTCGTTCTGGAGGACGGGCAGACGGCCCATCTCGCCGCCCCAGTGGACGATGGTGCTGTCGAGGAGACCGCGTTGTTTGAGGTCGGCGACCAACGCGGCGCTCGGGCGGTCGGTGGCGGCGCAGAGGGTGGGCAGGGCGGACTTGATCGAGCCGTGGCTGTCCCAGCTCTGGCCTTGGTTGAGGACTTGCACGTAACGTACGCCGCGCTCGATGAGCCGTCGGGCGATGAGGCAGCGGCGGGCGTAGTCGTCGCACTCCTTGCGGCCGATGCCGTAGAGTTCGAGGACGTGCTTCGGCTCGGAGGAGATGTCGAAGGCTTCCTTGGCGGCGACCTGCATGCGGCCGGCGAGCTCATAGCTCTGGATGCGGGCCTGCAGGTCGCTCTCGCCCGGGTGGTCGGCCGCGTGTTCGGCGTTAAGGGCCCGCAGGAGTTCCATCTGGCGTTCCTGCGGTTTGCCTTGGAGCGCGGCGGGCGGGTCGAGGTTGAGGATGTGCGGGGCGGTGGCGCGGACGAACGTGCCTTGGTAGATCGAAGGCAGCCAGCCGTTGGACCAGTGCTGGTTGGCGAAGGTCGGCAGGCCGGAGGGATGCCCCATCACGACGTAGGCGGGCAGGTCCTTGGTCTCGCTGCCGAGCGCATAGGTCGTCCAGGCGCCCAGGGTCGGGTTGCCGGAGGTGATGCGTCCCGTCTGCATGGCGAGCATGGCCTGGAGGTGATTGTTCACTCCGGACTTCATCGAACGGATCAGGCAGATGTCGTCGGCGACCGTGCCTAGCTGCGGCAGGAGTTCGCTGAGTTCCATCCCGCACTTGCCGTGACGGGAGAACTTCCAGAACGACCCCAGCACCTTGGACGACGCCTGGGCCACGTTGTCGTATTTGAGGTCGCCCGGGAATTTCTGGCCGTGCCACTTCGTGAGCATCGGTTTGTGGTCGAACAGGTCCATCTGCGACGGCCCGCCCATCATGAAGAGGGAGATCATCGCCTTGGCCTTGGCCGGGCGAGGCGGCTGCTTGGGCAGGAGGTCGAACGTCTCGTTGCCGAGGAGCGGCTTGATGGGCGCGGCGAGGAGGCCGTCCTGCCGGAGCAGGGTGGCGAGGCCGAGCAGGCCGAGACCGAAGCCGCCGGCTTCGAGGAAATGACGGCGGGAACAGAGCCCGTGCGGAAGCTTAGTCGACATGGAGGAAACGGTTGGTGGCGAGGAGGACCTGGCAGAGCGAGCCCAGCGCCTCGATGTCGGCTCCGCGGCTGGCGGACACCGGCGCAGGGAAGGGAGCCGCGCGCTTGGAGCCGATCTTTTCCTTGAGGGAGGCGTCGGCGACCGGCTTGGCGGGCTTCAGCTTGGCGAAGTGTTCCGATTGCGCGGCAAGCAGGCGGTTGAAGTCGGCGAGTTCCTTGGCCGAGGGCTCGCGGGCTTGCGTGAGCTGCCAGGCGGCGCGGACCTGCGCGTCGGCGTCTTCGGGGTGCTCCTTGATCACGCGTGCGGCGAGGTCCTTGGCACGTTCGATGACGAACTCGTCGTTGAGCAGGAAGAGCGACTGCGGGGCGACCGTGGTGACGTCGCGTCGCTCGCAGTTCGGGTCCATGTTCGGCAGGTCGAACGTCGCCAAGGCCGTGGCGGGGCCGCTGCGACGCTGCTGCAGGTAGACCGAGCGGCGGTAGACCGCGGGGGAGGAAGTGTCGACCTTGAGGACGATGGTCTTGTTGCCGTTGAAGACCTCGACGCCCGGGATCATGCGGCCGTCGCCGGTCTTGCCGACGGTGACCGGCGGGCCGAAGCGCTCGGGGTTGAGTTTGCCGCTGACCGCGAGCATCGCGTCGCGGATGGTCTCGGCGTCGAGCCGGCGGATGCGGTAACGGCCGAAGAGCGCGTTGTCCGGGTCGGCCGCCTGGGCGGCGTCATGCCGGGCGGACTGCCGGTAGGTGCGGCTGAGCATCATCTCGCGGTGGATCGCCTTCAGGCTCCACCCGACCTCGACGAAACGGTTGGCCAGATAATCGAGGAGTTCCGGGTGCGAAGGGCGTTCGCCGAGCATCCCGAAGTCGCCTGGGGTGTTGACGATCCCGCGGCCGAAGTGATGCAGCCAGACCCGGTTCATGAGCGTCCGGCCCACGAGCGGGTGCTGACCGGAGGTCAGCCACTTGGCGTAGGCGAGACGTCGGCCGGTCGTCGGCAGCTTCGGGTCGTCGACCGGGATGGCGGGGTTGCCGAGGATGGTGAGCTCGCCGGGGGTGACGGCCTGTCGCGGCTGGGCGTGGTCGCCGCGGTGGTGGAGTTCGCTCTTCGGCGCGGCGTTCACCGGCTCGACGAGCACGCTGAGGCGTCCTTCGGGCGGCTTGGTCGCGCGCAGGGCGGTCGCCTCGGCGCGCTTGGCGAGGACCTTGTTGTCGGCCGCCTTGTCGTAGAGATCCAAGCCGAAGGTCGCCTGGGCCGAGAAGTATTTCTTGATCAGCGCCGCCTGCACCTTGGTGCGCTTGGCGACGGGCGTATTGCGGGCGACGCGGTAGGCGGCGCGCTCGGCTTCGGGCACCTCGAGGATCTTCTGCTCGAAGATCACGTCGAGGGCGTCCTTGTACATCTTCGTGGCCTCGGCGTCGATGACGGCGGCCTTTTTCTCGATCTCGGCGGCCTTGGCCTTGTCGGCCGCCGTGTAGAGCGAGACCGTGCGCTGGGCGGGATTCTGCCACTTGCGCCAGTCGAGGGCCGGGTCGAAGACCGCGCGCAGGCGGAAGTAGTCGACCTGGCTGATCGGGTCGTAGCGATGGTCGTGGCACTGCGCGCAGGCGACCGTCAGGCCGGTGAGCGAGGTCGTCACGATGCGCAGCGTGTCGGCGATGCTCTGGTTCTTGGCCAGGGCGAGGTCGGCGACGGTGTCGCCGGTGCCGTCGGGCCCCATGCGGAGGAAGGCCGTGGCGGTGAGGCCTTCGAGCTTGGCCGGGTCGAGCACCGCGGCCGCGACGTCGGCGGCCGAGACACCGTGGAGTTCGTCGCCGGCCAGCTGCTCTTGGATGAAGCGATCCCACGGCTTGTCGGCGTTGAGCGAGCGGATGACGTAGTCGCGGTAACGCCAGGCGTGAGGTCGGACCGAATCAGCGTCCGCGTAGCCGTTGGTGTCGGCGTATCCCGCGACGTCCAGCCAATGACGGCCCCAGCGTTCGCCGTAGGCTTCGGAAGCCAGCAGACGGTCGATCAGTTTCGAGTAGGCGTCGGGCGAGGCGTCGGCGACGAAGGCGGCGGTCTCGGCCGGCGTGGGCGGCAGGCCGGTCAGATCGAAGGTCGCGCGGCGGAGGAGCGTGGCGCGATCGGCTTCGGGGGCGAAGTCGAGCCGGTTGGCTTTCAGTTTCGCGCGGACGAAGGCGTCGATCGGTCCGAGGTCGGGGGCGTCGGCGAACTTCGGCACGGCGGGCCTGGTGACCGGTTGGAAGGACCAGAACTTCCGGTCGCTCGCGGAGACGTAGGCGCCGTGAGGCAGGGGACCGGTCGGTTCCGCCTCGTTGATCTTCGCGCCGGCTTTGATCCAGGCTTCGAGCAGGGCGAGCTGTTCCTCCGGCATCTTCTTACCCTTCTTCGGCATCTCGCCGTCGCGGGTGAGGGTGAAGATCGCGCTCTGCTCCGGCTTGCCCGGCGTCAGCAGCGGAGTGCCGTCCTCCGTCTTGCCGTCCATGAAGCGACGCAGGCGCAGGTCCACCTCGCCCTTGGGCTTCTCCTCCTCGCCGTGGCAATGGGTGCAGTGCTCCTTCAGGATCGGGCGGATCTGCGTCTCGTAGTTCGGCGCGTCGACGGCACGCAGGCCGGTCGCGGCGACGAGGCACGCGCCGAGCAGGGCGACAGGATGGCGAAGGGGGGAGGGCATGGATCCGAGGGGTCGGATAAGGGTTTCAGACAAAGCTCTGGGCCTAGGGTTACAGCAAGAATCTCCGGGTGATGGAATCGGATAAAGATAGGGCGGAATAAGAGAATGATGGCCTCAGCGGCCGAGCTTTTCGGCGCCGTGCTGCATGATCCACTGGCGCATCCAGGGGGGCGGACGGGGCGCCGATGTCGAGGTGGGTGTTGCCGAGGACGACGAGATCGCAGACGCGGCCTTCCTTGAGCCACTTGAGGCCGAGGCCGCATTGGAGTTCCATCAGGTCGGGCGGCGTAGGCTTGCCGAAGCGGTAGGTCGGGTCGGCTTTCTTCGTCTCGTCGATGCCAGTGTAATCCCACAGATACAGGCCGAGGGCGATCCGGGTCTCTTTGGGCTTCACCGCCTCAAGGCGCGCGAGGCTTTTCTCCAGGTCGCGCAGGTCGTCGCTCTTCCAGGTCCACAGCACGATGACGTCGAAGTGCTTGAGCGAATCGACGAGCGGCGGCTCGCAGTGGGTGTAGTCGGGGTGCTGCGGATCGAGGTCGTAGGCTTAGAGGGTCGTCCAGACTTCCATGGGTCGGCCGACCTTGGCCAGCTGGGCGCGCATGGACTTCAATTCCTCGTCGGACATCGCCGGCCGTCCGGCGTAAGCCTTGTCCGTCCGGCGGTGACGGTCTTTGACGAAGTCATCGAGGTAGACGCCGGTGAGGTTAGGATAGGTTCTGGCGATCGAGACGATGTCGGGCAGAGTCTTCAGGCCGCCGCTGCCGCTGGAACCGACCGCGGACCAGCTGACCTTCTTCAGTGATTCGAAAGAGATCGCCCATTGGTCCATCGTCGTCTTCGCCTTCCACTTGATTTCCGACCATCGCAGGCTGGGTCGGGTGTGGTCCTGCGTGACGAAGACAAGGTTGGGGATGCCCAGCCAATGAGCGCCCTCCACGGGCGTCATGCGGGAGCCGCCCCGGTAGCCGGCGTTCTCCAGATACTCGGCGTCGCCGCCTGGCGGGCAGGCGAACAGCCAGAGGTGGTCGCGGACCGTCGCGGGCTTAGGTGTCGGCTGGGCCTGCGTGGCCAGCGGCGCGCTGAGCAGGGCAAGGAGCAAGGCAAGGTTGTGGCGCATCGGGGTGAAGGCACCGACATCCTTCCCTGAACTTAGGTCCTTTGAAGCCTATTCTCGTGCCTTTGCCGCAGATCAACAAAAAGGCCCGCCAGACGAATCTGGCGGGCCTGAGGGCCGGAAACCTTATAGGCTTACTTCTTGGCGAGGTCGAAGCGGTCGAGCTCCATGACCTTGGTCCACGCGGCGACGAAGTCGTGGACGAACTTCTCCTTGGCGTCGGCGCTCGCGTAGACTTCCGCGAGGGCGCGGAGCTGCGAGTTGGAGCCGAAGACGAGGTCGACGGAGGTGGCGGTCCACTTCACCTGTCCGGTCTTGCTGTCGCGGCCTTCGAAGAAGTGCTCGCAGACCTTCGCCTTCTCCCAGACCACGGACTGGTCGAGGAGGTTGACGAAGAAGTCGTTGGTCAGCTGTCCGGGACGCTTGGTCATCACGCCGAGGCCGGGGAAGCCCACGGTGGTGTCCAGCGCGCGCATGCCGCCGACGAGCACGGTCATCTCCGGCGCGGAGAGCGTCAGGAGCTGGGCGCGGTCGACGAGGTTTTCCGGCGCCGGGCGGTCCAGCTTGCGGCCGAGGAAGTTCCGGAAGCCGTCATGCTTGGGTTCGAGCACGCCCACGGAGGCGACGTCGGTCATCTCCTGGGTGGCGTCGGTGCGGCCCGGGTTGAAGGGCACCTTGACGGGCGTGCCCGCCTTGGCGGCGGCGTCTTCCACCGCGGCGTTGCCGGCGAGGACGATCAGGTCGGCCAGGGAGACCTTCTTGCCGCCCTTGGCGGAGGCGTTGAAGGAGGCCTGCACCTTCTCGAGGGCGGCGAGCACCTTGGCGAGTTCGGCCGGGTTGTTCACTTCCCAGTCCTTCTGCGGGGCGAGGCGGATGCGGGCGCCGTTGGCGCCGCCACGCTTGTCGCTGCCGCGGAAGGTCGAGGCGGAAGCCCAGGCGACCGAGACGAGCTGCGAGTTCGAGAGGCCCGTGGCGAGGACGGCCTTCTTGAGCCCTTCGACGTCAGCGGCGTCGACCAGCGGGTGGTCGACGGCCGGGAGCGGATCCTGCCAGAGCTGGGCGGGGGGCACGAGCGGTCCGAGGCCGCGGACATAGGGACCCATGTCGCGGTGGGTGAGCTTGTACCAGGCCTTGGCGAAGGCCACTTCGAACTCCTTCGGGTTCTCGGCCCAGCGCTTGGTGATCTTGGCGTAAGCCGGATCCATCTTCAGCGCGATGTCGGTGGTGAACATCATCGGGGCGTGACGCTTCGACTTGTCGTGCGCGTCGGGCACGGTGCCGGCGCCGGCGCCGTCCTTGGGCGTCCACTGCTGGGCGCCGGCCGGGCTCTTGGTGAGGACCCACTCGTAGTTCCAGAGGTTGGTCAGGTACTGGTAGGACCAGCGGGCCGGGGTGCTCGTCCAGGCGCCTTCGAGGCCGCTGGTGATCGTGTCCGCGCCATTGCCCTTGCCGTACTTGTTCTTCCAGCCGAGGCCCATCTGTTCGAGGGGCGCGCCTTCGGGTTCCGGACCGACGTTGCCGACGGGCGTCGCCGCGCCGTGGGCCTTGCCGAAGGAGTGACCACCGGCGATGAGGGCGACGGTTTCTTCGTCGTTCATGGCCATGCGGGCGAAGGTCTCGCGGATGTCGCGGGCGGCGGCCAGCGGGTCGGCCTTGCCGTTCGGGCCCTCCGGGTTGACGTAGATCAGACCCATCTGGACGGCGCCGAGCGGGTTCTCGAGTTCGCGGTCGCCCTTGTAGCGCTTGTCGCCGAGCCATTCGGTCTCGGGACCCCAGTAGATGTCTTCCTGCGCTTCCCAGACGTCGGCACGGCCGCCGGCGAAGCCGAAGGTCGGGAAGCCCATGTCTTCGAGGGCGACGTTGCCGGTGAGGATCATGAGGTCAGCCCAGGAGATCTTGCTGCCGTACTTCTGCTTGATCGGCCAGAGGAGGCGGCGGGCCTTGTCGAGGTTGGCGTTGTCCGGCCAGCTGTTCAGCGGGGCGAAGCGCAGGGTGCCGTAACCGGCGCCGCCGCGACCGTCGGTGGTGCGGTAGGTGCCGGCGGAGTGCCAGGCCATGCGGATGAAGAAGGGGCCGTAGTGACCGTAGTCGGCCGGCCACCATTCCTGGGAGTCGGTCATCAGGGCCTTGAGGTCCTTACGCAGGGCTTCGAGGTCGAGCTTCTTGAATTCTTCGGCGTAATTGAACGACGGGCCCATCGGGTTGCCGCGCACGTTGTTCTGGTGCAGGATGCTCAGGTTGAGCTGGTTCGGCCACCAATCGCGGTTGGTCATCGCGCCGGCGGCGGTGTGACGGTTGGCAGGGGCGGGGTTGCCCATCACGGGGCATTTGCTGATGTCGGACATGTCGGGTTGTTTGGGTTGAGCGGAAGGGGCGGCCTGGGCCATGAGCTGGCCTGGGGTGAACGTAAGCGTGAGGGCGGCGAGCGCCAGCAGCTTCAGGGTCTGATATCGGTTAGTCATGGTGGTGAGGGGAAAGAGGATGGGCGGGGGACGCGTGGGCGCCGGCGCGCTGGCAGGCGGGGCAGAGGCCCCAATAGATCACTTCGGCTTCGTCGATCTTGAAGCCATGGTCGTCGTGGGCCTCCAGGCAGGGAGCACCGCCGACCGCGCAACAGACGTCTTCGGTCTGGCCGCAGGCGCGGCAGACGAGATGATGGTGATTGTCGCCCACGCGGTCTTCGTAACGCGCCGGCGAATCCGCGGGTTGGATGCGGCGGATGATGCCTTTCTCCGTGAGGACGTTGAGGACGTTGTAGACCGACTGGCGCGAGATCGCGCCGATCTCCTCGCGCGCGCTTTCCGCGACGGCGTCGGCGGTCGCATGCGGATGGCGGGAGACCGCGCGCAACACCGCCAGGCGCTGCGCCGTGACGGGCAGCTGGTGCTGGCGAAGGGTGGCTTCCGGGTCCCGCATGTGGACCCAGAACAAGGTCCAGTTTTGGACTTTGTCAAAATTCGGAGATGATTTTTTTAAACAACTGTCCTTTAATGACTTAAGTAAACCTCAGTGCATTTCGACCGCACAAGAGCCTAATCCGCCGCGGAAGTAATTGAACTGGACGTTCGGATGGTCGGCGAGGAGGGACATCGGCACGGCGGCGTCGGCGAAGCGCTTCGAGATCATCAGGGCGGTCAGGCGCTGGCCCAGCGGGTTGTCGTGGGCGCCGGCGTGCCAGATCGAGACCTTGTCGGCCAGCCAGGTCTCCTGCGGGCCGACGGTGATGGCCATCTTCGGGACCATGGTGATGTTCCCGCCGCCGGAAGTGCGGGCGTTCTGGCTGAGGGTGACCGGGTGGAGTTCGACGATACGCGTGCCGAGCTTACGGTATTCGGCGGGTGAGGGCGGGGCGTCCTTGTATTTGCCCGTGCGCTTCAGCGGGTCGTTGAAGGCCCAGTGCTTGATGTCGCCCTGGCCGCCCTGCATGACCGCGCAGCGGACGCCGGCGTGCCAGGTCTTCACGTAGTCGGCCACCTTGGCCTTGGGGAAGTGCAGGTTGGCTTCGGGCATCGCCAGCTTCTTCTGGATGCGGTCGAAGCAGAGCTCGCGGTCGGCGCGCTCGAAGGACAGCGCATGCGTGACGGGCACTTCCTTCTTCGTCTTCTCGTCATACCATTCGTCCATGCCCCAGAAGTGGGCGTGCTTGAGGCTGAGGCCGAGCTCGTTGACCAGGCGGGCGACGAGCGGGAGCTGTTCGGTCGGACCGATCGGTCCGCAGATGCCGACCGGGTTGTCGGCCGTGGCCTGCTTCCAGGCGGCGATGTATTCCAGCGCTTCGGCGAGGTAGAAGTCTTCGAGGGTGTCATACATCACCACCTTGAAGCCGGGACGCGAGAGCTGGCGCAGGTCGCGTTCGGTGAGCTTGGCGGCGTCTTGGATGAGCGCCGAGTCGAGCGTGGTGTAATCCCACCAGTCGGGGGCGATGTGGCTGTGTTTGCGGGGCATTGGGTTGGAAGGTGGAGGATGGACGATGAGTGATGGATGATGGCAGATTGACGAGGAGCGATGAAGGAAGGAGCGAGATGCGGATGAACGCAGTTTGTTATCTCTATCTTTGATCATCCATCATTCATCCTTCATCGCTGGAGCGTTCGCGGAAGAGGGCGAGGAAGACGGGGATGAGCGCGGCGCTCATGATGGCCGGCACGAGCCAGATGGCCTTCCAGTCGTGGACGTTCTGGGCGTTGGTATAGTTCTGGGCGACGACGCCGGAGAGCCAGGAGCCGACGAACATGCCCGCGCCGAGGGTGAAGACGGCGTGGAGTCCCTGGGCCGAGGCGCGGAGGCTGTCGCCGGCGGCCTTGTCCACATACATGCGACCCATCACGAAGATGAAGTCATAGCACATGCCGTGCAGGAGGATGCCGCCGAGGACCATCCAGGTGGCGGTGGGCTGCTCGTGGAAGTAGGCGAAGAGGGCGAAGCGGGCGGCCCAGGCGGCCATGCCGAGGATCATGATGCGCTTGGCGCCGAGGATCGGCAGGAGGATCGGAAGCAAGAGCAGGAATCCGACTTCGGAGACCTGGCCGAGGGTCATCTTGGAGGCGTAGTCGGCGACGTTCATCTCGCTCAGGAAGGCGCCCGTCCAGGTGAAGTAGAAGCTCAGCGGGATGCAGATCAGGAACGAGCAGACCATGAAGACCGCGAAAGAGCGGTCCTTGAAGAGCCTGAGCGCGTCGAGGCCCAGCAGCTTGCCGGCCGAGACGGGGCCGGCGTCGCCCTTGGGCGGGGTGTTCGGCAGCGTGAACGAGTAGAGCGCGATGGCGACGGCGACACCGCAGGCGAGGGTGAACATGCCGTTGTTGTCCGCGAGCTTGGCGAAGTTGACCACGTTGGCGGCGGCGATCCAGCCGGCGGAAGCGGCGGCCATGACGATCGGGAACCACTTGGCCGGATTAGGGGCGTGGGTGAGGGTGATGGTGTTGATGAGGCCGTGTCCGGCCATGTACGTCAGGGTGTAGACGATGAGCGACGGGTAGAAGACGCTGAAGGTGGTCTGCTGGGAGATCCACCAGAGCAGGCCGGCTCCCAGGAGGTGCAGGCCGCCGAGGAGACGCTGCGCGGGGACGTAGCGGTCGGCGAT
>JBEEPO010000023.1:0-25016 GCA_041191065.1 Verrucomicrobiota bacterium | reverse complement strand
CGCGGGCGGAGCGGCCTTTGAACTTGTCCGAAGCGAAGATCGGCACGTGCGGCATCACGTGGGGCAGGTAGAGGAAGAACGGACGGTCCTTGTTCCGTTCGATGAAATCGACGCTTCTGGCCGTGAAGCGGGCCGTGAAGGCCGACTGGTCCGGGTCGAGTTCGGCGACTTTCTCGCCGTCGAGCAGCGGGAGCGGCGGCATCTCCGGCGCGAGCGTCGGATGGTATTTCGAGTTGTCGTTGGAGTAGGGCAGGCCGAAGAATTCGTCGAAGCCCTGGCGGGGCGCCGAAAGTTCCGGGACCGTGCCGAGGTGCCACTTGCCGAAGCAGGCCGTCGCATAGCCGCGGTCCTTGAGCATCTTCGGGAGCGTCCACTCGGACGGATTGAGTCCTAGGCGGCTGGTATGGTTGAGGGCGCCCTGCATCCCCACGCGGTTGGGGTAGCACCCGGTCAGGAGCGCGGCACGGCTGGCCGTGCAGACGGCTTGGGCGACGTAGAAGTCCGTGAAGCGCGTCCCTTGCTTGGCCAGGGCGTCGAGATGCGGCGTACGGATGTCCTTGGCGCCGAAGCAACCGACGTCGCCGGTGCCCAGGTCGTCGACGAGGATCAGCACGATGTTGGGGCGGGCCGGGTCGGCGAAGGCCAGGCAGACCGATAGGCTGAGCCAGCAGAGCAGGGGGCGGAGCATGGCGTTAGGGGTGGGGGTGGGGGCAGGGGGGGGCTGCAATGAGGTATGCTGAGGGATCGTGGCCAAACGACCAATAAAACGATGCCAATTTTATTCTTTACATCATTACCAAAGATGTAATCTTTAACTCACATACCCACCCCTATGCGCATCCAGCTCTCGCTCTCCCTGTTGCTCACCGCCTCGGCTGCTTTGGCCACCGACGGCTATTTCGACCACGGTTACGGCGTGAAGGCCAAGGGTCTCGGTGGCGCCGGCGTTGCCTTCGCCCAGGACTCGATGGTCGTGGCGACCAATCCTGCCGGGCTGGTGGACGTCGCGGACAGCCATCAGGTCGGCCTGACCTGGTTCGCCCCCGATCGCAGCGTCACGGTCAACGGCAATACCTTCGACGGCAACGAGGACGGCAGTTTCTTCATCCCGGACTTCTCCTACAAGACTACGCTGGCCAACGGTGTCGCCTACGGTCTCGCCGTATTCGGCAACGGTGGGATGAACACGGGTTACCAGACGGCGCTCTTTGACGTCAATCCTGGGGTCGCCAGTTCGAACACTTCGATGGACATGTCCCAGCTCTTCATCGCGCCGACCTGGTCCTGGCGCAACGAAGGCGGCCATGCCTTCGGCGTCTCCGCGATCCTCGCGGGCCAGCGCTTCAAAGCCACCGGCCTGGAAGACTTCGGCATCGCGAATGCCGGATATGATACGTCCGTCGGCGGCGGCGCCCGTCTGGGTTGGACCTGGCAGGCCAGCCAGAACCTTAAGGTCGGCGCGACCTACCAGTCTCGCCTGTGGATGACCAAGTTCGATAAGTATGCCGGCCTCTTCGCTGAGCAGGGCGATTTCGACATCCCCTCCAA
The DNA here is from genome assembly GCA_041191065.1 of Verrucomicrobiota bacterium. Classification (GTDB taxonomy): domain Bacteria; phylum Verrucomicrobiota; class Verrucomicrobiia; order Opitutales; family UBA953; genus UBA953. The sequence continues at coordinate 23,468 of JBEEPO010000023.1, read as the reverse complement.
TTACGCGGTGGGCTTCGCCTATAAGGTGGATTCGTCCCTGACCTGGGCCTTCGACGTCGAGCGCATCCATTACAGCGAAGTGAACTCGGTCGGTAATCCGGGTTCTTCGCCGGGTGGCTTCGGCGCGTCCAACGGACCCGGCTTCGGCTGGAAGGATGTGACCGTCATCAAGACCGGCCTCGCCTACGAAGTCTCGCCGACCCTCGTGGTGCGCGTCGGTTACAACCACACGACCCAGCCGATCGGCTCCTCGGAGATCTTCTTCAATCAGCTCGCTCCCGGTGTCGTCCGTCATCACGCCACCCTTGGCGCGACCTGGCAGGCCAACGCTTCCACCGAAGTCTCCTTCTTCTACGCCCGCGCGTTCAATGAAACGGTCTCCGGCAACATCGGCGTCCCGGTGTCCCTCCGGATGGACCAGGACTCCTTCGGCCTGAGCCTCAACTGGAAGCACTGAGCGGACTCAGATCCGTTCGAGCTTGAGCGGGTAGGTCTTGCCGGACGCGAACTGCGCGACGACCAGCGAACCATCGGGGTTCGCCAGGACGTCGTGCGGGTGCAGGAAGACGTCGGAGGTATGCTTCATCGGCACGAGTTTGCCAGCCGAGTCGTAGACGGGCGCGGAGCCGGCGATGTTCGAGACGACGCGGAGGTCGCGGTCGAGAATGGAGAGGAATCCGCGGCTGCTGCGGTCCTTGGGCCAGTTGTCGGCGAGGTGGGCCACGACGTAGTGCTGGCCGAAGCGGCGGATCTGCCGAGGGTTGCCGCCCGGTAGGTCGGTCTGGCCGAGCTTCTTTCCGTCGAGGTCGAGCCGGAGGAGGTATTGCTGATCGCTCATCGCGATGAGCATGGTCTCGGCGCCGTCGGCCGCCGCGTCGATCATGCCGCCGTGCGGGCCCCAGTGGACGATGCCTCCTTCGGGTCCGCCGAGGAGGCGCTTGAACGAGCCATCTGCGGCGTAGTGCAGGATGTAGTCCTTGCCGTAGCCATCGAGGACGTAGAACTCGCCGTCGGCGCGGTGTAGCGTCCAGGAGGGGCGATAGTCGCTCTCCTTGGCATATTTCCGGGTATTGGCCGGCAGCCGCCATTCGCCGAGCCGTTCGCCGGAGAGGGCGAAGCGGGTCACCGTGTGCAGGTTAAGGTCGGTGATGAAGAGCGACTCGGACTTCGGCGTACGGACGAGCGAGAGACCGTGCGCGCCGGGGAACTTCGGGCCGGTCCACTTGTGCGCCAGCTTGCCGGCTTCGTCGTAGAAGATGACATTGTTGGCGACGTGGTTGGTCAGCAGCACGATGTGTCTGTCGGCCGTGCGGGCGAGGCCGTGGCAATCGTTGACCGGGGTCTTTTCGTCGAGCACGCCCCAGCCGGGCACGACACGATACTTGAAGTCGCCTTGGCCGAGGACTTCGGGTGACGAGGCCTGCGCGAAGGAGCGGCCGACCGCCCCATACCAGGCTCCGGCGAGGAGGGCGTGCTTGAGGAGCGAACGGCGGCTGAGGGGCACGGGCTTACTTCCTCAGGACGCGGACACGGTGGTTCTCTGAGTCGCCGACGAAGACGCTGCCGTCCGCGTCGACCCAGATGCCGTGCGGACGGGCGAGGCCGCACTTGAGCGGGTCGCCGTCGGGTCCGTCGTGCTTGGCGCCGGTGCCGATCATCAGCTCGAGGTTGCCGGTCTTGGCGTCGACCATGCGGATCGAGTGGGATTCGGTGTCGACCAGCCAGGCGTTGCCCTGGGCGTCGACGGCTACGCCTTTCGGCCCGCTGAGGGTGGCGAGCTTGGCCGGACCGCCATTGCCGGTGAAGCCCTTCTTGCCCGTGCCGGCGATGTGCGTGATCTTGTCGTTCTTGAGGTCGAGCTTGAAGACCTGGTTGCCTTCGCGGGTGCAGACCCAGAGGTTGCCGGCGGCATCGAAGTCGATCGAGCGCGGGCCCTTGAGCGGCGTGCCCTTGACCGGGGCGCCGTCGGGGGTGACGCCAGGCTTGCCCGTGCCGGCGATGGTGCTGATGCGCTTGGTCTTCATGTCGACCTTGCGGATCACGTTGTTGCCGATGTCGCAGATGAAGAGGTCGCCGTTCGCGTCGAACTGGATGCTATGCGGCTGCTTCAGCTGGGCCTGGTCGGCGGGGCCGCCGTCGCCGGAGTAGCCTGGTTTGCCCGTCCCGACGACCGTCGTGATGATTCCGGTCTTCACGTCGATCTTGCGGACCGCGTGGTTCTGCATGTCGACGACGAAGAGGTTGCCGCGCTTCGGGCCGAAGCGGAGCTCGTGCGGGAGGTTGAAGGTGGCCTCCGTGGCGGGACCGCCGTCGCCGGTGTAACCTGCCTTGCCCGTGCCAGCGATCAGCGTGATCTTGCCGTCCTGGTCGACGCGCCGGATGCGCTGTCCGGTGTATTCGCAATACCAGATGGCGCCGTCCGGGCCTCGGACCACGCCGAAGGGATTGTCCATCTTGGCGGCAGTGGCCGGGCCGCCGTCGCCGGAGTAGCCTTTCTCACCGGTGCCGGCGAAGGTCGAGACGGACGCGGCGGAAAGCGAAGCCGCGGCCAGGAGGGGAAGGAGGCGGAGGAGGTTCATGGAGATGCTCGATGGAAGATGGATGATGAAGGATGGTGATGGAGGATAGAAGATGGATGATGGACGATGAGGGATGGGGGATTGAGAGCAGGTGTACCTGAGCAGGTTCTGTATTTAATCATCTATCATCCATCGCTTATCATCCATTGCTTACTTCCCAAAACCTTCGCCAGGGGTCTTGGACTTGACCAAGTAGGCACCGGTGCGGGCGGTGACGAAGAGGGTCGTGCCGTCGACGCCGCCGAACTTCATGTTGGACGGGCTTTCGGGGAAGGGGATGAGGCCGACCTGGTTGGCGTCGGCGTCATGCACGGCGAGTCCCTCCTTGGCGGTGGTGTAGAGACGACCGCGCGCGTCGACGGCGAGTCCGTCGCTGCCGACCTTGGCGGCGACCTTCGGGTCGGAGAGGGTGCCGTCCGCGTTGATCTTGGCGGTCTTGCAGACGGTGCCGTCGGTCCACCAGATCTGCTTGCCGCCGGAGGTGCCGACGACGCCGTTGGGGGCTTCGACGCCGACGGCCTTGCCTACGTTCGTCACCGACTTGCCGTCGGCGGAGATGCGGCAGAGCGTGCCGTTGAGGACGTTCTCCGGGATGGCATCCTTCTTGGCCTTGGAGGGACGGAGTTTCGGGAGGGTGAAATAGATGTCACCGTTCGGGGCGAGCCAGAGGTCGTTCGGCGCGGTGAGCTTCTGGCCGTCGCAAGTGTCGGCCAGGATCGTCTCGGTGCCGTCCTTGTCGCGACGCACGATGGCACGCTTGTCGATCTCGCAGAAGATCAGGCGGCCCTGCGGGTCGACGACGATGCCGTTGGAGCGAGACTTGCGGTCGACGAAGAGCTTGCTGCCGCCCTCGGCCGTCCAGCGGTGCATGTTGTTGCTCGGGATATCCGAGAAATAGAACGCCTTCTCCTGGGGGTGCCAGGCCGGGCCTTCGGTGAACTTGTAACCCTCGCCGACTTTCTGGGCGGGGCCTTCGGTGAAGACCTCGGCGGCGGTGGCGAAGGAGGCGGAGAACAGGGCGGCGGTCAGGAGCAGGGAGCGCATGGTTGATTAGGGGTAGGGGTGGGGATAGGGGTAGAGGTTGAATAGGTGCAAAGGTGCCAAAGTGCAAAGGTGGTTTTTAGGGCTAGGGCTAGGGCTGGGGCTAGCGCTAGGGCTGGTGATGTAAGGAATTAAGGAATGGTCGCTCAGGGGGAAGCCGCAGACGGGATGATTAAGGGTTAGCCGTTCTTGGTTCCTTGTTCTTTGTCTTGGGAAATGACACGCAGGGGCGGCGGGTGGTAGGGCGTGCTCTCAGAGCCCGCCGTTGAACGATGAGAGAATAGGACGTCGATCAAGATTCGTAGCTCCTTCGGCGAACGGACGGCTCGGAGAGCCGTCCCTACCTCAGGTCCGCAGCAAACTTCCCGGTTTCCGGTCTCCCTTTGAGCCGTGTGATCTAGCCCAAGCCCTGTCTCTAGCCCTATATCGTTTACTTTCCCGCGGCCCAGCGCACCGCGTTTTCCACGACCTTGATGTTCTCAGGCTGCTTGAAGATAGGGTAGGTCTCATGGCCGGGGCGGTAATAGAAGACTCTGCCCTGGCCGACCTGCCAGGTGATGCCGCTACGGAAATACTCTCCTTTGTCCCAGCGTTCTTCGAAAATCACTTCGTCGGGAGCCGGGATGTGGAACGGTTCGCCATACATCTCGGTCTGGGGGATGTCCCATTTAGCGGGCAGTCCGGCGGCGATGGGGTGGCCGGGTTTCACCGTGGTGACGTGTCCTGGGGCCCCGTCGTTACGGTAGGCCGGGAAGACGCACTGAGGAAGTGTGAGCGTGAAGGTGTTGCCGTCGCGCTTGAGGGAAGGCGTAAGCGGGGCGCCGGCCTTCACGCCCTTGTAGTAAGGGGCTTCGTTGACGAACACCCATTTGGCCGATGCGCGTTCTTTGGGGGTGAGCTGCTTGAGCGCGTCAGCCTTAGATCGCTCCTGCATCAGGCGCACGAACGGCTTGGCCCAGTGGGCGGAGTGCAGGGCGATGAAGCCGAGCTTGCCGGCCTGCACACGCTTCACGATTGCCTCGACGCGGGCATCGTCCTGTTCCTTCACCTTGCGATGGCACCAGAAGACGAGCACGTCGGCCTGGTCGAGCGCAGCGTCGCTAAGGCCTTGGTCGGCGTCGGCCAGACGGGCGGTCTTGACGACGAGGTCCGGGTTCTTGGCCAGCTCCGACGCCAAGCTCTCTCCGAGGAACTTTTCCCCGTAACCTTGGGACTGCTGCGGCTGCTGTTCGTCCCAGACAAGCACGCGGATCGGCTTGGGGTCGGCCGCGAGGGCGAAGAAGGGGAGAAGGGCGAGGAAGAGGCGCATGGGCGGGTGGGGCAGATGAAGGATGGGCGATGGATGATGCTTTGAAAGAAAAGATAAATGACGGGGGATGAACGAGGGTTAGTTGTTCTTGGCTCCTTGTTCTTCGTTCAGGGAAACTAAGGCACAGAGGTGGCGGGAAACATTTTCAGGTCTCGGGTCTCGGCCGTCAGGTCCCGGGTTCAGGTGTTCAGCACCAGGTTCAGGTTCGGGTCCCGTACCCGCACCCGAAAACCCGTACCAGATACCCGATGGCCGAGACCTGGGACCTAAGATGATTATTCTATCCGCCAACCGCTAACCGCCAGCCGCCGTTACCTTATGCGTCTACGCGATGATGTCTTTTACGACGCTTCCATGCACATCCGTCAGGCGGAAATCGCGTCCGCCGAAGCGATAGGTGAGCTTCTCGTGGTCGATGCCGAGCTGGTGGAGGATGGTGGCCCAGAAATCGTAGACGGTGAGCGGCTTATCGACGGCGTAGTAGCCGAGTTCGTCGGTGGCGCCGAAGACGGTGCCGGGCTTGAAGCCGCCGCCGGCCACCCAAAGGCTGAAGCCGTAGGGGTTATGGTCGCGTCCGTCGCTGCCCTGCGAGAACGGCGTGCGGCCGAACTCGCCAGAGAAGATGACGATGGTGCTGTCGAGGAGTCCGCGTTGCTTGAGGTCCTTGAGGAGCGCGGCGATGGGCTGGTCGACCTGGTGGGCCATCATGCCGTGGCCCTTGACGATCGCGCCGTGGTGATCCCACGGATTGGCCGCATTACCCCCGCCGAGATTGCCGGACAGGCAGCTGAGTTCGACGAACCGGACGCCTTTCTCGACGAGCCGGCGGGCGAGCAGGGCTTGACGGGCGTAGCCCGCGGTGAGCGGGTCGGGGGAGTCCACGCCATACATCGCCTTGGTCGCGGCGGACTCGCCGCCGAGGTCGCAGACTTCGGGCACGGCCGCCTGCATGCGGTAGGCGGTCTCGTAATTACGGATCGCCGCTTCGACCTGCGGCTCGCGGGTGGCTTCGGCGAAGGCCTGGTCGACCTCGTTGATGAAGCCGAGTCGGCGGCGCTGGGCGGCGTCGGCTTCGCCGGGCTTGATGTTGGCGAGGGGCAGGGGGCCGTCGGCCTTGATGACCGAGGCCTGATGCTGGCCGGGAAGGTAGCCGTTGTTGAAGAGACCGACCCCGCCGTGCGGGACGCCGGCGTTGCCGCTCTGCAGGACCACGAAGCCAGGGAGGTTCTGATTCTCTGTTCCCAGCCCGTAGTTGATCCAGGCTCCGGCGCTGGGGTGCCCCATGAACGGGAAGCCCGTATGGAAGAAATAGTTCCCCTGCGCGTGTTCGCTGACCTTGCTGGTCATCGATCGGACCACCGTGAGGTCATCGGCACAGTCGGCGATCTTGGGGAAGAGATTCGTCATCTCGATGCCCGACCGGCCGTAGCGCTTGGCCTCCCACGGGCTGCCCATGATGTTGCCGTTGTTGTTGAAGACCGTGCGCTGGACGGGCACGGGCATCGGCTTGCCGTGCAGCTTGGCGAGGGCGGCCTTGGGATCGAAGGAGTCGACGTGCGAGACGCCGCCCGACATGTAGCAGAAGATGACGTTCTTCGCCTTCGCCTTGAGCGGGCGCTTGCCGGCGGATTCGGCGCCGAAGGCGGGGGAGGACAGCAGTCCGGACAGGGCGATACCACCGAAGCCTAGGGAGCAGCGGCGGAGCAGTTCGCGGCGGGTGAGCGGGTGCATATTATTTGAGATAGAGGAATTCTTTGAGGTTGAGCACCGATTGGGCGAAGTCCGCCCAGACCATCGCCGGTTGGTCGGCGTGCGTGACCTTGAGGTCGGCGAGATAACGGGCCGCGGCCGCCTGTTCGGCGGGCGTCGCCTTGCGGGCGAGAGCCTGGATGAAGAGGGTGTCGACCTTGTCGGCATCGGACTGCTTCTGGAGATTGAGCGTCTTGGCCCAGTGCTTCGCGGTATCGATGACGAAGGCGCTGTTCAGGAGCGTCAGTGACTGCGCCGGCACGTTCGTGGCGTCGCGGCGACCGACGGTCGTGAACGGCTTCGGTCCGTCGAAGGTGGTGATCAGCGGATTGAGGGAGTTACGGCGGATGTTGAGGTAGACGCTGCGGCGGACCTGGTCCTTGGCCGTGGCGAGGGCGTTGTCGCCCGGACCATACATCCGGTGCTCCATCCGTCCGGCCAGGGTGATGAGCGAATCGCGGAGGGCTTCGCCTTCGAGGCGACGGATCCGGACGTGCGAAAGCAGGGCGTTGTCGGCGTCCTTGGCCAAGGCCGAAGCCGTGGGCAGGCTGGAACGCTGGAAGGCGTCCGTCAGGAGGAGTTCCCGGAGCTGGGCCTTCAACGACCACTGCTGACTGGTCAGACGCTTCGCGAGATAGTCGAGCAGCTCAGGGTGCGTCGGCTGGTCGCCGAGGCGGCCGAAGTTATCGACGGTGCCGACGAGGCCGCGTCCGAAGACGTGGTGCCAGAGGCGGTTGCTCATCACGCGAGCTGTCAGCGGATTATCGGGAGCGGCGATTTTCGCAGCGAGTTCCAGGCGTCCGCTGCCGGTCGTCACGAAGGGCTTGGTGTCGAAGGCTTCCAGGTAGCGACGGGGGACGATGGCGGCCGGTTGCTTGTATTCGCCGCGGACGAAGAGGGGCATGTCGAAGCCTTCGGCCTCGAGGAAACCGGGGGCGCGGCGCGGTTCGGTGAGTTCGGCTTCCAGTTTCCGGTATTCGGCGGTAAGAGCGGCGAGCTTGGTCGATGCGCCCGTAGACGCGTCGAGCATCCCGTGACGGACGCCCGCGTCGAGCAGCGCGGCTTGGGCTTCGGTGGCTTCGTCACGTCCCCAGGCGGTGGCGGCTTCGGCGAGGGCGTGGGCAGTTTGCTCCACGGTGGGGGGCGTCGGCGCTTGCGCGACTACGGCCTCGCCGGAAGGCCCCGCTTCGCGGGTGGCATGGAAGATGACCTCGCGGACGCCGTAGAAGCCTTCCCGGGCTTCGGCTTTCTTGTCCGGATTGGTCGAGTCGTCAGGCAGCGTCAGTTCGAGATAAGCGTAGGAGCCCTTGCGGTAAGCGGTGTCGAGGGTGATCCAGGTCGGCTTTTCGGACTCGATGGCTGCCTTGGGGAAGCGGGAGCCGCCGGGGGAAAGAGGATAGTTGTCCGGGATGAGTCGCAGCGTCGCTCCCTTGCCCATGGCTTGGACGCTGATGAAGTCCGTCGTGACCTTGAAGCGGGGTGAGGTCAGGACGGCGCTATGCTTGGTCGAGAGCGTGTGGGAGTGCAGGCCCGAGGGAAGCACCCCCTTGAGCACCTCAGTGCCGTCGGTCTCGACCCGGAAATCGCCCGGAGCGAAGCGGCCATCGAGGCCGTTGCCATGACGACGCCAAGCGGCGGCGCTCTTGTCGCCTAGCGTCCAGTCGGGCTTTTCGCTCCGCGGAGCCGGGGCTGGCTTGGGCTTCAGTCCGACCCGGATGAAGCTGGCCGCATGCAGCGGGTAGGTCGGGTCTTCCTCGTGTTTGAAACTCTCGGCGAGTCTGCCGTTGGACCGATTGATCTCGCTTAGCTTGGTCCGTAACTGAGCGGCCTGGGCGCGGAGGGCGTCGAGTTTATCGTCCTTCGCCGCGACCGGTGACAGTTCGCCGCGGAGCGTGCCGGCACGGAAGGAGTCGGCGATCTGCGCGGCGGTGAGGGCGAAGCCGTAGAGGCGGGCCTCTTCGAGCTCACCTCGCAGGAAGGCGTTACCGCCGCCGGTGTGGCGACGTCCGAAGAGCAGGCGTGTCTTGCCGGCCGCGAAGGTATGCAAAGCCGCCTTGTCGTTGGCGGGAGCGTAGCCGGCGCCGTAGGGCTGGCCGTTGCGGTAGAGTTCGATGCGACCGTCGGGTTGATACACGATCGCGAGGTGGATGAGTTCGCCCGGTTTGGCCGTCTCGGCCGGACCGTTCACGTTCTGGGTGCGGACGGAGTTGTTGCTGCCGGCCATCCAGCGGGCCTTCTGTTTTTCGCCGAAGACAATCGCGTCGAAGATCGCGCCGCCGATCGATTCCGTCGTGATGACGCCGCCGCCGCGTTGGTCGAGGGTGGATAGGGCGACCCAGGCTTCGAGGGTCTTGGCCGTCAGGGTCTCGGCGGTAGGGCCCGTCTCGGCGAAGGAACCCTCGCCATCGAGCTGCAGCCGCCCGTTCTTGATGACGGCTCCGCCGTTGAGTTTGGCGTCAAGCTTGCCGACGAGGTCGCGTCCGTCCTGTTCGAAAGTCCACCAGTGGCTAGGCGCCGGACCGGCGCTCTTGTCCGCCTTGAGGCGACGGCGAAAATCATCGGCGGTGAGTTCGCGTTCGACCTTCGCCAACTCGTCCTGCAAGCGGACGCGTTCCTGGGAGCTGGCACGGATACGTTCGAGGGCCGTGGGGAGATCCTTGGCCTGCTGGATCCACTTGGCCGCGAGTTCGGCGCGGATGGCCTGCTTGAGTTCGGTCAGGCGGTCGCGGTGTTGGTCGAGCAGGGCGGGGGAGTCCACGGTCACCTGTCCCGGACGGGCGGAAGCGAAGATGCCGTAGAAGGCGGTGAAGTCGGCCTGGCTGATGGCGTCGAACTTATGGTCGTGGCAGCGGGCGCAGGAGACCGTGAGTCCGAGGAAGGTCTTCGAGACGACGTCGATCTGGTTATCGACGTTGCGGACCTGCTCATCGACCGTGTCGACCGGCTGGTAGCCGTGTTCGACCATGCGGAAGTGGCCGGTGCCTATGGCCGACTCATTGAGCTTTTCCGCTTCGTTGAGGCGCGGGGTCTTCAGCAGGTCGCCAGCGAGCTGTTCGCGGACGAACTGGTCGTAGGGGACGTCGGTATTGAAGGCGCGGATGAGGTAATCGCGGTAGCGCCAGGCCTGCGGGATGGACGGATCGCCTTCGCTGCCGTGCGTGTCGGCGTAGCGGACGAGATCCATCCAGTGGCGCGCGAAGTGTTCGCCGTAGCGCGGCGAGGCCAGCAGGCGGTCGACGACTTTGGCGAAGGCGTCTGCCGAGGTGTCTGCTTCGAAAGCGGCGATCTCCGCGGGCGAGGGGGGCAGGCCCGTGAGCACATAGGTCGCGCGACGGAGGAGCGTGGGCTTGTCGGCCGGTGCAGAGGGAGTGATACCGGCGGCGGCGATCTTCGCGTCGAGGAAGCGGTCGATCGGACTGGCGGCCTTGCCGGCCGGAACGGAGGGGGAGGTGATCGGCTGGAAGCTCCACCAGTTCTTGCGGACCTGCAGGAGATCGGACCACGCAGGGGTGATCGAGTCCTCGGGGGCCTTGGTGCGCGGGTCGGGGGCGCCGCGGTTCACCCATTCCACGAAGTCGGCGATGATCTGCGCATCCAGCTTCGGGCGCTTCTTCGGCATCACCAGTGTCTCATGGCTGTGATCCATGGACTGGAGCAGGATGCTCTTCTTCGCGTCGCCGGGGACGATGGCAGGGCCTTCTTCGCCGCCCTTGAGCAGGCCGTCGCGATAATCGAGGCGCAGGTCACCTTTCTGCTTCTTGGCGTCGTGGCATTCGTAGCACTCCGCGACCAGCACCGGGCGGATCTTCGACTCGAAGAACTCCACGTCCGCCGGCTTGAGGTCGGCGGCCGCCAGGGACGAGGTTCCCAGTGCGAGGATGGCGAGAGCGCGACGCATCAGGAAAGGAAGGCACGGGCGATGCGGTCGGCCTGCTCGCGGATGAATTGGCCGCGCTCGACCATGGTGGCGGCCGGGAAGCGGCTGGTGGGGCCCGCGATGGTCACGGCGCCGATGGCATGGCCGTGCTGGTCGAGGATCGGCGCGGCGACGCAGCTGATCCCGTCGAAGTGTTCGCCTTTATCCAAGGCATAGCCGTGGGCGCGGATGCGTTCGATCTCCGCGGCGAGTTCGCGCTTGGCGACGATCGTCCTCTCCGTGTGTTTCTCGAGCTTCAGGCGGGCGAGAAGGGCGTCCTGTTCGGCGTCAGGCAGGAAAGCCACCATGGCCTTGCCGGGGGCCGTGCAGTGGAGCGGTGCGAGGCAGCCCAGGTCGACGATGTACTTGAACGGGTGAGTGGACGCCAGCTGATCGAGCATCACGCAGTGGTCGTCAGCGAGGCAGCAGAGCTGGGTCGTCTCGCCGGTCTGTTGTTGGATGGCGCGCATCGCTTCGGCGGCGGCCGCGACGAGGCTCCGGGATTCGCCGCGCGGCTGGCTGAGCAGGAGCAGCTTACGGGTGAGGGTGTAGCGGCGGGTGATGTCATCGCGGCGCAGGTAGCCGGCCTCTTCGAGGGTGCCCGTGATGCGGTGCGCCGAAGCCGGGGAGAGGTCGAGGGCTGCGGTCAGCTCGGAAAGCGTCAGGCCTTCGGGGCGATGCGCCAGCGTCTCGATCATCGCGAGGCCACGTTCGAGGGCAGGCACGCTCGACGCACCGGTTTCGGTCGAGGGGGAAGAGGGTCGCTTCGCGGCAGGGGTTTTCATATGCGGAAACTATTCCAAGTATGGAATAGGGGGATTGGCCCGAGTCAAGCCGTCGGGCAGGGGATGCTTGTGAGGACAACCCTCAGGGTGGAGGGTTCACATGCCTCCTTGATTCTGGTGATTTCCTGTCCGCCAACCGCTAACCGCTGACACCTGTCACGGGTAGGGCTGACCGGCCAGGTCAGCCCTAGGGCGCGCGGGCCGTAAGCCCCTACCAAGGGGGCTATGTCGTGACGCGGTCCCGACCCTACCTGATGCAGGGGCGTGATTTTCCTAACCGCCAACCGCTAACCGCTCACCGCTCACTCCAGCACCTGAATATGATTGATGCTGGTGAACTGGCGGTGGTCGGTGAACTGGCGGACGAGCTTCTTCTGGGCGTCGACCTCGAAGATCTGGGCGGTGGCGCCGAGATGGCCGTGGCCGAGCCAGTTCATGACGAGGGTATTGCCGTTGGCGAGTCGTTCGACCGAGCTGGCGAGGTAGAGGTGGTTGTCGGTGACTTCGTCGCGGCCGATGTTCCAGACGATCTTACCGGACTTGTCGTATTCCACGACGCCGTCGCCTTCGCCGAGGGCGACGAGCCAGTGGCCGTTGGCCAGTTCGCGGACGTCATGGACGTCGCCGTTGACCGGCAGCTTGCGCAGCAGCCTGCCTTCGGCGGAGAGTTCGAGGACCGCGCGGTCGCCCTTGGCGCTGACGAGGTAGCGCCCGTCAGCCGTCTTGCGACATCCACGCATCTGTTCGTGGGTCTTGATGGTCGGCGTCAGCGGGACTTTGATCTCTTTGGCGATCTTGCCGTCGCGGCCGATCTCCAGGAGGCGACCCGGACCGCACTCGACGACGAGGACGCGTCCGTCGGCCAGCGGCTGGCAGCCCTGGATCTCGGTCTTCGGGTCAGCGACGCATTCCCAGGCCACGGACTGGTCGGGCTTCACTTCCTTGGCGCCTTTCACGTGGCTGAAGAGCACGTTGCCGTTGGGCAGCAGCCAGGAATCCTGCGGACGTTCGGCCGGGGTGGACCACTCGACGCGACCGTCGGCGGCTACGATGGCGACCTTGTTGCCGACGTAATCGCTGACGAGCAGGCGGCGGCCGAAGGGCTTGGGCTCGAGGCTCGTCTGCGGGCCTGAGGTGCGGCTGCCCATCGCATTGAGGTTATTCTTGGCGATCGGCGGCATCGGCGGCTCCCAGCCTCTCGGGGCGCCGGTATTGATCACCCGCATGAAAGTGTTGTCGCCAACCCGGAGGTTGTCCGCGATGACGCCGTTCTTCGAGTGACGCCAGCAGTGGATGGCCTCGCCCCCGCTCTTGATGACGTTACCGATGACTTCGTAGCCATCGAGGTTGAAGTTGGGCTCGATCGAGGTCGTCTTGGTGTCCATGTAATTGTAGTTACAACGGAAGTTGCGGAGTTGCCCGCGGAAGGAGGGGTGTCCGAGGAGATAGCCGCTACCGTTCGGATTGAGGGTGCGCGTGAACTGCACCGTGATGTTCTCGGCATCGAACGATTCACCGGGTCCGACCGTGCCGCCGGGCAGGAACTTGCCGGTGTGTTCGCCGTAGGCCATCACCGAGCGGTTGGTGTCAGTCATCGTGATGCCTTCGACGAGCACGTTGCGGACGCGGCCATGGGCGAGCACGCAGGCGTTGATGTTCTTCACCAGGAAGCCCGGCTGGACGTTGTGGGAGGCGTTCATGTCGATCGTGCCCTTGCCCGTGATGCGGACGCCGGAGATGACCTCGGGCTGGCGTCCGTGGCCGATGCGGATGCCGTAGGCTTCGGGGCCGTCGTAGCTGACATACCAGACGCTCCGGACGTTGTGGCCGGTCCTGCTGCCGAACCTCACCTTCACGCCGCGGCTCAGCTCCTGCCAGTCGCCCGTGATGGGGACGCGCTTGTGAGAGGTGTCATTGAACTTGTCGCCCCAGGAGAAGGTGTCGGGTTTGCCGTCCTTGCCTTCGCTGTCGGTGACGATCGTAAACTCCCGGGCGCCGCTCAGGTCGTAATCGCCGCCGATCTCGAGGTCGTCGAGCTTCTTGCCCGCGTCCTGGTCGGTCGTGATCTCGCCGACCTTCTCCAGCTTGCAGACCCCGTCGGCCAGCTTGAGCGTCGCGCCCGCCATCAGCTCGATCTCGACGGACTTGTCGACATAGAGGATGGAGCGGTGCTTCTTCAGGCCGTGCTGATGCAGGCCGGGCAGGAAGGTCAGCTTGTCGCCCGGCGCGGCCGCGTCCATGACGGCCTGCGGGTCGTCGCCCGGCTTGATCTTGTGTTCGGCCGCGAAAAGGGAGGTCGCGAGGAGGAGGATGAGGAGGCGCATGGGGTTACTTGGATGAGGAATGCTTATTGAGGGTCAGCGTGATCAATTGTGCGGCCTTCACGACCTTCGGGGCTAGCTTGCCGATGCGGTCAGATGACAGGCGAAGGCTGGTTCCGGTCAGCCAGATGCTGGCGATGGCCTGACCATGAGCGTCCAGAACAGGGGCGGCGACGCAGTTGTGTCCAGCGAGGTTTTCACCTAAATCCGTGGTCCAGCCTCTCTGCCGCGCTTCATTCAGGCACCTGAGCAACTCGGCCTTGTCGGAGATCGTGCTGGGTTGGAGTTTGGTCAGTTTGATCCGGCTGAGGATGGCCTCGCACGCGGTTTTCGGCGCGTAGGCCAGCAAGGCTTTGCCTGGCGCGCTACAGTAAAGGGGGAAGCGTACGCCGCGTTCGACGTAGAACTTTACCGGTGCGGTCCCGATGACGCGCTCCATCACGACGCCTTCGTCGCCGGAGATCATGCCCAGATGGGCGGCTTCGCCGGTCTGCTCGCTGAGCCAGCGCATGGCCGGCAACGCGGCTTCGGCCAGCGGGACGTCGTCCACGAACGGCTGGCTCAGGCGCAGGAGGCCGGGGCCTATCGAGTAACGCTTCTCGGCGTCACGGAGCAGGTAGCCGTGCGCGACGAGGGACTGCGTGGTGCGATAGACGAAGTTGGTGGATAGCCCGAGTTCGGCGGCGATCTCCGACAGGCTCAGGCCGGCCGGATGGGCGCCTAGGCAGCTCAGGATCGCCAAAGCACGGTCGAGGCCGGGCGTGCTGAAGCCGGAGTCGGCCACGGCTTTACGCGCGGAGCGGGCAGGGCGGGGTGAAGCCATATGCTACTTATGAAATTAGTTTCATTAGTAGCAAACAGATTTATCTCAGACAGGGGTAAGTCCCTACAAGATCTACCCGTCAGGTTCTTGCCCTCCTGACCTCAGGCCCACGGGCCCTCCGGTCCTCGTTACTTAGCAACCACCCAGATATTGCGGTAGACGACGGGGTTGCCGTGGCCTTGCAGGTAGAAGGGGCCGGGGGCGGGGACTTCGGTCTTGAAGCCGCCACCGGGGGTCGCGCCCTTGAGCTCGAGGGCGTCGTGCACGGTCACGCCGTTGTGGATGACCGTGACGACCGCGTTGGCGGTCTTCTTGCCGTCAGCGTCGAACTTCGCGGCGGTGAACTTGACGTCGTAGGTCTGCCACTGCAGGGGCGGGAAGCACATGTTCACCTTGGGCGCGGCGTTCTTGTAGATGCCGCCGCACTCGTTATCGAGGCCCTTGAGGCCGAAGCTGTCGAGGACCTGGACTTCGTAGCGGTGCTGTAGGTAGAGGCCGCTGTTGGCGCGACCCTGGCCGCGGCCGAGCGGCTTGAACGGCAGGAAGAATTCGAGGTGCAGTTTGAAATCGGTGAAGGCCTGCTTGGTCTTCGTGTTGGCTTCGAGGAAGCCGCGTGCGTCGATCTTGCCGTCGACGAAGGCGTCGGCGTTCTTGCCGTCGAAGAGGATGGTCGCGTCCTTGGGGGCGGCGAGGCCTTCGGTCGGGCTGTGGCGGATGGTGCGCTTGAGCGCCACGGGCATGCTCTTGATCTTCAGGACGCCTTCGGTGAGCGTGGCCGAATCGATGCTGTCCTTGAAGAGCACGCCTTCGCCGTCGCGCTTGCCCTCGACTTCGATCTTCGGGGTGCCGTCCCAGCCGGCGCCGGGCAGGCCGCCTTTGAACAGCACGAGGCGGTACTCGCCCTTGCCGAGGGCGATGACGTTGGCGCCCATCTTGGCGTTGGCGAACTCACCCTGCAGGCGCGGATCTTCGCCCGCTTCGACGGCTTCCTTTTCCGTCAGATAGGCCGGCGGCTCCGGCGGCTTAGGGGCGGCCGGGGTCTTGGCCTTCGGCGCGTCGGCGGCGAAGAGCGAGGTCGCAAGCAGGAGGGCGAGGAGACGGGGGAGCATGTGGCCGAAGATGGAAGATGAAGGAGGGATGATAAAGGATGAAACAGATGACAGGGCTAGGGACAGGGCTAGGGCTAGCAGGGTGGGGAAGGACTGGGTGGAGGGCTGAGTCGATGACTGCGTCGATGGCAGAGGGCTGAATCGATGCGTCGCCTCAGTGGCTCAAAGGGAAACCGGAAACCGGAATATATGATGCGGTCATGATTCATTCTCAGGTCCCAGGTCTCGGCCCTCAGGTATCAGGTTCAGGTGTTCAGCACCAGGTACAGGTTCAGGACCCGCACCCGTGCCCGTACTTGATAACCCGTACCCGATACCCGACTGCTGAGACCTGAGACCCGAAGAAGTATCCCCCAGCAAACTATCCGGTCTCCCTATGCTGCCCCCTTTGAGCACTGTATCTCCCCTTGTCCCCGTGTCACCGTGCCCACGTGTCCCCTCGCGATTACGATAGTATCGCGCGGACGACATGCCCATGCACGTCGGTGAGCCGGAACTGGCGGCCTTGGAATCGGTAGGTGAGGCGTTCGTGGTTGATGCCGAGGCAATGCAGGATCGTCGCCTGGAGGTCGTGGATGTGCACGGGGTTCTCCTGGGGATTGAAGCCGAAGTCGTCCGAGCTGCCGTAGGTCATGCCGGGCTTGATGCCGCCGCCGGCCATCCAGAGGGAGAAGACCTTGCCGTGGTGGTCACGTCCGTATTTCTCGCGATTGGCGCCGCCCTGGGCGTAGGGGGTGCGGCCGAACTCGCCGCCCCAGATGACGAGCGTGTCGTCGAGCATGCCGCGCTGCTTGAGGTCCTTGACGAGCGCGGCCGCAGGCTGGTCGACGTCGCGGGCCATCTTCGGGAGCTGGTCGTGCAGGCCGCCGTGATGGTCCCAGTCGCGGTGGTAGAGCTGGATGAAGCGGACGCCTTTCTCGGCAAGGCGCCGGGCGAGGAGGGCGTTGCGGGCGAAGGAACCGGGCGTGGAGATGTCGGGCCCGTAGCTGTCCATCACTGACTGGCTCTCGCCCGTGAGGTCCATCAGGTCGGGTACGCTGGCCTGCATGCGGTAGGCCATCTCGGCCTGGCTGATACGCGCGGAGATCTCCGGGTCGCCGGCCTTGGCGAGGTTGAGACGGTTCAGCGCATTGGCGCCCTCGAGCAGGGTCTTGCGTTGTTCGCGGCTCAGGCCTTCGGGATCGCGGAGGTACAGCACCGGCTCGCCGGCGCTGCGGAACTGCACGCCTTGGTGGGCGCTGGGCAGGAAGCCGCTGCCCCAGAGGCGGGCGAGCAGGCCTTGGCCGGAGCGGTCCTTGTTGGTGGAGACGAGCACGACGAACGAAGGCAGGTTGTCGTTCATGCGGCCGAGGCCGTAGTCCGTCCAGGCGCCCATGCTCGGCCGTCCGGGCAGCTGGCTGCCGGTCTGGAAGAAAGTGATCGCGGGATCGTGGTTGATGGCTTCGGTGTGCACCGAGCGGAGCACGCAGATTTCGTCGGCGATCCCGCCGATGTGCGGTAGGAGTTCGCTGACCTCGGTGCCGCACTTGCCATGGCGGGCGAACTTGAAACGACTGGGCTGACAGGCGAGGCGCGCCTGCGAAGCCACCATGCCGGTGATCCGCTGGCCGCGGCGGATGGAATCGGGGAGGTCCTTGTCGAACTGACGCTCGAGCTCCGGCTTGGGGTCGAGGAGGTCGAGGTGCGAAGGACCGCCGGATTGGAAGAGGCAGATCACCCGCGTCGCCTTGGGCGCGAAGTGGGGGAGCCCGGGCAGGCCGTTGATGTGCGGGTCGCCGGCGGTGCTGGCCGAAGCGCAGCCTCCGAGCAGGTGGGCGAGGGCGCCGGCGCCGAGGCCCAGGCCGGTCTTCTCCAGGAATTCGCGCCGCGAATGAAGGTTCTCGTATCGGTGGCAGGACATGGCGGTCAGTTCTTGGTGATGGTTTCGTCCAGCGTCAGGATGAGGTTCGCGACGCCCGCGGCGGCGGCGAGCTCCACGGCGGATAGTTCCGGGTCCGCGGCAGAGGCGCCGACTTTGATGAGCTTGGCGGCGTCGTCGGGGCGGGCGACGTAGTCGGCGCGCAGCTGGGCGAAGGTGCGCGTCAGGACCTCGACCTCAGGGGCGCGTGGTGAGCGTCCTGTGGCGAGGCGGAAGGCGAAGGCCGCGCGGGAGGCGTCATCGGATCCGCCTTCCTTGAGCATGCGCTCGCCGAGCTTGCGCGAGGCCTCGAGGTAGCCGGTCTCGTTCCAGAGGACCAAGGCCTGCAACGGCGTATTGGTCCGCGAACGTCGGGCGCTGCAGAATTCGCGGTCGGGCGAATCGAAGGTCAGCATCGCGGGGTGCGGCACGGTGCGCTTCCAGAACGTATACAGGCTGCGGCGGTAGAGCTCGTCGCCCTTGCCGAGTTCCCAGGTCGTGCTCGGGTAGGGAGCGTCGACCACGATGCCCTTGTAAAGCCCTTCGGGCTGGTAGGGACGCACGCTCGGTCCGCCGAGCTTCTCGGCGAGCAGTCCCGAGACGGCGAGCGCCTGGTCACGGATCTGCTCCGAGGTCAGGCGCACGCGGGGGCCGCGGGCGAGCAGACGGTTCTCCGGGTCGCGGGCGTAGAGTTCGGGCGAAGCATCGCTGGTCTGGCGGTAGGTCGAGGAGGTGACCACCTTGAGGAAGAAGTCCTTCACGTCCCAGCCGAGGTCGACGAAATCGCGCGCCAACGTGTCGAGCAGCTCAGGATGGCTCGGCCATTCGCCTTGGGTGCCGAAATCCTCGACGGTCTTGACGAGGCCGACACCGAAGAGCTGGGCCCAGAAACGGTTCACCACCACGCGGGCGGTCAAGGGGTGCTGAGGCTGCAGGAACCAGCGGGCCAGCCCGAGGCGGTTCTTCGGGGCGCCGGCGGGCCAAGGAGCGATCAGCTGTTCGGGGACGCCGGGGTCGACCTTCTCGCCCGGCGCGTCGTAGGCGCCACGGTTCAGCACGAAGGCTTGGCGGGGCTTCGGCATCTCTTCCATCACCATCGTCGTGGGCAGCGTGCGCTCGAAGGCGAGACGCTCGGTCCACAGGGTGTCACGTTCGGTCTGCAGGGCCTGCAGACGTCCCGTGTGACGTCGGGCGATGCCGCGGTCGGCCGCTACCCGCTGTTCGGCGCTGAGCTTGTCGGCCGACTGCAGCCAGTAGGCGTGGCGGATCTGCGCGGGCTTCAGGACGGAGGGATAGGTGCGGAAGTCGCTGACCTCGCCGTCGAAGGGCTTGGCCTTGCCGTCGGCGCCGAGGAGCCAGTCGCGCTTGGCGGGGGCGCCGGAGACGCCGTCATGGCGGATCTGCGTGGGGACTTCTTCTCCGTCCACGAAGAGCGCGATCGTCGCGGCGTTCTCCGCGCCCCGGATGTGGACGGACACCTGATGCCAGGTGCCGGGGCGGATCT
Source organism: Verrucomicrobiota bacterium (assembly GCA_041191065.1). Taxonomy (GTDB): domain Bacteria; phylum Verrucomicrobiota; class Verrucomicrobiia; order Opitutales; family UBA953; genus UBA953. The sequence goes on along the minus strand of JBEEPO010000023.1, from coordinate 4,435 downwards.
TCGCGCCGACCGTGCGGACGATCGTCGCATAAGCCGGGTAACGTTGGCTCGCGGCCCACTCGAGTTCCTCGCCGACGAGGCGGAGTTCCCGACCATTGCCGTAGCCCACGCCGGCGACATTGCCGGAACGATTTAAGGCGCTGATGATGGGAGCGTCGGGCGAGGCTGTCTTGGCCTTGAACCAGACCGAGAGCGTGGTGCCGCGCTTGGGGTCCACGTCGGCGTCCTTGGCGAGGAGGCGGGCTTCGGTCGGCTTGGCCGGCTTCGGGGTCTTCGGCGCGAGCTTCGCATCCTCGGCGGTCAGGCGGGCGCGCAGGTCGGCGGGCACGGGGACGGATTCCGGCGAGGCGCGCAGGGCGATGTCGATCGCCTTCAGGCGCTCGTCCATCTCGCGGCGGCGCCGGATCTGCTCCGGGGTCGGCGTGACGAGCAGGGGCACCGCGTTGGCGATGCGGCCGTCTTCGCCGTATTCGTGCACGTTGTTGAAGAACGCGAACATCCGGTAGTAGTCCTTCTGCGTGATCGGGTCGTATTTGTGATCGTGGCAGCGGGCGCATTCGGTCGTGAGGCCGAGCAGGGCGGTGCTGGTCGTGCGGACGCGGTCGGCGACGTATTCGACGCGGTATTCCTCGTCGATGATGCCGCCTTCGGAGTTGATGACGTGGTTGCGGTTGAAGGCCGTGGCCAGCCTCTGGGCGTCCGTCGGATTCGGCAGCAGGTCACCGGCGAGCTGTTCGGTGACGAACTGGCTGAAGGGGGCGTTCTGGTTGAAGGACTCGATGACCCAGTCGCGCCACCGCCACATCGAGCGGGCGGAGTCGTTGTTGAAGCCGTGGGTGTCGGCGTAACGGGCGACGTCAAGCCACTCCTGAGCCAGCCGTTCCCCGAAGCGCGGCGAATCCAGCAGGCGCTGGGCGGCCGTCAGATAGGCGAGGTCGCCGCGCAGGCCGACGTCCTGCTCGAAGGCGGCGATCTCGGCCGGGGTGGGCGGCAGGCCGGTCAGGTCGAAGGAAGCGCGGCGCAGCCAGGCGGCCGGCTTGGCTTCGGGCGCTGGCTTGAGTTTCTCGGCCTCGAGTTTCGCGAGGACGAAACGGTCGAAAGGCTGGCGGATCCAGCGCGCGTCGGCGACCTTCGGCGCGGGGGCTTTCTCGGGCGGCACGAAGGCCCAGTGTTTCTCGTAGGGGGCGCCTTGGACGATCCAGCGGCGGATGAGTTCGATCTGGGCCGCGCTCACCTTGCGGTTGGATTCGGGCGGCGGCATCTGCTCGTCCGCGTCATGCGAGAGCAGGCGCTTGAGGATCTCGCTCTGCTCCGGTTTGCCCGGGACGATCGCGGTGACGCCTTCGTCGGCCTTGATCGCGTCATCGCGGACGTCGAGCCGCAGGCCGGCCTCGCGGTGCTTCGGGTCCTGACCGTGGCAGTAGAAGCAGTTCTCCGAGAGGATCGGCCGGATGTCGCGGTTGAAGCGGATGTCCTCGGCGGCGAGGGCGGAAGCCGATAAAAGGATCAGGCAAAGATGACGGAACATGGGGAGGGCTAGGGATAGGGCTGGGGCGAGTTGAGGGTGTGGTGATTGGGCATAGGTAGGTGTTGGTGTAATGTCTGTCCCTAGCCCTGTCCCTGGCCCTAGCCCTAACTCAGGATCTGCTTCACGACATGCCCATGCACGTCCGTGAGACGGTAGTCGCGGCCCTGGAAACGGTAGGTGAGGCGTTCGTGGTCGAAGCCGAGGAGGTGCATGATGGTGGCCTGCAGGTCGTGCACGTGGACCTTGTCCTTCACGCCGGCGAAGCCCATCTCGTCGGTCTCGCCGAACTGGAAGCCGCCCTTGACCCCGCCGCCTGCCATCATGATGGTGAAGCAGTCGGGGTAGTGGTCGCGCCCGAGGATCTGGCTCTTGGACGTACGGCCCTCGCGGAACGGCGTGCGGCCGAATTCGCCGCCCCAGACGACGAGCGTGTCCTCGAGCAGGCCGCGTTCCTTGAGGTCGTTGATGAGCGCCATCACCGGCTTGTCCGTCGCGGCCATCTTGGCGGTGAGGCCGCCGCGGATGTCTTCCTTGGGGTTGGTGCCGTGGAAATCCCAGCCCCAGTCGAAGAGGTGGACGAAGCGTACGCCCTTCTCGACGAGGCGTCGCGCGAGGAGGCAATTGTTGGCGAAGCTGGCCTGGCCCGGCTGGGCGCCGTAGGCCTCGAGCGTCGCGGGCTTCTCCTTCGAGATATCCATGACCTCAGGCACGCTGGCCTGCATGCGGAAGGCGAGTTCGTACTGGGCGATGCGGGTGACGGTCTCGGCGTGGCCGAGTTCGTCCTGCTGGCGCTGGTTGAGCGTGTTGAGGGCGTCGAGCGTGGCGCGACGGAGGTCGCGGGTCATGCCGGGCGGGTCGTTGGCGAAGAGCACGGGGTCTCCCTTGCTGCGACACTGCACGCCTTGGTAGACGGACGGGATGAAGCCCGAGCCCCAGCAGCCCTGGCCGCCGCTGGGCTGGACGCCGTTGGAGATCATCGTGACGAAGCCGGGGAGGTCCTGGTTCTCGGTGCCGAGTCCGTAGGTGGCCCAGGAGCCGAGCGAAGGACGTCCCTGCCGGTTATGGCCGGTGAACAGGAGCAGTTCCGCCGGCGCATGGTTGAATTGGTCGGTGTGCATCGCCTTCACGAGCGTGACGTCGTCGGCGATCTTATGGAAATTCGGGACGGCGTCGCTCATCCAGAGTCCGCCCTTGCCGTATTGCTTGAACGTCCGCGGCGAGCCCATGAGCTTGGGCACTCCGGTCGTGAAGGCGAAGGTGCGTCCCTTGAGGAAGGAGTCCGGGCAGTCCTCGGCGTTGCGCTTCACCAGCTCCGGCTTGTGGTCGAAGATGTCCAGGTTGGGCGGACCGCCGGACATGTGCAGGTAGATCACGCGCTTGGCCTTGGCCTTGAAGTGCGGCTTGCGCGGGGCGAGGGGGTTGGCGGGCGCGGAAGAAGCGCCGAGGAGGTCGGCTTGCATCGCATGCAGGGCGATGGCGCCGAGGCTGAACTGACCGACGCTGCTCAGGAAGGTGCGGCGGGTCTGGAGGCTGAGCTGGGCTTCGCGGAGGGGATGCATTTCGAAAGGGGCAGGGGTGGGGGTAGGGTGGGCCGGTTGCCTCAGCGGCGCATGAGGAATTCGTCGAGGTTCATGATGACGCTGCTGACGGCGGTCCAGGCGGCGAGGGCGGGGAGGTCCGTGCCTTTTTCGGCCGGGCCGAGCGGCTGGGTGGCCATCTGCTCGGCGAGCTTGGCGTCGGCGCGATATTCCTTGAGCGAACGGGCGAGCAGGGTCTGCAACGTGGCGAGTTCCGTGGCGTCGGGTTCGCGGGCCAGGCAGAGCGCGTAGGCGCGGCGGAGGCGGGCTTCGTCCGTCGGGGCTTCCTTCATCAGACGGCGGGCGAGAGCCTGGCTGGCTTCGATGAACACCGGGTCGTTCAGCGTCACGAAGGCCTGCAGGGGCGTGTTCGAGCGGTCGCGGCGGATCACGCAGGTCTCGCGGTTAGGCGCGTCGAAAGTGGCGAAGCTGGGGTAGGGCGTGCTCCGGCGCGTGTCGGTGTAGACGCTGCGACGGTGACGGTCTTCGCCGGCGCTGGTCTGCCAGTCGCCCGAGCTGCCGAAGGCGATGTTGATGCCCAGGTTCGGGCGCATCGGTCGGACGGGCGGTCCGAACATCTTGGCGCTGAGCAGGCCGCTCACGGCGAGCGCCTGGTCGCGGAGCATCTCGCCGGAGGGACGGAAGCGCGGACCGCGGGCGACGAAACGGTTGTCGGGGTCCTTCTCGTTGAGCTGAGCGGCGCTGGCGGAGGCCTGGCGATAGGCGCGGGTGTTCAGCAGCAGCGCGAGCATCTTCTTCGTGTCCCAGCCGCTCTCGACGAACTCGGCGGCGAGCCAGTCCAGCAGCTCGGGGTGCAGGGGCAGGTCGCCCTGGCTGCCGAACTCTTCGCTCGAGCGGACGATGCCCACGCCGAAGACCGACTCCCAGAGGCGGTTCATGGTCACGCGGGCGGTGAGGGGATTGTCGCGGCTGACGATCCAGCGGGCGAGGCCGAGGCGGTTCTGCGGATAGCTGGCGTCCCAACGCGCGAGGCTCGGCGGCACGCCCTCGCCGACCTCGTCGCCGAGGGCCTGCCAGTTGCCGCGGAGCTGCACGAAGGTCTTGCGGCGTTTGTCCGCCGGAAGGTCCTGCATGATCGGCACGGTCACCGGGGCGCTCTGGGCGATCTTCTGCTTGAGGTCGTCGGCGACGGCGCGTTGGGCCTTGGTCGCCGGGGAGACGTTGCGGACGTAATGCTGGCGGAGGAGGTCGTCCTGGGCCTTGGTGCGCTTGTCCTTGGGGGCCTCGAGGGCGGCCTTGAGGGCCTTGTCCGCTGATTTCGGCTTCTTGGCGAGCCACTCGTCGAAACCGGCCAGCCAGGCCGGGTCGG
>JBEEPO010000022.1:0-25017 GCA_041191065.1 Verrucomicrobiota bacterium | reverse complement strand
AAAGATCAGCGCTGGGCGGGTTGGGCGGCCTTGGCGGGAGCGGCCTTGGCCGGCGCCTTGGTGTTGTGCTGCGAGTAGGTCGTGACGCCGGCGGCGACCGGGTTGACGGACTTCGTCACGAGCGAAGGCACGAAGCCGATCGCCAGCGAGGCGGCGAGGAGGACGCCGGCGGCGGCGCGCTCGGCCCAGCCGAGGTCATCGAAGGGAGCGACGGCCCAGCGCTTCTCGAGCGCTTCGGAGGCGGCGCCGAAGAACGTGGCGGCCACGGCGCGGAGGGCGTACACGGCCGAGATCACGACGGTGGAGGCGACGATCGCCTGCAACCACAGGGGCTGGGAACGCAGGGCGAGGAAGACGCCGACTTCGCCCCAGAAGTTGCCGAAACCGGGTAGGCCGATGGACGCCATGGTCGCGGCGACGAAGAACGCGGCGAGGACCGGCGTACGCGCGGCGAGGCCGCCGAGTTCGTCGAGACGGTAGGTGCCGGCGCGGGCGCGTACGGCGTTGGCGAGGAGGAAGAGCGCGGCGCACGAGAGGCCGTGCGCGACCATCAGGAAGGCGGCGGCGTCGAGGCCGTCGGCCTTGCCCGTCACGCCGCAGACCCAGATGCCGAGGAAGATCGGACCCATGTGGGCGACGGAGCTCCAGGAGAGGAGCTGCTTGAGGTCGCGCTGCGCGAGGCAGATGAGGCCGACGAGCAGGACGTTCGCCACGGCGAACCAGAGGAACCACGCGCCGAGCGAGCCGCCGGCGATGTCGAGGCTGCTCAGGCCGAGCAGGATGATGCCGTACAGGCCGAACTTCTTGAGGGCGCCGGCGTGGAGCATCGAGACCGGGGTCGGCGCGGCGGAGTAGCCGGGAGCGGCCCAGGAATGGAACGGGAAGAGCGAGGCGAGCGTGCCGAGGCCGAAGAGCACCAGCGCGCCGGCGGCGGCCGGGATGTGCTTCGCGTTCTGCAGGCCATGGGCGACGTTCTCGAAGGTGGCCGCGCCGTATTCGACGCCGGCGGCGTCGACGGCGATGAGGATGCCCGCGAGGGAAGCCATGGCGCCCGCGGTCAGGTAGATCGCCATCTGCATGGCGGCCGGACGCCGGCCTTCGCCGCCCCAGAAGAGCGTGAGGATGAACGTCGGGATGAGCGCGAACTCGTGGAAGAAGTAGCAGCCGACGAGGTGGTTGGTGCCGAACACGCCGAGCGTGCCGCCGAGCATGAACAGGATCAGGCCGAGGTACGTGTTACGCCCTTCGACTTCCTGGTCGAGAGCCTTCATGCCCGCGGCGAAGCCGACGAGCGAGGTCATCGCGAGGAGCGGCGCGCCGAGGCCGTTGAGCGCGAAGCCGAAGCCCCAGAAGCCGACGGACTGGAACTGCTGCGGCGCGGTGGCCGGGTCGGTCCAGAGGACGAGCAGCCAGGGCGCGAGCACGGCCGGGATGGCGAAGCCGCCGAAGGCGAAGCCCGAGGCGAAGCTGCGGGGGAGGTCGCGGCCGGCGAGCAGGATCAGGCCGACGAGGATCGGGGCCGTGACGGCGAGCGCGAGGAGCGAGGCAGGGAAAGTGTCCATGAAATCAGCGGGCGATGAGGAACCAGGCCAGGAAGAGGGAACCGATCACGATCCAGAGCGCATAGGCGCGCGCCTGCCCGCGGTGGAAGGAACGGCCGGTGAGGTAGCCCAGCACGGCGGGGACGCCGCCGCCGATCCAGCGCACGGCGACGCCGTTGATCAGCAGGAGGTCGAGGAAGGCGACGAACTCGGCGACGCGCCGCTGCACGGCGTCGACGTACCAGCGGTATGCGCCGTCCATCCAGCGGTGTTCGAGGAGATGATAGGTGCGGGGCGAGACGACCTGGAGCGCGTCGGCGCCGCGGACGGAGCCGTAGAATTTCAGCGCGCCGAGGAAGCCGAGGACGAGCGAGACGAGGCCGACGATCGTCGAGGGCGCGGCGAGGTGGAAGGCGATCGCGTCGAGGGAGGGCTTGATCGGCTGGAGCGAACCGGCGGGCAGGAGGGTCGAGGCGAGGAAGCCGCCGGCGACGGAGTAGACGAGGCCGAGCACCACGAGGGGCAGGGTCATCGTCCACGGCGACTCGTGCGCATGGGAGGCTTCTTCGGAGTTGGCTTCGCCGAGGAAGACGAGACGGATCATGCGGCCGCTGTAGAGGCAGGTCGCGAGCGCGGCGAGGGACAGGAACGCGAAGATCGCGAGGTGGCCGTCGTGATAGGCGGCCTCGATGATGGCGTCCTTGGAGTACCAGCCGGCGAGGAAAGGCACGGCGCAGTTCGAGAGCGTCGCGGCGACGAAGGTCGCGGCGGTGAGCGGCATCTTCTTCAGCAGCCCGCCCATCTTGAGCATGTCCTGCTCGTGGTGGCAGCCGTGGATGACGGACCCGGCGCCGAGGAACAGCGTGGCCTTGAAGAACGCGTGCATGGCCATGTGCATGAGCGCGAGCTCCGGGTGGCCGAGGCCGAGCGCGCAGCCCATGATGCCGAGGTGCGCGAGGGTGGAGTAGGCCAGGGATTTCTTGATGTCCGTCTGCGCGAGGGCGCAGAGGCCGGCGAGCGCGGCCATGCCGGCGCCGGAGATCGCGATGAACTGCAGGACCTCGGGGGCGAGCAGGAAGCTCACGCGGGCCATGAAGTAGACGCCGGCGGCGACCATCGTCGCGGCGTGGATGAGCGCTGAGACCGGCGTCGGGCCGGCCATGGCGTCCGTGAGCCAGACGTGGAGCGGGAACTGGGCGGACTTGCCGAGGAAGCCGCACATGAGCAACGCGCCGACGGCGACGGGGATGGTCTTGGCGGCGGCGGCGTGGTCCTTGAGCGCGGCGAAGTCCAGCGTGCCGTAGAGCGAGAGGCACATCGCGATGCCGAGGATGAAGCCGAGGTCGCCGACGCGGTTGACGATGAACGCCTTCTTCGAGGCGGCGGCGGCGAAGTCCTTGTCGAAGTAGTGCGCGATCAGCATGTAGGAGCTGAAGCCCACGAGTTCCCAGAAGATGAACGTCATGAGCAGGTTGTCGGCGACGACGATGCCCAGGATGGAGAACATGAAGATCGAGAGACCGGCGAAGAAACGGCCGCGGGCCGCGTCTTCCCGCATGTACCCGACGGAGAAGAGGTGGATCCACGCGGCGACGAACGAGACCACGAAGAGCATCAGGCGCGCGTTGGCGTCGAGGAGGTAGCCGAAGCCGAGGCTCACGCCGCCGAACTTCGCGAGCTCGACGTGCCAGCGCACGTCGGCGCCCTGGGCGAGGAGGTACAGCGAGAGGCCGGCGATGCCGAAGGCGGCGGCGGTCGAGAACCAGGCGGCGAAACCGCCCGCGCGGCGCAGGAACAGCGCGGAGGACGCGGCGGCGCCCAGCGGCAGGAACAGGATCCAGTGGACCAGGGACGAAAAGTCGGGGGACATCGGAAAAGGCTTAGTCGCGGAGGGTGGTGAGCGCGTCGGACTGCACGGTGCCGCGCTTGCGGAACAGGGCCACGATCAGCGCGAGGCCGACGGCGACCTCGGCGGCCGCGACGGTGATGACGAAGAAGACGAGGACGGCGCCGTCCATGGTGCGGTTGAAGCGCGAGAAGGCGACGAGCGCGAGCGTGGCGGCGGCGAGCATGAGCTCGAGGCACATGTACACGACGAGCAGGTTGCGGCGCACGAGGACGCCGGTGAGCCCGAGCACGAACAGGAGTCCGGCCAGGAGGAGGTGATGCGCGAGGGCGGTGTTTTCCATGGCGGCGGGCTCAGGCTTGGTTCTCGGGGTTGTCCTTGCTCAGCGACACGACGCCGACCAGGGCGACGAGGAGCAGGAAGCCGGCGATTTCCAGCGGCAGGAGATACTTGGAGTAGAGGAGCCGGCCGAAAGCCTTCGCGGCGGTGACGAATTCGGCGGGGTTCGTCGACAGCTCCGCCGGCGTGGCGCCGGCCTTGACGGTCGAGACGGCGCCCGACCAGTGGAAGAGCCAGAGGACGGAGGCGGCGAGGAGGAAGAAGACGGCCAGGCCGAGCGCGGCGGTCTTCCAAGGATACGCGCCCTGCGCATCCTCGGTGTCGAGGAGCATGATGATGAAGAGGAACAGCACCATGACGGCGCCGGCGTAGACGAGGACCTGCAGGACGCCGAGGAAGTAGGCGTCGAGGAGGAAGAAGTCCGCGGCCACCCCGACCAGGGCCAGGATCATCCCCATGGCGGAGGTCACCGCGTTGCGGCTGAGGACCAAGAGAAGAGCCGCCCCGAGGGTCAGGGCAGCGAAGAAAATAAACAGGCCGTCCGGCATGTCGCGGAAGGTAGGGTGGGGGTGGGCATTGGAAAGGAGAAAACGCCCCTAAACGCCCTTTTTTGCCTGTTTATGGGGGTAGTAAGCCGTCGACCGCCGCTGACCCCCTAGTTATGAATGAAATCAATCAATACCTTAGAGGGGCCGGTGTCGGCGCATCTCGCAGGTGGGGTGCCGGGCGATGACTTCACCGGCATCGAACCGCCCCGTCCAGTCCGGGAAAAAGGCGTCCGCTTCGGGCTCCATGGCCACGTGGGTCAGGATCAGTTCGGCGCACCAAGGCAGGGCTTCCGCATAAAGGGCGGCCCCGCCGGCGAGGAAAAGGGTCTTGGACGGCTCGACCCGGGCGGCCTCTTGCCAGTCCTTGGCCACGATCACGCCGGGCGCGCTGAAACCGGAACGGCTGAGCACGACGGTGGTGCGCCCAGGCAACGGACGCCCGATGGATTCGTAGGTCTTCCGGCCCATGAGCAGGACGTGGCCCATGGTGGTGGCCTTGAAGAACGCGAAGTCCTCCGGGATGCGCCACGGCAGCCTGTTCTGCAGGCCGATGCCGCGATTGCGCGCGACGGCCGCGATGGCGATGAGCGGTCGGCCGAGGTCCACGACTTCAGATGGCCACCGGCGCCTTGATCGCCGGATGCGGGTCGTAGCCTTCGACGGAGATGTCCTCGAACTTGAACGCGAAGAGGTCCTTCACGTCGGGGTTCAGCACCAGGCGGGGCAGGGGACGCGTCTCGCGCGAGAGCTGCAGGTCGACCTGCTCCACATGGTTGGAATAGATGTGCGCGTCGCCGAAGGTGTGCACGAAATGGCCCGGTTTCAGGCCCGTGACCTGCGCGATCATGTGCGTGAGCATCGCATAGCTGGCGATGTTGAACGGCACGCCGAGGAAGAGGTCCGCGCTGCGCTGATACAGCTGGCAGCTGAGGCGCCCGTCGGTCGAGACGTAGAACTGGAAGAGCGTGTGGCAGGGCGGCAGGGCGACCTGGTCGGCTTCCTCGGGATTCCAGCCGGAGACGATCAGGCGGCGGCTCGAAGGGTTGCGCCTGATCTCTTCGACCACGCGGCGGACCTGGTCGACGCCGTCGTTCGCGTAGGTGCCGTCAGGTTGCTTCGTCGCCCCGAAATTACGCCATTGGTGGCCGTAGACGGGCCCGAGGTCGCCGGCGGCGCGGCCGAACTTGGCGCACTGTTCTTCGGTGGCCCATTCGTTCCAGATGCTGACGCCGCGCTCGGTGAGCCAGGCGTTCTGGGTGCTGCCGGAGAGGAACCAGAGGAGCTCGTGCGTGATCGACTTGAGGTGGACCTTCTTGGTCGTCACCAGCGGGAAGCCTTCGGCGAGGTCGAAGCGCAGCTGCGCCCCGAAGATGCCGATCGTGCCCGTGCCGGTGCGGTCGCCCCGGATTTCTCCGTGCTGCCGGACGTGGCGAAGCAGGTCGAGGTAGGCCTTCATGGGTCTCGGTTATTCGCCGGAAAGCCCCCGCCGCAACACGGAAAGCCGAACCTTTCGCCCTTGCCTCCCCGCCTTCCCGGAGACACCCCTTGCGGGTAGCCCACATGAGCGAAAAGCCCGACCTCAACGCCATCTCCCACGACCTCCACGCGGTCCGGAAAGAGAAGCTCGCCCTCCTCCGCGCCGCGGGCGAAGACCCGTTCCGCGCCGAGTGGGACCAGACCCATGTCTCGAACGAATGCCCGGACCTCCTGCCCGAAGGCGTCGAGGAAGGTCCCGAGGTCTCCGTCGCCGGCCGCATCGTCGCCCTGCGCGTCATGGGCAAGGCCAGCTTCGTCAAGCTGCTCGACCGCGGCGGCATCATCCAGACCTACTTCACCCGCGACGCCCTGGGCGACGCGTACGACACCCACTTCAAGAAGCTGGTCGATTCCGGCGACTTCGTAGGCGTCCGCGGCAAGCTCTTCCGCACCAAGACCGGCGAGGTCACCGTCCGCGTCTCCGCCTATAAGCTGGTCTCGAAGTCCCTCCGTCCGCTGCCCGAGAAGTGGGCCGGCCTGACCGACGCCGAGAAGATCTACCGCCAGCGCTACCTCGACCTGGTCGTCAACGAGGAGTCCCGCCGCCGTCTCTTCATCCGCAGCCGCGTGGTCGAATCAATCCGCCGCTTCCTCTGGAGCCGCCAGTTCACCGAAGTCGAGACCCCGGCCCTGCACGCCATCGCCGGCGGCGCCGCGGCCCGTCCGTTCGAGACGCATTCCAACGCCCTCGACTGCGACTTCTACCTGCGCATCGCCCTCGAGCTGCACCTCAAGCGCTGCCTCGTCGGCGGCATGGACCGCGTCTTCGAGATCGGCCGCGTCTTCCGCAACGAAGGCGTCTCGGTCAAGCACAGCCCGGAATTCACGATGCTCGAGGCCTACCAGGCCTACACCGACTACCGCGGCATGATGGAACTCGTCCGCTCGATGATCCAGAAGGTCTGCGCCGAAGTCCTCGGCACCACCACCGTCGTCCGCCCGGACGGCGTGGCCATCGAACTCGGCGGCCAGTGGCGCGAGGCCAAGTACAAGGACCTCATCCTCGAGCGCACGGGCGACCCGCAGTGGTTCTCGCGCACGAAGGAAGAGAAGATCGCCGCGTGCAAGGCCCTCGGGCTCCACGAGCCGCGCGCCGACTGGGAGGACTATGAGGTCACCAACGAGGTCTTCGGCAAGCTCATCGAGCCGGGCCTCATCCAGCCGACCTTCGTCACGCACATCCCGAAAGAACTCTGCCCGCTCGCCAAGGTCACCCTTGCCGACGAATCGACCATCGACGTCTTCGAGCTCTGCATCAACGGCCAGGAGATCGCTCCGGCCTACTCCGAGCAGAACGACCCCGGCGTGCAGCGTAAGATGCTGGAACTGCAGGCCGGTTTCGAGACCCAGAAGATCGACGAGGACTTCCTCCTCGCGCTCGAGCACGGCATGCCCCCCGCGGGCGGCCTCGGCATCGGCATCGACCGCCTGGTGATCCTGCTGACCGGCGCGGCCAACATCCGCGACGTCATCCTGTTCCCGACGCTCGCGCCCGAAGCGCAGGCCTGAGCCCTTCCCCTTGCCCTGGTTCCTCCATCTCGCCCTCCGTCAGCTCTTTCCTCCCGGTAAGCGCTTCCCGGCGTTCGCGACGGTGTCGATCCTGGGCGTGGGCCTCGGCGTCGCGTCGTTGCTCGTCGTGCAGACGGTGATGAACGGCTTCGGCGAAGAGCATCGCCTCCGCATCCGCGAATCCTTCGGCGACTGCCAGGTCACGGGAGCCGCGACGCTCGAGAACCCCGAGGCGCTCGCGCAGCGGCTCGCCGCCCGGGCGGAGGTCGCCTCCGCCGCGCTGTACGCCGAAGGGCCCGCCCTCGCGCGCCAAGGCGACTTCTCCGGCATCGCCCAGGTCCGCGGCATCGATCCCGCCGATCCGAATCAGCCGGCCCGCAAGTACGTCCATGGCGGTACCTTCGACGACCTCGACGACGGCCGCATCATCCTGGGCGTCGGCCTCGCCCGCGCCCTCCGCGTCCGCGTCGGCGACCGTATCGAGCTCTGGTCGCCCGCGATGGCCGAGCGCGCCGAGAAGGGCAAGGCCCCGCTGCCCGCCGAATTCGAGGTCAGCGCGGTGATCCTCACGGGCTTCGCCGAGGTCGACAACGCCGCCGCGCTCATCCCGCTCCGCCGCTTCCGCGAACTCTGGAACCTCGGCCCGCGCGCCCACGGCCTCACGCTCCGCCTCAAGGAGCCGGCGCGTGCCGTCGAGACGGCCGGCCTCCTCGCCTCGACCAATCCGGGCCTGCGCTTCCGTCCTTGGCAGGATTTCAAGAAGGACTTCCTCGAGGCGATCCGCTTCGAGAAGACGATGCTCTTCTTCCTGATGTTCATCATCACGCTCGTCGCCTCGTTCTCGATCGGCAGCACGCTCTTCTCCGCGGTCATCCGCCGCTCCCGCGAGGTCGGCGTGCTCGCCTCGCTCGGCGCCGCCCGCCTGCAGGTGGTCGCGCTCTTCGGCCTGCAGGGCCTGCTGATCGGCGCCCTGGGCACGTCCCTCGGCTTCGTGCTCACGTGGACGATCCTGTCGTGCCGCGACGGCATCCTGCGCGGCATCAACGCCTGCTTCGGCGACGGCGACATGGTCGCCAACATCTACCAGTTCTCGAAGGTGCCGCTGCATTACGACGCGTCCGATTTCGTCATCGCCGCCGCCTTCACGCTCCTGACCACGGCCATCGCCGGCCTGGTGCCCGCGCTCTGGGCCGCCGGTCGCAAACCCTCGGAGGCCATGCGCGATGCCTGACCTCGTCCTGCAGGCCCGCGGTCTTTCGAAGTGCTTCGCTTCGCCGGCCGGGCCGTTGCCGGTGCTGACCGACGTCTCGCTCGAGGTCTTCGCCGGCGAGTCGGTCTCGATCCGGGGTTCCTCCGGTTCGGGCAAGACGACGCTGCTCCAGCAGCTCGGCGGCCTCGATCAGCCGGATGCCGGCGAGGTCCGCATCCTCGCCCCCGGCGCCGGCCTCGTCGCCCCGCGCGCCTCGCTGGGCCGCGGCGTCGGCTTCGTCTTCCAGAACTACCAGCTCATGCCCGAGCTCACCGCCCTCGAGAACGTCGCGCTCGCCGCGCGCATCGCCGGCACGCCGTCCCTTTCCGCGGACGCGTCCGCCCGCGCCTTGCTCACCCAGGTCGGTCTGGGCGCGCGTCTCGAACACCTGCCGGCGAAGCTTTCCGGCGGCGAATGCCAGCGGGTCGCCATCGCCCGCGCCTTGGTGAACCGTCCTTCGGTCATCCTGGCCGACGAACCGACGGGCAATCTCGACGAGCGCACGGGCGCCGAGATCATGGATCTCCTTCTCGGCGTCGTCGCCGAACGTGGCGCGGCCCTGGTCCTGGTCACGCACAGCCGCGAGTTCGCGGAACGCGCCGGCCGCCGTCTGGTCCTGTCCGGCGGCGTGCTTTCCCCCGCCTGATTTGACAACGCGGCAGGGCGCGGTTGTCTGACGTTCCCATGAACGCCGCCCTCACGCCCGCCCAGCTCCTTGCTTCCCTTGAATGGCGCTACGCCACCAAGGCCTTCGACACCCGCAAGCTGCCGGACGCCACCTGGGCCGCGCTGGAGGAGTCCCTCCGCCTGGCGCCTTCCTCCTACGGCCTCCAGCCGTGGAAGTTCATCGTGGTCAACGACCCGGCCTTCCGCGCCAAGCTCCGCCCGGTCTCGTGGAACCAGTCGCAGGTGACCGACGCCTCCCACCTCGTGGTCTTCGCGCGCCGCACCGAGGTCACCGAGGCGGACGTCAACGAATTCTTCAACCAGATGGTGTCCGAGCGTGGTGCCGACGCGGCGAAGCTCGAACCGTACCGCCAGATGATGATCGGCGGCGTGGTCAAAGGTAAGGATGCCGCGGGCCAGAAGGAATGGGCGGCCCGCCAGCTCTACATCGCCCTCGGCCAGCTCATGGGCGCCGCCGCGGCGATGGCCATCGACACCTGCGCGCTCGAAGGCATCGATCCCGCCGCCTATGACGAGATCCTCGGACTCAAGGGCACGGGTTACGAAGTCGTCGTCGCCTGCGCCGTCGGCTACCGTTCGTCGGAAGACAAGTATGCGGGCATGAAGAAGATCCGCTTCCCGGCCGCGCGCGTCATCCGCCGCGTCTGATCAGCTGCGGGCGGACCAGCTCACGAACTCGTCGTCGTCGGCCAGCACCGGCGGGTCGCCGTATTCCGTCGAGAGCAGGCTGCGGTAGGCCTCGTCGGCGAAGCGTCGGCAGTGCAGGAGCACCCTCGCCGAGTGGCCGGGCGCGCGGACGAGACGCCCGAGCGCCTGGTTGACCTTGCGCATGCCCGGACGGACGTAGGCGAGCGAGAAGGCGTCCTCGGCGCCGGCTTCGACGAACATCTTGCGCCGGGCTTCCTGCAGGGCGTTCACCTCGGGGAGGGCCGGTCCGATCACGACGGCGGAGCGGATGCGTCCGCCGAGCATGTCGACGCCTTCGCCGAGCGAGCCGCCGAGGATGAGGCAGAGGATCGTGTAGCGGTTGAGCGAGTCCTCGACGAACCGGGCGGTGCCGTCCGGACCGAGCCCGCGCGGCTGCAGGGCGACGTCGGCCTTGGGGTCGAGGTTCCTGACTTCTTTCACCGCGGCTTCGGCGTACTTGTACGAGGGGAAGAAAGCGGCGACCGCGCCTTCCTGCGAGAGGCGGAGCAGGGCGGCGGCGGTCCGCGCGATGTGCGTCTCGCGGGTCTTCAGGCGCGTGTCCACGCGTCCGTCGATCGCGACGGTGTAGGCTCCTTGGCGCCACGGCGCGAGGGCGTGCACGGTCACGAGATGATCGGCATCCAGTCCGCAGTCGGCGGCGAGCGAGCCGCGCGGGCCGGGCGTCGCGGTCATCAGCAAGGTATGCCCGAAGGCGCGCAGGCGTTCGCCGGTGGCCTTGGCGGCGGAAAGGCAATCGAGGCTGAGCAGGCCGGGCTTCGGCGACCAGAGGAGCCAGCCGAGGTCGGCGGCTTCGAGCCGGTCGGACCACGCGGCGGCGTTCCAGACTGCCTGCTTGGCGGCGTCCGGAAGGTCGTCGGTGTTGAACGGGTGTTCGGCCGCGAGCACCGACATCCGCTCCGCGATGGCCATCGCTTCGAGGCGGTCGTCCGGCGAGATCGCGTCGGCCTTCGGCAGGCGATGGAGGAAGTCGGCCCACCGCTGCGCGGTCTGGCACCAGGCCTCCGGTGCGCGGAAGCGGGTGAGCGTGAACGCGAAGTCCGCCGCCGACTGTTCGTCGTCGCGCAGCGAGAGGCACTCCGCCGCGCGCTCGGGCAGGTTGTGGGCTTCGTCGACGACGAGCACGGTGTCGGCCATGTCCCAGCCCGGCACGGTCTCGAGGGCGGCGCGGTTGCGGGGCGAGAAGACGTAATTGTAGTCGCAGATCACCACGTCGGCGTGCCCGAGCATCGCCTTGGTGATGTCCCATGGCGGCACGCCGGCCAGGCGGCCGACCTCGCGGACGCGCCGGAGGTCGGCGGCTTCTTCGAGCAGGTGCTGCGGGTCGATCTTCGCGTTGGCCCAGTTGCGGCGGATCTGCTCGGGGTCGTCGGTGATGCCCTCGACCTCATGTTCGGCGCGGGGACGCAGGAGCACGGCGCGGAGCTCGTGGCTGCGGGCGAGCCGGCGTAATTCGGTCAGCACCTGCGTCTGGCCCGTGCCTTTGCCGGTGAGGTAGAGCAGCCGGCCGGCGCGACCGCCGCGGAGCAGGCCGAGGCCGTGGCGTAAGGCCGCGGAGGTCTTGCCGAAGCCGGTCGGCGCGACGAGCAGGCGCGTCGGCGAATCGAGTCCGGCCTGATCGAGGTCGGCGCCGCACTGCAGCCATTCCGGGCGTGGTTCCTTGAACGGCAGGCGGTCGGGCAGGCTGAGGAGGCGGGCGTGGCTCGCGCGCCGGTTCTCGGCGTGCGCGGCGAGCGTCTCCGCCTGCGCGAGCAGGTCGGCCTCGGCGGAGCGGGGCAGGGCGACGGGCTGACGCGTGCCGTCGGCGGGATCGATGAAGATCAGTTCGCCCTTCACCTCGCGCGCGCCGGAACCGAGGCGGGCGGCGTGGCAGTAGGCGGCGAGCTGCAGGAAGTGGTGCGCAAAGCGGCCGAGGAGGAACTCCGGTTTGCGCGGCAGCTTGAGGCTGATCGTCTTGATCTCGCGGATGCTCACCTCGGTCTCCGTCTCCCGCCATTGGTCGGCGCGGCCGGTGATGGCGATCGTCCAGCCGAGGGCGCCGACCTCGCAGGCGATGGCGCGTTCGAACTGCCAGCCCTGGCCTTCGGCCTCGGCGACCTTGCGCATCGTCTCGTGCCACTGGCGGCCCGCCTCGGCGCGCCAAGGGGCGCCGCCGGCGCCCGCGCCGGGTCCGGGGCGGAACGTCGCGAACTCCTGCGCGCTCAGTTCGACGCGCTTGGCCTTGAGGTCGATGCGCATCAGGGCAGGACGAAGTGCGCCTCGCCGGCGGCCCAGCGTTCGAGGTCGCTGCTAAGCGCCGCGACGGTCTCCTCGTCGGTCGTCTGGGCGTCGAGCGGCTGGCCGAGGATCGCGGCCGCGTGGGCCTGGCGGGCGCCGAGGCGCGTGAACCACTGCTCATGCACGCCCCAGCCGCCGTCCTTGAGGATCAGCCAGAGGCTCTTGAAGTAGGCGCAGTCGGCGCGCGGACGTGCGGACATGGCGTCGAAGGTCTCGAGCGCGATACGGTAGCAGACCTCGGCGGACTCGGGCGGAGGCGGATTCTTGCGGAGCATCCCCGCGAGGCGGCAGGCGCGTTCGAGCGTGCGATGGTCGCGGGCGAGTCCGGCGCGACGCGTGAGCAGGCGGTAGTCGCGGGCGAAGCGCGTGCCGCCGTCCTTCGTCCGTTCGAGGCTGACTTCGCCTTCGTCGAAGAGGTCGGGCAGCGTCGTGCCTTTGCCGCGGTGGGTGCGGATGAGGCAGCGGACGAGGCCCTCGGCGGGCTCGAGCAGCGTGAGCAGGGAGTGCGACTCCCCGGAGGGGTCGCGACCCAGCACCAGGCAGCGGAGGCTCGCGGCGGACATCCGGCCTATTCCTTGCTCTCCGGCTTGGGGACGACGGCGCCGAAGCTCATCAGCAATCCGAGGGCCTCGCCTACGGTCAGCTTCGTCTCGCGGACTTCATCCGGGGAGACTTGCAGGATGACGCCGGTGGTGGGAGCGGGCGCGGCGGGGATGAAGACGTTCACGACCGGCTTGCCGACGGCCTCGCTGAAGACGGTGGGCTGCTCGTGGGTGACGAAGGCGATGGACCACATGCCCGGGCGCGGGAACTCGACCATCACCACGCGACGGAAGGTGTCCTTGTTGCGGCCGCTGAGGGCGTCGACCATCTGCCGGATCGTGCCGTAGAGGGAGCCGAGGCCGGGGATGCGTTCGAGGACGGTGGCGAACCAGCGGTGGAGCACCTTGCCGAAAAGGCGCTTCGAGAGGTAGCCGACGACGACCAGGATGCAGATCATCACGACGGCCGAGGAGACCACCACCAGCTGGCGGTAGAGCCCCAGCGTGAAGTCCGGGACGGGCTGCTTGGCGTTCGTCCACAGCCAGGCCAGGCCGACCTCGAGGGCGGGCTGGATGAACGTACCCATGAGATTAAGCAGCACGGACACCACATAGAGCGTCAGGCCGATCGGCAGGAGCAGGAAGAGGCCGGTCAGGAAGTTATGGCCCAGGCGGGAGGCGAAGGTGCTTTTTTCCGGCGAATCACTCATCACCCCTAGAAAACGCCCTCCCGCACCGGAGGCAAGGTCGGTCGGCGATTTCGGGGGTTGGAACCCGGCCCCTGGTCGGTAGGCTGTCCCCATGCGCACGCTCCTCCGGGTTGCCCTCGCCATCGTGGCCCTGTCCGTCAACCTCGGCGCCGTGGAAGAAGCCTACCCGCGTACCGCCCCGGGCGACCTCGAACTCAAGACCTTGCCGGCGGCCCGCTGGATGCGCACGGAGTCGTCGAAGGATTATTTCGCGTCGGACAACGGGCTGTTCATGCGCCTCTTCCGTTACATCGACTCGAACAAGATCCCGATGACCGCGCCGGTCGAGGCGGGCATCAGGCCTGGCACGATGGTGTTCTACATGGACGACGCCTCGGCGAAGCGCGCCGACCTCGCGGAGACGCCGCAGGTCAAACTGTCGTCGGTGCCCGAGCGTCGCGTGGCCGCCATCGGCATCCGCGGTTCGTACAGCCAGGAGAATTACGAAGAAGCCCTGGCCGAGCTGAAGGCCTGGCTCGCGAAGCGCACGGACGTGAAGGCCGCCGGCGAACCTTACGCGGTCTACTGGAACAGCCCGTTCGTGCCCTTCTTCCTCAAGCAGTCAGAGGTGCACATCCCCGTCGCGCCGACGAAGTGATCAGGCCCAGGCTCGCTGGCGCCAGGCGAGTCCTTCGGCGATCTCGCGGGCGAGTTCCGGCCCGCGGAAGACGAGGCCGGAGTAGACCTGCACGAGGCACGCGCCTTCGTCCATGAAGCGGCCGGCGTCCTTGGCGGAGAGGATGCCGCCGCAGCCGACGATCGGGATGCGGCCGTCGGCTTCCTTCGCGAGGAAGCGCACGACCTGCAGGGAACGCTCGAGGAGCGGGGCGCCGCTGAGGCCGCCGCGGCCGGGCGAGCACTGTTCGGTGCCGGCGGGACGGGTGACGGTGGTGTTCGTGGCGATGATGCCGGCGAACCCGCATTCGCCGACGACGCCGACGATGTCGGCCAGCTGGTTCGGATTGAGGTCCGGGGCGATCTTGAGGAGCAGGGGCACCGGACCGCCGGCGACGGAGCGGTTCTCCTGCGCGAGCGTGGAGAGCAGCGTCACGAGCGGGGCGCGGTCCTGGAGGGCGCGCAGGCCGGTGGTGTTCGGGCTGCTGATGTTGACGACGACGTAATCGGCGAGCGGGGCGAGCAGCCTGAAGCAGGTGAGGTAATCCTCGTGGGCCTGCTCGTTGGCGGTGGCCTTGTTCTTGCCGATGTTGATGCCCAGCGGGCTGACGCGCTTCCCGCGGCCGGGCTGCCTGCTCAGGCGGTCGTGTAACGCCTGAGCGCCGTTGTTCGGGAACCCGTAGGCGTTCACCACGGCGTTGAGCTCGGGGTAACGGAACACGCGGGGCTTCTCGTTGCCGGGCTGGGCCTTGGGCGTGACGGTGCCGACCTCGACGTGGCCGAAGCCGAGGGCGGCCGCGCCGCGCCAGCCGAGGCCGTCCTTGTCGAAGCCGGCGGCGAGACCGATATGGTTGGGGAACTTCAGGCCGAAGGCTTCGATCGGCCGCCCCCGCTTGGGGGTCAGCGAACGCTCCATGAGGGCGCGCAGGGGGGCGCAGGCGCCCAGGAGGCCCATGCCGCGCAGGCCGACCTGGTGGGCCGTCTCGGGGTCGAGCTTGTAGAGGGCCTTGGCGATCACCTTGTCGTACAGGAAAGACATGCCCCGGAGTTAAGGGAGGAACCGCCGGAAGGAAAGCGGAGAAGCCCGCCATTTGGCGCCGTCGCCGACCCCTCTTGACTCCCGCCCAGACTTGGGCAAACCACCCTGCCATGGCTGTGACTACCTCAAAGCTCCTTTGGTGCACCATCCGTTTCAAGGAGAAGGAAGGCAACTGGTGGGTGAAGGAGAACTCCGACCCGAAGCACTACGAACCGGACGGCCTCGGCATCCTCGACCCCTACCAGTTCCCCTGGATCCTCGACATGATGGATCCTCTCCGCGAGTACGGCCTCTCCAACGAGATCCTCGAGGCGGCCTTCGTGCCTTTCCAGGCCCAGGAGATCGACAAGGACCAGACGGTCCGCCTCGTCCGCGTGGCCGAGCATATCCTCGACTCCGAAGAGCCGCTCTTCGCCCTCCCCAACATCAAGGACGGCGACAAGGGCGCCTACGCCGACCTCCTCGAGCACATCATGCGCCTGCGCGTGAAGCTCATCAACGACACGATCAAGCTGGAGCAGAAGCTCACCGTCGAAGACGTGGACGAACAGCTCAGCGAGCTGCGTAACCAGGCCATGATCGAGGGCCGCGACATCCATCCTTTCGAAGAGATCACCGACATCCTGGAATTCGTCCCGCAGGGCCACGAAGTCCCGGGCGACGACGATGACGATGACAAGCCTGCGCGCGCCCAGGCGGCCGCCGAGGACATCGCCGACCTGCCCGACGTCGAGGAAGTCGACAAGGACATGGAGAAGAACCTCCGCTGGGATGACGAGGAAGAGCCGGCCGAAGAGGGTTCGGGCGAGTCCGAAGGCGGCGAGTCCGAAGGCGGCGCCAAGGGCTCCGGCAAGTCCGGTCGCCGGCGCTGAGCCGGAGGCTTACTTGGCCGGCTGCTTGTCGGCGACCTGCGGCTCGAAGAGCCACATGCGCCGTGAAGCCATGTCCACCGCGATCGGATGGGCGCGCAGGAAGTCGTCGCCGAGCAGGTTGTGCTCCTCGTCGCGGATGAACTCGACGCCCGTCAGCGGGGCGCCGCCGATGCGCAGCGACTTGATCTTGCAGACCTGCACGCGCGTGAGCGAGGTGCCGCGCACGGTGGCCACGGGCAGGAAGCCGCGGAACTCGGTCTCGCCGCGGAACTTCAGCGAGCTCATGTAGGATTTCGAGGCGCCGGAATCGACGATCATGGGCACCTTGACGCCTTCGACCTCGATGTTGACGCCGCAGTGGCCGCCGCGGCTGTAGATGGGGACCTCGTGGGCGGCGGAGGTGTCGGGGATCTTGCCGAGGATCATGACCTTGTTCCGCAGGTCCATGTAGAAGGGCCGGCCGAAGAGCAGGTCGGCGCCCATCAGCCCATCGAGGTCCATCCCGTCGAGCGGCATGATGGCCACGTGGAAGTCGCGCCAGGTGACTTCGCCCGCCCGCAGGGTCTCGACGAGCCCGTAGGTCGACTCCTTGCGGCCGGAGTTGCCCATGGAGGGCACGCTGAAGGCTTCGCTGACGCCGCAACGCTGCGCCGCGCGCGGCGTGAGCACGGCGGTGCCTTGGCAGCCGGTGTCGACGCCGAGCAGCACGTTGACGCCGTTGATCTGCACCATGAGCGTCGGGATGGCCTTGATGCGCAGGCGATAGGTCGCGACCCCGCTCTCGGGGAACTCTTCCTTGGGCTTCTTCAGGTCCTGCGCCGCGAGCGGACACGCGAGGCAGAGGCCGAGGCTGGCGAGCAGGAGGCGCAAGGGCTTCATCGGTGGGCGGCGAGGCGCGGGAAGCGCCGGGGTCACCCTAATTTGGACGGAAACTACGGGAGGTCGACAAGGACCTGCGGATTTCTGGCTCAGGCCGGCCGGCGGCGACGCCAGAGGTAGGCCAACGCGAAGCAGAGGCCGCCCAGGCCGACGGCCCAGTCGCCCTGGCGGACCCAGAAGGTCTCGGGCTGGCGGTCGCGCGGAATCCGGACCGGCGTGGCCAGGCGGGCGCCCCGGAAATACACGCTGCCTTCCTCCAGGACGGGGAAGGCCCGGCCGAGCGGGTCGATGGTCCCGCTCCAGCCCGCGTTGCCGCAGCGGACCACGGGCAGTCCCGTGGCGGCGGCCAGGAGGACGGAGTGGGCCGCGTGCTGGTAGGCTCCGGCCTCGCGGCCATACCAGGCGTCGTTGGTCACCACGATCAGCACGTCGGCCCCGGCGAGCGCGTGTTCGCGGGCGAGCTCCGGGAAGACGTCCTCGTAGCATACCAGCGCGCCGGCCATGAAGGTGCGGCCTTGGCGCGTG
Organism: Verrucomicrobiota bacterium; assembly: GCA_041191065.1. Classification (GTDB taxonomy): domain Bacteria; phylum Verrucomicrobiota; class Verrucomicrobiia; order Opitutales; family UBA953; genus UBA953. Next base: position 7,559 of record JBEEPO010000022.1, on the reverse strand, counting down.
CTCAACGGCAGCAGGGCAGGGCCGGTGCCGGCCACGCAGTCGGTCTCGATCGGCACGACCTTGCGCAGGGGCAGGAAGTCGGCGAAGGGCACGTATTCGCCGAAGGGCACGAGATGGCGCTTCGCGTAGGCGGGCTTGCGCACGCCCTCGGACGTCACCACCGCGACGGCGTTCCCGTAACCGGCCCCGCGTCGGTCGATGGCGCCGATCACGAGCGGGGTGTCGGTGACCGCGGAGAGGGCCTTGAGGCGGTCGACGTAGGCTTCGCTTTCCAGCGTCAGCGGCAGGGCCGCTTCCGGCCAGAGCACGAAGTCCGCCTGGCGCCCGCCGGCGACGTCGATGGTCATCGCCTCCGTGAGGCGCAGGTGTTCCTGCAGGCGCGCGGCGTCCCATTTGGCGTTGGGGTCGAAGTCGGTCTGCACGACCGCGGGCGCGATCGTCTCATGCGGGAGCGTGGCCTTGGCGGCGTTGGCGGCGAGCAGGGCGACGAAGCCGCCGGCGACGGGCAGCAGCCCGACGTAGAGTTCGGGCGTGAGCCGCCGCAGCCAGCCCGCGGGGCCGACGGGCGCGAGGCGCGCGTCTTCGCGGTACGATTCGATGAGCCGGACGATCCAGCGCGCGAAGCCGAGGTTGAACAGCACCAGCGCGACGGAGAGGCCGGTCGGGCCGACCCACGCGCAGAGGCTGAGCATCACGGGATTGCCCGTCTGCGAAGCCGCGAGCGGCAGCCAGCCGAAGCCGGACAGGGCCGTGGCGCGAGTCCACTCGAGCAGTCCCCACGCGCCCGCGAGGCCGGCGATCGCGAGCAGGCGCGCGGGCAGGCCGGCGCCGGCGCAGGCCGGGAAGATCCAGCGGAGCAGCACCAGCCAGCCGAAGAGGTAGAGCGCGCAGTAGGCGGTGAGGAGCACCAGGCCCAGCCAGCCGAGCGGCGGGTAGACGTGACGCAGCCAGACGAGCAGGGCGACCCAAAGCAACCAGCTCATCGCGAAGCCGGCGCGACGCCAGTCACGCCACTCCGGGCGGAAGGCGGCGGCCACCGCGGCGGGCACGAGCGCGATGAACGCCCAGAAGGGATGGCCGAGCGGGCCGAACGAAAGGAAGAGCAGGAGTGCCGTCAGCGACGTCCCGAGCCAGGCGAGCCGGCCGGATCCCGGGCTGCTCGCGTCCGTTCCGGTCATTCCGAGAGGACTTCGACGACTTCCCAGCCCTCGTCGCGGACGAGCGCCTCGGCCTTCTTCCACTTGATGTCCTGCGTCTCAGGGCCTTTGCGGATGCGGACGACGGCGTTGCGGCCGATCTTCGGGGATTGGCGGCGGAAAGGCTCCGGCTTCGGGGCGACGGCGGGCGTGGTCTCGGTCGTCGCGCCCGTGCCGGGTTCGGCGGGTCCGACGGCCTTGGCCTGGCCCTGCGCGCGGCGCATCAGGGCTTCGAGGGCCTCCATCGAGGTCGCCGTGCGGAAGAGGCCGGCGCAGGCGTCGGTGCGCAGCTGCCGCATCAGGCGTTCGAAGGCCTTGAAGGCTTCGGCCTTGTACTCGTTGAGCGGGTCCTTCTGCGCGTAGGTGCGCAGGCCGACGCCGCGGCGGAGGTCTTCCATCTCGGTGAGATGGTTCTGCCAGTTGCGGTCGATCGCGCGCAGGAGCACGCTGCGTTCGAGGTACTGGAGGATCTCCGGCGATTCGTGCTGCTCGCGGCCGGCCTGCAGGGCGCGGACGCGGTCGGTGGCCATCAGGAGCACCTGCGACTTCGTGCGCGCGAGGATGTCCTCCAGGTCGAGACGCATGTGGAACGTGGTCACGTACCAGTAGACGAATTCTTCGGCGGCGCGGCGGTCGGCTTCGGCGGAGGGGTCGGGGAAGACCATCGCGAGGCGTTCGTCGATCTCCTCCTCGACGATGTCCAGGATCGTCGCGCGGCTGTCGGCGGCCTTGAGGGCGCGGTTGCGCAGGCCGTAGACGATCTGGCGCTGCTGGTTCAGCACGTCGTCGTACTGCAGCAGGCGCTTGCGCATGGAGTAGTTCTGGCCTTCGACGCGCTTCTGCGCGGTGCCGATGGAACGGTTGAGGAGAGGGTGCTCCAGCGGCTCCCCTTCCTTGAAGGACTTCTCGAGCAGCGAGGAGATGATGCCCGCGTTCGAGAACAGGCGCATCAGGTCGTCCTCGAGGGAGACCAGGAAGCGGGAACGGCCGGGGTCGCCCTGGCGCGAGCAGCGGCCGCGCAGCTGGCGGTCGACGCGGCGGGATTCGTGGCGCTCGGTCGCGAGGACGTAGAGGCCGCCGAGCTCGCGGACGCCCTCGCCCAGCTTGATGTCGGTGCCGCGGCCGGCCATGTTGGTGGCGATGGTCACCGCGCCGTGCTGGCCGGCCAGCGAGATGATGTCGGCCTCGGATTCGTGGTGCTTGGCGTTGAGGATCTTGTGGGGCACCTTGGCCATCGCGAGCATGCGGCCGAGGGTCTCGGAGGCCTCGACGGAGGCGGTGCCGACGAGCACGGGCTGGCCGCGCTTGTGGGCTTCGGCGATCTCCTTGATGGCGAACTGGTACTTCTCCTTGCGGGTCTTGAAGACGATGTCGTTGTCGTCGACGCGGATGCACGGGCGGTGCGTCGGGATGGCGACGACCGTCAGGCGGTAGATGTCATGGAACTCGGAAGCCTCGGTCTCGGCGGTGCCGGTCATGCCCGCGAGCTTCTGGTACATGCGGAAGTAGTTCTGGATGGTGACCGTCGCGTAGGTCTTGTTCTCCTTCTCGAGCGCGACGCCTTCCTTGGCCTCGACGGCCTGGTGCAGGCCGTCGGACCAGCGGCGGCCTTCCATGATGCGGCCGGTGTTCTCGTCGACGATCTTCACCTTGCCCTCGTGGACGACGTACTGCTTGTCCTTCTCGTAGAGGGTGTAGGCCTTGAGGAGCTGGCCGATCGCGTGGATGTCCTCCGAGACCAGCGCGTAGGCGGCCTCGGCCTCGGCGCGGAGTTCGGCGCGGCGCTCCGGCGTGAGCGACTCGTCGCGGTCGAGCTCGACGTAGCGGGTCGGGAGGTCGGGGAGCACGAACGCGTCGGGCTCGCCGGGGCGGAGGGTGTCGCGGCCGAGCTGGGTGAGGTCGGACTCGTGCTGGCGTTCGCTGACGGAGAAGTACAGGCGCTCCTTGAGGTGGAAGCGGCGGTCCTTCTCGATCTCGGAGGCGAGCACGCCTTCGTGCTTCTCGAGGAACTTGCGCCACTTGCCGTTCTCCATCAGGCGCAGGAAGACGCGGTTGCGCGGCATGCCGTGGGCGGCGAGCCAGAGCTTGTCGAGGGCGTCGGCGGACGGCTCCTTGTCCTCGCCGAGCTTCTCGAGTTCGTCGCGGACTTCGTTCATCAGGCGGGTGACGAGGCGGATCTGGAGTTCGACCAGGCCGGCGACCGGCTGGCGGAGCCGCGGGAAGGCCGGCTCGCGTTCTTCGGCGACGGGGCCGGAGATGATCAGCGGGGTGCGGGCTTCGTCGACGAGGATGGAGTCGATCTCGTCGACGATGCAGAAGTAGTGGTCGCGCTGGACCTGCTCGTCCGGCGAGAGGGCCATGCCGTTGTCGCGCAGGTAGTCGAAGCCGAACTCGGAGGCGGTCCCGTAGGTGATGTCGCAGCCGTAGGCGGCCTTGCGGTCCTCGCTGGGCATCTGGTTCTGGATGCAGCCGACGGTGAGGCCGAGCCAGCGGTACAGGTGGCCCATCCACTCGGAATCGCGGCGGGCGAGGTAGTCGTTGACGGTGACGAGCTGGCAGTTCCGGCCGGTCAGCGCGTTGAGGTAGAGGGGCAGGGTGGCGACGAGGGTCTTGCCTTCGCCGGTCGCCATTTCGGCGATCTTGTTCTGATGGAGGGCGATGCCGCCGATGAGCTGGACGTCGAAATGGACCATCTCCCAGGTCTGCTCATGCTCGCAGACGACGGCCTTGGTGCCGCAGAGGCGGCGGGCGGCGTTCTTGACGACGGCGAAAGCCTCGGGGAGGAGGGCGTCGAGGGACTCGCCTTGGGCGTGACGGGCCTTGAATTCGGCGGTCTTGGCGCGGAGGGCGTCGTCGGACAGTTTCTGGTACTCGATTTCGAGGGCGTTGATCCGCTTGACGAGGGGAGCGCACTTGCGGAGGAACCTCCGGTGGTGGCTGCCGGCGAAGAGCTTGAGGATGCTGAGAAACATGGGTCCGGGAGCGAGAGGTAGCAAACTCCGACCCCGCCCCCCGGGGCAAGCCTTGACTCGGGTTGTTCACATCGGGTTTTCGGCCTTGCGGCCATCCTCCCGCCGTCAAGATGGGACATACCCATGGCTGAAAACGTCCTTATCCTCGGCACCGGTTGCGCCGGCCTCACCGCCGCGATCTACGCCGCCCGCGCGGGCCTCACTCCCCTCGTCCTCGAAGGCGGCCAGCCCGGCGGCCAGCTGACCACGACCTCCGAGGTCGAGAATTTCCCCGGCTTCGTCCACGGCGTCGACGGCAACGAGCTCATCACGAACATGAAGGGCCAGGCCGAGCGCTTCGGCGCCAAGTTCGCCTGGGACCGCATCGACTCGGTCGATTTCTCCGGCCCGGTCAAGAAGCTCAAGGGCGCCGAAGCCACCTACGAGGCCAAGGCCGTGATCATCGCCACGGGCGCCTCGCCCCGCCTCCTCGGCATCCCCGGCGAGAAGCATTACTACGGCGGCAACGGCGTGACCACCTGCGCGACCTGCGACGGCGCCTTCTATCGCGACGTCCCGGTCGCCGTCGTCGGCGGCGGCGACTCCGCCTGCGAAGAAGCCCTCTTCCTCACCCGCTTCGCCTCCAAGGTCTACCTCGTGCACCGCCGCGACACCTTCCGCGCCTCCGACATCATGGTCCAGCGCGTCAAGGCCCACGCGAAGATCGAGCTCGTCCTCAACGTCACCCCGAAGGAGATCCTCGGCGACGAGAAGGTCCATACCCTCCGCGTCATCGAGAAGTCCGGCGCCGCCCGCGACCTCGCCGTGAAGTGCGTCTTCGTGGCCATCGGCCACGTGCCCAATTCGCAGGCCTTCACGCCGGCCCTCGCGGTCGACGAAGGCGGTTACTTCATCGCCGGACCTAACACCGTCAGCACCAATATCCCCGGCGTCTTCGTCGCGGGTGACTGCTCCGACCACGTCTATCGCCAGGCCATCACCGCCGCCGGCATGGGCTGCCGCGCCGCCATCGAAGCCGAACGCTGGTTGGCGGGGCACTGAGCCTTGCGACGGAGTCGCGACGAGGGGACACGTGGGCAAGGGGTTGATTTGATGCCTCCAGGTAGGGATGCGATGACATCGCATCCGTTCGACGCCCATCTTGCGGTCTGATCGGATCTTGGCTGCTGGCACCCGACTCCCGATAGCCGACGGCTGAAGGCTAAATCGCCGGCTCCCGAATGGCTGATGCCCCGGTGGCCGCCACCTGGCACCGAGAATGAATGCGCGGATGCGATGTCATCGCATCCCTACCTCATGCATTGGCCCAACCGCCAACCGCTAAGACCAAATCCAAAAGCACCAGGGGCGCTTTCGCGCCCCTGGTCACTTATTTCCCCTTGTCCACGTGTCCCCTTGCCCACATGTCCCCTCGAAGTAATCGCTGCGATCACTTCGTCAGGATCTCCATCGCCGACTTCTTCTGCGGGATGAAGGGCAGCACGTGCTCGGTGTAGGGCACGATGACGTCGAGGAGGTAAGGTCCGTCGTGATCGAGCATCTCGCGCATGGCGGCACGGAGGTCTTCCCGCTTCATCACCTGTCGGGCCTTGATGCCGAAGCCGTTGGCGATCTTGACGAAGTCCGGATAGAGTCCGCCCGGGTTGTCGGGGGAGCCGATGTTGTTGGCGTCGCCGAGGATCGTGTGGCCGCGGGAACCGGCGTAGAAGCGGTCTTCCCACTGCACCACCATGCCTAGGTGCTGGTTGTTGAGGATGAGGATCTTCGCGTTGATCTTCTCGATCTTCATGCACGCGAGCTCCTGGATGTTCATCAGGAAGGAACCGTCGCCGTCGATGTCGATGACATGGGCTTCGGGGTGGGCGACCTTGGCGCCGATGGCGGCCGGGAGGCCGAAGCCCATCGTGCCCGCGCCGAGCGAGCTGATGAAGCGGCGCGGTTCGTTGAAGCGGTAGTACTGCGGGGCCCACATCTGGTGCTGGCCGACGCCGGTGGAGACGATGGCCTTGCCCTTGGTCTCTTCGAAGAGGACTTCGATGGCTTCCTGCGGGAGGATGTGCTTGGTCTTGCGTTCGTAGCTGAACGGATACGGGTGCTCCTTCTTCCAGCCGTTGATGGTCTCATACCACTTCTTCAGGTCGGGCTTCTTGAAGCCCTTCTTGGCGAGCGCGGTGAGGCGGGCGAGCGCGTGCTTGATGTCCGAGTGGATCGGGTAGTGCGCGAACTTGTTCTTCTGGTGCTCGGAGCGGTCGATGTCGATGTGGACGATCGTGGCGTCCGGGGCGAACTTCTCGACGGCGCCGGTGATGCGGTCGTCGAAGCGGGCGCCCATCGTGATGAGGAGGTCGCTCTTGCAGACGGCCCAGTTGCCGGCGACGGTGCCGTGCATGCCGTACCAGTAGAGGGACTGCGGATGGTCGCAGGGGAAGGCGCCGAGGCCCATCAGCGTGGACGCGACGGGGATGCCGGTGGCTTCGGCGAAGGCGCGCAGCTCCTTGTGGGCGTCGCCGGAAAGGATGCCGCCGCCGATGTAGATCGCGGGCTGCTTGGACTTCTCGATCAGGCGCAGGACCTGCTCGAGTTCGGCGTCGGCGCACTTGGGAGGCGTCGGCAGGCCGGGGATGGAGACGTCGTCAGGATTCTTCGGGAAGACCGGGACCCACTCGTGCTGCTGGATGTCCTTCGGGATGTCGATGACCACGGGGCCCGGACGGCCGGTCGTGGCGATCTTGAAGGCCTTGTACATGATGCTCGGTAGCTCGTTGTAATCGAGGACGAGGAAGGAGTGCTTCACGATCGGCAGGGTCATGCCGTAGAAGTCGGTCTCCTGGAAGGCGGCGCGGCCGATGAACTGCTGGTAGACCTGGCCGGTGATGCAGATCAGCGGGATGCTGTCCATGTGCGCGTCGGCGATCGCGGTGACGAGGTTCGTCGCGCCAGGACCGGAGGTCGCCATGCACACGCCGGGCTTGCCGGTCGCGCGCGCGTAGCCGTGCGCCATGAAGGCGCCGCCCTGTTCGTGGCGGGGCAGGATGGTGCGGATCTTCTTGGAGCGGGTGAGGCCCTGGTGGAGCTCCATGGAAGCGCCGCCCGGGTAAGCGAAGATCGTGTCGACGCCGAGGTTCTCGAGGCAGCGGACCATGACGTCGCAACCGCGCATCTTGACGCCGGTCTTGGCCGAGACGGCCGAGGGGGCGGAGGCGGTGGACTTCTGGGCGGCGTTCTTTTTGGGCATGGTCGTAGGGGGCAGGTCGAGCCTGCAGGGAATGGGTTAGAAAAGGTGGCCGGCTTGCGGGGGCAAGTGTGAATAAGTGGAGGTAAAACAGGGCCGAAGAGGGCTAGGGCTAGGGCTGGGTAATTAATGCCTAATTTTAAGCAAAACAGGGCCTTT
>JBEEPO010000021.1:0-26851 GCA_041191065.1 Verrucomicrobiota bacterium | reverse complement strand
AGGAGGTACGACCGTCCTCGGGCAGGCCGACGGAGACACCATCAACGTCGGCACCGGAGGCAACGCCTTCGGCTCGGTGACCATCGCGGGCGGCACTTTCCAGGCCCCCCGCTTGCAGCCCGCTGGTATTACGGGCACCAATAACTCAGGTTTGGTTTCCGTCCTGAACGGGGGCTCGCTGAGGCTGACGACTTATTTCATCGGCGGACGAACCAGCCCGACCAACACAGGCGTCGTCACCATCGCGGGCGGCTCCCTCGACATCGCAAGCATAAGCGGAGCTACCGGAATCGGGGCCTTTGGCGGAGGAAGATTCGAGGTCAATCTCGGCGCTGATCTGGGCGGTGCGAACAAGGGCGGTACGTTCGACGCGGGTATTAGGACTTTCAACGCGGTCGCGTCCACGACCACCAGTCAGGGCATCATCAACCTCTTGGGCGGCACCCTGACGGCCGGCTCCGTCTCCAGCCTCGCCTCATCGACCTTCGCCCAGTTCAACATGAATGGCGGCGTCCTTAAGGCGGGGGCGGCGAGCACGACCTTCCTGAACGCTAACCTCACTTCCGCTACGGTCCATGCGGGCGGCGGCACGATCGACAACAATGGTTTCGCCATCACCCTCGCGGAACCTCTGATCGCTCCCGCCGGCAATGGGGTGGCTTCCATCCAGGTCACCGACGCCGCCGGCTACTTCACGGCGCCTCTCGTCAGGCTCAGCGGCGGCGGCGGCAACGGGGACGCCACGGCTGTCGCCGTACTCAACGGGGATGGCTCGATCACCGTCGTGATCACGAACCCAGGCACGAATTATACCTCCGCTCCCACGGTGACCTTGTCCGGCGGCACGACCGGCACCGCCGCCACCGCCTCGGCAACGCTGAATGCCGGCAACATCGGCGGCGGGGTCAAATTCCAGGGCGCCAGCACGACGACGCTGTCCGTCGCGAATACTTACACCGGCACCACGGAGGTCGCCGCCGGGACCCTCGCCATCACTGGCGCGGGCACCTTGGGATCGGGAGCCGGCCTGCTGTTGAGCGGTGGCACCCTGGACCTCGGAGCGACTTCCCAGGCCGTCGGCGCCGTCAGCATCACCGGAGCTTCCACCATCTCCAACGGCAGCCTGACGGGAACTTCCTACGCCGCGAGCCTCGCCACCGGTACGGCGACGGTCTCCGCCAATCTCCTCGCCAATGGTTCCGCCGGCTTCTCCAAGACGGGCAACGGCGTCGTCGTTCTTTCCGGCGCCAACACGTATGCCGGCATCACGAGCATCACGGGCGGCACCTTGGCTTTCTCCTCCGCCGACGATCTCGGCAACGGTTCCGCGACCAATACGATAACCCTCGACGGCGGCGTGCTCAGCTTCACGCCGGCCACCGCCGTCAGCCTGGTCGCCAATCAGGTCGTGTCGGTCGGCGCCAGCGGTGGCACCATCCATGTCGATGATGCGTTCGGCATCCTGACCTTGCCCGGAGGCGTCACTGCTTCTTCTTCGGCCAACCTGACCAAGACCGGACTCGGTACTTTGACCGTTGGCGCCACCGTCAACCTCAGCGGCGGTAATCTCACCGTCAGCTCCGGCGTCCTTAACGCCGGCTTGGCCGCAAACGGCGTCGGCAGTGTCGTCCTCGCCGAGGGCGCCACCCTGAATCTTTATGATGGCGCCGCCACGACCATGGCCATCGGCGGACTCACCTTGGCCAGCGGCAGCTCCCTCGGTTTCGACCTCGGAGCTACCGGCGTCAATGACGCACTCAGCCTCACCGGCTCTGTTGCCATCGCCTCCACGGCCTCCCTGAATTTCAACGCCCTGGCTGGTGTTTCCGTGGGCACCTACGACCTGCTGTCCGTGTCTGCCGGCACGCTGAACGCCGCCGACTATGTCCTCGGCATCGCGCCTTCGGGGCTGAATTACAATTTCACCACCGCGAACGACGGCCAGACCCTGCGTCTCACCACCACGCTGCTGAACCTCGTCTACTGGAAGGGCGATGTCGGAGGATCTTGGAGCTCGAACAACGCCGCCGACACGAACTGGGCCAGCGATCTCGCCGGAACGACCGACCTCGGCGCGCTGCCGCTCGCCACCGACACCTTGGTCTTCAGCTCTTCGGGGGCCACCGGACCGACCTTCGCAATCACCTTGGATGGCAGCGTCACCGCCGACAGCCTGAAGTTCACGGCCAACCCTTCCGGCGTCACGGCCATCACGATCAGCCAAGGCACTGGCGGGACGCTGACCCTCTCCCCGGTATCTTCCAACAACGGTATCTCCGTGGCCACCAACGCCGGTGCCATTACCATCAGTGCTCCGGTCGCGACCGGGGCCACTCAGACTTGGGAGGTCGTCGGAGGAGGCGCCAATGGTTCTTCGTTGGTCGTGAGCGGTGCGTTGGCCATCAATCACCTGATCAACAAGACCGGTGCTGGCCCCCTGACGCTCAGCGGGAATAATACCGGCGACGGCGGCATCAATTTCACCGCTGGCACCCTGGTGCTAGGCCACAATAACGCCCTCGGCACCGGCACCTTCAGCATCGGCGCTCTCACCACCCTCGACACCGGCGCGTCCGCGATCGTCAACGCGGGTGACAATGTCCAGAACTGGAATGGAGATTTCACCTTCACGGGCACGAACACGCTGAACTTGGGCGCAGGGGCCGTGACCCTCGGCGACAACGTGACGCTCACCGCCGGCAACGCCCTCACCGTCGGCGGGGCCATCGGCGACGGCGCCGCCACTTTCGGGCTGACCAAGGTCGGCGCGGGAGCGCTCACGCTGAATGGAAACAATACTTTCGGCGGAGGCGTCACCCTCACCGCCGGCACCTTGAACATCGGCCATGCCAACGCCCTAGGCGCCGGCACGTTGACCCTCAATGGCGGCACCCTCGACAATACTTCCGGCGGCGCCCTGACCCTCGGCGGCAATGTCTCTCAGGTCTGGAACGGCGGCTTCACCTTCACCGGCACCAACGACCTCGTGATGGGCGCCGGTGCGGTGACCTTGGCGGCCACGACGCCGATCACGGTCACGGGAGGCAGCCTGACGGTGAACGGTGCCATCGATGACGGAGCAGGCACTTTCAATCTCAACAAAGCCGGCGCGGGTACGCTGACCTTGGGCGGTCTGAACACCTATGGCGGAGCCACCACGCTCAGCCGAGGCACGCTCATCTATACCGCGGACCAGATCCTCACCAGCAGCACCAATGTGCTCAACCTCGGAGCGTCCGCCGGCAGCACGGACTCCTTCTCCCTTGAGCTCAACGGCGCCAGCGCCCGCTTCGGCGGAGCGATGCTGGTCCAGACGAGCAACACCACGCCTAATACCATCACCATCGGCGCAGGAGAGTCCCTGCGCGTCGGCGGTACCTTCACCATCGGCTTCAACTCGGCGGCCAATACCACGACTAGGCTCACCATCTCGGGCGCCGGCGCCTTCCGGGTCGGCGACGTCGGCGCTCCGACCAACCAAGGCTTCCAACTTGGTGGTAGCACCACGGATGCAAGAAATAACGCCGCGACCTTGGATATGAGCGGCCTTGGGACCTTTTACGCGAATCTCGGAACGGGCACTTTCCGCGTCGGGGACCTTACCAATAGTTCCGGAGGCGGAGCTGCCGACAGGGGTTCGACCGTGATTCTGGCGGCAGACAGCACCATCATCGCCACCACCATCACCTCCGACACTGTGACGAGCCTCGCCGTCCAGCGCATCAAGCTCGGTAGCGGTACAAACATACTGAACGCCAATACGATCAGCATCGGCGGCGGCGTTGAACGTTCGTCGGGTACCCTCGACTTCAACACCTCGACGGGTTCGGTCAATATTCGCGCCCTCAACGGCAGCGGAAGGGCTGCGATGAACGTCCAGAATGGAGGCAGCGGCACCGGCACCAACTTGGTGGGGACAGTGGATTTCACAGGCCATGAGGCCGATCTCTTCCTCAGCACCTTGGCGGTGGGCGGGCGCAGCGGCCTCGTCGCAGCCTCGGGCACAGGAAACTTCTCCTTCGACACCGGTACGCTCGATGCGACCACCGTTAACATCGCCGCCCGGACCGGAACCACGGGCACCTCAGGCAGTGTGACGGGGACGGTCAACCTGGGCGGCGGCACCGTCACCATCGGCACGGTGACGATGAGCACGAACAACGTGACATTGAACACGGCGTCCGGAACGGGTGATGCGACCTCGACGCTCAATATCAGCGGTAGCGGGACCAACACCATCACGACGATGACGATGGGGACGCTGGCCATCACGAACACCACCGCCCTCAGTTCCGGAAACAGCGACACCACCGCGACGGCCAACGTCACGGGCGGAACGACCACGATCGGCTCGCTGACGATGGGAGCCAATTCTTCGGCCGCGACCACCGTCACCGCGAACACCGCCACCTCTACTTTGAACATTAGTGCAGGCTCTGTCAGCGTCACCAACAACCTGACCATGGGCGCGACCACCCTGAGGGCGAGCAACGCGGCCACCGCGACCATCAACATCACGGGCACCGGCTCGCTCACTGTCGGTGGCAACATCCAATACACGAACGGTCTCGGCACCGAGACGAACACCGTGACCCTCGATGGCGGCACCTTGGACCTGACCAGCGGCAACATCGGGGCCTCCGCCGCACTCATCACTTTCAACGCCCAGGCGGGCACCTTGCGTAACGTCGCTGAGATCAACGGCGGCGGCGCCCTGACCAAGACCACGGCCGGCGTCCTGCTGCTCGATACCGCCAACGCCTTTACGGGCGCAACCACGGTCTCGGCCGGCGTGCTGACGGCGGCTCACTCCTCGGCGCTCGGCACTTCGGCCGGAGCGACCTCCGTGACTGCCGGCGCTGAGCTCCGCCTGCAGGGAGGTATCGCCATCGCTTCGGAGGCGCTGACCCTCAACGGCACCGGCATCTCCGCCGCGGGCGCCCTGCGCAGCTTCACCGGCAGCAATTCTTTCGGCGGCGCCATCACCCTCGCGACGGACTCGCGCATCCACGCGGACGCCGGCCTCCTGACGCTGACCGGTGGAATCAGCGGCACTAACCGTAGCCTCACGCTGGGCGGCGCCGGTAACATCACCATCGGCACCGCCGGCCTCTCCCTCGGAACGGGCGCCCTCACGAAGGAAGGGTTGGGTACGTTGTTGCTCTCCGTCGCCAACACCTATTCCGGAGGCACGACGATCTCGGCCGGCACCCTCCAGATCGGGAACGCGAATGCCTTGGGCTCCGCGGCGGTCTCTGTCGCCTCCGGCGCCACTTTGGACCTGAACGGAGTGCTCGGCTTCACCAATACGATTAACCTCGTGGCCGGAGCCACCCTGACCGGAGGCTCGCTGTCCGTGGCGGACGCGCCTAAGGTCGGCGTCCTCGACGTCGTGCTCGAGGGCGTCGGCGTCACGCTGACGAAGACGGACGCGGGCCGACTGGAGCTCACCGGGGATAACACCTTCACCGGAGCGACCTCGGTCACGGGCGGCGGCACCATCGCCATCGCCGACTTCGGTGACGGCACCACCGCCAGCCCGCTCGGCATCACCAGCCTTTCCGATCCCACGAAGCTTGTCCTCGGCGCCGGCTCCACGCTTGAGTTCAACGGCGGCACTGCCGCCGTCACGACGCGCAGTTTCACCATCGGCGGTTCCGCCGGCATCTCCGCGACGGGCACGGGCAACCTGGAATTCACTTCGGCCGCCGTCATCGCCACCACCGGGGATGCCCCTGCGCTCACGCTCACGGCGACCAACCCCGGCACCACCAACCGCTTCGCGGCCAGCCTGGCCGAAGGCAGCGTCGCCCTGGCCGACCTCGCCATCAACGGCGCCGGTACGTGGGTGATCGGTGGTCCGGCCAATCGTTTCAAGAACGACGTGCGTATCGACGCGGCCCCGGGTGCCACCCTCGGCCTCGAGTCCGCCGCCCTGCCGGCCGATGCGGTCCTCAACGTAGGCAATAACACGACGCTGCGCTGGGTGGGGAGCAACTCCAACGACCTTTCGGCCAACCTGCGCGTCGCGGCCAACGCCACGGCCAAGCTGGACCTCGGCAACAATAACGTGACGTTCGCCACGGCTCCGGTCATGGGTTCGGGCGCTTCGCTCCAGAAGCAGGGTTCCGGCACGCTCAACGTCTCCGCCTCCGCCCCGTCGCTCAACGTCGCGGTGTCGTCTGGTACGCTTTCCGTCAACGGCGCGTTGGGCAACGTCGCGCTGAGCTCGGGCGCTGTGCTGGGTGGCGCCGGTACGGTGGGTGACGTCGTCACGACTTCCGGGTCGGTTCTCTCGCCCGGCAACTCCCCCGGCACCATCACCTTGGACAGCCTCACCGCTGCGGCCGGTTTCATCATCAACTGGCAGGTCCAGGACGCCTTGGATCCCAGCGCCGGCTTCGACAAGATCCGCATCACCGGAGACCTCAACCTCACCGCGGACTATTCCAGCAACCGAGTCGTCATCAAGGTGGTCTCCTTGCTCGGCAACGAAGACGGCAGGACGGGCGACGGTACGGCCTTGGGCGCCCCGGATGGTTTCGACAAGCCGGGCACCCCGGGCATCCTCCCCCGCACGTTCGACTTCATGCGCGTCGATGGGACCGTCATTTACGGCACCAACGACATCACCGACGTCTTCGCATTCGACCTGACCCAGTTCGAGTACACCAACGGCGGTTCGAGCATTTCCAGCCTCTGGTCGATCACCTCCTATGAATTCGGGGGCGACACCTACTTCCAGATCACCGCCGTGCCCGAGCCTTCCACCTACGGCTTCGGCCTCGGCGCCCTGGCCCTCGCCGCCGCGGCCATCCGCCGTCGCCGGAAGGTGAAAGCGGAAGCCCAGGCGAAGTAAACGGTAGGGTCAGCACTGCGTGCTGACCTAGTTGCCTCAGGTAGGGTTGAGCGCCCTCGCTCAACCGCGGTGAATGGCTGACCAAGGGTGGTCAGCCCTACCACGACGCCCTACCAGATGCCTGGACAACGCATCAGCAATCCACCCCCTAGCTCCCGGTAGGGTCAGCACTGCGTGCTGACCTAGTTGCCTCAAGGCTGCTGGGTCTCGAAGGCCTCAGCGGATTCGCCCGGACCAGAAGGGCGGAGCAGATTGCGTCCCGGCGCGAAGGCCAGACGCCGATCGCCGGCCCGCGGATTATAATAAAACCGGAACGCTGCCCGCCCGGGTCCGACATCAATGCGCCCGTGGATCTTGGCGTAGTGCGCGGTGAGGATCTTTCCGTCGCCGCCGAGCTGCGTGCGGAGACGGAGATAGGTGCCGGTGAAGTTCGCCGCCGACTCCGCTCCAGGCTGCGTGTCGAACGCCAACGTCATCTCTGGGCGATAACCCTCTTCCGGTGCCGCGGCCGGCATCTTCAGCCGACAGTAGGGCCAGAAGGCGGGCGATTCACGGAGGCCGTCGCCTCTCCGCGGGAATGTCACGCGCAGGCTACCACGGAAGTGTCCGTAGGTCTCGGCCCATTCCTGGTCGTCCATTCGTCTGCCTTCGGCCGATCGACGGAGCCCGGCCAGGGATTCCGGTGATTCCGTCCAGCCGACCTGTCGGCTCTCGATCACGATTTCGAAATCAGTCACCCGTCCTTTGCCCCATGGCCCCACGGCATCGGCGGCTTCCGCGTCGAAGCCGATCCGCTTGCCGGAGGGTAGTCCCGCGAGGCGGACTTCACGGTAGTGGAGCGGCACCCCTGCCACCTGGCGCGGCAAGGTCAGCGTCAGCTCCGTAGGTTGGCCCGCACGCCCGAGCCCGTGGCGATGATCCGCATCCGCGGGAAAAAATCCGGCGTGCCCGGCCCTGACGCGGGTCAGGATCAGTGTGTCATCGGCCGAGAAGCGGAAGCGGCCCTCCGCGTCGGTCGCCCCCCTCCGGACGGCCACGCTCGCGAGACGAGGGTCTTCGGGCGGGGTCAGGATGGCTTCGACCTCCGCTCCGGCGAGGCCGCGTCCTTCTTCGTCGTGGATGATGATCGTTCTATCGCCCGCCAGTCCGGTCAACGTCATCGCGAGAAGGCCGACCAGCAGAGGCTTCATCGCAGGGACCCCCGGTTGATCATCGTCTGGAAAAGCGGGTAGACGAAGGGGAGGGCGACGTTCTTGAAATCGCTGTGCAGCCAGCGGTCACGTGTCAGCGGCGAACCATGCCCCTCGGCCGGCCAGTTCCCGCCCACCCGACGACCTTGGTCCTCGAGGTCGTAGTTCACGACGGAGGATCGCCCGCCGAGGACGGGGAAAGGCGTCGAGCCGGCCGCGGGGCTCAGCGCCGGCAGGCCTCGGGCGAGCAGGTCGTAACGGAATCGGGCGAAGTCGTTCAGCGGCGAATGCGGCGCGATGAAGGGCACGTGGAGCCAGCGTTGTTCGAAGGGTCGGAAGAACGGATAGGTGCGCAGCTGCGGGTCGGTGATCCGCGCCGCCACCTCCGGCGGGAGAAGTTCGAAGCGACCGCCGAGCAGTCTTTCTGGTCCGCTCGGCACGAAGCGGCCGCGCCAGGCCGGGTTGAAGCCCCAGCCGCCCTGCGAGCGCTCCATCGGCAAGGCCCCGAGCGACCGCGTCCAGCCCACGCCCTTGAGCAGCTCCTGCGTCTTCCACACTCCGTAGTCGACCGAGCGTCCCGCCCAGAGCGTGGCCAGGACGGAGGCGGACGTCATCGCCGGCGGGCAGTTGGTCACGTCTTCGCCGGCGGAGAAGCAGTTGACGACGTCACCGAGATGACGGACGCGGGAGAAGCAATTCGACCAGGCGAAGCCGTGGCGGAGCCGGCCGGGCGCATGCAGTCTCCACCAGTCGGACGCGAACAGCCGACGGGGGTAAGCCCGCCACGAGGCTTCGGTCATGTCAGCCGCATAGGCCCGGGTGACCGCTTCCCCGGCGATCGCCTCGAGCGGCAAGGCGGCGTTGAGCAACGTGAGGTGCGCCGGCGTGAAGCCCGCCTGCACGCCCTGGCAGGCCACGACGTTGCCGAGGCTATGCGCGATCAAGGTCGTCCGCGCCTCCTCGACGAAGCGGAGGGCGCCGGGGAGCCCGTCGCCCGCCTGGAAGGCCTGGAAGACGGCCTGATGATAATCCAGGCCGGTGTCGCCGTCCCAGGTCACGCCGACGAAGCGCGCATGGCTGCCGAGGGCGTGGAGCCGTTTGAACGTCTCCGCATGCCAGCCGCGGGCGGCCTGCGCGGTGACGTTGTAGCCGTGGAGCATCACGACCCAGCGTGCGGCGGTCTCCGCGTCCGGTAGCCCGGCCGGCTCGCCGGTGGCCGTCGGCCGCCGCGGCGTCTTGGCCGCGAGCGGCTTGCCGGCGAAGGTCCGGGCGAGGCCGGTCAGGTCGACGTGGCGGTACATGCTTTCGACCGGACCGATCGCGAGCGGAAGCTCCAGCGTGACGATGACCTGCGCGTCCTTCCGGATCTCGAGCCTCAGCGGCCGGACGGAGGGCCGGGCGCCCTCGAGCAGGACGATGCCATGCTCTTTGCTCGCGACGTGCCGGAGGAACTCTTCCGGCAGCTCGATGCCGCCTGCCGCATCCGGCCGGAGGATTTCCGCGGCGCCGCAAGGACCGTCGAGGGAAGGACCGAAGGCCCTCAGTCCGTCGTTGCGGTGGATGGCTCCGACGGTGGCCCGGGTCAGTCCCGTGGGCACGACCTGCACGCATCGATCCTCCTGACGCAGAACGTATTGGAATCCGTCCTCCGGCCGAAGCCGGCGCAAGACCGCGCCGATGGCCAGATTGAGGGGGATGAAGTCGACGAGGTCGCGCGGTCCGTCGATGCCATGCTGGGCGTGGTCGGCCCCGGCTCCGGTCAGTCCAGGCAGGTCGGCCTGTCCCTGCCATTCGCCGGCGTCGTCATCGTCGTTGATCCAATGCCTGAGCGGACGCCCCGAGGGCGGGCGTTCGCCGGCGACGATGATGCCGTCCCGGTCCGCGTCGGCTTCGAGTCCGGCCGGCACCAAGCTGAGATTACGCACGCTGTATTGCATCCCCGCGCCGCTCTCAGGGAGGAGGGAGATCGTCACGGGGCGTAGAAGGTCTTGCTCCGTCAGGGTGAAGGCGACGCCGGCCGTCCTCACCTGCAGGTCCACTTCCGCGGGAGTGCGCCACTCGCCGATGACCTCGCCGTCATCGCGGCGGATCGTGACGACGTAATGCTGGCGGACTCCCAGGGGGTTCTGAGCGATCTGATGACTCCAGAGCAGCAGGTAAGAACCGGCGGCCAGGTCGGATCGTTTCGTCTCCGCCGCCAGATCAGGCAGCCTTCCTGGCAGATGATAGTAACGCAGACTATTGAGCGTGGCGCCTGCGCCTGCGGCCGGACGCGCCGGGGTGAGCGCTCGGCCGCCGGAAAGTTCGATCGCCCTCAGCCTTTGCGGGTGCAAGGCGGCCCGGACTGGCTCGACGGCCGACTCCATGAGCCGCGGATGGTCCGTCGGGTCGCAGGGGTCCGTTCCGCGGATGAGTTCGGCGAGATCGTCCCAACCATCGGCATCCGTATCCGGATCGAGCGGATCGGTGCCCAGTTGGAACTCCAGTTCGTCCTCCAGACCGTCGCCATCGGCGTCTTCGATGGACATCTCCGGCTCGGTCACGGTTACGCGGAAGGCGGCCGGAGAGGGGAGGGCGAACAGGAGCGCGAGCAGGACGAGGAGGCTGAGGCGGCGGAGAGGGGGCATGACGCGAGGGAGATGGCGGGTCGTTCCGGACAAAACAATCCGCCCGAACTGAGGTCTTCACGATGAGGCCATGCCTAGGGCCGCTCGTGGGCCGCCTATATGTCCGCGAACCATCGTTTAAAGGCCGGATAAAGCGGCGGGGTCGGTTGACCCGGCAACCTCGGGGCATTCATATTGTCTTTATGCGTATGCCCCGACGCAGCCACCTCCTCGCCGCCCTCAGCCTGGCCGCCGCGCCGCTATGCGCCCAGATCGGCGACAAGGCCGGCGAGCCACAGATGCCGATCGTCCCGGCGCACCTGATCCCGCCGTCGCCCCCGCTGAACGCCGAGGAGGCGCTCCGCAGCTTCAAGGTCGCCCCGGGCTACCGCATCGAACTCGTCGCCGAGGCCCCGCTGGTCCGCCATCCGACGGTCCTGCAGTTCGCCCCCGACGGCCGCCTCTGGGTCGTGGAGATGACCGGCTACATGGAAGACTTCGACGGCACGACCGAAGCCCAGGCGAAGGGCGCGGTGGTCGTGCTCAGCGATACCGACGGCGATGGACGCATGGATAAGCGCACGGTCTTCCTCGATGATATCATCCTCCCGCGCGCGCTGGTGCTCCACCGCGATGGCGCCTTGGTGGGCGCTCCGCCTCACCTGTGGTTCTGCCGCGATACCGACGGCGACGGCAAGGCCGACGAAAAGACCGAGGTCGCGACGGACTTCGGCGTGCGCGTCGATCCGAGTCGCCCCCAGCTCGCCAATCCCGAACGCGCCCCGAACGCGCTGCTCTGGGGCCATGACGGCTGGCTCTACGCCGGCGCCTACACGGCCCGCTTCAAGTCCGTCGACGGCCAGTGGGTCCGCGAGAACAGCACCTTCCGCGGGCAGTGGGGCCTGGCCCAGGACGACTACGGCCGGCTTTACTCCAACAACAATAGCGACCTCCTGCGCGTCGACGTGGTCAATTCGTCCTACCTGCTGCGTAATCCGCACCTCCTGCGGAACACCGGCCTGAATACCAAGGCCGCGGTCGCGCAGACCGTCTGGCCGGCGCGCGTGAATCCCGGCATCAACCGCGGCTACCGCCCGGAGATGCTCCGTGACTTCAAGCTGAAGGAGTGCACCGCCGCCTGCGGCCCTTGGGTGTATCGCTCCGACCTCTTTCCGGCCGACGCCTATGGCAACGCGTTCATCTGCGAGCCGGCCGGCAATCTGGTGAAGCGCCTGGTGCTCAATCCCGACAAGGGGCTGGTCAAGGGAACGGCGTTCTACGACCAGCAGGAGTTCGTGGCCTCGACCGACGAGCGCTTCCGCCCGGTCAACGCGCTGACCGGGCCGGAAGGCGCCCTCTATCTCGTGGACATGCATCACGGCGTGATCCAGCACCGCATCTCGCTCACTTCTTATCTGCGCAAGCAGGGCGAGGACCGCGGCCTCATCTCCCCGCTCCACCTCGGCCGCCTCTGGCGCGTGGTGCCCGAGGGACATCGGACGACCAAGCTCGCGACGCTCACCGGGCTCAAGCCGGCCGAACTCATCGCCGAGCTTGGCAGCGGCAACGAATGGCGCCGCGAGACCGCCCAGCGTCTGCTCGTCGAGTCCGGCGACAAGTCCCTCGCCGCCGCGCTCACCGCGTTCGGCCGTGAGACCCAGTCCCCGATGGGCCGCGTGCATGCCCTTTGGACGCAGCACGGTCTCGGCGTCGCCGACTGGACCCTCGTGTCCGCCGGCCTGGCCGACGCCGATCCGCGCGTGCGCGCCGCCGCCTTGCGGGTCTCGGAAGCCCTCGTCGCCGGCCCGCAGCGCGCCGATATCATCGCCCGCTGGAAGGAAATGTCCGCGAGCGAAGCCGTGCCGGAGGTCCAGGTGCAGCTCGCCCTGACCATGGGCGAGGCCAAGGACCTCGGCGTCGACCTCGCCGCCGCCGCGCTCGCCCAGCGCGCCGCCGAGCACATCGCCATCCAGGACGCCTTCCTCAGCGGGGTCGCCGGACGGGAGCTCGAAGTCTTCGCCGCGGTGCTCAAGCAGCCCGCCGCGTATTCCAAGACCCTGCCGGCGGCGCTGCTCCGTTGCGTCTTCGCCGAGCGTAAGCCCGCGCGCGTCGCGCAGGCCCTTTCCGTGATCGCGGGCCTGCCGCTGCGCTCCCAGCAGCTCACGCTTCTCGGCTCGCTGGCCACGCATCCGACCGTCACCGCCAAGCGCCCGATCAAGCTCGACGCCGAGCCCGCCGCCCTCGCCAAGTTCGCGAAGAGCAAGGACGCCGCGATGATCAAGGCGCTGGCCTGGTTCAAGAGCACCGTCATCTGGCCGGGCAAGGCCGGCGTCGTGACGCCGACCACCAAGGCCCTCACCAACGAAGAGCAGGCGCTGTTCGACAGCGGACGTCAGACTTTCGCCGGCCTCTGCGCCGCCTGCCATCAGCCGACGGGCAAGGGGCTCGAAGGCCTGGCGCCGCCGCTGGCCGAATCCGAGTGGGTGCTCGGCGAACCTGACCGCATCGTGAAGGTCGTCATGCATGGCCTGCGGGGTCCCATCAAGGTGAAGGGCGTGACCTATAGCTACGACATGCCCGCCGCCGGCTTCCTCTCCGACGAACAGATCGCCGGCGTGCTGACCTATATCCGCCGCGAATGGGATCACGAAGCCTCGCCCGTGTCCGTCGACCTCGTGAAGAAGATCCGGGAAGAGCATAAGGGCCGGACGGACGCGTGGACAGAGCCCGAGCTCACGAAGAAGTAGGCGCGCGAGGGGACACGTGGGCACGGTGACACGGGGGCAAGGGGGAGTTATCAATCAAAGGGAGACCGGATATTTCCAACCACTTCCACCCGATATGGGTAGGGTCGGGGATGCGATGACATCGCATCCTGCTGTCTCGAGGTAGGGTCAGCACTGCGTGCTGACCTAGGGTTACCCAATGCAACTAGGTCGGCACGCAGTGCCGACCCTACCTGGGGATGAGGGGAATCTCTCTGGGGATAGGTCACATTGGATAGATCTGATCTCTGATTAGCCTGATAGGATGGATTATCAGATCAGGAAACACCTGCCGCATGGTCGACCGGATTGGGTCGATGATCGGAATACTTTATTCGTGACGCTGTGCCACAAACAGCGCGGCGTCTCTCACTTCAGCACCGAAAAGGCCTGGCTGGCTTTAGTCCATGCGGCGGATCATCTGCATGACCGCGGTAAGTGGAGGGCTCTGCTGCTATTGGCGATGCCCGATCATCTTCATGCCTTGGTTCGAATTCCCCGGGAGCATGATATCGGAAAGGTCATCGGATATTTCAAGCGGACGACTTCTTACGCATACCCGACCTTATGGCAGGCCGACGGCTTTGACCATCGGCTACGAGGGCAGTCCGAGTATCTCGCCAAGCGTGCCTATATCCTGCTGAATCCTGTTCGGCCGGCTTGGTTAAGCGGCCCGAAGACTGGCCTTACCAAAAGTCCTGGGAGTAACCTATCTCCAGGTAGGGTCAGCACTGCGTGCTGACCTAGGGTTACCCAATGCAGCTAGGTCGGCACGCAGTGCCGACCCTACCTTAGGGATGAAGGAACGCCTTAGCAGGAAATGGGCCCCATAGATTCGGTAGTTAGGGTCAGCACTGCGTGCTGACCTAGGGTTGTCCGAGGCAGCTAGGTCGGCACGCAGTGCCGACCCTACCTGGGGAAAGGGCGGAGCGTCACTCCGCGAAGCCGTAATCCTTCAGCATCCGCGCGACGGACTGCGGCAGGGCGGGGCGGATCGCGGTGGGGACGGCCTTCTGGGCTTCCACGGTGCAGTGCAGGTAGCCGAGCTTGCGTTCGGCGTCGGCATCGCGGCCGGCGGCCTCGAGCCAGCGTTGGAGGACGGCCGCGGCGCGGGCCCACTCGGGCCAGTCGCTGTCGGCGCCGTCGGCGGCCTCGACGAGCTTACACAAAGCGCAGCCGCCGAGGAAGCGCTCGACCGCGGCGGCGTCTTCCGCGCCGACGGCCGCGACGAGCTTCTCGCGTTCGCGCGCTTCCATCTTCAGGTCTTATACCCGAGCACCGGGCGCAGCCAGCGTTCGGCCTGCTCGATCGTCCAGCCCTTGCGCTGGGCGTAGTCCTCGACCTGGTCGCGGCCGACATTGTCGACGTCGAAGTAGATCGACTGCGGGTTGCCGAAGTAGAGGCCCGAGACGGACGCGGCCGGGTTCATCGCGAACGTCTCCGTCAGCGTGCAGCCGAGGCGGTCGGCGTCGAGCAGGCGCCAGAGCTCGGCCTTTTCGGTGTGCTCCGGGCAGGCCGGATAGCCGGCGGCCGGGCGACGGCCGGCGTATTTCTCGTCGACGAGTTCTTCGACCGTGAGGGCTTCGTCGGGCGCGTAGCCCCAGAGGTCCTTGCGCACCTCGCGGTGCAGCCACTCGGCGCAGCCTTCCGCGAGACGGTCGGCGAGGGCCTGGATCATGATCTGGCGGTACGGGTCCGTCTGCTTGAAGGAGGCGGCGTAGTCTTCGACTTCCTGGCCGGCGGTCACGGCGAAGGCGCCGATATGGTCGCCCTTCTCGGCGGACACGAGGTCGGCGAGGGAGCGGCAGGTGTCGACCCGCGGACGCTGGCGCTGGTCGCGCAGGAAGTGGAAGCGGCCGAGCTTCTTCGTCTGGGCTTCGTCGCCGAAGACTTCGACGTCGTCGCCCACGCGACGGGCGGCCCAGAGTCCGGCGACGCCGCGGAGGTGCACGCGGTTGTTACGGATGATCTCGTCCAGTTCGGCGCGGCCGGCGTCGAAGGTCTTACGCGCTTCGCTGCCATACTTGCCGGACTTGAAGATGTTTGGGAAAGAACCCTTCAGTGACCAGGTCACGAAGAACGGGGTCCAGTCGATGATCTCGGCCACCGCGGCGGGGTCGATGCGTTCGAAGAGCGTCACGCCCGGCTTGCGCGGGGCGGGCTGGACCGGGGCGGTCGTGATGAGCGGGCGCTTGCGGGCCTCGGCGAGCGGGATGACCACGGCGGGCTGCTGCTTCTCGTAGGCTTCGCGCATCTCGGCCTGCTCCGTACGGAGGTCGCTGACGAAACCTTCGCGTTTGGCGGGATTGAGGAGGTCGCTGCAGACCGTCGTGACCAGGGAGGCGTCGCCGACGTGGACCATCGGGCCGTCGTAATGCTCGGCGAGCTTGATGGCCGTGTGCTCCTTGGAGGTGGTGGCGCCGCCGATGAGCAGCGGCGTGCTGATGCCGGCGCGCTTGAGCTCGGTGGCGACGTTCACCATCTCGTCGAGCGAGGGCGTGATCAGGCCGGACAGGCCGATGAAGTCGGGCTTCAGTTCGAGGGCCTTGGCGACGATGCGCTCGGTGGGCGTCATCACGCCGAGGTCGGTCACCGCGTAGTTATTGCAGGCGAGGACCACGCCGACGATGTTCTTGCCGATGTCGTGGACGTCGCCGCGGACGGTCGCGATGAGGAAGGAGCCCTGGGTGGAGCCGCCGACCTTCTCGGCGGCCATGAACGGCTCGAGGTGCGCGACCGCGGTCTTCATGACCTTGGCCGACTTCACCACCTGGGGGAGGAACATCTTGCCCTCGCCGAAGAGCTGACCGACGACGCGCATGCCGTCCATCAGCGGGCCTTCGATGACGAGCAGCGGGCGGCCCAGCTTGACGCGGGCCTCCTCGGTGTCGGCGACGGCGTGCTCGTCGACGCCCTTGACCAGGGCGTGTTCCAGACGCTTCTCGACCGGCAGGGAGCGCCACTCGTTCTTCTTCGACTGGTCGGTCTCGGTCTTCTGTCCGGCGAAGCGCGGCGCGATCTCGAGCAGGCGTTCCGTGGCGTCCGCCCGGCGGCAGAGGACGAGGTCCTCGACGCGTTCCCGGAGCTCCGGGTCGATCTCGGAATAGACCTCGAGCATGCCCGCGTTGACGATGGCCATGTCGAGCCCCGCCTTGATGGCATGGTAGAGGAAGACCGAGTGGATGGCCTCGCGGACCTTGTTGTTGCCCTGGAAGGAGAACGAGACGTTGGACAGGCCGCCCGACGTGCGGGCGCCGGGGCAGAGGCGTTTGATCTCCGTCACGGCCTCGATGAAATCGAGCGCGTAGCGGTTATGCTCGGGCATGCCCGTGCCGACCGTCAGGATGTTGCCGTCGAAGATGATGTCCTGCGGGTCGACGCCGGCTTCCTCGGTGAGGATGCCGAAGGCGCGGACGCAGATGCGGACCTTGTCGGCGAGCGACGCGGCCTGACCCTGCTCGTCGAAGGCCATGACGATCATCGCCGCGCCGTAGCGGCGGCAGAGGCGGGCGCGGCGGATGAACTCTTCGTGGCCTTCCTTGAGGGAGATCGAGTTCACGATGGCCTTGCCCTGCACGCAGCGCAGGCCGGCCTCGACGATGTCGAAGTTCGACGAATCGATCATGAACGGCACCCGGGCGATGTCCGGCTCGGTCGCCGCCATGTTCAGGAAGCGCGTCATCGCCGCGGTCCCGTCGAGGAGGCCCGCGTCGAAGTTGATGTCGATCACCGTCGCGCCGGCTTCGATCTGCTGCTTCGCCACGCCGAGGGCGGCGCGGTAGTCGTTGCGCTCGATATGTCCCTTGAAGATGCGGGAGCCGGCGACGTTGGTGCGTTCGCCGACGTTCACGAAGGTGCCGGGGCCGCCGACGATGTTGAGGGCCTCGAGGCCGGCGAGTTTGAGCGCGGGCGGGACGGCGCCGGGCACGCGGGGCGGGTATTTCTCGGTGCGGCGGCGGATGGCGGCGATGTGGCCGGGCGTGGTGCCGCAGCAGCCGCCGAGGATGTTGACCAGGCCGTCGCGGGCGAAGGTCTCGAGGATGGCCGCGGTGTCTTCGGGGCCTTCGGGGAAGCCCGTCGGCGAAAGCGGGTTAGGCAGTCCGGCGTTCGGATAGCAGGAGACGTAGATGTCGGCCTTCTTCGCCAGCTCGGCGATGTGCGGGCGCATCTGCTCGCCGCCGAGGGCGCAGTTCATGCCGATGCTGACCGGCTGGGCGTGGCGGACGGAGTTCCAGAAAGCCTCGGTCGTCTGGCCGGTGAGCGTGCGGCCGGAGGCGTCGGTGATCGTGCCGGAGATCATCACCGGCAGGCGGAAGCCGCGGGCCTCGAAAGCCTCGTCGATCGCGAAGAGGGCGGCCTTGAGGACGAGCGTGTCGAAGACCGTCTCGCACAGGAGCAGGTCGGCGCCGGCGTCGATCAGGGCGTCGACCTGTTCCCGGTAGGCCTTGGAGACCTGGACGAACGTCACGTCGCGCTTGGCGGAGTCGTTGACGTCGCGGGACATCGACAGCGTCTTGTTCGTCGGCCCGATGGCGCCGGCGACGAAGGCGTCCTTGCCTGGGTTGGCGGCCTTGAAGGCGTCGACGGCTTCGCGGGCGACCTTGACGGCCGCGGTGTTCAGCTCGCGGACGAGGTGCGTCATCGCGTAGTCTTCCATCGCGATGGACGTGCCGTTGAAGGTGTTGGTCTCGAGGATGTCGGCGCCGGCGTCGAGGTAGGCGCGGTGGATGTCGCGGACGACGGACGGCTTCGTGATGACGAGGAGGTCGTTGTTGCCTTTGAGCTGGCCGGGGTGGTCCTTGAAACGGTCGCCGCGGTAGTCCTGCTCCTGCAGCTTGAGCTGCTGGATCATGGTGCCCATCGCGCCGTCGAGGTAGACGATGCGTTGGCGCAGGAGGGCCTCAAGGCGCTCGCCGGCCGGGTTCAGTGGGAGTCTCTGGCGGGACATCGCCCCTAACGTGCGGGTTGCCGCCCAAGGGTCAAGGCACGGGGCGGACCTATTGTGTCATCCCGGGCAGGTCCGGCTTCTTGCAGCGCAGGAGATCCTGGCTGCGGTAGAGCACGATGCGCTTACCTTCGAATTTCTCGTCGTTCCAGAGCAGGGGGCGGAGTTCGAAGCTGAACACGGGGTTCAGGTTGGACTTCGCGGCCTCTTCGGCGGGGTCGCCGCCCTGCCAGTAGAGGATGCCGTTGGGCAGGGAATGCTTCTGGCCCTTGCAGAGCAGCTGGCGGGTGTTGTGGACGAACGTGCGGAGGTCCGCCACGGCGCGGCCGGTGACGAAGTCGTGCTCGTGGTTCATCGTCTCGGCGCGGGCGTTCTTGACGTCGACGTTCTTGAGCCCGAGGCGCGCGGCGATGTCCGAGACGACGGTGATCTTCTTGCCGACCGAGTCGACGAGCGTGAAGCGGGCCTGGGGGTAGAGGACGGCGAGGATGAGGCCGGGGAAGCCGCCGCCGGTGCCGACGTCCATGACGCGGCAGCCGTCCATGAGCTTGAGGAATTTCACGGCCGCGACACACGGGGCGTAGTGGTGGCGTTCGAGGTTCTCGATGTCCTTGCGCGAGACCAGGTTGATCTTCTCGTTCCATTCGCGGTGGAGCGCGGCCATGGCGGTCAGCTGCTCCCACTGGGCGGGCGTGACTTCCGGGAAGAGGGCGACGAGGGACTGCATGCGAGGCCGTCAGCGTGTCCCGCGGCCGTCCTGAGGCAAGGACGCCTTTGGCCCGCGCACTTTGCTGTTTCCTTCGGGCGGGACTTGGCCAAACCTACCCGCCTTATGTTCCACCACGTCGTCTTCTTCTACCTCAAGAAAGATATCACCGCCGCCCAGCGCGCCGAATTCGAGACCAAGCTCCGCGGCCTGCTCAAGATCAAGAGCATCCACAGCGGCTACGTCGGCGTCCCGAGCAAGCACGCCGTCCGTCCGATCATCGACACCTCCTACGACTTCGCCGAGTTCTTCGTGTTCAAGAACCACGCCGACCATGACGCCTACCAGATCGACCCGATCCACCAGGACTTCATCAAGGACTGCAAGGCCTACTGGGATTCGGTCAAGATCTACGACTTCGAATAAGCCGTCAGGTTCGTCGATGAATCAGGCGCCGCACCCCGGCGCCTTTTTCGTGCCTTGGGGTAGGGATACGATGACATCGCATCTGCGTGAAACGGGTAGGGTCGGGACCGCGTCACGACATAGCTGTTCCGCGGAGGACTGCGTCGAGGGCTGAACGGAGGACTGAATGGAAAAGGCAGGCAGATACAGGCATTCTCAGTTGGCAGGTGTCGGTCCCGTGTGGCAGGTGGCGGGAGGGTAGGAATGCGATGACATCGAATCAGCCTGTATCGAGGTAGGGTCAGCACTGCGTGCTGACCTAGCGGCCGCCGCAGGGCGGCCAAAGGGTAGGGGCGTGGCTACGCCGCGCCCTCCAGGTACGGAGTGCACGATGAATCGTGCCCTACCTTGGTTCACCCTGCGGCGAACGATCGATTCGAGCTATGTCGTGACGCGGTCCCGACCCTACCCAAGGCAACTAGGTCAGCACGCAGTGCTGACCCTACCCCGAGGCAAAATCCCAACCGCTAACCGCTAGCCGCTAACCGCACACACCCAGGGTCCGGGTCATTGTAAACCTCCCCCTACTTCGGGCTTAACAATGGCCCTCCGGCCCCCTAGAACAGGGTTATGCCGACTGCCACCGCAGCCGCTTCGTCCGCCACGGACGCCCTCGATGCCGCCGACCGGCGCTTCGGGTGGCATCCGTTTACCCAGATGCGGGAGTATCAGGACAACCCCCGCCTCCACCTGGTCCGCGGCGAGGGCAACTGGCTGATAGACGGGGAAGGGAAGCGCTACCTCGACGGCAACGCCTCGGTCTGGACGAACGTCCATGGCCATAACGACCTGGACCTGAACCGCGCCCTCCGCGATCAGCTCGACCAGGTCGCCCACGTGACGCTGCTCGGCCTGAACCACCCGGTCGCGACCGAGCTCGCCGCCGACCTGGCCGGGCTCACGGACGGCGCCCTCCCACGCTGCTTCTATACCGATAACGGCAGCAACGCCATCGAGGTCGCGCTGAAGCTTTCGTTCCAATACTGGCAGCTCGCAGGCCTGGACGCCAAGCGCGGGGTCATCTCGATGGAAGGCGCCTACCATGGCGACACCTTCGGGACGATGGCCGTCGGCGAGCGCTCCGAGTTCCACCGTCGCTTCACCCCGTGGCTCTTCGCCGCGCAGACTTTCCCCGCGCCGGTCCATTCCGAGTGCGCCGGTCAGGTCGCCCGCTCCGACGCCTCCGCCTCGCTGGCGGCGCTGAAGGCGATCCTCGAGCGTGAGGCCGCCACGACCGCCTGCCTGATCCTTGAACCCGTCGTCCAGGGCGCCGCCGGCATGGTCCAGCAGCCCGCGGGCTTCGTGAAGGCCGTCGCCGCCCTTTGCCGCCAGCACGGCGTCCACCTGATCCTCGACGAGGTCTTCACCGGCTTCGGACGCGTGGGAGCGTTGACCGCTACGGAACGCGAAGGCGTCGTCCCCGATTTCCTCTGCCTCGCGAAAGGCCTCGCCGCCGGCTACCTGCCGCTCGCCGCGACGCTGACATCTGAGAAGGTCTATGAGGCTTTCGTCGGGAAGTTCTCCGAAGGAAAGACCTTCTTCCACGGCCATACCTTCTCGGGCAATCCGCTCGCCTGCGCCGTGGCCCGTGCTTCGCTCCGCAAGCTGAAGCCGATGCTGGCCTCGGGTCAGATCGCCGAACGCGCCGCGCTCCTCGGCCGCGAGATGGCGGCCGCCTTCGCCGGCTATCCGCACGTGCGTGCCTTCCGTCAGCTCGGCCTCACGGGCTCCGTCGAGTTCAAGCCGGCCACGGCCGACCGCTGGCCCACCGACACCCGCGCCGGTTTCCAGGTCGCCTTGGCCGCCCGACGACATGGGCTCATCATCCGTCCGCTCGGCGATTCGATCCTGTTCGTCCCGCCGATCTCCATCCAAGCCGACGAAGTGAAGCACCTCATCCGCGCCGTCCGCCTCGCGATGGACGAAGTCCTGCCGCAGTTAAAGACCGACTAGGTCGGCACGCAGTGCCGACCCTACCTCAAGCATCTTTCCTATCCGCCAACCGCTAACCGCCACCACCTTCTTAATCATATGCCCAACCTCACCGAAGCCCGAGCGCTCTACGACCTGCCGCTCAACACGCTGATCTTCAAGGCTCAGCAAGTCCACCAGGCCCATCAGGATCCGGCCGGCGTGCAGCTCTGCACCCTGAAGTCGATCAAGACCGGCGCCTGCCCTGAAGACTGCGCCTACTGCCCGCAGTCGATCCACAACCAGACCGGCCTCGAGACCGAAGCCCTCATGGAGACCCAGGCCATACTCGCCGACGCGCGCAAGGCCAAGGCCGGCGGCGCGACCCGCTTCTGCATGGGCGCCGCCTGGCGCCGCGTGAACGACGGCAAGCAGTTCGACAGCGTCCTGAACACCGTCTCCGGCGTGAAGGAACTCGGCCTCGAAGTCTGCTGCACCCTCGGGATGGTCAGCGAACAGCAGGCCGCCCGCCTCAAGCAGGCCGGGTGCGACGTCTACAACCACAACCTCGACACCTCGCGCGAGCACTACTCCAAGATCATCACCACCCGCACCTACGACGACCGTCTCCAGACGCTCTCGAACGTCCGCAAGGCCGGCCTCGAGGTCTGCTCCGGCGGCATCATCGGCATGGGCGAGACGGTCGACGACCGCCTGAAGATGCTCGTCGAGCTCGCCCAGCTCGACCCTCAGCCGGACTCCGTGCCGATCAACGCCCTCGTCGCCGTCGAAGGCACGCCGCTCGCCGGCCGCAAGTTCGTCGACACCATCGAATTCGTCCGCACGGTCGCCGTCGCCCGCATCCTGATGCCGAAGGCGATGGTCCGCCTCTCCGCCGGCCGCGCCAGCATGAACGACGAGACGCAGGCCCTCTGTTACCTCGCCGGCGCCAACTCGATCTTCCTCGGCGAGAAGCTCCTCACCACGGGCAATCCTGACATCGAGGAGGACATGAACCTCATGAAGCGTCTCGGCCTGCACCCGATGCATCCGGACGAAGCCCGACGCATCCATCGCGGCGAGATCGCCCCGGCGGACGCCAAGCCGGCCGAGTGGCCGAGCGTCGCCGAGTTCGCCGCCGCCCACGCGGCCGAAGAATCCTGCGGAACCGGCGGCTGCGGCTGCAAGTGACATGGCCGTCATCTTCGTCACCGGCAGCGACACCGGCGTGGGCAAGACCCACGTCGCCGGCCTGCTCGCGCGCCGCCTCGCCCGCGATGGGTTCACCCAGGTCATCAAGCCCGTGGAATCCGGCGCGGGCTTCGGCCGTCCGTCCGACGCCCCGAAGGCGGCCGGCACCTGGGCCGAAGCGCACACGCTGATCTCGCTCCCGCGTCCCATCGCCCCGCTCGCCGCGGCCAAGCAGGCCCGCAAGAAGGTCGACCTGGCCACGCTCCTGAAGCTCTACAAAGCCCTCCCGCCGGCCCCGTGCCGCGTCGTCGAAGGCGCCGGCGGCGTGGCCGTCCCGCTCGACCCCAAGGGTCAGGACTGGGCGGACTTCGCCGCGGCGATCAAGCCGACCGTCGCCATCGTCGTGGTCGAAGACCGTCTCGGCGCGATCAACCAGGCCCGCCTGTCCATCGCCTACCTGCGTCGTCGTTACGACGGCCCGATCGGGGTCTGGCTCAACGCGATCAGGAAGCCGTCGAAGGAAGTGGCCGCGAGCAACCGCGCCGGCCTGCAGGCCTCTTGGATCCCGCTGCTCGGCGAGTCCGGGCGTGGACTGAAGTCCGCCCGCTTCCACTTCCTGCCGCGGTGAACGAAGCCCTGCTGCAGCGCCTGCGCCAGTCCCTCGCCCAGCGCGAAGGAGCATCGCTGCGCCGCAAGCTGACCGCGCGGGCCTCGGACGACCGGCGGGTCAACCTCGCCGACAACGATTACCTCGGCCTCTCGCGCGACCCGGCGGTCGTCGCCGCCGGCGTGGCCGCCTTGCAGGAATGGGGGGCGTCGGCCGCGGCCTCGCCGCTCGTCACCGGTTACACCGAGATCCATCAGAAGCTCGAGCAGACCCTGGCCGCCTGGCAGGGTTACGCGCACGGCCTCGTGATGAACACCGGCTTCGCGGCCAACTCCGCTGTCCTCGGCGGCCTGCCGAAGAAGGGCGACCTCATCCTCGCCGACCGACTCGTCCATGCGAGCATGCTCGACGGCATCATGGCCTCAGGCGCCCGCCTCCGTCGCTTCGCCCACAACGATCTCGATGCGCTCGAGCTCATGCTCCACGAGGAGCCCGCCCTCGACGGCGTGATCTTCGTCGTGACCGAAAGCGTCTATTCCATGGACGGCGACAGCCCGGACCTGAAGCGCCTGGCTTCGCTCCGCAAGCGTTTCGGTTTCTGCTGGGTGCTGGACGAAGCCCACGCCACGGGCTGGTATGGCGCCACGGGTTCCGGCCTGCAGGAAGGACAGGGCGCTTTCGCCGCCGCGGACATCGTGGTCGGCACGCTCGGCAAGGGCCTCGGCTCGCAGGGCGCCTATGTGCTCTCGCACGCCCCGGAAGTCCGTGACGCCCTCATCAACTTCGCCGGCGAGTTCGTCTATTCGACCTATCTCGCGCCGTCCTGCGCGGCCGCCGCCCTCGCCGCCATCGAACGCGTGAAGGGCATGGCGGGCGAGCGTGGCGAACTCCATGCGCTCTCCCGGGCTTGGCGCGACGGACTCGTCGAAGCCGGTTTCGCCGTACCCTCGGGGGACTCGCCGATCATCCCGCTGATCCTCGGCGACTCGGATGTCACCCTGAGATACGCCGCCGCGCTGCGCGCCGCCGGCTTCATGGTCTCCGCCATCCGTCCGCCCACCGTGCCCGTGCGCACCGGTCGCATCCGCATCTCGCTCCGCCGAGGCCTTTCTCCCGCCGTGTTGTCCTCCTTCGTCTCCGCCTTGAAGGGCGTCACCGTATGAAGATCGGCTGGCTGGGCGGCTGGGGCGTCTCGCTCGAAGAGATGAAGGCCATCGCGTTGGCGCATGCGCCCGATGCCGAGCACCTCATCTACCCGCCCGTCATGGGCGCCGCCGAGAACCTGACCGGCTGCGACGCGGTCATCGCGTGGTCGCTCGGCGCGCACCTCATGCTCGAGGCCGGCGCCCGCGGCGTGAAGTTCCCGGCCAAGGTGCTGCTTTTCGCCCCCTTCACTTCCTTCTGCTCCGAGCACGGCAAGTGCGGCAAGCATTCCGAGACCCAGGTGAAGTGGCTGCGTCGCTGGCTCGATACCGATGCTCCGGCGGCCTTGGCCGACTTCCGGAAGCGCGCCGGCCTGGCGCCTTTGGCCGGCGATGCCTTGCCTTACGAGATGGAATACCTGCGAGCCGGCCTCGACATCCTCGCCCAGCCCGCGGGCATCTCCCTGATCACCTATGGACGTCAGGGGCTTAGTCCCGGCTGGGAAGCCTATGTAGGCGAACAGGACGCCCTCCTGGATGCCGTGGGCGTTTGCCAAGCCGTCGTCGGCTGCCATACTGTGGAAGGACTCGGGCACGACCTGCGCGAGTTCCTCGCCCCCTGAACCATGCGCTTCGACGAACGAGCCGAGAGCTACGGCGCGCACGCCGCGCCCCAGAAGCGTTTCGCCGAAGCGTTGGCGGCCTTCGCGCCGTTCCGTCGGGGTGTCCGCGTCACTGAGCTCGGCGCCGGCACGGGGTTCCTGACCGCCGCGCTGCTTGCCCAGGGCGTGAACGTCGACGCCACGGATAGTTCGCCGGCGATGGTCGAGCTCGGGCGCCAGGCCGTGCCCGCGGCCAACTGGTCGGTGCATAACGCCTTCGGTCCGATTGACAAAGCGAGCGCGCTCGCTTCCACCGGACTCCTGCATTGGGCCGCCGATCCCGCCGCGGTGCTGCGGCATTGGCGCGCGGCCTTGCCGGCCGGCGGGCGACTTCTGCTCGGCGTCCCGTGCGATCCTTGCTTGAACGAACTACGGGATCTCGTGGGCGAAGGCCCCGTGCGCTGGCGCGACGAAGCCCAGTGGCTCGCCTTGCTCAAAGGCGCGAAGTTCGACGTCCATGCGCATGGCGTGCTCGAGTCGGAAGAGATCTATCCGAGCGCGCTCGAGTTCTTCCGCCATCTGCATCGCAGCGGCGTGACCGGTGATCCGCGTTTCTCGCCGTCCGAGCTGAAGGCCTTGCTCCGTGATTACGACCGCCTCAACGCTCGGCCCGACGGCGTCGTCGCCACCTGGGCCTGGTTGTTGGTGGATGCGACGGCGCGCGCGTGAGCGCGCGCGAGGGGACACGTGGGCACGGTGACACGGGGGCAAGGGACGCACGCTGGGAGATGGCTGAATCGATGACAGAGGACTGCATCGATGGCGGAACAGATACCCAGCTAATTATCCGGTTTCCGGTCTCCCCTTGAGTTCGGGTGCTTTCCAACCGCTGGCCGCCACCACCTGACGTGGGTAGGGTCAGCACTGCGTGCTGACCTAGCGGCCGCCGCATGGTGTCGGGTGACGGCCACAGGGGCATCAGCCATTCGGGAATCTGCGGTTCAGCCATCGGCCATCGGCGTCGGGCTTCAGCTTGACCAAGACAGCTAGGTCAGCACGCAGTGCTGACCCTACCTCAAGGGCATCGTCCCAACCGCCAACCGCTAACCGCTGACACCCACCTCGGATTTCGGGACATACCTCTCAAGGTAACGCCAGAGCCAAGGGAGGAGGATGAGGGCGAGGGTCGCGGCGGAGAGATTGAAGGCCGAGTGGACGAACGCGACCTTCAGGCCGGGTTCGTCGATCATCGCGAGCAGGGGGCGGATGGCGAACTGGAGCACCGTCACGAAGAGCGCCAGGCCGGCGAGGTCGAGGCCGGCGTTGAAGAGGGCGAGGCGACGCGCGAAAGAGCCGAGGGCCGAGGCGGTGATGAGCGCGACCCAGCCCGTGCCGAGATTGGCGCCCACCACCACCCAGATGGAGAGCGTCGGGTCAAGCAGGCCGCCGGCGACCGAGAGGACCGTGAGGCCGACGACGACCGAGGAGGACTGCACGAGCATCGTGAGGGCCGCGCCGAAGATCAGCGCGCGCAGGGGCGTGGACAGCGTATCGCGCCAGGCCAGCACTTCGGGCGTCTGCGCCAGCGGCAGGAGCGTCGTGCTGATGAGGCCGAGCGCCAGGAAGATCAGGCCGAAGTGGAAGACCGGTCTTCCGTAGGGACGTAGGTCACGCGGGCCCATCAGCGACCAGAGGCCGCCGAGGGTGACGAGCACCGGGCCCATGCCCGTGAATTTGAAGGCGATGAGCCAGGCGGTGACGGTCGTGCCGATGTTGGCACCGATCATGACGGTCCAGGCCTGGCGCATCGTCATGACCTTCTGTTCGGCCAGGCCCATCGTCACGAAGTTCACCACCGACGA
>JBEEPO010000020.1:0-29882 GCA_041191065.1 Verrucomicrobiota bacterium | reverse complement strand
CGGCGACTGCTCGACGGGCTCCGCCTGGAAGTCGATGGCCGGGACACGCCGGTCCTCCTCGTGACCTTTCCCACGGCGGAGACCATTGCCGCGACGTCCGCCCGACAAGGCGAAGCCGACCGTTACCCGGTGATGCTGAACGCCCGCCTCGCCGCCCAGCTTCCGGCCAAGGCGACGAAACTACGCATCAGTTTCCCGGCTTCGCTCGGTACGGTCTTCGTCAACCTGCGCAAAGGCATGGAATACCAGGTCGTCATGGCCGCGACTACCGGCAGCCCCGCCGAACTCGCCCTCGGCGAAGCGGCGGAGGCCTCCGCCGGCGAGACGGTCCGGACGCTTTTCGTCGATGGGTTCGCGCATGTCCTCCCCGACGGCTGGGATCACTGCCTGTTCATGCTGGCGATGTTCCTCGGGGCGGCCTCGCTCGGGCAGGCGCTGCGTCGCTCGCTCGTCTTCACGGTCGGACACAGCGTGACCTTGACCGCCGTGGCCATGGGCTGGCTCGGCCAGCCCGGCCCCTGGATCGAGCCCTTCATCGCCCTGACCATCGGCGTCAGCGCATGGCTGGCTTTCCGCGGCCATCCGCAGGAACGCTCCGCCCTGGTCCTGCCGGCGGTGTTTGGTCTCGTGCATGGCCTGGGCTTCGCGGCCGCCGTCGCCGACAACCTCGCGAACTGGTCAGCAGGCGACATCGTCCTGATCCTTATCGGCTTCAATGTCGGCGTCGAAGCCGCTCAGGCGCTGGTCATCGGCACCGCCGCGGCCGGCTTCTGGACGATGCGCAGAGCCCATCTTCCGGTCGCCAAGCTACGCCGAGGCGCAAGCCTGGCGACCGCGCTGATCGGGTTCGGAGTGTTCGTCTGGCGCCTGCTCGGACTCGGCTGATCAGAGGCGACCGACCGGACGCTTACCTGCGTCGAGCCGCTTGCGCTCGGACTCGGCCAGAGCCTGCAGTTCCTTGACGATCTCCGGCTGGGCGGCGGAGAGGTCATCCTTTTCGCCAGGATCCTTGTCGAGGTCGTAGAGCGAAAGCTCGATCTGGCGCTGGTGCGTCTTGGCCGGGTAGCCGTCGCGCTCCGCGGGGATCATGTCGACGTAACTGCGATAAGCATGCGGGAGGTGGAGCTTCCACTTGCCTTTGCGGACGGCCTCGAGGCGGTCGCCGTAGTAATAAGCGAAAACTTCGCGCGTGGCGGCCTTGCCCTCCTTGAGGACCGGCAGGAAGGAGATGCCATCGATCCCGTTCTTGGGCGCCGGAGCCGCGGTCGCCGCCAGCAAGGTCGGGACGATGTCGAGGTTGGCGGCCAGGGCGTCCGTCTCGCTGCCGGCCTTCACGACGCCGGGCCAGCGGACGATGAACGGCACACGGACACCGCCCTCGAAGGTCGTGCCCTTGCCTTCACGGAAAGGCCCGGCGGAGCCGGCATGTCGGCCGAAATTGAGCCAAGGGCCGTTGTCGCTGGTGAAGATGACGATCGTCTCCTGCTCGACCTTCTTCTCGCGCAAGGTACGCAGGACGGCGCCGACGGCATTGTCGAGATCCGCCAAGGTATCGGCGTAAGGCGTGGCGTGCTTGCCCTTGAAATCCGCCGAAGCGCCGAGCGGCGTGTGCGGCATCGATGTCGCCAGGTAAAGGAAGAACGGCTGCTCCTTGCCGGCGTTATCCCTGATGAAACGGACGGCCCGCAGCCCTTGCGAGGAGGTCAGCGCGTCCATGTCGACCCAGTCGCGGGTATGACCCATGAGATGCCCGTTCACGATGCGCGGCAGCTCGGGATACATCTGCCGACGGCTCTCGTCGGTTCGACCATAGCCGCGAGGCCACATGTCGTTCGAGTAAGGCGTGATCATCGACTCATCGAAGCCATGGGCGGGCGGCAGGAACTTCGGAGCGTCGCCGAGGTGCCATTTGCCGACCACACCGGTGTGATAGCCTGCCTTCTGCAAGAGCGTGCCTAAGGTCTGTTCCTCGTTGCTCAGGCCGATCTTGGAATTCGGGCCGAGGGCCATGCCGCCCAGCCCAAGCCGGTTGGGATAACACCCGGTCAGGAGAGCGACGCGCGAAGAAGTACAGACCGCCTGGGTGGCCAGGAAGTTCGTGAAGCGCACGCCCTCTTTGCTGAGCTGGTCGAGATTCGGCGTAGGGTTCTGCTTCGAACCATAGCAGCCGAGGTCGGCCCAGCCCATGTCATCGCACATGATCAGGACGATGTTCGGCTTCGCGGCGAACAAAGACGCGCAAAGCAATAGGGCCAAGGTCGGGGTGAACCTCATGGCATCGCAGCATAGGGTGAATCCCCTATGTTCCAAGAACTAAAACAGACTTATCTTGGGGGACTAAACCTTCAAACCCAGCTCGGCGCAGACCGCCGGGTGCTTACGTGCCTTGTTGATGAACTCATCCACCCCGAAGTCGGCCACGATGAAGTCACCATAGCGGAAGGACGGGCACTTGGACTGACCGGTCAAGGCGACCAGCTGACGCATCTGATGCATGTCGGCGATGACGTCGCGGACGTCGAGTTTCACGCCTTGGTTGGCGAAGAACTCGAGAGCCTCGACGCACCAAGGGCAACCAGGCTTGGTGTAGAAGATGGGCAGCGGTTGAGGCATGACCAAAAACAAGCGGACCACGGACGGTTTAGCAAGCGGAGAGACCCGGACACCCGAGACATTGACACCCGGTGGCGGCCTGCTGGAAATAGGACACCCCCCTATGGAAACCATCCACGGCGCCCCGAGCTACACCCTGAAGACCGCCGAGGTTGAGCTGGCCGTCACGCAGACCGCCGGCCACCTCGCCCCGGTGACCTTCCACTTTCCCGGCCTCAAGGCTTCGCCCTACTCTCTCTCGCCCTGGACGCCCAAGCAGATCGACCAGAGCCTCCCTAACCTGCTCACCTATCTCCGCGGCGACTTCATGTGCCTGCCCTTCGGCGGCCAGCAGAAAGGCCCGCCCCACGGCGACACGGCGAACGCGCCTTGGCAACTCGCGTCGTCCTCCGCGACCTCGCTGAAGCTGACGCAGACCGGCACGGACACCGGCGCCACGGTGGCGAAGAACTTAACCCTCATACCCGGTCACCATGCGATCTACTGCGAACACCTGATCGCCGGACTCGAAGGCCGCTGGAACTACGGCAACCACCCGGTGCTCGATCTTTCGAACGTCCCCGCCGGCGCCGCGCGCATCGCCACGAGCGCCTTCCGCTTCGGCTCCGTCTATGCGGGCGAGTTCTCAAATCCCGCCGCCGGTGAGTCCGGTGCGTTGAAGCCGTTCGCCGAATTCATGTCGCTGAAGTCAGTCCCGATGAAGGACGGCTCGCATACTGACCTGACGCACTACCCGGCCCGCGCCGGCAATGACGACCTGATCATGCTCGTCAACGAGCCCGCCACCGAAGCCCAACCCTTCGCCTGGACGGCCGTGACCTTCCCGGGCTACGTCTGGTTCTCGCTCAAGAACGTCGCCGACTTTCCCTCCACCCTCTTCTGGCTGTCCAACGGCGGCCGCCCCGGTCACCCCTGGGAGAAGCGCCACCTCGGGCGCCTCGGTCTAGAGGAGGTCTGCTCCCATTTCTGCGATGGCGTCGATGTCGCCCGCGAGGACCGACTCGCCGGCAAGGGCATCCCAACCAGCCGCCTGTTCCGCAAGCACGAACACGTCCGCCTCCCCCTGATTCAGGCCGCCGGCGCCGTGCCCGCCGCTTTCGGCCAAGTCCAGAGCATCGTCCCCGCCGGCCCGGAGTCCGTCCGGATCACGGGCGAAAACGGCCAGGCCATTACCTGCCCCATTAATTGGCAGTTTTTGAAGTCGTAAGTCGGCTTACTCAATTCTTGTCCCTGTCCAAGGAGTCGCCTAAATCCGACCTCCCCGACGCTCCCTTTCCCCCTACCATGTCCTCCCCCAAGATTGTCCAAGATCTCTCCACCAAGAAGAGCGGTGTCGCCTCTCTCGTGGAGAAGGAACTCGCCAAGACCGGCGGCCTGCTGCGTCTCGCCCCGTGCTGGGTGCCGCGTTCCTTCCTCCAGCCCGGCAAGCGACTCAAGCTGCACCCGGATGACCTCTACGCCTTCGGCCTGAGCCGCGGCGGCATCGACGAGCGCTGGTTCGCCTCCACGACCGAAGCCGCCAACGACAACCGCACGCCCGACGAGGGCCTGTC
Organism: Verrucomicrobiota bacterium; assembly: GCA_041191065.1. Lineage (GTDB taxonomy): Bacteria > Verrucomicrobiota > Verrucomicrobiia > Opitutales > UBA953 > UBA953. The sequence goes on along the minus strand of JBEEPO010000020.1, from coordinate 25,716 downwards.
CTACGTCGTCATCGGCAACACCCGCTTCACGCTGAAGCAGGCCGTCAAGGAATGCGGCTCCGCCCTGATCGGCTCCAAGATCTGGGGCAAGTACAAGAAGTGGCCGGTGTACTCCAAGTTCTTCGACAACATGGGGCCGATCCCGCACCACATGCACCAGAACGCCAAGCAGGCCAAGCTGCTCGGCCTCGAAGGCAAGCCGGAGTCCTATTACTTCCCGCCCCAGCACAACAACGTCGGTAACAACTTCCCCTACACTTTCATGGGCTTCGAGCCCGGCACGACCAAGGCCCAGGTCCGCGAGTGCATCGCCAACTGGCACAAAGGAGACAACAAGATCCTCGCCCTCTCCAAGGCTTACAAGCTCGAGCCCGGCACCGGCTGGCTCATCGATCCTTGCATCCTCCACGCTCCGGGCTCGCTCTGCACCTATGAACCGCAATGGGGTTCCGACGTGTTCGGCATGTATCAGAACCTCGTCGAAGGCCGCGAAGTGCCGTGGGCCCTCCTCGTCAAGGATATGCCGAAGTCGAAGCACAAGGACGTCGACTTCATCGTGGACCAGCTCGACTGGGACAAGAACGTCGACCCGAACTTCAAGGACAACCACTACCTCGAGCCGGTCGTCTCCGTCCAAGGCAAGGGCTACGTGGACAAGTGGATCGTGTACGGCAAGGTCGACAAATTCCAGTACTTCACCGCGAAGGAACTGACCGTCGAACCGGGCGCCGAATGCACGATCACCGACAAGGGCGCCTACGGACTCATCTGCGTGCAGGGCTCCGGCACGATCAACGGCCAGGTCCTCAACAGCCCGAAGCTCATCCGCTTCAACGAGCTGACCGAAGACGAGTACTTCTGCACCGAAGCCGGCGCCAAGAAGGGCGTGACCTTCCGCAACACCTCCACCACCGAGCCGCTGGTCTGCCTGCGCTACTTCGGACCGGAAGTGAACCCGGACGCCCCCGCCATGGGCGCCTACAAGAAGGCCAAGAAGAAGTAAGCCTTCTGCGTCCTCGTCCACCCCTACCCCTAACCCCACCCCTAAGCTCATGAAACTGCACAACGCGATGTGGCCCGGCCTCGTCGGCAAGGAGCCCAACACCGACCACCCTCCGATCTCGCTCGAGCACATGCTCGACATGACCGTCGCCGCCAGCGTCGACGGGCACAAGTTCGACGGCGTCGACCTGTTCCTGTTCCACCCGCACACCGACCCCGACATCTCCGAGGACAACCTCAAGAAGATGGCGGACCTCATCTCCTCCAAGGGCCTGAAGGTCGGTTCGCTCGTGGCGCCGGTCTGGGGCGGCACGGTGGGCGACTCCGCGATGGGCACCGACGAACAGCAGCAGAAGTTCCTCCTCGCGATCGAGAAGGCCTGCCGCATCGCCAAGCTCCTGAACAAGCACGGCGTCCGCCAGTACGGCGTCATCCGCGTGGACTCCGCCGAGTTCGGCGTGCAGAAGTGGCGCGAGAACCCCAAGGCCAACACGGCCCGCATCGTCGACACCTTCAGGAAGGCCGCGAAGATCGCGGAAGGCCACGGCGAGCGCATCGCCGCCGAAGGCGAAATCTGCTGGGCCGGCATGCACTCCTGGAAGGCGATGCTCGACACCCTCGAGGGCGTGGGCATGCCGAAGACCTTCGGCTTCCAGGCCGACCTCGCCCACACCTACCTCTACCTGATGGGTTACAACGAACCCGAGGCCGCCCTCCTCAAGGAAGGCTACACTTCGGAACAGTTCTGGCCCGCCTACCGTGAGATGGTGGGCAAGCTCCGCCCTTGGACCTTCGACTTCCACGTGGCCCAGAACGACGGCACCGTGCACGGCACCGGTTCCCACGAGAAGACCGGCCGCCACTGCCAGGCCGACGACGCCAACGGCAAGCTGGACATCACCGCCTGCTCCAAGGTCTGGCTCGAAGGCGCCGCCGCCCGCGGCATGAAGCACATCTGCTGGGATGGCTGCATGTTCCCGAACGCGACGCTCGAGAACCCGAAGACCTGGAACACCATCCTCTCCGCGATGGTCAAGGTGAAGCAGGCCCTCTGAGCATCTGACCTAACCGCCATCCGCCAACCGCTTACCCCTAAACATATGTCTAAAGCCATTCGCATCGGTCTCATCGGTTACGGCTTCATGGGCCGCACCCACTCCAACGCCTACTCCCAAGTCGGTCACTTCTTCCCGAAGGACAAGCTGACCACAGGCCACCACATCGTGCGCCAGGCCGTCTGCGGCCGCGACGAAGCCAAGGTCAAGGACTTCGCCGAGAAGTGGGGCTACGCCTCCTACGAGACCGACTGGCGCAAGCTGGTCGCCCGCGCCGACATCGACGCCGTCGACATCTGCACCCCGAACGACTCGCACGCCGAGATCGCCCTGGAGTGCATTAAGCACGGCAAGATGATCCTCTGCGAGAAGCCTCTCGCCCTCAACGGCGAGCAGGGCGAGAAGATGGTCGCCGCGGTCGAGAAGTCGGGCCTCCCGAACCTCGTCTGGTACAACTACCGCTTCCTCCCCGCCGTGACGCTCGCGAAGAACATCGTGGCCGCCGGCGAACTGGGCCGCGTGTTCCACTACCGCGCCAACTTCCTCCAGGACTGGACGATCTCCACCGAGCTGCCCCAGGGCGGCGCGGGTCTCTGGCGCTTGGACGCCGCCGCCGCCGGTTCCGGCGTGACGGGCGACCTGCTCGCGCACTGCATCGACACGGCCCGCTGGATCAACGGTGACATCACCGAGGTCTCCGCGATCACCGAGACGTTCATCAAGGAGCGCGTCCACACCGCCACGGGCAAGAAGCAGGCCGTCACCATCGACGACGCCGCGATCTTCCTCTGCCGCTTCGAGAACGGCTCGATCGCGCAGTTCGAATCCACCCGCTACGCCCGCGGCCACAAGGCGCTCTACACGTTCGAGATCAACGGCGAGAAGAAGTCCCTCCAGTGGGACCTCCATGACCTCAACCGCCTCAACTACTTCGATCACTCCGTACCGGGCGATCGTCGCGGCTGGGCCAGCATCCACACGTCCGACGGCGACCACCCGTACGCCGGCAACTGGTGGGTCCCGGGCCTCTGCCTCGGTTACGAGCACTCCTTCACCCACGCCCTCGCCGAGTTCCTCAAGAGCCTCGACGACCCGAAGGCGCCGAAGGCCTACCCGGACTTCCGCCACGCGCTCGGCACCCAGTACGTCTGCGACGCCGTCCTGGAGTCCGCCAAGACAAAGCAGTGGGTTAAGGTGAAGAAGGCCTAAGCCGCCCTCCAGCCGCCTTCCAGGGAGCCCCGGATTACCCGATCCGGGGCTTCTTTATGCCTAGTGGCCAATCAGGTAGGGACAGCACCACGTGCTGTCCTAGTCCGTCTATGTCGTGACGCGGTCCCGACCCTACCTGTAAACGTCCCACGCTTGACACTTAACTGTTAGCACCTATTACTGTCAGCAAATACCCGCCCATGCCTCGTAAAACCTCCATTTCTCACATGGTCTGCACCTACAAACTGTACCTGCTAAACCGTCACCTGTTCCTCGACCTCCCAGAAGGCCGCGCCCTGATCGATACGGGCGCCCCCTTCAGTTCGTCCACCACCGGCCGGCTCACCTGGCAGAACCAGAACCACGGCGTCAACAAGGGCGGTTACATGGGCTTCACCTTCGATAAGCTGTCCGCCGAGATCGGCGTGCAAGTCGACGCACTGCTGGGGATGGACCTGCTCGCCCAGACCACCCTGCTCTTCGATGTCGCGCAACGTACGCTGACCGCCGGCGACGAGATGCCGGCCGGCTTCAAGGCCCAGGCCTACGAGCATGCGCCGATGTCCGACATCCCGCTCTTCCATGTGAGGCTCAACGGCCAGCCCGCCCGCGTGCTCTGGGACACCGGCGCGCAGTACGGCTACGTCACGGACCGCAAGTTCGTCGCCGGCGCCAAGGCACTGGCAGGCTTCCACGACTTCAGTCCGATGTTCGGCGATATGGATATCCCGCAGTCCTATGTGCTGCCCTTCATGCTCTGCGACCATGACCTCCTCGAGACCGTCGGCGAAGCGCCGGGCGTCCTCGGCGGCGGCATCTCGCCGGTCCCGATGAGCCCGTTCCTGCGTGCGCTCGACATCGACGCGATCATCGGCCCCTCCTGGATGCCCCGCGTGAAGGTATGGCTGAATCCGCAGGACCAGACGTTCGCGCTCGCGGTCTGAGGTCGGCGATCCTGGCGACAAAAAAGCCCCGGTCCGCTCATCGCGGCCGGGGCTTTCTGCTTTCTGGGAGGAATTACTTCTTCGCGGCGGCCTTCGGGGCGGCGGGCGAGTAGAAGCGGTTCATCTTGTCGAGGATGGCGTTCTCGGCCGCGGCGCGGTCGATGATGCCGTTGTGACGATAGACGATCTCGCCGCCCGGAGCCACGACGATGGTGTGCGGGATCGGACCGGGCATGTCCTTGTCGAGCGCCGCCGCGAGGTCGTCGGCGCTGCCGGCGAAGAGGTAGCTGTTCGTGGTCCGGCCTTCCTTCTTGAGGGAGTTCTCGACCTTCTTGCTGAGGCCGGCGGCCTGCTTGAAGAGGAACGCCTCGGCCTTGGCCTTGTCCTTCGGGTCGTCCATGGAGATGGTCACGAGCTCGAAGTCGCGCATGTCGAACTTGCGGGAGATCTCGACGAGGTCAGGGAACTCCTTGACGCACGGACCGCACCAGGTGGCCCAGACGTTGATCATGCGATACTTGTTCGACTTGTTGGCGCGGAGGTTCGCGATGCCGGCCTTGTCGATGAGCTCGACGGTGACCGGGGTCTTGGCCCAGGCCTCGTGCTTGGCGTCGTGCAGGGCCTTCTTCTCGCGCCACTTGGTGGAGCAGCCCATGGGCTTGGTGAGTTCGACTTCGACCGGCTTGCCGGCGAGGATCGCGTCCACGGCGTTCTGGCAGTCCTTGGACTTCACGGTGCTGTCATCGTAGAAACGGGAGTCGTCGAAGCGGCCCTGGTAGCGGAGCTTGAGGTTCTTATCGAAGACGAAGACGTGCGGGGTCGCGAGGCAGCCGTAGGCGCGGGCCACGGTCTGGGTGTCGCCATCATACAGGTAGTCGAAGGTCCACTTGTTCTTCTCGGCGTAGGGCTTCATCTCGGCATAGGAGTCGCCGAACTCGCCATAACCGAGCTCGTCCTTGCTGAGGCCGTCCGGATGGTTGGGGTTGATCGCGACGAGCTTCACGCCCTTGCCCTTGTATTCTTCGTAGAACTTCTGGAGACGGCGCTCGATGCTGTGTGAGGTCGGGCAGTGGTTGGAGGTGAAAAGCACGACGAGCGCTTCGCCGCCGACGTATTCGGCGAGCTTATGCTTCTTGCCGTCGGTGCCCAGCAGGTCGAAATCCGGGGCGGCATCACCGGGCTTGAGCGTGCGGATATCAGGCGGGTGGCCGTTGACGAGACCGGGGGCGTCGGCGGCGCGGACGCCGACGACGGCGGCCAGGACGGCGAGGAGGGACATTAGGCTCTTCATGGGGATAGGGGTTACGGGTTAGAGTCCCGAAATCCCGAGGTGTTCCAACCCGAAAATGGTCAGATTAACCCGAAGGGCCGTCCTAGGTCCTCGGACGAGCCATCCTCGCAGTCGACCAAGGTCAACGCCCCCGCTCGGACATGAAAGACGGCCAGCTGACGATACCGACGACCGAACTCGACCGCCCCGGGCAAGCTGATCGGCACGCCCCAGCCCGGCTCGAGGTGCATGCCATCCGCCGAACCTCCGGAGATGCGGTGCAGACGAAACCCGCCGGCCTGAAGCTCGGCCTTAAGCATGGCATCGGCCTCGACGTTATCTGCCGGCGACGCCGTCCTGCCCTCCGGATCATAGGCGGTGATGATCGCGAACTCCCCCGGCCAGTCCGCGGGCAGGGGCTCACCCCTGAAGACGGCCTGGGCATAGAGACGGCGGAGGGACGGATTCACCCTATCTGACTTCAGCGAACTCCCTTTCGGTGGCGATGGAAAACCCTTTGCCATCCGGTCAGCCATCGCCTTCCCTACCCTCATGCGACCCCTGCTGCTGACCCTGCTGACGGCCCTCGCCCTCGCCGCCCACGCCGCCCCGAAACCGAACATCGTCATCATCCTGGCCGATGACCTCGGTTACGGCGACCTCGGCTGCTACGGCCACCCGACGATCAAGACGCCGAATCTGGATCGCATGGCCGCCGAAGGGCTCCGCTTCACGCAGTTCTACTCCGCCGCCGAAGTCTGCACGCCCAGCCGCGCCGCGCTCATGACCGGTCGCTACCCGGTCCGCTCCGGCATGGCCCACAACCAGTTCCGCGTCCTGCGTGCCATTTCCACCGGCGGCTTGCCCGCTTCCGAAGTCACCCTCGCCGAGTCGCTCAAGTCGGCCGGCTACGCCACGGGCATCGTCGGCAAGTGGCACCTCGGCGTCTGGGCCAATGACCTGCCGCAGCATCACCCGCTCGACCACGGCTTCGACTTCCACTTCGGCCTCATGCACTCTAATGACATGAATCCGACGACGGGCAATCCGCCCAAGGCGAACGCGCGCGTCGCCCAGGATCCGGCCTGGTGGAATGCCGCCCTCTACCGCGGCCGCGAACTTCTCGAGCCTCGCACGGATCAGACGCAGCTGACCAAGCGCTACGCCGAGGAGGCCGCCCGGTTCATCGGCGCGAACAAGGATAAGCCTTTCTTCCTCTACATGCCGCACACCTTCCCGCACACGCCGCTCTTCGCGTCGGAACGCTTCAAGGGCAAGAGCCCGCGCGGCATCTACGGCGACGTGCTCGCCGAGCTCGACTGGAACGTCGGCGAGGTCCTCAAGGCGCTCAAAGACAACGGAGTGGCCGACAACACGCTGGTCTTCTTCACCAGCGACAACGGACCATGGACCCTCATGGGCACCGAGACCGGCGGCAGCGCCGGCCTGCTCAAGGACGGCAAGGGCAGCACCTGGGAAGGCGGCATGCGCGTGCCCGGCATCGCCTGGTGGCCCGGCAAGATCAAGCCGGGCGTGACCGACAACGTCGCCACGATGCTCGACCTCTACCCGACCGCCGCGAAGCTCGCCGGCGCGAAGACGCCCTCGGACCGCCCGATGGACGGCACCGATCTTTCGCCGCTCCTGCTTGAGGAACGCGCCGTAGACCGCGGCCTATTCTGCTACTACCGGGGAGAGAAGCTCTTCGCCGCCCGCCTAGGCGACTGGAAGATCCACTTCATCACGCAGGGCTCCTACGGCGACCCCAAGCCGCTCGAACACGCCAAACCGCTGCTCTTCAACCTCGCCGTCGACCCATCGGAAGCCCATGAGATTTCGGCCGACCATCCGGACGTCGTGGCCCGCCTGACGGCCGCCGTGGAGCAGCATCGCGCGACCCTGACTCCCGTCCGCAGCCAGCTGATCGACGTCGTCGCGAAGTAAGGGTTCAGCCTTCCCTCGGGGCCGTTTTCGCCCTATATTTTTCGCACGGGCCTATAGCTCAACGGTTAGAGCACGGAACTCATAATTCCTTGGTTCTGGGTTCAAATCCCGGTGGGCCCACCAACTTTCAACCAGCCGCCCTCACCTTCTCCCAGAACGGGAAAAACCCTCGGGTGGCGTGAGGGAAGAGACGGTTATCCCAAGCCCGGCGGCGCCAGGTGATGGCGATGCCGGCCTGGGCGAGGGCTGACTCGATGGCCTGGGCTTCGGCCAGCCACGGTCCGACGAACGGACGATAGGCGACGACCCGCTTGAGCTGATGCTCCCTGGCCCATTCGACCAGGGTGGCGGCGAGATCATCGGTGGGCTCCGCGGACACATCCGCCCCGAAGTGAGCGGCGGCCCGGGCCGCGCCATCCCGCAAAGCCGCCTGCGTCCAGGTGGAGACGGACTCCGACCAGCCGGCCTTGGCGGCCATATGCGCAGGCCAAGCGGCGTTGATCGCGACGAACTTCTCCGCGGAGAGTTCACCTCTTTCGACCGAGAGATCCTCTGGGTGCAGCCACAGCCCCGCGCTGCCCTCGGCGGACTTGCCCCATAAAGGGTCCTCCGTCCATGCCGCCACTTTCGGCAAGGGCGGCTCGGAGATAGCGAAAGCCCCGCTGGCGAGTTGGCCGCTCATGGGCACATGCCGACCATCGGTGTAATGGGCGATGTTATCGGCTCGGGCGACATAGGTCTTACCTGGCGTCTGCAGTCCGGCGACCCAGCGCCACGAGAGCGTGTTGCTGGCGACATCCCCATCGAGCAGGTGCTCGTAAAAGAACGCTGCACCCAGTTCCCAAGGAAGCCTGAGCGTGAAGACCCAGATCGAGGCGAACCACATGCGCGCGTGGTTATGCAGGTAGCCCGTCGCCACGAGTTCCCTGGCCCAATCATCGAAGCCCGCGATACCCGTGCGACCGACCAGCGCGCTTTCCAGCGACGATCTTTGCCCGGCGCTCAACGAGTCACGCGACTTAGGCACGGCCTCGACCCAGCGCGACCACGCCTCCGGTCGGTGTTCGAGCCATCCTTTCCAATAAGTGCGCCAGTAGACCTCCTGCACGAACTTCTCCACAGCCTCGAAAGACCAGCGCTCGCGGGCCGCCGCGACGACTTCTTCCTCCAGGAGGAGACGTTTCTGCACCCATGGGGAAAGGCGGGAGATGTTCGGATGCCCCGGGCGGACGAAGTTGCGGTCCGCCGCATAGCGTCCGGCATCGGGCAAGAACTCCGCCATCCTCGCCAAGGCGGCGGCATGGGTCGGAATGAAAGCCGTCGTCTCGGGCATGACCTGACTGAAGCGGATGCCGAGGCGACCGCAAACGAAGCATCAAGATCATGCTTAGGCTGCAGGCCGCAGATCTGCGGCAACGTCAATCGACTTGGCACCCGGCTCCACCCGAAACAGACTCCTCCCATGCGCCCCCTGCTCCCAGCCCTGCTCTGCCTTGCCTCCTTGGCCATGGCCGAAGATAAACCCGACCTGGCTGTCGTCGACCTATCGGGACAGAAGGAACGTCAGGTGGTCATCGGTGCCGGTACGGCCTCGGTCTACCAAGGCCACCCGACGACCCTGCTGATGCCGGATAACCGGACGATCTTCGCCGTATGGTGCATCAACCATGGCGGAGCCGCCGGACCGATGGCGCGCAGCGACGACGGCGGCCTCACCTGGACACGTCTCGACGCACAACTGCCCAAAGGTTTTGCTACCCACCAGAACTGCCCGAGCATCTACCGCATCGTCGACCCGGCCGGCAAAGCCCGTCTCTGGGTCTTCTCCGCCGCCTTGGGCAAACGCGGCGGGCCGGGCATGCCGAGCATCATGAGCGAAGACGAGGGCAAGACCTGGAAGGAGATGCCGCCGCTCAACCTGCCCTGCGTGATGACCTTCAGCAGCCTCGTACGGCTGAAGGACGGCCGCACGCTCGGCCTCTATCACCGCGGCCCCGGCGGGGCCGACAAGACGCCCCTCGTGACGCTGCAGATGATCACCACCGACGGCGGCTTCACGTGGTCCGAGCCCCGCATCGTCGCCGAAGTCGCCGGTAAGAACCCCTGCGAGCCGTATGTGTTCCGCTCCCCGGACGGCCAAGAACTTGCGTGCCTGCTCCGTGAGAACACCCACAAGGGCCGCAGTCTGATGATGTTCAGCCAGGACGAGGGCGTGACGTGGTCGACCCCGGTCGACACGAACTGGGGCCTCACGGGCGATCGGCATAACGGAGTATTCACGTCCGACGGACGCATGGTGGTCTGTTTCCGCGACCAAGCCCTCAACAGCCCGACCAAAGGCCACTTCGTCGCCTGGGTCGGGACCTACGCCGACCTGAAGTCCGGACGACCCGGCCAATACCGGATCAAGCTCCTCCACCACCACGGCAAGCGCCTGGGCGACTGCGGCTATCCCGGCGTGGAACTCCTTCCCGACGGCACCATCGTGGCCACGACCTACGTCAAGTACGCCGACGGCCCCGAACAGAACTCCGTGGTGAGCGTCCGCTTCAAGCTGAGCGAAACGGACTCCCTCCTGAAGCGTTAACGCGCCAAGGGTTCCTGCGCGGTCAAGGTGCGCTGGTCCGGACGGTCGACGCCGATCTTCACGGTATACTTTCCGGACGCGAATACGGGCGGGGCAAAGGCCGTTCCTCCTCGCAGGCGGCGGACATAAATCGTCTCCCCCGTCTGTTCGGCGATGACCTGCACCAACGCCGGACCTGCAGGGAGATCCACGGCCGGCAGGAAGCCGACCGGCTTGCGGCCGTCGTTGTCGGCCAGAGCGAAGGTCTGCGGCCAGCCCGGAAACTGCTGGCTGTCACCCTTGCGGGAATCACTGAAGCGGGGCCAGCACTCGAAGGTGACCTTGTCCTGCCTCAGGTCGAAGCGGGCCACGCCGTAACCGTCGGCCCGTTGACGTTCGTCCTGGATGTCTCCGGGATTGGCGTAAGCGAGGACTGACATGCGATTGCCGAGTCCGTCGAGGAAGTCCCCCGTCCACGGCAACGGACTACCGGTCACGGGGTTCGGTCCGGCCTTCTCGTCCTTCGGATGCCACCAGCGTCCGTAGATGGTGTTCACGAGCGCCGGGCTCGTCAGCGAGTAAGGGCCGTCACCGAAAGCCTCGATGCCATGCTTGACCGTCACGGCGAGATGCTGGTCTCCGCAGAGGTGGACGGCCTGCACGCGACGCAACGCCCGCAAGGCTTCGTCGCGGCCCGCCTGCGGCCACCCGTTGCAATCAAGGTCCGCCAGCAGGCGATCGTCACGCTTACCGTGCATATGGACCGCGCCGCAGAAGGCCGTGGCGGAAAGGACGGCCTTGCGGCGGACACCGACCCAGTCCTCCGACCAGGCCGCAAGGAACTTCAGCTGGCGCTGCCCCAGCAACTGCAGGCCCGGGACATCGATCGACTTAGGGTCATACTTCTCATCCGTGATATGGTCAGGCCGGGGGCCCTGCTGCGGGATCTTGCCCAAGGGGCCGGACTTGAACTTACGGTCCTCGAGGATCGCGAAATCCATGCCGCCTACCTTGAGCCGGGTGTAATACGTCGTGATCCCACGCTGGACCGGCGTGGGATCGAAGGCGTCAGGCAGATGCCAGGATTGCTGCCGCTGGACCATGTTCACGTAGGCCACCGGAAACATATAGCCACCGTCGGCGTTGCCCGGAGCCGTCGAAAGCTTGCCGTCTTCGCCCCAGAGGTTCGGATGCCCGACGTCATGGTCGTCCGGGATGCAGATCGTCGGACGGTCCTTCATCACGTCGCGGAACTGGAGGCCGAACTCGATCCAGCCCGCCGTGTGCTCGGTGTGACGATAGGTCTGGTCGCCGGCGAAGAACAGAAGGTCGGGATTCTGATGAATGAGGTTACCGAGGATCTCCGGACGCTCGCCGGTCGTGCGGCTGGAATTACAGGACATGTTCGCGACGACGATCGACTCCTTGTCAGTCGGATCGCGGCGGACGAGCCCGTCGAACTTGGCCGTCTCGCCATGACGCACGCGGTAGGCGACGTCCTTGGAGCCGTCCCAGCCTTCGACGCGGAAGTGGGCGCTCCAACCCGGGAACCGCACCGGCGCCTGGGCGATCTCGACCCAAGCGTCCCCGCGCTTCACCTCAAGCCGGACGACCTTCGCTTCTTCCGGGTAAAGCGGATAGAGCTGGGCAGACAGCTTCAGGACGCCCGCCTGCTGGGTGTAGAGCGCGAAGGCGATGACCTGGTCGCGGGCGACGAGCATCGTGGGCGGCGGAGTACCTCCGCCCTTCTTGCCCTTGGCCGGAGGTTTCTTGTCCCACCACGCGCCCACGGCGAGCGAGTCCAGACCAGGGAAATCAGCGCCGAAGGGCTTGAGCGTCTCCGCCGGCGGGACGGGGGCGGCGGAGAGGACGGCGGCCAACATGACGCTGAGAAAGTGACGCATCAGATTCGGGGGTTGAGGTGAGGTGGCTCTTTTCCTAAGACATATCTCGTGCGAATCGACTCCGAACTGCGCCAACGCCTCAATCCGTGGGATTGGCTCGTCTTGGTCGTGGCGATCGTCGCGCTGCTCCTGGCCGTGCTCGAGACTTTTGTCCACGTGCCGCCCGGCGTCGTCTCGGTCCTGCGGACGGTCGACACCCTGTCCTGTCTGATTTTCTTGGCCGATGTCTTCGTCCGCTGGCACCGCGAGAACTATGCGGCCAATTACTGGCGCTGGGCCTGGCTCGACATCCTCGCCAGCATCCCCTTCGAACCGGCCTTCCGCTCCCTGCAGGCGATCCGCATCTACCGGTTCATCCGCCTGATCCGCGTGCTCAAGAAACTCAGCACGCTGACCAGCGGCACGTCCCTCAACGAGAAACTGCTCGCCCTGCCCGGCGTCGCCATGGTCATGGTGCTTTTCAGCACGATGCTCATCGTCGAGGTCGAGCGGTCCGCGCCCGACGCGACGATCAAGACCGGCGGCGACGCGCTTTGGTGGGCGCTGACGACGGTCACGACGGTCGGCTACGGCGACACCTTCCCGGTCACGGGCGAAGGCCGGCTCATCGCCTCGGTGCTCATGCTCGTCGGCATCGCCCTCTTCGGCTCGATGTCCGCCATCGTGACCTCTAAGCTCATCCTGCCCAAGGAGACACGCGACCATGAAGAGCTGCGCAAGGAGATCCGCGACCTGCATGCGGAAATCCGGGAACTCCGCCGGCACCTGTCTGACGAACCTACCGAACCCCATGCGTAAGTCCCTGTTCGCACTCGGCCTTCTCGCCGTCATCGGCCTGGGCGCCTGGCGCTTCTTCGCCCCGCCAACCGCCCCGCGTTCCCCGGTCGAGAGACTCAAGGCCGCCAACCCGCCCGAGACCGTGCGCCCCGCCAAGACCGTGCCCGCCGCTCCGAGCGCCGCCCCGGAAGCCCCCGCCAAGATGTCCGCCCAGCGCGCCCAGATGGAGGAACGCTTCAATGACCTGAAGGAAGAAGGCCGCCGGGTCCGTCAGACCCTGCTGGAGTCCGACCCCAAGGCGGCCCAAGCCTATAACGACGTGGTGCGGCGACCGGAATACCGCACCCTGCTCGACCGTCGTCACCAGATCGAAGCCGCCTGGGCCTCCGCGCCGGAGAACGAACGCGAAGGCATGCTCAACGAGATGAACAGCCTCCGCCAGCAAGGCTTCGCCCTCATCCTCGGCGAGATCCAGCGGCTGCAGAACCAGCCGACCTCGCCTGCCTCGAACGTCGCGCCGAGCCCGTCATCCGCGCCTGCGGCCGCCCCGCCCCCGGCGCCGGCACCGGCTCCGCCGGTCGTGTTCCAGTAAGCGGCGCGCTCAGGAGCCCCAGCTGAAGCGCTCGGGCACCCAGGCATATTGCTCGCCTTTGGGGACGACGGTGCCGATCCCCGGCCACGGCAGGTGGAACCCGAACGCGCGGCTCTTCTCCTTGGCCATGCGCGCGAAGAGCTTCCTGCGGGTCTTGACCGCGGTCTCGGGGTCGTGATCCATCGCCACGGTCCATCCGACGTTATCGAACATGAGCACGTGATGGTGGACGACGTCGCTGATGTGCACGAGCGACTCGTCCCCGGAACGGATCTCGAAGCAGGCATGCCCGTCGGTATGGCCGGGCGCCGCGATCACGGTCACGGCGTCATGGAATAGCTTCTGGCCGTCTTTCGCGATGACGAGCTGGTCCTTGAGGATGTCGAAGTTCCGGCAGATGGTCTTCACCATGTTCGGCAGCGGCTTCTTGTCGCGTTTGGATTTGGAGAAATCGGGGTTCGGGCCGCGCCAGAAATCGTATTCTTCCTGCAGCAGGTGAATCTTGGCGTTCGGGAAGGCCGGCTTGCCGTCATCGACGAAGCCGTCGAGATGGTCGGAATGCGAATGGCTCAGGAAGCCGGTCGTGACCTGCTCGGGCCTGATGCCCAACTGACGCAGCCCTTCGGCCAGCCAGCCGAAGTTCGGATTGGGATGACGCTCGCCGAAACCGGCGTCGATCAGCGCGACTTCGTCGCCGATGCGCAGGCCCATGATGTTCACATAAAGAGGCAGCGCGTCCAGTCGCTCGCGATGGAACTCCAACGCGGCCTTCATCGTCGGGCGGTCCGACTCAGGCCACATCAGCTCGAGGCCCTGCCGGAAGAGCATGTGCCCGTCGCTGATCGAGAAGGCCTCGATCTTGCCGATGTTGAACTTGTAGGCGTAAGGATTGGGCGGACGCTTGGCCGGCGAAGCCTTGGGAGCGTCGGCCCCGGCGAGACGGGCGGTCGTCGCGAGGCCGGCCAGCGCGAAGGCGGCGGCCCCGAGGAATTCTCGGCGGGAAGAAGGCAATGATGCGGAAGGCATGGGGATGCTTCCTAACCTAACCCTCCGCCTTATCGCCTCCAGCCCAAAGGTGAGGCGAATACCTGAGGCCGCCGAGGACGATACGGATTGAAACCCGTTCCGCCCGGCGTTGTCTCAAGGCCAGATGCGTCGCCCCCTGCAACTCGCCCTCATCCTCGGCCTGAACGCCGCGGGGACCGTCCAAGCCGAGAAGATCCAGTTCAACCGGGACATCCGACCGATCCTGTCCGAGAACTGTTTCAGCTGCCACGGCTCCGACGAGAAATCCCGCAAGGCCAAGCTGCGGCTGGACCTCCCCGAGGATGCCAAGCGCGAGCACAAGAACGGGACTCCCGTCATCCCCGGCGACCTGGAGAAGAGCGTCATCTGGGAGCGCATCCTTTCGACCGACGAAGACGAGGTGATGCCTCCGCCGAAGTCCCACCTCTCGCTCACGGCGACGGACAAGGCGAAGATCAAGGCCTGGATCGAGCAAGGCGCCGAATACGAGGAGCACTGGGCTTTCGTGGCCCCGAAGCGAGCCGTGCCGCCGACTGACGACAAACTGCCCGCCATCGATTACTGGGTCACCAGGCAACTGACCGATGCCGGCCTGCGACCTTCGCCCGAAGCCGACCGCCCTACGCTCATCCGTCGCGTGACGCTGGACCTGACGGGACTGCCCCCGACCGCCGCCGAAGTCGAAGCCTTCGTCCGGGACGAGCGCCCCGACGCTTACGGCCGGCTCGTCGACCGCTTGCTGGCTAGTCCGCACTTCGGCGAACGCATGGGGCTCGATTGGCTCGATGCCGCCCGCTACTCCGACACCAACGGGTTCTCGATCGATGGCGGCCGTCACCTCTGGCTCTGGCGCGACTGGGTCATCCAGGCCTTCAACGACAACAAGCCCTACGACCGCTTCCTTGCGGAACAGATCGCCGGCGACCTCATGCCGGACACCGACGACGGCAAGCTCATCGCCACCGGCTTCCAGCGCAACAACATGAACACCCACGAGGGCGGCACCATCCCCGCCGAGAACCTCGTCAATTACAACGCCGACCGCGTGAAGACGCTCGGCGAGTCGGTCCTGGGTCTCACCCTCGCCTGCGCCCAGTGCCACGACCACAAGTTCGATCCGATCAGCCAGAAGGACTACTACCGGCTCTTCGCTTACTTCAACACCCTCGACGACCGCCCCACCGATGGTAACGCCGGCGTGAATTCGCTCCCGTCGGCGCTCCGCAAGACCGTCCTCAAGACGGATGAGCTCCCCGCCCTGCGCGAACGGATCGCGGCCCTCGACCGACGGCTGAAGGAGCCCGACCTGAAGGTGCTGGCGCAATGGGAACGCACCCAGGAAAAGCAGGAAGCCGACCGCAAGCTCGGCCTCAGGCTCATCCCGGTCAACCTGCTCAAGATCTCCACGCCCAACAGCGGCGGAGGCTTCTCCGTCGAGGGGAACAAGTTCAAAGGCATCACCAAGACCGCCTACGACATCCTCGGCGAAACCCCTCAGTCCGAGGAGCCTATCGCCGGACTGCGCTTCGTCTTCCCTGACACGCTGGCCGCCCCGAAGCCGGCCAAGGCCGCGAAGGCCGCCAAGACTTCGCCGGCCGCGCCCAAGCCCATGGATGAATTCGCCGGACGTTTCGTGCTCACCGCCGTCGACGTCACCGCCGACCGCATCCCCGGCGACCAGGTGAACATCCATCGCCTCCTGAAGTTCGGCCGCATCACCGCCGACGCCTGGACCGAAGACTATCCGGCCAAGGACGTGCGTGCCTTCGACGTGCTCAACCGAGGCTGGTCGCCGCCGTCGGCCACCGGCACGCACCATGTCACGTTGACCTTCGCCACGCCGATCAGCGCGAAAGAACAGCCCTACCTCACCGCGCAGATCTATTTCGGGAACAAGGCGGGCGGCGCCCCCAGCGAAGGCGAACTCTACGCCTTCACCGGACATGACGACGGCACCGACCTGCCGGCATCCGTGCTGCGCATCCTGGCGACCGACCCCGCCGAACGCACCACCGAGCAGCGGCAGGCCCTGTGGGCCTATTGCGCCAAGCACTCCGAAGAGATGGCGGGCGTGCGCACCGACCTGGCCAACGCCCAGGAGCGACTCCGGGTCCTCACCGAGCCCCATTCGACCATGGTGATGAATCTCTCCGCCAAACCGCGCGAGACGTTCATCCTGAACCGCGGCGACTACTCCCAGCCCACGGTGAAGGTCGAAGCCGGCACGCCCGCCAAGCTGCCCGCCCCGCCCGCCGGAGCGCCCGCCAATCGTCTCGGTCTCGCGCAATGGCTCGTCATGAAGGAAAACCCGCTCACCGCCCGGGTCGCCGTCAACCGTGTGTGGAAACTTCTCTTCGGCAACGGCCTGGTGACGACCGCCGCGGACTTCGGCTTCCAGGGCGAATGGCCCAGCCACCCCGAGCTGCTCGACACCCTCGCGGTGGATTTCGTCGATTCCGGATGGGACCTCAAGGGACTCATCCGCCAGATCGTGACATCGGCGACCTATCGCCAGTCGTCGCGCACCTCAGCCGAGATCCTGGAGAAGGATCCGGCGAACCGCCTCCTTTCCCGCGGTCCGCGCTTCCGTCTCCAGGCCGAACTCATCCGCGACCAGGCTCTGCAGCTCGGCGGCCTGCTCGTCCCCCATCTCGGCGGCCCGAGCGTCAACCCTTACTCCCCCTTCGACCTGTGGCGCGAAGTCAGCCACTACGGCAGCTCTCCGGCGACCTCCCAGGTGTTCGTCCAGGATCACGGCGAGAAGCTTTATCGCCGGTCGATGTATACCTATTGGAAACGCACGGCCCCGCCGGCCAACATGGTCACGTTCGACGCGCCCAACCGGGAGGTCTGCGTCATCAGCCGCAGCAACACCACGACCCCGCTACAGGCGCTCGTGACGCTGAACGATGTCCAGTTCGTCGAGGCCGCCCGAGGTTTCGCCCAGCGGATCATCCGCCACGATGCCGATGACTCCGCACGCATCCGGTGGGCGTTCCTCGAGGCCGTCTCCCGCCCTCCGACCAAAAAAGAACAGGCGCTCATCGTCAAGGCCCTCATCCGCGAGCGGACCCGCTATGCCGCGGACCCCGAGCGGGCCCTGAAAGTCCTCAGCCCCGGCGAGTCCCCGCGCGACACCACGATCCCGGCGGCGGAGCACGCCGCCTGGATGCAGATAGCCACCCTGCTCCTCAATCTCAGCGAAACCGTGACCCGGAACTGAACCCATGCATCCCCAAGACGAGTTCCTGAACCATCTCACGCGCCGTACCTTCATCGGGCAATCCGCCCGCGGGGTCGGCGGGCTGGCCCTCGGCTCGATGCTCTTCCCGGAGCTCATGGCCGCCGGCGCGAAGACCCGCGAAGGCGGACTGGCCGGCATCCCCCACTTCGCGCCCAAGGCCAAGCGGGTCCTCTGCCTCTTCCAGTCCGGCGGCATGTCCCACGTCGATCTCTTCGACGACAAACCTGCCCTGCACGAGTTCGCAGGCAAAGACCTGCCTCCTTCGGTCAAAGGGACGCAGCGGCTCACCGGCATGACTTCCGGACAGAAGGGCTACCCGGTCCGCCCCCCGCTCATGGACGGCAAGGCCTGCGGGAAACATGGGACCTGGATCAGCAACCTCATCCCGCACATCCATAGCATCGCGGATGATATCTGCATCATCAAGACCCTGAACACCGAGGCCATCAACCATGACCCCGCGATCACGTTCCTGAACACCGGCAACCAGCAGCCCGGCTACGCCAGCATGGGCGCCTGGGCCAGCTATGGGCTCGGCACCGAGAACGCCAACCTGCCGGCGTTCATCGCGATGGTCTCGCAAGGAACCGGCAAGAATCCCGGCCAGCCGGTCTTCTCCCGGCTCTGGGGCAGCGGTTTCCTTCCCTCCAACCACCAAGGGGTCGGCCTGCGGCCGGGCGCCAATCCGGTGCTCTATCTCCAGAATCCCCCGAGCGTCGACGGCGCCCAGCGTCGCGAGCTGCTGGACGACCTGGCGACGCTCAATGAAGAAAGGGCCCGCGAGCTGGGCGACCCGGAGACGATCACCCGCATCAAGGCCTATGAGATGGCCTTCCGCATGCAGACTTCAGTCCCGGAGCTGGCCGACATCTCCCAGGAATCCAAAGCCACCCTGGCCGCTTACGGACCTGAGGTCACCCGCCCCGGCTCCTACGCCGCCAACTGCCTGCTCGCCCGGCGACTGCTCGAACGCGACGTCCGTTTCGTCCAGTTGTTCCATCGTGGCTGGGATCAGCACGTCGCCCTTTCCCGGCAACTGCCCAACCAGTGCCGTGACATCGACCAACCCACCGCCGCCCTCATCAAGGACCTCAAGGCGCGGGGTCTGCTCGAGGACACCTTGGTCGTCTTCGCCACCGAGTTCGGACGCACGGCCTTCACGCAGGGCGGTTACGGCAATCCGGCCAGCGGACGCGACCACCACGGACGGTGCTTCTCGGTGTTCCTCGCCGGCGGCGGCATCAAGCCGGGCATCGAATACGGGGCGACCGACGACTTCGCGTATAATATCGCCAAGGACGGCGTGCACCTCCGGGACCTGCACGCTACCATCCTCCACTGCCTGGGCATCGACCACGGGCGTTTCACCTATAAGTTCCGTGGTCTCAACGTGAAACTCACCGGCGTCGAAGAAGCCCACGTCGTCAAAGGCTTGCTGGCCTGAGCTCAGAATCATCGCGGACCTGGGATGAGGCGGCCACCAAGTCCGCTTACTCGCCCGCAGGATCATGGGACGCGTGACGCCCTCCGATGGCATGGCGACATGCTTTGACACCGCGCAAAGCTAGTGACCACGACGAACGGACATACGGCGAAGCGCACCATGTCTTTCCTCCGCGCTGAAACCTAGGCCGACGCGACGCGGATATGCCTGGATTCCTCGGTGCGAAGGATGGACCACGGGGCGACCGCCAACCCCATCCCTAACCGAGGCGCTCCCGCTCAGGGTCGCGAGAGCGTGAAGAGAGTCGGAACGTCATTGTCTGCAGGGACGTAAGGATGGGTCGTGGACTGGATGCTGTTGACGTTGAACCGGACGGAGCCGCCGGTCCCTCGCCGGAAGCTCGGAGAGACGAACTGCGCCTGGCCAGAATCATCAGTGCGGACCGACAGGGTTGCGGACTTGACCATGCCCGAGATGGTGGCGTTAACCACGGCGCGCCGTAGCGGATTGCCATACTGATCCTGCACGCGGACCGAGGCGGTGGCGGCGTCGCTCACGGAGTTCACCCGGACGAAGGATCCGGACACCCCGGCCAAGGAACAGCGGGCCGGCAAGGTCGGCCCGGTGACGGTGATGGTGAGGGTGGTCGTGCCGGTCGCGCCGAGATCATCGACGACCGTCAAGGTGGGGCGATAGACTCCCGGGGCCTTGTAACGATGGACCGCGGTCGCCTCCGTGGCGCTCACCGGGTAGACATCGTTGAAGTTCCAGTGATAACCAAAGATCAGACCGTCCGGGTCATAAGACAGGACACCGTTGAAATCGACCGAGACGCCGGGCTGCGCGGCGTAATCATAGGTAGTCGGCGTCGTCAGCGAAGCGTCAGCGATGGGCTTCTTGTTGCCCTGCTCGGGCCAGGCGGCGACCAGGCTGTAAGTGCCGATGGAGCCATAGTCGGTGTAGCCCTCGGTGACCCCGGTGCCGTTGCCGATGCCGTCCATCTGGATGTAGTAAAAGCCTTCGACGGAAAGAGGAATGGTGATCGGGGCGGGGGCCATGTTGCCCTCCGTGCCGGAGCCCTCGTAGGTGGCGATGGCGACGCCGCTGGCATTGAGCACCTTGATCTGCAAGCGGAGGTTCGGGCCGTACAAAGCAACCTTCGGCGTGATGGTCAGATCCCCGCGCCCGGCGGCGATCTTGATCAGGTCCAAGTCCGCGGCGTTGCTGATGACGCCTCCGGCGGTCAGGGACGTGCCCGGGGCGACGGTCGCGGTGGCCATGGTGCCGCCATGGTCGTCGGGGACGGGCGGAATGCCGGAATTCGTATTGGCGATGGCGACGATGTTGTCCTGCTTCTCGTTGGCGTTCTGATACTCTCCCTTGGCCCACTGGTTCACCGGGCGGAGGCCATTCCCCATGATCGGGGACCAGGAAAGCGCACCGCTGCCATGACCTCCGTAGTAGGAATTCTCGATAGGGGTCACGCCTTGGTGAAGCAGACTGACGGTATGTCCGACCTCATGCGAAGTGATTCCCGCGATGATCGGGGCGGTATCCAAACCGCCATCGGTGAAAGTAAAACAGGGGTTGTCGATCGAGTTGGAGAAAGAGTTCACATAAGCGAGCCCTGCGGCGCCGGTGGAGAACGCCTTAGGGCCGATGACGACGCGGATTCCGTAAAGGACATCGCTGGCGCTGGTCTTGCGCAACGCCTCGACGCCCGGGTCCTCCGTCGTCACGTCCACCGCCCATGGCGCGAAATGTTCGGCGACCCGGCGGAAGACCTCTTGGACGATCGCCTTCTCGGCGTCGTTGAAGGCGGGATCGGCATCCCGGCTGAAGGCCGGGGTGACCAGGCTCGCGGAACGGCCGGCGTTCCAAGGCGTGCCACGCGTGATGTGCCCGTCGAAGTCGAGGTAGATCTTACGCGAGGCAGCCCGGCGGCTATGGAGCTTGAAGGTCTGATCCAGGGGGAAAGAAGGCGTGGAGGTGACGCTGGTGGTATCCGGCCCCACCTGGATCTTCATGGCGCAGGAATAGAGCGGACGTCCCTGCGAGTCGAAATACAGGCTATGATCGTGATTGCAGGCGGAGCGGAAGCCCGCCGCCGTCTCCGGAGTCATTGCGTCGCGTTGGATCGCCGCTTCGATCTCAGCAGCAGAAACGACCGAAGCAGGCCGCCAAGTCTTCATCGGGCCGTCCGCATCCTGGGTAATCGCGGCGGAGGCATCCGTCGGGGCGGTCGCCGCTGGAGACGGCGGGGTGGCCGACGGCGAGGCGGAGGGCTTCGAAGCAGCGACGGGGACGGGCGCGCGGAGGCCGCCGTCCATCAAGGCGGCGACACCACCGAGAGAGACAGCCGAAGCCGGCGCAGGGACCGTGGAAGCCGAAGAGGGACGGGCAGCCTCGGTGACGATGACCGCTGCGGGCTGCGGAGAAGCCGGCGGGAGTTCGGTCGCCACGAAGCCAGGCGTGACGTATTCGCGATAACCATCGTCGCCCTTGGTCAGAAAGAAAGCAACGGCGAGGACTGCGATGACGGCCCACAGGGCTTGGATGAGGCGCTTTTGAGGCATATGTGGATTCAAATAACGAAAACCTCGGAGGCAACACACTAATATCTTGCCTAAAATCTTCAATAAAAGGGGAATTTGGCATGCTAAGTCGCATCTATGCCCCATTGCTCTGCCTGCTGTTCGTGCTGACCGCGCGGGCCGCCACGCCGCCCAACGTGATCGTCATCCTGGTGGATGACATGGGGCAGACCGACCTTTCCTGCTACGGCAGCAAGTTCTACGAGACCCCGCAAATCGACCAGCTGGCCAAGGACGGCGTGCGTTTCGCCAACGGCTATTCTGCCTGCACGGTCTGTTCGCCAACCCGCGCCGCCCTGCTGACCGGCAAGTATCCCGCCCGCCTGCGCATCACGGACTGGATCGCCGGCCATGACCGTCCGAAGGCGAAACTGAAGATCCCGGACTGGCGGAAATTCCTGCCGTTCGAGGAGATCACCCTGGCCGAACAATTCAAAGCCTCCGGCTACGCCACGGCGAGCATCGGCAAATGGCATCTTACGCCCGCGCTCAAGGAAGGCGACGAAGCCTACTATCCCGAGAAGCACGGCTTCGACCTGAACGTCGGCGGCTACGCGCGGGGCCAGCCGCCCAGCTACCACGCCCCTTACAAGATCCCCACGCTGACCGAAGGCCCGCAAGGCGAGTTCCTCACCGACCGCGAGGCGGCCGAGGCGGTGAAGTTCATCGAAGCCAACAAGGAGAAGCCTTTCTTCCTCTACCTGCCGCACTACGCCGTGCACACGCCGCTGGGCGGCAAGCCGGACGTGATCTCCAAATACCAGGCGAAGGCCGCGAAACTGCCTGAGCTGAAGCAGAAGAACGCCACCTACGCCGCGCTCGTCGAGAGCGTCGACGACTCCCTCGGCACGATCCGCGCCGCGCTGAAGCGGTTGAAACTCGACGAGAACACCATCATCGTCTTCACGGCCGACAACGGCGGCCTGCTGCCGGTCACCGATAATTCGCCCTTCCGCGTCGGCAAAGGCTCGGCCTACGAAGGCGGCGTCCGCGTCCCCCTCATCATCCACGCTCCCGGCGTGACCAAGGCCGGCACGGTCGAACAGACCCCTGCGATGACGATCGACCTCTACCTGACGGTCCTCGAACTCGCCGGCGTGAAGCCGCTTCAATCCCTCGTCGACGGCATCAGCCTGGCACCCCTGCTGAAATCCGGCGCCAAACCCGACCGAGCGGAGATCTTCTGGCACTACCCGCATTACCACCCCGGAGGCGCCACGCCCTACAGTGCCGTCCGCAGCGGCGATTTCCGCCTGGTGCATTTCTACGAGGATGGCCGCGACGAACTCTATGACCTCGCCAACGATGTCGGCGAGACCACGGACCTGTCCGCCGCTCAGCCGGAGCGCGCCCAGACGCTCCGCAGCCGCCTCGACGCCTGGCTGAGAGCCGTCGACGCCCAGCTGCCGACGAAGAATCCGGCCTACGACCCGGCCGCCGACGCCAACCACGGCAGGAAGAACGCCAAGGCGAAGAAGAAATGAGGGGCGCCCTCCTCGCCCTGATTTTCGTCGGGCAGGCCTTCGCCGGAGAGCCGTTACCTGGCCTTCCGGCCTCCCCGCGCATCCTCTTCCAAGGCGACTCGATCACGGACGGCAACCGCGGACGCGGAGCCGACCTTAATCATGTCCACGGCCACGGCTTCGTCTACCTCCTCGCCGCCCGCCTCGGCGCCGGCGCACCGGAGCAGGACGCCACCTTCCTTAACCGAGGCGTCTCCGGCAACACGGTGCTCGACCTGTCCAAGCGCTGGCCCAAGGACACGCTCGAACTCAAGCCCGACGTCCTGAGCGTGCTGATCGGCGTCAACGACAGCAACAAGGCCGTCACTGCGGAAATTTTCGAGAAGACTTACGACGACCTGCTGACCGGGGCGCGGTCAGCCAACCCGAAGCTCCGTCTCGTGCTCTGCGAGCCTTTCCTCGGCGCGATCGGCGCCGCGCTCGACAAGTCGCCGGGAAGACGCGAGCGGCTCGCCCTCCTCGTCCCCGTGGTGCGACGGCTCGCCGCCAAGCACGGCGCGACGCTCGTCGACTTCCAGAAGGTGTTCGACGACGCCCAGCGCCGCGCCCCCTCGACCTACTGGATCTGGGACGGCGTCCACCCGACCAGCGCCGGCCACCAACTGATGGCCGACGAATGGGAGCGGGTCGTGCGCGCCACCTGGCGCTGAGGCCTATTTGGCCGCCGGCGCGGGCACCTTGCCCTTGCCCTTGCCTTTGCCGGCGTTCTTCGCCGGCTCTTGGTTGGCGCCGGCGCGCTTCTTCGCACCCGAGGCATACTCATCCTCGACCTCCGGCACCTTGAGGTCGGCGCGCAGCTTGGCGAGCCGCGCCTCCAGGTCGGCCTGGATCGTCTCGTAGCCCGGCTGTCCGTAGAAACTCCTCAATTCCAGCGGATCTTTCTCGTTGTCGAAGAGATCGGTCTTGGTCTCGCCGTTGCCGTAGTAACGCACGAGCTTGTAGCGGTCGGTGATCACGCCGTAGTGCGGGGCGACATGGTGCGGTTGCGGATATTCGTAATAGTGGTAATAGAACTCCTTACGCCAGTCGGCCGGAGTCTCGCCCGCCAGGATCGGCGTGACACTGCGGCCCTGCATCTCCGCGGGCGAAGGCAGGCCGGCCATGGCGAGGAAGGTCTGCGCGTAGTCGAGGTTCGAGACCAGCGCCTTGCTGACGGAGCCGGGCTTGGTCACGCCGGGCCAGCGGACGAGCAAAGGCGTGCGGACGGACTCTTCGAAGATCCAGCGCTTGTCGAACCAGCCGTGCTCCCCGAGGTAGAAACCTTGGTCGGCGGAATAAATGACGATGGTGTCTTCAGCCAGACCCTCTTCCTCCAGGAATTTGAGGACGCGACCGACGTTGTCGTCGACCGATTTGACGGTCGCGAGGTAGTCATGCATGTAGCGTTGGTAGCGCCAACGGACGAGATCCTTGCCCTGCGGATTGGCCTTGCGGAAAGCTTCGTTGCGCGGCTCGTAATAGGCGTCCCAGACGGAGGCCTGCTCCGCGTCGATGTTCGGAGGGCGCACCAGCTTCACGTCCAGCGGCACCATGGTCTTCTCGAGCGTCATGTCGTTCTCAGCCACCGCCCGGGCCCGGTTGGCGTAATCATCGAACAGGGTCTCCGGCTCCGGGTAGACGCGGTCCTTGTCGAAACCGAGGTCCTTGATGTTCGGGGCCCACTCGCGATGCGGGGCCTTATGCTGGCACATCAGCATGAAGGGCTTGGACTTGTCGCGCTTCCGCACCCAGTCGAGCGAGAGGTCCGTCACGATGTCCGTGACGTACCCCTGGGTCTTCACCATCCCGCCCGCGTTCTTCATGGGCGGGTTGTAGTAGAGGCCCTGCCCGGGCAGCACCTGCCAGTAGTCGAAACCGACGGGGTCGCTGACGAGATGCCACTTGCCGATGACGGCCGTCTGGTAGCCCGACTTCTGCAGGAGCTTGGGAAAAGTCAGCTGCTCGCCGTTGAAGACGGAATTCGAGTTGTTGTAGAAACCATTCAGGTGGGAGTACTTGCCGGTCAGGATCACGGCGCGGCTCGGACCGCAGATCGAGTTGGTGACGAGCGCGCGGTCGAAGCGCATGCCCTCGTTGGCGATCCGGTCGATGTTCGGGGTCTGGATCAGCTTGCGGGCGTCGCCATAGGCGCTGATGGCCTGATAGGCGTGGTCATCCGAGAAGATGAAGACGATGTTGGGCTGCTTGGCCGGCGCGGCGGACAGCAGGCCGCCGACCAGACAGAGGAGGAGTGCCAGGATTCGCATGGGGGTGAGATGAGCATAATCCATCCGAGACGGAGTCCTTCTGCAACCTGTTATTCATTTGAAACCCGCCTCCGTGCCGCCTGTCTGCATCCCATGCGTCTGCTGCTCTCGGCTGCCCTGCTCATTTCTTCCCTGGCTAAGGCAGCTCCGGACCCGACCCCTTATCCCACGACCCCCGGCCCCAAGGGCCTGCAGGTGCAGATGGTCGATGACCTGCTGGAGCTGGGCGTCCACCACGCCGGCATCAATCTGACGCTGAACGGACTCCTTTCGCCCGCCAAGGAGGCCAAGCCGGGCCAGGCGACAGCCTCGGCCGATGGCTTCACGTTCGTCATCAACGAGACCTACGTCAGATCGCTCGACCGACAGATCAAGC
>JBEEPO010000019.1:0-31091 GCA_041191065.1 Verrucomicrobiota bacterium | reverse complement strand
CTCGTTGACCTTGCAGTCGATGGACTTCAGGACGTCCTTGAGCTTGTCGATGACGGTCTCGGGCGCATCCGTCGAGCCGCGGAGGTCGAGGATGAGGCTGGCGCGGTAGGCGCGGCGGATCGTGGCGGTGGTCATGGTGATGGTGATTTTCTGTTGGTGAGGTTTTGGGCGGCCGGGAGGCCTTGTGAAAAGAGGGTTTCGAGGTGGCGGATGAAGTCGGGAATGCGCTGGGTCAGGAGGGCGAGGTCGGCGTCGGGGAAACGACCCAGGACGTGGTCGGCGAGATCCTGGCCAGGGTGCTGCTTCGGTCCGATGCCCAGTCGGGCGCGGACGAACTGTTCGCCCAGATGGCGGATGCAGCTGGCGACGCCGTTGTGGCCGGCGGCGGAACCTCCCAGGGAGAGGCGGAGCTGGCCGGGCTCGAAGGCGATGTCATCGTGGAGGACGACGAGCTCAGGGAGCTCGATCCGGTGGAACCGGAGGAAGGCCGCCAAAGGCGACCCGCTGTCGTTCATGAAGGTGAGCGGCTTGATCAGATGGACGGAGGAACCTCCGAACCTGACCTTCGCGACCGAGGCCGTGAAACGGCCCTCTTCCTTCCACGTCGCGCCGGCCTGGGCGGCGAGCGCGTCGATGACGATCCAGCCCGCGTTGTGGCGGGTGGCGGCGTATTCTCGGCCCGGATTGCCGAGGGCGGCGATGACCGAGAATGGCATTTGACTTCAAAGAACAGGTGCCGGGGACGCCCGGCGCGGAAATTACTTCTTGGCGGCAGGCGCGGCGGCGGCCGCAGGAGCGGCGCCGGCGGCGGGAGCGGCGCCAGCCGCAGGAGCGGCGGCACCTTCGGCGCCAGGAGCGGCGGCGGCGCCGGCGGCGGGGGTCGCCTCGGGCGCGGCTTCTTCTTCGGCCATCTCGGAGCAGACGATGACGACGCGCTTAGGGTCGCCCGGGAAGGTGATGCCGGCAGGCGCCTTGACCTCGCCGACGTGGATGGACTCGTTGACCTTGAGCTCGGTGACGTCGATCTCGATGAACTCAGGGAGATCCTTCGGGAGACAGCGGACGTTGATGGTCTGGGAGACGATGGCGAGCGTGCCGCCGTCGGTCTTGACACCATGGGCTTCGCCGATGGCGCGCACCGGGATGGCGGCGGTCATCGGGGAGTTCGGATCGATCTCCATGATGTCGATATGGAGGAACTTCTGGGTGATCGGGTGGCGCTGGAACTCCTTGATGAGGGAGAGCATCTTCTTGCCGTCGACGTCCAGGTTGATGAGGGAGGCGGCATTGCCCTTGGCGCGCATGAGGTCGCGGAAGGCCTCCTGCTTCACGGCGACGCTCTGGTTGCCGGACTTGCCGTAGATGATGGCGGGGATGGAGCCTTCGACGCGGAGGCGGCGGGCGGGACCGCGGCCATGGAGCGCGCGGCTGGTGACGTTAAGGGTGAGCTGCTTCATGTTGGTATAAGGTCTTTTGGTGCCCAGTGAGTCGCGGACCCGCGTCATGCGGCCGTGCCTCGCCTAGGGAAAGGAGGGTCGAACCTGATAAACCCGGCCCCGGAAGCAAGCGGTAAATTAAAAGGGGGTCTTCCTGATGGAAAACCCCCTTGAAACCGACTTTCAGCGGCCTGGCTTACTTATAATCGGCCAGGTAAGCGGCGATATCGGCCACGTCCTGGGCGCTCAGGCCCAGCTGCTCGCCGGACATCATGAGGGAGCGGGTCATCTTGGCCTGGCCGCCGGCGACGCGTTCCTTGGGCACCAGCTGGGTGACGCCGCCGGTCGAGGTGATGACGATCGGGTCGTTGTTGGACTGGAGGCGTCCGTCGATGCGGCCGCCGGCCTTGAGCTTGAGGGAGACGCCTTCGTAACCCAGGGCGATGTCCGCCGACGGATTGACGATGGCACGGACCAAGGCCTCGCGGCTCTGGCGGGCGGCCCAGCCCTTGAGTTCCGGGCCGTAGGCCGGACCGTTGCCGTTGAGCTGGTGGCACATGATGCAGCGCTGGGCGAGGGCGGCGCCCTTGGCGGCGTCGCCGGTCTTGGCGAGGACGTCCTGCTCGGAGTAGGTGCCGGCCGGGGCTTCCGGCACCTCGATCGCGTTCACGACGACCTTCTTGGCGTCATAGACGCCGGCGTTCTTGAGTTCGGAGCGGATGTCGTAGGCCGACCAGAGACCGGTCATGCGCATCAGGGCCCAGCCCTTGGCTTCGGAGGCGGAAGGCGAACCGTCGGCGCAGAGCTTGATCATCGCGAGGGCGGCTTCCTTGCTGTCGACGAACGAGAGCGACTCGACCGCGAGCGTGCGGGAGGCCTGCGAAACCTTGGCGGAAGAAGCGCGGGCGAGGAACTCCGGCACCGCGGAAGCCGGGTGGAGGAGCCAGGCGATGCGTTCGACTTCCGGCGACCAGGCTTCGGCGCCGTCCTTGGCCAGCGCGGACTTCACCGCGGACCAGACGGCATCCGTCTTGTTGGCGGAGCCGATGCCGAAGGCGGCGACGGAGTTCTTGTCGGAGACGTCGAGACGGCGGGCGAGCTCGATCAGGATCGGCACGGCCTTGTCGGCCGGCGCGGCGTGGAGCGAGGTGGCGACGTCACGACGGACGGCGACATCGGCGTCGGCGGCGAGGTCGGCGGCGATGCCGAGAGTGTCATGGCCGGCGCGGCGCAGCGACTGGAAGGCAAGACGGCGCAGCGAAGGGTTCGGATCCTTCAGGAGCGCCTTGACGCGGCTGACGCCTTCGTCGCCGAGGTACGGCAGGAGCCAGACACCGCGGGCGGCGACGTAGGGATTGGCGTCGCGGAGGATCTCCGAGACGACGGGCAGGGCCTTGGCGCCGAAACCCTTGAGGGCGTTGAAGCCGAGGTGACGGACGTTGACGGCCGGGTTGCGCAGCACGGCGGCGGCGCCTTCGGGCGTGGAGACGTCGATCTTCGGGATGACGGACTTGAAGCCCTTCGGAGCGATACGGTAGATCGCGCCGGTGCAGGTGTCGTCGAGGGTCTGGTGGCCGCCGACGCGGGAGTCATACCAATCGGCCACGTAGATCGCGCCGTCCGGACCGACGGTCACGTCGGAGGGGCGGAAGAGGATGCGTTCGTTGGGCTTGGCGGCTTCCTCGGGCGAGATCTTCTTGAAGTCGGTGCCGACGAACTCACGCGACGGATTGGAAGTGATCAGGTCCTTGCGGGTGGACTCGTTGAGGGCGTAAGCGCCCTTCTGCGGAGCCAGCTTATAGGCGAAGACCGTATTGCGCGAGGGCTCGCAGTTCAGGAGCGTGCCGGCCCAGGCTTCTCCGAGGGCGCCGTTCTCATAGACCGTGATGCCGGTAGGCGAACCGCCGCCGTAGACGTCGCCGACGTCCATGGTGTCGGGATCGTCCTGACGCCAGTGAGCGCGGGGCATGGGCTGGCCGGGGCGCCTGACGGAGCGGTAGCTCGCGCCGGTCGGCGTGGTGTAGCCGGCCGAACCGTATTCGAGGACGAAGGAAGTGCGGCAGCTCTGGGAGTCGTCGTTGTCGCCCTGGAAGAGGTCGCCGAGGGAGGACGGGAAGCTCTCGTAGCTGTTGCGGTAGCCATTGCCGAGGATCTCGAGGCCCGTGCCGTCGGCGTCGAGGCGGCCGGAGAAGCCGGAGGACCAGACGAAACCGTCGTCGCTCTTCGCGCCGATGTGGGCGCGCGCGTCGAAGGGCCACTTGCCGCCGCGTTCGTCGACATAATCGCTGGTGACGCGGAAAGTCTTGCCCGACTTGTCGGTCACGACCGCGCCGCAGTTGCCGGAGTTGATGTAGAGCTTGCCGTCCGGACCGGCGACCACGGCGTGGAGCGAGTGGTCATGGTCCTGACCGCCGAAGCCGGTGAGGAAATCCTCCTGCTTGTCGACGGCGGCGTCGAACTTGCCGTCGCGGTTCACGTCGGTGTACTTGGTGATGGTCGGGGCGTGGGAGACGTAGACGACGTTGTCGATGACGGCGATGCCGAGCGGGGAGGTCCAGTCGGGGTTCTGGACGAAGGTCTGGACGGAGTCGGCGAAGCCCTGGCCCTTGGTGTCGCTGAGCACGATCACGCGGTCGCCTTCGGGGCGACGCTTGCCACCTTTGTTGTAGGTGCGGTAGTTGACGCCTTCGTTGACCCAGAGGCGGCCTTGGGCGTCGAAATCGATGTTGGTCGGATTCGCGAGCATGGGCGAACGGGCCCAGAGCGTGACCTCGAGACCTTCGGGGAGCTGGAAGAGGCCGGCAGGGAGAGCGCCGCCCTCGGAAGGCTTGTAGGGTTCCGGCGGGGCCTTGTCAGCCGGGACGGACTTAGGGGCGGCCACGAGGGACGCGGCAGCCAGGAGGAAAAGCGCGGTACGGGGGAGCATGGGGGTGAAGGTTTCTACATCCCCGAGGCCCGCAAGTTCCAGCCTATCTTTTCGGAAGCACCCTGCCCTGCCTCGGCTCAGACCCACCACTGGCGGAGCGTGGCGAAATCCTTACGCGTCGCGTCGATCGCCGCCCGCAGGGCCCCCGGGTCCGTGACCTTGCCCTTGAGGTATTCGACATGCAGGCAGACCGGGCCGACGTAGCCGGACTTGCGGAGCAACGCCACCGAGTCCTTGCCCACGGAGCCTTCGGACAACGGGCAACCGACCGGCACACTGCCCTGCCACTGGAAGCTCTTGAAATAGACCATCGAGATATGGTCGCGGGCCAAGGCGAGCTCGTTGGGCCAGGAAAGGCCGCCCTCGACCATCGCGTGGAAGAAGTCGAAGTTCCAGGAGAGTTCGTCAGGGCGATAGTCCCTCATCAGCATCGCCATGTCCCAGACGCCCGCGCCGACATACTTGGCGCCGGAATGATTCTGGTAGCCCGGCAGGATACGGACCTCGCGGCTGAGCGCGACGAGGTCACGGAGCTGCGGCTTGATCTCATCGAGCTGCGCCCACGGCGATTTGCCGGCGGCGTAGGCGTACCACTTCATGCGGTAGCTCGGAATGCCGAGGGCGGCGCCGGTGCGGAGCACCTTCTCCGTATGGTCGGCCGCATTGACCGAGTTGATATCGGTCGTCATCAGCGTGATCGCCACGCCGCATTTCTTGAAGGCCTCGACGAGCTTCGGCAGGTCGTCTTCGACGCGCGCGGGCTCGACGTGTCCGCCCTTGCGGACGGGCGCTTCGACGCCTTTGAAACCGAGCTCCGCGACCGTCTCGGCCAGCTGGTCGTAAGGCAGGCCGACGAGATGCTTCGTGAAGAGACTGAAGGCCGGAGCCTGCGGCGGGGGCGTCGCCGCGAGCAAGGGCCGGAGCATCGCTCCCGCCATCAGCGAACCGGAAAGACCCAGCAGCGACCGGCGGGAGAGCATCGGCTTATTTGCGGACGATGCGTTTCACCTGACCGGAGAGCGAGGCGACGAGCACGTCGCCGTTGCTGGGGTCGTGACCGAAGCCGGCGACGGTGGCGTCGCGGGCGATCTCCCGGGACTCCCAGCGCCCGCCGCGATCGAGCAGGGAGAAGATACGGCCCGAGGCGAAGTCGCCGAACACGTAGGCGCCGGCGATGGCCGGGACGCGGTCGCCGCGGCAGACGACGCCGCCGGTCACGGAGTTGCCGAGCTTACGGTCATACTCGTGGATCGGAGCCTTGAAGTCGGAAGCGGGGGCGAGCGCCGGCTTGGCTTTCTTGCCGCCCGAGTCCTTCTGGTTGAAGAGGTGGAAGCCCTCGACATCGTGCCATCCGTAGTCGCCGCCGGACACCAGGATATCGATTTCCTCGTAGAGACCTTGGCCGACGTCACCGGCGAAGCAGGTACCCGTAAGGGAATCGAAGGAGAAGCGCCAGGCGTTACGCAGGCCGGTGGCCCAGGTCTCGGTCCGGACGGAGGCGGGCTCGACGGGGCGGCCACGATGGGAGGTGACCTTCAGGAAGGGGTTGTCGGCCGGGACGGCGTAGAAGGCCTGGCCCTTGGCGTCGGTCACGACGGAGTCATGAGGATTGGGGGCGGGGTTACCGGCCTTCTTATCGACATCGATCCGGTAGACCGCGGCATGGAAGCCCTTGTTGATATAGCCGGCCGTATCGAAGGCGTCTCCGCCGGAACCGCCGTCGCCGCAGCTGATATAGAGGTAGCCGTCGGGTCCGAAGTGCAGGTCGCCGCCATTATGGTTGGCGGCCGGGTCGAGCTGGGTGATGAAAGGCTGCTCGGACTGGGGGTCTACCTTGAACGGTTCGACGCTGGAAAGCAGGAAGCGGGAAACCCGCTGGTGGAGCTTTCCATCAATCCTAAGGCTATAATAGACAAAGGCTTGCTTATTTTCTTTGTAGTTGGGATGAACGGCAAAACCGAGGAAGCCACACTCACCGGCAGCGTCAAACTTGCCGTCCTTCGGGTTCAGCTGGAAGACCTCAGTCTTGACGGGCTTGCCCGCGGCCAGACCGGAGATCATCTGGACCTTCCCGCCCAAGAAGTCGCCCCCCTTCTTCTTCTTGTCCGTGGAGGTGCCGGGGGCCGGGTCGCCCTTCTCGATCACGAAGACGGCGTCCTTGCTTCCGGGCAGGGGCGCCACCGCGACCGGGAGGCTGAACTTCATGTCCCCGAAGGCGGGCTCAAGGGAGACGACCGCGTCTTGCGCGAAGGCGGAAGTCATGCCGAGCAGGAGCGAGAACAGGAGGGCGGCGGACGGTCGGAGTCTCATGGCTTGGGGGTGTGCGGATGACTTAAGTCGGAAGGCGGACGCATGCAAAAGATTTTTCACCGCACCGAGGGGTCCGGAAGAAACCTTCGCCCTGCCCTTATTTTTCGCTGGTTTTCAGCGCACGGTTCGCTACTAAATACACCCGCATCACTGCACAACCCACCCATAAACAACATGTCCAAAGCCCTCACCAAGTCCCAAATCGCCGGTGCCATCGCCGAAAAAGCTGAGATCAGCAAGAAGCAGGCCACCGCGATCCTCGAGATCATCGCCAACCTCGCCTACAAGAACGCGAAGAACTCCTTCACGCTCCCGGGCCTCGGCAAGCTCGTCCTCGTCCATCGCAAGGCTCGCCAGGGTCGCAACCCGGCCACCGGCGAAACCATCCAGATCAAGGCCAAGAAGGTCGTGAAGTTCCGCGTGGCCAAGGCCGCGAAGGACGCGATCCTCGGCGCCAAGTAATCTCTCACGAGATGCTCGCTGAAAGGCGCTCCGCAAGGAGCGCCTTTTTTGTTGGCCGCGCGTGACGCCCGCGCATCCCGCTCCGACCGGCACGGTTTTTCTTGCGCGCGCCGATGCGCGCGGAGTGAATACAGGCACGCAATCCGCCCGGGTGGCGAAATGGCAGCCGCAGCGGACTCAAAATCCGCCGCCCTCTAAAGGCGTGAAGGTTCGAGTCCTTTCCCGGGCACTTGCGGCGAAGATCGCCGACGTCGCGCAAGCCTCGTCGCGCGAACCCGCGTTCAACGCGCGTAGGCGACGACGGCGGCGAGCGAAGCGGCGAGCACGAGCGCGAACACCAGCGCGGAAGCGCAGCCGCGGTTCGACAGACGCTCCTTGTAAGAGAGGCCGCTGCCGGGAATCCCCACCGTGCCGTCGACGCGATCCTTGCGCACGTTGACGGTCGCGCCCGGACGGCCGACGGAAAGCGAAGTCCCCGTCTTCGAGACGTTGATCCGGAAGAAGCGGCCGAGCGGGATGACCTTACGGAAACGGAAGAAACCCATCGGGAACCAGCGTGGCGGCCGTCCGAGGGCAGGCAAGCCCGCCCGCCTGACCGACACCCGCTTTCTTATGACACTCTGCAACGCAGGTCCCGCTTGCCTTCCGGCGGCCGACCACCCATAGTCACGACAGTTCATTCAATAGTCGCATCACGAGCAGGACGGGCGAAAGCCGAACCTGCACCAACCGAGCCCTTCACGGGCCACGGTGGTCATCGGAGCCGCAAGGCGCCGAGATGAGAGCCGAAAGGCTAAAAATCACAGTCCCCTGAGGATTGATCGTGCTGCGCGTCCCTTTCACCGCCGCCCACCATGATCAACACCCAAGACACCGCCGCCCGTCCCGCCCCCGCCAAGCTGTCCATCCGCGTCAGCGAGGCCAACCGCCTGCACCACCTCTGGAACAACAACGGGACGTGGTGGCTGCACTACACCGAGCACCTCGCGGACTTCACCAAGCGACGCGTCCGCCGTTCGCTCCGCACCCACGACCTCGAGCTGGCCATCCGTCGGCGTGACGAAGCGCTGAACCCGGTCGCCGCCTGAACGCCATGAACCTGCTCCGGCTCCCGGCGATCGTCGCCTTCCACGCGCTCGCCGCGCGGCGGCTCCGATCAGAAGCGGGCGCCCACGCGTCCGCCCATGCCCCAGGTCGCCGCCGGTTGGAACGCGCCCTGGGTCTCACCGTCATGCTTGAAGCTATGACGCGCGAAAGGCACCCACTCTAACTGGGCGCGCACGAACCACGTGCCGGAAGCTTCGAGGAACTGCGTGACGCCGAGGCGGATCGGCACTTCGCCGACGATCACGGCCCGGCTGCCATAAGCGGCGTCGGCAAGACGGAAGTTCAGCGTCTCGTAGGCCACGAGCAGGTCCACCGTCGTCGCCCGATCTCCGGAGGGGAAGCCGCGGAAGATGATGCCGTTCTGCAGGCCGGTCGCGCGGAGTTCGACTTCGGCATACCGGCACGGTCGCCAGAAAGCCTTCACGTAAGGGACGGGGAGGATCGAGTTCTCGAAACGGTCCTGGAGCATCAGGCCGAGGGCGACATCGGTCTCCTCGTCCGGCTGCCAGCGCAAGGCGCCGCCCAGCCCCCAGCGGAAGCCATCAGCCAGGCCGACCGATTCTTCGGCGGCGAGTTCCAGTCCGTAGATCGCCTGGGCCGCATACTTCCCCGTCAGCTGCCATTGACGGAAGCCGGACAGGATCAGGTCTTGCGTATCGCCATAGGAGCGGTCGGTCCCGGCGACGTCGCCGGAGAAGTTATGCTCATATCGGTACCATTCCAGATCGATGGCCCGGTCATCGGTCTGATAGATCAGTTCGGCGCCCGAGCGGGAGCGCCCAAAGGATCCGGTCACGCCGCCCGCATGGGAAATGACGTCGTCATCCCGGTACTGACCATCGGCCATCAGCAGCCAGGGTTTGGGCTGGGTCTGGCCGAGTAACTCCGAGGAGATGAGCAAGAATGTGCAAATTAAGCCGATTTGCTCAACTTTGGGCAGACGTTTCATCGTATAAAAATAAATAATCTCCGAATACCTCAGATGGCAAGCGGGTAGGCGACGCTGACTATTTTATGGCACGATTTTTGCTTAATTAAACGCATCATGCTTATTTCTGCCACGCCTGCGCCTAACACCGCTGATAACGTCTGGGTCCTGATCAGCACCGCCTTGGTCCTGATGATGTGCATCCCGGGCCTCTTCCTCTTCTACGGCGGCCTCGTCCGCGGCAAGAACGTGCTCTCGGTCGCGGCGCAATGCCTGGCGCTGACCGCCATGGGCATCCTCATGTGGTGGGCCTTCGGCTACAGCTTCGTCTTCGGCAAGAACTTCGCGGGCGGTTTCCTCGGACACATCTTCGGCGGCAGCGAGCACCTCGGTTTCGCCGGCCTCGGTTTCTCGCCCGACACCGCTTACGCCGCCGGGATTTCCTCGGGCACCTTCGCCCTCTTCCAGGCCATGTTCGCCGCCATCACGCCGGCGCTGATCATCGGCGCGGTCGCCGAGCGCATGAAGTTCTCCGCCGTGCTGCTCTTCTCCTTCCTGTGGACGGTGCTCGTCTATTACCCCGTCGCGCATGCCGTCTGGGGCGCCACCGGAGACTTCTCCGGCATCGCCAACGCGGACGCCGCCTTCAAGGCCGCGGACTTCGCCGGCGGCATCGTCGTGCACATGACCTCGGGCTGGTCCGCCCTGCTCCTCTGCGTGCTCGTCGGCCCGCGCATCGGCTTCGGCAGACGCGCGATGCCTCCGCACAGCATGGTCCTCTGCGTGATCGGCACCGGCCTGCTCTGGGCCGGTTGGTATGGCTTCAACGCCGGTTCGGCGCTCGCCGCCGACGGCGTGGCGCTGCAGGCCTTCCTGACCACCACGCTCGGCGCGGCCACGGCCACGATGACGTGGGCGCTCGTGGAGAAGGTCCACCGCGGCAAGGTCTCGGTCCTAGGACTCTGCTCGGGAGCGATCGCCGGCCTGGCCACCGTGACCAACGCCGCGGGCTTCGTCTCGGGCGGATCGGCCGTGCTCATCGGCCTCCTCGCGGGCGGCATCTCCTACTGGGCCTGCTCGGTGCTCAAGCCGAAGTTCGGCTACGATGACGCCCTCGATACCTTCGGCGTGCACGGCATCGGCGGTACGATCGGCGCGCTCGCGACGGCCCTGCTCATGGACGGAAGCGTCAACGAAGCCGGCGGCAAGCTCGTCGCCAAGGGCCTGCTCAAGGGCCAGCTGACCGCCATGTTGCTTTGCATCGTCGTCTCGCTCGTCATGACTTGGATCATCGCGAAGCTCGTCGCCGCGACCATCGGACTGCGCCCCTCGGAAGAAGCGGAAGCGCAGGGCCTGGACATCGCCGATCACGGCGAAGAAGGTTACAACGCGAATTGAGTCGGTTTTCTAA
Source organism: Verrucomicrobiota bacterium (assembly GCA_041191065.1). Taxonomy (GTDB): domain Bacteria; phylum Verrucomicrobiota; class Verrucomicrobiia; order Opitutales; family UBA953; genus UBA953. Next base: position 20,511 of record JBEEPO010000019.1, on the reverse strand, counting down.
GGCTGAACCTGACCTACTGCCTCTTTTCGGGCAGAAAGCAGGGGGGCCTTCGCCTTAATTTAAGCACATTTAGGCCATCGGTTCGAATGCGGGGTGTTGGCACGGGGGTTGCGAATGACCTCTCGCCATGAAATCCCTGCTACGAACTCTCACCATCCTCGCCCTGGCGGCAGTGCCTTACCTGTCGTCGGCGCAGAACGCCCCCGCTCCGGCGGCTGAACCCGCCAAAGCCGCACCGGCTGCTCCCGCCATCGAACAGCGCGTGGCTGACCTGGAAGCCTACGTCAACAACACCGGGCCGAAGGCAGGGGATGATAAGGTCGCCGCGGGTCCGATCGCCGCTTCCGCGGGTCCCGGCCACAACGCCTTCATCATGGTCTGCGCCGCGCTGGTGCTCTTCATGACCCTGCCCGGCCTCTTCCTGTTCTACGGCGGCCTGGTGCGCTCGAAGAACGTCCTCTCCGTGGTCGCCCAGTGCTTCGGACTGGCGGGCATGGTGGCGATCCTCTGGTGGGCCGTGGGCTACTCCCTCGTCTTCGGCAAGAGCTTCGACGGCACCTTCCTCGGCAAGATCTTCGGCGGCAGCGAGTTCTTCTTCCTCAACGGCGTCGGCGCCGCCCCGAACGGCGATTACGCCTACTGGATCTCCCAGAACGTCTTCTCGATGTTCCAGCTGATGTTCGCGATCATCACCCCGGCCCTCATCGTCGGCGCCATCGCCGAGCGCATGAAGTTCTCCGCGGTCATGCTCTTCATGCTCGGCTGGATGTTCCTCGTCTACTTCCCGATGGCCCACCACATCTGGGGCATCACCGGTGAGATGAACGGCGTCTGGAACGCCAAGGCCTCCATCAAGGCGATCGACTTCGCCGGCGGCACGGTGGTCCACATGACCTCGGGTTGGTCCGCGCTCCTGCTCTGCATCATCCTCGGGCCCCGCATCGGCTTCGGCAAGAAGGCCATGACGCCGCACAGCATGGTGCTCTGCGCCATCGGTACCGGCATGCTCTGGGTGGGTTGGTACGGTTTCAACGCCGGCTCGGCCCTCGCCGCCGACGGCGTCGGCGCCCAGGCCTTCATGACCACCACGCTCGCCGCGGGCGTCGCCGCCTTCACCTGGGGCGCCCTCGAGTGGATCCTCCGCAAGCACGCCAGCATCCTCGGTCTCTGCTCGGGCGCCGTCGCCGGCCTCGTCGTGATCACCCCGGCCGCGGGCTTCGTGACCGCGAGCTCCGCGGTGCTGATCGGCGTCCTCGCCGGTGTGATTCCCTTCCTGGCCGTGGTCTACATGAAGTCGAAGCTCGGCTATGACGACGCGCTCGACACCTTCGGCGTCCACGCGGTCGGCGGTACCCTCGGCGCCATCCTGACCGGCGTCCTCGCCACGGCCGACGTCAACGGCAACCTGAACACGAACCTCAAGGACATCGTCGGCAAGACGCTCGTGACCGAGCAGTTCAAGGCGATCGGCGTCACCTTGGTGCTCTCCCTGGTCGCCACCGCGATCCTCGCCTACGTGATCAAGGCCGTGATCGGCCTCCGCCCGACCGAAGAAGAGGAGGCCCGCGGCCTCGATATCTCGGACCACGGCGAAGAAGGTTACAACCACAACTCCTAAGCCTCCCCTCCAGGGAAGCCGGCCCGCAGGCCGTCCGTAACCGGACGGCCTGCTTCTTTTAGGGGATTTCCTGACAGTGACTTAATCTACTATGGAATTGCCAACTTTCGGATACTGACACCAGAATGTCTTCATCTGTCCGTCATGCTGAAAATCTCCGCCCAACTGAACGACCGTGACTTCCAAGGCACCGCTGAGGAACTCGCCACCTTCGTGTCCGAAAAGCTGGCCGAGCTCGGCTTCGGCGAGCGCCACCGCTCCTCGGAGCGACTGGTCCGTTTCTATGCCTATCAGAAACTCCTGAGCCGCCCGGAGAAAGCCCCGGACGACGGCCGCCAACGGCTCTTCGGCCAGCTGCAGGTCCGCCAACTCCTCCTGGCCCGCCTGCTCGCCGAGCGCGGCTGGGATCTCGACCGGATCCGCACCCTCCTCCTGCAGAACCAGGAAATCAGCTCCCTCAACAAGCTGATCGACGAATTAGCCACGCCCACCGAAGCGGAAAAGCTCTTCTTCCGGACCCGTGCGAGCGGCGCCGACAGCCTGGCCTCGCCGAGCATCGAAGAACCCACCGCGCCTCGCATGAGGTCGCCCATCGCCTATTCCCGTCGCGACGACGACGACGAAGCCGCCACCCCCGCCTATAAGCCCGTCCGCAAGTCGAGCTTCACGATGGTCCAGCAGATGAAGCAGATCGCCGAAGCCGAAGAATCTCCCGCCGAAGCCCTGCGATTGATGATAAAAAAGGAACTGGCCCGGGATGACCTCAACCAAGCCGCGCGGAACCTTCTGGATCAACTCCTGGCTTTCAATCCGACTTCCCGCGGCGATGAACCAAAGACCGAAAGATGGACCAAAGTCCGGCTGACCCATTGGTGCGAAGCCCATTTCAACATCGATAGCCGCGTGACCCCGACCAAGGAAGAACTGATAGAAATCGCGGATAACTTCAGTAAAGCATTGATGAAGAAGTATTTATAATTATGACAGTGTTAGTTCGATGCTAGTTGTTTTAAAGTATCTTATTGGATGTTGACAGTATAGGAGATTGGGGCATGGTGGTGGGGATGATTCCTCCCATGAGCCAACCCAAGATCGAAATCCTGCCCCTGAAGAAGGGCTTCCTCCGCGCCGCCTCCGAAGCGACGCACGTCCTCGTCCGCCTCGTCGCGCCCAGCCAGCCGGCTGACGTCGTCGCCACTCCCCGCGCCCCGCTCGACCTCGCCCTGGTCATCGACCGCTCCGGCTCGATGTCCGGCCGCCCGCTGGAAGCCGCCCTCGAAAGCGCCGTCCGCATCGTCAACGGCCTGCGCAGTGACGACCGTGTCGCCGTCGTGGCCTTCGATGGCGAGATCGAAGTCGTCCAGCCGCTCGTCGCGGCCACCGACCGGGCCACGCTCGTCCAGCGCATCCGTTCGATCGACGCCCGCGGCTCCACCGACCTCTTCGGCGGCTGGGAAGAGGCCGTGAAGCAGCTCGCGCCCTTCACCCGCAAGGACCGCATCGCCCGCGTCATCCTGCTCAGCGACGGCCAGGCCAACCAAGGCCTCGTGAACGAGCAGGAGATCTTCGCCCGCGTCACCAAGGCCGCCGGCGCCGGCATCACGACGTCCACGGTCGGTCTCGGCCACGGCTTCAACGAATCGCTCATGACCGGCATGGCGACCGCCGGCGAAGGCGTCGCGAACTTCGGCCAGACCGCGGACGACCTCGACGAGGCGTTCGAAGAACAGTTCGCGATCCTGTCGAACAGCTTCCTGCGCCAGGTCAAGGTCGGCGTGCAGGGGGGCAGCGACGTGCAGGCCCGCTTGGTCGGCGAGCTCCTCGAGCACGGCGCCGCCCGCAGCCGCAAGCTCGGCACCCTGCCCTGGGATGCCTCGCTCGTCGCGGTCGTCGAACTGAAGATCGGCGCCGGCGCCAAGCCCGACGCGCTCGCGGCCGTGAACTTCGAGGCCATCACGAAGGACGGCGAAGCGGTCAGGTTCGGCCCGGAACTCATCGCCCTCCCGGAACTCGGCCTCGCCGCGTTCTCGGTCCTGCCGGTCGACGCCGACGTGGCGGCCCTGATCGACGAAGCCATCGTCGCCGAGAAGATCGAAGCCATCGAGGCGCTCACGCGCGCCCACAAGTTCGCGGAGGCCAAGCTCGCCTTCGAGGAACTGCTGAAGCGCCCCGGTCTCTCGGACTGGGCCAAGCAGAAGATCGAATACCTCAAGCAGCTCCTCGACGAGGACGCGATCATGGCCGCGAAGGAGATGCGCTACGGCCGCAGCCGCATGATGAGCCAGACCAAGGAGGCTTCCGTCCAGTGCTACAGCATGCGGATGGACGAGGACATCGAGGCGAATAAGCTCGCCTACCTGCGCCGCAAGCGCGCCGACGGCCGGGCCTCCAAGCCGAAGCCCCCGCAGGGCGGCCAGGCCCCGCAGGCCTGAGCGGCGACCGAGCGCCAGGATTTCAGCCCGGTGGAAGCGATTCCACCGGGCTTTTTGTTGCCCGCTCCGGACGGCGGGGCAAGATGAGCCTCCGCCTCCCATGTCCCGCGCTCTCCGCATCACCCTCTGGAGCGTCGGCCTCGTCGCCGTCGCCGTCGGAGCCACCCTTTTCTGGATCGAATCCCAGCTCCGTCCCGAACCCCTCGGCGCCCGCGTCAAAGGCCTGCTCGCCGACGCCGGCATCAAGGGCGGCATCGCCCGCATCGAAGCGTCGCTCGACGGAAAATTCTCCGCCGAGGGCATCGACCTCGTGCTGGCCGACGGCACCAAGGTCGCCGCGGCCTCGCTGAAAGGCGAAGCCGACCTCCTCGCGATCATCGGCGGCACTTACGCGCTCCGAAGCCTTGAGCTCAAGACGATCGACGTCGACCTGAGCACGCGCCGGACCGCCGGCCAGACGGAGGCTGCTCACGCCGCGCCGACCGCGAAGACGACGTTGCCGCCGTTCGTCCTCGGACCGTACGCCGTGACGGGCCGCGTCCGGCTGGCCGACGGCACGCTGCTGCGCTTCAGCGTCCGCGGTGATGCCTTCGATTCCCGCGGTCAGGCGGATCTCCGCGCCGGCGTCGCCTGGCCCGGCTTCGTCGTCGGCAAGCAGACCACCGATCCGCGCGGCGAGGTCTCCCTGAAGGCCTCGTTCCGCCGTCCCCTGGGCGCCGAGGGTGTCACGCCCGACGCGCTCTTCGAGGACCTCGCCTCGCTCCGCATGGACATCGCGGCGAAGGACGCCAGTCCGGCCGCCGCCGGCTCCGTCGGCTTCGTCCTGGACGCGGTTTCCGTCCCGGGAAAACCGGGCGTCACTTTCACGGGCACGATGAGCGACTCGGCCGGACGTGCCGCGGTGAAGCTCCGTGGCGAGCATCTCGCCGGACGCACCACGGTCGCCGCCGACCTCGACGTCGATCCCACGCGCTTCGGCATCCTCAGCCAGCAACTCCCTGATGTCCGCGTCACCGGCGGCGCCAAAGGCGAGCTGGAAGGCGCCCGCTGGCAGGCCGACATCGACCTCAAGGCGCTCTGGGCGGACCTGAGCCGACTCTCGCCGAGCCTCCCCAAAGACGGCCGTTCCGAATGGCGGCTCGCGGCGAACGCGCAAAGCACCGACGCGGGCTTCGCCGTCAATCGCCTCGCGGTCACGGGCCACGGCGTGAGGATCGCCATCCCGCAGACCCTCACCTGGAAGGACGGCCTCCTGCCGGTGAACGCCGATGAGGCGACCGTGACCATCGCCGCCGACGACGCCGATCTCGTCGCGCTGAATCCTTTCCTCGCGTCCGCGGGCGTGGTCGCGACCGCCGGTCGCTGGACCGGCGAAGCCTCGGTTTCGTTCAAGGACGGTCAGCCCGCCGTGCGCAGCCTCCGCACGCACAGCCTGCGCGGCGTCACCCTCGAGCAGGCCGGGAAGCCGCTGGTGCGCGGCGTCGACGCGGAACTGCCCGTCAGCTCGGCCGACGGGACGGTCGCCCTGGGTCCGTTCAGCGTGCGTTGCGCCGCCGGCGAGATCGCAAGCGGACGCCTCACGCTCCGACCCGGCGCCGACGGCGCCTGGAAAGCGCTCGCCGACGTCGACGTCGGCATCGTCGAGCTCGCCTCGCAGCCGAACTGGGAAGACCTGCCGGCGGACAAACTGAAAGGCATCCGCATCAGCGCGAAGGCCGCCGTGGAACGCTACGCCGGACAAGCCCCGGTCGTCGCCTCCGCCGAGGCGCGCATCTTCCGCGAGGGACGCAACCTGCTCACCCTGAAGCTGCGCCAGCCCATGCCGACCGCCGGAGCCCGCCCGACCGGCGTGCTGGTCGAAGCCACCGCGCGCGACCTGCCGCTCGAATCCCTCGCCGCCGTGGTCCCGGGCCTCAAGCTGTCCGGCGACCTCACCCGTGCCGACCTGGTCGCAGGCTTCAGCCGGGAAGGCCTCTTCGTCCGCACGGAAGGCGCGCCGCTCGCCTTCGCCCGGACGAGCGTCTCCTGGGCCGGCAAAGCGTGGGTCAAGGAATGCGACCTCGCCGCCAGCCTCGATCTCCTCATCGGCGAGAAGTCCACGCTGATCGGCTTCAACCAAGCCTCGCTGAAGAACCAGAACCGCGTCCTCGCCGAAGGCGACATCAAGGTCGGGCTCGGCGAAGCCGGCACGACGCTCCGCCTGCAGGGCGACCTCGGCGCCTTGGCCGAACAACCCTTCGCGGGCCCGCTGGGCATCGTCACCGGCGGCCGCTACCGCGCCAGCGCGGACCGCGCCCAGGACGGCGAGATCAAAGTCTCCCTGGAGGTCAGCGAGGTCGGCCTGCGTCAGAGCGAAGGGCGCATCACGCAGGCGACCGTCACGGGACGCTATGCGCCCAAGCCCGACGGGCTCGACGCCGAAGGCGGCTTCCGCCTGCAGGCCGCGCACACCAGCGCCGGCAAGTTCACCCTCACGCAGCGCGTCGCCGGGACGAAGACCGACTGGCAGGCCAAGGTCACGGTCGACAACATCGACGTCGACGACGTGCTCTCGCTGCTCCCGAAGTCGGAGGAGATCGTCGCCGAGACGCCCGCGACGGCGCCGGTGCCGGACCGGACGCCCTTCTGGGAAGGCCATACCGGCGCCTTGGAAATCACGGTCGGTACCGCGAAGGCCTACGGCATCAAGGCCGAGGGCCTGGTCGTCCGCGCCGATGCGCAGACGAACGGCCTGCGACTGAGCCAGCTTTCCGGCCGGGTCGCGGAAGGCACGCTCAGCGGCCGCGGCCAGCTGGCTTTCCAGCCGACCACGAGCAACGGACCTTACGCGCTCGCCGGCACGCTGGGCCTGACGCAGTTCAACTTCGGCGAGGTCGCGCAGGCGGTCCCGGCGGCGAGGGATTTCCTCCAAGGCAAGGGCGACGCGACCGTCTCCGTCAGCAGCGTGAGCGGCACGGCCGGCGAACTGCTCGGCCGTCTCCAGGCCGAAGCGCAGCTCACCTCCCGTGGCGGCGTCATCCGGGCCTTCGGGGACAAGAACAGCAGCCTTTCGCTCTCGGCCAACAAGGCGGGCGACATCGGCGAGACGCTGGGCGGGCTCGCCCTGATCGCCGGCGCGCTCACCAAGAACCAGCAGCAGGGCGAGAAGATCGCCAAGATCGGCGCCGCGATGACGGCGGCCGCCAAGCTGCAGAAGGCCGTCGCCGAATTCGCCTACACCTCGGCGACCATCAAGGCGTCGCGGCTCGCCACCGGGACGATCAAGCTCGAGACGGCGGACATCCGCAGCGAGACGCTCCAGCTCTCCGCCAAAGGCGGCATCAACGTCGACCCGAAAGCCGGCTTCGCCGACTGGCCGATGGCCTTCGCCACGCAGCTGCGCGGCTCAGGCGAGTTCGCGGAGTACTTCCAAGCGCTCGGCTTCGGCACGGGCCCCTCGCCCGCCGACGGCTTCACCGACGGCCCGGGCGTCAACGTGACCGGCTCGCTGAACCAAGTCCGCACCGACCTGGCGGAGAAGCTTCAGGCCGCCGTGGACCGGACGCGCAACGCCGCCGCGACCGCGCCGGCGGGTCAGGCGCCGCAGGCCGCTCCCGGCGGCCAGGCCCCGCCGCCGCGGCGTCGCAACCCGCTGGGTGACCTGCTCAACGAGCTCGGCCGGTGATGACGGCGGCGCGCGCGACCTTGGCCGGCCTCGCCGGACTGGCGGCGCTCGTCGCGTTGGCCCTTTCCGTGGGCGCCCAAGGCTTCGGCTGGGGCGACGGCGGCGCCTGGGCGCTGCTGCGCGCGCCGCGCGTGCTCGCGGCGCTGGCCGCCGGCCTCGCGCTCGGCGTCGGCGGCGCCGCGCAACAAGGCGTCTTCCGTAATCCGCTGGCCGACCCCGGGCTCACCGGCGTCTTCGGCGGCGCCCTCTTCGGCATCGCCGTGCTGCTGGGCGTCGCGCCGGAGACGGCCTGGCGCCACGCCTGGCTCCTGCCCGCGGCCGCCTTCGCCGGCGCGCTCGCGACCTCGGCCTTGCTGGTCCTCTGCGGCCGCGGAGGGTCCTCCGCCCGATTGCTCCTGACCGGGCTCGGCCTCAACGCGTTCACCGCCGCAGGCACGCTGGTCATCGCCTCACGCAGCGGCGAATCCCGCGAGCTGCTGACGAACGGAGCCTACGGGGACTGGCTTGGCATGGCGACCTTCGAACTCACCTGGGCGCCGATCATGCTCTGCCTCGCCGCGACGCTGCTGCTCCTGCCGAAAGCGCGCTCGCTCGACCTCCTCGCCTTCGGTGACGACGCCGCCCGGGGGTTCGGCACGGACGTCGCCGGCGTCCGGCGCGATGCGGTGCTGCTGACCGCGCTGGCCGCCGCCGCCGCGACCTGCCTCGTCGGTCAGGTCGCCTTCATCGGCCTGCTGGCGCCGCACCTCGCGCGGGCGATCGTCGGCCCGCGCCATGCGGGCGTCCTGCCCTGCTCGGCCTTGCTCGGCGCGGCGCTGCTGCTCGCCGCCGACACCCTCGGCCGGGGCCTCTGGCCGCAGGCGCCGCTTTCCGCCGCCGCGGTGACCGCGGTGCTCGGCGCGCCGCTCTTCATCTGGATCGCGAGGGGCCGCCATGAGTGACCGGCTCGTCGACTGCGTCGCCTTGGCCGTGGAGTTCGGCGGCCGCCGGATCCTCGACGGCGTCTCCCTGCGCGCGAGCGCCGGCCAGGTCGTGGCCGTGGTCGGCCCGAACGGCGCGGGCAAGACGACGCTGCTGCGGGCCATGGCCGGCCTGATCGGCTCGTCCGGCGAACTCCGTGTCGCCGGCGAAGACCCGCGCCAGGCGGCGGCGCAGGCCAACGCCCGCCGTCGGGGCTATTGCTCGCAGCACCCGGCCAGCGCCTGGGACTACCGCGTCGGCGACCTCGGCGAAATCGTGAGGGCGTCGGCCTTCGACGATTGGCTCGACGGCCTTGACCTGAGCGAACTCGCTGCGCGTCGGCTCTCCCGTCTCTCCGGCGGCGAACAGAAGGCCGCGCATCTGGCGATGACGCTCGCCTCGCTCGAGGAACCTTACGGCGCCGTGCTCCTGCTCGACGAGCCGACGGCTTCGCTCGATCTCGGCCGGCAGGCCTTGGTCGCGGCGGCGCTCCGGCGCTTCGCCCGGGCCGGCGGGGCCGTCATCGTGGCGACCCATGACCTCACTTTCGCGCGGGCGTGCGATGCCGTGCTGGTCTTGGCGGAAGGGCGGGCGGTCGGCCTAGGCGTGCCGTCGGCCGCGCTCACGCCTGCGGTCATCGCCGCGATCTGGGGCGCTTCGGTTCGGACGGAAGCGTGATCAGCTTCCCGTGGCGGGCCGCCGAGAAGAGATACTGCTGCGCCAGACCGGCGGCGGGACCGAAATGCGTGCGGCCGAACTGCTCGAGCGACGCCGGCTTCCAGCCGCGCAGGCCGTAGGCATCGCCCAACGCCTGGACGACCCAGGTGTCGACCGGGAAACTTTCCAGGCGCCCGAAACCGAACAGCGCCACGCAGGCGGCGACCTTCGGGCCGACGCCCGGCAAGGATTGGAGTTCGGCGAGCAAGGCGGGCGTGTCGAGGGCCGCGAACTCATGGGCCCAACGCGGGCGGGCGAGCAACCGCCGGGCGGTGCCACGAAGGAAGGCGGCGCGATAACCCAAGGCGCAGGATTTCAGCACGGCGTCATCGGCGGCGGCCAAGGCGGACCACGTCGGCAAGGCATGGAAGCCGGCGCCGAGCGGCTCACCGAGCTTCTCCGCCAGCGAAGCGACCATGACGCGGATCTGCAGGATACGCTTGTTGGAACTGCAAAGGAAGCCGATGAGCGTCTCGTGCGGGTCCTGCCGCAGGATGCGCAGGCCCGGGAACGCCTCACGCGCCGCGCGGAGGACCGGATCGGAGCGCCACGGCAGGTCGGCGGAAAGCCGGGCCTGGGCGCCTTCGGCGTCAAGATAGGTCCGCAAGGCCGACTCCGTGCCGGCGGCGCCCTTCAGGCCGCGCCATTCCAGCCCGTCCTTGCCGGCGCGCAACATCGACACCGTGCGACCGAAGACGCCGACCCAGGCGCCGTCGTCCGATTGACGCCAACGGAAGGACTGCCCCCCGTCGAGCTGTTCGGCGAGCAACGCCGCCGGGACATCCTCGGCCAACCGCAGCGGGCGCCAAGCTGTCCACTCCGGCGCGGCCATGGACTCAGCGTCCGAGGTCGCGGGGCGTGCCCCAGAGGAAACTGTGCTTGGCGGCGAGGACCTTGCCCTGCGCGTCGACGACCGAGATGCGCCAGGCGAGCGGACGCCAGTTCGCCTCGCCGGCCTGCTTGCCGGTCAGGCCGATGACATGCTCGCCGAAAGGAAAGCCCGGGCGGAAGCGGGCGGGAAATTCGTAGCGTTCGGCGGGCGTGTTCTCCGTGCGGACGACCTGCAGCACCAGCTTCGCATCGACAGGCGGGACGGCCTCCAGCTTGACGTAATAGTAGTATCCTCCGCGGGCGGCGGGATCGGTGCGGAAGACGACGTCGGATCCGTGGTCTTCCTTGGCGCCCAGCACGTCGGACGCGCGGGCGGCGTCGGCGGCCGTGCGGCGTCGTTCATTCACATACGCGATACCGGGGATCTCGTCGGACGAGATCACCGGGGTGTCGCAACCCACGAAGAGCAGCGCAGCGAGCGCGGCCCACAGAGAGGCCTGGCTCACCGCTCGGCTCACTTCTTGGCCTTCTTCTTGCTCGCGGCGGCGCGGGCGATCTTGACGCGGGCCTTCTTACGCTCGAGGTAGGCGCGACGACGGCGACGCTTGATGACTTTGTTGCTCTGTTGACCCATGGTGCGTGCATCCTCCCGCAACCCCTCGGATGGTCAAGGAGAAGGTTTGGAGACCCTCCCCAGGAGGGCCGGGGAGAGAAAAGCGTCCTTTCTGGCTGCCTGGGTAGGGATCGAACCTACGACCAAGTGATTAACAGTCACCTGCTCTACCGCTGAGCTACCAGGCAGTGCGAAAGGAATCCAATCAAGGCAAGGTCTGGGCGGCTCTGTCAAACAAATCCTCGCCTCTTCGACCTGGCGACCGCCGGCTAAAAACACCGCAATCATCGGAAAAGGACCAAGTTGACCGGGGTCGCGACGACATCCGTCCCGTGGCCCCTAATCTCTGGACACCCCTGTGCGGCCTGTCTTCCTAGTGCTCATTCCCATGCGCTGGACCCGACTTCCTGAAACTCCCAACGCCCCCGGCTTCGGCGGCCCCTTCGTAGGCACCTCCGGCGACCTGCTGCTCTGCGGCGGTGGTTCCAACTACCCCGACAAGCCCGCCTGGGAAGGCGGCGTCAAGGCCTGGCACGACACGGTCTATTCGCTCACCAGCACGCGCTCCAAGAAGTGGGCGACGATCGGCAAGCTCCCTCGCCCATGCGGCTATGGGGTCGGCGTCTCGATCCGCCAGGGACTGCTCATGATCGGCGGCGCCGACTCGCACCGCCACTACGCCGACTGCTACACGCTGGCGGTCGAGGACGGCGAGCTGAAGGTCCGCCCCTTCCCCTTCCTCCCTCGCCCGCTGGCCTACGCGACCGGCGCGCTCGTCGGCAGCAAGGTCATCGTCGCCGGCGGCACCGAGCGCCCCGACGCCACCGCGGCGTCGTCCAGCGCCTTCGCGATCGACCTCGCGAACCTCAACGCCGGCTGGAAGGAGCTTCCGCTCTGCGCCGGCTCCGGCCGCATGCTCGCCCAGTCCGCGGGAACGAAGGATACGTTCTACCTCTTCGGCGGCGTCGCGCTGAGCCCCGGCGCCAAGGGCGTCGAACGCGAGTACCTCTCGGACTGCCACGCCTTCACGCTCGGCAAGGAATGGCGCCGTCTTTCCGCGCTGCCCCGGCCGGTCGCCGGCGCGCCCTCGCCTTGCCCGGTGTTCGAGAACGAGATCCTCGTGCTCGGCGGCGATGACGGCAAGTTGGCCGGCAAGATCGAAGCGGCCAAGCATCCCGGCTACGCGAAGACCGTCCTCGCCTACGACAAATCGACGGACACCTGGACCGAAGCCGAAGAAGGCTCCGCCAACGTGCTGTCCACCGGCTGCGCGAAATGGTCCGGCGGTTACGCCCTGACCAACGGCGAGCTGCGTCCGTTCGTGCGTTCCGCCGAAGGCTGGCTGCTGCGCGGCGAATAATCATTGGGGCTGGCGGGCGCTTAGCGACGGGCTATAAAAGCCCTGCCCCGGCGCCATGCTCCGCCTCACCCCATTGCTCGGCCTGTTCGTGGCGGCGCTCACCGTCGCGCAGGGCGAGCCCTTGCCGGACCTGCCCGACCCTCTCGGTCGCGCCGGGATGATGGCGGCCGTCCTCCGCGAAGCCGACGGGAGCGAAGTGATCGTCGCGGCCGGCGGCACCAACTTCCCCGATAAGCCGCTGTGGCAGGGCGGCGCGAAGAAATACCATGCGGACATCCTCAAGCTCGCGCGGCGGGACGGCGTCTGGCGCTGGCGCAAGATCGGCGAACTGCCCGAAGGCCTCGTCGGCGCGGCCTTCTGCGCGACGCCACGCCGCGACGGGCTCGTCTTCGCCGGCGGCGCCGCCGCCGACGGCCATCGCGCCGGCGTCTGGCGGATCGGACTCGACGGCCAGGTGACCCGCTTCGGGCCGGACCTCCCGCGCCCGCGGGCTTACGCCGGCTTCACCTCGACCAAAGGACATCTCGTCATCCTCGGAGGGACGGACGGACCGGAGGCGACGGAGACGATCCCGACGCTGACGTCGCTCGACCTCGACGCGCCCGACAAGGCGTGGCGGACGACCGACGCCGATCCGAGCTTCGGGCGGATCATACCGCTCGTCGGCGCCGGTCCGAACCTGCTGCTGTGGGCGGGCGGCTGCTCGCTCTCGGCCAAGGGCGGCAAGCCGTTCCGCGACTACCACGAGAACCTCGCCTTCCAATCATCGCTCGACGCCGGCAACCGCTTCCACGGACTGCCCCACGCGCTCGCCGGCGCCGCCGGCCCGGGCGTGGCCACGGCGACGCACCTCTTCTTCGTAGGCGGGGACGACGGCACGCAGTACGGGCACCCTTATGAGACCCACTCGGGACTGGGCCGGCGCGTCTTCGCGATCGACCTCGAGTCCCTCGAGGTGACCGACCTCGGCGAGTGGCCTCATCCGGTCGCGGTCGCGCCGCTCCTGCGGCTGGGCGACGACCTCGTCACCGTGAGCGGAGAAATGCGCCCCGGCGTCCGCACCCCCAAGCTCACCCGGTGGCCGATCCCGGCCAGATATCGATGAACGAAACCCCGTCCGCCACCCGCACCGCCTGGCTGGTCGTCGCGCTGCTCATCCCGGTCGCGCTCCTCAACTACCTCGACCGCCAGATGCTCGCGACGATGAAGTCGTCCATGCTCGGCGACCTGCCGGACATCGAGACCAAGGCGCAATGGGGATTGGTCCTTGGTTCGTTCAAATGGGTCTACGCGATCTTCAGCCCCATCGGCGGCTACCTCGCGGACCGGGTCAGCCGACGTCACGTCATCTGCTTCAGCCTCTTCGCGTGGTCCGCGGTCACCTGGGCCACCGGTCAGGTGAACGGCTACGAGCAGCTCCTCTGGACGCGCGCCGTCATGGGCGTCAGCGAGGCCTTCTACATTCCGGCCGCGCTCGCGCTCATCGCGGATTACCACCTCGGACCAACGCGTTCACGGGCGATCGGGCTCCACCAGATGGGCATCTACGTCGGCGTGATCATCGGCGGCTTCGCCGGCTACGCCGCGGACGAGCCGACCATCGGCTGGCGCGGCGCCTTCGCGTGGTGCGGCCTCATCGGGATCGCCTATTCCATCCCGCTCTTCCTGTTCATGCGCAACCGCCCGGCCACGATGGAAACCGTCTCCCGGCCGGCCGCAGGCTCGACCGTCCGCGCCCTCCTCGGCAATCCCGGCTTCCTGCTTCTCGTGGTCTACTTCACCCTGCCCGCGATGGCGGCATGGGTCGTGCGCGACTGGATGCCCGACATCCTCAGCGAGCGCTTCAAGCTAGGCCAGGGGAAGGCCGGCGTCTCCGCGGTGATCTATTGGCAGCTCGCCGCCATCGTCGGCGCGGTGCTCGGCGGCTGGCTGGCCGACCGCTGGATGCGGACGAACATCCGCGGACGCGTCTTTGTCAGCGCGATCGGCACGTTCCTGCTCCTCCCGGCCCTCTTCGGCGTCGGCAACGCGCCCACCCTGCTCGTCGCCGTGCTGTTCCTCATCGTCTTCGGGCTCGGCTGGGGCTTCTTCGACTGCAACAGCATGCCCATCCTCTGCCAGCTCGTCGGGCCGCAGCATCGGGCCACGGGCTACGGCCTGATGAACCTCGTGAGCATCAGCTGCGGCGGCCTCGCCGATTGGATCTTCGGCGCCCTGCGCGACCGGCACATGCCCCTGAACGCCATCTTCGGCGTCTTCGCCGGCATCGCCTTGCTTTCCATCTTCGTCGCGCTCTGCATCAAGCCACGCGAGAACAGTCCCTCCTGATCATGTCCGCCTTCAGATTCACCGGCCTCTGCACGGCCACCCATACGCCCTTCCATCCCGACGGGTCGCTGAACCTCGCCGTCGTGGAACCACAGGCGGCCTTCCTGCGCGCCAACGGCATCACTTCCGTCTTCATCGGCGGCACCACCGGCGAAAGCAGTTCGCTCACCGCGGCCGAGCGCGCGGCGCTGAACGATCGCTGGGCGGACATAGGCCCCGCGCACGGCATCGACGTCATCGTCCACGTCGGCGCCAACTGCCTCACCGAAGCGGCCCAGCTCGCCGCGCATGCCGAGCGGAACGGCGCGAAGGCCGTGTCGATGATCGCGCCGTCTTATTTCAAGCCGCGCACCCTGGCGGACCTCGTGGCATGCTGCGCCATGGTCGCGCAGGCCGCCCCGCGCACGCCCTTCTACTACTACGACATCCCCGGCATGACCGGCATCGGCGGCTTCCCGGTCGACGAATTCCTGAAGGCGGCCGCTCCGGTCATCCCCAACCTTGCCGGCGTGAAGTATTCCAACCCCGATCTGGAGGCGATGCGTCGGGCGCAGGCGCTCGAAGGCGGGCGCTTCGACCTGCCCTACGGCATCGACGAACGCTTCCTGTCGGCGTTGCGGGCCGGAGCCACCGCAGGCGTCGGCAGCACCTACAACTTCAATCCCGGCCCCCTCCAACGAGTCATCGCCGCCCATGGCAAAGGCGAAGACGTCCAGGCCGAAGCCGAACAGGCGAAGGTCCAGCCGGTCGTCGATATCCTGGCCAAGCGAGGCTACATGGGGGCCGCCAAGGCGCTCATGGGCTATCTCGGGGTGCCGCTCGGCCCCGCCCGACTGCCGAACGGCAACCCGACCAAGGCGGAATTCGCCACCATGGTTGCCGAACTGGAAAGCCTTGGTTTCTTTACCTGGCACCGATGAGAAAACTCCTCCTCACCCTGCTGACCGGACTCTTCGCCGTCCCCGTGGCCGCGGCTGACGGCGCCGATGTCGTCGTGTTCGAAGCGAAGAAGAACCTGAGCCATGCCTCGGCGCGGATCCCGGCGCTCCTGCGCACCACGAAGGGCACCCTCATCGCCGTGGCCGAAGGCCGGGACAAGGGCGCCGACCAGGCCGGCAACGACCTGGTCGTCGCGCTCTCGAAGGACGATGGCGCGAGCTGGACGAAGCCCTTCGTGGCCTACGAGCAGGGCAAGGACAGCTGCAACAACCCTTGCCTGGTGGAAGACACGCTCATGGGGCGCGTCTTCCTCTTCTTCCAGACCTTCCCCGCAGGCAGCCGCGAATTCGGCGGGCTTCCGGCGGGCTCGGCCGACCCCGCCGGCACGAAGATCATGGTCATCGCCTCGGACGACGAAGGCGCCACCTGGTCCCGCCCGTCCGACGTCACCAAGGAACTCAAACCGGACGACGCGGTGACCACCGCTTCCGGCCCAGGCATCGGCGTGAAGCTCAAGGCGCCGATGCACGCCGGCCGGCTGGTGATCCCCTTCAACTCCCAGGACAAGAAGAAGAACTTCGTGAACTGGGTGGCCTACAGCGATGACGGCGGACGTCACTGGCGACGCGGCGGCAACGTCCCGCAGACGGAGGGACGCCAGCTCAACGAAGTCCAGGTGGCGGAAGCGCGCGACGGCACGCTCTACCTGAACTCACGCCGCTGGAAGGGCGACGCCTTCCGCAAGGTCTCGTGGTCCAAGGACGGCGGCCAGACCTGGAGCGCGGCCATCGACGACCCGACCTTGCCCGACCCGACCTGCCAAGGCTCCCTGCTGCGCGTCGACCAGGGTCCGACGACTTCCTTCTACTTCCTGAATCCGGCAGGCAAGGGCCGGAAGAACGGCACGCTCCGGCTCTCCACCGACGGCGGCCGCAGCTGGTCCGCCTCGCGCGAAGCCTTCCCGGGTCCGTTCGCCTACAGTTCGATGGCCGCCCTCAAGGACGGACGCCTCGGCGTGCTCTACGAACCCGCCGGCGATACGGTGATCAGGTTCCGTGCCGTCGATCCGCCCGGCCGCTGAGCTTCAGGGGTTCGGGATGAACGGAGCAGCCGAACCGGCGTCAGCGGTCGGGGCTTCGCCGTAATAATGCCGGATGAGTCCGGCGAGGTGCTCCTTGACGTCATCCGGCAGGAACGCGCCGAAGTGGATCTCCTTGCCCTGCGAGGCCACGACGACGGAGTCGACGGGTCGCTTGTTCTGCTTGGATCCGCGGTAGGCCAAAGTGACTTTCACGGCTTCCCCGGCGGGCAAGGTCGACGTCCAGCCGACGTAGGGCAGGATCCGGAAACGGAAAGAGACATGCCCGTCGGTGAGCGTGAGCCGATAGCGCGCCACCGTGAAGCCGAAGCCGACGAGGAAGAACGGCACGTAGAAGAGCGCCAGCAAGGCGAAGTGCCACCATTCCGGGTGCGCGACCGTGCGGCCGTTCATCTTGAGCGAACCTTGGGACAACCCGTAGAAAAGAGCGACGCAGTGGACACAGGTGAAGACCAGCCAGAACCAGCCGAACCAAGTCCCGAGCCGCACGCCGTAGGTGACGCCCCGGGGTTCGGACTCGACCGAAACCTTGGGATGACCTCGGGACACCTCCTCGTCGGAAAGGACCGGCGCCTCGCGGCCGACCGACATCGCCGCCTGACGGGCCTCGGCCGCGGCCTTCAGGCGCGCGAACTTGGCCAGGAATTCTTCGCGTAGTCCCATGGTTTCAAGGAGTCGAAGGAACCAGGTCAGCCGACACGAGGATTATCCGGGCCATGGCCGTATGATTCGGGCCCGTTGTAGTAATGATCGATGAGGACGGCGAGCCGGACCCGCTGTTCCAGAGGGAGCTTCTCGCCGAAGGCGACTTCCTGACCGTCCGAGGAGACGACCACGGAAAGGAGAGGATAATACCTGGTCGCGTTCTCGACGTGGTAGAACTGATCCCGGAAAGCCAGGCCCACGCCGACCACCTCGCCCGTCGCCAGCCGGCACTCTTTCTCGGTCCGCCCGAACGACTGTAGACGCACGACCAAGAAGTCGTCCGCGAAGACGACCTGGTGCTCGAGAAAGATGACCCGGGCCGGCAGATAGGCCACCAGCAGGACGATCGGCACGGAGAGGAGCGCGGAGAACACCGCCGGCGCCCCCGTCCAGTCGAGCCAGAGATAGAGCTGCGCGGCGACCCCGACCCAGAGTATCAGCGCGGAGATGATCATCAGGCCCCCGATCACGACGCCGAGCGGCTTCTCCTTGAACACCCCTCCGTCCGTCCGCAGCTCACATCCCGCGAGAGGGGTCGCCAGTTCGCCATGATGCGCAGGCAGGACGCGGAGTCCCTTGCGGGCGGAAGGCAAGTAAGCCTTCGGCTCCTGCCGCGAGCACCACTCCTCGCACTCCTTGGCCTGCTCCTGCAAGGACCGGATGGCTTCCATGAAGGCACCCTAACGCGACCGACGGCGGGGACAAGCCAACGCTGGCTTGAACCAAAGCCATTTCTGGCTGTCCATAAGGCAACCCCATGCGACCCCTCCTCGCCCTGCTCCTGCTACCCTTGGCCGCCTTGGCCGACGGCACCAAGCACACCGTCACCTACCCGGCGTCGGAAAGCCCCGGCGAACTGGCCTTAGCCGCCACCTACAATCTCTGGATACCGGAAGGCTTGAAGCGCGTGCGCGGGGTCATCGTGCATCAGCACGGTTGTGGCGAAGGCTCCAACAAAGGGGCGGTGACCGCAGCCGACGACCTCCACTGGCAGGCGCTCGCCCGCAAGTGGGATTGCGCGCTGCTCGGCCCGGTGATCCACCAGCCGGAGAAGGCGGATTGCCGGCTGTGGTCGGACCCGCGCAAAGGCTCAGGAAAGGCCTTCCTGAAGGCGCTCAAGGACCTCGGGCAGGCCAGCGGCCATCCGGAGCTGGCGGAGGCCCCCTGGTGCCTCTGGGGACACAGCGGCGGCGGCTCCTGGGCCAGCATCCTGCAGGCGGAACATCCGGAGCGTATCATCGCCATCTGGTTCCGTTCCGGCACGGCCTACGCTTACTGGCAGAACGAGGCGGACGGAAAGCCGGGACGTTATGGTCCGCCGGTCGTCCTCCCGCCCGAAGCCTATGGGATTCCCATGGTCGCCAACCCGGGCGCGAAGGAGAACGGAGACAAGCGCTTCAACGGCGCCTGGACCGGGGCGGTCGCCATGTTCAAGGAATACCGCCGCAAGGGGGCTCCGATCGCCTTCGCGCCCGATCCGCTGACCTCCCACCAGACGGGCGACCAGCGTTACGCCGCCATCGCGTTCTTCGACGCCTGCCTGGAGCTTCGTTTGCCCGAAAAGGGCGACGTGCTTCGCCCGGTGGACCTGAAGGCGGGCGTGGAGCGGCCCATCCCGGGCCTCGACCTTGCCCCCGGCTGGCTGCCCGCCGCGTTCGTCCCGGCTTGGGAGCAGTATGTGCGGACCGGCGCCACCGAGGACCGCACGCCTCCGCCCGCGCCCTTCGGCCTGAAGACGCGCCAGACCGACGAGGGCGTCGAGCTCACCTGGGACGCGCACGCCGACTTCGAGAGCGGCATCCGCCAGTTCCTGATCAAGAAGGACGGCCAGGTCGTCGGACGGGTGCCCGAGAAGCTCGTCAACCCCTTCGGGCGACCGCTCTTCCAAGGCGTGACCTATGGTGACACCCCGACGCAACCGCTCGCGGCGATGCGCTTCGTCGACAAGGACGGCCGGCCTGACGCGAAGTATGAGGTCGTCGCGGTGAACTCCGTCGGCCTCGAGTCGAAGTAAGGACGCGCGCCCACATCGCGTCCGCAGGCGGGCGGGCATCACGTCGGGAAAGCATGCTGTCCGATGGTGCCGGCATGCCGCCACGAACGGATGCGAGGTCGTCGCATTCCTGCCCTCGGCCGCCCTCATCCGGCGGATCCGGGCAACAAAAAGGGCCGCCCTGCGGGCGGCCCTGTCATGTGCCGGGAACGGCGTCCGCTTAGAAGCGGATGCTGTAGTCGGCGCGGATCTGGTGGCCGGAACCGATGTCCGAACCGAAGATCGTGTTGAAGCTCAGGGAGACCGCGGAGGTCGGATTCAGCTCATGGCGCAGGCCGAGACCGGCGCGGAAGAAGTCCTGACCGAAGCCGGCGGAACGCACCGAGAAGGCGGTGTCGTCCACGCCGTCCTCGACGAACTCGGCGCGCATGTCGGTGGCGCCGGAATCCTGGAACTCATGCTGCCAGGACACGATGCCGGTGAGCGAGGTCTGGGCGCCGAGCTTGTACTCGAAGTCCATGCCGAGCTCGCCGAGCAGCGACTGGCGCTCGAAGCCGGAGACGCCCAGCTGCACGCTGCCCGGGGCGTCGGCCTCCACGAAGGAGTCGACGCTGGCGTCCGTGTAGGAGAGGGCGGCGAAGGGCTTGTAGCTGAAGTTACCCTGGGCCTTGGTGTTGATCGTCAGGCGGGCCGCGAAGGCCATCGTGTCCATGTCGTTACCGGCGGAGACACCCTGGCGGGTGGAATCCCAGTCCGCCGAAGTGAACGCGATGCCGAGGTCGAGACGATAGGCATCCGAGTCCGGCGTGAGGGCCAGGCCGAGGCCGAGACCGAGGGTGTCGACGTCCGCCGAGAAGTTCCGGGCGAGCACCTTGCCTTCGTCGCTGCCGACGCCCAGCGTGAAGCGGGCGTTCTGGCTCAGGTCGCGGGCGGCGGTCACGTTGACCTGGTTGCTGCGGACCTTGTAGCTGTTGTACGAGGAGGTGGCGTCGGCCTCGACTTCGTCGTTGTTGTAACCGACGGAGAAGTCCCACTCGTTGACGGCGCCCATGCGGCGCTGGTTGAACGGCAGGAAGGCGAAGCCACGGGCGACGCGGATGCCGAGATCGGTGATGCCGGCGTAGGCCTCAGGAGAGAGGGCGTCGAGCGCCGCGCCCACATCGGCGGCGGTGAGCACGCTGACCGCGGCCTGACCGAGGTCGGTGGCGGTCTGTTCGGCGACGGTGCCCGAGGTGAGGATGAACGCCTTGTA
>JBEEPO010000018.1:0-31393 GCA_041191065.1 Verrucomicrobiota bacterium | reverse complement strand
CCATGGCGGCGGCGTAGAGCTCGAGGTTGGCGTTCTCCTTCGCCCCGTTCGGGAGGTCGCGGGTCTTGGACAGGTCTTCGAAGGCGATCGGCGACACGAGCACCAGGCGCGGGGCGGTCTTGCCGTTATAGGCCTTGGTGAGGGAGTGGACGACGAAGGCGTCGACCTCGGCTTCGTAGTTGGCGGCGCGGCCGGGACCGTCGAACGATTCGTTGTAGCCGAAGAACGCGACGATGGTGTCGGCCTTCAGGTGGAAGAGCCACTGGTCCGGCGTGGAGAAGAAGCCTTTGCCGTTGTGCTGCGCGTATTCGGGGTGGAACTTCTCGGCGCCGGGGAAAGCCCACTGGCTGGCGCGCGCCGGGTGCGGACGGAAGGCGGGGGTGTCGCCCGAGCGGCCCATGTTGCGGACGAGGAGCTGCTGCTGCGGGAAGCGGAGGTGCAGTTCGGTCTCGAGGCGGCCGTAGTAGGTGTCGCGCTCGGCGAAGCCGTTGCCGATGAAGACGACGCGTTCGCCGGCGACGGGCGGGGCGACCTGCTGGGAGCGCTGGCTCGTCGCGACCGGCGGGTTCTCGGCCGGAGCGTGCGGCGTCGGCGAACCCTTGCTGTTGTCCGGCCAGTTAGCGGCGATCGCCTTGTCCTCCTTGGTCTTGAGTTTGCTACGTTCGTAGAACGGCTTGTCGGCGGCGATCAGGCCGGCGGCGAGGAAGGCGAGGAAGAGGCAGGCGCGGGACTTCATGAGAAGGGGAGGTCTGGCATATTTATATGCAAGAATTCAGATTATCCAGCCCGACTTATCATCCGGCCGGCTCCGAATTCCCTCATAAAAGGTCCCACTTACTCTTTCCAGGTCGCCTTGAGCGAGGCCCAGACTTTGCCGATCAGGAACACGCAGCCCGCCAGCACCACCGCATGGCCGACGGTCCAATACCACAGCACCTTCGGGTCGGCCGCATGGAGCAGTCCGTAGACGCACATCGCGCCGGCGGCCGACAGGAACAGCAGGCGCACGCCGAGCAGGAAAAGCATCATCGTCTTCATGCCGTCAACTTGGTCGGACCGCCGAGCGCCGTCAAGGCAGGCATGCCAGGCTACTGAATGGAGGACCAAGTTGAGGACTGAGTGGAGGGCTGAATGGATAAGCCCAGCCCGTTAGCCGGGATGCCTCGAGGTAGGGTCAGCGCTGCGTGCTGACCTGGTTGCCTCGATTCATTCTCGGGTGGCGGGTGAGGTGACGCTCAGCATTCCCTTTGGTTCTGCCGCATGCCGACAGAACCCTGGCGGCCTTGGGTCGTGCTCAACGATAGCTGCCATCCGACCCTAACACGAGCTTGCGATGGGTGCCGCGAGAGCTGTCTACGAGACGCAGGTAGGTTTCGGGTATTTTCTTGTTCGTCGTGAGCAGATGCAACTTGATGGGCTTCTTTTTGCTACCCGGAGCGAAGGCCGCGTCCCAGATCTTGGCGGATTCTTCCTCCGTCATTTTGCCGATCCTGGTCGTGGCGCGTTCGAAGCCCGAGATGATCACGAGTTCCGTGTGGTGGTACTCCTCAAGGGCTGCCCCCGATCCGAAGCCGAGATAGCCTATGACGTCTTCACCTACGTTCTCATCGATGTTGGTGTAGAGCAGTTTTGCGCCGGGGAATTCCTTGTCGAGGAGGACGTCGTAACGGCTGCGATCGTCCGGCCTGCAGTCAATCAGGACGAGCGTGTTGAAGTTGCCTTTTTCAGGGCGCGCGCGGAGCGTGTGCGGAGGAACGTTGCTGTTGCTGACAGCCGATGCGGCGTGGCCGCTCGTCGTCATCGAGGCGAGGAGGATGAGTCCGCAGGCGATTTTATATAGGGTGCTCATGGGGGTACGTCTGAATTATGACCGCATCGGGTGCGGAGGAAAGACCCGACCTCATGAGGTCGATTCCTCAGGAGAGGCGGGTTAGGGCGGGTCAGGACCGCGTCACGTCGGTGCAGCTTTACGCAAAAGGCGACTGCGATGATGACAGAGGACTGAGTCCATGTCAGAGCCGGAAACCTCGCTAGCCGATACCCGCAGCCATGCATCTCCATCCGCTAACTAGCCCCAGCCCTGTGATTGACCTTTGCGCTTTTGCACAGGAGCTCCGCTCCGATTTGCACCTTTGCACTGCCTCTCTCTGAGCCACCGAGCCTCTGGGCCTCCGGGTCTCAAGCGTCTTCCCCTTGTCCCCGTGTCACCGTGCCCACGTGTCCCCTCGCGGCGTTCCGCCGCGCTCACTTCATCAGATAGGCGAAGAAATCCCGCAGGTCTTGGTCCGACATGCCGATGAGCAGGCCTTCGGGCATGACCGAGGTCGGGCTGGCGACCAACGAGCCGATCCGGTCTTCCCTGATCTTGGTGCGGTTGCCGACGAGGTCGCGCAGCACGATCTCGCCGCCGTCGCGCCGCTCGAGGATGCCCGCGGCGAGGGTGCCGTCCTTGAGGCGGACATCGTACGAGCCGAAGCCTTCCCGGATCTCGAGGCTGGGGTAGATGATGTTGAGCACCCAGAAGTCGAGGCTGCTCCGGTCGTACCCGGTGAGGTCGGGGCCGACCTTGCCGCCTTCGTCCTTGAGCTGATGGCAGCTGGCGCAGCGGGCGAGGAAATGCGCCCGGCCTTTCTCGGCGTCGCCTTCGCCGGCTCGCGCTACGCCGCGCAGGCGGGCGACCTCGGCGTCCTTCTCCGGCGTGAGTCCCGTCATGAGCAGCTTGGGCCACAGTCGCTCCACGGCGGCGTTGATCGCCGGCAGGTCATGCCGAAGCAGCGCGCGGGCGACGTCGGCGGTGACGTGCGCGGCCATGATCTTGCCGTTGTCGACCGCCTCGATGAGCAGCGGCGCCCAGGCGGGACGATCGGCCAAGGTGCGCAGCGCCAGGTCGCGCAGGCCGGCTTCGGCGGCGATCGCGCGCTCATAGTTATCGACGATCGCCTTGGGCAGCCTGACGTCGTCATAGCGGGCGAGCGCCGTGAGGAGCGGCGGCTTGCCCTCCGCGGCGGGGCTGACGAGCAGCTTGATCAGCGGCTCGACGGCCTCGGGCCGGCGGACCGTCGACAGCGCCGCGGCGAGCTCGTTGCGCCGGCGCGACGGCGTACGCTTGTCGGAAAGTTCCTTCAGCGCCGCGTTCAAGGCCTGCTTGTCTCCGTCGCGCAACGCTCCCAGCGGGATCGGCCGGAGGCCGGCTTGGGCCAGCCTGCGTCCGAGGGCTTCGCGCAATATCGGAGGCATCGGCGGCAGGTCGCCCGCGTCGAGACGGGAGAGGATGCCGTCGAGCAGCTTCTCGGCGGCGGCCTGCGGACATAGCGCCAGGATCTGCGCGGCGGTGTCCAGCTGTCCTGGCGCGGCGCCATGCGCGAGGCGTTTGCCGATGCGTTCGGCCAGGAAGTCGCGGAAGAGCGGCGAGGTGACGAAGGCGGACTCGGCGCGCAGGTAGGCGACGAAGGCCGCCCGGTCAGCGGTCGCACCGAGTCGCGCCTCGAGCGCCCACCAGGCGAGCAAAGGGATATGCCCTGATTCGTCGGCATCGCCGAGCGCGGCCTGGAGCAGCGGCAGGGCGTCCGCCGGCATCCGCTTCGCCGAGGCCAGGAGCTGGGCCCGGACTTCGGGGTGGGTCTCCTGCCTGGCCGCGGCGAAATGCTCGCCGGTGGGCATGGCCTGGCGCTCGCCGAGCATCTTCCACGCCCAACGCCGCACGTAATGATCCGCATGCGAGACGGGGGGCGTCTCGACGGCGCCGAGCAGGTCGAGCGCCCAGAGGGCTTCCAAGGCGCTCGGGCCCGCGAGCATCGTTCGCAGCGCCGGAATCGTCTCCTTCAGGTCCCGCCAGCCGATCTCGAGGACGGCCTGCTTGCGCATCCATTCGTTGCGATGCGAGAGCAGGGCGACGAGTTCCGGCGCCGGCGCGCGCGTGAGGTCGAACGGCTTTAGTCCCAACTTCCGGCCTTCGGGGCGGATGCGGTAGAGGCGACCACGTTGCTTGTCCCAGTCGTCGATGGGATTCACATGGCTGAGGCGGGTGTCGTACCAGTCGGCCAGATAGACCGCGCCATCGGGGCCGACGCCGGTCCAGACGGGGCGGAACCAGCGGTCGGTGCTGGCGATGAGGTCTTCTTCATCGATCGTCCGGAACGTCGAGCCCTCCGGCACGAGCCGGCTGACGTACGCTTTGTTCGCGAGCGAGTTCGGGGCGAGGACCTTGCCGGCGTAGTCGTCGCCCAGCAGTCCGCCTTCGTAGACCACGAAGGCCTGGGGGAAGCGGCGTTTGTCGCCGGTGTTCGCCATGTGCTCGAACCACCCGTAGGCATGGGGATTGGTGAGTGGTCCATGCTTTCCCCAGTTCTTCACGCCATAGGAGCCGAACTCGTAATGCATCCCGCGGGTGTCGCCGTGATTGGAGCCCGAGAAGACCCGGCCTTTGCCGTCGATATCGAGGCTGTAGGTGTTGCCACCACCTTCGGCGTAGAGCTCGAAGACCTTGCGGGTGGGGTGGAAGCGCCAGACGCATTGGCCGGTCCAGGCGGTACGTTTGCCTCCGGGCACGCCGACGTTGCCGGTGGTGGTGCTGCCGTTGGCGCCGTAAAGCCAGCCGTCGATGTTGAACTGCAGGCTCGTCGCGGTGCTGTGCGTATCTTCGAGTCCGAAACCCGCGAGTTCGACCATCGGATCGCCGACGGGCAGGCCGTCCCTCAGCGCGTAGCTCAGCAGGTAGGGCGGATTGAGCACCCAGAGCCGTCCGCTCCCGGCGACCGCCGCGGTGACGATGTTGAGTCCCTTGAGGGCATCGGTCTGCTTGTCGTAGGTACCGTCGCCATCGGTGTCCTCGAGCACGCTGATGATGTCGGCGCCTTGCTCTCCGGCGGGCGGCGGCAGAGGGACTTTGTCGAACTGCGCGCGCAGGTGTTGGTCGTAGCTGATGACCTTGAGTCCCGCCGGGAAAGGGTACTGCCGGAACTGCACCACCCAGAGGCGGCCTTGCGAGTCCCAGCTGGCATGGATGGGCTGCGTGACGGCAGGCTCCTTGGCGATCAGCTCGACGACCAGTCCCTTGCGCACCGTGAACTTCCTGAGCGCTTCGGCCGGGCTCGAGGGCGGCGTATCATCCGCCTGCACGCCTCGTCCCTTGAAGGCCTTGGCCATCCCAAGCACCTCGGCATTGCCGGTCGGCGGTGTCTCCGCGGCCAGGCCGAAGGAGACGAGGAAGAGAAGCAGTGCCGCCCGGCGCATCTTATTTCAGCGTCAGGGTGACGCGTCGTAGGTCCATCACGGCCTTGCCGCGCACCTCAGGGGCGCGGAGCTTCAGCTCGCCTTTGCCGGGCTCGAGCCGCACTTCACCGAGGGTCATGGTCCGGAAGTCGCGCATGACGGATTCGCCGTGCGGACGGGGCAGGGTGTCCTGCTCGGGTTTCAGGGGGCTGTCGAAGGCTTCCGTGATCCTGCCCTTGAGCAGGGTGCCCTCGAAGGAGCATTCCAACGGAGTGCCGACGGCATCGGCCGGGCAGGCGTAATCCAGCGTGACGACGTAAGTGCCGGCGGTGACGACCTCGATGTTCCAGACGGCGGCGTCCTCGGGCTTGGTCCAGTTCACGAAATAGGAAGAGTTCGGGGCCGTGGCGCTGCGTCGCAGGCCGCCGCGAGGCTCCCCGTCGCGCGCCGGCAGCATGGTCGTCGGGAACTCCCGATAGCCGACGTGGATGGGCCGAGGGTCGACGGCGTTGCCGGGTCCGTTGGCGCCCTTGCCCTTGCCTTTGCCTTTGCCGGCCGCGGGCGCGGCGATACCCATCTCTTTGCGCCAGGCCGCCACCGCGGCGGTGAGTTCCTTGGCGAGGCCGGGTTCCTTGGACTGGATCGGCGTCGTCTGTCCGGGGTCGGCGACCATGTCGAAGAGGTTGCCGGCGCCGTCGAGACGATGCGTCTGGGTGCGTACGCTCACATTGTTGCCCCAAGTGTGGAAGATCTGCCGCGGAGCCCAATCGGCGTCGAGGCCGGTCTTGAGCAACGGGGAGAGGTCGCGGCCGTCCCGCGGGCGGTCGCCGATCCGCTTCACGCCGGCCAAGGCTTCGAGCGTCGAGGCGAGGTCGATGGCGCCGGCGATGGGCTTGACCTGCGTGCCGGCGGCGATCTTGCCGGGCCAACGGATGAAGAGCGGCGAACGGACGCCGCCCTCGTCAGTGGTTCCTTTCGTGCCTTTCATGCCGCCGGTCCAGCGATGACCGTTCGGGCCGTTGTCGGAGAAGTAGACGACGATGGTGTCCTCCTCGAGGTTCAGTTCCTTGAGCTTGGCGAGGATGCGGCCGACGTTGCGGTCCTGGTTCTCGACCATGGCCAGGGCGCACCGGGTCTCGTCGGGTTTCTCGGCCTGGGCGTTCGTCGCGGTCTGGGCGATGGGCTTGTCCTTGAAGCGCGCCCAGTCCGCGGCCGGCGCCGACCAGGGCGAATGGGGCGTGGTGAATGGCACGAAGCAGAGGAAGGGCTTGGACCGGTTGCGCTCGATGAATTGCAGGGCTTTGTCCGTGAGGACGTCCACGATGTAGCCCTTGGACGTCTTCATGACGCCGTTGTGCTCGAGCGGGGCGTCGAAGTATTCGCCCCAGTGGCCGGAGGTATAGCCCCAGAAGGTGTCGAAGCCGCGGGCGAGCGGGTGATACGGCCACTGGCTGCCGTTATGCCACTTGCCGAAGAGGCCGGTGACGTACCCGGCGGCCTTGAAGGAGTCGGCCACGGTCTTCTCGTCCGGGTTCATGCGCTCCTGTCCGGTCGAGACGCCGTAGACGCCGAGGCGGCGGTGGTAACGTCCGGTGAGGAACTCCGAACGCGTCGGGGCGCAGACGGGCTGCACGAAGAAGCGGTCGAAGTGCGCGCCGGCCTTGGCGATGCCGTCGATGTGCGGCGTGGCGATCTGGCGGTTGCCGTTGAACGAGTAATCGCCCCAGCCGGCGTCGTCGGCCAGCAGGACGACGACATTGGGCGCCTTGGCCGAGGCGAGGGCGGCCGTCAGGAGCAGGCCGCCTAACTGGAACAATCGGCGCATGACGGCTTACTTCTTGGCGGGCAGGTAGCCGAGCGAGACGAGGAAGGCGTCGGTCGCCGCCAAGGTCTCGGCATATTTCGACTTGTTGAAGAAGCTGTGTTTTTCGCCTTCGTAGCCGATGAGTTCGCAGCGGTTGCCGGCGGCCTTCATGACTTCGGCGAACTTCTCGACGGTCTCGTAAGGTACGGTGGTGTCGGCCGTGCCATGGAAGATGATGGTGGGCGGCGTGCCTTTCTTGACGTGGTGAATCGGGGAGATCTCCGTCGGCTCGCAGCCGAACCTGGCCTTGTCGAGGCCGGCACCGAAGCCCTTGAGGTCGACCCCGGGGAAGGGAGCCATCACGGTGCCGGGATTGAACAGCACGAGGGCGTTGGGCAGGCAGGAGACGGATTTGTCATCCGCCGCCGTGTCGAGTCCGGGCAAGGTCGCGACCGAGGCCGCGAGATGGCCGCCGGCCGAACCGCCGCCGACGGCGATGCGGTCCGGGTCGATGCCCAGGCGCACGGCGTTCGCGCGCACCCAGCGCACGCAGGCCTTGGCGTCGGAGACGCAGTCGGCCGGCTTGGCGTCCTGCCGGGTCTTCACCCGATAGTCCGCGACGATCGCGACCATCCCGCGCGAAGCGAGGTGGCGGCTCTGGGGTTCGAACTGCGTGGGCGAACCGCCCGTCCAGCCTCCGCCGAAGAAGAACACGATCGCGGGGAGGGGTTTGGCGGCCTGGGCGGAGGGGTGGAAGATCCACACCTTGAGTTCGGTCTCCCCGACCTTGCGATAGGTCTCGGACTTCGTGCCCTCGATCGTCGGCGGATAACCCCCGGCTTTCTTCTTGGCGGTTATTTCCTGGGCGCCCGCGGTCAGCGCGACGCAAAGGGAGAGGAAGGCGAGGATGAGGCGCATGGGGGGGTACCCGAGGACTAGAGGGCCGGAGGGCCCGAGGCAAGGAGGGGAAAGCGAAATGGAGGACTGAGTTGAGGGCTGAATGGAGGGCTGAGTTGATGACTGAATCGATGACAGAATCGTAAACCTCAGCCACATGCCGCCGGAAGCCGGGTGCCAGTTGCCTCTGGTCCACGTGCCCTCTTGTCCTCGTTTCCTCCCGACATCCGGGGCAGTGGGGTCTGACTTCGTTCGGAATTCTGAACGTGTCTGACCCCGTCTGCCCGCCTTGTGGTAGGGGCGCGTCGGCGACGCGTCCGCCCTTGCCCTTAACCCTCGCTTCGGTCGCGACACCGTCGCGCCCCTACCCAATTACTTATTTTAACCGAAATACCACCCACGCCAAAAAGAAAGAAACCGGCAACCTTTCCGGTCGCCGGTCCCTCATTGGGTCTATTCTCTGGTCCTCAGGCCCTCCGGCCCTCGTGTCCTCGAGCGAAGGCTTCGCCTTCGCTTACTTCTGGAAGGCGGGCCCGTTCTTGTCGCCGCCGCTGAGCACGAAGGCCAGGAGGTCGAGGACTTCGTCCTTGGTCAGCATGCTCAGGAGCATGGGCGGCATGGGCGAGACCTTGGAGACTTCGATGCTCTTGACCTGCTTGCGGTCGAAGCCGACGCGCTGGTCGGGGTCGGAGAGGTCGGTGTTGATCTGCACGGTGTCGCCGTTGAGGTTCACGATGACGCCGGTGACGGTGGTGCCGTCCTGCTTGGTCACGACGACGGGCGCGAACTGCTCGTTGATCTCCTTGCTGGGGTTGATGATCTGGTCGAGGAGGTCGTGCGGGCTGTAGCGGCCGCCGGCTCCGGTGAGGTCCGGGCCGTTCATGCCGCCGGCGTTGCCGTAACGATGGCAGGCGAAGCAGGCGGCGGCGCCGAACATCTTGCGTCCGTTCTCGAAATCGCGCCCCTTCATGCCGGTGCCGGCGGCGGCGCTCAGTTCCTCGAGGGTCCAGTTCTTGGGCGTGCGGCCGGCGAAGATCGCTCCGACGTTCTCATAGGCGGACTTGATGGGCGGGTTCTTGGCCAGGGCGACGAGCTTCTCATGGCGGGCCAGCTCTTCCGGTGAGAACGTGGCGAGGGAATCGTTACGGATGAACTCGATGAATTTGCCGAAGCTCGAGCCGCCGCGGTAGCTGGCGGCCTTGACGAACCAGTTGAGCTGCTTCTCGCGGAGCTCCGGGGTCCAGCCGGCCTTCAGCATGCGCAGGCTCCGCATGATCTCCATCTCGGGCTCCTGGCTGCCGGCGTCGGCGACCACGGCCATGGCCTTGGCGGCCAAGGTCGGGGACTGTAGGAAGCTCAGGGTCTCGGTGAGGAGCCAGTTGAGTTCGAAGTTCGCCGCAGGATAGGCGGCGTCGTAATAGCGGGTGACCGCGGCGATGCCGGCGTCGTCCGGCTTGCCGTAGCGGTGCAGCACGATCTGCGCGACGCGGAGGTTCAGAAGCTTCTGCTCCTGGGTGAGCTTCGCGAAGTCGTCGGCGCGCAGGGCCGCGAGCAGGCGGTCGCGCAGGGCGGCCTGTTCGGCGGTGGGCTCGGCGGTCGTCGGCGCGATGCCGGTACGCGGGTCAGGCTTCGAGGCCTTGGCGGTGTGGTAAGGGCAGGGGGCGGCCTGACGGGCCAGCGCGAGGAAGGCCTCGAGGCGGGCGGTCGGATTCTTTTCGGCGAAGGCGCGTTCGCTCCAACCGGCATGCGGCTGATGCTCGAGCACCACGCGCGCCGCGAAGCGCAGCCAGCGGTCGGCGGACGAGAGGTGCGGCCAGGCGGCGTCCGCGGCCTTGGGGTCCTGCTTGCCGTGGTACTGCTCGAGGGCCTTGCGGGCGGCGACTTCGGCCGAAGCAGCCGGGGTTTCATGTTTCACGGCCGCGGTGGACTCCTTGCCGACGTAGGTGACGCGATAGAGGCCGGACTGGACCTTGCGACCGCCGATGGCGAAGTACATGGCGCCGTCCTGCGGGTGGATGGCGAGGTCGGTCACGGGCAGGGGCGCGCCCTGGATGAAGTCTTCCTTCGCGCCGACATAGCTCGCGCCCTGCGGCTTGAGCTGGATGGCGTAGATCTTGCCCCAGCTCCAATCCATGATGTAGAGGGCTTCCTGGTACTTGGCCGGAAACTTGGCGCCGTAACCGAAGGCGATGCCGGTCGGCGAGCCGGGTCCGATGTTCACGTTGGCGGGGAGGTTGTCCGGGTAGAATTCCGGATACTTGCCGGCGCCGTTGCGCCAGCCGTATTCGCCGCCGCTGACGACGTGGTTCACGCGGGTGGGGCGATACCACGGGGTGTTGAAGTCGTACTCCATGTCGGCGTCGTACGTGAACAGGTCGCCGGCGCGGTTGAGGGCGCCGCCGTAGATGTTGCGGAAGCCGCTGGCGAAGGTCTCGAAGGTCTTCCCGTCCTTGCTGATGCGGTAGACGATGCCGCCCGGGGCGAGCACGTGGCGGTTGTGGCCGCGGCCGTCCGGCATGCGCGGGAGGAGATGGTCGTCGCCCCAGAGCGGCGCGACGGGCGAGGTGGCCGGGGTCTCGGTCTTCACGGCGTTGTTGCCGCAGATGAGGTAGAAGCCCTGCTGGTCCGGGGTCACGACGACCTTGTGCACGCCGTGGTCGCCGCCGGATTCGATCGCGCGCAGGAGTTCGACCTTGTCGAGCTGGTCGTCGCCGTCGCTGTCGCTCAGGCGGTAGAAGCCGCTGGGGATCTTCTTCTCGTAATCGTTGACGCCGGCGTAGAGGGCGCCGAACGCCCAGGTCATGCCGTTGATGGCGCGGATGTTCACGGGCATCTTCCTGATGTCGGCGGCTTTGAGCGTCTGGCCGGCGGCGGGCGCGGGGAAGCGGTAGAGTTCGCCGTACTGGTCGCTGGCGTAGATCCGTCCTTTGTCATCGACGCACAGGGCGACCCAGGAGCCTTTCTCGGCTCCGGGGACGGAATAGAGGAGTTCGACCTGGAAGCCGGCCGGGGCCTTGATGCGGCTGACCGGCGTGGCCTTGTTCTCGCCGATCTGCTTGCCGGTGTCCGCGGCGGGAGCCTTCTTGGCCGGACCCTTGGCCTTCGCCTTGCCCGGGGCGGGCGCGGCCTTCGCCGCATTCTTGGCCGGGGCCTTCTTGCCCGGGCCCGGGGCGACGACGCGCTGGGCGTCGCTGGGGATGGGGCTCTTGTCCAAGGTGACGAGCGGGACCTCGGGGAGTTCCTTCAGCATGACGTCCTTTATCTGGACGACCATGGCCGGACCTTTGTGCACCTGGAAGGCGAGGAGGCCCTCGAGTTCGCGGTCCTTGGCGTCGTGGTCGACGAGTTCGATGGTGATCTTGCCGTCGACCTTGTGGATCAGGCGGTTGCCCTGGGCGATGATGACGTACTCGTGCCACTCGGTGAAGTCGACCTTCACGGGGTCGTGCTCGGCGGCGAGCCACTTGGCGGCCTTGTCGTCGATGATGACGCTCTGCCCGTTCTGGACGAGGATGCCGCGGCCGCGTTCGTCGTAGACCATGCCGTTGTAAGGAGCGTTGGGATGGATGTCGCACTGGTAGCCGCCGACGACCCACTTGCCGACTTCCGGCAGCGCCTTGCTGCGATATTGGATGCCGGAATTGCTGGCGGAACACTTCACCTTGGCGCGCAGCTCGAAGTTCTTCACGACGCCGTTCCAGATCAGGAACTGGTTATAGGCGAGGTGGTCAGGTCCCTTGGTCTTGCCGGTGATCGCGCCGTCCTCGACGGACCAGAGCTCCGGGTTGCCGTCCCAGCCGGCGAGGGTCTTGCCGTCGAACAACGGCCTGAAGCCGTCCTGCGCGCAAAGCGGGGAGAAGGCCGCCAGCAGGAACGCCAGCAGGGCAGAGAGGGGGTGTCTCATGGGAGTGTCTTATTTCGTAGGCAATCTGACACCCGTCAACGGCGGTTGTTCAAATGGAGGGAAATGAGGCTGAAACCGGTGGCAGCGGCTGGCGGTTAGCGGTTGGCGGTTAGGCCGCCGCCAGCAGGAGGACTGCGTTGAGGGCTGAATAGAGGGCTGAATGGATTTTCCCGCCACCCGGGCCCCGAGGCCGCCACCTGCCACCTGATACGATTCACCCGCTCAAAGGGAAACCGGAGATCGTAATGTATGCTGCGGACATGGGTAGGGATGACCGACCCGGTCATCCGTGGGCGAGCGGGCCGCACGCCCCAACCTTTGATGCCCCCAGCCAACTATCCGGTCTCCCGATGCTGCCCCCTTTGAGCCCTGTCTCTTCCCCTTGCCCACGTGTCACCATGCCAGCATGTCCCCTCGCGGCGCTTCGCCGCGCTCACCTTTGCACAGGAGCGCCGCTCCGATTTGCACCTTTGCACTGCCTCTCGCTCGTCCAGCCCCAGCCCTAGCCCTAGCCCAAGATTCCTTTAACAACCTTCGCCGGCTCCACTCCGGTGAGTCGGAAATCCAACCCCTGGTGCCGGTAGGTGAAGCGTTCGTGATGGATGCCGAGGAGGTGCAGGATGGTGGCGTGCAGGTCATGCACATGCACGGGATCTTTGGCCACGTTGTAGCTGAAGTCGTCGGTCTCGCCGTAACTGGTGCCGGCCTTCACGCCGCCGCCGGCCATCCACATGGTGAAGCAACGCGGGTGGTGGTCGCGTCCGGCCTCCGGGCTGTCCCATTTGCCCTGGCCGGCGACGCCGCGGCCGAACTCGCCGCCCCAGACGACGAGCGTGTCCTCGAGCAATCCGCGTCGCTTGAGGTCCTTGACCAACGCCGCGCTGGGCTGGTCCGTGTCACGGCAACGCGCGGTGCACCAGGAAGTGAGGCGGCTATGGTGATCCCAGTCTGGATGGAAGAGCTGCACGAAGCGGACGCCGCGCTCGATCAGGCGACGCGCGAGGATGCAGTTGGCGGCGTAGCTGCCGGGACGACGTGAGTCCGGACCATAGAGCTCGAAGACTTCGTCCTTCTCGTCGCTGAGGTCGGTGAGCTCCGGCACGCTGGCCTGCATGCGGTAGGCCATCTCGTACTGGCGGATGCGCGTGGAGATCTCGGGGTCGCCGGAGCGCGCCAGGGCCTGCTGGTTGAGGGCGCCGATGGTATCCAGCATCTCGCGGCGGAGTTCGCGCGGGAGGCCGTCGGGATCGCGGAGGTAGAGGACGGGGTCCTTGGCGCTGCGCAGTTTGACGCCTTGGTAGCGCGACGGCAGGAAGCCGCTGCCCCAATAATGATCATACAAGGGCTGGTCGCTCGGCCGCTGCATCTTGGAGAGCAGCACGAGGTAGTCGGGGAGATTTCGGTTCTCGCTGCCGAGGCCATAGCTCGCCCAGGCGCCGAGGCTCGGCCGGCCGGGGATCTGGTTGCCGGTCAGGAACTGCGTCATGGCCGGGGCGTGGTTGATCTGGTCGGTGTGCATCGACCGGATGACGCACAGGTCGTCCGCCACGGTCCTGAGGTGCGGGAGCCATTCGCCGAGGTTCTGGCCGCTCTGGCCGCAACGCTCGAACTTCGTGGCCGCAGGCTTGATGAGCTGCTTCTGGCCCGAGGTCATGGTGGTCAGCCGCTGGCCGCGTCGCACGGACTCCGGCAGCTCGGTGCCGGCCAGATCCTTCAGGCCGGGCTTCTCGTCGAAGAGTTCGATCTGCGAAGGGCCGCCGGACTGGGTGAGGAAGATGACGCGCTTGGCCTTGGCGGCGAAGTGCGGGAGGTGGGGCAGGCCGGGCTTGCCCGCTCCGTCCGCGGCGAGGGCGCGGCCGACGAGCGTCGAGAGCGCCATGGCGCCGAGCGACAGCCCGGTGCATTGGCCGAGGAAATACCGGCGAGAGGGGTCGAGAGGATCAGGGCTCATGCGAGTCGGTGGAGTTTGTAGGGATAGACGCTGCCGCTGGCCCATTGGCAGACGTAAAGGTCGCCACGCGAGTCGACGCATACGTCGTGGCAGTTATTGAAGACGGGTTGATCCTGGAG
Organism: Verrucomicrobiota bacterium; assembly: GCA_041191065.1. Taxonomy (GTDB): domain Bacteria; phylum Verrucomicrobiota; class Verrucomicrobiia; order Opitutales; family UBA953; genus UBA953. The sequence continues at coordinate 17,507 of JBEEPO010000018.1, read as the reverse complement.
CATGAGCTGGAGCCGTCCGTCGACGTACTTCGGCTCCTGGCCTCCGGGGTTCGAGACGACCTTGCCGGCTTCGTCGAGGATCGTGACGAAGCCGCGCCCCTGCCACATGCGGGCATCGTCGGGCTTGGCGCCGAAACAGACGCCGGAATACAGGTGCTTGCCCGCGATGACGGGTCGGCTCACGTAGGCGCCGTGGAGGTAGACGCCCCGCACGTGCTTTCCTTCCAGGGTGAACCAGTTGAACTCATTCCGCACGCGCTCGGTGCAGACGAGCAGGGGCTCGCCGCCGCGGGTGTCGATGGCGACGCCGTGGGCCTGCATGAACTTGCCGGGGTTGGTCGGCTGGGTGCTCTTGCCGCCGAACTTGCTCAGGTATTTGCCGTCCTTGTCGAAGCGGAGGATGAACTGCGAGCCGTAGCCGTCCGCGACATAGATGTCGCCGTTAGGCGCCGCCACGGCTTCGGTCGGGGCATAAGGTTCCTTGTCGGCATAGGCGCCGCACTTCTGCGCGTGCGGGAGTTCGAGGACGATCTCGCCCTTGAGGGTGGTCTTCACGACCCGCCCGCCGTTATCCACCAGCCAGAGGTGCTCCTTGCCGTCCGCGCCACGCTCGAGGCTGAGTCCGTGGCCGGCGCCCATGCCCACGCTCCACGCGTCGACGACCTTGCCGTCCAGGTCGAAGACGAGGACGTTGTTCTGCTTGTGGTTGGTGATGAGGTAAAGACGGCCGTCGCCCGCCTGGACCATCTCATGGCAGTCCTTGACGGGGTGCTTGGCCTTGTCGGCCTGGCACCAAAGCTTGTCGACGCGGTAACGGAACTCGCCGTGCCCGACGATCGCGCCGTGATGCGGCGGCGTCGCCCCGGCTTGGGCGAGCACGCGCGGAGCAGCCAAAGCGGCTAAGCTGCTGGCGAGGAAAGAACGTCGGGAGAGGGAGGTCACGTGAAGATGAAGGATGGAAGATGGAGGACTGATGATGACAGGGGATAGATGACGGGGGAACGGTCGATGAGTGATGAAGGATGGAAGATGGTGGATAGGTTAGTGATGGGGAGTTTGGCAGTCGGTATGTTGGTCTGCTTCTGGCTTACATCGTCCATCGTTCATCGGTTCCTCATCTGTCTCTCGGCGTTCACTCCCGCGTGATCGCCTCGTCGAGGTTGAGGGTAAGGCTCGCGACCACGGTCCAGGCGGCGAGTTCGGACAGGTCCGCCCCGGTGGCGTGGGTGCGCTGACCGACGCGTAGGAACTGCGCGGCGGCGGCCGGCTGGGCGCGATAGTGTTCCCTGGCCTTCGTCAGCGTGCGGCCAAGCAGGGCGGCTTCCTGGTCGCCGGCTTCGCGCGAGAGCACGCGACGGAACAGGGACTGGATCCGGGCGGCGTCTTTGTCTTCGCGCAGGAGGTCGGCGGCGATGGCCTGCGAGGCTTCCAGGTAGGTCGTGTCGTTCTGGAGGGTGAGCGCCTGCAGCGGGGTGTTGGTTCGGCCGGTCCGCACCTCGCAGGAACGCCGCTGGGCGGAGTCGAACAGGAAGGTGGGGGCGATGGAGCGGCGCCAGAACGCGTACAGGGTCCGACGATACTGGGCCGGGCCTTCGCTGGCCTCATATTTGAAGCGCCCCATGAAAAGCTCCTCCCAGACGCCTTCCGGCTGGTACGGCCGCACGGGCGGTCCGCCGAGGACGGGGTTGAACAAGCCGGCGCTGCGCAATGCGGCGTCGCGGATCATCCAGCTGGGCAGGCGGAAACGCGCCCCGCGCGCGAGCAGGCGGTTCTCGGGATCCTTGGCCAGCAAGGCCGGGCTGACGGCGGAGTCCTGCCGATAGGTGCGGCTCATGACGATGAGCTTCAAGGTGCGCTTGAGGTCCCAGCCGTGCTGGATGAGGTCCACGGCCAGCCAGTCGAGCAGCTCGGGATGGCTCGGACGCTCTCCTTGGAGTCCGAAATCCTCGGCGGTCCGGACGATGCCCTGGCCGAAGAGCATCTGCCAGAGGTGGTTCACGGCGACCCGGCCGGCCAAGGGGTTCTCGGGCGAAGTCAGCCAGCGCGCCAGGCCGAGGCGGTCGCGCGGGGCGTCGGCGGGCCAAGGCGTCAGGGCCTTGGGGACGTCGGGCGTGACCTTGTCGCCGTGCTTGTCCCAGACGCCACGCACGAGCACGAAGGTGTCGCGCGGCTGCTTGCGTTCGGCGAGGACCATGACGTTCACCTTGCCGGCGCGCGCCTTGATGTCGGCATGGTCGCGCATGGCCCGGTCCAGCGCGGCCCGGGCTTCCCGGTACGGACGGTGATCCGCTAGGAACTGGTCGAAGAGGAGCGCGCGCAGCTTGGCGTCAGGCTCGGCCTTGGCCGTGGCGAGCCGCTCGAAGGGCGTGGGTCCGACCAGGGCGACGGCCGGCCCGGCTTCGTCGGTCACGGCGAGGCGGAAGCGTCCGAGGTTCCGGTCCCCGAGGGTGGAGCGCTGGCGGAGTTCGATGATGAGTTCTTCGTCGGGCCCCAGAGTCAGGGGCTCGGCGAGGCGATACACGGCCTGATGAGGCTTGGTCTTGTCCGCCCCGATGGTAGTCCAGCCGTTACGCGGATCGTCATCGAGGGTGTCCTTCACGTCGCCGTAGTTGCCGTTCTTCTTCTTATCCGCGGTGAAGTCCGCGACGGCCGAGTCCAGCGCGAGGTCGCGGATCAGCGAGTTGCCCTTCGTCCTCACCTGCGCCTTGAGGTCGGTGAGCAGGAATTCGCCGTCCTTGCCGCGCGACAGGCCTCCGCCGGTGTGCGACGGATGCGGCAGGACCTCGAGACGCAGGCCGGTGATGCGCCGCCCGCGCGGGCTGGTCATGAAGCGGTATTCGTCCTGGTTGGGATGCGGGCCCGAAGCCTGCACCGCGAGGTCGGCTTCCTGCCTCAGGATGGTGCCTTCGGCGGTCTCCAGCGCGTCGGCCCGCAGGGGCGTCCAGCTGGCGTGCGTGTCCGGAAGTTTCCTGCGGGCCTCCGCGAGCCAGGTGGCGAACGGCGCCTCGGCGGCCTGCCGGGCCGCCTCTTCGGCCGGCTTGGCGGCGTCGATGAGCGCCTGGGCTTCGCCCAAGGCCCGGGCCGAGAACGGCGACTGGAAGGGCAGGTAAGGCTTGGCGCCACCGCCTGCCTTGCCGTCCTCGTCGATGCTGTTGAAGAACGCGGTGAGCGAATAGTAGTCGTGGATCGTGACCGGATCGAACTTGTGCGTGTGGCACTGCGCGCAACCCAAGGTGAGTCCGAGCCAGGTAGTGCCCATGGTGTTCACGCGGTCGAGGACGTAGTCGACGCGGGATTCTTCCGGGTCGCGGCCGCCCTCGCCGTTGGTCATGTGGTTGCGGTGGAAGCAGGTGGCGAGCTTCTGCTCGGCGGTGGCGTCCGGGAGGAGGTCGCCGGCGAACTGTTCCAGGGTGAACCGGTCGTACGGGACGTTGCGGTTGAAGGCGTCAACGACCCAGTCGCGCCACGGCCAGTTGTTGCGCGTGGCGTCCGACTGGAAGCCGTCGGTGTCGGCGTAACGCGCGGCGTCCAGCCACCACATGGCCATGCGTTCGCCGTAATGCGGCGAGGCCAGCAGCCGATCGACCGCCCGCTCATACGCGCCGGGGGACCTGTCCGCGAGGAAGGCCTTCGTCTCCGCTTCGGTCGGTGGCAGGCCGGTGAGGTCGAACGAGAGCCGGCGGAGCAGGGTGTGACGCGGGGCTTCGGGCGCCGGCTTGAGTCCTTCGGCCGCGAGCTTCCGGCCGACGAAGTCGTCGACGGGGTGACCGGTCACGGGCGCCTGCTCGGGCGCTTCGAAGGCCCAGTGGCGTCCCCAGACGGCGCCTTCGGCGATCCAGCGGCGGAGGACGTCGACCTGCGCCGGGCTGAGCCGCGGTTTGTGCGAGTCCGGCGGCGGCATGAGCTCGTCCTCGTCCGTGGTGATGATGCGTTCGATGAGCGCGCTGACCTCGGGTCTGCCGGGGACGAACGCCTCCTTCGCCAAGGCGGCCTCGCGCACGTCGAGCCGGAGCTTGGCCTTGCGGTGCGATTCGTCCTGGCCGTGGCAGCCGAAGCAGTTGTCCGAGAGGATGGGGAGGACGTCCCGGCCGAAGCGCACGGGCTCCGCCGCGCCGGCGGGCAGGGCGAGCGCGAGCAGGGCGCAGAGCAGCGGGGCGGGCGGTTTCATCTGGGGGGGTTATTCTACGCCGAAGCCGGCGGTTTTAAATGGCATGCCCCGACCGGCGAGTTGTATTATCCTACCATGGCCCAGCCCCCCGTCGCCAACCGCTTCCCGATCTCGCTCTACGCGACCCCCAATCCCTCGCACCAGGAGGTCTTCTACACGGTGCCGCGCGCGGGACACCTGCTCGCCGGCACGGAGCACCACATCAAGCGCGACCACTTCCCGGGACATGAGCTCATCCTCTGCCTCCGCGGCAAGGGCTGGACCCGGATCGCCGGCCGCACCCATCAGGTCCGCCGCGGCGACCTGGTCTGGATCAATTGCCATCACCCCCATGAGCATGGCGCGGTGGTCGACGATCCGTGGGAGGTCTACTGGATCCGCGCCGAGGGCCCGCGTCTCGCGCAATTGTCCGACCTGCTCGGCGTCCGAGAGGCGCCCGTCATCGGGGGCATGGACCTCCGTGCGGCCTCGCCGGTCTTCAAGGAACTCTTCCGGCTCATCCCGGCCGACTCGCCGGAAGCCCCCGCCTTGATCCACGCCCAGGTCGCGGCGCTCGTCGCCCAGGCCTACTGCGCCCGCCAACGGCTCGGCGAACTCGCGCCGAAGGTCCCGCCGGCCCTCGCCCGTTGCGTCGAGCAGATGAAGCTCTTCTATTTCGAGAAGCATACGGTGCCTTCGCTCGCCCGCCTGGCGGGCCTGAGCCCGACCCATTTCTCCCGGGTGTTCAAATCCTCCTTCGGCACGAGCCCGATCGACTGGCTCCGCCGCGAACGCATCAGCCAGGCGAAGCGCCGGCTCGCGGACACGCCCGACGACATCAAGGAGATCGCGGAGCAGGTGGGCTACGCGGACCGCTACTTCTTCAGCAAGGACTTCAAGAAGCACACGGGCTTCACGCCTAGCCAATTCCGCGCCCGCGAGACGGACCGCCTCCGCTCGGAGTGAATGTCACATCCGGACAGGGTAGGGACGGCTCTCCGAGCTGTCCGTTCGCATTGTGACGTGTTAGCCTCGGTCATGGGAGGGATGATCGACCCGGCCATCCGAGGCGCAGTGGGGCTGGCTTCATCTCGCGTAGCGATGATGTGCCTGACCCCGTCTGCGCTACCTCGAGGTAGGGTCAGCACTGCGTGCTGACCTAGTTGCCTTGTTTCAATTCACTCAAGGGGAAACCGGAGACCGGAAAGTATGCCGCGGGCATGATTCATTCTCAGGTCCCAGGTCTCGGCCTTCAGGTCTCAGGTTCAGGTGTTCAGCACCAGGTACAGGTTCAGGCCCGCACCCGCACCCGAACCTGAAGACCCGCACCCGCACCCGAACCTGAAGACCCGCACCCGATGTCCGATCAGCTGAGACCCGAGACCCGAAGATGTCTTGCCCGCCACCTGCCACCTGAGGCCGCCACCCGCCACCTGATTGCACTGTCTCATCTCCTCATGGCCTCCGGCCCTCGAGCCCTCGAATTATGCCCCCCGCCAATCATCCGGTTCCCCTCTGCTGCCCTCTTTGAGTTCTGCCTCTTCATCATCGAGGTAGGGTCAGCACTGCGTGCTGACCTAGTTGCCTCTGCCTTGGGTAGGGATGACCGGCCCGGTCATCCGTGGGCGTGCGGGCCGCGCCCCCCTACCTTTGAGAGCCTCGGTCCGGCCCTCGTGCCCTCCGGCCCTCGAGCCCTCAAATTCACCCCTTGTCCCCATGTCACCTTGCCCACGTGTCCCCTCGCGACCTTTGGTCGCGCTCCGTCCGCTTACTTCCCGGAGTTGACGTATTCCTCGCGGTTCACGTCGCCGCTTTGGTCCTTGTCGAACTTGACGAAGTTCTGGGCGGCTTGCTCGGGGTCCTTCTGCCGGAGCATGAATTCTTCCTTGTTCAGCCTGCCGTCCTTGTTGAGGTCGCGGCCATCGAACATGGCGCCGCGGTCCTTGGCGGCGTCGGCCTTCGGGGCGGGCGTCTCGGGCGACTTCCCCTTGGCCTTGCCTTTCTTGCCCTTGGGCTTGGCGGCCGTGTTCTCCGCGGTCGCCGGGGCGATGGGCGGCGGCAGGAACTGGCTCAGCCGGGCGATGACTTCGGCGTGCTCGGGCTTGGCGGCGACGTTGACGGTCTCATGCGGGTCGCCGACCTCGTCGTAGAGCTCGGTGGCGTGGATGGCGTTGTCCTTGCGGTCACGCCAGAGCGTCAGGCGCCAGCGGTCATCACGGATGCTGTAACCCATGAGCGATTTGCCGGCATCTTGGCGCGGGTACTGGCTGATGGCGACCGGACGCACCTTGGCGGTGGCGTCGTCCAGCACGGGCTTAAGGCTGACGCCTTCGACGTCCTTGGGCTTGGGCAGACCGCAGACGTCCGCAAGGGTGGGATAGATGTCGATGAACTCGGCGAGCGAGAGGCTCTTGCGGCCGGCGGCCTTCTGGCCGGGAGCGCTGATGATCAGCGGCGCGCGGGCGGAGACCTCGAAGTTGGTGTGCTTGTGCCATAGGCCGTGCTCGCCGAGCTGCCAGCCGTGGTCGCCCCAGAGGACGATGACGGTGTTGTCCGCCAGGCCTTCCTTCTCGAGCGCGTCCAGCACGAGGCCGACCTGCGCGTCCATGTAACTGATGGCGGCATAGTAGCCGTGGCGCAGACGGCGGGCGAGGTCCTCGCTGATCTCGCCCTGATTGGGGATGTCGGCGTAGCTCTTGAGTTCGCCGTTGGTGTGGCCGACGAATGCCGGAGCCCCGGCCGGGAGTTTCTGGTAGGCGGGCACGTAGATCTTGGCCGGATCATAGAGGTCCCAGTATTTCTTGGGCGCCACGAACGGGAGGTGCGGCTTGGCCATGCCGACGGCCAGGAAGAAGGGTTTTACGGCCTGCTTGAGCTCACCCAAGGTCTTGGCCGCGAGGCGGGCGGTCTTGCCGTCGGTGTAAGTGTCGTCCGGGACATCGGCTTCCTCGACCGCCGGCCCGCGCGCGCGGCCTTTGTTGTCGATGTTCGCAGGGTCGCTCTGCAGCTTGAGCGCGGCCTCCGTGACGTATTGCGGCGACTTGGGGGTCTGCCAGGGCACCGACCAGCTCGGGGCGTCGTCGTAACCGCCATGGAAGATCTTGCCCATGCCTTGGCTGTGATAGCCGTGGTTCTTGAAATACTGGGCGACGGTCACGGCCTCGGGCAGGGCGGCGCGGAAATGCGTCTCGAGATCCCAGACCCGGGTGGAGTCAGGGCGACGCCCGGTCATCAGCGAAGAGCGCGAAGGGCTGCAGACGGCCTGCTGGCAGTACGCTCGGTCGAACGTCGTGCCTCGCGCGCTGATCCGGTCCAGGTTCGGGGTCTTGATCACGTTGTTCCCGGACGCATTGATCTCCGGGCGTAGGTCATCTACGGCGAAGAAGAGCACGTTCAGGGGTTTGGTCTCCGCGGCCTGCGCCAAGGTGGCTGACAGGCCGAAGGACAGGAGGGCAAGGGCACGCATGGGGGTATTCCTTAACAACCCCCGCCCGCCCTCAAGGTTGCAATGATTTGCGCCTTATCAAGGTAGGGTCGGGACCGCGTCACGACATAGCTGTTTCTGCACTATTCTCAGGTGGCGGGTGGCAGCCCCGGGTGGCAGGTGGCAGGAGGCCGCATCGGGCAGGGACGGATGACATCGCATCCGATGTATCGAGGGTGGGTCAGCACTGCGTGCTGACCTAGTTGCCTCGATTCAATACGCTCAAAGGGAAAACGGAGACAGGAATGTTACTTGCGGATATGATTCATTTTCAGGTGACGGGTGACGGCCATGGTGGTCGGCCTTTCGGGAGTCAGCCGTTCAGCCTTCAGCCACCAGAAGCCGGGGGCCAGCTCCCGATGGCCGAACTGCCGGCAACTGAACTGCCGATGCCCGTGCCCGTCACCTGACACCCGAAGATGTCTTTCCCGCCACCCGCCACCTGAGGCCGCCACCTGCCACCCGAAACGGTGTCATCTCACTTTTGCACCTTTGCACAGGAGCTCCGCTCCGATTTGCACCTTTGAACGGCCTCTTTGTCTTTCCCGCCACCCGCCATCTGGGGCCGCCACCTGCCACCCGAAATGATGCCATCGCCCCTTGTCCCCGTGTCACCTTGCCCACTTGTCCCCTCTCATCGCCGCCTTACTTATCAGCGGCGATGAGCTCCCATCCCTTCCGATAACTCTTCGTCAAAAGTGCTTCGGCCTCGGGCTGTCCCGGGAACTTCATGTTCGCGACGTCCCACTCGAGCTTCACGCCGCTGTTACGCGAGGCGATGTTGCCGAGCTGCACGGCTTCGGTCAGGGGGCCGGCGTAGGCGAAATTATCCGTGGTCTCGTGGCCGTCGACGATGGCGTCCACCCAGGCGTGGTAGTGGCTGGAGCCTTCGACGATGTCCGTCAGGTCGACGGCGACCTTGTTCGTCGGCTTGTCCTTGGCGCGGGCGCGACGGGTGAGTTCGCCCGGATTGAGGTTCTTGCCGAACTTCTCCTCGGGGAACAGCGAGGGCAGGGCGTAGTGCGGGAGCAGCATGACGCCCTCTTCGCCGATGAAGATCGAGCCGGCGGCGGGGAACTGCTTGCCGGCGGGCATGCGCGCCAGCGCCAAGTCGGGCAGGCGACCGCCGTCATACCAGGTGACCTTGATGGTCTCACCCTTGGTGTATTCCGTGCCGGCGAAGGTCCATTCGATGGTCTGCTGGCGGCACCAGGTCTGCGGGTTGGAGCCGACGCTGTCCGCCTTGACGTTGATCGGGTTGCCGAGCCTGAGCGCGGTGAAGACGGGGTCGAGCAGGTGGCAGCCGAAGTCGCCCATGGTGCCGCAACCGAAGTCCACCCAGTCGCGCCACTTGAAGGGGTGATAGACGTCCGGGGCGAACTCGCGCGCCGGCGCGCAGCCGAGCCAGAGGTCCCAGTTGACGCCGGCGGGCACGGGGCCCGAGGCGGGCGCGGCGGTCAGGCCGGTATACTTGTTGCCGGTGTTCGGATGCCAGCTGTGCACGGCGAGCACCTTGCCGATGCGGCCGGTCTGGATCAGCTTCACGGCGGTCCGGTATTCCTGGGCGGAGTGGATCTGGTTGCCCATCTGGGTGCGGACTTTCGACTTGGCGGCCTGCAGACGCAGCTGGCGGGCTTCCCAGACGGTGTGCGTGAGGGGCTTCTGGCAATAGACGTGCTTGCCGAGGCGCATGGCTGCCATGGTCGGCAGGGCATGCATGTGGTCCGGGGTCGAGACGGTGACGGCGTCGAAGCCGTCGCCGAGCTTGGCGAACATCTCCCGCCAGTCTTCGTAGTGCGTGATGCCGGGATGCTTCTTGTCGATCTTGGCGAAGCGCGCGGCATCGATGTCGCAAAGGCCGACGAAACGGGCCTTCGGGTGCGAGGCGACTTCGTTGATGTCAGAGAAGGCTTTGCCGTCCACGCCGACCGCGGCGATCTGGACCTGGGAGTTGAGATTGCGCGCCCGGACGACGGCCGGGAAGGCGAGCGTGGCCAAAGCGGCGGTGCGCAGGAAATTTCGACGGGATAGGGTCATGGCGGGGTGGGGTGAACAGATTGAGCCCGTGACTTCGCTTCGAAGCAATCCGCCGATATGACCTTAATCCGCCCTATCTGTGGCTAAATCTGCCAGAAGAGTTGAGGACTGAATAGAGGACAGAGTGGAGGGCTGAATGGATAATCCCGCCACCCGAGCCCCGTGGCCGCCACCCGCCACCTGAAACGATTTACCTACTCAAGGGGAAACCGGAGACCGGAAAGTGTGCTGCGGACTTAGGTAGGGATGATCGGCCCGGTCATCCGCGGGCGAGCGGGCCGCACGCCCCTACCTCGATTGCCCCCGCCAATCATCCGGTCTCCCTATGCTGCCCCCTTTGAGCCCTGCCTCTTCCCCTTGCCCACGTGTCACCATGCCAGCCTGCCCCCCTCTTGGCGCCTGCGCCAAGTCACTCCCCCGTCACGATCTTCAACCGATACTGCGCTTTGTTCAGGTCGCCGACGATCTGGGCGTAATCCATGCGGGCCTGGATGAGGTCCTGCTGGGACTGCAAGGTTTCGAGGACCACGCCGACGGCGAGGTCCTTGCGCTCGAGGGAGAGTTTGTAGCCGGCTTCGGCGTTCTTGATGGCTTCCTCGGCGATCTTGAGCTGCTGGGCGAGATAATGCGCGCCGGCATGGGCTTCGACGACCTGGCGGACGATGTCGTCGCGCACCCGCGCTTCGCCGATCTCGCTCAGACGGAGGCGCGCCTTGGCGCCGTCCTGACGCGAGCCGTCGAAGAGCCCGCCGGCGCCGATCTTCCAGGAGAGGGTGACGAAGGTGTCGGCGCTGTTGTCGAAATCCCGCGTGGCCGAACCGGTGCTGCCGCCGAGTCCGCCGGCGAAGACCTGCGCGCCGAGCGTGGGGTAGAGCGGGGCGTAGGTCGCCGCGTCGTCCTGATAGGCGGCGGCCTGCTGCAAGGCGCCGGCGGCGTGCAGTTCCGGGCGCTTGGCCATGGCGATGCGCACATGGTCGTCGAGTTTCCGGTCGTTGGCCGCGAAGGTCAGCGGGAGCGGACGGTCATCCGCCGGGACGAGGGTCTCGGTGATCTTGAGGCGGAGCACCTGCGCCAGCCGGGCGGCGTCACCGCGGCGGAGTTCCAGCGCCTGCCGGAGGCGCAGTTCGAGCCGGCTGACCGCGGCGGCTGCGCGGAGTTCGTCCCCTTTGAAGGTGAGGCCGGCGCCCACGCCTTTGGCGAGCTGGCCGCGGTATTCCTTGGCGGTCCGCACGGCGTCCTCCAGCAGGACGACGGCGTGATGCGAACGGGTGAGTTCGAAATACGCCGTGGCGGCCGCGAGCACGGTCATGCGGCGCTGGGCCTCGAGCTGATGCTCGGCGGCGCGGGCGGTCTGCTTGGCGGCGAGCCGACGGTACACGGCTTCGCCGAGCTCGAGCGAGACGCCCAGGGTGGCGCCGGTGGACAGCGATTCCTTGTTCACGTCCAAGACCTGGCCGACGATGTCCTGCAGCTGGCCGGAGTGCTTGCGGTAACCGATGCCGGGGGAGATCGTGGGGAAGAGCGCCCAGGTGGCGCTGTCGGCCATGGCCCGGGCTTCGCTGACGCGCGCTTCGGCGAGCTTGACGTCGAGCGATTCGGCGCCGGCCAGGCGGAGGACGGTGACGAGGTCGATCGGCTCGGACCGCGCGGCTTCCTGGGCCGGCAGGGCGGCGCCGGTGAGCACGCCGACGAGGAGGAGGCGGAAGAGGCGCATCACTTGGCGAGCGTGACGGCCTGGCCGTCGGTGAGCGTGGCGGTCCCGACGACGAGCACGTCTTCGTCCGGCTTGAGGCCTTCGAGGATCTCGAGGTTCGCGCCGTCGTTGAAGCCGGCCTTGAGGACGCGACGACGCGCCTTGCCCGCCTCATGCACGTAGGCGGTGGCGACGGTCTTCTCCATGACGATGGCGCTCAGGGGCAGGAGCTGCGTGCCTTTGTGCGTCTCGATGCCTAGCCTGACGTTGGCGTACATGCCTGGCTTGAGCGCGCCGTCGGCGTTGGCGACGACGGCTTCGATCAGCATGGTCTTGCTGGGGTTCTCGAGCACGCCGGCGACCCGCGTGAGCCGGGTCTCGTAAGGCTTGGCGCCGGCCGCTTCGGCGAGGATGCTCACGGTCTGGCCGGGCTTGGCGAGGCCGGCTTCGTTCTCCGGCAAAGCAGCCTGCACGCGCACGGTCGCGGCGTCGGTCAGGACGAACAGGGCGGCCTGTCCGGAGCCGCCGCCGGTCGCGGCGGGGACGAACGCGCCGAGGTCGACGGAACGGCGGCTGACCACGCCCGCGAACGGCGCGCGGATATGGGCGAAGCCGAGCAGGGTGGCGTTGCGCTCATGCGCGGCCTTGGCGACGGCGAGCTTGGCGGCCGCGACGTCGACCTGCTGGCGCGGGACGAGGTCGGGCGCCTGCTTGGCGGCGTCCTGGAGACGTCGGTACTCGAGCTCGGCCAGCGCGAGTTCGGCGCGGGTGCGCGCCTCGTCGGCGGTGAGCTCAGGGACTTCGAGCCGGGCGAGTTCGTCCCCGGCCTTGACGACGTCGCCGATGTCGGCCCGCAAGGACTGCACGTAGCCGCCGACCTTGGCGTACAGGGCGACCTGCTGGTTGGGGCGGACTTCGCCGAGCAGCTGGACGCTGCGCGTGATGTCGCCGGTCTTGAGCCGCGTGACCGGGAAGTCCGCGGCGTGGAGGGAGAGCGCGCCGAGGAAGAGCGCGAGGAGCTTAGGAGACGGCATGGTCTTTTTGGTAATGGGTGCTTTGGGGGTCGTCGGGATCGACGGAAAGGGAGGCGCGGCCGGCCGAAGCCATGGCCCAGGCGTAAGCCGCCGGGACGAGCGTGAGGGTGGCGACGGTGCCGAAGATCAGGCCGCCCATGACGGCGCGGCCCAGCGGAGCGGTCTGGCTGCCGGCTTCGGACCAGCCGAGGGCCATCGGGATCATGCCCGCGAGCATGGCCAGCGAGGTCATCAGGATGGCGCGCAGGCGCGTGGCCCCGGCCTGACGGGCGGCGTCGGCGGAGGAGGCGCCGCCGCGACGGGCCTCTTCGGCGGCGGTGAGCAGGAGGATGGAATTCGCGACGGCCACGCCGACGGCCATGATGGCGCCGATGAAGCTCTCGATGTTCAGCGTCGAGCCGGTGAGCAGGAGCGCGGCGATGACGCCGGCGATCACGACGCTGAGCGAGGCGAGCACGATGGCGGCGAGGCGCACGCTCTGGAAGTTCGCGGCGAGGAGCAGGGCGACGATGACGAGCGCGATGGCGAGGCCGCCGCCGAGTCCGTCCAGGAGCTCACGCAGGGGCGGGACCTGGCCGCGCTGGTCGACCTTGACCTTGGCCGGGGGCTTGCCCGCCGCGGCGATGGCGGCGTCGATCCGGTCCGCGAGGTGGCCGAGGTCGGTGCCGGCGTAATTGGCGGTGAGGGTCGCGAGGCGCTGCATGTTGTAGCGGTCATACTGCGCGACGGCCACGCCTTCCTTGAGGCTGGCGATGGAACGTAGGAGGACGGGCTGCTGGCCGGCGGTGCCGACGGGCAGGTTGCGCAGGTCTTCGACGCTCTTGGTCGCGTTCGCCGGCACCTGTACTTGGACCTGGAAGGCGACGCCGGTCTTGGGGTCGGCCCAGTAGTTGGCCAGGATGAAACGGCTCGAGCCGGTGGCTTCGATCACCGAACGCGCGGCGTCGGCCAGACGGATGCCCATGAGGCCGGCTTTTTCGCGGTGGATGTTCACCTCGAGCGCCGGGGTGTCGATGGTCTGGGCGAACTGGATGTCGCGCAGTTCCGGGATCTTGGCGAGTTCGGCGCGTACGGCTTCGGCATGGGCGCGATTGTCCGTGAGCGAAGGGCCGCTGACGGCGATCTCGATCGGGGTCGGCGCGCCGAAGCTCATCACGCGGCTGACGATGTCCGCGGGTTCGAAAGAGAGGCGTACGTCCGGCAGGGCGGCGCCGAGACGGCTGCGCAGGTTCTCCTTGGCGGCGTCGAGGTCGACCTTGGCGTCGGCCTTGAGCTGGACCTGCAAGGTGGCTTCGTCGGTGCCGCTGTTCCAGGCATGGACGAGGTTGACGGGATAATTGGGGGCGTGCACGCCGACCAGGCCGAGGGTGGTGCCGATGTTCTCCTCACCAAGTTCCTGCTTGATGACATCCAAGGCGCGCAGGGCGATCTGCTCGGTCTTGTCCAGCTTGGTGCCGGCGGGAGCGCGCAGGCGGACTTGCAGCTGGCCATTGTTCGCGGGCGGGAAGATCTCGCGTCCGAGCTGGGGTCCGAGCACGGCGATGAAGGCCGCGGCGAGGACGACGCCGCCGAGCACGACGACGGCTTTGCGCGCGAGCACGGTATCCAGGATGGCCTCATAGCGGGCCTTGACCTGGGCGAAGAAGCCCGGGGTGTGCGTGCCTTCGTCCTTCAGCAGCCAGACCGCGAGGACAGGCAGCAAGGTCGAAGAAAGAGCGTAGGAAGCGATCATGCTGAAGCCGACCGCGAGGGAGAGGGGGAGGAAGAGCGCCTGGGCCGGGCCTTCCATGAACAGCGAGGGCAGGAAGACGGCCACGACGCACGCCATGGCGAGGAAGCGGGGGCCGGCGGTGGCCGCGATCGCGTCGCGCACGGCGCGGGCGACCGGACGACCTTTCTCGCGTTCCTGCTGGATGGCTTCGATGGCGACGGTGGCTTCGTCCACGAGGATGCCGACGGCCAGGGCGAGGCCGCCGAGCGTCATGAGGTTGATGGTCTGGCCGCAGAGCCAGAGGCCGAGCAGCGCTACGAGCAGGGCGAGCGGGATGTTGACGACGACGACGAGCGTACTGCGGGCGTCGCGCAGGAACAGGAAGACCATGAGGCCGGTCAGCACGGCGCCGAGCACGGCTTCGAGGAAGAGGTCATGGATGGCCCGCTCGACGATCGGGCTCTGGTCCATCTCGTAGCTGACCTTGATGTCGGCCGGGACGGCGTTCTGGAAGGTGCCGAGGTTGCGTTTGACGACTTCCGCCACGGCCAGCGTCGAGGCGTCGGAGCGCTTGGTGACGGGGATGTAGACGGTGCGTCGTCCGTTCACGAGGGCGTAACTGGTGACGGCGTCTGCGCCGTCCACGACCTGCGCGATGTCGCGGATGAGCACGGGCGGGTTCTGGCCCGGGCGTACGAGGACGTTCTCGAGGTCCTTGATGTTCTTCACCGTGGCGTTCACGGGGACGAGGAGGTTCTGGTCGCCGAGGACGAGATTGCCCGCCGGCAGGATGGCGTTGGCCCCGGCAAGCGCGGCGGCGACTTCTTCCGGCGCGACGCCGGTGCTGCGCAGTCGGTCAGGGTTGAGGTTGACGAGGATGGTGCGGGCGCTGCCGCCGAAGGGCGGAGGAGCGGAGACGCCGGGCAGGGTGGCGAAGAGCGGGCGGACGGTGTTCAGCGCGGCGTCTTGCAGCTGCGCGACGGAACGGGTCTCGCTCGCGAACACGAGCTGGCCGATCGGCACGCTGCCGGCGTCGAACCGCATGACGAACGGCGGGACGGTACCGGGCGGCATCATGGCGCGCGAACGGTTCACGTAACCGATGGTCTCGCTCATGGCCTGCGACATGTCCGTTCCGGGGTGGAACTGGAGCTTCATCACCGCGGCGCCCTGGATGTTCTTCGATTCGACGTGCTCGATCCCGGTGATGTACAGGAAGTGGTATTCGTAATAGAAGGTGAGGAAGCCCTCCATCTGCGCGGCGTCCATCCCGCCGAACGGCTGGGCGACGTAGATCGTCGGGACGTTCAGAGGCGGGAAGACGTCCTTGGCCATGCGGTTCAGGCCGAAGAGGGAGGCGAGGACCAGCGCGACGACCGAGACGACCAAAGTGACCGGCCGGCGTAGGACCGTGGAAAGGAGATTCATGGGGCTATGAATACGATAACCTCGGTTTGGCCCAAATGTTTCAATCCCTATCCCGATTCAAATGTGACAAAATCGTGTCAGACCCTGCGCAGTGGGGTCTGGCTTCATCTCGCGCAGCGATGATGTGCCTGACCCCGTCTGCGCCACGGACCCCGCCCCCCATGGCCGTATCGGGCAGGGACGCGATGACATCGCATCCGATGTATCCAGGGTGGGTCAGCACTGCGTGCTGACCTAGTTGCCGCGATTCAATCCACTCAAGGGGAAACCTGAAACCGGAAAGTCTGCTGCGGGCATGAGTCATTCTCAGGTCCCAGGTCTCGGCCGTCAGGTCTCAGGTTCAGGTATTCAGCATCAGGTACAGGTTCAGGACCCGCACCCGTACCCGAACCTGACAACCCGTGCCCGGCTCCCGATTACTGAGACCCGAGACCCGAATCTGTTTTCTCCCGCCACCTGCCACCTGAGGCCGCCACCTGCCACCCGAAGCTTTGCTTCAGTTTCGGCTAGCTAGCCCCGGCCCTAGCTCTGGCTCTGTGGTTAACTTTTGCACCTTTGCACAGGAGCTCCGCTCCGATTTGCACCTTTGCACGGCCTCTCTGTCTTTCCCGCCACCCGCCACCTGAGGCCGCCACCTGCCACCCGAAACGGTGTCATCTCCCTATACTCAATACTCTCATGTCTTCCGGTCCACGAGTCCTCCGGCCCTCGTGTCCTCGTACGCGCGCTGAGCTTCGCTCAGCGCGCGTACGCTTCACTCGCCGCTTTCTGGAACTCCCGGCGGATATCACTGCCGTCGGAGTTTTTCAGGTCGGTGCGCTGGATGAGCAGGACATAGGCGCGCTTCTTGACGGGATCGATCCAAGCCTGGGTGCCGAACGCGCCGCCGTGCCCGTAGGTGCCTGGGCTGAGGTGCTCGGTGACTTCCTGGGGCTCGCCGACGACGTGGAAGCCGAGGCCCATGCGCATGCCTGGCGCGAAGCTGACGCCTTTGAGGTCGCCGAGCTGGTTAGCGCTCATCTGCTTCAAGGTCGCCGCCTTGAGGAAGCGCTTCCCGTCCAGTTCGCCCTCGTTGAGCAGCATCTGATAGAGTTGTCCGAGGTCGCGGGCGCAGGAATAGAGTCCGCCGGCGGGGAAGGGGGTGCGCTTGGGGTCATGCAACGGCGTGCTGAACCGGCTGTTCGTCGCTTCGACCAAGGCGCCGCTCTCCTTGTCCTTGGAGTAGGGCTTGGCGAGCACGTCCATATGGTCCGGCGTCGGCCAGAAGGTCGTGTTCTCCATGCCCAGCGGATCGAACAAGCGCTCCTGCATGAAGTCGGCGTAGGACTTGCCGCTGGCGACTTCGATGATGCGTCCGAGGAGATTGATGGCGTTGTTGTTATAGGCCCACTTGGCCCCGGGCTCGCTCACGAGCGGTTTGCCGGCATAACTCGCGCACATCTCGGCGAGCGGGATGGTGTCGATCGGCGCGCCGGCCGGGGTCGCGGGGGTGGTGTCGATGCCGCTGACGTGCGTGAGCAGGTCCTTGACGGCGACGTGGCGCTGCGGTGCCGCTAGTCCCTGCGCGGTCTTGAGCTGGATGCCTTTGAACTCCGGCACGAACTTCTCGAGCGGGTCGTCCAGCTTCACCTTGCCTTCTTCGACGAGCATCATGACGGCCATCGCGGTCATCGGCTTCGTCATCGAGGCGATCCAGAACATCGAGTCCTTGCCCATCGAACGCTTGCCGGCGATGTCCGCCAGACCGAAGGCCTCGACGGCGATCAGTCCGTCCGGCCCCACGACCGCCGTCACGGCGCCGCTGATCTGATCGTTGTCCACGAAGTGCTGCAGCGCGAACGCGGTGACCGCGTTCTCATTGTCGGGCATGGGCTTCTCCTTCTTGCAACCCGTCAGGAGCAGGAGACCAAGGGCAAGGCTCAGTAAGCGCATGAAAGGGTAATAACCGCCCCAAGCCCGCGCCCAAGTCAAAA
>JBEEPO010000017.1:0-37686 GCA_041191065.1 Verrucomicrobiota bacterium | reverse complement strand
TCACCAGGACCGCGTTGCCGCGTTTCCCCGTGATTTGGATCGGCTCATGGACGGAGGCCTCGATCAGCTTGTAGAGCTGTGCGCGGGCCCGGGTGGCGGAAATCGTCGTCATGACGACAAAGGTACGCAAAAGCGTACGCATGGCAAGAGTGTCCTCCTGCGCGAGTATTGAGTCCGGAGTATCGAGTATCGGGCGATGCATGGATTTCACACCCCGACGCTTCCGACCCCGTCCTCCCCCGCAACACAGGGAATCCCCCAGGTCCACTCCCGGAACCCTTGCCATGGGTAGGGTCGGCACTGCGTGCCGACCTAGCTGCCTCTTGGTGTTCCCAACCGCCAATACCTCGCGGCTCCGCCGCGCCGGTAGGGATGACCGGCCCGGTCATCCTCGACGCGATGGGGTCTGACTTCGTTCGGAATGCTGAACGTGTCTGACCCCGTCGCGCCTCGCCTCGCCCCTCCCTCCGAATGCCTCGGGTAGGGACGCGTCGGCGACGCGTCCGCCCTGACCCTCGATCCCCGCGGTCGCGACACCGTCGCGCCCCTACCTTGTCAACTAACGTTGCCTCGTTCCGATCCTCGCGCCCTCCAGTCCTCGTGCCCTCGCATCGTGTTCCCTCGCGGCTCCGTCGCGTTCTGATCAACTGATCAACTGAGCCTCCGAGCCTCTCGTTTGGATCTCTGGCCAACCGGCCAACCGATCAACTCGAGCAATTTTCGCCCTTGGCTAAGCACGGCAGATGCGCCAATCTATTCGAGGACTGGGATTTCTCGGTCGGAAAGGCGGGCGACGTTCAAGCGTCACCGCCTTTTTTGTTTTCGACCCAGCCGACCAAGTGTTCACGCACAAGATCGAAGGCTGGATTGGCGGCCACTGCCCAGAGGGGATGAGTAATCAGCGATCCAACTCTCGACTTGCCGTCTACTCACACTTTGTGCATGCTTGATTCGAGTCCGAGAGCGCGCAAGTCGCGTGAGTAGCACTCCCTAGGGGTCGCAGCAATGCGGCCCCTCCCTATTTAAGCCAGAACACGCGTGGGCCTAGTTCGTCCAGCGTCTGGAATATTTCAGACGGCTCCTTGTCTCGGAACAGGGCATTGGGATGATGGCGTTGACGGTGAAGATAGGCCAGAAGGTCGATGGCCTGCAGGAAATATGAGTGCCGGGAGTCCCTATGGAATGGGTCTTCGATGACCGCTTTCTGCCTAAGGGATTCCGACCGGAATTGAGCGATAGCCTGGCGAATGGCGGCTTCTTCCCCCATGTCGGCCAGCATGATCATCGGCCCTTGCGCCGACGACACGAGGGCATGCGCCAATTGACGCCAACAGGCGTTCATCGGCTCAGCGTGGGCTGCCTTGTGGCAGCCCACGGTCAGGCAACGAACTCCAGGGATTTGGCGCAGCTCCCGCATCAGCCAGAGGGCGACGCGGAGACGTTGTCTGGCTTCGAGGCCAAGGAACATCTTGGCGCCGCCGAGGAACTCGACGGCATGGATTTCGGCGGACAGTTTCAGCCCTAGCTGATCGCGCATCCTCTGGCGGAAGCTGATTAGCCGCCCTTGCGCGTCCGCCCATTGGTCTGCCGGAATACATAGGCTGGAAAGAAAATAAGTAGCGGTCGGCGAATGCCTCGCCCCAGGATCGCCGCTTTCGTCGACATAGACTAAATCCATCCGGGCAGGGTTTGGGTCCTGACATTCCCCCGCAACCCCGGGAACCCCCCAGCATGGGGTCTGACTTCGTTCGGAATGCTGAACGTGTCTGACCTCATGCTCCCCCAGGCCTCCGCTGCCTCTCAGGTAGGGTCGGCACTGCGTGCCGACCTAGCCGCCTCTTTGTGCTCCCAACCGCTAACCGCCAAACCTCGCGACCCCGCCCCGCCGGTAGGGATGACCGCCCCGGTCATCCGCAGGCGCAGGCGGGGTCTGACTTCGTTCGGCATTCTGAACGTGTCTGACCCCGTCGCGCCATGCCTCTTCTGAGCCCCAGGCCTTCTGCCTTGGTGCCTATCATTTGTGCTTCGTGCCCACCGGCCAACTGATCAACTGATCGACTAACGCTGCCTCGCTCACCTTTGCACCTTTGCACGCGGCTCCGCCGCAGTTGCACCTTTGCACTGTCTTCACCTGATCCTCCGGCCCTCCAGCCCTCATGCCCTCCCTTCCTCCTCCGGCCCACCGGCCAACTGATCAACCAATCAACTAACGTTGTCTCTTTCCGGCCCACGTGCCCTCCGGCCCTCCTGTCCTCGAGTCGCGCGCCCCCTCGCGCGCTCCCATTTGCACCTTTGCACGTGTATTATCCCGTGCCATCTTCCCGCCACCCGCCACCTGAGGCCGCCACCTGCCACCCGGAAATGAATCCCGCACCTGTTCCTTCTGATCAACCGAGCCCCCGGGCCTCTGTGCCTCTCTGGTGTCTCGTCGCGCTGCCGGTGACGTGGTTTCTTGATCTGCGGTTGTTTGTAACACACGACCCTCTCGCCAAGGCCCTCAAACTCGGCGCGGACTTCGCGAAAGAGCAGGCGCTTGGCGTGATTCCGCAGGACTGGATGGGCTGGCTCGCGCAACCTGTCATCCAGCTCATCAATGAGCATGTCACCCCGTATGCCATCACCGGGAAAGCCCTCATGGCATCGTGGGCCTTACTCCTCGGGGTGATCATCCCAGCCTCCGTCGCCGTCCTTGCGTTCGTGGTCCTTCATCTCGGGCTCCGGCTCACCGGCGGCGCGCCGGGCGGCTGGCGGGCCACCGCGCGGTCAGTCTTCGGGATTTTCGCGCTGGCCGACCTCGCCGTCCTCGCGTGGACCTGGCTGATGATCAGCCAAGGCGGAGATTTCCTCACGCGCACCCTCGGCCTCGCCGGAGGACTCATCGCCATTCGCCTCATCTCGCTCGCGTGGTTGCTTGTGGACCTCACCAAGCGCCACCAGCTCGGCGCCCTGCGCGTCATCCTCCTCGGACTTCCCGCGCTCTTCCTCTCCCTCGCCGTCTCGGCCCTCTTCGCCTTCGCGCACTGGCTCTGGTTCACCGCCAGCTTCACCCTCGACGTCCTTAGGTAGGGACAGCAACACGTGCGTTCCTCTGTCTCTAGGTAGGGTCGGCACTGCGTGCCGACCTAGCTGCCTCTGGTAGGGACGGCTCTCCGAGCCGTCCGCCGACGCGATGGGGTCTGACTTCGTTCGGAATACTGAACGTGTCTGACCCCGTCGGCGCCCTGCCTTGCTGGCCGAGACCCGAGACCCGAAAAGTTTCCTAGCCCCAGCCCCAGCTCTGGCTCTAGCCCTAAAAACACCTTTGCACCTTTGCACCTTTGCACGCGGCTCCGCCGCAGTTGCACCTTTGCACTGCCTCGCGTCGGTCTCGCTGAGCCTCCGGGCCTCTCGCGGTTTCGCCCCATGTCCCCGTGTCACCGTGCCCACATGCCCCCTCGTGCCAGCGCGCCCCCTCGCGCTAGCGCGCCGGCACCGGCACCCGATACAGCCGGGCGAAATGAACGTCACCGGTCGTCGGGTGGCGGAAGTAATCCGCCGCCAGGGCTTCGGTATCGTTCATCCGCCAGACGAGCACGCGCTTATCGACGCGCACCGGGAGGCCGCGGTGGGTCGAGGCGTACGGCTTGGTCAGCTCCTCGAAGTCCTTCCGCTCCAGGGCGGTATCCGCGTACTGACTGGCCAACGGGGGCAGCTGGCACTCCCCCTTGATCTGCAGCTTGGGCTTGGCCTCGCCCGCAGACATCATCAGCGGCGGACGGCAGAGGTCTAGGAGCAGCTGCTGCAGCTTCTCCAGCAGGTCGGCGCTGGTCTCGAGATTGCCTTCGGCCATCTTCGCCATGGGGCCGGTGCCGCGGAGGTGCGTCGCCGGCGTCTCCCGGAAGTCCGGGCTGAACGACACCTTTTGCACCGTTTCGTACTCGTCTTTGGGCGACATCCTCCGGACCAGTTCCTCCAGCTTCAACCGGCGCTCGGACAGTTCGAAGTCGAGCTTCTCTTTATCCAGCAACTCATGCCAGGCGTTGGCATCGAAGCCCGCGGCCGCATGTTCGGCCGCCGTCTGCTCGAATTCCTTCCACGCCCGGCGAACGCTGGCCTCGTTGATCAGGTCGATCAGCGATCGGCTGAGCGGCTCATCCGGCCCGAAGTCCATCCGAGGGCCGATGATCGCCCCGCCCAATTCCAGGCGGAGGCTGTTTGACGTCAGGCGAGGAGTCCCGATGAGGGCTAAGTGGTGCCGGTTGACTTCTTCTTCCGTCCCGACGGCCAGGGCGATCCCGCCGACGATGCGCTCCAACTCTTTGCGACGCACCTCGCTCAGTTGTCGGTCGGGGGGCAGGCACACCGTGACTTTGGGTCCGTAGTAGCCCCAATCCGGCGGAGAGGTCACTTCCACGACCTGGAGCGTGTCGCCCACCGGCACCGACAGTCGCTCCGTCCGGCCTTCGGTGGCGATGATGCCCGTTAGGATGTCATGGACTTTGAGCAAGGTCGTCAGCCCCTCGGCATCGGCCAGTATCGCGACCGAGAGTTCCTCTTGGCCCAGCATGCCGATGTTCAACAGCAGCTCGCCTGCGCCCGCCTGCCAGCGGATCAACAGCGGGAAGCCGCTTTCATCGGCGTAAGCGCTCCAAGCATGGTCGGGGCGGCCGGTTTCGCCCCGGCCTTCGTTCAGCAGGGCCGGGTCATAGCCCATGCGCTCCGCGATGGCGTCGATGAGCGGGCCGATGTCCACTTCGACGGTCGGCTTCTGCCAGGCCAGCGGGTCGGCGTCGCGGTTGCGGAGCGAAGCCCAGACCTGCTCGACCTGTCCGGGCGGCAGCTCGATCTTGCCGCGGACATGACAGCCGCGGACGGGTTTGAAGTCTCGCAGGATCTTCTCGGTGGGGAAGGCTTGGAGACTGTAGGGATGGAGGAGTTTAGTCATGGTATAGAAAGGGCTCCCTGTGCGTGTCCGCGCCCGCATGGCGCCCGCGCCAAAGCAAAAGGGCCGGAGCCGACTGCGTGCGCAGAAGGCTCCGGCCCTGATTCGACGGCCGACTGACCGTGGGGAGGTCCGGTTTAGGTTTCAGACCACGGAAAGATCCGGTTTGGGTTTCGACTGTCAAAAAACGGGTCAGGGGTTTTGCCCTGAGCGGACCGTCTAACAAGTCAAATTCTGCAAAGTTACACCTAGGGATGTTATAAAAGAATGACCTGATTATAGCCGGCGAAGCGCCCCGGCAACGTAGCTCCGCCTCCGGTATCCGTCACCGCGACGGGCTTGCTTGAGTAAATCAAGTAGATGGATATCGTTCCGACGCATCTTAACCCCATGCCATTAAAAGTTAAATTCGTCGGCGCAGTCGGAGCCGTGACCGGTTCGTGCCACCTGCTGCATTATGAACGATCAAACAGCTACTACATGATCGACTGCGGCTTGTATCAGAATGTCCGCGGTCATAAAGACCTGAACAAAGCTCGCGGCGAGGCGGATTTGGGAGGTGTGCCTCCTGCAAAGGTCAAGGCGATCTTCCTGACCCATGCGCATATGGACCACTGCGGACTGATACCCAGGATGTATCGGTTAGGTTTCCGCGGGAAGGTGATCTGCACCCGGCTGACGGCAGACTTCGTCCAGGAGGCGCTCAAGGACACCGTCGCGAACGTCGAGACGTTTGACAGGGATCTGTATGACAAGCGCGATGTCGACGCGGTCGAGTTCTATTGCCCGGATGAACGCGAAGATTTTCAACTAGGCTTGAGCTATAAGGTGTTGGATGAGGCCGATCTGTTTTTCGGCTTCGCGCGCACCGGCCATCTGGCTGGCGCCGTTGCGATAAGTTTTGAGACAAATGTTTCCGAGGGTAAGCGACTTTCAATTTGTTTTGGCGGGGATCTCGGCCCCCAGGTCCTCAATGCGGACGCCAGCGATTCGCTGCTGCGCCCCGTTCAATATCCAAGAGAATTGACCGACTACCTGGTGCTGGAGTCCACCTATGGAGGCCAGCCTGCACGCCGGCCTGTGGCCTATGCCGACAAGATAGCGGCGCTTTCTTTTGCTCTCGAAAGGGCGCTGGCGCCGACGAGAGGTGCCAATTCGCGCGTTATTATCCCGGCATTCACGCTCGGCCGTACGCAAGATCTCATCGTAGACTTGGCTTACTTGATCACGCGGACGGATTTCACGCAGCGGATCGGAGGAAGAGCGCCCACGGTGGTCGTCGACTCGTCCCTAGCCAGGAGTTATTCAAATTCCTATCGCCGTGAATTCGATAACTGGTGGTTTAAGCGAAAGGATAACGAGCGAAAGATGCGTCTGCTTAACCGCGAGCACGCCTTGTTCGCCGAATCTGAGATCGTCGACGTGAACGCGCTTCTTGACCAGTTATTCTCAGGGGAGGGTCGCCGTAAGGTGACGAGCAGGACATCCGTCGGCTCGGAGTTCGACCTCTGCTATGGCCGAAAGGAAATCTCCGAAGGCCCGGTCATTTATTTGAGCTCCAGCGGCATGTGCACTTCCGGGCCGGTGATGGGACGGCTACGCGATAACCTGCGAAGGGCCGACGCAACGGTCATGTTTGTCGGTTACATGCCTTCATTCTTGGATGCGGCTACGCTCAAGGCGGCGGCGGCGTCATGGAAGAGCCCGACGGAAGTCGCGGCCGCGATTCAGGACGGGCCTGTATTCCGTGATCCCAAGCGGTTGGAAGACTTCGACCTCTACACGCAAGAAGTGAAATGCGCCTTGCTGGACTATGCCGGGCTCTTCTCGGGACATGCGGACGAGGCCGGGCTTTGTAAATATGCCCTGCATATCGATAGCCCACGTTTTAAGGACAAGTACAAGCCATTGAGCATCTTCTTGGTGCATGGCGACGACATGCCTCGCGGCAAGTTGCGGCGAGAAATTCAGAAGTACGCGGATACGGCTGCCGGCGGCACCTGCCGTCCGCTCAGGGATATCATCATTCCAGGAGCTTCCTCGGGTTGGTATGACTTGGCAGCCGGCAAATGGGAGAGTCTTCCTAGCAACGAACCTTCCTGGCCCGAATCGCTCAAGCTTCTGGCCGAAGCGAGCGACCTGCAGGAATCGATCACGGAAGCGTGGTTTAAGTACAAGAGTTTGGCGGGCGAGCCTGTGCGTCAGATTGAATACCTCAGACGCATCGACGTACTGCTGGATAATCTTGAGCAATGGCGGCTTCGCTTCCGTAGGCTGACCCAGAAAGCGCTATCGTCGGAGTATTCATCCGCAGAGCCGGAAGATGAATCTTACGATCGCCAGGAAGTCTACCTGGATACGTCCTCCGGCCAAAGCCTCGCCGCCGCCGCCAAGGTGCTCGGATTGAGCGGAAAGATCACACGTGCTCAGTCACGCATGGCGTGGACCTCCCTTTGTCGAGAAGTTCATCCTGATTCCAAGCCTGGCGCTAGTGCGGAAGAAAAAGCAGAGCTCAACGAACGAATGCAGGAGATCAACGCCGCCCAAGAGGTCGTCCTCGCTGAATTCAAGAAATTGAATTCTTGATTGGCAGATGCGCATTATGGAAAAAGGTACAGTGGATTTAAAGTCTTTCCGGCCTCTGTTTCTTTGATCAAGTGATGGTCTCTTAGGCTCCTTTATGGCCAGACTATAAAGTAGTAGAATTCACAATATTGACGAGGCCGTGACTGGCGTTATTAAGAAGTCACCCCGCCACGTGAAAGCCCTTTACCAGACATGTTTCTACTTAGGTAAGAAAGGGGGCCAGGCTCCTAAACTAGAGGACGCCGCTAGCCTATGCGTCGAGTGGGTCTTTGCGCCAGGCGCAAACCCGCGCCCTGGTCTGACCGAAAAGGTAAGGCCTGCGGGACCTTTGCCGGTCTTTCCTATTAAGGAGCTAGGGGGGTCCTGGGCCTATGAGGCTAAGCTCTTCTCCTCGGGAAACCGGCGAGCGTGGGGCCTTAGGCTGATTAATCGCGATAACGAGGACACAAGCATTCAGTGGGTGACAGAAATCGTCTTCGACGAGACCCCTGAAGGGCTCAGGGTGAGCTGCGTGAATGGGGTGAACCGCGTGGACGACAGCCCTATACCGTTCCGCCGGCGCGCCACCGCGCCGAGGATCATCGCTATGCTGGTCGAAGCGTTTGGCGCGTTTGATGGTATCCCTATCATCACGAAGCCCGTATGGGCGAGGGGACGCAGCGTGGACGCGCTGGCTGCCTACTTGGCATACGAAAAACGCCGGCACGCTGTCGTGGTCGTTTCTGGTGATGAAGAAGGCAAATGCCTTTTCAACCCTACGTTACTTTCCCCGAAGCTCACTGCGCTTGCACACGTCTTCGTATTGCATGGCGATGCCTGCCATAGGCGATTTGCCGAACTCGTCCCTAATCCGAAGCTCTTGGTCTGGGATGGCGCCGCGCGTATCTACTACCCTGGGTTCAGTCCCGAGGCTAGCCCCTTCGCCCATCCCCTCATTGGGCCTCGCAGCATCCGGGAAAGCCTCGAAGAGCGTGGGCAGTCCGAGTTCTGCGAGGGTATTCTTGGTCAGATCGCTATTGCAGCCACGCAGCGTGGTTTCCCTGGCGCTGTCTTTTGGGACGGCCTGGACGACCTCATCGCTGGCGAGGAGATTCGTAAGCACAAGGAAAGCGCGAGCTTCTCTCACGAAGTCGTTGAAGTATACGAGGAAGAGAAGAAGAAGCTCCTGAAGAAGATCGAGGACCTTGAGGAGAGTCACGCTACGCTCGCAGACGAAAAGCGCGAAGCTGACGGCCTGGTGAAGAAGTATTTCGAGGCTACGCGCCTCATCCGTCAGAATGTACCTTGGCGCGAGGCATTGAGGAACATCCCGGAGGTCGAGTCCGTCCGCGAGGCGATAGAAGTAGCCGAGAAAGAGCTGAAGGGCCGCGTGGTGTTTCGCCTCAACAGTAAGTCCGAGCAGGAATCACCCTTTCAGGAGCCAACAGACCTCTTGCTGGCTCTGCGATGGATTGGCGGTGACTATTATCAGGCGAAGTCGGGCAAGAAGGTCATCCGAGACCTCAACGCCTCGCTTAGGGTGGTGCTCAGCAGATGGGACTACTCGGCTAACCAATCGGACAGCACGATGAGCGCTAACGACTCTTGGTATCGTGTGGATTATAAGCTGAAGGGCGGAAAGGTGGCTTATGCGGATGCACATATCGGCTGCGGTACGTCGCGCCGGCCACAAGAGACCATCAGGGTGGCTTTCTTCTGGGACGACGACGCGCAGGTCGCTGTCGTCGGATATGTGGGCCAGCACCAGAAAAATACCCACTCCTGACCTGGTGTACTGCCGGTTCAGCGACTGAGTGTTTGCTCTAGGGCTATTCTTGGGGCTTTCTAGATTCATTCCCCCGATGTCTTCTCCCTATACGATTCGCATCTTTGTTCCCGAGGGCGACCCCAACGGTCTCCGTATTATCGAGAACATGAACTGGACAGGTACGGGCGTTGCCTTCCCGCGGGACAGGTGGGCCTCCGCGTTGAAGCATGGCGACATCAAGAAGCCGGGAATCTATATTCTATGGGGCTACAGTAACAGCGCCGAAGATCCGCGCCCGCGTGTCTACATCGGCGAAGGCGACAATGTGTCGGACCGCATCGACTCGCACCTGGAGCACAAGGACTTCTGGGGCAACGCAATCGTCTTCACTTCGAATAACCTGAACAAGGCATACATTCGATACATTGAGAGTATGCTCATTACCCGGGCCAAGAAGTATAAGCGTTGTGTCGTCGAGAATGGCACCGAGCCGAGTAAGCCGCCGATGACGGCCAGCGACTGTGCGGACGCCGATGGGTTCCTGGCCCAGATGCTGCGTATCCTGCCTCTCGTCGACCTGAATGTCTTCGAAGAACCCAAGGCTCACGTCGTCGCCAAGTCGGAGTCCGTAACCCCGGCTACCGTTGCCGCAGCCTTGTCGCCCGTCACGGGGGCCGCCGTAACTGCCGCGCCTCAGGATGACGACCTCGTGATTGTGGTCCCTTGCCGCGAAGAGGGATTCCAGAATGTCTTTCTGGGAGATAACTGCTGGTACTACGTTAGCATCGCTCCCGGTAAGGTGGAGCAGATCAAGTGGTGCGCCGCTTACCAGGTGGCTCCGGTTTCCGCGGTCACTTACGTGGCGCCTGTCTCGCGCATCGAGCTCTTTGGCGAGCACGGCGAGTACAAGATCCTCTTCGCCAGTCCGGCCGTTAAGCTCCGTGAACCGATCATCTATGGAAGCACCAAGCCGGGCAGCATGCAGCGGCCTCGCTATACGACGTTAGGTAAGCTTAAAGTGGCTAAAGAGGTTGGCGATTTGACCAGCTGATGCTTAGCTGATGGACTTTACCCCCGTACAGCGAGAACACGTCGAGAAGGCTTCGGCCGACTTGGATGCCGGCGTATCTCCTGCCGGATTCAGGGACTCGACGACGTATGATGTCATCCACCAGGGTCGGACGTATCCGCCGAAGCAGTTGATCGCTCTGGCGCTCAAGCACGCGACGGGTCGTATCGTGACTGGGGATGACTTCGGCGGCGGAGAGGGCACTGCCTGCTTTCGTAGACTCCGCGAGCTAGGCTTCCTGATCACCGAGAAGTTCGAGGGCCTATCCTCGGCCAAACTATCCAAGCTCGAGTATTGGGTCGGCGTCACGGACCGGTCCTGGTTCGAGTTCCATTCGGCCAATCAGTCCGTGGAGGTTAACTTCTGGGCGCCTGGTGGGGAACGCAGCTTTGGCGCCATCCCCGAGGGAGGCCTCTTCCTGTTCAAGCTTAAGGCCCCGGTGAACAAGATCGTCGGTGGGGGTTGGTTCCTGAAGAGCACGGTCTTGCCCTTGGAGTTGGCGTGGAAGGTCTACGGCAAGGGCAACGGGGCAGAAACCCAGGCCATATTCCGCGAGAACATCACCCGCATGCGCGGTAGGATGGGCAAAGAGACGGGCCCTAACGAGACCATCGGCTGCACTTTACTGACGGACTGCTTCTGGCTACCGGAGGATCAGTGGATCAACCAGCCCGCCGATTGGTCGCCGAATATCGTCCAGGGGAAGTGCTATGAGCCAGGGGAGGGCGAGGGCGCCAAACTTTGGGCCCAGATTCAGGAACGCCTCAGGGCCCGCCCGGTCGCTGCTGGAGTCGAGCAAGAGCAGGATCGCTACGGAAAGCCCTACATGGCCAAGCCGCGGCTAGGGCAGTCGGGGTTCCGGGTGGCCGTCCTGGATGCCTATGGTCGCCGCTGCGCCGTGACCGAAGAGAAGACCCTCCCGGTCCTGGAAGCCGCTCATATCCGCCCGTATGCGGACGGGGGAGGGCATGAGGTCGGAAATGGCCTGCTGCTCCGCTCTGACTTCCATACCCTATTCGACGCCGGCTACCTGACCATCGACACCGACTACCGCCTCCTCGTCAGCAAGCGCCTTAAGGAAGAGTACTCTAACGGGCGACATTACTACGAACACCACGGCTCCCGGGTCCCCAACCTCCCGACCCGGACGGACCTTCTGCCTTCCCGTCCGGCGATTGAGTGGCGGAATGCCAGTTGGAGTAGCTAGCTTTATGGTTGGCCCGGTTTTAGCGCCATCCAGCAGACCAATTCGATGTTCTCCTTGCCGATGCTGGGCAGGGTCGGGGCTGGAGTAGAGGGCTTGAGCCCGATGGAGAGGACCTTGAGGACGATGAGTTCGGCGTGAGCCAGTTTCGTGAGGCCCTGGAAGTCGGGTCCTTCGCCGGCCACCCAAGAGCGTAGCATGGCCTCTTCGCGGCGGGGCCACGGCGAGAGGATGATCCGATTAGCCTCATCTTCCTGCTCCTTTGAAACCTTCCGGGCGGCTCCTTGCAGGTTGAGCCTGATGAACTCAGCGGCACGGGTGTTGGTCGGCCGGATCTTAGGGGCTAGGTTGTTGGGGTCGGTCTCGAACTGCCAGGTCGTCAGGACGTCCTCGGCTGCGATGTCCCAGGCGAACTCGGCTTGTTCTTCGGCGTTCGGATCGTCAGCCCGTTCTTTCGTGGGGCCACATTCAATCAGACGCAGGCAGGTGGCTTCCTTCCGCTCGACCCTGTGGGTGGACTCCCCACTTTCCGTCTGGACGGTAAGGGGCTTGAAGTCCGTGGTGGTATGGATGAAGCGCAGATAGAGGCGCTGGATCTCCTCGCCGTTCACCTTGGCCCTGACCTTGGCCAGGAAGAAGAACCCAGGCCACTTGCCCTTGACCATGACAGTGCCAGCCATGCCGGGCATGTCCTTCAGCGCCTGTTCCGAGACGGTCTCCTTCATGGCTTTACGAAGCTCTTGGCGATACTGTTCGGCGGTCTGCGAGGACTCGGCGGTACCGCCGTTCTCGAAGATGGAGGGGTCCCCGTCCTCTAGATCCTTGATTACCTTGATGTCGCCTGCGAAATCTCTTTCACGGTTCGGCGAGCTTCCGTCTTCGTCCACGATGGGCGAAGTTACGCCCACGGCTGCCGCAGCCATCGCAATCTTGTGGCTGATTCTTTCTTGAAGGCGGAGCATCGCGTCGAGACGCGCGTCCGGGAAATAGGACCGGAGGTAGACCTTAGGGTGCTTGCTGCCGATACGGTCGACGCGGCCATGGCGCTGGACAAGGCGCATAGGGTTCCAGGGCAGGTCGTAGTTGATGATGTGACGGGCCTGTTGGAGGTTCACACCTTCCGCGAGCACGTCGGTGCTGACCATGATGTCGTATAGGTCATTGGAGCCGAGTTCGCTCGAGATGGGCGCGAACCCGCCTGCGGCCTTCTGGGCGGAGAGGTCCGAGTCGTTCCCGCCCGAGACCATGCCCAGGCGGATACCTTCATTCTGCTTGGCCAGTTCCCGGTTCGACTCGCGATAACAAGCCAGCCGCTTGTCTTCCTTGATCGCCTTAACGAGGCGACGCTGAATCCATTCGGCGGTGTCGGCGAAATACGAGAAGACGAGGACTTTGCGCCGGTCTCCAAGGACGGCCTTCATTCCGACCTCATCCTCGGCTTCCTTGGCAATAGCCGCGATTTCTTCGATGAGTCGCTCCAGTTTGTCGTCCGTCTCTGCCTTGGCGGCCTTGGCGACCATGTCCCGTAGCATGACCAGTTCCTTGAGGTCGGCGCGGACGTCCTTCTCCAAAGTCGAGCTGTAGTCCTTGGCGCTAGTGCAGTTACCGTTCTTGATGATGTCGGCGACGGCCTTCTCGACGTCTTCCCCGCCTTCCAGCTCATCTTCGACCGTCGAGATGTCCCGGAGCGCTTCCGAAGGGACGATTTTGCCCGCCTTGAGGTGCCGCAGGAAGATCTCATGCTCGGCCACCATCCGGCTGATGGTCCGGTGGAATGCGTAGGCCGAAGACTCAAGGCGCTTGAGAAGGCCGCTTCGCAGGAGGCCGATGAGCGCCCCCATGGGCGGAGCGTCGCAGCCGCCGTCCACGCGATAGGCTTCATGCTGGTAGCGCGCGAATTTCAGGGCAGGCTCGCCGTTCTCAGGTGCCAGGCAGCGTTCGAGTTCTCCGAAGAAGTCTCCCAGCTGCTGTTCGAACGAATACCGGACGCATTTTGCCACGGGCTCCGGGAACACGATGGGGATCTGCTTCGGCTGTCCGGCCTCGTCCTTTACCCAGATGGTGCTGTTCGGGTAGTAGTGCTTGATGAAGTGACGGGTGCGCTTGACGGTCGTAGCGTCGATGACGGGGTACAGTTCGTCCGGGCTCAGGCTGTTGACGTCGCGTGCCATGGCGTCCTGGAACTTGTCCTGAAGTGAAAGGATGCCGCGGTCGGCGAACTGGGCGTCCTGCCTCACGAAGAAACGCAGCAGGTTGAAGAAGTCCCAGAGCGAGTTGTTGACCGGGGTGGCGGTCAGCATGAGCAGGTCTTTGGGGCGTCCCCAGAGCAGGTTGCGGAGCACCGCGGCTCGGGTCGGCGTGTAGGGATTCCGATAGTTATGTGCCTCGTCGATCACGACGAGCGAGTAGTCATCGGGGGGTTGCGGGAGCTTGACGTTGGACAGGTCCTGGCGGTCGGTTGTGGCTGCGTTCTGGCCAAATGCAAAGAACGAGCTGCCCATGCCGGCGAAGCCTTGCGAAGGCAGCTTGTCTGCAGGGACGTTGAGGCGGCTGTCTCGGGCCAGTTCCTCGTACGAGACGACGTCGGCAACGAGGTACTTGTCGTTCAGGAAGCGCCTCCAGGTGGTATCTCGCACCGCGGCAGGGCAGATGACGAGAACACGTTGGCGACGCTGGTTGTACTGCTCGATGATGGCGCCGGCCGTGTAGGTCTTCCCGAGCCCGACGCTGTCGGCGATGATGACCCCGTTGAGTTCGTCGAGGATGCGCAGGGCGCGCCAGACGCCGTGACGCTGGAAATCAGTGACCGGAACCTTCGAGGCGAAGTCCTCGCTCAGGACGTCTGCGGCGTAGAGTTCGAAGAGCACCTTGATGAAGACATGGTAGGGCTCGTGCAGCTTCAGCAGTTCCTTGTATATAGCGGCCAGGTCAAGGTCCTCGGCGGCGTCCCACTGCTTGTCGAACCAGTCCTTGATCTTGCCCGGCAGGGGGTCCGCGTAGACACCAAGGTTCAGTTCCTGGCTGTAGCGCATGCCTGAAGGCGTGAGATTAGACGATCCGACGATGGCACCTCCGGTCTGGCTGTCCCCGTCCTTGCCCTCGAAGAGGTAGGCCTTGGCGTGGAGGAATCCTTCGGTCACCTGCTTGGACTCGATCATGCCACTCTCGAGGAACTGGACAAAGCGCTCGATGGCCTGCCTTGTCGCCTTGCTGAAGGGGAGCTTGTCGCGATCGCGCTTCAGGCGGGCGAGGAGGGCGTTGGCCGCCTCCCGTGCCTTGCGTCGACGGAAGTCCTCTTCAGTCTCACCGCTGTTGTCGGGCAGTTTCTCGTCTTCGATCCCGGCAGGGAGGGGTTCGGCCCCAAGCAGCAGGCGCATCTTCTTGAGCCGTTTGAGCGACTCACGGAGGGTGTCGAGTCCTTGGGGGCGGAAATAAGCCGTGGCGATCGAGAGCTGGTCGACCGGAGACTTGCGGGCCTCCAGTTCGGCGAGGTGGGCGTTGATCGCCTTCGCCAGCGTGTTGTCGCCGGCGTTGTCGATGAAGTCGGGGCGGTAAGTCATGGATCAGAGTTTGTGCTTGGTCTTGAGGCGGCGGTATTCGACGAGGACGCGCGCGTGGTCCGGTTTCCAATCCCAGCCTTCGTGGAAGGTAGAGAAGACCGTCTCCAGCTCCGTCTCGGTGAGGCCGTAGAGGAGGGCGGAGGTCGCATCGACACGGTCGACAAGTTCCTGCTTTTCCTCCGGCTTGAGGGCCCCGTGTTCGACGCCGATGGACTTGGCCCAGCCAGCGAAGCGTTTATCAGGGCAGGCCAGGCGGCCGGCGGCTGCGACCATCTCTTTGAAGAGCGGATGGTTGTCGGGCACGCGCGGGCAAGGCAGGTAGTTGAATACGGAGAAGGTGAGGTGGACCTCAACCCATCGGCGGGCATACCAGTCGCAGATTCTGCCGGCAAGGATGCCGAGGGTATAGGTCACGTGTGTCTTGTCGCCCTTTGGGAACACCAGCACAGGTGCGTTGTGGACGCACACCACCTTTGGCGGAAGGAGTGCTGCGATGATTGTACGAGTATTGGTCCTGTTTGTGATATCCCGGAACGCGATACGCGGGTGCAGGCATTCGATGGTGGAATCGTCCTGAATATGGCGATCGTCCGCGCCCCACCAGGGGGAGTTGGCACCGCGTCGGAAACTGCTCTTACGCTTGCGAGTCAGTTCAGCGATCGTCTCGTCGACCGATTTCGTCCAGCCGTAGTAGCGTTCGGAGCCGCGGTCGGGCTCCCAGAGATCGAAGGATTCACCCTTGAATACGGGCATAGGGTTGCCGTCTGGCTTAGTGCCCGTAAGGTCAAAGAGTGGTTTATGTGTCGTTGCGTTCAGTTCTTGAAGGGGATTGCAGCGCCATTCGGCATTAATGTCGTACTCCGTGACTATGTTAGGGGACTTGCGAATGCGGCGGAAGGCGTCCTGAGCCTTGGCGCTGGGCAGTAGGGGGAGCTTGGCACTTTCGGTCCAGCCAAGCACCTCGTCAGCCGGGAAGCTCGCGAAACGGATGCGTTCCTTGTTAAAGTCGGACAGACAATCAAAAGGTCCGTTGAGCTTCAGCTCGCTGACCGCCTTGCGCTTGCGGATCGAGCACAGGCAGACGGTGTATTGTTGGTGCACCGCATCGAAGACCCAGCCGCCTTTGTTGACTAAGGATGTGATGGTGACATCCGCACGATTGTGGCCACTGATCTTGTCGGCGGCCAGGAGTTGAGTGCGCCATTCCAACAAGCCATCACCGGAAAATGCCGAGCGAGGAAGTACGATCCCCAGATAACCGCCCTCGGATAGGAGTTCCCAAAACCTCCAGGCGAACATGCGGAAGAGGTCGGGATGGCCACTTGCAGTTCCATATCTGAGAACCTTGGGGTCGGGGTCGCTATACAGATTGCCGTACACTGTCGTCCGAATTTCAGAAGCCGCCTTTTCTTCGGACAAAAGTGCGTCGGCATTCTGCATCACAGCGCGAAGTTTGTTTTCAGCAGTTTTTCGTTCCTGCTGATTTAGTGCATAGTAGCCCGGGATGTGCTTGCCCCAGAACTGCGGTTCTTCGAAGTGAACCTTTTCCCATGGCGGATTGCCGAGGAGCACGTCAAATCCGCTACGTTTGCGGAGAAACACCTCAGGAAAGGATGCAATCAGATGTCTGCAGCCGATGCTCGATAGGCCTGCGCGGGCCTCTCGCAGCGGCTTGGACCTGAGCATGGCATCTGGGTCCTGCATCAGGCCCATGAGATCGTCGCCGTCCTTCCCGATGACCTTGCCAGAAGCCCGGATCCATGTCGCTATGTCCATGGCGGCAATCGCGGGTTCCAGTTCACTGCGTGCCTCGTTACGCAGCTTCTTCATCGCCTTTACGTCCGCCACGTTCTTTTCGGCGATGGCGCCCATCTTACGGATGCTCGGCAGAGCATTATCGAGATAGCCTTGAACTCCCACCCTGCAGTCGTCGAGCAGGTCCTCGAAGTCGCGCTGGTTGGCGACGCCGATGAGCGAGTTGCCTTGGATCAGGTTGTGCTCAAGGAACGACAGGGGTAGCCCAGGCACGAAGGTGTGAATCCAGACGGCGAGCTGCGCCAGTTGGACCGAGATAGGGTTCATGTCCACGCCGTAGACGCAGCGGCGCGCGATCAGGCGGCGGAGCAGGGCGGCGTCTTCGAGTTTGTTTTCGATCTGCGCTGCGGCGTCACCGAGTTCCTTCTGGGCTGCCTCGCGGAGATCTTGAAGCTGCAAGCGGACGGCGGGCAGCGGACGCTTTTCGAGGTAGGCGCGGAACTTCCTCTCGATACGGTCGATGGCGAAGATGAGGAAATGGCCAGATCCCATTGCGATATCGGCCACCTTGAAGTCGAAGAGGGCTTCGGCTGCGTCGTTGTCGCTCAGGTCGCGGAGTTTGGCGAGGTGGTCGTCCAGGCCCTTGTCGAGCGCGTGGTCGAGCAGGTGGTCGACTGCGAACTCTTTGGTGAAGTAGGCTCCGGATGCCTTGCGGGCACCGGACTTGTTGTGGAGGTAGAACTCCCCCTCTCGGACCGTCGGCTCATCCTTCTTGGTGGCCGGGACGAAGATTTGGTCTCCGTCCTTGGACTTGAGCACGAGATCCTCCGCGGCCTCGGAGAGCTCGGATTCCAGAAGGCCTTCGTAGATGGTGCCGAACTCGCGAACCCCGAGGGAGCGGAAGTCGACCGGTCCAAGATCCTTGCCCTCAGGTTGGGTAAGAAGCAGGCCGGCCAAGGCCGGAGCGAAGACCGAATCCTTCAGTTTGACTTTGGAGAGGGCATGGCCGTGGACGGAGTCTTCCTCGTCGTCGGAGAACAGGACGCCGTTGTAGGCCGGCACGGACAGGGACTTGTTCCCCTTGCTGATGGCTTGGCTGAGGATGACGAACTTGTCCCAGTAGGTCGTCGTGTCACCCCACTTCGCCGTCTTGCGCAGGTCTTCGAGGAGGTCGGTCGCGACGGTCTTGAGGGAATTGCGCTGGTACTGCTGTGAGGTCTTGAAGGGAAGCAGATCCTTGTCCTCGGCATATGCGATGAACAGGAGCCGGAAGAGGGCGTGCGTCGCCATCTGGAGGGTGTCGCGCAGGTAGGCTTCGTCCTTGCGCGGGTGGCGTCGGGCATCGGCGATGCCCTTGGCCAACCTGGGCATGACCTCGACGTAGATCCGTTCACGGAGGGCCTCGGCCAGGTTGCCTGAGAAGCGATTGGAGTCCGCGAGGAGGCGGTAGACGGCGCCCTTGTCCTGGAGCAGCGCATCGGCTGAGAACAACATCCAGAGCAGGCCGGCGTCCGACTCCTTGAGCAGGCCCGTGTGGACCTGCACGTAGGTCTCGCAAGGACCGCGACGGCCTACGCCCACGTTGAGGACGGCCGGGTAGAGTCGGATCGAGCGATCATGGGCGACGGTGATCACCCAGCGCAGGTTGCGCTTTTCGGCCTGCGTCATCGCATGGGTAATCGGGGATTGACCGTTGAACGCCTGAGAGGCCGCTTCGGGACGTTCCGATTCGTGAAGCAGAACTGCCAAGGCTATCTCCTTCTGGTCAGCATCAAGCAGGATGTCTGTCCGGGCGTCATTGGCCTTGGTGGCGTAGCCGAGACCCTTGATCAGGTCCTTGCCGCTCTTCGCGAGCAAAGGCTTGGCCTTTTCGTGGGCGTTTTTGACCTCTCGGCGATAAGTATTCTCGACGTCTGCGGTCATGACCTGGCGAAGCACGTGGTCGGCGAAAAGCCCGCTGTTCTCGAGTCCCGGAGTTTCGGAGCGTGTCGTCTCAAGGGCGGAACCTAGGAAGCGTACTGCGCTGTTCCGATCAGGGCAGTCCTTGGCTAGTTTGAGAACTCTGCCGGCTTGATCGGCGTCGAGCCCACGAGCCAAGGGCAGGTCATTGCCGTGCAGCAGGGGGCCGGCGAGGGTCACCTTGCCGTCGAATACCAAGCTAAGGATCAGGGGAGCGGCGCGGCCGCCGTGGCGTTCAGTCCAGAGCTCCTTGATCTTGCCATCCGCGATGGCGGATGTGAGCTCGATCAAGCAGATTTGAAGGGGCGTGTTGCCGGGGTCCTTCCCAAGCCAAAGCTGAGCATTGAACCCCTTGATTTTGACGACGCTCTGGGCGTTGCCGAGGGGGGTGATGAGTTCCGTGGGAAGGGGCATAGGGGGACCCCTCACTCTTATGCCTTACATTAGCCCCCGGGCAACCCCTCATTGACCACATAGGCTTACAATCCTAGGGGTTTATTCCTAGCCACAGCAAAGGAAAGGTGGAGTTATCTTTGAGGTACAATATTCTTACAATTTAATGGGTGCCTGTCCCATTGGAGCTCTACGTGAGTATCGCCCTGGTTCGGTGTAGCTGATCAAGTGGGGCGCCGCATACTAGGTGACTCTCATTTCCCATGTCGGGTCGGATTTTGAGCATTCTGAGTCTTAAGTGTTCTCCGTAAATTCGGCCGTTAACTTCCTTATGGCGATTGGCTATCGAGGAACCAAGATGGGATGCATACTGCGATCGCGTTAAAAGTCTTTAGGAAGGTTCGAGGCACCAAAGCATGCAGCTCTGAGGTCATGAATTATGGCCGGACAGCCACGGTCGTCTGTCCTGACCGAGGGTGAATTGTTATACAAAAAAGAGCGGAAAAGACTTGCCTCACCGATTGATGCTGACAGTATGCTGTTATGACTAACGAAGAGGCTAAGTCTCGTACTGATAAGGGGATGCAGTTGGTACTCGGTAAGGAGGTGCCTCAGAATATCCCCTTGGGGTTGGCTCTGATTCAGTCGGCCGCCGAGGCCGATTATCACGACGCGCAGATCGCCATGTTCTTATGGTACTCGAAGAAGGACGGTAAGCTCGCCGAGCACTGGTTCCGCCGCTCCGAGAAGACCAAGCCTCGCCCGCCAGGAGTAACCTACACCGAACCCCGCTCCGGAGGCTGCGCCGGCGTACTCGTCCTCGGCCTGGCGATTCTCAGCTGGGCCGTTTACTGATTGTATGCCTATCGCCGAGAATAGGTCTTACTTCGATTCGCTCGAAGACGCCGTCGGTAAACTGATCAAGGAGCTGAATCCCCGCGATAAACAGTCAGTCTACCGGAAGGCCAAGAATGACCTGCGTCGGGAATTCGAGCGGCGGAAGTGCCAGTTCTTCTATTTCCGCAAGGGCAGGATGGGCCTCGAAGAATCTAACGACTCCGTACTCATCAAGGTAGGCCCGAAGAAGCGAGGACATCTGGCTAGCTACAAAGGCGAGTGGGTGCGGATCCATTGGATCTCGACCTATGGCTTCAGCATGGAATGCGCCGTTCAGGTGGTTAAAGTGCCTAAGAGTATCGAGGTATCGCTTATCCCTGCCGTCGATCTATCCACGAAAGAATTCACCGAGGCAGTGGCTTCCAGATATCCCAAGAACCGGGTGCTGGTGGATGGAGAGCCCATGATTCGTACCGCCAAACGTACCTGGGTCAAGGCTACGCCTACGGACGCGGCGCTGCAGAATCTCCAGAAAGACGAAATTCCCGACGGTGTGAGTTATTATAAGCCAATCAAACAGCCGGGTAATGCATACCTCTATATGGAGCAGTACCACAAGTATGCAGGCCTATGGATCAAGACCCACGCCTCACGGGAGGACCTTGCTTCTGGCCAACTGGATTGGGTTCCCGTCGGCGGGAGAGTCTATGTGGACCGATCGGGCGATAT
Source organism: Verrucomicrobiota bacterium (assembly GCA_041191065.1). GTDB lineage: Bacteria > Verrucomicrobiota > Verrucomicrobiia > Opitutales > UBA953 > UBA953. Next base: position 16,926 of record JBEEPO010000017.1, on the reverse strand, counting down.
TCCCAGCGGTTGGAACGTCCGGACGGCAGCTGGCTGGGAGGCGGAGGGCTAACCGAGATTTAGAACATGAAGTGGCCGAATACGGGGTCAGGCCGTACCATGGGGGCGGGCGTAACTAAAAACGCCCGAAAGACCCGAATCTAGTTTCGCTGAGATATAGGGTATGGGCAGAACACGGGGTCAGGCCGCACCATGGTAAGGCGCGCACCTAGAAACACCCGAAACGCCCGAATCTAGGTGCGCTTAGATGTAGGGTACGGCCTGACCCCTCGGCTTTCGGAAAGAAGTTTCCGAAGGTAAGAGGCTGAGCTTAGCCGCATCCGTTTGACGACCCAGGCGGTGTTTGCGCCGTGCTTTTCGCGCAGTTCGCGGCGATACAGTACGGGGTCAGACCGCTTCCGAGCGATATCCGTCAGAAGCGGTCTGACCCCGTGCTCGCTGCCGTCCGAGAGTCATAATCAGTTGGCCAGACGGTCGGTGGGTGAGCGTTATCGGCTACGAAGAGTTGAAGCAGGGCCGACGATGGTTATAAGAACCTTATGTACGACGAATTCACCCGCACGCGACTTATCCGCCAGGCGTGGAAGGTCTCCGGGGCCGGCCGTTTCTCCGAGACGGCGCTGGTCGAGTCGGCGGTCGCCATGGCCGACGAAAAGCATCGCCCCAAGCTGCGCCAAGCCTTGCCCGCCCTGTGGTTACGTCTGGATGACACGGCCGGAGTGGTCGATTGGCTCGCCGTCACGGGTCTCGACGGCGACGCCATCGACGCCATCAACGCCGCCCTCGGCGCCGGGCTCCCGTCACCAGCCAAGAAAGCCAGCCTGCACGAGTATGCGCTGCGTCCGCAGGATTTCCCGGCGCTGCTCTTCCTGGCGCTGATCGCGGCCCGGTTGGCGACGCCCTACGAAGGGGGCGGACCGCACCGCAAAGTCCGCGCCCAGTTCTGGTACGCGCCGGAGCTGGCGGTTATCGTCATGCGTTGTCTGCCGCCGAAACTCGACCTGCTGACCGTGGAGCATGTGCTCCGCAAGATCCTGCTGGCCCCGGCTGGCCAACACCCTGAGCTACATATGACCGCCGGCATCCCTCGAGCCACTTTCCCTCCTGGCACGATCGGTGAGCCGGATATCCAAGATTATCTCACGAAGGATACCATGGGTAGGATTGAACTTCCTGGCGAGCTTGACGAAGATGAGTGAGCCGCAAAAGCCGTTCACGCCCATCCGCCACCCGTGCCCGCTAGGGGCGATGGGTCCGCTGTACATGGTGCGGCTCGACAACGGCGACTACCACTGCCGCAAGTGCGAAAAGCCCGTGGCCGACCTTTCCGGACAGAGCCTCGAACAGGTGAGGCATTTCGTCGCGACCAACCCAGGTAAGTGCATTAAGGTCGCCCCGAAGCATATCCTCCGACACGAGTGACAGGATTCTCGGCCGCGAGCTCTGGGATATTCCAGAAATTCAGGCCCCTTGTTCCCGTCTGAAGATACAGTATGGGGTCAGACCGCTTCCGAGCGATATCCGTCAGAAGCGGTCTGACCCCATACTGCTGAGTATTTTTCGGACATGGCCAGGGGTGCCCATGTTCAGTTTATCGGCAATCCAGCCGGTCGACGCAGTGGTATGTTGGCTGAGTAAGAGGGCGATCCGTGCCTTCCATTGCGCTCCTTTGGCATCAGCAAGGATGTCCGCCTGTTTTTTGCCGGATGAGTTCAAGGCTGCATGCAGGCATTCATCACGATGCCGCTCATCGATGGCACGAATCTCTGCTTGCGTGAGACCCGTCTCAAGCGGTGACGGCGCCGCCGTGACAAGTGGCCGAACACGGGGTCAGGCCGTACCATGCTTAGGGGCGTAACTAAAAACGTACAAAAGAGCCGAATCTAGGTACGCTAAGAGACAGGGTACGGCCTGACCCCTTAACTTTGCGCGAGAAGTTTTCGAAGGTATGCCTCCGAGTTGAAACCCATCCGTCGTGCGACCCAGCTGGCCCGGCCGAACACGGGGTCAGGCCGTACCATGGGATGGGGCGTAACTTAAAAAGCCTGAAAGACCAGGATCTAGGTACGCTTAGCTTAAGGTACGGCCTGACCCCTTAGCTTTGCGCGAGAAGTTTTCGAAGGTATGCCTCCGAGTTGAAACCTATCCGTCGTGCGACCCAGCCGGCCGGAACGCCATGGTTGTCGCGCATGCGACGCGCGAGGGTGGGGCCGACACGGGGTCAGGCCGCTCCCCTGCGAAGACACGCGAGTAAGAGTGGCTGAAGTGCGCGAATTTAGCAGCGCGTAAAGTGAGGAACGACCTGACCCAGTAGCGCGAGCAATCATTTTGCTTGCTAGACTATTGTAAGCATCAAATAGGTAGGGCATGGCGCTTATCCCACGCCTTTACCTGCTGCTCTTCGCTGCCTTCGCGTGCGGCGAAACCTCGAGCTATTCCATCTCGGGAATCGATTATGACCTGACCGTCCGCGGCATCGGCGAGCAGCGCACCGGTGGAGGCTATGCGGAGTGGCGCGTCGAAGGCCGCGCCAGCGGTGTCCCTTTCGCTAAGACGATAAGCGATGCCGAGTTCCGGGCCGGAGCCATGGCCGGCGGTTTGACGGTCAAGCAGTCCGCCTTGGAATCGATCAAGTCCATGGGCTCGCCGCTCGACAACGCCATGAACGGGGGAAGGTCGATCGGCGTCGCCGCCGCGCAACGTTACGCCGACCGTGTCGCCCCTAGGGAGTACCAGCTGCCGCCTACCGGCAACAAGGGAACGATGATCATTGGCGGTAATGCTGGCAATCACGCCTTGCAGACGGCTCAGGAGATAGGGACGGAAATGTTCCGAGCCATGGTCGCTCGGAAGGCATACGAGCGGGATAAGGCGGCCAGCCTGGGTTTTGACAGCGTCAGCAAGTACAAGTCGTTCCTGGGACAGAACGGATCGCGCATACGTGCCGCCGCCAAGGCTGGTTCCGATGACCCTGTCGGAGATATCCTCGCCGAGAGGAATGCCGCCAAGGCCGAGCGGGAGGCCATCTCCGCCCTTGCGAACGCCGAAGCCCACCGCGTCCTGGACCTTGGTTCGCCCGAAGGGCGCATTGCCGCCGCCGCCGGAACCTCTAATGCCCAGCAAAGTTATCTCAACGCAATGGGTGTCAAGACCGCCGCGCAGCATGACGCCGCCTTCCGGGAGGCTATGGAGGCGCTGAAGGCCAGGCAGCAGGCCGATGCGGATTTTCGGAATCCCGTGATGCGGGTGCGCCGTATGCGTGAGAAGTTGCTGGGGTCTGTCCAGGCCGCGGCCGCCAAAGGTGACAGGATGGTCGTTTCTGACTACGAGCCGATGGTGCTCGTAATCAACGACGCCGCCCAGCTCCAACAATCATTCCGTAGCCTGAGCAAGGCGCCGCGCCCGCGCTCGGCGGACCCAGCCGCCCAACTCGTGCTCACCAGGAACCTACAAGTGATCACCGAAACTCGGCTCCCCTCCGCCGTGCCCATCACCCAAGCTAATCTCGATGACACGCTGGCTGTCCTCGATTCGCTCGAGACCTTGGCCGGAATGGACCTATTGTACTGAAACACCGCCGAACCGCGATCAGGGTCGTCGATCAAGAGTTCATGGCCGAACACGGGGTCAGGCCGTACCATGGGATGAGGCGTAACTTAAAACGCCTGAAAGACCCGGATCTAGTTACGCAGGCATGAGGGTACGGCCTGACCCCTTAGCTTCCTTAGCTTTGCGCGAGAAGCTTTCGAAGGTATGCCTCCGAGTTGAAACCCATCCGTCGTGCGACCCAGCTGGCCGGAACGCCGTGGTTATCGCGCATGCGACGCGCAAGGGTGAGCTTCCAGGCTTGGGAGTGAGGTAAGGTCGTCAGCTGGTCAGAGTGGCGCCCTTCGGCTGACAACTCCGCCTTGAACGCATCCGCCCATCTCGCTTCTTCCTCCTTGCGCAGCATTTCGGCGCTTTTACCGACGACGGCAAGCAGGGAAATTTCCTCGGTCCGCCTTCCGGCCTTCTCCTTGCGAACCAGTCCGAAGAGTTCCTCGTCGGTCGCCGGTCTTTCGTCGGTAGCCAGCTCGAAGCGGAGCCGTTCCTCATAGGCGTCCCAGCCCGCCGGGTCGTCCCGCAGGCCATGCATGCAGCCTAGCGCCTGCCCGATGGTGACCAATCCTCTGAGCTCAGGTCGACGGAGCAGGCGGTAACTGGCCCAAGGGTAGTCGCGGAGCTCTTCGAGCGTGACGATTCCTCCGCGGACCGGGTTCAGGTGGACATAGTCGATCTTGCGGGCCGCCGAAGGTCCGGCGGGACAGTGCGCGCTGCCGAAACGTGACTGGAACACATGCCCGGGCGAGCCCCGGAAGACCTTGTGCTTGTTGGCGAAGGCCGACTGGAGGGCGTGCATGCCTTGGCTCAGGTTGCCGCGCGGCGTGGTGACGACCAGGTGGAAGTGATTCGTCATGATGGCATAGGCGGGCAGATCCCAGCCGAAGCGATGCGTCGTGCGCAGCAGGGTCTCGAGGAAGACTTGCTTGGCGGCGTCGGTTTCGAAGATGGGCTGACCGAGCTCGGCGCGATTGTAGACATGATAGGCCCCTTGGTTGGAGATGAGTCGACGACGACGTGCCATGGCCCGAGCGTCAGGCTGGTCCTGATGGGTATCGACGCAGGATAATCCCTGACGGAAAGCCCTCAGCCAACGGGGTCAGGCCGTACCATGGGATGAGGCGTAACTAAAAACGCCCAAAAGAGCCGAATCTAGGTACGCCAAGAGACAGGGTACGGCCTGACCCCGTGCTCATTAGGCTCCGCGGGAGATCCAGCGGTAGGCTTCGAGCGAATTCCTCCAGAAGAAGCGCTCACGTTCCTCCGCGGAGCGCTCGGCATAATAGTCCGCGACGAGCCCGAAGACGTCCGCATAGCGCGCGCCTTTGTCGGAGACGGGCCAGTTGCTGGCATACAACACGCGCGTCGGTCCGAAGGAGGCCGTGACATGGTCGAGCGTCGGCCGGTAGGTCGCCACATCCGTCGGGGCCGCGCCCTGCGGGGTCCTCATGGGTTCGACAAGACCCGAGAGCTTGCAGTAGACGTTCGGCTCGGCGCCCAGTCGCCGCATGCCTTCGCGCCAGGCGAGGTCCGGAGCCTGCGGATCTCGCACGTTGCCGACGTGATCGACGACGATGCGCAGCCGGGGGTAAGCGCGCGCGAGCCGGACGGCGCCCGCGAAATCGCCGAGCCCGTTGATGTCCAAGGTCAGCCCGTGGTCCGTGAGCAGGCCCAAGTGACGGGCGAAGACCGGATCCGTGAGCTCTCCGCTCAGTTTGCCCGCCGGGACGCGGATGCCGCGGAAAAGCGGGTGGGCGGCGAGGCGGCGTAGATGTCCGGCGAAGGCGCCCTCGGCCGGCCGGAGATTGCCGACGAAGCCCACGATGCACGGATGCTTGTCGGCGAGTCGGAGGATCCAGTCGTTGTCCTGCGGCCAGGCGCTCGCTTCGACCACCACCGTCTCGCGGATGCCATGCGGCGCGGCGACCTGCTGCCAGTCAGGCGGGAGCACCGTGCGGTCGAGGAAGCTGCCCTTGGGCGGCCACGGCACGCCCTGACCTCGGGTCGGATCGTAGAAGTGCGTGTGGGTGTCGATGATGCGGGTCGCGGTCGGCCGGCTCGCGCAGCCGACGGCGAGCGCGGCGGCGCCGGTCGCGCCGAGGAAAGCGCGCAGGAAGGTCCGGCGGTCAGGATTACGAGGCATGCCGGCAGGATGGAGCGGAATCCAAAGAGGGCAACCGGACGTTGCCCGGGCCGGTCATCAATTCCGCCGCACGCTGCAACGCAGGTCCGTCCACGCATCCGGCTTGGCTCCGTTGACGGGCGTGATTTCCACTTCGTTGCGCCCGGCACGCAGGTCGGCCGCTCGGAGCTCGTAGCTCAGCCAGTTGCCGGCCTCGGCTCTGGGCAGGTCCAGTCGTCGGCCGTTGATCTTCACCTCAGGCCCGGCCGGGCCGGACGGATTCTTGGTCTGGATATGAAGGCGCGCCTTCTTTCCTTTCATGTCGGTCTCGTTGGCGTAAAAGGCCGTCTTCGCCGTCTCCCCCGGCCTGAGCACGATGGGCTTGCCGGGGTTGAGATGCGCGGTCTGCACGTAGCCGGCGTAGGGCAGGCTGTTGCCTGCGGCCACGCCGGCGCCCCGCACGCTCGCGAAGTAATCCTTATCGAGCCCGCCCAACGTCCGCATGTCCCCAAGCTCCCGCCAGATCGCGCTGCGTGGGTCGAAGGAGTTGAAGACGTACACCCCGTCGGCCCCCGACTGCCAGGCCGCCGCGGCCCGCCCGCGGTAGCTCTGCACGGTCTGACGCAGGGCCTTGGCGGCGCCGTCGCGGACGCGCGATTCGTCCAGGGAAGGGTACACTTTCACGCCGTAGCGGTGGCCGAGCTCCACGCTGCGCTGCCAGTCGTTGAGGCGGAAGTATCCGCCGGGCATGTAGATGTCGATCAGGCCCTCGGCCATCCAGCGCTCGAGGTCCAGGCCGATGTCACGGCAGTATTCGACGGAGTCGGGCAACCGCACGGCCAGCAGGTAGGGCCGGCCGCGGCGCAGGCCCTCGGATTCGGTCATCGCCCGGATGCGCCGGACCATGTCGGTCATGAGCGCGCGTTCCGCGTCATCGCAGGCGACGCCGGCCATGGCCGCACGGCGGAAGAACACCGGGTGACGGAAGAAGTCCAGTTCGACGCCGTCGACGTCGTAGTTGCGGCAGACTTCCTCGACGTACCGGAACGCGAGCTCCCGCACCGGCTCCTGGGCGTAGTCGATCGCGGTCCAGGCCCCGAACTTCGGTTTCTTCGCCGCGGTCCCGATCATGTATTCGGGATGCTCGGTCTTGAGCCGGTTGGCGCGCAGCATGACCGGGCCGTAGTCGGCGCCCGATCCGTCATGCGTGTCGTTCATGCGGAAGGACCAGAAGACCTCCATGCCGTGCTTGCGTCCGAAGTCCGTCATCACCTTCAGGGGGTCGGTGCCGGCCGCGAGGAGTTCGGCGGTGCGATTGGTCGAGAACATCGCCTCCTTTGTCGCGAAGACCTGTCCGACCTTGGTATCGTGCGTGAAGAGTCCGAATCCGGAGCTCCACGTGCAATAGGAGATGCAGTCGACCTGGCTGCCGATCAGGCCCGTCGTGCGCAGCTTGAGGAAGGCCTCGGGCGAATGGTCTTCGGTCTTGTAGACGGGTTCGTTGCCGTCGTTATTGAAGATGATCCGGCGCGGGCGGTCCAAGGCGACCTTCCTCGCCGCGCGCAGTTCGGCGAGGGCGGCCTCGGGCGCGCTCGCGCATCCGGTGATGACGCAGAGCACGGCGCAGCAAAGCAGGAGGGGTCTCATGGGATGACCATGATCTTCAGGACGCCGCTCCGGAAGACAACGATCGAAGGGGTCAGGCCGTACCCTGCCGCGGGGTCGTAACAAAAAACGCCATGAAATCGCGAATCAAGTTACGCTGAGTGAGGGTACGGCCTGACCCCGTTAGTCAGCGGGCTAGGCCTAGGCGGAGGATTTTGGCCTGACCGGACAAGCGCCGGGAAAATGTTTCGTAATCCGAATCGCCGACCGCCAAGTTGTCCGCATGTCCTTGCCGTTCTCCTTCAGCGAGCGCTCTTTCCATCGCGGCCCGGGAATCCACGGCGTCGCTCCCACGCAGACGGTCGAATTCACGCTTTCGGCCGTTCTGCTCGCCCGCAGGGAGGAGTCCGTCCGCCGACTGGCTGAACATTGCCCATGGTGGCGCCCGCCCCAGCGCGGGTCTTCGGGCCAGCATGACCTGGGTGAAGTGATCGCCGATTGGGTCAGGGGGCTCCTGGAAAAAGGCGGCGCCAAGGTGTCCCCGGTCAGCGTGATGCCACAGGCCGAGGGAAGGTGGGCCATCACGATGGGCTGCCATGATCCGAGGGTGAATCTCGCGGCGCTGGACCTCGGTTTGCGGCTGCTCGCCGCTCCGGGCGAACCCGATCCCCACCAGGTACGGCGGGCCCTGGAGTCTTTCGACGCGCAAGCGAAAGCCCTCCAGCCGGACGACGTGGCGCAGGCCATGGCTGACCATTGCCGCGAAGCCGGGATCCCCGTGCACGCCTTCTTGAAAGGGCACCGCCTCTGGCTTTACGGCGCCGGGGCTCAGGCGCAGCTGGCGGCGCGTACCGACACCATCGAAGACTCCTATTTCGGCCACCGGGCCAGCCTCAACAAGGTCACATCCAAGATGTTCATGGGCACCCAAGGGGCGCCGGTCCTGCCTTCGCGTCTCGTCGAGACCGAGGCTGAGCTGGCCGTAGCCATCAGCTCGGTCGGGCTACCTTGCGTGATCAAGCCGCTGGACGCCCTCCGGAGTCGCGGCGTGACCGCGCCGGTCCGAGACCGGGCGGCCGCCGCCAAGGCCCTTGCCCGCGCTCACGCGGCCTCGCGCGGCGAGAAAAAGGTGCTGGTGGAACCTTACGCTCCCGGTGACGCCTATCGGCTGAGCTTGGTGCGCGGCTCGCTGTGGCGATGCTTCCGTCGTCACCGGCCGATTGTCGTGGGGGACGGGAAGTCGACGGTCCGCGAGCTCCTGCGCGCCTGGAACATCGCCCGACCGGCCTTGTCGATCGCCGGAAGAGTCACGGGCGGAGCCCCTGAAGACGAAGCTTTCACCGATATGCTGGCGTCCCAAGGGCTGACGCCGGATGCCGTGCCCGAGTCCGGCCGGACCGTGGTGCTTCGTGGGGTGCCGACCTTCGAGACGGGCATGACGCTGACCGACGTCACCGACAAGGTTCATCCGCAAGTGCGCCGTCTGGCGGAAGCGGTATGCAGGGCGATGGGTCTCGCCCTTTGCGGCGTCGACTATGTCACCGAGGACATCGGTCGTCCGCCTCACGACGGCGGCGGCTGGTTCCTCGAGGCTAACGCCAGCCCGGGCATGGTCGCCCTGCGGGAGTTCGGCGTGCCTTTCGCGGAGATCGCGGATCATTTCCTTGGCCCTCAATTCCGTAGCGCCCCGGTGGACGTCATCGTGACTCCCGCCGAGCGGCAGCCGGCCCTGCGCTCCAGTTCGCGCCGCGGGCCCGCGGACGGGTGGGCGGATGAGCAGGGCGTCTGGGTGGGCGATCTTCCGCTCGGCGGCGCCATGCCTTCGTGGCAGGCCTTTGAAACCCTCGCCTTCAGCCGGCTCGTCGAACGCATCGTCTTGGTGATGAGCCCGGAATCGCTGCAAGCCCACGGGTTGCCGCCTGGCGGCGCCCGGCGCATCATCCTGCTGGGCGACTTCCCGTTGAGCGCCGAATGGACCGACGTCCTCCGGACCAATTCGCGTGAGCTCCTAGCCATGCCCGACCACGCCGACCTCGCCGCGGTCCTCGCCGGAGATAATTTCACGGCAACCAAGGGGCGTCCGTGAAGACGGGGTCAGGCCGTACCATGCCTGGGGCGTAACTAAAAACGCCTGAAAGAGCCGAATCTAGTTACGCTTGCCCCAAGGTACGGCCTGACCCCTTGGCGCTTGGCTTGCTTCGCCGGAAGGCGTGAGGGGAGCCGCGAGCGAGGAAGGCCGGTGTGAACATTCTAATAGAAGCATATTGCTAAAAACGCAGCTTTAACCAGGATCACCGCATGGATAACGCCCCTAAAGTCACCTACTGGGCCTGCTGGTGGAAAGCAACCTGGGTCCTGTTCCTCATCGGTTGCACGCTGGGCTTCCTCAGCGGCGGGGGCGGCGGCCTGGGCTATGCGATCGGCGCGGGTCTGATCCTCGCCCCGGTCAAGGGTCTCTTCTGGGGCTGGATCGTCTGGCTGATCAAGAAGTAAGCCGATGATCCCCATCCCCGCCGGGTGCGCCCGCTTCCTCTGCTACGGTTGGATCATCACGGGCGTCTGCTTCGTGCTGGGCCTGAACAAGAACGGCGAAGATCTTGCCGGCGCCGGCCTGATGGCCATCGGCCTCGGCGTCCTGGGCCTCTACGTCACCCGCCCACGCAAGGACTGAACATGCCTGACCTCTCCGACGAACTGGCCGCGCTCGTGGCGAAGCTCTACCCGACGCAGCTGCTGCGTTCGGCCGACGAGGGCGGCGGGGTGAGGCTGAGCTTCATCACGAACAACCGCCTCTATCTATTGTTCGTCCAGACGGAAGATTCCCCGACGGAGTTCACGCTCTCGGCGGGCACGGAGAATCCATACATGGAGGTGACCCCTGCGGCCTTGCAGGCCTTTGTCCAGGAGATGCGTCGCCGCCATCCGTCCGCCGACTTTGGTCCGCAGGGACCCCATGGCGCCGATTTCGGCGCGAGCACCTGCGGCGCCCGGCTCGCCGGACTGCCGCTCGAAGCCGAGTTCTTGCGCTGCAAGCAGGTCATCGACCTCTGTCTGGACGGCCAGTCGAAGGTGATCTTCGATCTTTAAGCCGGATCCGAAGGCAGGGGCGCGCGGCGGAGTCGCGAGGGGGCGGCCCGGAAATCGGCGCGAGGGGGTTGACTGCTCTCGGCGAGAGGTAATTCTATAAGATATGAAATACGCACTCGCTCTCCTCGGCATCCTCTCGGCCGCCACGGCCGGCGCCCAGTTCTCGAACCTCACCACCACCCGTTTCGGCGACACCACGACGACCTTCGGCACGCTGAACGGTCAGTCCGTCCATCTCACCTCGAACAACTTCGGCGGCACGACCACCACCTTCGGCAACATCGGCGGCGCGCCCGTCTCGGTGTCTTCGAACCGGTTCGGATCCTCGACCAATACTTTCGGCACCGTCGGAGGCAGCCCGGTGAATCTTTCCACCAGCACCTTCGGCACGATGTCCTCGACGCACGGATCCATCGGAGGGGCTTCGGTCTTCACGACGACCAACCGTTTCGGCGGCACGACCAGCACCTTCGGCAATCTCGGCGGCTCGTCGGTCAACCTCACGACCAATCGCTTCGGCGGGACGGCCATGACCACGGGCAGCTTCGGGAGCACGCCCGTCCAGGTGAACACCCATCGGTTCGGCGCCACGACCAGCACTTTCGGTTCGGTCGGCGGCAATGCGTTCCAGTCGACGACGAACCGCTTCGGCAATACTTCGACCACGACGTCATCGGGAGCCATGCCGGTGCTGCGGTTGCCCGGGTCTGCCGGTCTCGGCTTCGGCGGCGCGGCTCCGGCCGGACTCCTCATTCCGCTGGAGTGAGGGGTTGCGCGGTGAGGGCGGGGGGACCAGAGGCCACGTGGGCTGGAGGATGAGGCAGTGCAAAGGTGCAAAAGTGAGAGACGTACGTTGCGGGTGGCGGGTGGCGGCTCCGGGTGGCAGGTGGCGGGCTTATCCATTCAGTCCTCCATTCCGCATGCTTCACCCTTTACGGATCCACTGCTACGTCTTTGGTTTACGGACATGTCGAAGCGTCTTCCCGGCCTGGTGATCGAAGTCGAGGACTTGCCTGGCTTCCTGGCGAAGTCCGACGAGGATATCCTGCAGCATGTCCGCTCGGTGCTCCTGCATCGCGCCTACGCCGTGCAGCGTGCCCAGCTCGCCAAGTGCGACGGCGTGCAGTTCTCTCCGACCAAGGACGCTTGCGTCTTCGCGGCCAAAGGCCGCGCCCTCCTGCACGTCCGTTTCGCCCAGCTTAAGGCGTAGCGCGGCCTAATGGCCGCGAGGGGGCAAGCTGGCACGGTGACACGTGGGCAAGGGGGAGATTCCGTGCAAAGGTGCAAATGCGGCGGGGCCGCGTGCAAAAGTGCGAAGGTGATATGAAGGGGTCAGGGTGAAGGGCGGACGCGTCGCCGACGCGTCCCTACCTCGAGACAACTTGACGGATAGGATTCGATGCACTCGCTGGGTGGATGAGTTCCTACCGACATATCGTGATCTTCCAGTTCAAGGCCGACGCCCCCGCCGACAAGGTCCGCGGGGTGGTCGAGGCGTTCAAGGCGCTCCCCGCCAAGCTCCCGGCGATCAAGGCCTTCGAGTGGGGCACGAACGTGAGCCCCGAAGGCCTCGACCAAGGCTTCACGCACGTCTTCACGCTGACCTTCGCTTCGAAGGAAGCCCTCGAGAAGCAGTATCTCCACGAGCCGGCGCACCAGGCGTTCGTGGCCATGCTGGGCGGCCTCCTCGAGAAGGCGCTCGTCGTGGATTACGTCGCGGCGGCCTGAGGGCGAAAAGCGAGAGGCCCTGAGGCTCAGTTGACCAGAACGACGCGGTGTTAGTCGATCGGTTGATCCGTTGGCCGGTTGGCCAGAGGGCGGCGGAGCCACGCTAGCGCTAGGACTAGGGGCCCGGAGGGCTCGTGGGCCCGAAGGCACGGCCATGTCGTGACGGCGACGCGATGCTGTCTTGCTGCGTTCCCAACCGCTAACCGCCAACCGCCAATACCTTGGTTTTCGTATGTCACTCTATGACAGGTCGGTGCATGGACGCACGCGGGCGCATGGGCATCGTCATCCTCACCATGAGTTACGACCGACGCGACTTCCTTAAGACCCTCACTCTGGGCGGCATCGCCCTCTTCACTCCCGACTGGTTCGGCTCCGTCAAGGACCGCCGCCCGCGTCAGCCCGAGTTCCGGCTGCCGGCCTATCCCGGGGATCCGATTCCAGAGAATCACGACTTGATCAACGCCGTCTGGAACACGGGTACGGGCTACATCCTTTACCTCAACGGGACGCCGTACGGTGAACCGCCTAAGATCACGCTGCGCGAGAAGCTCGCCGAAGAGGGGGAGTCGGGGGTCGGCGAAGTGATCGACGAATTCCGCTCCAAGTACGGCGAGTTCATCTGGGACCTCGAAGACCTGGACAAGGAAGTCGAACGCGAGGAGGTCGACGAACTGAAGAAGGGCGCCGACATCGCCTACACGTTCGAGGAGGGCGAGACCTGGCGCGACTTCATCAATCGTCATGACTGGCAGTTGCTCGATGACGTGGAGTCCAGCGTCGAGGAATGGGGTTCGAAAGTCTTCGACCGGCTCGATGACGATATCGACTGGGACGAATATGAGGACTGGCTGACGGATTGGTGCCGCAACCAGGCGCCGGAAGCGGACGCCCTCGGCTATGTCGAAGGGCTTTTCGATGCGTTAGAGGAGGAAGGCGAAGAGAAGCCCGAGCTGCGAGGCCAGCTCGAGGCCTATGACCTCGACGGGATCTATTTCATCGACGGTGCCTGTCCGGGGAATGACACCCTGCGGTGCGCGGTCGCGCCCGACTATGAGACCTTGGCCGCCCTGCAGCGGGCGATCGATGGACTTGGCTGGTCCGCCACCGTGGTGCTCCTCGAGCCGGATAAAGGCGACGAAAAGCCGGCGAAGCAGGCATAGGGTGCTGGGGCCGGGGCGCGAAGGTGTCGCGACCGATGAGGGCGAGGACGGACGCGTCGTCGACGCGTCCCAGCCGAAGGCACGACGAGGTCGAGCGGGCCGCTCGACCCTACCTCTTGACGCAGAGGTCGGGGAAGTCGGTGAAGAGGCCGTCGACCTTGGCCTCGGTGAAGAGGGCGGCGAGGAGTTCGTCGACGGTGGTGACGCACTTGGGGAGTTCGTCGGCGCGGAGGGTGTAGGGGTGCGACTTGAGTCCGGCGCGGCGGGCGCGGGCGGCGAGGTCGGTGACCTGGCGTTCGGCGGGCGACTTACCGCTGACGTAGCAGGCGATGGGCGGGCCGATGCCGTCGACGAGCTTCGCGAGCTCGGCCAGCCCGGCGTCGGTCTGGAGGTAGGCAAAGTCGGTCTCGCCGGGTCCCTTGCCTTTGCCGCCGAGGAGCATGATGAGCTTGCCCGTCCAGCCGAGCTCGCCGCGCAGGCGTTTGATCTCGGCGAGCTCGAAGCATTGGAGATAGCAGGCGGAGTCCTTGGCGTCGTAACCGTATTTCCGCAGGATCGGCAGGACCGCGGCGGCGAGGTCGCGGCCTTCTTTCCGATGCCAAGCGGGCGCCTTGAGCTCGGGGTAGATGCCGACGTGGCGTCCGGTCGAACGATTCAGGGACTGGATGAAGCGGATCTCTTCTTCGAGCGTCACGACTTGGAACGAACCCACGCCGACCGGGTAGCGCTGCGGGAAGGCCGCCTTACCGGTCTGCGGGTTGAAGCGCTCGGTGACGTTGAGCTGCTTCAGTTCGGCGACCGTGAAATCGAGCGCGTAGAAACGTCCGTCCGCGCGCTGCCGTCCCGGGAACTTCTGCGCGACGTCGGTCGTGGTATCGATGTGGGCATCGTGGAAGACCACCGGGACGCCGTCTTTGCTCAGGACCACGTCCTGCTCGAGGAAGTCGGCGCCCTGGCCGTAGGCGAGCGCCTTGGCCGCGAGCGTGTGCTCCGGGAGGTAGCCGCTGGCGCCGCGATGGGCGATGATGAGCGGACGTGGCTCGGCGGCGAAGACCGCGATGGGGAAGAGGAGCAGGGGGAGCAGGAGCCGGGGCATGGCGCAAAGGGAGGATTCGAGGGCCGGAGCACCTCAGGGCTCTATTACATAGAGGGATGAAGGTTTGGAGGCACGTAGGAAAAAGGGGGAGATGAGAGTATGGAGTATCGAGTATGGAGTATAGGGGCGGATTGAAGAGGGGGCGCGCCGGCACGGTGACACATGGGCAAGTGGATGCGCGAGAACGGCGGCCTCATCACCGAGGCCGATTTCGCCGCCTACGCCTTCAAACGACGCACTCCGCTCGAGACCACTTATCGCGGCCGCCGGATCGTCGGCATGCCGCCGCCCAGTTCGGGCGGCGTGCATGTCGCGCAGATCCTGAACATCCTCGAGGCCAAGGGGCCGGTCCGCGCGGAGGATTCCATCCATGTCGTCGCCGAGTCCATGAAGCTCGCCTTCGCGGACCGGGCGTTCTGGCTGGGCGATCCTGCTTTCGCCAAGGTGCCACGCGGGCTGGCCGACAAGGATTATGGGCGGACGCTCGCGGCGAAGATCGACGTCGCCCAGGTCACGCCGGTCATGCGCCATGGCACGCCGCCGCGGGCGGACGAGCACGTGTTCGAGAAGCACACCACGCATTTCTCGGCGGCGGACGCCGCGGGCAACTGGGTGGCCTGCACCGCGACCATCAACACCTCCTACGGCTCCAAGGTCGTCGTCCCCGGCACGGGCGTGGTCCTGAACAACGAGATGGATGATTTCGCCGCCGAGCCGGGTACGCCGAACGCGTTCGGACTGGTCGGTGCGGAGGCGAATCTCCCGGCGCCCGGCAAACGCCCGCTGTCCAGCATGTCGCCCACGCTCGTCTTCGAAGGCGAGCGACCCGTGCTCGCGGTCGGCGCCGCGGGCGGACCGACGATCATCTCGCAGACCCTGCTCGCGTTGCTGCGTATCCTCGACGAAGGCGACACGCCGGCGCAGGCTTTGGCGCGTCCGCGCTTCCATCAGCAGTGGAGCCCGGACGAGCTGCGGGTCGAGCGGTCGATGCCCGCCGCGATGAAGGATGACCTCCGGAGGCGCGGCCACGCGTTGAACGAAGTCGAAGCCATCGGCTCGACCCAGGCGGTCGGCCAGCCGGTCAAGGACGGGCCGTTCGTCGGCGCGCATGATCCGCGCTCGCGCGAAGGCCGGGCCGCGGGTTGGTGACCGACCGACGGCGGCGAGGGGCAGCGGGCGGTGCAAAAGTGCAAATAGGCCTACGACCTGTGCAAAGGTGCAAAAGTGAGAGACACACGTTGCGGGTGGCGGGTGGTGGGCGGGGCGGCGGGATGCAACGACGACACGAGGACCTGAGGACACGAGGACGCGAATGGTTGTAGGGTCCTGTCTTAAGGTAGGGGCGCGGGCGGACGCGTCGCCGACGCGTCCCTACCTGATGCGGCTATGTCGTGACGCGGTCCCGACCCTACCCGTGACAGGTTGAGGCTGTTAGCGGGTGGCGGAAATGCGAAGGGGTCCGGAGGGCGCGACGGTGTCTCACCCCTACCGTGCGGCCACCATTCGGTGGCCTAGCCCGAGCCCCAGCCCTTGCTATGACCCTAATCAATTCAGCGCTCCATTCAGTCCTCAACGCAGCCCTCGACTCAGTCCTCTCTTTTATCATTCTCCACGTATGCTGATTCCGGTCGAAGAACTGAAGCTGCTCTACGGTCGCGCGATCAAGGCCGTGGCGTGGGAGGACGCCGAGCTTTTGCCGCAGGCTAACCGTCATCAGGCGGGGCTGACTTTCCGCCGCGACGGCCGGCAGTTCTATCTTTCCTTCGACGCGGCCGAATCGCCGGAGATCATGCAGCTGCAGGTCGTCCTGCCGTTCGCCCGGAGCCCGCGGGACAAGCAGGAGTCTTATCGTATGGCCGTGCGATTGAACGCCGAGACGCCGGGCGTGAAGTTCTTCCTCGTCGACGCGCCGACGCCTCTGCTCGTCTGCGCCGTCGAAGCCATCCTCGCTTCGCATCGCCGGATTCCGAACAGCGAAGTCGTCGACATCGTTTTACGTAACGCCCTGCAGCGCCTGGAAGATGCCGTGGAAGGCGTCGAACAGGAACTGCGCGGCGGAGCCGCAGGTTACTGATCAACGACGCTAGTTCGTCGGACGGCGATGAGCGCCGGCCAGAGGCTCGGTGGCGGCTAGGTCAGCACGCAGTGCTGACCCTGCCTGGGAATGCCGGGAGAAAAGGGCTTTCTAATCGGGGGCCTGGCACTTTCCTCTTGCCCGCAGGGCTTCCTGCGCCTTCCTCGATAGTCCTGGTAAGGAGGGGTGGCAGAGTGGTCGATTGCGTCTGATTCGAAATCAGATGAACCGCAAGGTTCCGGGGGTTCGAATCCCTTCCCCTCCGCCAGGACATATTTCCAAGGGACACGTGGGCACGAGTCACGGTGACACGGGGCCGAACCGCTGGCCGAAGGGATGAGAACCCGGGCGGGTTCAGGCGCGGGGGAGCGCGGCGATGGCTTTGCTGACGGCGCCGAGGTCGTCGGTCTCCGCGCAATCGCCGCAGCGGCGGCGCACGACCGCGCGCCAG
>JBEEPO010000016.1:0-39946 GCA_041191065.1 Verrucomicrobiota bacterium | reverse complement strand
TTTTTTGTGCCCGTCACCCTAAGCACGCCCCTCCCTTCTTGCCCTGTACCCCCGACCCCCTTACGCCTTCCCTTCCGGCCCGCCTGCCCTCAGGCCCTCCTCTGGTCCTCCGGCCCTCCAGCCCTCCATCCCTCTATTTCGCCCATGTCCCAGGTCCGCGTCCGCTTCGCCCCCAGCCCTACCGGCTTCTTCCATATCGGAAGCGCCCGCACGGCCCTGTTCAACTGGCTCTACGCCCGTCACACGGGCGGCAAGTTCATCCTCCGCATCGAGGACACCGACAAGGAGCGCAACTCCGACGCCTTCCTGAAGGTGATCTTCGACTCGATGCGCTGGCTCGGCATGGATTGGGACGAAGGCCCCGAGGTCGGCGGCGACTACGGCCCCTACTTCCAGTCGCAGCGCACGGAACTCTATAAGGCCAAGCTCCGGGAGCTCGCCGCCAAAGGACGCGCTTACGAGAAGGACGGCGCCTGGTGGCTCCGCCTCGAAGGCGCCCGCACCGCCGCCTACGACGACCACCTGAAGAAGGATTACGAGAAGGTCGACGCCGCCCCGATGGTGCTGCATGACATGGTCCGCGGACAGGTCGCCCGCGTCGAGGACCGCGACTTCGTGATCTTCCGCTCCAACGGCGAACCGGTCTTCCACTTCGTCAACGTCGTCGACGACATCGAGATGAGGATCACGCACGTGATCCGCGGCGAGGACCACCTCTCCAACACCTCGAAGCACCTCGAGCTCTTCAAGGCCTTCGGCGTCGAACCGCCGAAGTACGCCCACATCCCGCTCATCCTCAAGACCGACGGCCCGGGCAAGATGTCCAAGCGCGACAAGGGCGCCCTCATCGAGGAATACCAGCAGCGCCGCTACCTCCCCTCCGCGGTCCGTAACTACCTCTGCCTGCTCGGCTGGACGCCCGCCGACGGCAAGGAAGTGCTGCCGATCGAAGAGATCATCCGTCAGTTCGAGATCTCCGCGGTCCACCAGTCCAACGCCCGCTTCGACGAGCGCAAGATGTCGCACGTCAACGCCCAGACGCTCCGCAACCTGCCCGCCGCCGAGTTCGCCGCGCTCGCCCGCCCGATCCTGCTCGAGACCAAGGTCATCGACGCTTCCGTCTCCGACGCCCGCCTCGCCGAAGTCCTGGGCATCGTCCAGGAGAAGGTGGTCTCGCTCGAACACCTGCCGGAGTTCATGGGCTTCTTCTTCACCGCCGGCTTCAAGGCGGACGAAGGCGCCAAGGCCAACCTCACCAAGAAGGGCGGCGACCCGGTCGCCCGCGTCCGCGAGCTGCTGCCCGCCCTCGAAGCCGCGGCCTGGAACGAGCCGGCCCTCGAGGCCGCCTTCGCCGCCGTCGGCGCCGCGCACGAGCGCAAGCCCACCGACTACTTCGCCCCGGTGCGCTTCGCGATCTCCGGCCAGGGCGGCGGCGCCCACCTGCTCGGCGTCCTCCGCGTCCTCGGACGCGACACCACCCTCGCCCGCCTGAAATCCTTCGCCGCCTGACCCGTCATGTCCTCCGAAACCCCTGCGCCGGCGGCCCACCGCCACTTCATCCAGCAGATCATCGACGCCGACCTGGCCGCGGGCAAGCACGCGTCCGTCGCCACCCGCTTCCCCCCGGAACCCAACGGGTACCTGCACGTCGGCCACGCGAAGTCGATCTGCCTGAACTTCGGCCTCGCCCTCGAATTCAAGGGCCGCTGCCACCTGCGCATGGACGACACGAATCCGACCAAGGAGGAGGTCGAATACGTCGACTCGATCAAGGAGGACGTCCGCTGGCTGGGCTTCGACTGGCACGAGCACTACTACCAGGCCTCGGACTACTTCGGGCGCATGCACGCCGACGCCATCAAGCTGATCAAACTGGGCAAGGCCTACGTCTGCTTCCTCTCCCAGGAGCAGATCCGCGAATTCCACGGCGATGAGAAGCACCCCGGCAAGCCGAGCCCGACCCGCGACGCCTCCGTCGACGAGAACCTCGCGGCCTTCGAAAAAATGACCCGCGGAGAGTTCGACGAAGGCAAGGCCGTGCTCCGCGCCAAGATCGACATGGCGTCGCCGAACATGCACATGCGCGACCCGGTCATCTACCGCATCCGCAAGGCCCATCACCACAACACCGGCGACAAGTGGTGCGTCTACCCGATGTATGACTACGCGCATCCGCTCGAGGACGCTTACGAAGGCATCACCCACTCGATCTGCACCCTGGAATTCGAGGTGCACCGCCCCTTCTACGACTGGCTCCTCCGCACGCTCGACACCCCCGCGAAGCCGCAGCAGATCGAGTTCGCCCGCCTCAACCTGACCTACACCGTCATGTCCAAGCGCCGCCTGCTCGAACTCGTGCAGGAGAAGCGCGTGTCCGGCTGGGACGACCCCCGCATGCCCACGATCTCCGGCATGCGCCGCCGCGGTTACACGCCCGCCGCGGTCCGTAAGTTCTGCGAGACCATCGGCATCACCAAGCATAATTCCCTCTCCGACGTCGCCCTGCTCGAGCACGCGGTCCGCGACGACCTCAACAAGACCTCCTCGCGCTTCATGGCGGTGCTGGACCCGGTGCGCCTCGTCATCGAGAACTACCCCGAAGGCCAGGTCGAGGAACTCGAGGCCGTCAACAATCCCGAGGACCCCTCGGCCGGCACCCGCAAGGTGCCCTTCTCCAGGACGCTGCTCATCGAGCGCGCCGACTTCATGGAGATCCCGGAGAAGAAATATTTCCGCCTCACGCCCGGCCAGGAGGTCCGCCTCCGCTGGGGCTACTTCGTGACCTGTACCGGCTGCAAGAAGGACGCCGCCGGCAACGTCATCGAGGTCACCTGCACCTACGATCCGGCCACCCGCGGCGGCGACGCCCCGGACGGCCGCAAGGTCAAGGGCACCATCCATTGGGTCTCGGAGAAGCACGCCGGCGACGTCGAGGTCCGCCTCTACGACCGCCTCTTCGCACACGAAGACCTGAACCATATCCCCGAAGGCACCGACTGGCGCACGCTCCTCAATCCCGGCTCGCTCAAGACGATCCGCGGCTTCGTCGAGCCCGCTCTCCTCGCCCTCGCGCCGAGCACCCGCGTGCAGTTCGAACGCACCGGCTACTTCTGCGCCGACGCCAAGGATTCCCAGCCCGGCAAGCCCGTCTTCAACCGCACCGTCGGCCTGAAGGACTCCTGGGCGAAAGCCGTAGCCAAATAAGGTAGGGACGCGACGACGTCGCGTCCGTTCGCCGCTTAGCATGCCCAATCCGGGCATGCCTTCGGGTCTTACCACATCCGTCCGCCCACGGATGCGACGTCGTCGCATCCCTACCCCCTAATTCGCCCCCTTGTACCCTACTTAACGACGCCTGCCCCCACCCCTACCCCTGCCCCTTCCCCTTCCTTAAACACCCTTGACCCACCCCCCGCCCTCCCTTTGATGCACCTTCTAGCTGGTAACAAAGGAGAGGTGGCAGAGTGGTCGATCGCGCTGCATTGGAAATGCAGTGTACCGCAAGGTACCGAGGGTTCGAATCCCTCCCTCTCCGCCAGCTAGACATTTCGCTTCGCTCAAGGGCCAGAGACAGGGCTTGGGACAGGGCTAGACGTGCCGGAGGGATGAGAACCTAGGTTCGGTGAGGCCGTAGGCCGAACAGGCAATCCGTCAGGATTGGGGCGAAGCCCCGCAGCGCAGCGGAGCCAATCCCTCCCTCTCCGCCAGCTGGAATTGAGGCAAATAACCCAGAGTTTCTGAGGTTAGAGGCCGCCGTTTACGCCGACTCTGACAAAGACTCTGACAACCTGCATCCAGGTAGGGTCAGCACTGCGTGCTGACCTAGCCAGGTCGCCACGCAGTGACGAACCCTGCCCAAACCCCACCCCCTCAGAGCGCGACGATCAGGAAGGTCAGGATGAGCCTGGTCCGGAGGCTGAGCTTGGAGACGAAGACGGCGGAGACGAGGCCGAGCGTCAGGTAACCGAAGGCCTGCCCCGCCAGAAAGCCCAGCCAACCTTCCTGATCTTTGACGGCCGCATAGAGCCAAAAGCGGATCGGCAAGGCGCACAGGACGACGATGAAGTATCCGGCGACCTCCCGACGGAGGTTACGCTTATAGTCCGAGGAATGACTATTGCGCATGTTCGTGCGGCTTTTCGGCGGGGACGATGACCGGGGCGATGACGGACTTCCAGACTGCGTAACCTGCGGGAAGCATATGGATGTCACCGGGAATGAAGCATTCGGCCTTGGGCTGGCCATCGGCGCCGATCAGCGGCTCGGTGATGTCGATGAACTTCATCCATGGCTGCGTGGCGCATTCCTGGGCGAGCAGTGCGTTCGTCTTCCGGAGTTCGGCGATCTTGAGGAAGCGCTTGCCGGGGCTGGGCACGACGCCGAGCACGTACAGACGCGCCTGCGGCAAGGCGGCATGCAGCTTGCCGTAAAACCTGCGGAAATCAGCCAAGACCTGCTCAGGCTTGGCGCCGGCGTTGATGTCATTGCTGCCTTCGTAAAGGATTACCGCCCGCGGCTTGAACGGGATGGCGAGGTTATCGACGAAATACTCGGCGGCCTGGTTCATGCGGCTGCCACCGATGCCGTAATTATGGACGGTCAGCGGCGCCAGGTCGGTCTTCACGCTCTTCCAGAACTGCATGTGCGAGCTGCCGAGGCAGATGATGCCTCCGGGGGCCGGCGGAGCCTTCTGCGCCCCGGCCAGGACCTTCTGATACAAGGCCATGACCTTCGCGGACGAGGACTTGTCCGTCAGGACCTCGTCCGCCGCGAAGACGGCGGACGTCGCCAGGAAAAGCGCGCAAAGCAGACGCAAGGGCATGCGGCTTACTTAGCTTCTTTAAGCTTCTTTGTCTTCTTCTTTTTATCTTCCTTATTAGCGCTCCGGCCGGACCCATCGCCGGCCTCGTCCTTATGGCCGGCCCCGGGGTTCAGTCCCGTCAACGCGGCCGAAAGGCGGGCCCGGGCGGCCAGGGCGGCCTCGTCCTTGGTGTCCGCCGCGACGGCGACCTCAAGGAACGGCGCGTCCTTCATGTCGTAAAGGGCGCCTGACTGGTCGAGTTTCCAGCCCGCCTCGCGGACGTAGTAGTGGTTGCTGAGCTGGCAGTAGGCCCAGGAGCGCGGGGACTTGGTACCGCCCTTGAATTGGGAGAGGAGGCTACGTCCGTCGATCAGGCGGCCGGCCGGCAGCGGCGCGCCGGCGAGTTCTGCGAAGGTGGGCAGGAGGTCGCTGGCGTCGGCGACGTTCGTGTTCACCTTGCCGGCGGGCGTCACGCCGGGCCAGGCGGCGAAGAACGGCACGAGACCGCCGCCTTCCTTCATCGAGCCCTTCTCTCCTTCGATCCGGCGGCCGCCGATGGTCGCTTCAGGCGCGTTGGACTTGGCGCTGCCGTTATCGCCCATGAAGACGATCAGGGTGTTCTCGCGCAGCTTGAGGCGGTCGAGCTCGGCCACCAGCTTACCCACGAGCTTATCCATGTAGGCGATGTTGTCCGCGTAATGACGCTTCCGCATGGCCGACTCGCCCTCGCCCTTCGGCGCCGGGGCGCTGTCCGGCGTGGGCAGGATATCGCCGTGCACATGGGACAGCGAGTAATACAGGAAGAACGGCCCATCCTTGTGCGCTTCGAGCCAGGCGGTCGCATCCTTGTGCAGCAGGTCCGGGATATACTCCTCGTCCTTCACCTTGAGGGTCTTGCCGTCGACGACGTACGTATCGGGGTCGCCACGGACCTCGCCGCCCTCGGACATCGGCTTGGCGACCTTGCTGTTCCAATACATGCCGCTTCCTTTGAAATAGAATTCGTGGTCGAAGCCCCAGTCCGACGGATCACCGGAGGGCGTGAGCTGGCCCCACTTGCCGATCATCGCGCTCACATAGCCGGCCTGCTTAAGGACGGTAGGAATCATCACCTCGGCCTTTTCACCCGTGCGGATGATGGTCTTGCACGCGTCCTGCGTGACGGCGCCGGTACGGAAGCCGTAGCGTCCGGTCAGGATCAGCGCACGCGACGGGCCGCAGAGCGGGACGGTATAGAAGCGCGTGAAGCGCACGCCGCTGTTAGCAAGGGCGTCGATATTCGGGGTCTTGTAGCGGTCGGACCCGTTGCAGCCCAACTCGGCGAAGCCCAGGTCGTCGGCCAGGATGTAGACGATGTTCGGCTTAGGAGCCGCGTTGGCGCCCCAGCAGACCAAGGTCAAGAGGGTGACGACAAAGACGCGCATGAGATTACATATGAAACCCCGGGGAGGCCAAAAGTTTGCCCCTAAAACGGTGTTTCCATGCCTACTCCTGCCCTCCATGGTCAGCCCATGCGCCCCGCCCTCCTCGCCCTGCTCGCCTGCGCCACCGCGATGGCTGCCGACATCAAGGTCACCCCGCACGAAACCGTCGACGTCGCCCAGGACGGCAAGGTCGTCGCCCGCTTCATGATGTCCCACGACGTCAGCACGCCGGCCAAGCGCCTCGAGAACTACAAGCCCTACCTGCACGTCTTCGACCCCAGCGGCGCCCTGCGCCTGACCAAGGGACCGGGCTTCAACTTCACCCACCACCGCGGCATCATGCTCGGGTTCATGAAGATCACGGTCGGCGGCAAGACCTACGACCGGTGGCACATGGTGAAGGGCGACCAGGTCGTCACCGCCATCCGGCCGACGACCGACGGTTTCGTCGCCGCCATCGACTGGCAGGGCGAATCCGCCACGGCCAAGCCGATCCTCACCGAGGAACGCGCCTTCACGTTCACGAAGCCCTTCGCGCCCTTCTACCTCGGCATCGAGATGCGGAGCACGCTCGTGCCAGGCCAAGGCGAGACCAAGATCGACGGCGACCCCGAGCACGCGGGCGCCCAGTTCCGTCCGTCCGAGAAGATCGACGGCACGAAGACGACCTACGTCTACCCGGGCAAGGACGTCCAGATCCATAAGGTGCGCGACCTGACCTGGGTCGCCGAGGTCTTCACGGTCGAAGGCAAGACGTTCACGGCCCTGCTCCTCAACCACCCTGCCAACCCGAAGGCCACGGCTTTCTCGGCCTACCGCGACTACGGACGCTTCGGCGCCTTCCCGAAGGGCGTGGCGACGCCGGAAGCCCCTTTCAGGCTGCGCTACCAGTGGCTCATCGCCGAAGGCGACGTCCGCGACGCCGCCGCCTGCCAGCAGGCCTACAACGCGTTCGCCGGCGTGAACGATCCGGCGCCCCCGGTGACGGTCATGCGAGCCGAGCAGCCGAAGCCGAAGGCACCGGCCAGGAAGTAAGCAGGCTCAGGCGCCTACGCCCTTCCGCACGCGACCGATCGCGGCGGACTGACGTTCGCGCACGATGGCCTGGGCCTTGAGGACCTTGGCCTTCGCGGCGGCGGGGTCCTTGGCCATGGCCAGCACGGCCGGGACGATGCCCGCGAGCTGCGGTTCGTCGTCGAGGTCGAAGAGCCACTCGTGCAGGCCGATGTCCTTCCACATGTTGCCCTTGGACGTCTGTTCGGCCCAGCGGCACACGATGGCGGGGATGCCGCTGCCGATGCACATGATGGGCGAGTGCATCTCGTTACCGAAGAGGCCGGCGCTGCGGACGTAGACGCTGAGCGCTTCGTCGGTGAGCCAGTAATCCTGACGCCAGACCACGCGCTCCTTCACGTCCTCAGGCAGCTTGTCGTAAAGGATCTCTTTGCCCAAGGCCATCTGGGTCCTGTCTTCGGGGCAGATCAGCACCTTCAGGTCGGTCTGCTTGACCACCGCGACGATGGCCGCGCGTAGCTGGGCGTGGTCATGCTCCTTCATCTCGTCGTTACGCTTCTGCTTCACGGGATCGAAGGCGCGCTCCTTATGGATGGTCCAATAAGGCGTGCTCCGGTAACGCGGGATGCAGCAGAGGAACTTGCCGTGCTCCAAGCCCCAGCCATGGAGGAAGGCCTCGGCCTTCTCCTCGTTACGCAGGTCGGTGGCGAAAGCGCCGTCCGGACCGAACTCCATCACCGGGCACTTCACGCCGCCGGCCTTGGCGGTCGCGAGCGAGACGGAGTCGCGGAAGTAGACGAACTGGGCGCCGCTGAGGATCTCGGCCGTCTCCGGGGTCGGCACGCCTTGGGTGATCCCGAGGACGCCGTAGGGCTTCGGGCCCAGCTTGCGCCACATCGCCACCTGCTTCTCGCCGACGAGCGAAGGGCCGGAGCCATGGAGCAGGAAATCGTTCTCGGCGTAGAGCTTGGCGACATCGGGCCTAGGCCCGACGAACTTCAGCTTCGGGAAGCGGGCCGCCAGCATCTCCTTCACGCCGTTGTCGACATTAGAAGGCCAGAGGGTGACCTCGGCCTCCGGGAAATACTTCTCGAGCAGCGCGAGCATGCCCGGCGTGTGGGCGATGTCCCCGATGTTCACCGTCTGCCAGGAAGAGCGCAGCACCACGCGAGGGGCGCGCTTGCCTTCGGCGGCGCCGACCGAAGCGGCGATGGCCGCCACGAAGGCGGATTCCAGGAAACGACGGCGGGAGAGCATGGTGATAAAGGGCTGGAGACAGGGCTAGGGCTAGGGCTGGGTTGAGTCAAACCACCCTTGGTCCGCCGAGCCTCGAGGTAGGGACAGCACCACGTGCTGTCCTAAGGCATCGTAGTTAAAGGTGAGGACGCGATGGTGATCCCGACCCTACCCAAACAAGCAAGGACAGCACGTGGTGCTGTCCCTACCAATATTACCTGGCCCTAGCCCTGCCCCTAGCCCTATCCCTGTTTCAGCCTAATTCTTCTTCGGCTCTTCGCGCTTGGGCAGCATCGCGAAATACTGCTCCTGGGCGGCCTTCACCTTGGCCTTCAGCGGTTCGACCTGAGGGGTGAGTTCGGCGTAGGACTTGGCGATCTCCTCCAGGTTCTTGTCGCGCTGCGGGATGTCCTTCTGCGCGGCGGCCAAGGCCTTCTCGGCGTTGGCCTTCTCGCTCTTGGTGAGTTCGAGGTTCTTGGCGGCGGCTTCGACGAGGAGGCGCTTGGCTTCGACGGGTTTGCTGGCCTCGGCCAACTGGGCGCGGACGGCGACGAGCGCCTTCTCGAGCAGCGGCAGGCCATCCTTGGCCTTCTGCAGGGAAGACTGGAGGGCGGGCAGCTTGGCGGCGTAATCCTTCTCGGCGGCGACGCCGGGGGCGGCGAGCTTCTCGCGTTCGATGAGGTGCCTGGAACGCTCCTTGGTGACCGCGACGACTTCGGCCTGAGCCGGTTCGACCGCCTTTTCGGCGGCCGCCACGGCGGCCGCGGCTTTCTCGGCGACCCGGTTGGCGGCGGCGACGTTGGCCTCGGCATGGGCGGCGGCGGCGGCCTTCTCCGTCTCGGTCTTGCGGACCTGCGCGAGCGCGTCACGGGCTCCGGCGAGCGCCAATTCGGTCTGCTTCTTCCGGGAGAAGTAACTGAACGAGAAGATGGCGGTGAACGTACGGGCCTCGGCGAAGGCTTGCTCGGCGGCGGCCACCTGCGAGGCGGAAGCCTTGCCGGCAGCGGCGGCTTTCTCGGCCTCGGCGGCGGCGGCGCGCAAGGCGGCCTTGGCGGCGGCGACGCCATCCTTGGTCTTGGCATGCAGGAGCTGGGCGGAGGCGAGGGCCTTCTTCAGCTCGTCGAGCTTGGCGGTCAGCGCATTGATCCGGTCGCGGAGCGGCGTGGTGAACTTGGCGCGGTAATCCGCGGTGGCGGCGGATGCGACGGCCACGATGGCGTCGCGGTCTTGGCCGAGTCGCACGATGGCTTCGCTCTGGGCGTCGATGAGCTTCTGCTGGGCCTCGATCTTGCCCATGGCCTCGGCTTCGCTCAAGCGGAGCGGCGAAAGCGTCTTGTCGAGGGCGGCGAACTCCGCCTTCAGGGCGTCGAGTTCGGCCTGGAGCTTCGGCAGCTGGGTCTCGTTCTGGGCGATGGTCTTCTTGGAAGACTCGATGCGGGCGGCGGCGGAGACCTTGGCGGCCTCGTTCTCCGCCTTCGCGGCCACGAGGTCGGCGATGTCCTGCTCAAGTTTGGCGAGCTTCTCCTGCTCGGTGAGCACGCCGACGTTGAACTGGGCGGCCTTCAGGGAGATCAACCGTTCGCGTTGGGCGGCCGTCTCGGCGACGATGTTCCGGACGTTCGCCTGGGCGACGGTCAGGTCGGCCTTGGCCTTGGCGAGCGCGGCTTCGGCGGACCGATAGGCGGAACCGACGGGCCGGACCTTGTCGGCCTCCTGGGTGAAGTGGGTGATTGCCGTGCGTTGCGCGGCGACGGCCTTGGCGGCCTTCTCCTTCTCCGCGGCAGACTTCGCCTTGGCGGCCATGCCTTGCCAGTATTCGAGGCCCTTCTTCTGTTCGGCGAGCTTGGCTTCGAACTCGGCCAGCTTCTTGGCGGCCGGTTCGCCGGCCTCCTTCTCCTTGGCCAAGGCGGCTTCGGCGGCGGCGACGCGCGGTTCGGCGGCCTTGACGGCGGCTTCGGCCGGCGCGAGCGCGGGCGTCAGCTCCGCCAGGCGCTTCTCCGCGGCGGCGAGGCGGTCGGCGAGCTTGGGCGGATTGCTGGAGACCTGGGTGACCTCGCGACCGGTCTCGCTTTCGAAGAAACGCACCTCGCCCAGCCAGTTGCCGGAGACGAAGG
The DNA here is from genome assembly GCA_041191065.1 of Verrucomicrobiota bacterium. Taxonomy (GTDB): domain Bacteria; phylum Verrucomicrobiota; class Verrucomicrobiia; order Opitutales; family UBA953; genus UBA953. Next base: position 29,357 of record JBEEPO010000016.1, on the reverse strand, counting down.
TCTTGGAATCATAGAGCCCGACGACCTTGGCGACCTGGTCGGCCTGCTTGATGCCCTGCGCGTGCTGCAGGCGCTTGCCGTCGATGGCCCACATGGCCGTGGTGCCGTCGGCACCGCACGAAAGGAGACGACCGTCGGGCAGGAAGGAGACGGACTGGACGTTGCCGCCGTGGGCGGACCAGGAGGCGACCTGCTTGCCGGTCTTCATCTCCCAGGTGGTGATGGTGCCGTCGGCGGCGCAGCTGGCCAGGATGTTGGAGTCGGCGCGCCAGGCGAGGTCGGTGACGCTGCCCTTGTGCTGGCCGAGCGCATAGAACTCTCCGCCGTTGTCGGCTTCCCACACGGACACGTTGCCGTTGCGGTCGGAGGTCGCGAGGAGGATGCCGTCCGGGCTGAAATCCGCGCCGGTGACCCACTCGGTGTGCTTGGCGATGACGTAGAGCTCCTCGCCCGTGGCGACGTCGACGCACTTCACCTTCTTCGAGTTCGTGCCGAAGGCGATCTTGCGATGGTCCGGAGTGATGTCGGCCGACATCACCTGGTCGAACTCCTTGCCGACCTCGGTGACGCGCTTGCCGGTCTTGACGTCCCAGACGACGGCGTGGCCGAACTTGCCGCCGCGGCCGCCACCCATGATCAGGAGCGAACCGTTCGCGCTGAATTTCAGCGAACGGGCGTAGCCTTCGGCGTAAGGCAGGATGCCGGCCAGCTCATGGGTGTCGGTATCGTAGAGCAGGATCTGCTTCTGGCCGGCGACGGCCAGGAGCGAGGTCCACGGACTGGCGGCCATCGCGATCACCGCGGAGGTGCGAGGCGTGACGATGACCGGCTCGAGCAGGACGTTCTCCGGCCGGGCCACGGGGCCGGCGGGCTTGCCGGCGCCGCCGGCGAAAGCAAGGTCGACCTTGGGCTTGTTGGAGGCCTTGGCCACGCTGCCCTTGGCCTGGAGGAGCCCGCCGGCGATCCACTTGGAAAGGAGCGTCAGGTCCTTGGCGTCGAGGGGCGCGCCTTCCGGAGGCATGAAGGGCTCTTCCTTCTTGGCGCTGCAGGTCCAGAGGCGACTGCCCTGGGGATTGCCGGCGTCGACGACCGCGCCGCCGCTGCCGCCGTTCATCAGGCCGGCGTAGCTCGTCAGCTCGAGGCCGCCCTTCTTCTTGTCCGGGTTATGGCAGGAGAAGCACTTGTTCTCGAGCAGCGGACGGATGTGGTCGTCGTACGTCAGCTTCTCGTTCTCCTGCGCAGGAGAAGCGACGGCGACGAGCCCGGCGGCCAGGACGAGGCAGCGGCGGGTGAGCCAGCGGAAGGGCGAAGGAGCGGCGGCCATGCGGACGGCGGAGATCAGTGGTTGAAGTAGAACTCCTTGGAGTTCATCAGCGCCCAGAAGGCGTCCTCGAGGACGATCTGACGGTTGGCCGGGTCGGCGGCCACGGCGGCGGCGATGGACTTGCGCTCAGGCTCGCGGGGCTGACGGCCGAAGACGCGCAAGAAGAGTTCGGTGACGATCTCGTCGTCCTTCTTGCCGGCGGCGATGAGGTTCTCGACGACCTTGCCCCGGCGGATGCGTTCGTTGACCGCGTCGCCGTTCATGAGGTGGAGCGCCTGCGAGAGGTTCGGGTCGGTCTTGACCTCGGTGGAGGCGACGGACTCCCGCTTGGAGCGGCCGAAGGTCGTCAGGAAGTAGTTCGAGACGGCGCCGTCGGCGATCTGCACGGCGCGGGCGCCGAGCGGGAGGCCCTGGAACTTGTTCGGGGTCTCGGTGATCTGCGAGATCGCGTCGAGCAGCACCTCGGCGCGGACGCGGCGGACCTGGGCGCGGGCGAAGTTCAGCTTGTCGCCGGCGTTCGACTCGTTCGTCTTCGAGCTGCGCTGGTAGGCGGCCGAGGCGGTGATGTCGCGCACGAGGCGGCGGACGTCGTAGTCGTACTCCGTCAGCTTGGCGGCGAGCTCGTCGAGCAGCTCGGGATTGGAAGGCGGGTTGGAGACGCGGACGTCGTCGACCGGATCCACCACGCCGACGCCGAGGAAGTGCGCCCAGACGAGGTTGGCGATGTTGCGGGCGAAGTAGGGGTTGCGCGGCGAGGCCAGCCATTCGGCCATCACGCGCCGGCGGTCGTCGCCGGGCTTGAGGTCCGGCTCCTCGCCGCCGAGGAACTTCGGCTTCACGCTCTTCTTGGTGAGGAAGTGCTGGGACTCGCCGCCCTTGCTGTTGAAGACGATGACCTCCTGGGGATCATCGGTGTTCTTGCGGCCGATCTGGGCGAAGAACGCGTTGAAGCCGTAGTAGTCGTTCATCGTCCAGCGGTCGAACGGATGGTTGTGGCACTGGGCGCACTGGATGCGCATGCCCATGAACACCTGGGCGACGTTCTCGGACAGCTTGAGGCGGTCGAGCTCGCTCTGGTAGTAGTTCACGGCCGGGACGGACACCGTGCCGCCGTTGGCGGACAGCAGGTCGACGACGATCCGGTTGATCGGACGGTTCTTGCCGATCTCGTCGGCGAGCCAGTTGTAATAGAGCAGCGCGTTCTTGTAGAAGGGCGGCGCGTTGTTGCCGGCGTTGATGCCGGAGCGGATCTGGAGCAGCTCGGCCCACTTCATCACCCACAGTTCGGTGAACTCCTTGCGCTGGAGGAGGCCTTCGACCAGCTGCTTGCGCTTGTCGGGACGCCGGTCCGCCAGGAAAGCCGTCAGCTCGGCCGGCTTCGGGTAGAGGCCGACCACGTCGATGTAGACGCGGCGGATGAACTCCTCGTCGGTGCAGGTCTCGGACGGGACGATGCGCAGACGGTGGAGGCGTTCGTTGACCGCCTTGTCGATGTAGTTCACCTCGGCGACCTTGGGCCGTTCGTAGACGAGGCCCTTCGGGATGACGATGGCCTGGGCGGTGACGCTGAAGACGTCGAAGCGGGCGAGCATGAAGGCCGCGCCGCGGTCGCCGGAGCGGACCACGCCGTCCTTGTCGATCTTGGCGACGGGGTCGTTGTTCGACATGAACAGCGCCAGCTTGGTCACGTCCCGGTCGGTGCCGTCGGAATAGGTGGCGCGGACGGTGATCTGCTGCGTGGCGTCCTTGCCTTCGAGCACGATCTGCTTGGGGAAGACCTCGATGCCGGTGACCTTGGCGATGCCGGGGGCGTCGTCCTTGGCGCCGTTGGCGATCCACTCGAGGATGGTCTTGTTGTACTGCGAGTCGGCGTCGTAGAGCTTGTTCCCGGAATGCGGGACGGCCCCGATGGCCTTCTCGACGAGCGTGCTCTCCTCGGGGATCGCCAGGTTGATGCGGCGGCCGATGAGCTCGCGCGTCAGGCGGACGTAGTCGCCGTCGGGGTCCATGCCGAAGAGGGAGAGACGGAAGCCGTCCTTGCCGCGGGCGGCGCCGTGGCAGCCGCCGCTGTTGCAGTTGGCGCGCAGGAAGACCGGCATGACGTCCTGACGGAAGGAGACGGCGCGGTCCTTGTGGCCTTCCTTGACGGCGACGGGGATGCGGGCGGTCCGGCCGCCGAGCACGGCGACGACCTCGGTGGCGCCGGCGTCGGCGACGGCGTGGACGGAGTAGCCGTCGAAGGCGGCGACCTTGGCGTCGGCGACCTTCAGGTCCGCGAAGGCGGTGACGTCGCGGGTGGTGGCGTCCTTGAAGGTGGCGAAGACGACGATACGATGGAAGTCGCGCTTGGTCTCGAGGGTGACGGCCTCCGGGAAGATCTCGAGCTTCTCGAGGGTGGTCAGCTTCTGGGCGAGCTCGGCCTTGGCTTCTTCCTTGGCCTTGTCCTTGGCGGCGAGCACGACGCCCGCGGGCCAGGCGGCGCCTTCGGCGACCCAGCGGCGGATGACGTCGATCTCGGCGGCCGGCAGGGGGCCGTCCTTCGGCGGCATCAGGTCGTCATGGTCCTTCGGCAGGACGAGACGCTTCACGAGCTCGCTCTTGTCCGCGTCCACGCCGATGAGCGCGGCGCCGCTCTCGCCGCCCTTGAGGAAACCCTCGCGGGTGGTCATGAGCAGCTTGCCCTTGGTCTTGTCCGGATTGTGGCACTCGAGGCACTTGCCTTCGAAGATCGCGCGGACCTCGTCGAAGGCGACGGGCGCGGCGTCGGCGACGGCGGTCAGGCCGGCGGCGAGGATGGCGAAGAGCGGGAGACGACGGAAAGACATGGGGAAGAATCAGTTCTTGGGGGCTTCGTTCTTGAGGCGGAGCTGCTCAAGCCGGGAAAGGACGACCGGGGCGGGCGCGGCGGCGGGCGCGGCCGGCTTGCCGGCGGCGGGGGCCGCGGCCTTGGCGACCGGCGCCGGCGCGGCCTTGCGGGGCGCATCGAGACGGAGCGTGGAGCCGAGGGCGATGCGGTGCGTGGCGAGGCCCTGGCCCGTCGGGATGTCGACCTGCACGAACATGTTGGCGGTCTTGCCGACGCGGGACTTCTCATCGGTCTCCACGGTGAAGCGGAGTTCCTTCGTGTCCTTGGTGACCTTGATCGGCGCGATGCGGATGGTGTCGGGCGCTCCGACGAGCTGGGCGACGGCTTCGCCCTCGAACGGACGCTGGACCTCGAAGTTGGTGGCCATCACGCCGGGAGTGCCGATCTCCATCGCGGTGAGCGGGATCGCGTTGGCGGCGACGTAAGGCGCCTCGGTCGTCAGCACGGCGAACGGCGAGGCGTTGTAGACGCGGCCCTTGCCGGCGTCGGCTTCGCCTTGGACGACGAACTTCCAGGGCTTGGTGTCCACGTTGGCGTTGGCGCTGAGCTGGAACTCGCACTCGGTGGCTTCGGCGGCGATGGTCTTCTCGCCGAGCGAAGAGACGCCGGGAGGCGTCCAGCACATGAAGACGCGGATGGCGCCCTTGAAGCCTTCCTTGCGTTTGGCGACGACCTTGAGGTTGAAGATGCCGTTACGCACGAGCGGGGTCTTCGGGGCCTCGATCTCCAGGGAATAAGGCGCCTCGTCGACCACGGCGACGGGGAGCTGGTCCTCGATTCCCTGGTAGTAGATGACGTTGCCGATGCGGACGATGTCGTACGTACGGCGCATCCGGCCGACGACCGTGTTGGCCGGATCCTTCGGCAGGAGCAGCGGAGTCACGATGGCGCCGCCGTGGGGCGCGTCGGCCGCGGCTTCGAGCACGAGCGGAACGCCGGGCAGGTCGCCCGGGGCGGCGTCTTCGAGCAGTTTCACGCCGGCGGGCAGTCCCTTGAGTTCGAAACGATAGTCGCCGCTGACGCCGTTGCGGGTGAAGTTCTCGAGCAGCACCATGCGGCCTCCCTTCGGCACGGCCAGGAACTGACGGTAGCTCGTGTCGTTGACGGTGTAATCCGGGGAGGCGAAGGTCAGGCTCGGCTGCGAGGCCACCATCTCGATCCGGTAGACGAAATTGGCGCCGCCGCGCTCGAGGTGGTCCGTGACGCGCACCGTATAGACGCCGTCGGCGGCGGCCGTGAACTTGAAGCGGGAGTCGAGGCGGCGCATGCCTCCGCCGTCGTCGTTGTTCGCGAGGGAGCCGCCCTTGGGACTGAGCACGGTGACGACCGGGTCGAGCGGCGAACCGAGGATCTGCGCGAGGGCGCGGCACTCGAAGACCTGGCCCTTCTTCAGCGGCACGCGGAAGAAGTCGACGTCGCCGGGCTTCCCGATGATGCCGTTGAGGGCGAAAGCCGTGGCCTCGGCGGCCGCGGTGCCCTGCTCGGCCACGTCGTTCGGCTCGGCTTCGAGGGTGTTGTCGACGGTCGACAGGCGGAAGAGATTGCCGGAGGGCGCGGGCGGCTGCGACTTCGGGTAGAGCACGAACTCGGGATCGTCCTCCGCAGGCAGCGTGACTTCTTCGGCGAAGGAGTCACGCGGCTCGAGGAAGCGGACGGTGAGCTTGGAGCCGAGCTTGCCGCCGGCGGGGTAGATCGCGTCCGGACGGCGGAAGTCGCCGACGTGCAGGCGGTAGAAAGAGTTAGCCGAGCCGCGGTAGGAGGACTCGCGCACCATCACGTAGTAGTCGCCGTCGTATTCGGCGGTGAAGGAGCAATAGCCGTCCTGGCGGTGCAGGATCGTGTCGTCGGAAGCGGCCTTCTCGAAACGGTCCTTGTCGAGGATGGCGACGTAAGGGTCCATCGCGCCCTGCGGGATGGTGGCGAGGCGCAGGCCGTCGACCTGGACGCCGATGCGCTGACCCTTCTTGACGGACAACCTGTAGTAGTCGACGTCTTCGGCGAGCACGACGCCTTCGACGGTCTGGTTGAGGGCGATGACCTGGGCGCCGGCGAACTCGCTGTTGGGCTCCTTCTCCTCGACGTTCGGGTAGGGGCTCGCGAAGAACTGGCGCATGTGCGAGACGCCGGACTTCGTGCGGACGCGCATGACGTGGTTGCCCGCACGGACGGACTTGTCGATGGACAGGGTGAGCTCGACCTTGTTCGCGGCGCGGCTCTCGACGCTCTTCACCTTGAAGCCGGGCGTGTAGAACAGCAGGTCCTCGAAGTCGTCGAGGCGCGCGCCGGTGATGGTCAGCTTCACGTCGGCGCCGATCTGGCCCCCGTGCGGCTTGAGCGCCGACATGTCGGGGTAGGCCGCCCACGCGGCGAGCGGGACGAGGAGGAGCGCGGAAAGGAGACGGAACTTCATGGGTCAGGAAAGCGGGGCGCGGCCCGCCCGCCGCGCCGGACCGGCGGGCGGATGGGGGTCAGGCGCCGGTTCAGGCCAGCCAGTCGGTCATCACGCGACCGCCGTTGACGATGTCGATCGGGCGTCCGCCTTCGGACATGATGCGCTTCTCGGCGTTGATGCCGAGGACGCGGTACATGGTCTTGGCGAGGTCTTCCGGGCCGACCGCGTCGCGGTCGGGTTCGCCGCCGAGGGCGTCGGAGGCGCCGTGGATGTAGCCTTCCTTCACGCCGCCGCCGGCCATGGCGACGGAGAAGACGCGCGGCCAGTGGTCACGGCCGTTGGTGCCGTTGATCTTCGGCGTGCGGCCGAACTCGGAACTGACGAGGACGAGGGTGCGCTTGAGCATGCCGCGGTCCTGGAGGTCGGTGATGAGGCGGGCGAAGGCCTGGTCGAACTGCGGGGCCTGGCCGTCGAAGGCGCCCTTGATGTTCGAGTGGTGGTCCCAGCCGCCGAAGGTGACGGAGACCATGCGGACGCCGGCCTCTACGAGGCGTCGGGCGAGGAGGAAACGCTGGCCGGCGGTATTGCGGCCGTATTCGTCGCGCAGCTTGTCGGACTCCTTCGAGAGGTCGAAGGCTTCGCGGGCCTTGGCGCTGCTGACGAGGCCGTAGGCGGCCTGCTGGAAGCTGTCCATGGCGCCGATGGCGTCGGACTTCTCGGTGGCGCGGAAGTGCTCGTCGACGGCGGCCAGCATGTTGCGGCGGCGGTCGAAGCGCTGCGTGGTGACGTCCTTCGGGGCGAGGAGGTCGCGGACGGCGAAACCCTTGTCGGCCGGATCGCTGCCGAGCGCGAACGGACCGAAGGCGCTGCTCATGTAGCCGGTGCCCTGCTCGGGGATGGTCTGGCTGGGGACGACGACGTAGGGCGGCAGGTTGTTTCGCGAACCCTGCTCGTGCGAGATGACGGAGCCGTAGCTCGGGAACTTGATCGCGGGGCTCGGACGGTAGCCGGTGAACATGTTGTGCGTGCCGCGCTCGTGGGCCGCCTCGCCGTGCGTCATCGAACGGACGACGGTGAGCTTGTTCATGATCTTCGCGATGTTGACGAACTTCTCGCCGACGTATTCGCCGGGGACGGAGGTCTTGATCGGCGTGTACGGTCCGCGGTAGTCAGGCGAGGCGAACGGCTTAGGATCCCAGGACTCGTGCTGCGCCATGCCGCCGGGCAGGTAGATGTGGATGACGGAGTCCGCCATCGCGTTGAAGGACTCGACGCCGGGGATCTCCGCGCCCTGGAGGCGGAGCATGTTGGGGAGGCTCAGGCCGAGCGTGCCGATCATGCCGATGTGCATGAAGTCGCGGCGACTCAGGGCGGAGAGAACGTCCGGGTGATTTCCTTCGCAGTTGCGGTGGAGTTTCATGGTCTGTCAGGGGTTGCCTTTCAGACAGTTGGAAGACCGCTAGGTTGCGAATAAATATGCAGATTTCGCCTATATACGCCGACAGTCCGCAATTGACTGAAAAGCGTCGATAAGCCACCCAAATGACTGATTCAATTCATTAAGATCTGAAAATCAACTCCCTTGAGGGCTCCCGACCGTTTCCAGTCAGGATGACCCGGTCCGCCAGGAACTGGGCGGTGGCGAAGGCATTGCGATCCGGGGTCTCGACCATGCCATGGAAAGTCACGCAGGGGAGCCCTTCGACCTGGGCGAAGCCGCCCGCGTGATGATGGCCGTTGAACCAGGCGACGACGTTCCGGTGACGCCCTAGGACGGCCAGGACTTCGGTCGCATCCCAGGCATCGTAAGCGCCGACGGGGGCGATGGGATGATGGGCGAACACGACGACCTTGAGGCCGCGGCGTGAGGCGTCGGCCGCGACGCCTTCGAACCACGCGAGCTGCTTCGGCCCGACGGCGCCGTTCCAATCCTGCGCCTGCGGAAGCTTGCGCGCCTTGACGCGGGCGAGTTCCGCGACGGCCTCCCTGCGCGCCTCGGTGCCGGCGATGGACGCATACGTGCTCACGGCGCCGGTGTCCAGGACGACGAAACGGAAGCCGGGTCGGTCGAAGAAACGGTGGCGCTTGGCGATGCCCAACCGGGCGTCGACCTGCGTTTTCTCCCCGTCCAGCAAGGAGAAATCGTGGTTTCCGAGGACGTGCTCCCACCGGTGGCGCGAGACGGCGAGCGGCGCCAGGATCGCGTCGTAGCTCCGCCACTCGCGGTCGATGGTGTCGCCGAGGTTGACGCAGAAATCGAGCGGGCGCCGGTTGAAATGTTCGACCGCGGCGCCGAGCTTGGCGACCGACGCGCGATAGGCGCGCGTACCGCGGTCCGGGATGTCCGCATACTGCGGATCGGCGATGACGCCGACCTCGAGGCCTTCGCGGCGCGAGACGCAGCCGACGAACGGCGCGACGGCGACGCCGAGCGCGAGCTGACGCAGGAATCGGCGGCGAGGCAGCGACGAAGGCATGCTCCGATTAAGCATGCGGCCGCCTTCCCCCCAATGAAAAAGGGCGGGATGGCTCCCGCCCTTTCGGACCGAAACGGCGCTATGGCTTACTTGATCTCGCCGATCGAGATATTGCGGTATTCGACCTTCATCTTCACGCCGCCGTGCACCTGGAGGCCGACCGGAGCGGCCTTCGGATAGCCGGCGTCGACGTAGTTGGAGACCTGCTCGCCGTTGAGCCAGACGGTGTAGGTGTCGCCCTTGGCCTGGAAACGGATCTTGTTCCAGTCGTCGTTCTTCCAGAGCGCCGGGACCTTCGGGGCCCAGCCGGCTTCGGGGTACTTGCCGACGTAGAACGTGCAGGTCATGTCCTTCTTGAGGGAGCGGGACACGCCGATCTGCATCTGGATGTCCTTCTTCCCGGCGGCGTCCTTGCGGACCATGATGCCGCTGTCGATCTCGCCGCTGAAGCGGACTTCGCACTCGATGACGACATCCTGGTAGGACTTCTCGGTGTAAAGCATGTTGCCCTTCTTGTAGTCCTTGAAGGCGGTGTCGTTCACGCCGGTGAGGACGCCGTCGGCCACGGTCCAGAAGGAGTCGGAGCCGGAGGTCTTCCAGCCGGAGAGGTCCTTGCCGTTGAAGGCGGATTCGAGTTTCACTTCGGCGGCGGAGGCCGAGACGACGAGGGCGGCGAGCGCCGCGAGGAGACGGAGGGATTTCATGTGAGGGGTAGGGGTAGGGATAGGGGTGGGGACAGCAGAGACAATCACAGAGCGATGCCGAATATGAAAACGGGTCTGCCGAAATCCATTTGCCTCCCGACGGTCCCACCCCTACCCCTTCCCCTATCCCTACCCCTCCTCTGAACCCATGCCCACCCTCCGCATCCTCGCCCTCCTCGCCGTGACCGCCCTCTCCGCCTCCGCCGCCGAAGTGAAGTATCAGCTGGCCCCCAACTTCCTCGGCACGCCTCCCGGCAAGGCCACCATCGGCAACGGCCACGGCGAGATCGCCGTCGATTCCGCCGGCCTCATCTACGTCAGCGTCCAGGAGAAGGACGCCGGCATCCAGGTCTACGGCCAGGACGGCAAATACCTGAAGACCCTCGCGCTGCCGATGTCGCTCCACGGCTTCGTCATCCGCAAGTCCGCCGACGGTGAGTTCCTCTACGGCACGGTGCTCGCCGAGCAGCGCCTCATCAAGGCCAGGCTCGACGGCACGGTCGTCATGGAGATCAAGCCCGACGCCTTCCCGGCTGACAAGGGCACGGGCAAGGACAAGGCAGGCAAGCCCGTCAACGCCCTGAAGCTCACGAGCTGCGACGTCGCCCCGAACGGCGACATCTACGTCGTCGACGGCTACGGCAAGAGCTGGGTCTTCGTCTTCGGCGCCGACGGCAAGTTCAAGTCCGTCTTCGGCGGCCCGACGCAGGTCGTGGACGGCAAGGGCTTTGCCAACACCCACAAGGTCTTCGTCGACACGCGTTTCAGTCCGGCCCGCCTGCTCTGCCTCGACCGCGGCAACAACCGCATGTTCCACGTCGACCTCGACGGCACCAACCCGCAGATGATCGCCAACAAGGGTCTGCGTAATCCTTCTTCCGCCTCCTTCCACGGCGAACTGATGTGCGTCGCCGAGATCGCCGGCCGCGTCTCGGTCTGGAACAAGGAAGGCCAGATGGTCGCCGCGCTCGGCGCCAACGACACCAAGGGCCAGACCAACACCCCGAAGGTCGCTCCGGCCGACTGGCGCGAAGGCGTCGTGACCTCGCCCCACGGCATCACCTTCGACAACGCCGGCAACATCCTCGAGACCGAGTGGAACATCTTCGGTCGCGTGCTGCGCTGGAACCGCCAGTGATCCGCGCGCTGCGCCAGCTGGTCCTGACCTGGGGAGCCCTCGTGCTCCCCTTGTTCGTCTCGGCCCACAATGGCGAGGTGCTCCTCAGCCGCCTGACCCTGCACGCGGACGGCACCTGCTCGCTCAAGGTGACCGCCGACCTGGAAGGCAACTTCAACATCCGCGAACGCGCGGAGCTCGCGAAGGCCGTCGATCGGCTCTTCACGGTGTCGACCGGGAAGGACAGCTTCGCGCTCAAGGAAGCGACGGGGGAACCGGATTTCTCGTCGGCCACGAAGCTCGACCTGGACTCGCCGTTCCAACACACGGCCGAGGAACTGGCGAAGTCTTATAAGTTGGAAAGCGCGGAGTGGCGCTGGACGCCCGACCCGCGCAACTTCATCCTCCGCCTGCCCGACGAGAGCCCCCACACGGTGCTGCTCTGGCTCGTCGACGAGACCAAGCCGGGCGCGAAGGCCCGCTGGGTGATGATGGTCGCGGGCGACGAATCCCCGCTCATCCAAGCGCATGAAGCCAAGCCGGCGGTCTCCCGCGTGAGGATGGCCCTCATCTGCGCCGGCCTGATGCTCGGCCTGCTCATCCTGCTCGTCGGCGGCGCGCTTTACTTCCGGCGGCGAAGCCTGCGGGCTTAAGCGAGCGTCGCCTCGACGAACCCGGCCCGCGCCTCGAAGTGCGGATTGTGTCCGCTGTCCGGGAGCGTGACGACGTCCGCCTGCGGGAAGTGCGCGCGGATCGTCGCGAAGTCCTCGTCGCGGACGTAATCCGACTTCCCGCCGCGCAGGAAACGCGTCGGTCCGTCCCAGACCTCACCCGCGGCCAGCGGATCACCGAGGATCTCCGGCAGCGAATTCGTGAGGGCCTCGCGGTTCACGGTCCAGCCCCAGCGTCCGGCAGCGTCCTGACCAAGATTAGTGAGGATGAACTGACGCATGCCCCACTCGGGAACCTGGGCGGTGAGCTTTTCCTCGGCGTCCTTTCGCGACTTCACCGACGCGAGATCCAAGGCGTTCATCGCGGCGAACTCGACGCGCACGCGGTCGGAATACGCGCGCGGGGCGATGTCCACGACGGTGAGGCGCGCGACGAGGTCGGGCCGGTCCATCACGAGCCGCATCGCGGCCTTGCCGCCCATGCTGTGGCCGACGAGGTGCACGGGGCCGAGCGCGAGACGGTCGAGCAACGCGATGACGTCCGTGGCCAGCGCGGCGTAGGAACAATCATCCCCCCAAGGCGACGCACCATGATTACGCAGGTCCGGCGCGAGCACGCGATGACCGCTTTCGGCGAGGGCCACGCCGGCGGACTGCCAGTTGCGGGACGAACCGAGCAGGCCGTGCAACACCACGAGGGGCGCGCCGGCGCCGCCGAGCTCGCGGACGATCAATGGAAGCGGGACAGGCACGGGAGGAAACCCAAGGTGGAGGCGCCCCGCCCGAGGTCGAACCATTTTCCCGCCGAGGCTTGAACATCGGCCGGCGGAAAGTATGAACGGCGCATGCTCTCCCGTCTCGTCCCCCTGCTCGCCGGCGCCGCCGCGGCGTTCGCCACCATCGAAGTCGTCAAGGTCCCCGGCGCCGAAGACCTGCACGAGCCCTTCAGCATCGCCTTCGACGCCCAGGGCGACGCTTACGGCGTCGAATTCCAGCCGGCCAACCGCGTCTTCAAATGGCACGGCGGCAAGCTCGACTACATCTCCGGCGTGAAGTGGAACAGCACGGGGAAGGCGCCGAAACTCCCGGACCCGGCCAAGCGACTCGACCTCGCGCCGGCGGTCTACGACGGCATGCACGATATCTCCATCGCCCCGGATGGCGCTATCTACCTCGCCGATAGTTTCCAGCACCGCATCGTCCGCCTCGATCCGCAGACGCACGTCGCGACGCTCTTCGCGGGCACGGGCAAGGCTGGTTTCGGCGGCGACGGCGGCCCGGCCGAGCAGGCGCAGTTCAATATCACGATGTGCGGCACGCTCAGCCCGGACGGCGCGTTCATGACCATCGCCGACATCGGTAACCATCGGGTGCGCCGCATCGACCTCAAGACCCGCGTGGTCACGACCCTCGCAGGCAATGGTAAGCGCGGCCTGCCGAAGGACGGCGATGACGCGCTCAACTCCCCGATGGGTGACGTGCGCGCGACCTGCGTGGCGAAGGACGGTACGGTCTACGCGTTGCTGCGCGGCGGCAATGCGCTCGTGGCGATCAAGGACGGCAAGCTCAACGTGGTCGTGAACAAGGCCGGCAAGGCCGGTCCCGCCACCGACGGCCCCGCCGCCGAGGCGACGATGCGCGGTCCGAAATACGTGACGATGGACGCCAAGGGCAACGTGCTCATCCTCGACACGGAGAACCACTGCCTGCGCCTCTTCGACCCGATCAAGCAGACCATCCGCACGATCGTCGGCAACGGCAAGAAGGGCTCCGCCGTCGGCGCGGATTGGGCCGGCACGCAGCTCAATCGCCCGCATGGCGCCCGCATCGGACCCGACGGACGCCTCTACGTGACGGACACGGAAAACAACCGAATCCTCGTCGGTCCGGCCCCTTAAGCGGGGTCAGGCCCGCTGGGCGGGGTTTTTGGGTTTGTCTCTTTCGTCACGGGGCGGTTGGTTCGGGGGTCACTTCACGCCGCAATGTCCTCGACCGGTTCCAGCCCTTCCCGCCGTCCTTTCGGCCCCCGCGCTTTCGTGGGAGCCCATACGGCCTTGGTCACCCCCTTCCTCGACGGAGCGGTGGCCTGGGATGACCTGAAGAAGCTGGTCGAATTCCAGATCAAGGAGGGCATCGACGGCCTGGTCGCCGTCGGCACCACGGGCGAGTCCCCCACCCTCGATTACGACGAGCATATCGAAGTCATCCGCCAGACGGTCGAGTTCGCCGCCGGCCGCGTCCCGGTCATGGCCGGTACGGGCTCCAACGCCACGACCGAAGCCCTCGACCTGACCCAGCGCGCCGACGAAGCCGGCGCCGACGCCTTCCTGCTCGTCGCCCCGTATTACAACAAGCCCAGCCAGGAAGGCCTGTTCCGCCACTTCGCGGTCCTCGCCGAGGCCACCGCCAAGCCGATCATCCTCTACTCCATCCCGGGCCGCTGCGGCATCGAGATCACCGTCGAGACCACCCTGCGCCTCCGGAAGAAGTATCCGAACATCATCGGCATCAAGGAAGCCGGCGGCCAGGTCGAGAAGGCCGCGCGTCTCGTGCGCGAAGCCGATCCGGAATTCATCGTCCTGAGCGGCGACGATTCCCTGACCCTGCCCTTCGCCGAAGTCGGTGCCCAAGGCATCGTCTCGGTCGCTTCGAACCTCATCCCCGGCCCGGTGGCCAAGCTCGCCAAGCTCGCGCGCACGAAGCAGTTCGCCGAAGCGAAGGTCCTGCACGACCGGCTCGCCGAGATCTTCAAGACCCTCTTCGTCGAACCCAACCCGGTGCCCGTGAAGCATTGCATGATGCGCGCCGGCATCATCCGTTCGGACGAAGTCCGACTGCCCCTCTGCGAGATGTCCGAGGCCAACCGCCTCCTCGTCGAGAAGGTCGCCGACGCCACCCTCGCCTCCCTCCGATGAGCCAGCCTATCCGCATCCTCCTCAACGGCGCCAAGGGCCGCATGGGCCTCGCCATCGCCCACGTGGCCGCCTCCGAGAAGGCCGTCATCGCCGCCGGCGTCGACCAGGGCGACGATATCGCCGCGCACATCGGCGCCGCCGACGTGGTCATCGACTTCTCCTTCCACTCCGCGACGCTCGCCGTCGCGCAGCTCTGCGCCCGGCACAAGAAGCCGCTCGTGATCGGCACCACCGGCCACACCGCCGAAGAGAAGGCCGCGATCAACGCCGCCATCAAAGGCCTCCCGGTCGTCTGGGCCGGCAACTACTCCGTCGGCGTCACGCTCCTCAACGCGCTCGTCCGCCAAGCCGCCCGCTCGCTCGCCGACGCCGGCCGCTGGGACGTCGAAGTGCTCGAGATGCACCACCGCCTCAAGAAGGACGCGCCCTCCGGCACCGCCGAGACGCTCCTCAAGATCCTCCTCGAAGAGCGCCAACTCGCGAAGGAAGCCCTCAAGCATGGCCGCGACGGCCTGGTCGGCGAACGCCCGCTGAACGAGATCGGCGTGCACGCCATCCGCGGCGGCGACGTCGTGGGCGACCACACCGTCCTCTTCGCCGCCGAAGGCGAACGCCTCGAACTCACGCACAAGGCCTCCAACCGCGAGATCTTCGCGCGGGGCGCCGTCCGCGCCGCCCGCTGGCTGAAGAGCCAGCCCGCCGGCCTTTACGGCATGGAAGATGTGCTCGGGCTCAAATAAGAGATAGGTCGTAGCGGTTAGCGGTTGGCGGTTAGCGGATGGGAGAGACATTTTCGGGTGTCAGGTCTCGGCTGCGGGTACGGGTTCGGGTTCGGGTATCGGCCCCGGGACCTGCACCTGTACCTGAATACCCGAACCAAAGTCCCGACGGCCGAGACCCGGGACCTGGATGCTCTCCCCGCCACCTGCCACCCGGGGCTGCCACCCGCCACCTGAAACGAATCATCCTAACCGCCAACCGCTATCCGCCAATACCTACTCTGCCTTAGCGCCCTAGCGCAGCCTTCACCAACTGATCGGCGGTGGCGCCGGCGCCGAGCTTGGCCAGCGCGGCGCGCACGCCCTTGTCGGCGTCCGGCGCCTTGAAGCCGAGCGCGATGAGCGCGGCGACGGCGTCCGTCGCGGGCGTGGGCTGCGCGGAGACGATGGTCGCGGCGGCCGCCGGCGCGACGCCGGGGCCATCGAGGCCGACCTTGTCCTTGAGTTCCATGACGAGGCGTTCGGCGGTCTTCTTGCCGACGCCGGGACACTGGGAAAGCAGGGCGACGTCGCCGCGGATGATCGCGTCCCGCAGGATCGGCAGCGCGAGGCGGCTGAGGATGTTCAGCGCCATCTTGGGACCGACGCCGGAGACCTTCTCGACGAGCAGCTTGAAGAACTCGCGTTCCTCGGCGACGGCGAAGCCGTAGAGAGCCTGGCCATCCTCGCGGAAGACGTGGTGGACGAGCAGGAAGACTTCCGCGCCGAGCTTAGGCAGGCGCTCCGCGGTCGTGACGGGCACGTTGACCTCGTAGCCCACGCCCGAGGACTCGATGACGACGCGCAGGACGCCGGCTTCGATGAGTTTGCCGCGGAGGGAGACGATCATGACGCGATGAAAGCGGAAGCGGTCCGGGAGTTAAGCCCGAATCTCGATGATGAAGCCCTTGAGATAACGGCTCTCGGGGAAATTCAGCAGCACCGGGTGGTCGGCCGGCTGGGACGTGCGTTCCAGGATCACGGCCTCGCGACGGGCGTCCGACGCGGCGGCTTCGATGACTTCGAGATACATCTCTTCCGAGACGCGGTGCGAACAGGAGTAGGTCGCCAGGATGCCGCCCGGGGCGAGCAGACGGAGCGCGCGGAGGTTCAGTTCCTTGTAACCGCGGAGGGCGCCGTCGACGGCGTCCTTGCTGCGTGCGAAAGGCGGCGGATCGAGGATGATCAGGTCGAACGACGCTTCGCGGTGCTCGGTGAACCAGTCGAAGACGTTGGCGACTTCGAAGGAGGCGCTGAGGCCGTTGCGCTCGGCGGCCGAGCGGGCGGCGGCGATCGCGTCCTCGGACTGGTCGAGGCCGAGCACGCTGGTCGCGCCGGCCTTGGCGCAGGCGAGGCCGAAGCCGCCCTGATTGCAGAAGGCGTCGAGCACGCGGCGGCCCTGGGCGAGCTTCGCGACGTGCTGATGCTGGTCGAGCTGGTCGAGGTAGGTGCCGGTCTTCTGGCCGCCCATGAGGTCGATGAGCACCTGCACGCCGCCGACTTCCATCCAGGCGGGTTCGAGCGGCTTGCCCGAGACCGTGCGGATCTCCTGACGCAGGCCTTCGAGCTTACGCGTCGCGGCGTCGTTACGCAGGACGATCTCGCGCGGCGTCAGCAGGCGCTGCAGGACGTCGATGATCGTGGCCAGCCGTCGGTCGACGCCGCAGGTCAGGGCCTGGATCGTGATGAGGTCGTCGTAACGGTCGACGACGAGTCCCGGGAGGCTGTCGGCCTCGGACCAGATCAGACGGCAGACCGGCTTGCCGGCGCGGCGGTTGACCGAAGCGGTGACGAGTTCTTCGAGCAGCGGACCGTCGAGGGTGATCGGGCGGCGCGAGTAGCGACGCCAGGCGATCTGGGACTTGCCGTTCCAGAGGCCGGCGCCGAGGCAGCGTCCCTTGAGATCGGTCAGTTCGACGCAGTCGCCGTCGACCGGCGGCTCGCCGACGAACTCGACTTCGCCGAGGAAGGCCCAGGGATGCCCCCGGAGGGCGCGCACGGGACGTCCGGGGCGGATACGAATGGCTCTAAGCATGGATCAATTGGCGGCCTTCAGCTTCGGGAATGCCCAGCACGCGACGAGCGTGGCCGGGATCCACGCCGCCACCATCGGTGGCAAGGCGCCGCTCTCACCGAAGGCGGCGCAGAACGAAGTGAGGAAGTAGAAGCCGAGGAAAAGGCCGAACGTCTTGGCGACGCCCACCATCGGGCTGACGCGGCCGGGCACCACCGAGAACGGGATGGCGACGGCGATGACGATGAAGCAGATGGCCGGCACGGACAGGATGGCGTGATAACGCATCGCGTAGGCGGCGTTGGGCCCGCCGGGATTGAAGCCGGCCTGGTCGACGAAGCGGGAGACCTCACGCAGCGAGAGCTTGGCCGGCTCCTTCGTGGAATAGAACATAACCTCGGGGTCGTCGTTGAAGTCCGGCGTGAGCTCCTGGAAGCGCGGCTGGGCCATCAGGGAGCCGGTGGCCGGATCGAAGCGGAGGTCGCGGCCTTCGCGGAAGGTCCAGCTCCAACCCTGCGGCGTCTTGCGGAACTCGGCGAAGCGGGCGGAGATGCGACGGACCTCGCGCTGATTCGCATCGAAGGCATGCACGACGACCTCGAAGGCTTGGCCGGTGCTGAGGCCGAGATTGGAGATGAGCCAGAGCCGGCGGGCCTTGGCGTTCTCGAAGGAGACCGAGGAGGCCTGACCCCGGGGAATGGCGTTGCCGCCCTTGGCCTTGAGTGCGGCGAACTGGGCTTCCTCCTGGAGGGCGTTCATGGCCTCCAAGGCATCGGGCACGAGCACGGCGTTGAGCAGCGCCAGCAGGCCGGCGAGGAGGCCGCCCACGGCCCAGAGCGGAGCGGTCAGCCGACCCATGCCGATGCCGGCGGCGCGGCAGGCGGCGATCTCCTGGTTCCGGTTCATGGTCGCCAGGACGAAGATGACCGAGATCAGGAGGGAAATCGGGATGAGCAGGGAGAGATTCCGGACCAGACCGAGCAGCAAGTAAGCGATGATGGTGCCCCAACCCGCATCGAGGGCCAGGAACTCGGGAATCCGGTTATACCCGTCCGAAAGCAGCATCAGGCCCACGAAACTCAGCAAGGCCAAGGCGAAGACCTTGGCCCATTCGGCGAGGATATAGCGGTCCAGAAGGCGCACTCATCGGAATGACACCCGCCCCGGCCTTGCCAGCAACCCCAAAGCAAGGAGGGTTATCCTTTTCCACCAAATTGTAGCGTGATTCCACCCGCCGACAGAGAAGGTTCTGTCGGTGATTGAAACCATCGGTAGCCAGGGCTGTCTGTAAACCACCCTAAGGTTGTATTCTACAACCTAGCCATCGCCCCCGACCATTCCTCCGTCGGCACTTAACTGTTAAAATCTCCCCATGCCCCGGATCAGCCCCCTTCTCGCCGCGCTCCTCGCCGCCCTGCCCGCCGTCGGCGCGAAGGTAGACTACAACGAGGACGTCCGTCCGATCCTGTCCGAGAACTGCTTCTACTGCCACGGCCCCGACGGCAACAAGCGCAAGGCCAAGCTGCGCCTCGACGTCCGCGAAGCCGCGCTGGAGAAGAAAGCCTTCGTCCCCGGCGACGCCGAGGCCAGCGAGCTCATCAAGCGCCTAGTCTCGACCGACTCCGACGAAGTGATGCCGCCGCCGGATTCGCACCGTACGATCAGCGCCGCCCAGAAAGAGATCCTCAGACGCTGGATCGCCGAAGGCGCGGAGTATAAGCAGCATTGGGCGTACGTCACCCCCGTCCGCCCCGCCCTGCCCGCCAACGGCGAGAAGCATCCCGTCGACGCCTTCGTGGCCGAGAAGCTCGCCAAGGCCGGCCTGACCCTTTCGCCCGAAGCCCCGCGGGCCACCCTGCTCCGCCGGCTCTCGCTCGACCTGACCGGCCTGCCGCCCACGCCCGAGGAGACCGCCGCCTTCCTCGCGGACCAGAGCCCCGACGCCTATGAGAAGCAGGTCGACCGCCTCATGGCCTCGCCGCACTACGGCGAACGCATGGCGCTCCCCTGGCTCGACGCCGCGCGCTACGCCGACAGCAACGGTTTCCAACAGGATGGCGACACCTTCCAATGGGTCTGGCGAGATTGGCTGGTGAAGAACCTCAACGCCGACAAGCCGTTCGACCGCCTCAGCGCCGAGATGCTCGCGGGCGACCTGCTCCCGGGCGCCGGCCCCGAGGAGAAGATCGCCACGGCCTTCAACCGCAACCACATCCTCAACGGCGAAGGCGGCAACATCCCGGAGGAACAGCGCTTCGTGAGCCTCTTCGACCGCGTCGAAAGCACGACGACCACGTGGCTGGGCCTCACGGTCGCTTGCGCGCAGTGCCACGACCATAAATACGATCCGATCACGCAGAAGGATTACTACCAGTGGCTCGACGCCTTCAACCAGGTGAAGGAACGCGGCACCCCGAGCGGCGGCCCGACGCAGACCGGCGGACGGAGCCGCTTCCGCCTCGACGGCGCGGTCATCGAAGCCCCCTCGCCCGAACAGGCGGCCGAGCTCGCGAAGCTGCAGGCCGACTTCGACCGTCTGAACAAGGACTTCTCCGCCCATCAGACCAAGGCCTTCGAAGCCTGGCTGGCCAGACCGACGAAAGACAAGGGCATGCTGCCCAAGGAAGTCGAGGCCCTGCTCGCCCCGGACAAGAAGCGCACCGCCGCCGAGACCAAGAAGCTCCGCGAGCACTATAACAAGAACGTCTTCGCCGAAGACCGGAAGAAGATCCCCGCGCTGCAGCAGATCGACAAGGCGAAGATGCTCCTCGACGGCTACCGGAGCGACATCCTGCCTCGCGTGATGGTGATGAACGACGAACAGCGGCGCGACACCCATGTCCTCGACCGCGGCGCCTACCTCTCGAAGAAGGAGAAGGTCACGTTCGACGCGCCAGGCTTCCTGCCGCCCCTGCCGAAGGACGCGCCGAAGAACCGCCTCGGCCTCGCGCAGTGGCTCTTCCGTCCCGAACACCCGCTGACCGCCCGCGTGCAGGTCAACCGCCAGTGGCAGCACTTCTTCGGCTTCGGCATCGTCCGCACCTCCGAGGACCTCGGCGTGCAGAGCGACCGCCCGACGCACCAGGAACTGCTCGACTGGCTCTCGGTCGAGTTCCGCGAATCCGGCTGGAAGACCAAGGCCCTCCAGCGCCTGATCGTGACGAGCAAGACCTACCGCCAATCCAGCCGCGTCACCAAGGAACACCTCCAGAAGGATCCCGAGAACCGCCTGCTCGCCCGAGCCCCGCGCCTCCGCCTGCCTTCGCTGATCCTCCGCGACGTCGCCCTGAGCGCCAGCGGACTGCTCGCCCCCAAGGTCGGCGGCGTGCCGGTCTACCCTTACCTGCCCGACAGCCCCTGGGAGAGCCTCGCGATCACGAAGGAGCGCGACTTCACCTACCCGCAGTCGAAGGGCGCCGACCTCTACCGTCGTTCGCTCTACACCTTCTGGCGTCGCACCATCGCTCCGGTGAACATGTTCGACAGCTCGGCCCGCCAGACCTGCCGCGTGCGCACGGCGGTCACTTCCTCGCCCCTGCACGCGCTCACGATGCTCAACGACCCGACCTGGGTCGAGGCCGCCCGCGTGCTCGCCCAGCGCGTGACGAAGGAGCAGCCGACCGATGAGGCCCGCCTCGCCCGCGCCTTCGCCCTCGTGCTCGGCCGCGCCCCGGCCGGCGCCGAGCCGACCCTGCTCGCCAAGATGCTCGCCAACCAGCGCGCGGTCTATGCCGCCGACGCCAAGGCCGCCGATGCGCTCCTCGCCGTCGGCGAGAGCCCGCGCGACGCGGCGATCCCCGCCGCCGAACACGCCGCGCTCACCGCGACCTGCCTCGCCCTCTACAACCTCGACGCCGCCGTCACCCGCGACTGAACCCCATGGACTCCGAACTCTCTCCTTCCGAATGGCGCGAGCGCCTGACGCGCCGCAGCTTCCTCAGCGCCGGCGTCCAGGGCATCGGCTCGGTCGCCCTCGCCTCGCTCCTCGCCCGCGACCTCAAGGCCGCGACGAATCCCGTCGGCGCGCTCCCCGGCCTACCCCACTTCGCGCCCAAGGCCAAGCGCATGATCTGCCTCTGGCAGGGCGGCGGCCCTTCGCACGTCGACCTCTTCGACCCCAAGCCGATGCTCGCCAAGATGGCCGGCGAGGAGATCCCCGCCAGCGTGCGCGGCGACACGCGCCTCTCCACGATGTCGAGCGGCTACGCGAAATACATCGCGACGCCGGGGCTCAAGCCCTTCAGGAAGTGGGGTTCGAGCGGCATCGAGATGAGCGAGATGCTGCCCTACACCGGCGCGATCGCCGACGAGCTCTGCGTCGTCCGCTCGATGAACACCGAGGCGGTCAACCACGCGCCCGGCGTGACGTTCTTCATGACCGGCTCGCAGATCCCCGGCCGCCCTTCGATGGGCGCCTGGCTCTCGTACGGACTCGGCACGATGAACGAGGACCTGCCCGCGTACGTCGTGATGACGTCCTCCGACGCCGCCAAGACCTGCGGCCAGCTCTTCTTCGAACACTACTGGTCCAACGGCTTCCTGCCCGGCAAGCACCAGGGCGTACGCTTCCGGGGCGTGGGCGATCCGGTGCCCTTCGTCAACAACCCCGCGGGCGTCAGCCGCGAAGCGCGTCGCACGATGCTCGACGACATGCAGGCGCTCAACCGCGCCCACTTCGGCGAGGTCGGCGACCCCGAGATCGACACCCGCATCTCGCAATACGAGATGGCCTTCCGCATGCAGGCTTCGGTGCCCGACCTGCTCGACTTCAGGAACGAGCCGAAGTCCGTCCTCGAGATGTACGGACCCGACGTCCTCAAGCCCGGCACGTTCGCCAATAACTGCCTCATCGCCCGGCGTCTCGCCGAACGCGGCGTCCGCTTCACCCAGCTCATGCACTCCGGCTGGGACCAGCACGGCAACCTCTTCAGCGGGCAGCTCGCCCAGCAATGCCTCGACACCGACCAGGCCAGCGCGGCGCTCGTCAAGGACCTCAAGCAGCGCGGGCTCCTCGACGATACGCTCGTCGTCTGGGGCGGCGAATTCGGACGCACGCCGTTCGGTCAGACCAACAAGGAGGGCAAGCTCCAGGGACGCGACCACTTCGGCCGCGCCTACTCCTGGTGGCTCGCCGGCGGCGGCGTGAAGCCGGGTTACGTCCACGGCGCGACCGACGACTTCGGCTGGAACATCACCAAGGACCGGGTCCACATCCACGACATGCAGGCCACCCTGATGCACCTCTTCGGGATCAATCACGAGGGGCTCCTCTTCCGCTACCAGGGCCGCCAGTTCCGCCTGACCGACGTCGAAGGCCATGTGGTGAAGGGCATGCTCAAGCATGCCTGAGGGGCGAAAGCGGCGGAGAAAGGGGCAAAGTCGGTATTTTGACCGCTTTTCCCCTTGCCCCCGCCCCATCCACCCCTTTTCTCCAAACTTCCACCCACCTTACGGCCATGACCCAGCACAACAGTTTCAAGTCCAGCGCCTCCTCCTCCGGAGCGAAGCGTAACGTCCTCAAGCGCTTCGAGCGCGTGGAACTGCTCAAGAAGCGCGGCACGGTCAAGGACCTGAAGCGCGTGACCAAGCTTCCGAAGACCAAGCCTGACGCCTAAGTCCGGGTCTCGCGCCTTTGCGAAAAAACCCACCCGGACTTCCGGGTGGGTTTTTTGCTTTCAGGGGCCCAAACCCACGCTCGCCAGCCCTTCCCTCCTTTCCCACCATCCGACCTTCGCCCGCCATGGATTCCCCCCGGCAGAAATACCGCCCCTTCGAGACCGTCCGCCTCCCGGACCGCCGCTGGCCGGACGCCCGCATCGACAAGGCCCCCCGCTGGTGCTCGGTCGACCTCCGCGACGGCAACCAGGCCCTGGCGATCCCGATGAACGTGGCGGAGAAGCACGAGCTCTTCCAGACGCTCTGCCGCATCGGCTTCAAGGAGATCGAGATCGGCTTCCCTTCCGCCTCCGACACGGAGTTCGCCTTCACCCGCGAGCTGATCGAGAAGCAACTCATCCCGGAGGACGTCTCGGTCCAGGTCCTCGTCCAAGCCCGCGAACACCTCATCCGCCGCACGATCGATTCCCTCAAGGGCGCCCATCGCGCGATCGTCCACCTCTACACGCCGACCAACCCGGCCCAGCGCGAGATCGTCTTCGGCCTGTCCAAGGCCCAGGTCCTCGAGATGGCCGTCAACGGCACGAAGCTCATCCGTGAGCTCACCGACGCCCTGCCGGACACCCATTGGCAGCTGGAATTCAGCCCCGAGACCTTCGTGCTCACCGAGCCGGACTACGCCCTCGAGGTCTGCGAAGCGGTCGCCAAGGCCTGGGGGGCTTCGGCCAAGCGTAAGATCATCCTGAATCTCCCGCTCACCGTCGAAGCCGGCACGCCGAACACGCACGCCGACCAGATCGAGTGGTTCTGCCGTCATCTCAGCGACCGCGCGATGGCCATCGTCTCGCTGCACACGCACAACGACCGCGGCACCGGCGTCGCCGCCACCGAGCTCGGCCTGATGGCCGGCGCGGACCGCGTCGAAGGCACGCTCTTCGGCAACGGTGAGCGCACGGGCAACCTCGACATCGTGACCGTCGCGCTGAACATGTTCTCGCACGGCATCGACCCGCACCTCGACTTCCGTAACCTCGGCGCGATCCGCGAGGTCTACGAACGCGTGACCCGCATGAGCGTGCACGACCGTCATCCTTACGGCGGCGACCTCGTCTTCACGGCATTCTCGGGCTCCCACCAGGACGCCATCAAGAAGGGCATGGATCGCCGCGGTAAGATCGGCCACGACGCCCTCTGGGACGTCCCCTACCTCACCATCGACCCGAAGGACATCGGCCGTTCTTACGAGGCCATCATCCGCATCAACTCGCAGAGCGGCAAGGGCGGCGTCGCCTACGTGCTCGACCGCGAGTTCGGCTTCGACCTCCCGAAGCTGATGCACCCGGAAGTCGGCAACCTCATCGGCAAGCACGCCGACCAGCTGGGCAAGGAACTCTCGCCCGCCGAGATCCACGACTGCTTCCGCGCGAACTTCGTCAACGTCGCCCGCCCGCTCGAACTCGTCTCGTTCAGCTCGACACCCGTCACCAAGGAAGCCGTGCGCTGCGAGGCCCAGGTCCGTCACGACGGCAAGGCCCTCACGCTCACCGGCGAAGGCAACGGCCCGATCAGCGCCCTCGTGCACGCCCTCGAATCCAAGGGCTGGGCGAACTTCTCCCTCAAGGACTACCGCTCGCACGCGCTGACCGCCGGCTCGGAATCTTCCGCCGCCGCCTACGTCTCCCTGCAGTCCAAGGACGGACGCACCGTCTGGGGCTGCGGCGTCGACGCGAACATCGAGCTCGCCGGCCTCAAGGCGCTTGTCAGCGCGGCGAATCGGCTCGGGTAAGCGAGCCAGGAGTCACGTGGGCAAGGTGACGCGGTGACAAGGGGAGACACGAAGAGGCTCGGAGGCACAGAGGCTCAGTTGACCAGAGGATAGCCAACGCAAGTTGACCCGTTGATCGGTTGGCCAGTTGGCAAGGAGAGATGCACAACCCCGTGCCCACGTGTCACCGTGCCAGCGTGTCCCCTCGAAGGCTCCGCCTTGGCGTCGTCCTTATTTCTGCGGACGGCGGATCACGCCTTGGTCGTCGACCCAGCCGATGCGCCCCAGCCACCAGCTCGGGACGCAGAAACCGGTGAAGACGGACTGGACCAGGCCGACGCCGGCGAAGACGGCGAGCCAGATCCACTGCGGGTGGACCCAGTGGGACAACGCCACGCCGGTGAGGACGAACGAACCGCTCATGAGCTTGGTCAGGTTCTCGACTTTCATAGGCCGAGATTGAGACCAGCCGCCCCTGTTGTCAAAACCCGGTGAGCGACCGCCTGGTAGGGCTGACCGGCCCGGTCAGCCGCGGTTGAGCGGGCCGCTCAACCCTACCTACGAAGGCTTCGCCTTCGAGGGTACAAGGTGACAAGTGGTCACGGGGGCACGGGGTTGCCATCTCCCCTTGTCAACGGGCCAAGGGGTCAACCGATCAACTCGTTCCGCCCCTTGCCCACGTGTCACCGTGCCAACTTGCCCCCTGACCGTTACTTCGGCCTCACTTCATCCTTCATCCCCCATCGTTCATCGTTCATCTTCTCCTCACCCCATGAAGAACCCTCGCTGGAACCCCTACCTCGTCGGGGCGCTGATCGGCCTGCTCAGCATCCTCACTTTCTCGCTCGCGAACAAGCCGCTCGGGATGTCCACCGGACTCGCCCAGGCCTCCGGCGCCTGCGCCATGCCGATCCTCGGCGCGGATAAAGTCGCGGCCAATACCTACTGGGCCAAGACCGCGTTCCCGACCTGGGATTACAGCACGCTCTTCCTCGTCGGCACGGTGCTCGGCGCGTTCCTCAGCGCCCTGCTGTGCGGGGTGTTCAAGTTCTCGGCGGACTCCGCCGTCTGGACCGAGAGCTTCGGACCTTCGAAGTCCAAGCGCCTCATCGCGGCCTTCCTCGGCGGCGTCATCATCCTTTACGGCGCCCGCCTCGCCGACGGCTGCACCAGCGGCCACGGCATCAGCGGCTGCCTGCAGCTGGCCGTCAGCGGGTGGCTCTTCTTCATCGTGATGTTCGCCTCGGGCATCCTCACCGCGAAGCTGCTCTACGGCCGCTCCCGCCAGGCCTGAACCCGCACCTTGACATTCCGCCATGCTTCTCCCGCTCGCTTTCCTCACCGGCCCCGAACTCCTCTGGTCGGCCGTCGCCTTCGGACTCCTCTTCGGCTTCCTGCTGCACCGCGGCGGCGTGACCGACTTCGACGTCATCGTGCGCCTCTTCCAGTTCCGTGACTTCACCGTCATCAAGGTTATGATGACCGCCATCGCCGTCGGGGGCGTCGGCATCGCCCTCCTGCATGGCCAGGACCTCGCGCAATATCACATCAAGGCGACCAACCTCCTCGCCGTCGGCCTCGGCGCCGCGATCTTCGGGGTCGGCATGGTCCTTTACGGCTATTGCCCCGGCACCGGCCTCGCCGCCGTCGCCACGGGCCGCCTGGACGCCTTGGCCGGCCTCGCCGGGATGATCGTCGGTGGCATCGCCTACGCGCTCACCTTCGATTGGGTCGCCGCGAACATCCTGCCCGTCGGCGCTTACGGCAAACTCCGCCTGCCCGAACTCCTCGGCCTGCCCGAGTGGATCTGCTATGCCGGACTCGTCGTCATGGCCGCCGGGATTTTCGCGCTGGTCGCGAAAGCGGAGAAGAAAGCTTAGCTTCCGCAGGTAGGGTCGGGACCGCGTCACGACATAGGTGTATCGAGGTAGGGACAGCACCACGTGCTGTCCTAGTGCTTCCATTCCCGGGTGGCAGGTGGCAGCCCCGGGTGTCTGGTGGCGGGAACGCATTCTCGGGTCCCAGGTCTCGGCCATCGGGACTCAGGTTCGGGTCTTCAGGTTCAGGACCAGGTCCCGGGCCCGAAACCCGAACCTGTACCTGCACCTGCAGCCGAGACCTGGGACCTGAATGTGCCTCCGTCCCCATACTCGATACTCAATACTCCATACTCTCATTGCTATTTGACTTTGAGCGAAAAACATTCAAACTTCTGAATATGTCGAAAGCGCGGCCCCTCGACCCTAAGGTCCTCCGCCACTGCGCCGGAGCCCTCCGCACGCTTTCGCACCCCGACCGCCTCCGCATCGTCGAGGCCCTCGAAAACGGCCCGCTGGACGTCTCCGCGCTCACCGCGCGTCTCCGCCGCCCTCAGGCGACGGTCAGCCAGCACCTGATGCGCCTCCGCGCCCATGGCCTGGTGGCCGCCGAGCGCGAAGGCCGCGTCGCCCGCTACCGCGTCGCCCACGCGGGCTGTCTTTCCATCCTCGGCTGCATCCGCTCCCAATTCTCCCAGTAATCCCATGACCACCTCCCCCAAGATCCTCATCGTCGGCGGCGTCGCCGGCGGCGCCTCGGCCGCCACGCGCGCCCGTCGTCTCAACGAAAAGGCCCGCATCATCATGCTCGAGAAGGACGGCTTCGTCTCCTTCGCCAACTGCGGCCTGCCCTACCACCTCGGCGGCGTCATCCAGGACCGCGCCAAGCTGCTCGTGGCCAAGCCCGAGATGTTCAAGAAGCGCTTCAACATCGAGGTCCGCGTGCGCCATGAGGCCCTGTCCATCGACCGCGCCAAGAAGACGGTGCGTATCCGCGACCACGCCGCGGGCACGGAATACGACGAGTCCTACGACAAGCTGATCCTCGCTCCCGGCGCGGCCCCGCTCATCCCCGACGTCCCGGGCGTCCGCGCCCAAGGCGTACATTCGCTGCGCAACATCGAAGACATGGACCGCATCCTGGCCCAGCTGCCTTCGGTCAAGAAGGTCGCCGTGGTCGGCGCGGGCTTCATCGGGCTCGAAGTCGCCGAACAGCTCAAGGAACGCGGGCTGGATATCACCCTCATCGAGAAGGTCGGCCAGGTGCTGCCTCCGCTCGACGCCGAGATGGCCGAGCCGCTCCGTCGCGAACTCCTGCGCCACGGCATCCGCCTGATCTCCGGCGCGGGCTTCAGCGCCATCCGCGAAGCCGCCGGCAAGGCCACCGGCGTCATCCTCGAGAACGGCGTCACCGTCGAAGCCGACCTGGTCATCCTCGGCCTCGGCGTGCGTCCCTACAATCAGCTCGCGGTCGCCGCCGGACTCGGCGTCGGCCCCACGGGCGGCATCCTCACCGATGAGTATCAGCGCACGGTCGACCAAGATATCTATGCCGTCGGCGACGCCGCGGAGTATCGTATCGGCACCACCGGCCTGCGCGGACGCATCCCGCTGGCGGGCATCGCCAATCGCACCGGACGCCTCGTCGGCGAACACGCCGCGACGGGCAAGTCCGCCACGGCTCCGGCCGCCTGGGGCACCGCGATCATCAAGGTCTTCGGCCTCGGCGCCGGCATCGCGGGCGATTCGCTGAAGTCCGCCCTCAAGCGCGGCGTCGACGCCCGCGCGGTCCATATCACCGCCAACCATCACGCCGGCTATTACCCCGGCGCGAAGTCGATGACCCTGAAGCTCGTCTACGAAGCCGGCACCGGCCGTATCCTCGGCGCCCAGGCGGTCGGCGCGGCAGGCATCGACAAGCGTCTCGATGTCGTGGCCTCGTTCCTCCACTTCGGCGGTACCGTGCGCGACCTCGCGCAGGTCGACCTCGCCTACGCCCCGCCCTTCGGATCGGCCAAGGATCCGTTGCACATGGCCGCCTTCGCCGCGATGAACGACCTCGATGACCTCGCCCCGATCATCCAACCCGACGTCGACCTGACGTCCTACCAGGTGGTCGACCTCCGCGATGCCGACGAGTGCGCTGAGCTCAAGCTCATCGGCGCCGAGCATGCCCGCAATATCCCGCTCAACACCCTGCGCGAACGCCTCGGCGAACTCGATAAGTCCAAGCGGACCGCCGTCGTCTGCCACAGCGGCCTCCGTGCCCACGTGGGCACACGCCTCCTCCGCGAGCATGGCTTCGACGCCTTCAATGTCAGCGGCGCCACCTATGTGCGCGACCTCGCCCTGCGTCGTCCGTTGGACATCGCCCCGGCCGCCAGCTCCTGCGGCAGCGTCAAGGCCTGCGGCGCCCCTGGCGCGATCGCGGCGGACAGCCATGATGAGCTCCACCCGCTGAACGTGATGGCCGAAGTCGGCTCCGGCGCGTTGCTGCTCGACGTCCGTTCGCCCGGCGAATTCCGCTCCGGGCGCGTCCAGGGCGCGGTCAACCTGCCCCTCGAAAAGGTCACCGGCGAATCCGTCCGCTCCCTGCTCATCGGCAACGAGCAGAAGACCGTCGTGCTCCTCTGCGCTTCCGGGGGCCGGGCCCGTACTGCCGCCAAGAAACTTGAAGCCAGCGGCCTCAGGACCCTCGTCGTCCAAGGCGGTACGAACTCCTGCCAGCAGGCCGGCCTGCCCATCGACAAGGACGCCGGCGGCGTCATCTCGATTGAACGCCAGGTCCGCATCGCCGCGGGCGCCATGGTCTTCACCGGCGTCATGCTCGGCACCTTCGTCCATCCGGGCTTCTACGGCCTCAGCGGCTTCGTAGGCTGCGGCCTGATCTTCGCCGGCGTCACCGACTGGTGCGGCATGGG
>JBEEPO010000015.1:0-40071 GCA_041191065.1 Verrucomicrobiota bacterium | reverse complement strand
CCGCTTATCTGAAGAAGATCGCGACAAGCGGCCCTGCCATCGTTTCGCCCGGTCAGGCCATCTACGAGGCCCTCTGCCTGAATTGCCACCAGGCTTCGGGACAAGGCCTCACAGGCGTCTATCCGCCGTTGGCCAAGAGCGAATGGGTCGCCGGTGAGGCGCAGGCGCTGATCAAGCTGACCATCCACGGACTGTCGGGACCGACCAAGGTGCTCGGCAAGGATTACGGACTCGTCCCTATGCCCCCCATGGGCCTCGACGACCAGCAGCTCGCCGACGTCCTGACCTATGTCCGCTCGGCCTTCGGCAATTCGGCTCCGGCCGTGACGCCGGCCGAGGTCAATGCCGTGCGCGACGCGACCAAAGGCCGCACCGCGCCCTGGACGGCCGCGGAGTTGGGCAAGTGATCACGAGGCAAGGCCCGACCGTAGTCGTGCCCCTACCTTCCGGCCACCATGCGGCGGCCGGCTGATCGTTCACGAACGGCAGCCGATGAGTTCGATCAGCTTATAGGCGCAAGCTTGGGCGAACTCCTTGTCGTTGATCGCCAGGTCGAACTCTTGGACCGGAACCTTGGCGTTCCCCTTCAAGGCATTGAAGAGAGCTTGGTCGGCCGCGGCGTCATGGAAAGGCTGGCCCGCCGCGCTGATGACCGAGATAGCCTTCTGCGGGATCATGATGGCCGTACCGGCCTGATAGGCGTTCGCCTTCTTGGCCACGATTTCGCCGAGCTGACGGCATTCGTCGGCGGTCGTGCGCATGAGCGTGACCTGCGGGTTATGGACGTAGAAGTTACGCCCCGCGAACTTGGCCGGCACCGAGGCCTTCTCGCCGAAGTTCACCATGTCGAGGCAGCCCGGGGCGACGACCACCGGGATGTTCGCCTTGGCGGCGGCGTCCATGCGGTCCGGTCCGGCGTTCAAGGTCCCGCCGACGAGTTCGTCCGCCCACTCGGTCGTGGTGACGTCAAGTACGCCGGCGACGATGCCGCTTTCGATGACCGACTCCATGATGCGTCCGCCCGTGCCCGTGGCGGCGAAGACCAGGACCTCATAGCCGGCGGCTTCGAGGACTTTCTTGGCTTCGGTGACGCACGTGGTCGTGTTGCCGAACTGGCTGGCGACGATGAGCGGCTTGGCGGCGCCGACTTCGGGGACGGCGCCGACCATGCCGCAGATGGCGCCGGCGGCGCGGGTGAAGATGACGCGGGAGAGCCGGTTCAGTCCGGCCACGTCCGCGATGCTCGGCATCATCGTGATGTCCTTGGTGCCGAGGTAAGGGGCGACGTTCCCGGCGGCCAGGGTCGAGACCATCAGCTTCGGGAAGCCGAGGGGCAGGGCGCGCATCGCGGCCGTGCCGATGGCCGTGCCGCCGCCGCCACCGAGGGAGATGATGCCGTCGATCCGGCCTTCGGCGGCGAGCTTGGCCACGCAAGCCGGGGCGGCCTTGGTCATGGCCACCACGCATTCGCCGCGGTCCTGCTTCGCCATCAGCGCGGCCAGATCGAGACCGGCCGCGGCGGCCACCTGTTCGCGGGTGATGTCGGGCTGGACCGTCGCGGGACCGCCGGTGCCGACGTCGATCAGCAACGGCTTATGGCCGTGCTTGGCGATGAGCGCGGCCACGAAGGCATGTTCTTCGCCCTTGGAATCAAGCGTGCCGAGGACCGCGATCGTGGCCATGGGCTCAGAAGAACTTACGCTTCACCGGGATCTGCTTGAAGCGCTTCGTCAGGTCGGTGAGGGACTGTTCGACGGCCATGCGTTCGAGGCTCGACGCGCCGACAAAGCCGTCGGTGTCCGTGTGCTCGTTGATGAAGGCGGCGTCATCCGGGGTGTTGATCGGGCCGCCGTGGCTGAGGAAGATGAGGTCCTTGCGGACGGACTTCGCGGCGTCGATGATGCCCTGGGTGATCTTGGCCGCTTCCGGCAGGGTCATCGTGGCGTTGGTCACGCCGATCGAACCGCCGACCGTGGTGCCCACGTGGGCGATGATGACGTCGGCGCCGGCTTCGGCCATGGACTTGGACTCTTCCGGCGAGCCCACGTAGACGATGGTGAACAGCTCCATCTTGCGGGCGAGGGCGACGGTCTCGAATTCCTTCTTCACGCTCATGCCGGTCTCCTCGAGGATCTGGCGGAACTTGCCGTCGATGATCGTGTGGGTCGGGAAGTTGTTGATACCGGAGAAGCCCATGTCCTTCACCTTGCCGAGCCAATGCCACATGCGGCGGCGGGGGTCGGTGGCGTGGACTCCGCAGATGACCGGAATCTCTTCGACGACGGGGAGGACTTCGTACTCGCCGATCTCCATCGCGACGGCGTTGGCGTCCCCGTAGGCCATCATGCCGGCGGTCGAGCCGTGGCCGGCCATACGGAAGCGGCCGGAGTTGTAGACGATGACCAGGTCGGCGCCGCCGCGTTCGATGAACTTGGCGCTGATGCCCGTGCCGGCGCCGGCGGCGATGATCGGCTTGCCCTTGGACATCGTGTCGCGGAGACGCTCGATGACTTCGGTGCGGGTGTAGGGGTTTCCTTTTCCGGTCCAGGGGTTGGGCATGGTGATATGAGAGGGAAGGGTGGTCGGGGGTTGCTCCGGGCGGAGATAGGTCTTATGCAACGGAGGTGGCCCGCAAGAGCGATTTAAAACATTACACCGAGACGCAACTCCGTCATTCCGAGACGGACATCGAGAATCCGCGTTCCCGTCGCCGGATCGTGGTGGCCGCCGACTATCGGGACGAACGTCCCTGGGTGCTGTCGGGGGTGCGCTGCAAGGAGCTGGGGCTCTTCGAGATCGCCCACCTCGGCGTGGCCGAGATGCTGGCGCCCTACGAGGTCGTCCGGGCTAATCAAAGCGGCGCTTTCTTCATGGCCTGTCTTTCCGGGCAGGGACAGGTCTGGGTCGACGGTCGTTGGCGCACCATCGCGGCGGGGCAGGCCTGCCTGCAGCCGGCGGGCATCCGTAATTCTTTCCGGATCGGTCGCAGCAAGCGGTGGGACTTCTGTTGGATCCGTTTCTCCGGCGGAGTGCGGTCGAACACCATCTTCCGGGCCAGTTCGCCCGTGCTCGCCGACTTCGACGCGGAGCCGCTGCGTGCAGCCATCACCGGCCTGCTCGCCGAACTCAAGGGCGCCGGAGTCTCGAGGCGTAGTCACCAGTGGATAGAACTCGCCTATGATTACGTCCGAAGCTTCGCCGGCAGCTTCCGCGGCGACCCGCGGGTCCAGCGACTTTGGGACGTGGTCCAGGGGCGACTCGATTTCGGCTGGGACACCAAGTCGCTGGCCCGCGAGTCCGGGCTGAGTTTCGAGCACCTGCGGCGGCTCTGCCTGAAGGAGATAGGGCGGACGCCGATGAACCATCTGACCCATCTTCGTATCCAGCAGGCCATCCGGCTCATCAGCGAATCCGACGACAAACTGGCGGTGATCGCCCGCAAGGTCGGTTTCGCCAACGGCAACAGTTTCTCCTCGGCCTTCAAGAAGTCGACCGGCCATGCGCCGTCTCACTTCCGGGCCGTGTCCTGACCCGGTTATCCGGTGAAAATGTGCATCTGAGAGGGGTCTGGTTGCGGTTAGGGATGCTCCTAAGTGTTGTAGGCGGTGGGAGGCTTCTTTTGATGGCTCCATGCTTCCCCGCATCGCCCCGTTACTGAGCTTCGCTCTGGCCTGTGCCTCCGCCGTCCTTGGCGCCGCGCCGCTCAAGGTCACCGTCGTCGCCGACGACCCGGCCGCCGTCCAACCCCTCGTCACGGAACTCAAGGAGGCCGGCGCCGTGGTGACCGAAGCCGGTCGCCCACGCGACATCCTCGATACGAAACATGAGAAGGACGAGGTCATCGTCCTCTACCGCAAGGATTACACGCCTTACGAGGTGCATGACCGGGCTGCGCTCGCCGACCTTTCCAACCGCGGCGTCGGCTTCGTCGCCTTGCGTGGCGCCATCGCCGGTCCGTCAGCCTCCTGGGCGCGCGACACGCTCGGCGCCGGCTGGACGCCGGAGAGCCGCCGCTTCCGCGCCTTGATGATGCTCAACATCAGGACGGACGCCCATCCGCTGGCCACGGACGCCTCCACCTTCGACGTCACCGACCAGACGGTCTTCAACCTCGAGCTCAACGAGAAGATCCACGTGCTCGCTTCCTCGTTCACGTCGAAGGTCAGCGCCAACCGTAAGAACATCACCGAAGTCTCCGACAAGGCCTCCATCTACGACATCCAGCCCCAGGCCTGGGTCTTCGAGAATGCGCGGCTCCGTTCGGCGGTCTTCCTGCAGGGCGAAGCCGAGACGCTCGCCCATGCCAGCTACCGCACTTTCATCAAGCGTGGCATCGCCTGGGCCGGCCGCCGCGCCAACGTGGACGAACTTTGCACGCCTAAGGATCTCGTCGACCTGCGTTACCCCGTCGGGGGTCCGAGCCGCGCCGAGAAGGCCATCGCCGCTTTTCAGATGCAGCCGGGCTTCAAGGCCAGCGTCGTCGTGACCGAACCCCTCATCAATAAGCCCATCGCCGTGCAGTGGGACGAGCGCGGTCGCCTCTGGGTCGCCGAGACCCCTGAATACCCGAACGGCCGCCGCCCGCTGACCGCCGAATCCTGGCGCGAGGGCGGGGTGCTGGTGCCCGGCAGCTACGACCGCCCGGCGCAGGACAAGATCAGCGTGCTCGTCGACACCGACGGCGACGGCAAGGCAGACCAGAAGCAGCTCTTCCACGAAGGGCTCGAACTCATCACCGGTTTCTGTCATTATAAGGACGGCGTCATCGTGGTCTGCCAGCCTCACATCGTCTGGCTCCGCGATACGGACGGCGACGGCAAGGCGGACAAAGAAGTCGTCCTCTACGGCGGCTTCACGCCCGGCGATACGCACTTCGTCGCCAATCACTTCGTCCTCGCTCCCGATGGATGGGTCTACGCCAGCAACGGCGGCGGCGGCGAGGTCTTCCCCGCGACGAACCCTGATCGTAAGGTGCGGCTTTCTTCCGGCACCTTCCGCTTCAAGCCCGATGGTTCCGCCATCGAGCAGATCGCCTCGCAGGGCGGCAACAGCTTCGGCAACGAGGTCACCGGCAAGATGGAGTTCTTCCACGGTAAGGCCACCAACGGAAACCCGATCCAGCACGCCGTGCTCCCTGAGTCCATCCTCGCCAAGGCCCCTGGCACGCCCGCCAAGGCCTTCAGCTCCGTGAATCCCCGTCGTCCGGTGCTGCGCTCCGACCTGCCGGACCGCGCTCCGCTGCTGCAGATCGACCAGGTCGGTTATTACACCGCGGCATGTTCCGTGGCCGTCCAGGAACATGGCGCCTGGCCCGAGGACTATCGTGACACCATCTTCATCACCGAGCCCATCCTGGACATCATCCACTTTGAGAAGCTCATCCCCGAAGGCCCGACCTTCCTGGGTGAAGTGACCATCAAGGATCGGGAGTGGCTCCGCTCGATGGACCATTGGTTCTGCCCGATCGACGTCTCGTTCGGTCCGGACGGCGCGATGTACGTCCTCGACTTCTACACCCCGGTCGTCGCGCACAACGACACCCGCGGCCCGATGCACAGCAAGTCCGGCGCTTCCGTGCGTCCGGACCGCGAGCACTACTTCGGCCGCATCTATCGTATCCAACACGAAGCCGCGAAGGGCTTCGCGATTCCCGACCTGTCCAAGGCCGACGTCGCCGGACTCGTCGCCGCGTTCGATCACCCGAACAAGGTCGTCCGTTTCAACGCCCTCCGCGTCCTCATGGACAAAGACGCTGGCCTGCTCGCCTCCGCCATCGGGCCGCTCGTGACCATGGTGCGCAGCGAAGCCAAGGCCGAAGCCCGCATCGCGGCCCTCTGGGCCCTCCAGCGTCTCGATCGTCTCGAGGACGGCCTCCTGCAGGCCCTTTGCGCCGATGCGGATGCCGCCGTCCGCAAGAACGCTTTCCTCGTGGCCGAGGCCGCGCACAGCAAGATTCCGGCCGCGGTCTACGCCAAGGCCTTGCAGGATTCTGAACCGCGCGTCCGCTTGGCCGCCCTGCGCGCCATGGGCTCCGCGCCGCTCGAAGCTTCTGCCGGCGCACTGCTGCTCTCCGCCCAGGCCAGCCTGACCGATGATTGGTCCAAGGCCGCCGCCACCGCCGCCGCCGCCGCCAATCCCGGCCCCGTGCTCGCCGGTATCCTCGCTGGTCCGGCCGACGCCAATGGTGCCGACTTCGCCCGCACGCTTGCTGCCTCGCTTAACGGCGACGACGCCGTCGCGGTCCTGGCCGCCTCCGCCAAGTCCGCCAACAAGCCGGTCGTCATTGCCGTCCTACGTGAACTGTCTGCTCGTCGCGTGGCCGCTCCGGCCGTACTCGACGCGGCCCGTCAGTCTCTGCGCACGCTGATCGCCGACCCAGATGAAGCCGTCGGTTCCTCCGCCGCCGCCGTCGCCGCGTTTTGGTTTACCGACGGTACCGTGAAGGCCGAACTCGCCGCCGCCGCGGTCCGTCTGCTGCCCGTGCTGGCCGACGCGAAGGCCTCGACCGATGCCCAGGTCGCCGCCGCCCGTGTGCTCGCGCAGCTGCGCGACGCCGCCCCGGAAGTCCGTCCGGCCCTCGCCCAGGCTCTGACCGGCTCCAACGAAGCCGTCGCCGTCGCCACCGCCGGCGCCCTCGCCGCCAGCGGCGATACTTCCGTCGGCAAGCTGCTTTACGCCGCCTTCCCGAAATCCGCCGGCGCCTACCGCGCCACCTTGTTCTCCGCGCTCGCCGGTCGCGCCGAGTGGGCGGGGCTCGTCCTGGATGCGCTGGAGGCCAAGAAGCTTTCCGCGATGCAGCTCGGACCCATGCAGGTCTCGCAGCTCGTGCGTCATCCGGACGGAGCCGTCGCCCAGCGCGCCGCCACCGTCCTCGCCAAGCTGAACGCCGGCAGCAGTCCGGCCAAGGACGACATCGTCTCGAAGCTCCGCGCCGAGGTCGAGAAACCCGGCGACGCCGCCAAGGGCAAGGAGCTCTTCGTGGCCGTCTGCCAGACCTGCCATAAGGTCGGCAACGTCGGCAACGACTTCGGTCCGAACCTGCAGGGCATCGGCTCGCACCCGCCCGCCGAGATGCTCGTGCACATCGTCGACCCGAACCGCATGGTCGACGACGAGCACCGCACCTGGAACTTCAAGATGAAGGACGGCACCCAGTACTCGGCCCTCATCGGCAGCGAGAATCCGACCTTCGTGAAGCTCAAGCTGCCGGCCGGCCAGACGGCCGAGCTCAAGGTGGCCGACATCATCAGCCGCGAACGCAGCCCCAACTCCCTCATGCCCGAAGGCTTCGAATCGCTCGGCGCCGAAGGCCTGCGCAACGTCATCGCCTATCTGCGCAGCGTGGCGATCAGCCCCGAAGGTGAGGTCGTCGGACGTTTCCGCCTGCTCGACCTCCGGTCCGCCTTCACCGCCTCGACGAACAACGGCCTCTACGCCAGCAAGGAAGCCAAGCGTGACACCTTGCCGTTCGCCCAGTTCGGCCAGGTCCAGTCCAATGGCGTCCCTTACAAGGTCATCGACCCCAAGACCGCCAAGGACGGGTTGAACGTCATCGTCCTCAAGGGGGGTGCCTTCAAAGGCGCCTACTCCAAGTCCTTCCCGCAGAAGGTCGAGATTCCGGTCGGTTCCGTCGCTAATCGCATCCACTTCCTCGGCGCGGTCGGCGGGTGGGGCGCCCACGGGGACGCCGTCGCCATGGTCGCCGAGGTGCGTTTCCTCAGCGGCAAGGTGCAGCGGAAGGTCTTCTATGGAGGCGTCGACTTCGCCGACTACAACGGCACGGGCGACGTCCCGAAGTCCAAGTCCGCCCGTCAGCTGCTCTCTGGCGACGGACGTCAGGTCCGGACGCATTGGATTCCCGTGGAAAGCGACGAGGTCATCGAGAAGATCGTCCTGAGTTCCGAGGACACTCCGATCGCCCCGACCACCGTCGCCGTCACCATCGAGATCGGTGGCCCGCCCAATCCGCCTGCGGGCAAGAACGACGCCGCCCCCAAGGCCGGCAAGAAGAAGGGCAAGGCCAACGAAGGGCCCAGCGACCTCCTGCCTAAGGACAACCCCAAGACCACCCAGGCTTACGGTCAGTCCTTCGGACCCCGGAAGGAAGGACAGCTCCGCGTGCTCGTCGCCGGCGCCGGCAGCTCGCACAACTTCCCGGCCTTCTTCCTCGGCACGGATGCGCTGACGGCCAAGGCGGCAGGTTACGACGTCGCCGCGACGCCTAACCTGAAGGAGACCCTCGCCTTGCTGCCGCAGGCGGACCTTTTCGTCTTCAGCGGCAATCATGGCCAGTTCGGGACGCCGGAGTTCCAGAAGGCCATCCGGGATTTCGCCGCGGCCGGCAAGGGCATCGTCCTCCTGCATGCCGCCACCTGGTATAACTGGCCCTTGGAGACCAAGTATAACGACGAGTTCGTGTGCGGTGGCGCCCGCGGCCATGGCCATAGCGACTTCACATTCACCGTCACCAAGCCGGAGCACCCCGTCATGAAGGGCGTCCCGGCGACCTTCGTCATCAACGACGAAAGCTATAACGTCGAACTGACCCGGCCCGAAGGCGCCGAAGTCCTCGGCACCATCCCGCGTCAGACTCCCAAGGAAGGACTGTCGAACATCCTGCCGTCCGTCTGGACCGTCAAGTATCCCGGCACCAAGGTCGTCTGCATCGCCCTCGGCCATGACGCCAAGTCGCACGACCACCCGGCCTACAAGCAGCTCCTCCTCAACTCCCTCACCTGGGTCTCTCAGAAATGATGCTATGATGAAGGATGGAAGATGAGCGATGGATGATGATTCGGCGTTAAATCATCCCTGAATTCGGCCTCTCTTTTCCGTCCTTCGACATCATATATCATCCATTCCCCATCTTTCATCATCATTCCACCCATGGTCTACCACTACGGAACCTTCGTCTTCAAGCAGGGCGTCACCCAGGCCCAGATCGACCGCTGTTTCGCCGAGATGCGCGGCATGGTCGGCAAGATCCCCGGCCTGCTTTCCATGCGGCACGGCGTCTACCAGAGCGACGAAGGCCTCAACGACGGCTTCACCCACGGGTTCGTCATGACCTTCGACACCCCGCAGAGCCGCGACCGCTATCTCCCGCATCCCGAGCACGAACGCGTGAAGGAGATCGTCGTCCCGAACCTCGAGCGCGTGATGGTCTTCGATTTCACCGTCTGAGGACGACCACGTTCAGAGCCCGGCAGCTCCGGCGGCGACGCCGCTGACGTCGAGGTCGGGCTTGGTGTTCCAGCGCGGCTTCCAG
The DNA here is from genome assembly GCA_041191065.1 of Verrucomicrobiota bacterium. GTDB lineage: Bacteria > Verrucomicrobiota > Verrucomicrobiia > Opitutales > UBA953 > UBA953. Next base: position 30,803 of record JBEEPO010000015.1, on the reverse strand, counting down.
CCGGGCTTGTCGACCCTGGTGCGGAAGATGACGGTGTTGTCCAGGGCGAGGTCGTCGCTCCAGATGAACTTGGCGCCCTTGAAGTCGTGTTCGAAATAGGGCTGCTTGGGGTCGACTTCCTGGACGGTGTACTCCTTGGCGAAGGACCATTGGCTGTCGTCGAAGTCCACGGCCCACCAGTTGGCGGGGAGGGGTTCATGACGGACGGACGGAGCCTTGGGGTCCCCTTTCAACGGACCGTGGAAGAAGTTGCGGGCTTTCCAGCGTCCGTCGGTGACCGTACCGTCGGCGAACTTGAGGCAGAAGCCGCCGTCCCCGATGCTCGAACCGTATTCCAGTCCTGTCTTGGGGTCGGCGTTATCCTTGGCTAGCACCGCGATGGTCATCGGATACTCGGGCAGGAAATCGACGCTGACGACGTTATGCGGGGTGAACGGGATCGGGTCGACGGCGACCAGGCGGCCGTTGACGTAGAGCATGAACCAGTTGTCGGCGTAGACGTTCAGCTTCATCGTGTCCGCGATCGTCGGTTTGACGAGGCCGGCATCCTGTCCCGCCGGCTTGCGCCGCTTGCCGTTCTCCAGCTTGGCCTTGGTTTCCGTCGGCGCGACCGCCTCCGTCGGGGCGGCGCTGCGGGCGTAGGTGACGGTCATGGAGGCGGAACCGAGGACCTTGCCCTTCATGGCCGCGAAGACCATGTCACGGGTGACTTTCGTCTCGGCGCCGGCGATGGCGAGCGGAGCGGAAAGCGCGTAGACGGTGAGGACGTAATGTTTGTCACCCGGACCTTGGGAGTGCGGGGGCTCGTAGCCGACGGCGCCGCGGGAGTTCACGCCCGTCTTGCCCGGAGGCTTGGCCGCCTTGCCCAACGTGTTGAGGGACGCCGGCAGGTCCCAGAGCAGCCAGCAGGTCTTGATGCTCTCGTCGGGGGTCAGGTGGTCCATCACGAGGGCGAAGCCACGCGTGCCCGTGGGCGCACCTTTCCACTGTAAAGACGGCGTGACGCCGGCGCCGTCGCCAGTGAACTCGACCGGGTAGTGGGCCGGATCGGGAATATCGGCGCTGTGTAGGACGAAGCCGGGCTGAGGCTTCTTGAGCGCATCCATGCCGAAGGCCGAGGGCGCCTCCGCCGGTTCGGGTTTCTTGCCGCCTTCGGGGCGTCTGCCTTCATCCGGTCCCTTGCCCTTGCCTTTGCCCCCTTTACCTCCCTTGCCGCCTTTGTCGTTCCCTTTGCCTTCGCCGCCCGGGCGACGGCCCTCGCGGTCGTCGCCACGGTAAGTCTCTTCGCGCTTGGAGCCGTCCGGTTCCGCGAACGTGAATTTCCAACCTCCACCTTGGGCGGGCGTGAAGTCGACCGAGCCGTTCTTGCCGCCCACCGCATAGGTCAGGTGGCCGCCTTGGCCGTTCGCTCCGGCGGTGAAGCCCGTGATCTCAGCTCCGCGTAACGATTGCAGGGCAGGGCGGACGGACTGAGCCCGGGGTTGCGGGTCGACCTGACCCTCCGCTTCCACGACTTCCCCGTGGAAGCCCCCGTTGATGAACGGGTAGCGCGTGGAGGCATGGTAATGGTAGCCGAGGGCCGGCGTGGTGTGTCCGTTGAAGTCGTCGAGGCCCTTCGGAGCGGAGCCATCCTGCTCCGCCAGGCCATAGATTGCGTAACCATCGAGCGCGTAAGCGATCGGCAGGGTCTTGCCTAAGGTCTCCTGCAGGTGCAACGGCGCGGCATGGTAATGATAGTCGTCGGCGCGGCCGCAATGACCGCCCCAGCGGTCGAGCTCGCCGATATCGGCCGAAATCTCGCCGCGATTGTTCTGCGGATTGAAGATCGGGATGCCGTTCGCCGCGATGGCGATGGCGCCGCGGAGGAAACGATTCTTGATGCTGGCGGGCGTCTTCGACGGGACGGGCTTCAGCGGGATGCGCCAGGCGTTCGTGCCGACGTAGTCCTGCGGCAGCGGCACCTGCTGTTGCCATGCGGTGATCCCGGTCATCATCCCGTGCGCCGGCAGGCCGTCGCCTTCGACGTAGAGGAACCGGTCGTCATGCCGGACGCGGACTTTTGGGCTGAACAGCGCGAAAGGCTTGGCCTGCGGCGGGCCGCTGGAGACGCCTGAGGACGGTTTGGCCTGCGCGATCAAGGGCGGGATACCGACGAAGGACGCGATCTGGGTGCGCGCGTGATCATGCTCGGAAGAATCGTGGGCCTGCAGCCAGATGGCCGGCAGGCTGACGCTGAGCAGGAGGAGGGACAGACGCATGGGGTTATTTGGAATTCTTGCCGCCTTTGCCGCCCTTGCGCCCTTCACGTCCGCGGTCCGGGGTCGTCTTAGGGTCGTAGGCCGGGTTGGGTTTGACGACGCGCGGCGCTTCGGTGGCGGTCTGCCACGCCCGCAGTCTGCCGAGCAGCTCGGCGGCGCGCTTCGGGTCGGTGGTGGTCAGGTCGCGGGTCTCGCCCGGATCTGCGGCGAGATCGTAGAGTTCGGTTTTCTCGCCTTCGAAGAACTCGATCAGCTTCCAGTCGCCGGAACGGATGGCGCTGCCGGGGCCACCGCCGCCGATGTAGCATGGGAAGTGCCAGAAGACGTCCCGCGTGAGCTTGGCCTGCGGGTCCTGGATGACCGGCACGAGGCTGCGGCCGTCGACGTGGGCGGGGGTCGGCTTGCCGGCCAGCTGCATCAGCGTCGGGAACCAATCCATGCTCAGCGTCGTCACGCGGGACGTGCCGGGCTTGACCCCGGGAGCGCGGATCACGGCAGGCACGCGGAGACCGCCTTGATACAGCGTGCCTTTGCCGCCCTTGAGCGGCGCCACGTATTGGCGGGTGCCGCCGTTGTCCGAAGTGAACACCACGATGGTTTTCTCCTTGAGGCCGAGCTTCTCGAGGGCGGCGAGGATGCGGCCGACGTTCACGTCCATCGCCTCGACCGTCGCGGCGAGCGCCGCATCGGCGACCCCTTTGCGGGACTGATATTTCTTCAGCAGTTCCGGCTTAGGGTCGAACGGCGCATGCACGTCATGGTAGGCCAGGTAGAGGAAGAACGGCTTGGCTTTGACCGACTCGACCCACTGCACGGCGGCGTCGGTGAGGACGTCCGGTGAGTAGCGGCCTTTCTCGTCCCGGTAGGCGTCCTTCTCGAAACCCAGCTGTTTCGGTTCGACGAAGACGTCGAAACCTTGGCCCGTCGGTGTGGCCGGTCCGGTGCGGCCACGGCCGAGGTTCCACATGCCGAAGAGCGAGGTCGCATACCCGTGGGGCTTCAAGGCTTCGGCCAGCGTCAGGCTTTCGGTCGGCATGGCCTCACGGCTCTCGGCGGCCAGCAACTTATGGTGCGGCGAACCCGGCGTATGCCGGTCGTCGACCACGGTATAGACGCCATGTCGCGGCGGATACTGTCCCGTCAGGAGGCAGGCCCGGGTCGGCGCGCAGTTCGGCGCGCTGGCGCAGGCTTCGGTGAAGACCACGCCTTCGCGGGCGAGTCGGTCGAGGTGAGGCGTGTCGACGAAGCGGTTGCCGGCGAAGGCTGGGTCATTCCAGCCCATGTCATCGGCGAGGATGAACACGATGTTCGGCTGGGCGGCCGAGGCTTCGAGGACCAAAGCTAGCAGCGAAAACAGGAAGCAGTGACGCATGACGGGGGGGGAGGGGGATCAGGCACCCTTCTTGCCGCCTTTGCCGCCCTTGCCGCCGCCTTTGCGGGTGGCTGGCGCCTCGCCAGGTTTGTAGGACGACGAAGCCACCGGCAGCTTCGCGCCGGCTTCTTGCAGGCGGGCGCGCAGCTTGGCTTCGAGGCGGGCGGCTTCCTCCTTGCGGGAGTCGACCAGGTTGTTCCGTTCGGAAGGATCTTTGGCGAGATCGAAGAGCAGCCGGGTGTTGTCTTCGTAATAGAGCACGAACTTCAGGTCTCCTTCCCGGAGGCTCGAGACCGGAGTGTCACCTTGGTAGTGAGGGAAGTGGAAGAGTAGGGCGCTGTCCCGTCGGGTCACGGGTTGGTTACCCCCGGCGAGCAGCGGGGAGAAATCGCCGCCGTCCAGGTTGGCGGGTAGCTTGTCTTTCACGCCGGCCCAGCGGCAGAAGGTCGGGAAGAAATCATAGCCGATCACGGGCTGATGGCACCACGAGCCCGGCGCCACGCCCGGACCGCGGACGATGAAGGGCACGCGGATGCCGCCTTCCCAGAGGCCGCCCTTGCCGCCGCGCAGGCCTTGGGAGGCGCCTTTGCCGCCCTTGCCACCGCCACCTCCGCCGCCGTTGTCGGCCATGTAGATCACGTAGGTGTTCTTCTCGAGGCCTAGCGCCGAGACGGAGGCCAGCAGCTTGCCGACGCCGGTGTCGAGATCGTAAGCGATGGCCGCCCGAGCGGGATCATGGTGCAGTTTGCCGGGGGCCTTGGCCTCGAACTTGGCGAGGCTGGAGCGGTTGGCGTTCTCGGGCACGTGCAGGGCGTGATAGGACATCTGCAGGTAAAAAGGCTTACCCGCCTTGACGTTCTTTTCCATGAAGGCCTTGGCGCGGTCGGTCATCCCGAAGATATCGACAGGGTTCGGATCCTTGTGCGCGTCGGCGTCGCGGTTGCCGGTGTCGCCGTCGCTCACGTCATAGCCGTGTTTCTCGGGGCCGCTGCCGCCCAGGTGCCATTTGCCGAAGTGCGCCGTCGCGTAGCCGCTCTTGCGGAGCAGCTCGGCGAAGGTCACCTCCTCGTCACGGATCGCCTTGCGGTTGTCGCCTTCGATCAGCTTATGGCCGGTCTCGGCCGGGGCGGCCTTGGTCCAACCCAGCCGGGCCGGCGTCATCCCCGTCTGCAGGCTGATGCGCGTGGGCGAGCAGACGGGCGCCGGGGCGTAGCCGTTGCTGAAGCGCATGCCTTGGGCCGCGAACTTCTCGAGGTTGGGCGTCTCGAAGTAATCGCTGCGGGATTCGGCGATGTCCGGATGCATGCGGACCGAGAGCCCGTTCCAGTCCTGGTCATCAGAAAGGATCAGGATGATGTTCGGCCGGTTGACGGACGGTGTGTCGGCGGCGGCGAGCAGGGCGCAGCCGAGCAGGAGCAGCAGGAGGAGGGGGCGGAGTTTCATGGTTCGAGAAGGACGGGGCGTTCGGGTTCGTGATGGCTTTCGTGACGGAAGAAGGCGTCAGGAAGGGGATCAGAAGAAAGCAGGACCAGTTCGAGGCTGCGCGGACCACCGTTGTTGCGTGGCAATTGGCGGAGGACCAGCCGCTCGATGACACCGCTGGCGGGGTCGAACCAAAGCTCTACTTCCTTGGGACCGCCTTGGGCCTGACGCTGACGCACGGCGCGCAGCTTGCGGACGTCGGGCGACTCGTCGTCCAGCCACTCCACGTCATAGTCCGCCTTCAGCCGGCTCAACTGCGTACGCAGGTCGAGGAAGGCGACCTCTCCGCTGGGCGCGAAGATCGCCCGCCCGAAACGGGTCGGGTCCGGGCTGACTTTCACGGGGCCGAGCCCGCGCATGGTCCAGCTCCCGGCGCGATCGCCGCCGAACAGGCGGATCTCGCCGTTGGGCAGGCCTTGGCGGAGGACGAATTCACCCGGGCCCTTCATCCAGAGGGTCGCCCCTTCGAGGTGATTGGCCGGAGGGTAGGGGCCGCGTCCCGTTGCCGGCGCTTCGGGCGGGCCGGCTTCCAGCACGCGCACCGAGTAACAACGGGTGACGGTCTCCTGGGCGACCTGCACGACCCTTTCCAGAGCGGCCATGGCGTCGGTCGGACGGAGCAGGAGGCTGGCGACCAGCAGCGTGGCTGCGACGGCCGCGGCGGCGAGCCAGGCTTTCCTCGCCCACGTGCGGCCTTGGCCGTCATCTTCCAGGCGTTCGAAGTAGAGCCGCTTATCCGCCGCCAGCGAGCCCGCCGCACCTTCGCGGCATAGCATGGCGTGCTGGGTGGCCTGGAGGATGAAGCGATGGCGCGCCTCCGGTTTAGTCCGGAGCAATTCCCGCAAGGCAGCCTGCTCGGCCTCATCGGCGACACCATGGAGGACCCGCAAAGCCAGGTCGTCGACTTCCTGATGGTCTTCCGGCTTGCTCATGAGGAGGCAGGACCGAGACGGCGGGTGACGCAGTCGAACAGCGCCAGATGGGCTTGCTTGATGGCTTTGTAGACGGCCATGGGCGTCCGGTGCGCCGCATCGGCGATCGCCGCCACCGGGGTGGACTCTTCGTAACGCTGTCGGAGGATCTCGCGCTGGCGGTCCGTCAGTTTGCGCAGGCAGTCGCGGAGCGCTTCCAGTCGCGCGTCTTGTGCAGGTACGTCTTGTTCGGCGGCTTCGGCCAAGGCTTCGAGCGTGGCGTCGTCCAACGGCAAGGGTAACCGACGCTGCCGGCGTCGCCACTCCATCGCGAGATAGCGGGCGAAACCGATGCCCCACGCCACGAAAGGTCTGGATTCGTCGTAATCCTGGAATTTATGCCAGAGCCGCTCCGCCAGTTCCTGGATCAGTTCGTCGGCCGCCTGGCGGTCATGCAACAGGGACATCAGGTAGCCGTACAGGGACGGCTGGGCCGCGACGAAGAGCTTGGTAAACCGCAGATGGGAGTCGGGGGACGACATTCGGAGGTCGGGACAATAGGTATTGTCGCCCGACCACCTGAATTAAACCTCGTCCTCCCAGAAAAGTTAGGAGGGTGGGCAAGAAAGGCCCGGCTAGGCCAGCATTACTCGGAGTATAGCCCCTTACGTCCGGCGACCAGCCAGCTGACCGCGCAGGCGACCAAGGGTTGGTTTCGAGGGTTAGTCAGCCGGTCAGCTTGCCCGGAGCCCTAGGATCTTATCCGCCCGCAGGCTATACTCGCGGAACTTCTCGGCGTTCTCAGGGAGCTTGATATCCAGGTCGAAGGTCGGGATCATCGCCTTCATCCGCGCATGCCCTTCCGGGCTGGCGAGCAAGGCGGGGAAGCATTTCTTGATGACCTCGAGCACGATATTCACCGAGACCGAGGCGCCCGGCGAGGCTCCGAGCAGCGCGGAGATGCTGCACGCGGCATCGGTGATGACCTCGGTGCCGTAGTGGACGATGCCTGCCTGACCATCCGTCTTCTTGATGGCCTGCACCCGAATGCCTGCGTCGATCAATTTCCAATCCGCGACCTGGGCGGCCGGATAGAAGATCTTCAGCACCTCGATGCGGTTCCGCATGCTCTGCGTGCCCTGCTGGATGAGGTAGCGGACCAGGTCGAGGTTATGGATGCCGATATTGATCAGGGTAGTGAGGTTGTCGGGACGAATAGAGAAGGGCAGGTCGGTGTAGCGGCCCTGCTGGTGCAGGAACTTCGTCGTCCAGGCGGCGAAGGGGCCGAAAAGCAGCGTTTTCTTGCCATCCAAGATGCGGGTGTCGAGGTGCGGCACAGCCATCGTCGGGGCCGCGGCGAGCGGTTGACCATAGACCTTGGCTTGGTGCTTCGCGACGATTTCCGGATTTTCGCAAATGAGCCATTGGCCGCCGATAGGGAAACCGCCCAGGCCCTTTGCCTCCGGAATGCCGGACATCTGGAGCAGCGGAAGCGTCCCGCCACCCGCGCCGACAAAGACGAATTTGGCCCGGTTTGTCCGAACTCGCCCCGTCGCTGACTCCTTCACACGGACTTCCCAGCCCGCGCCGTCCCTACGCAGGCCGATTACGCGATGGCCGGAGGCGATTCCGCATCCCTCCTGCCGTCCTAGCCAGCTTAGCAGTTTGCGGGAGATGGCGCCAAAGTTCACATCGGTGCCCCCGTCCATCTTTGTCGCGGCAACGGGTCCGTCGCCCCGACCTTCGACCAGGAGCGGCGCCCAACTCGCGATCGTGGTGCGGTCAGTCGTGAAGAGCATCTCCCGGAAGAAATGGTGGGCCGACATTCCGGCGTGGCGGGCCTTGAGGAATTCCACCTGGTCGGCTCCATGCACGAAGCTGATGTGGGGGACGGGATTGATGAATTCCCTCGGGTTGCTGGCCATATCGTTGGCCACCGCGTAGCTCCAGAAGTGTTTCGATTGCTCGAACTGCTCGAAGATCTCGATGACCTTGGCCACCTTCACCGAGCCGTCCGCCTCGCGCTTGGGCGTGTAACTCAGCTCGCAGATCCCCGCGTGCCCGGTGCCGGCGTTATTCCAGCCATCCGAACTCTCCTGTGACAAGCCATCGCTGGCCTCATAGAGCTGGATGGAAAGTCGCGGATCGAGCCGCTTCAGCATCGCTCCCAGATTGGCCGACATCACCCCGCTGCCAATCAGGATGACATCCGGGTCTTCAACGTGGGTGGCGGTCGGCATTTGTTTGGGTGAGAGTTGGTTGAAGGACTTTGGGAAATGGTCAGGTCGGGATGCCAGCGGAATCGCTGGCCGGCTTTTGCAAGGCATAGCCCTTACTCCCCGCATGGCAAGTCCGTTGGGGCCGGACACAGGTTAAGGTCAACCGCACCCTAAGCAAGAGCACTTGAAATTGATTGTCGCCCCAGACCTTGAGCGCGTGATGGTTTTTGACTGTCCCGTCTGAGCCCTGCTCAGGCTTCGTCGTAGAGTCCCTTGCGTCCGGCCACCAGCCAGCTGATCGCACACGCGACCAGGGCGTAGCCGCCGATCGACCAACCGAAGAGTTCGCAGGCCATGACCGCGCAGGCCAGCGGGACGGCGCCGGCACCGGCGAAGACGGCGACGAAGCCCAGTGCGGCGCACACACCCAAGGGGAGGCTGAGGTAAGCAGCCGAGGCGCTGCCGAGGGTGGCGCCGACGAAGAAGAGCGGCGTCACCTCGCCGCCGCGATAGCCGGCCCAGACGCACATGCCGGTCAGGAGGAACTTGAAGAGGAAGATGATGGGCGCCGAAGGCTCGACCAAGGCGGAGTCGATCACATGCAGACCGAGCCCCGTGAAGTCCTGCAGCTGATAGAAGTAGACCATCAGCGAGAAGGTGACCCCGGCGAAGAAGATGCGCGCGTAGGGCTGGTCGTTAGTCCGGGCCGCCTCACGATGGGACAACCACACATAGAGCCGGGCGATCAATCCGCAGGCGAGGCCGAGGGCCACGGCGGAGCCGAGTCCTTTGAGGTCGTAAGTCGCCGGCAAGGGGAGGCGGTAGTCGGCATGGGTGGCGAAACAGAGCTCACGTCCGACGAGATCGGCAAGGAAGGCCGTGGCTAGGCACGGTAGGATCGCCCAGCTTCGTTGACGTACGAACTCCAGGGCGAAAATCGCCGCGGCGATGGGGGTGCCGAAGACGGCCGCGAAGCCGGCGGACACGCCGCAGACGATGAGCGTACGGCGCTCCGACTCGTTCAACTCGATCCAACGGGAGCCTTGATCGGCGATGGCTCCGCCCATCTGGAGAGCCGTGCCTTCGCGGCCGACCGATGCGCCGCCGAGATGGGAGAGCAGGGTCGTGCCGATGATGGAGGGACCCATGGTCGCAGGCAGGGGGATGGTCGGAGCCTTGATCTGGGCGATCAGAGTCGTCACGCCCCCGGTAGAAGCCTTCAGCGGACCCTTATAGAGCCAGATCGTGAGCAGGCCGATGAAGGGCAAGCTCACGAGCAACCAGGGGGTCGACCGATAGAGTTTGGTCACGCCTTCCAGCGCGTGCAGGAAGCCGGCCCCGGCGGCTCCGACGACCAAGGCGACGGCCAGGATGAGGACGGTCCAGCGGAGAAGGTTCTTCGGGGCGAGGGGATCCATGGGAATGATCCTATGAAAACGAAGGGAGGGGGCGGGGCAAAGGGATTATAGGATCGATTAGGACAGCACGTGGTGCTGTCCCTACCTGGTTAGGCCGAGGAAAACCTTTGCGGGCGGTGGGCGGCCTTACAGTCTGTGCGCATGGAACACCCCATCCTGCGTCGTGACTTCGTCTCCACCCTGGCCATCGGCGGACTCGCCTTGGCCGCCGCCCCGGCCGTCCTGCGCGGCCAGTCGGTCCCTTCCAAGATCAAGGTCGCCCTGATCGGTTGCGGTGGCCGCGGCACCGGCGCCCTCGGTCAGTTCATCGCAGCCTGCAAGATTCTCGGCGCGGAGGCCGAGGTCGTCGCATTGGCCGACGCCTTCGAAGACCGCGCCCAGCGCCTGAACGAGACGTATAAGCTCCCGGCGAACCAAGTGTTCGTCGGTTACGACGCCTATCAGAAGGTCATGGCCACCGATTGCGCCTTCGTGCTCATGGCGACCCCGCCGGCGTTCCGGCCGGTGCACTTCGCCGCCGCCGTCGCCGCGGGCAAGCATTGCTTCATCGAGAAGCCCGTCGCCGTCGACCCGGTCGGCGCCCGCGCCATCATCGCCACCGGCGAGGCGGCCAAGAAGAAGGGCCTGGCGGTCGTAGCGGGCACCCAGCGTCGCCATGACGCGTCTTACATGAAGAACAAGGCCCTCATCGACGCCGGGGTCATCGGTGAGCTCCGCGGCGGCGTGGTGCAGTGGAACGGCACCGTACCGTGGGTGCGTCGGCGCGCCAAGGGCGAATCCGACGCGGACTACATGAACCGTAACTGGCTCAACTTCACCGAACTCTCGGGCGACCACATCGTCGAGCAGCACATCCACAACGTAGACGTCGCCATCTGGTTCCTCGGACGTACGCCGGTCAGCGCCCTCGGTTTCGGCGGCCGCGCCCGTCGCGACACCGGTAACATGTTCGACTTCTTCAGCGTCGACTACGACTTCGGTGACGGCGTGCGCATCCACAGCCAGTGCCGCCAGATCACCGGCACCTCCGGTCGCGTCGGTGAGTTCTTCACCGGGGCGGAAGGTTCGTGTTTCGGTTCCGGCAAGGTCTTCGCCAAGCCGGGGAAGAAGTACCAGACGCCGGACATCAAGCTGGATACCCATGACTCCATGGTGCAGGAGCACGTCGACCTCATCCGCAGCGCCTTCAATGGCAAGCCGCTCAACGACGCCCGCCAGATCGCCGAGACCAACCTCGCCGTGATCCTCGGTCGCATCTCCGCATACACCGGCGAACTCATCAAGTTCGACGACCTGCTCAAGCACGAGAAGTCGCCTTTCTACAACCTGAAGGCTTCCGTCGGACCGCTCGATTTCGAGAAAGGCACCGTCACGCTGCCGGCCGAAATCCCGCCGATCCCAGGGAAGGCGTGAGGCAGGGACAGCACCACGTGCTGTCCATACCTCGGGTTACCCCTGGCGGACCTTGGGGAGCAGGGCGGAGGCTTCGGACCAGGAGACCTCGTGCGGGGCGCGCTTGGACGAGGCGGCCAGGGCGCTGGTGACCCCGGCGGCTTCGCCCATCGCGACGGCGTTACCGGTCACGCGATAGGAGGCGTGGGCGATGAAGTCCCCGCTGATGCAGCGGCCCGCCATCATGAGGCCGTCGACGTCTTTGGCGATGAGAGCGCGTAGGGGGATGTCGTAAGGCTTCACCTTCACGCCCATGCTGGAATAGGCGGATTTGTCCTTGGTCAGCGCGTGCACGTCGACCGAGAACGTGGCCCGGACGACGGCGTCCTCGTGGCGCGCGCCCCCGGCGACGTCGTTCTTGACCACGGTGTAGCGTCCAGCGAGCCGACGTCCGTCCCGCACGCCGATCTGCTCCGCGGTCGCGACGACCTGCATGCCCTTCCAGGGGCCGCCGAGGGAACGAAGGGCGCGGACGAGGGAATTCACTTCGGCCCTGGCTCGTAAGGTCGCCGCGGTAACGGCTTCAGCGTCGGTCGCATTCACGCCGTACTCGTGATTGAGCATCGCGAGGATGAGGTTCCCGCGGACCGGGAAGAAAGTGGGCGCTTGGTAGCTGGGGTCCGTGCCGGCCCGACGCAGCTCGGCGAGCAGGCGCTTCTTATGGCCGTAGCGGTCAGGATTCTCGTAGCCATCGCCGAAGCGCACGTAAGCGTTGAGCGCGGCGACATCATCACAGGTCAGCAGGGCGCACATGCTCATCGGCTGGCAAGGGCAGGCGTTGTCGACCCCGAGTTCAAAACTGTTACCGGCGAGTGCGCCGACATCGCCGTCGCCGGTCGTGTCGATGAGCGTACGGCCCCGCCAGGCCTGACGTCCGGACTTCGATTCCGTGATGACGCCGACGACTCTGCGGCCATCCTTGATCACCGAAGCGACCCGGGTGTGCAGGTGGATTTTCACGCCGGCGGAGAGGCAGAGCTCTTCGAGCAACAGCTTCATCTCTTCCGGGTGATAAGAGATATCGTTCACCCCGCGGCCGTTGATCGCGTCGCGTTCGCGCAGACGGCGTACCAACTCCTGATTGAAGCCAGGCTTGTCGAAATCCAGCAGGTAGCCCAGGAGCGAGGACGTCCAGACGCCCCCGAGCGATCCGTGCGTCTCAAGCAGCCGTACCTTCGCTCCCGCCCGGGCGGCGGAAATAGCTGCCGTGACCCCGGCCGGTCCGGCGCCGCAGACGATGACGTCCGCCCAGTCGTCGACCGCGAGTTCGCGGGCAGGCTCGGCGAAGGTGGCCGAGGTCGATGCGGCCTCGTGTTTGCCAAGGGCACCGAAGGCGCCGAGGCCGAGCAGAGAGGAGGAGAGGAAGCGTCGGCGAGAGGATGCGGGGGAATCCATAGGGTAAGGTTGAACTTTTGCCGAGAGAGGTCGAACCGAATGGTGTGTCTTTAATCGACGTAACTTGGCACAAAAAACCCCTCCGCAGAGGGGCTTCGTGGAAGGCTTTGCTCGGCTTACCTGACCGGGGAGTAGTCAGTCGCGAGGAGGAACTCGGACTTCACGCCGTCGGGCTGGGCGATCGTCAGCGAGCCGCCGGCCTTCTTCTCCGAAGCTTCCTTGGCGGCGATCCAGACGGGGTCGGCGCGGAAGGCATCGAAGCTGGCTTTGGCCGCGGCTTCGCTCTCGTGGTGGAGCAGATAGATGAGGGTGTTGCCCGCGACATAGGGGTTCTTCGCGCCCTTCTGGTCGGCGGCGAGATTCCAGTAGGTCATGTTGGTCATGCCATGCTTCTCGAAGAGCTTCAGGGTGTGGTCACGGAAGCGGGCGTTGAGGTTCGGCAGGCGGCCGGCTTCGGTCGTGTAAGTGCGGAGCTCGAAGACGCCTTTGCCATAGGACTTAGCTTCAGCCAGAACGCCATAATCCGTGGCCGTCAGGAAGGCGGATTCGACCTTGGTGATCAGCTTTCCGTTGACCTCGGAAGCCTTCTGGGCGGCCTTCCACTCCGGATCGGAGCCGAAGGCTTTCCAAGAGGCGTCACGGGCGGAGCGATCGGCATAAGCCAGGAAGTAGACCAGTTTGTTCTCCGTGTTCTTCGCCGGGACGAAATAACCAAGGTTGGTGATGCCATGCTTCGTGAAAAGCTTGAGCGTGTGATCGCGGAAGCGGGCGTTCAGGGCGTCGAGCTTGCCTTCGGCGGCGTAATACACGCGCATCTCGAAGAGGCGGGTGTCGGCGGCGGACGCCGGAGTGGCGGTCGCGGCCAGCAGGCCGAAGGTGAGGAGGGAGAGCAGTGATTTCATGTTATTTGAGGAATTGGGAAAGGTTGTCGCGGGTGATGAGCTGGAAGGGGATCATCGTCTCCTTGGGGCAGGGCTGCTTCTTGGCGAGGAGGATCGCGGCGTCGACCGAGCCCTTGCCCTGGCCGACCGCGTCCTGGAAGACCGTGGCGTCGAGGCGGCCTTCCTTCACCGCCGAAAGCGCCTGGGCGATGGCGTCGATGCCGATGACGGTCACGTCTTTCTTAAGGCCGGCGCGTTCGAGGGCGAGGAGGGCGCCCATCGCCATCTCGTCGTTGTGGGCGAAGACCGCCGAGAACTTGCCCTTGTGGGCCTGGATCCAGTTCTCCGTGATCGCCAAGGCCTTGGCGCGGTCCCAGGAGGCCGTCTGATGGTCGACCAGCTTGAGCCCGGGATACTTCGCGAAGATCTCCTTGGCGCCGGCTTCGCGCTGCAGCTGGGCCGAGGTCCCCATGATGCCGTGGAGCATCAGGACGCCGCCTTGGCCGTTGAGCTTCCGGGCGATCGCCTCCATCGCGATGCGGCCGGCCTCGAAATCGTTGGAGCCGATATAGGCGTCACCGGCGGACTTCGTGGTCTGGTTGACGAGCACCAACGGGATGCCAGCGGCCTTGATGCGGTCCACCGCCGGGGTGCTGGCCTCGAGCTCGCAGGGATTCAGGATGATCGCATCGAATTTCTGCGCGATGAAGTTCTCCACCTGGCTGAACTGCTTCTGGACGTCCGACTGGGCGTCCACCATGACCAGCTTCACCCCAGGCTTCGTCTTGGCGTAGTCGACGATGGCCTCGGAGAGCTTGGCCGTATATTCGGCGGAAAGGTCACGGGACGAGAAACCGATGAGCAGCTCACCCTCCTTGCGGGCTTCGGCTTTCTTGCAGCCGGTCAGGAAGGCGGCGGACAGGGCGAAGGCACCGACAGCCAGAAAGGCCGCCGCGGCAGTGCGAGGGGTAAGGCGCATGCCCGACTTTTACGAACGGGCCTGACGTCGGTCGAGCCAAACCGCACCCACGATGATGACGCCTTTGATGACGGCCTGGTAATACGAAGAAACCCCCTGCAAATCCAAGCCATTGTTGATGACCCCGATGAGCAGTACGCCCAGCAGGGTCCCGCTGATCGTACCGACCCCGCCGGCTAGGCTCGTGCCGCCGATGACCACCGCCGCGATGGCGTCGAGCTCGTAGGCTTGGCCGGCGTTGGGCTGTCCGGTGGTGATACGTGCCGCCAGGACGACGCCGGCGAGGCCGGTAAGAAGTCCGCAGAGGCCGTAGGCGAAGAGCTTCACACGTTCGACCGGCACACCGGCGGCGCGGGCGGCGTGTTCGTTGCCGCCGACGGCGTAGATGTGGCGGCCGAGTCGGAAATTACGGAGGAAGAACCAGGCAGCGAGGGCGACGCCCGCGAAGCAGAGCACGGGGATCGGGATGCCGAGGAAGTCACCGGCGAGGGCGGTCAGTTCGGCCGACATGTTCGCGACCGGCCTGCCGCCGCTGACGATGAGCGCCAAGCCGCGGGCGATGGTCATCATCCCGAGCGTGACGATGAACGGAGCGACGCCCCCGCGGGTCACGAGCACTCCGTTGACCAGTCCGCAGGCCGCGCCGGTGAGCAGGCCGACGGCGATCGGGACGAAGACCGCATGGTCGCCGGGATGGGCGAAGGTAGCGCAGGCGACGCCGCTGAGGGCGACGACCGAGCCGAGGGAGAGGTCCACCCCGGCCGTGAGCAGGACGAAGGTCACGCCGACGGCGAGGATGCCGTTGATGGAGACCTGGCGGGCGACGTTGGTGAGGTTCGCGACGCTGAAGAAGGTGTCGGTCATCATCGTCAGGCTCAGGCCGACCAACAGGATGACGAACAGGAGGCCGAAGCGGTGGAGCAGATTGCGGTCGAGGGTGGGCATGACGTTATAAAGGCATGGCGTGCCGGAGCACGGTCTCTTGGTCGGTCTTGGTGGCGTCGAGCGTGGCGGCCACGCTGCCACGACGCAGCACGACGATGCGGTGGGCCAAGGAAAGGACTTCGGGCAATTCGGAGGAGACGAGCAGCACGCCCTTGCCGGCGCGGGCCAGCTTCTGGATCAGGGCGTAGATCTCGGCTTTGGCGCCGATGTCGATGCCACGTGTGGGTTCGTCGAGGATGACAAGGTCCGGATCGCCCAACAGGCAGCGGGCGAGCAGGGCCTTCTGCTGGTTGCCGCCGCTGAGCTGGGCGATGGGTTGGGACGGACGGCTGGCCTTGACGGCGAATTCCGCGAGTTTGGATCCGACGACGGCGGCCTCGGCGCGGTGGTCGATGAGTTGACCCTGGCAGAGCGAGCGCAGGGCCGTCAGGGTAATGTTCTGGTCGACGCCAAGGGCCGCGATGAGGCCGAGGCCTTTGCGATCCTCGGTCACCATGCCGATGCCGGCGGCGAGCGCATCCTGAGGCGATCGCACCGACAGCGGCGTCCCTTTGAAGGTGATGGCACCTCTTGAGGAAGGCTGCAGCCCGTAGAGCGCGCCGGCCACTTCGGTGCGGCCTGCTCCCATGAGGCCCGCGAGGGCCACCACTTCGCCGCGGCGAATCTGGAAGCTGACATCGCGGTAGGCCGGCTCACGGGTGAGTCCGGCGACCTCGAGCAGGATTTCGTCCGTCGGGAGGTTCCGTGGCGGGAAGACGTCGGCCATCTCGCGGCCGACCATGAGCGAGATCAGCTTGGCGGGGTCGAGTTCGTTGGCGGGAGCGGTGCCGACCAGTCGGCCATCGCGGAGAACCGAGATACGGTCGGCCAGACGGAAGACCTCGTCCATCTTATGCGTCGTGTAGACGATCGCCACGCCACGCGCCTTAAGGCGGGCGATGGCGCGGAAGAGGGCGGCGACCTCGTGGTCGGAGAGGGCGGCCGTCGGTTCGTCCATCAGGATGACGTCGGCCTGGCGACCGAGCGCCTTGGCGATCTCGACCACCTGCGTCTGCGCCACCGTGAGCGTGCGCATCAGACGCGCCGGGTCGAGGTCGGCCTCGAGTTCGCGGAGCAGCTCACGGCCTCGGGCGAGCTGGGCCGCGCGGTCGATACGTCCGAAACGTCCGCAGGGTTCGGCGCCCAAGGTGATATTCTCCGCCACCGTCAGATCGGGAATCGGCATCAGCTCCTGATGGATCATCGCGATGCCGGCGCCCAAGGCGTCGTGCGGCGAGGCGAAGGTGACGCGGTCGCCGCGCCATTCGACGTGGCCGCCGTCCGGACGATAGAGGCCGGCGAGCACCTTCATCAGCGTCGACTTGCCGGCGCCGTTCTCGCCCATGAGCGCGTGCACCTCGCCGGGCCGGAAATCGACCGACGTCGGGTGGAGCACGGTCAGTCCGCCGAAGTCCTTGCGCAGTTCGAGGGCCCGGAGCATCGGGGGACGAGGGGCGCGTTCAGCGCTTCGGGAGATCGCGGGCGACGTCAGCCGGCCAGGAGGTCAGCGGACGGATCTCGATGCGTCGATACTCGCACTCCGCGGCTTCGGACTGGATCTGCAGCTTGCCGGACTTCAGGGGGATCTCGACGGTCGAACCCTTCTCGCGGTAACGGGAGTTGAGCAGCACGTTGACCGTCTTCCCGTTGAGGCGGAAGACCGCGTCACCGTCGAGGGCGTAGCATTCGACCACGTTCCACTCTCCGAAAGGCTTCTCCGGATACTCCGTGCCATGCCAGACGCGGGCGTCGACCGTGGTCACCTTGCCTTTCGGGTCGTAGACTCGCTTCTTCACCGGGTCATCGGTGCGGATCGGAATGTCAGCCATGGCGCCAGCCAGCGGCCACCAATCGCCGATGTCGCCTTCCTGGACCTGCAGTTCTTGGCTGCGCATCCAATACTTGCCTTGGGCGCCGTGTTCGCCGACGCAGAAGATCAGGATGCCGTTGTCGCGGACCGCCTGCAGGCGGGGCTCCCAGCGCATCTGGCCCCAGCGCTGCTCGGTGCGCAGGTGGAAGTTGTCGTAGGAATTCAGGGTCGTCAGGGCGCCGAAGACCTGACCGGTGATATGCAGGACCGTCTCGCCATCGACCTGACGGGTCGTGAAGACCTTGAACGGGTCATTGTTGAGACCCAGCACCGGGTCGTCCTTCGGCTTGGCGCCACGGACATAGCCTGGGAGCTCGTAGGCGCGATGGACCGGCCCGAGCCACTTCTCCCACTGGGAGAGCCGCGGGTCGAGCAGGGGCCGGAAGGTCGGCTCGGCGGCGGCGAGAGCGCCGCAGGCGAGCAGGGGGAGGAGGGCGAGGCGCATCGGCTTAGCGGACGTCGCGCCAGAGCCAGGTGAGCGCTTCGGGGAGGAGCATGGCGCCGTGACGGCTGTTGTGGGTGCCTTGGCCTTCGACGTAGACATGGTCGTAGCCCTTCTCCTTGAGCGCCGCGGCCATCTTACGGTTGGCTTCCGGCCAGCTGCCGTGTTCGTTCAGCAGGTCGTTGGCGCCTTCCTGCTGGTAGACGCGGATGTTCTTGCGAGGATTCGTGCGCACCCACTCCGGATAGACGTCGCCGCCGGTCTCCTTGCCGCCGCTGAGGTTGGCGCGGATCTTGGTGAAGCTGCCGATGGTGGTGAACACCTTGCTGAAGGCGTCGGGGCGATGCCAGGCGGCGTTGAAAGCGCAGATGCCGCCGGAGGAAGCGCCGGCGATGGCGCGACGGGCCGGGTCTTTGGAGAACTTCACGCCTTTGGATTCCGCGAGCGGGATCATCTCCTCGAGCAGGAACCTCACGTAGAGGTCGGTGACGCTGTCATATTCGAACGAGCGGTTGGACTTGCCGAGCGGGCGACCCTTCTTGTCCTTGCCCTTCGGATTCTTCGGATCGGGCACGAAGCCCGGGGCGATGAACAAGGCGATCGTCACCGGCATCTTCTTCTGCGCGATCAGGTTGTCGAAGACCACCGGCACGCGCCAGGCGCCGTTACGGGTGGCATAGCCGGGGCCGTCCTGGAACACCATCAGCGCGGCTTCCTTGGACGGATCATACTGGGCCGGGACATAGAGGGCCCACTTCCGACCGTAACCCGGGAAGGTCTTCGAATCGGCCATCTCGTATTCGGTCACGACGCCCTTAGGCACGCCGGCCTGCTCCTGGGAGTCAGGACCGAGGACGTATTGGGCGTCGTAATCGGGCTTCTTGGGGTCGGCGCCGAACAGGCTGAGGGCCAGCAGGCAGGGGAGCAGGCGGAGGAGCTTCATGGGGGTGTTCCGATAAGAGACACCTAGGCGGGTCGCCGCAAGCCCAAGCGGGGTCAGCCGGCGGGCTCGTGACCGACCTTGCGGAGCCGCCAAAGCTCAGGGAAGCGCCAGTGAGTCAGGCCCATCACGCCGAAAGTCGCCAGACCCCCGAACACCACCGAATTGACCGTGCCCATGAGGCGGGCGGTCAGGCCGGACTCGGCCATGCCAAGTTCGTTGGAACAGCCGATGAAGACCGCGGTCACGGCGGAGACCCGCCCCATCATCTCCGGAGGCACCGACGTCTGCAGGATCGTCTGACGGATGATCACGTTCACCGCATCGGCGGCGCCGGCGATCAGGAGAAAGAGGATGGAGAAGACGAAGGCGGCCGTCAGGCCGAGCCCGAAGAAGCTCGCCAGAGCGATCGAGAGCGCGAACCCGATGGTGCTCAGGCCGAAGACGGCGAAAGAACCATAGAGCGTCGGTCCGGCGCGGGCGAGGGGCGGGCGGATGATCAGATAGATCGACATGAGCACGGCCCCGATCGAACCTGCGGCGCGCAGGAGTCCGAAGCCGAAGGCACCGACCTGCAGCATGTCGGCGAAGATCGGCAGCAAGGCGGTCGCTCCGCCGAGCAGGACGGCGAACAGGTCCATGGTGAAGGCCCCGAGCATCACGCGCTGGCTGAGCATGAAGTCGATGCCTTGGCGGAGGCTGGCGAAGATCGGGTCGGGGTGGCGGGACTGCAGGGTGCGCATGGGGCGGAGCGCGATGGTCAGGCCGAGCGACGTCGCCAAGCAGGCCGACATGGCCGCGTAGGCGACGTTCTCCGCATGGGGCAGTCCGTTCTTTTCACCGAGCCACACCATCAGGCCCGCCAACCCGGGGCCAAGCACGCAGGCGATTTCGATGATCGTATTGCGCCAGCGCACGCCGCCGGGAATCAGCTCGCGGGGCAGGATCTCCGCGATGAGCGCCTGCCGGGCGGTCGTGAGGAAACTACGGGCGAGGCCGCCAAGGACGATGATCGCGTAGATGACCGTCAGCTGGGCCCAACGGGCGGAGAGGAACTCCGGAATGAACAGCAGCAGCCCAAGGAACAGCATCACGGAGAGCGCTCCGATGGCGATACGGCGGCGGTTGTTCGTGTCGGCCACGTGGCCGGCGAAGAGGACGGCGCTGACGAACGGGATGACCTCGGCCAGGCCGATGGCACCGAGCGCCAAGGCGGCGTTGGCGCCTTCGTCCTTGGTCAGGCGGAACACCTGCCAGGCGACGGCGACGTTCTGGATCTGGATGGCGAGCGTGCCGAGGACGATCGACGCCAGGTACAACCGGAAGGACCGGTAGTCGGTGGCGGAAGCGGGAGCCGGCGAGGCGGTGGACACGCCGAAACTAGTGGGGGCGTCGCGAGCGTTAGGCAATCACGGCTTTGACCACGTGACCCGCGACGTCCGTGAGGCGATAGTAGCGTCCTTGGAACTTGAAGGTCTGGCGCTCGTGGTCGACGCCGAGGAGGTGCTGCATCGTGGCGTGCAGGTCGTGCACGTGGACCGGGTCCTTGACGATGTTATAGCCGAACTCGTCGGTCTGGCCATGGACGTGCCCGCCTTTGACGCCGCCACCGGCCATCCAGAGGCTGAAGCAACGGGGATGATGGTCGCGCCCGTAAGAGTCCTTGGTGATCCGGCCTTGGCTATACGCCGTGCGACCGAATTCGCCGCCCCAGATCACGAGCGTATCTTCGAGAAGGCCTCGCTGCTTGAGGTCCTTGATCAGCGCCGCCGAAGCCTGGTCGGTCTGCTTGCATTGGCGCTTGATGCCGCCGGGCAGGCCGCCGTGCTGGTCCCAGCCTTGGTGGAAGAGCTGGACGAAGCGGACGCCTTTTTCGATGAGCCGACGGGCCTGCAGGCAATTCGCGGCGAACGAACCGGGGGTCTTCACGCTGTCGCCATACATCGCGAGGGTGGCGGGGGACTCCTTCGAAAGGTCGGCCACCTCGGGCACGCTCGTCTGCATCCGGTAGGCCATCTCGGCCTGCGCCAGGCGAGCGTCGACTTCCGGGTCGAGCTCCGCGGCGCGCTGGTCGGCGTTGAGCTTGCCGAGCGCGTCGAGCATGCCGCGGCGGGCATGCGACGAGACGCCTTCGGGATTCGTCAGGAAAAGCACCGGCTCCTTGCCGGCCTTGAACTGCACGCCCTGGTGTTCGGAAGGCAGGAAGCCCGCGCCCCAGAGGCGCGAGTACAAAGGCTGGTCCTTCGTGGCGTCCTGCGAGACCAGCACGATGAAGGCGGGCAGGTTCTCGTTCATGCTGCCGAGACCGTAAGAAGCCCACGCGCCCATCGACGGACGGCCGGCGACCTGATTACCCGAACAGAAGAAGGTGATCGCCGGATCGTGATTGATGGCCTCCGTGTGCATCGAGCGGATCACGCAGAGATCGTCGGCGACGCCGCCGGTATGGCTCAGCAGGTCGCTGTATTCGACGCCGCTCCGCCCATACTTCTTGAAATCCGTGAACGAACCCGCCAAAGGCAGGGTGGCCTGGTAACCGCTCATGCCGGTCAGTCGCTGGCCCTGGCGGACGGAGTCGGGCAGGGGTTGCGTATGCTTCTCGCGAAGCAGCGGTTTCGGGTCGAGGGTCTCGAACTGAGAGGGGCCGCCCGCCTGGAAGAGATAGATGACGCGCTTGGCCTTGGCCGGGAAGTGGGTGCCCCTGGGCGAGGGCGCGGCGTGGGCGTCGCCGACGATGCCGC
This sequence comes from Verrucomicrobiota bacterium, assembly GCA_041191065.1. GTDB lineage: Bacteria > Verrucomicrobiota > Verrucomicrobiia > Opitutales > UBA953 > UBA953. The sequence continues at coordinate 9,459 of JBEEPO010000015.1, read as the reverse complement.
GGAGGGCAAGGGCGCCGAGACCGAGGGCGGACGTGCCGAGGAAGTGCCGACGCGTGGACTGCATCAGGCCGTCATAAGTGGGAAGTTCGGCGGACATGGTCAGCGGGAAGTGACGGCGGCGTCGCTCGCCAGGATGGTGGAGCAGACGAGGGTGAGCGCGGCCAAGGCAGGATCGGCGGGCATCTTCGGCAAGGCTTGGGCAGGCGGGGGAGCCGGCGACTTCTTGGCCTTGAGGTTCGTTTGCTTGGCCACGGCCTTGGAGTCGGCCTTCTTCGGCTCGACGTCCGGCACGACCGGCGCCGGCGCGAACTGCGGCGGATTGGCCTTCTGGGTCGCATAGAGTTCGGTCAGGGCGGCGAGTTCGGCAGGCCGCGGCGCACGCGTGCAGACCTGACGGAAGGCCTCGGCTATCTGCTTGGCCGGATCGGCGGAGGAATTGCTGACGCGCGTGGCGAGGTGCTTGGCGGCCTCGACGAATCCGGGATTATTGAGGAGCACCAAAGCCTGTAACGGCGTGTTGGTGTTCAGGCGCTTCGGTTGGCAGATCTCGCGGGAGCCGGCGTCGAAGATGAGCATGTTGTCCGGCGGAGCCGTCCGCTTACGGAACGTGTAGAGGCTGCGGCGGTTGGCGGATTCCTGGACGCTCTCGCCTCCGACCTTCTCGACCAGTTTGCCCGACGCCAGCAGCGCTTGGTCACGGACCATCTCGGCGGTCAGGCGGAACACAGGACCTCGGGCTAGGAGGAGGTTCGCGGGGTCTTTCTCGCGGCCTTCGGCCGTCGGGGTGGAGGACTGGCGGAACGTCGCGCTGAGGACGAGACGGCGGAGCATCGCCTTGGTGTCCCAGCCGCTGCGGACGAAGTCGACGGACAAAGTGTCGAGCAGTTCCGGGTGAGTGGGCAGGTCGCCCTGCATGCCGAGATTCTCGCTCGAGGCGACGAGACCCGCGCCGAAGACCTGAGCCCAAAGGCGGTTGATGATGACGCGCGAAGTCAACGGATGCTTCGGATCGGTCAGCCACTTCGCCAGACCAAGGCGATTCCTCGGCAACTCGGCGCTCCAAGGGAAGATGCGGTCGGGGATGCCTGGTTCGCAGGGCTTGGTCAGGTCGGGCTTGTCGTATTCACCGCGGGTGAGCACGTACGATTTGGGCGCGAGCGGCGAGTGCTCCATCGCAAAGAAAGCGGGCGCGGTTTCCTCGTGCGCGGCGAGGGCGCGACGGGCTTGCTGGACGTTCTCCCAGGCCAGGGCGTAGGCCGGGTCGGCCCGGCGGAGAGCATGCTCGGCGTGGACCGAAGCGGGCAAGGAGCCGGCGGCCAGGCCGTGGTGGACGGCGACTTCGGCGGCCGTCAAGGCCGTGCGCCAGAGCTGGACCTCGTCGAGCGAGCCGTTGCGGAAGCCAGCGTCGCGGGAGCGTGAGCCGATCTCCAGGGCGTTATCACGGGGCTTGGCGTGGAGCGTGTCGCGGATGACCGTGGTTTTCACTTCGCGGCCGTCGACGTAGAGGCGGAGTCCGGAAGCCTTCGAGGAGCCGTCGTAGGTCGCCGTCACGCGACGCCATTGGCCGACCGGCAAGGCGTCGACCGTCTCGACGGAGGCCGCGCTGTTAGGCCAGAGGTGGATCATGCTCCAGCGGAGTTTGCCTTGGGTCACCAACAGCTCGATGCCGGACGCATCGCCGTCGCCTGTGTAGAAGCCCGTAGAATGGAGCACCGTCGCACGGGCGTTCTTTTCGCCCAGACGGAGGAAAGCCGAGAAGGTGAGGGCGTCGAAGCGGCCCAACTGCTTGAACTCCGGCAGGATGAAGCCGGCGTCGCCGTCGAACTTCACCGCCTGGCCCTTGACGCCGGGGACGAGTTGCAGGTCTTCGGGGGAGCCGCGGCGCTCGAACTTGGCGGGTTTGGCGCCGGCGACCGCGTCATCGACGCCCGTCTTCGTGAAAGCATCGAGCGGGAAATGGGCGACCGGGGCAGGCGCCTTGATCTCGGCCTTGGCCGTGGCGGAGCGCGGGGTGACGAGGGCTTGCTCGGCGGCGAGGACGGCGGCGCGGAGTTCGGCTTCCTTCCGACGCTCTTCGTCAGACTTGTACAGCCGCACGAAGGGCGGAGGCACTTCACCATGGTACGACAGCAGTCCGTTCTCGTTCTGGTCGCCGAACATCGCCGCCATCGAGAAGTAGTCCTTCTGGGAGATCGGGTCGTATTTGTGGTCGTGGCAGCGGGCGCATTCCATCGTAAGCCCCATGAAACCGTAACCGGCGGTCATCACGCGGTCGTTGATGCCGTCCTGCCGGAACTCCTCGGCGATCGAGCCGCCCTCGAAAGTCATGCGGTGGATACGATTATAAGCCGTCGCCACCCGCTGGTCTTGGGTCGGGTTCGGCAGGAGGTCGCCGGCGAGCTGCTCCGTCAGGAACTGATCGTAAGGCTTGTTCTCATTGAAGGCTTTGAGCACCCAGTCGCGCCAAGGCCAGGCGAACATCGCCTTGTCGCCGGTATAGCCCCAGGTGTCGGCGTAGCGGGACAGGTCCAGCCAGGCTACCGAGAGGTGTTCGCCGTAGCGCGGCGAGGCCAGCAGGGCGTCGACGCGCTTCTCGTAGGCGTCAGGTGAGGCATCCGCCAGGAATGCGTCGACCTCGGCGATCGTCGGCGGCAGCCCGGTCAGCGCGAAAGAGGCGCGGCGGAGCAGGGTCGCACGGTCGGCGGGAGCGGAGGGACGAAGGCCTTTCTTGGCCGCGGCATGGGCGATGAAAGCATCCAGCGGATCCTTCGGCCAGGAGGGGTCGGCGACCGGCGGGGCCGGATGAGACTGCGGACTCACGAAAGCCCAGTGCGGGTCGTATTTCGCCCCCTGCTTCACCCAGCGAATCAGGATTTCCTTCTCCTCCTTCGATAATGGGCGATGCAGTTCGGGCGGCGGCATCACGTCTTCCTCGTCTTCGCTCAGGATACGTTGCACCAAGGTGCTTTTCTCGGCGTCACCCGGCACCACCGCGATATCACCGCTCTTCAATACCTTGGTCGCCCCGGCGAATTCATCGAGACGCAGGCCGGCCTTGCGTCCCTTGTCGGCGTCCGGTCCGTGGCAACCGTAGCAGCGGTCGGAAAGGATCGGACGCACCTCGCGATTGAAGTCCACCGACGCGTCGGCCGCGAGGGATACGGCAGCCGCAAGCAGGCAGAGCAAGGAAGTGAGGTGCGAGGTGCGCATCTGAAAGGGGGTGGACACTTAACGACGAAGCCTAGTTCCTGTCGAACGAGGATTATGAGATAGGGTCGCTTCCTCATCTCAATCTCCATCGATTAATCCACCGCCCGCGCGACCTTCGTGCGCGGAGATGGTTCATGCTCCGGACCACCGCATTTGCTCGCTCGATTCCTTTCGGTCTTATCGACCCACGCTAATTCGTCCGAACCGGACCGTTGTTTAACCCTCGTTTAAAATAAATGAACGAAACAATCATATCTGTCATAAAGGATGCTTTTCGGTCATTTAATATTGCCAATCGGTCTGAAATCTTACGAATTAAGGGTATGGCGACCAAACTCTTCGGCACCGACGGTATTCGCGGACGAGCTAACGAATATCCGATCACCCCGGAAATCGCTCTGCGTATCGGCCAGGCGATCTCGCGGGTGCTGCGCTCCAGCGGGGCGAACCACAATCGCGTCATCATCGGCAAGGACACCCGCATCTCCGGCTACATGCTCGAGACCGCGTTGACCAGCGGATTGGTATCCAGCGGCATGGACGTGTTCCTCGTCGGCCCGATGCCGACGCCGGCGGTCGCGCATCTCACCAAGTCCATGGGCTGCGGCGCCGGCATCATGCTGACCGCTTCGCATAATCCTTACGAAGACAACGGCCTGAAGATCTTCGGGCCGGACGGCTTCAAGCTCTCCGATGACCTTGAAGCGCTCGTCGAACAGGAAGTCCTCTACGACGTGAAAGCCAACGGCGTGACCGGTGACAAGATCGGCAAGGCCTACCGTATCGACGACGCCCGCGGCCGATACATCGAATTCGTGAAACATAGCCTGGGTAACGCCAGCCTCGACGGGATGAAGATCGTCGTCGATTGCGGCCATGGGGCGGGTTACCTCCTGGCGCCGCTCATCTTCAAGGAACTCGGCGCCAAAGTCGTCAAGCTCGGCGTCGAACCCGACGGCATCAACATCAACGCCGGGGTCGGCGCACTTCATCCGGAGTTCGCCGGCAAGGCCGTGAAGGAGCAGGGAGCCGACGTCGGCATCTCGCTAGACGGCGACGCCGACCGGGTGATCTTCAGTGATGCGAGCGGTGCCAGCGTCTCCGGCGATCGCATCCTCGCCCTCAGCGCCTTAGCCCTGAAGGAAGAAGGCAAGCTCAGCGGCAACACGATGGTCTGCACCGTCATGTCGAACCTCGGTCTGCACGAAGCCATGCGCAAGGCCGGCATCGGCGTGGTCACCACGGCCGTCAGCGACCGCCACGTCATCGAAGCGCTCCGCAAGGGCGGCTACTCGTTCGGGGGCGAGAACTCCGGCCACCTCATCTTCGCGGACTACGCCTCGACCGGTGACGGCATCCTCAGCGCCTTGCAGGTCCTGAGGTTCATGCGGAAGAAGGGCGCCACCCTGGCAGACCTCGCCGCGGGCATGCGCGAATACCCGCAAGCCTTGGTGAACCTGAAGGTCCGTTCACGCGTCCCCCTGAGCCAGCTGCATTCCTTGCAGGAAGAGATCGGCAAGGCCGATGCGGCCTTCGGTAACGCCGGCCGCCATCTCATCCGCTATTCCGGGACCGAGAACAAGCTGCGCATCCTCGTCGAACATCAGGACCAAAGGGAGGTCGATCGCTGGTCGCTGGCCTTCAAGGCCGCCGTGGAAGCCGACTTCGCGTCCTTCTGATATGGCCACTTTCTTCCTTGCGGAAGCCGGCGAGACGACCGGTTGCCACCCGCTGACCCTCACGCGGTCGCTCGGCGAATTCCCCTTGGCTAACATCCCATTGCGACGTCATCAGGCGGCGGCGCTGCTGGCACTCGGACTCACCGAAACCGCGGGAGCTGACGCCGATCTCACCGTGCATGCCTCGGCCTGGTTCTCGACCGCGGAACTGGCGACCTTCGTCGCCGATGCTTCCTATGGCGCCTTGGCGACCGCGGAGGGAGTCGTCTTGGTCGCCCGTAAAAGCGCCGGACGGGAACTCCGCGCCAGCCAGTCTTTCGCGATCACCTACGCTTGGGATCTCTTGCGGGCGAACGTGGAGGCCATGACGGCCCGTAAGACTTACGCCCAGGAGTCCGGCGCGCACGCATCGCCCTATGTCGACGGACGGCTGCAGGTCGGCAAAGGCACCAAGATCCTGCCGGGCGTCGTCATCGAAGGCGACGTGATCATCGGCGACCACTGCAAGGTCGGCCCGAACTGCTATATCCGCGGGTCGACGTCCATCGGCGACAAGTGCCACGTCGGGCAGGCCGTCGAGATCAAGAACTCCATCCTCCTGCCGGGCACCAACGTCGGGCATCTGTCTTACCTCGGCGACTCCATCCTCGGCGAAAAGGTGAACTTCGGCGCGGGTACGATCACTTCCAATCTTCGTCACGATGGAGGCGCGCACCGCAGCCCGGTCGCCGGCCGGATGGTCGATACCGGCCGGCGCAAGCTCGGCGCGATCGTCGGAGACGGCGTCCATACCGGCATCCATACTTCCTTGTACCCGGGGCGTAAGCTCTGGCCCGAGACCTCGACCTTGCCCGGCGCCATCGTCGATAAGGACATCCTTTCCTGACCATGTGCGGCATCGTCGGCTATGTCGGTCGCCATGCGGCCACGCCTGTCCTCCTCGGCGGTCTTCGCCGGCTCGAATATCGCGGTTATGATTCGGCCGGCCTGTCCGTTCAGGACGGCGGCGCACTCCTGACCCTTAGAGCCGTCGGTAAGGTCTCGCGCCTGGCCGACAAGGTACGGACCGAGTGGCCCGAGGAACGGCAGACCCGTTGCGTCGTCGGCATCGCCCACACCCGTTGGGCGACGCACGGGGCGCCGACCGAAGCCAACGCTCACCCGCACGCCGACGCCGGCGGACGCATCCGTCTGGCACATAATGGCATCATCGAGAACTACCGGGCCCTCCGCGCCAAACTGGAGGCCAAAGGCCACGTCTTCGTTTCTGAAACCGACACCGAAGCCGTCGCCCGGCTCGTGGGCGAATACTACAAAGGAGATCTCCGCAAGGCCGTCATCGCGGCACTGCGCCAGGTTGAGGGAGCCTACGGCATCGCCGTCATCACGGCCGACGAACCGGGACGCATCGTCGTCGCCCGGAAAGGCAGCCCGCTTGTCATCGGCGTCGGCGAAGGAGAGTGCCTGATCGCCTCCGATCCCTCGGCTCTCATCTCACATACGCGGCGGGTCATCTACTTGGACGACGGAGACGTCGCCCTGGTCACCGCCGACTCCGTGGACATCACGGACCTGAACCATGCGCCCATGGACCGGGATGTCGCCGAACTGGAGTTCGAACCCGGGGCCGTGGAGAAGGGCGGCTACGACCATTTCATGCTCAAGGAGATCCACGAGCAGCCCGAGTCGGTCCGGAACGCCCTCCGTGGCCGCCTGGACCTCCTGAACGGCACCGCGGTGCTGTCCGGCATGGGTGCCAGCGCCCGCGAACTCCTCGACCTGCAACGCATCGTCATGGTGGGTTGCGGCACCTCGCTGCACGCCGGCATGGTCGGCGATTTCGCTTTCGAAGAGCTCGCCTCGCTCCCGGCGGAAGTCCAACCCGCGGCTGAATTCCGTTACCGTAATCCGTTGGTGGACGGCCGTGACCTCGTCGTCGCCATCTCCCAGTCCGGTGAGACCGCCGACACGCTGGCCGCCGTCCGGGAGGCCAAGGACAAGGGCGCGATGATCATGGGCCTTGTCAACGTCGTCGGCTCGACCATCGCCAGGGAGACGGGGAGGGGCGTCTACCTGCACGCCGGCCCCGAGATCTCCGTCGCGTCGACCAAGGCTTTCACCGGTCAGGTCGCCGTCCTGCTGCTCATGGCGCTCAAGCTCGGACGAGGCCGCCGGCTGTCCCGCGAGCGAGGCCTCGCGCTGGCCGCTGAAATCGGTCGGCTCCCTGAACTGATCGCAGCCGTGCTCCGGCAGGACGCCGCCATCGCGAAGGTCGCTGAGTCCATGGTGAAGCACGAGCACGCCTTCTTCCTCGGACGCGGCCCCATGCATCCTGTCGCCCTCGAGGGCGCCCTGAAGCTGAAGGAGATCTCCTACATCCACGCCGAGGGTTATCATGCCGCCGAGCTCAAGCATGGCCCCATCGCCTTGCTGACGCCCGGCATGCCCGTCGTGGTCCTTGCCAATCGTTCGCCGGTCGTGGACAAGACCTTGGGCAACGCCGAGGAATGCAAGGCGCGGGGCGCCCACATCATCGCCCTCGTGACCGAAGGCGGCCCCGAAGCGGCGATCGCCGATGAAGTCATCCGCATCCCGGACTGCGACCCCTTGGTCGCCACCATCCCGGCCGCCGTGGCGCTCCAGCTGCTCGCTTATCACGTGGCGCGCCTGCGAGGCTGCCCGATCGATCAGCCGCGGAACCTGGCGAAGTCGGTCACCGTCGAGTGAGGGTATCGCCTCAGCGATACACCTCAGGGCCTTGCCGTTGCCGACCTTGGTCGCGGCGTCTTGCTCGGTGCCCCATGAACGAAAGCTCCAAGAAGAAGTGTCGGTGCTGCCGGAAGACCCTGCCGATGGGTCAGTTCCACCGTCTCGAAGGCACCGCGGCCATCCATCCATTCTGTCGGCCTTGCCTGGTGACGGCGGCGCGGCGACGTTCGGCTCGGCGGGCCGAGCAACGCACGCCCAAGACGCGTTGCTGTGCCCAGTGCGGGCAGGATCTCCCCGTCCAGATGTTCCACTGGCTCCGGGCCTCGGGAAGTTTCCATAGCTATTGCCGGCCCTGTCATGCCGCCTACATGGCCGTGCGCTACCGTCGCCTGCAGGACGGGCGCCGGAAGTGATGTGAAAATTTACCGCTGGTGGCTGGACGGGGACTTGAACCCCGAACCAATTGATTAAGAGTCAACTGCTCTACCATTGAGCTATCCAGCCAGACAGCGGGATGGGAATGAGTGCAAGACGCGGGCAGGATTTCAAGAGCAAATGCACATTAATCAGCGAAGCCGAGAAACGGGCGACCAAGGGGAGGTTCGGAGTGGCCAGACCGGGACTCGAACCCGGAACCAATTGATTAAAAGTCAACTGCTCTACCATTGAGCTATCTGGCCTTCCGAACGCGAAGATTACGACACGCCCGACCTCACGGGTAAAGGAAAATTGACCTCAGCGATGGCCGCGCTGGCGGACGGACTCGAAGAGGCAGACCCCGGCCGAGACGGAAACGTTGAGGCAGGGCACCTGACCGAGCATCGGAATCCGGAGGAGGAAGTCGCAGGTCTCGGCCGTCAGGTGGCGGATGCCGTCGCCTTCGGCGCCGAGCACGATCGCCAGGGGGCCGGTGAGCTTGGCAGCATAAAGGGACTGGCTCGCCTTATGGTCGGAGGTGCCGGCCAGCCAGACCCCGGCGTCTTTCAGCTTCACTAGGGCGTTACGGAGGTTGTTGGCCTGCACGATCGGCATGGTCTCCGCGGCGCCGACCGCCACCTTGCGGACCGTGTCGGTGACCGGGGCGGAATTCTTGCGGGTGATCACCACGAAGGCGCAGCCGGCGCACTCCGCGTTACGCAGGCAGGCGCCGAGGTTGTGCGGATCCTGGACGCCGTCGAGGACGAGGATGAGCGGGTCTTTGACGTCCTTGAGCAGGGCGGGAATGTCCGCCTCGTCATAGAGCCTGACCGGCTTGTGCAGGTCGGCGTGGCGCGGGGCGCGATCGTTGCTCCGGGCCATGGTCGGTTTACTTGCGGGCCAGGCGCCCTTGGGCATGCAGCGCTTCGGCGATCTGGATGGCGTTGAGCGCGGCGCCCTTCCAGAGCTGGTCACCCGAGACCCAGAGGGAGATGCCGTTGTCGAAGAGGGTGTCCTTGCGCAGGCGGCCCACGCCGCACTTCTCCTTGCCGGCATAATCGAGCGGCATCGGATACTTCTTGTTCGCGGGGTCGTCGCAGAGCTCGGAGCCGGGGAAGGCGCTGATGGCCTGGCGGGCGACGGCGAGGTCGACCGGACGCTCGAACTCGGCGCTGATCGCGATCGAGTGGGCGCGGAAGACCGGGACACGCACGCAGGTGGTGGTGACCTTGAGGCCCGGCAGGTCCATGATCTTGCGACCTTCGTTGAGCATCTTCATCTCCTCCTTCGTGTAGCCGTCCTCGAGGAACGAGTCGACCTGCGGGATGAGGTTGAAGTTGATCGTGTGCGGGTAGACCTTCGGGGCGAGGGTCTCGCCCTTGGCCCAGGCGCGGGCTTGGGCGTCGAGTTCGCGCATCGCTTCGGCGCCGGTGCCGGAGACGGC
>JBEEPO010000014.1:0-42034 GCA_041191065.1 Verrucomicrobiota bacterium | reverse complement strand
GTGCTCCCGCGCTTCCTCCGCGAACAGAAGCTGCGCTTCGTGCTGCTCGGCAGCGGTGACGCCGCGCTCGAGAACGAGTATCGTCGGCTCGCGGCGGATTTCCCGCGCCTCTGCGCCGTGCGCATCGGCTACGACAACGGCCTCTCGCATCGCATCGAAGCCGGCAGCGACTTCTTCCTCATGCCGAGCCGCTTCGAACCCTGCGGACTCAACCAGATGTATTCGATGGCCTACGGCACGTTGCCGATCGTCCGCGCGACCGGCGGCCTCGCCGACACCGTCACCGGCTGGGACGGCAAGGAGCACGGCACCGGCATCGTCTTTGAACACGCCGATCACGTCGGCATCGCCTGGGCCTTGGAGCGGGCGCTCGAGCTTTACGCCCAGCCCAAGGCCTTCAAAGCCCTCCGCAAGCAGGCCATGAAGCAGGATTTCAGTTGGACGCGGGCCGCCGAAGAACACCTCGCCGTCTATCAGTCGGCCTGAGAGCAGTTTCCGACAGGGGTTTACGCCTAAAAAAGGACAGAATTCGGACAGGTTGCCGAAAAACGACCTGAATCGGTCAATTTCCTGTGCCATTGGCACGGTTTAAGGCTTTGGCACGGGGTAAGCATTAGGGGTGATGCCATGAAGCACATCACCGCCCTCACCCTCACCACCCTCCTCGCCGCGACCGGTCTTGCCCAGACCGCCGCCGCCGCCGCTCCCGCTCCGGTCGCCCTCGACCTGACGGCCGGCTACGACAGCGAGTACTACTACCGCGGCCTCTGGTTCTCCAACCAGAACGCTTGGTACAACCTCGGCGCTTCCAAGAAGCTGTCCGACACCACCACGCTCAACGCGCTGGCTTACTACACCTCGAGCAACGATCGGCGCTCCTCTTACCAGGAGCTCGACCTCGGCGCCTCGCTCGCCTACGATGCCGGCTTCGCCACGCTGACCGCCGGTTACACGTACTTCTTCTTCTTCGATGGTTACGCCGGCAATGGTTTCGGCCAGACCTTCTCCCACGAGCTCTTCGTCAGCGCCTCCAAGGCCGTCGGCCCGGTGAACGTCACCGCCACCTACGCCTACGACCTCTACATCGACGCGAGCTACGGCGAGATCGCGGTGGATAAGACCTTCGAGATCAGCGACTCCACCTCGCTCGTCCTGAAGGCCGCGGCCGGCTACAGCTTCGGCGGCTACTATACGGCGTTCGACGGCAACGGCTACAACATCGGCGGCGAAAGCGTCTGGACCCACATCGGCCTGAACGCCTCCCTCCCGATCGCCCTGTCGAAGACCGCCACCCTGACCCCGTACGTCGCTTACAACATCTCCGGCGCCGGACGTACCGAGACCAACACGGCGAACATCGGCCTCGGCGCCGACGACGACCAGCTGTTCTTCGGCGTCTCGCTCAAGGCCGTCTTCTAAGGACCTGAGCCGGGTGGTCTTCGGACCGCCCGGCCTTCCTTGGACTGAACCATTCCCCGGCCTGGAACCGTTTCAGAACCGGGAGATTGCAGCATAGCAAAAGGGGTGCTTTCCGGGAGGAAAGCACCCCTTCTTCTTTGTAAGGTTGAAAATCACCGGAAGAAGGCAATGTTCCCCCCTCCATGCTCGAGTCCGCCCGCAAACCCGACTGGCTCCGTGCCAAGCTTCCCAGCGGTCCCGACTTCCTGGAGACCAAGAAGAACGTCGACGAGCATAAGCTGCACACGGTCTGCCAGTCCGCCCAGTGCCCCAACATGGGCGAATGCTGGTCCCGCGGCAGCGCGACGGTGATGATCCTCGGCAACGTCTGCACCCGCTCCTGCACCTTCTGCGCCGTCCTTTCCGGCCGCCCCAGCGAACTCGACCTCGGCGAACCGGCCCGCGTGGCCGAATCCATCGCCCTGATGAAGCTCAAGCACGTGGTCATCACCTCCGTGGCCCGCGACGACCTCAAGGACGGGGGCGCTTCCGTCTGGGCCGCGACCATCCGCGCGACCCGCCACCGCTGCCCGAACACCACCATCGAGGTCCTCCCGGCCGACTTCCGCGGCGAGCAGGAGCACCTCGACACCCTGCTCGACGCCCGGCCCGATATCCTCAATCATAATCTCGAAACGGTCGAACGCCTGCAGCGCCCGGTGCGCAAGACCGCCCGTTACGACCGCTCCTTCTGGGTGCTCAAGCACGCCAAGTCCCGCGACTTCATCACCAAGACCGGCATCATGCTCGGCATCGGCGAACGCAAGGAAGAGGTCGCGCAGCTGATCCGCGACATCGCCGCCGCGGACGTGGACATCCTGACCATCGGCCAGTATCTCTCGCCGAGCAAGGAACACGCGCCCATCGACCGCTGGGTCACGCCGGAAGAATTCGCCGAGTGGAAGACCTTCGCCCTCGAGGTCGGCGTGAAGCACGTCGAGTCCGGCCCCCTGGTCCGCTCTTCCTACCGCGCCGACGAGCAAGTCGTTAAGTTCAGCCTGATGGATCGCCGCCAGCGACCCCCCCGTTGACCCGTGGAAGGCCTGCCTCCCGTCGACTTCCGCGCCGAGCTCAATGACGAGCAGTTCGCCGCGGTGACCTCGCCGCGCGGTCCCGCGCTCGTCCTGGCCGGCGCCGGCTCGGGCAAGACCCGGACCCTCACCTACCGCGTGGCCTGGCTCCTGCACCAAGGCGCCAAGCCCTGGGACATCCTGCTGCTGACGTTCACGAACAAGTCGGCCAAGGAGATGCTCGAGCGCGTCGAAGACCTCACCGGCGTCCCGCGCGGGCAGTTCTGGGGGGGCACCTTCCACTCCATCGGACAGCGCATCCTGCGCCGCAACGCGGCCGTGGCCGCCCGCTCGCCCGACTTCACCATCCTCGACCAGAAGGAATCGGAGCAGCTCTTCTCCGAGATCGTGAAGTCGATCGACGGCGCCTTCATCAAGGACAAGACGAACCCCAAGGCGGCCGTCATCCTCGACGCCTATTCGCACGCCCGCAATACGCTGCGCCCCCTCGAGGACGTCCTCACCGAACGCCTCGACTGGATGAAAGGCGGCCCGGAGAAGCTGCTGCAGTTCTGCGCGGCCTACGCCGCGGCGAAGCAGGAGCGTAACCTGTGCGACTTCGACGACCTGCTGAGCCTCTGGCTGCACGTGCTCGAGAACGACCCGGCCGCGCTCGCCCATTACCGCCAACGCTTCAGGCACATCCTGGTGGACGAGTTCCAGGACACCAACCGCCTGCAGAGCCGCATCATCGACCTGCTCGCCAGCGAGCACCAGATCATGGCCGTCGGCGACGACGCGCAGTGCATCTACACCTGGCGCGGCGCCGACTGGGAGAACATCGTCGCCTTCCCGCAGCGCCACCCGGGCACGCTGATCCACACGATCGACACGAACTACCGCTCGACCCCGGAGATCCTCGCCTTCGCCAACGAGATCCTCAGCCACCGGCCGCGCGTCGAGGGCTTCGACCGCCGCCTCCAGGCCGTCCGCCAGAGCGGCCCTCAGCCCACCGTCTTCACCGTCGGCGACACCTCCCAGCAGGCGAAGCTCGTGGTCCGGAAGCTCATGCAGCTGCACCACGAAGGCCACGCGCTGAAGGACATGCACGTGCTCTACCGCGCGCATTACCAGTCATTGGAGTTGCAGATGGAACTCAACGCCATGGGCGTGCCGTTCGTCATCACCAGCGGCCACAAGTTCTTCGACCTCGCGCACGTGAAGGACGTGCTCGCCCACCTGCGCTTCGTGCACAACCCGCTCGACCAGGTCGCGCTGTCCCGCCTGCTCTGCCTCCTCCCTAAAGTCGGCCCGGTCGCCGCCGAGAAGATCAGCAAGGCCGCCCGCGAGACCGACGAAGCCCAGGGCCGCGGCCTCGTCCGCGCGCTCCGCGCCGACGCGGTGCACAAGCGCGTGCCCGAATCCGCCAAGGACGACTTCAACGACCTGACCATCACGCTCGAGGACATGCTCGAAGGCCTCGAGGCCGCCAAGGCCAAGCCGGGCCCTTCGGCTCCCGCGCCGGATCTGTTCGCCGCGGCCTCGGACGCGCGCTCCGTCAAGGTCGCCCGGACGCCCGCCGAGACGGTCCGGGTCTGCATCGAGGGTTGGTATGGCGGCTTCCTCAAGACGATCTTCCCCGATTGGAAAGACCGCGAGCAGGACCTCCAAGGCCTCATCGGCTTCGCCTCCAAGTTCGAAGACGTCGGCGACCTCGTCGCCCAGGTGGCCTTGCTCAACGGCGAATCCTCGGACAAGAAAGCCGAACCCGAGGAGGACATGCTCCGCCTCACGACCATCCACCAGTCCAAGGGCCTCGAATTCCCCATCGTCTTCCTCCTGGGCTGCGCCGACGGCCTGCTTCCCTTGACCCGTGCCATCGATGAGGGTGACGTCGAGGAGGAACGGCGCCTCTTCTACGTGGCCTGCACGCGGGCCGAGAACATGCTCTTCCTTTTCGCCCCCCGGTTCGCGGTCTCCGGCGAAGGCTACCGTCCGCTCGATCCCTGCCGTTTTCTGGAAGAAATGAGCCCGGATTGTTACGAATTGGCGGATTACGCCCATCGCCGGCTCTGAGCCGGCTATGACGGACGAACAGGGGTAGGTGCTTGCCTTTGCCTTGGGCGGGCATTTATGACTCAATTCAAACTTTTACACGCCATCGCCATGCCCAAGGTACTCGTCGCCGACAAGATCTCGCCCACCGGAGTCGCCCTCCTCAAAGCCCAGCCCGGCTATGAGGTCGTCGAAGCCTATGGCTCCACCCCGGAGCAGATCCTGAACCTGGTCGCCGACGTGGACGCCATCCTGGTCCGTTCCGAGACCCAGATCACCCGCGAAGTCCTCGCCGCCGCCCAGCGCCTCGTCTGCGTCGGCCGCGCCGGCGTGGGGGTCGACAACATCGACGTCGACGCCGCCACCGAGCGGGGGGTCATCGTGATGAACACACCCTCGGGCAACACCATCGCGACCGCCGAGCTCACCTTCACCCACCTCCTCTCCCTCGCCCGTCCGGTGCCGGAAGCCGTCCAGTCCATGCGCGAAGGCAAGTGGGACCGCAAGACCCTCTCCGGCTCCGAGCTCTTCGGCAAGACCCTCGGCGTCCTCGGCCTCGGCCGGATCGGCGCCGAAGTCTCCAAGCGCGCCCTCGCCTTCGGCATGAAGGTCCTTGCCTACGACCCCTACCTGACCGAGGCCCGCGCCAAGGCCCTCGGCGTCACCATCGCGACCCTCGACGAGGTCTTCGCCCTCTCCGACTACATCACCGTCCACATGCCCCTCATCGAGAAGGGCAAGCAGGGCGCGACCGAAGGCATGGTCGATGACGCCGCCTTCGCCAAGATGAAGAAAGGCGTGAAGATCGTGAACTGCGCCCGCGGCGGCATCGTCGACGAAGCCGCCCTCGCGGCCGCGCTCGCCTCCGGCAAATGCGGCGGCTGCGGTTTCGACGTCTTCGTCGAAGAACCCCTCGCCAAGGACCACCCGCTCCGCTCCCTTCCGAAGGCCCACCTCTCCCCGCACCTCGGCGCTTCCACGGCCGAAGCCCAGGAGAACGTCGGCGTCGAAGTCGCCGAAGCCGCGATCACCGTGCTCGGCGGCGGTTCGCCCGCCAACGCGGTCAACCTGCCCTCCGTCGACTCCCAGACCCTCGCCGCGATCAAGCCCTTCCTCTCCCTCGCGCAGAAGCTCGGCTCCATCGCCCGCCAGCTGGCCGCCCCGGGACGCATCGAATCCCTCCGTCTGACGACCTTCGGCACCGGCTCCGACCAGGGCGCCAACGCCATCGCCCGCGCCATCCAGCGCGGCTACCTCCGCGGCATCGTGGAAGGCGTCACCGACGTCAACGCCCCCGGCAAGCTCAAGGCCCTCGGCGTCGAGGTCCAGTCCGTCCGCTCCTCCGCCGAGGCCGACTACAAGGAACTCATCCTCGTCGAGGCCGCGCTCGCGGGCGGCAAGACCGTCTCCGTCGCCGGCACCGTCCTCGGCAAGGCCCAGTCCCCTCGCATCGTCTCGATCAACGGCCGCACCCTCGAGTTCATCCCCGAAGGCAAGCTGCTCCTCATCGAGAACCAGGACCAGCCCGGCATCATCGGCGCCCTCGGCACCCTGCTCGCCAAGGAACGCGTGAACATCGCCAACATGGCCCTCAGCCGCAGCGGCGGTTCCAACGCCCTCGCCGTCTACCAGCTCGACACCGCTCCCGGTGACGCCGCCATCGCGGAGATCCTCCGCAATCCGGCGATCGTCAGCGCCAAGCTGATCGAAGCCTAAGCGATGTTCGCGGCCATCGGGATCTTCGCCCTGCTCGGATACCTCATCGGTTCCGTCAACTTCGCCGTGCTCGTGGCGAAGAAGCATGGCGTCGACATCCTGAAGGAAGGCTCCGGCAACCCGGGCGCCACGAACGTCAAGCGCGTGCTCGGCAAAGGCCCGGGCAACCTGGTCTTCGCGCTCGACGCCCTGAAGGGCTTCGTCGGCGCCGGCCTGCCGCACCTGCTGCTGCGCGTCGGCGAGACGCCGGCGGCGGCCGACATCCACTTCACGGTCTGCGTCGCGGGCTTCGTCGGCACCCTGCTCGGCCACTGCTTCTCCTGCTTCCTGAAATTCAAGGGCGGCAAGGGCGTGGCCTCCACCATCGGCGGCCTCCTCGTGCTGCTACCCGTCCCGATCCTCATCGGCGCGGCCATCTGGGGGATCGTGTTCATGCTCTCCCGCTACGTCTCCCTGGCCTCGATCGCCCTCGGCGTATCCCTGCCCCTCTCCTGCTGGCTCCTGCCTCTCTTCACCAAGCTGACCTTCGGCCAGCCGGAGTTCTGGTTCGCCGCGGCCATCGCCGCCTTCAACCTCTGGACGCATCGCTCCAACCTCGGCCGCCTGCTCGCCGGGACCGAGAACCGCTTCGTCAAGCAAGCCTGACCTTTTCGCAATGACCGCCCCACGCACCATCGGCATCGGCATCCTCGGCTTCGGCACCGTCGGCCAAGGCGTCTGGAAGCACCTGCGCGACAAGCAGGCCGACCTCGAATCGCGCCTCGGCGTGAAGCTCGACCTCCGCAAGGCCTCCGTCCGCGACCTCAAGAAGAAGCGCGCGGTCAGGATCCCGGCCTCGAGACTGACCACCCATCCCAACGAGATCATCGACGACCCGAAGGTCCACGTGGTCTGCGAACTCATCGGCGGAACCACCAAGGCCCGCGAACTCACCCTGCGCGCCCTGCGCCTCGGCAAGGTCGTCGTCTCGGCCAACAAGGCGCTGCTCTGCGAGCACGGCCCGGAGATCTTCCAAGCCGTCCGGGCGCATGGCGGCCAGTTCCTCTTCGAAGCCAGCGTCGCCGGCGGCATCCCGATCATCAAGGCCATCCGCGAAGGCCTCGTCGCCAACCGCTTCGAACTGATCGTCGGCATCCTCAACGGCACCTGCAACCACATCCTCACCCGCATGGGCGAAGACGGCCTCTCGTTCGCCGACGCGCTGAAGGAAGCCCAGGAGCTCGGTTACGCCGAAGCCGACCCGACGCTCGACGTCGACGGCATCGACGCCTTCCACAAGGCGTCGATCCTCGCCTGGCTCGCGCACGGCAAGTGGGCGCCCTCGTCCCGCACGCTCGTCGAAGGCATCCGTAAGATCGGCCCGGCCGACATCGACTTCGCCCGCCGCTTCGGCTTCGCGCTCAAGCACCTCGCCGTCATCCGCCGCGACTTCAAGTCAGACTGGATGACCGTCGGCGTCTACCCTTCCCTCGTCCCGAACCGCGACATCCTCGCGCGCGTCTCCGGCGTCAACAACGGCATCACCCTCCGCGGCGACGTCGTCGGCGCCACCACGCTCACCGGCCGCGGCGCCGGCGGCGACGCCACCGCTTCCGCCGTCATCGGCGACATCGTCGACGCCATCGCCGCCCTCACCGGCGCGATCCCGCAGGCCCTCTCGCCCGACGCCCTCGCCGCCCGCGAGAAGGCCGGCCGCGCCCTGCGCATGGCCTCGATCGACGAGATCGTCTCGCCCTTCTACCTGCGCCTCTCGTTGCTCGACAAGGCCGGCGTGTCCGAAGGCGTCTACCGCATCTTCTCGAAGCACAAGGTCTCCATCGCCCGCGTCATCCAGTACGAGCACCCGAACCAAGGCCGCGGCACCGTCACCCTCTCGACCTACCCGGTCAGCGAACGCAAGATGTCCGCGGTCTTGACAGAATTACGCCGCCTCAAGACGGTGCTCGAGGAGCCGGTCGTGCTCCGCATCTTCTCCCCCGAATCCTGACCTCCGGTGGCCCTCATCGTCCAGAAATACGGCGGCACTTCCGTCGGCAACGTCGACCGCATCCAGAACGTCGCGGCCAAGATCAAGGAACAGTGGTCGAAGGGCAACCGCATCGTCGTGGTGGTATCCGCCCGCAGCGGCGTGACCAACGAGCTCATCGCCCGCGCCAAGGCCCTCTCGAAGCTCCCCGACGAGCGCGAGATGGACGTCCTGATGGCCGTCGGCGAACAGGAGACCATCGCCCTCACGGTCATGGCCCTCCACGCCATCGGCGTCCCGGCCGTCTCCCGCACGGGCGCCCAGGC
The DNA here is from genome assembly GCA_041191065.1 of Verrucomicrobiota bacterium. Lineage (GTDB taxonomy): Bacteria > Verrucomicrobiota > Verrucomicrobiia > Opitutales > UBA953 > UBA953. Next base: position 33,503 of record JBEEPO010000014.1, on the reverse strand, counting down.
CGGCATCTTCACGGACGACATCCACACCCGCGCCCGCATCACCCGCATCACCGGCGGCGACCTGCTCGCCCGCCTCGACGAAGGCAAGGTCGTCGTGGTCGCCGGCTTCCAGGGCTGCACCGGACAGGGCGAAGTCACCACCCTCGGCCGCGGCGGCTCGGACCTCACCGCCATCGCGGTCGCCGCCTCCATCAAGGCCGATCTCTGCCAGATCTACACCGACGTCGACGGCGTCTACACCGCCGACCCCCGCATCGTGCTCAACGCCAGCAAGCTCCCGGAGATCTCCTACGAGGAGATGCTCGAGCTCGCCTCCAGCGGCTCCAAGGTCATGCAGTCGCGCTCCGTGGAGTTCGCCCAGAAATACAACGTGCCTTTCGAGGTCCGTTCCTCCTTCAACGACCAACCCGGTACCATCGTGAAAGCCATCGACAAGACCCTTGAAGACGCGGCCATCGCCGGCGTCGCCCTCGACCGCCTGCAGACCCGCGTCACGGTGAACGACCTGCCGGACAGCCCGCAGGCGCTCTCCGCCCTCTTCGACGACCTCGGCGAGGCCGGCCTCAGCGTCGACATGATCATCAAGAACCTGGGCAAGGACGGCAAAGCCAACCTGACCTTCTCGGTGACCACCGCCGAGTTCTCCCGCGTCGAAGCGGTCGTCGGCCAGACCCTCAAGAAGCTCGGCTCAGGCTCCGTCCGTTCCGCCGGCGAGATCTCCAAGCTCTCCATCGTGGGCGTCGGCATGATCTCCCACCCCGGCGTCGCCGGCACCCTCTTCAAGGCCCTCGCGTCCGTCGGCGTCAACAGCGAGCTCATCACGACCTCCGAGATCAAGATCTCCGTCGCGCTCGAGCCCGCCAAGGCCGACGCCGCCGTCCGTGCCGTGCACACGGCCTTCGGCCTCGACAAGGCCTGAGCCGGCACTCGCCTCTTGCCCGTCGGCCCGCCCCGACCATATTCGGGGCGATGCTGCGGTTCACCCTGGCCACCTTCCTCGCCCTCGGCGTCCTCACGCCGGGTCGGTCGGTGTCGCAGGAACTTCCGCCGGACCTCCTGACGGCCGCCGCACCGGTCGGCGCGGCCGAACGTCCGGACGGACGCGCGCTCCTCGGACTCGCCGACCAAGCCTTGGCCGCCGGGCTCTCGTCGACCGCGGCGGGCTTCTACGCCCAGCTGCTCGCCGATCCGCGGCTGGATGAGAAGTCCCGCGAACACGCCGGACTCGGCCTGACCGCCGCCACCCTCGAGCGCGCCCGCGTACCGGAGACGAAGGCGGCGCTGAAATTCCTGCCTAAGTCCGCCCGTAAGACCTTGCGCGAAGGCCTGCTCGCCCTCCTCGAGAACGATCTCGACGCCGCCCGCAGATCGTCGGCGGAACTCGACTTGCCGGGACTGCCGGCCCACGAGGCGGCCTGGGGCCACGCCCTGCGCTGGATGATCGCCGCGGCCCAAGGCGACAACCTCAACGCGACGCTCAGCCAGGAGGCCATCGCCCGCACCGCGGTCTCCGAAGAACAGCGCCAGCGCATCGAACTCCTCGGCTACCGCGCCACGATCCTCGCCGGCAAGGTCGAGGACCGCACGCTCGAAGCCTTGCGCGAGCTCGCCGACGAAGCCCGCGGCACGCCGCTCGCCTACGCCTACGCCCGCAATCTCGCGCTCGCCCACGCCCAGCGCAAGGACCCCAAGCGTGCGGCGCAAGCCCTCGCCGCGGCCGGACCGCTGCCGCCCGCCCGCCAGGCCGAAGCCGACCTCCTCGCGGGACTGATCCTCGGCGCCGACGACGGCGCCGGCCGCGAACGTCTCAAGGAAGCCGCGCGCAATCCGGCCAACGTCGCCGTGCGGCTCACCGCCCTGCGCGCGCTGGTCGCGGCCGCCGACCCGCGGGCCGAAACCGAGCCCGGCAAGCCGATCGACACCCGCGCGGTGGCCAATGAGGTGAACGATTTCCTGCTCCGCCAGAATCCGGGCTCGCTCACCTACCACTGTCCGCGCGATCCGCAGGTGCTCGACGCGATCCACCTCGCCCGCGCCCAGCTGATGCTCTTCGCCGGCAGCCGCGAGAAGGCCCGGCAGGCCGCCGAAGACCTGCTGAAGGACGTCCCCGCGAGCCCGCTCGCCCGGGAGGCGACGCGCACCCTGGCCATCGCCGCCTGGGGCGACGGCTCCTTCCGTCTGGCCGCGACCCACCTCACCACCCTCGCCGAAGCGAGCGTCGAACCGGAGCGCGCCGGCCTGCGCATCGCGGCCGCCGACTGCCTCTTCCTCGCCAGGGACTTCGCGCTCGCCGAGAAAGCCTACGCGGGGCTGCAGCAGGAAGCCGCCGACATCCGCCTGGCCGAAGACGCCTTCCACCAGCGCGTGCTCTGCCTGCTCGAGACGAGCGACGATGCCGCCGCCTGGGATCGCGTGGCGCTCGCCATCGAAGAGACGGCCCGCTCGCGCCGCACGCGCACGGGCGAACCGCTCTGGTCCGCGGCCTGGAGCCTCGTCGAGGACGCCCGTAAAGCCGGCCGCGCCCCCGAAGCCGAGAAGACCCTGAACCGGCTGCGTCCGCTGCTCGCCGACGCGCGCGCCGACTACGCCCTGCGCTTCGCCTGGCAGTCCGCCCTGCTCGCCATCGCCCAAGGCCGCCTCGCGCAGGCCGGCCAGCTCGCCGTCGAGATCGACCGCCGGCTGGAGAACCTTCCCGCCGACCCCGCGCTCAGCGAACTCCGCAAAGCCGTCCCGGAACTCCGCGGCCACGCCGCCTTGCTGAAGGCGCGCACCGCCCTTAACGCCGGCTCGGCCCAAGGCCTCGAGGAACTCGTGGCGCTCCGTCGTCGCTTCGGCAAGGTCCCCGCGGCCGCCGCGTCCTATCTCGTGGAGGGCCGTCACCTCGCCTCGGTCGGACGCCATGCGGACGCGCAGGATCGCTTCGAGGCGCTGGCCAAGGATTTCCAAGGCGAACCGACGTTGGCGGAATTCGCTTCGCTCGGTCTCTACGAAGCCGCCGAGCAGGCCGCCCTGCAGGCGCCGACGGCGGGCGAAGGCAAACTGAAGGACGCCGTCGAACTTCTGGAACGCTTCACCGAGACTTACCCCCTGAGCCCGCTGCTCACGCGCGTGACGCTGCGCCGCGCGGAGATCCTCCGCTCGCTCGGTCAGTTCGACAAGGCCCTGCTGGTGCTCGACGCACTCATCCGCGAACGCCCATCCGACGTGGCCCGTCCGCTCGCCGAGATGGCCCGCGCCGACGCCCTCTTCGGACTCGCCCAGCTGCGCCGCGACCGCAACGGCCAGCTGGACCGTCAACGCATCGCCCGCGCGGCGGCCGCCTATGAGCGCATCGCCGAAGCGTGGTCCAAAGATTCCGACGACACTCAGACCGAGGCATGGTACAAATGGGCTCTGACGCTCACCGAACGCGCCAAGACCGAGACCGGCCCGGAAGCCGCCGCCTCACGCAACGAAGCCCGCAAGGTGCTGCTGCGGGCGCTCGGCGCGCTCCGCGGCGGACGTCCCGCCGACGCGGCGGGCCGCTTCTCCTCCGAGGGCCGGCTCTGGCTCGCCCGCTCGGTCCTGCTGATGGGCGAACTCAGCGAACAGGACGGCGACAAGGCGGAAGCGATCGCGGCTTACTCCATCATCGTGACGGTCAACCAAGGCCTCCCCGCCGGCCTCAGCCGGCTGCCCGGCCAGGCCACGGCCGAAAGCAAACTTGCGGCCCTTCGCGGTTCGTCGTCCACTCCCAAGTAAGCCCCATGCCCCTCGCCTCCCTGCGTTTCTCCTTCCCCTTCGACGCCGGCCCGTTCGTTTGGCTCCTGCTCGTCATGGCTTTCCTCGCCCTCGTCTTCGTCGTCGAACGCGCGCTCTTCCTCCATCGCGGCCTGGTCCTCTCCTCCGACTTCATCGAGGGCGTCCGTAACAACCTGCGCGCCGGCCGTCCGCTCGAGGCGCTCGCCGCCTGCGAAGAATCGCCGGGCCCGGTCCCGCGCGTCGTGAAGGCCGCGCTCCTCCGCGCGAGTTCCGGAGAGGAAGCCATGCGGGCCGCCGCCACGGAAGCCGCGCTCCTCGAACTGCCCGTGCTGGAACGCCGCCTCGGCAGCATCGCCGCGATCGGCCGCGTCGCCCCCCTGCTCGGCCTGGCCGGCGCCATCTTCGCCGGCTTCGACCTCGCGACCGCCCTCCGCGACGGCAGCGTCTACGGCTCCGCCGACGGCCTCCTGCTCGTCGTCCAAGGCGCGCTGGCCACCGCCGGCTTCGCGATGGTCATCGCCGCCGGCTGCGCCCTCGGCCACCACTTCCTCGTCGGCCGCGTCCGCTCGATCGTCACGGAAATGGAGATCGCCGCCCATTCCATCATCACCTTCGTGCGCCACGAGCTGCCGGAGGAGAAGCCGCGCCAGCCCTGAGATGCGCACGCCCCTCGGAGTCCTGGAGAAAGTCCGTCCCGCCGAACGCGGCCTGGACTTCGCGCCCCTGGCCCTCGCGCTGGCCTGCGCCGCCCTGACCTACGTCCTCTCGGCCGAATTCATCTTCGCGCCGGGCATGTACGTGGGCTTCGACCAGCGCCCCGGCTCCGTGACCTCCACCCTCGAGACGCCGCGTACGACGGCTCCCGACCTGGCCCGCACTTCCCTGACGGTCACCCTCGTCTCCGCCCGCGGCACCGGCGTGTATGTCGTGGCCGGACGCGTCGTGGACCGTACCGGCCTGAGCGCCGAGCTGCGCCGCGTCGCCGCTTCCGGCGGCTCGACCCGTCCGGTGCTGATCAAGGCCGACGCTTCGCTGACCATGCAGATGTTCCTCGAGGTCTGCGAACTGGCCCGAGAGGCGGGTTTCCCGGGAGTCCTGGTGGCCGCCGACGAGCGTTGATTCACGGTTGCCAGACGCGAGCCGCGTAGAACATCCTCCGGCCAAGTGTCGTCCCCCGCGCCCAGCCCCGCCGTCCCGTCCGCCCCTCCGCGGCACATCGGCATCATCATGGACGGCAACGGACGCTGGGCCGCCGCGAAGGGTCTGCCCCGCCTCGAAGGCCATCGGCGGGGCGCCGAACGCCTGATCGAGACCGTCGACGCCTGCATCGACGCCGGCGTCAACACGCTCACCGTCTTCGCGTTCTCCGCCGAGAACTGGAAACGTCCGCTCGAAGAGGTCAGCGGCCTGTTCAAGCTCGGCGAATGGATCCTGCGCGCGCACCTCGCCCGCCTGGAGAAGCGTAACGTGCGCCTGCACGTCATCGGCGACATCACCGCCCTGCCCGACTTCGTCCGCGCGCCGCTCGAGGACGTGATCAAGTCGAGCCAGGACAACACCGCCTTCAACCTGGTCGTCGCGCTCAACTACGGCGCCCGCCAGGAGATCGTCGCCGCCGCCCGTTCGCTCGCCGCTGACGTGGCCGCCGGCAAGCTGCAGGCCGAGTCCGTCGACTGGGCCGCCGTCGAGGCCCGCCTGCAGACCGCCGGCCTGCCCGACCCGGACCTCATCATCCGCACCTCGGGCGAGTTCCGCCTCAGCAACTTCCTTCTCCTGCAGTCCGCCTACGCCGAGATCGTCTTCGCTTCCGTCTTCTGGCCCGACTTCGACAAGGCGCAGCTGCATCTCGCCCTCGCCGAGTTCGCCAAGCGCGAACGCCGCTTCGGCATGACCGGCGCCCAGGTCCAGCCCCCCGCCCAAGCATGAAAGACCGCGCCCTCAGCACCATCGGCCTCTGGGTCGTCGTCGGACTCGTCATCTGGATCGGCGGCTTCTTCTCGGTCGCCGAACAGGCGTCTTTCGGCCTGCTGGCGCTGATCATCGGCGCGGCGCAGTACGAGTTCTACTCCCTCGCCCAGCGGATCCCCGGCGTGCGTCGGCCGAGCCTGTCCGGCATCGTCGCCGGGTTCACCCTGCACTTCGCGCTCTTCTTCTTCGCCCCCGAACAGGCCCGCACCCACGTCGTGCTGGCGGTCGGCGCCCTGCTCATCGGCGCCCACCTGCTGTCCTTGCTGCGTCAACCCGGCGAAGCGCCGCCGCTCCTGCGCCGCTTCCCCACGCTCTACGGCTTCGCCTACCTGCCGTTCATGCTGGCCTCGCTCATCGCCATCGCGCGCATGAAGGAAGGCCAGCTGCTCACGACCCAGTCCGTCGGACTCTACTACGTCGTCTGGGTGTTCGTCGCCACGAAGTTCACCGACGTCGGCGGCCTCCTCTTCGGCGTCCCGTTCGGCAGGCACAAGCTCGCCCCGAGCATCAGTCCCGCCAAGAGCTGGGAAGGCTGCGCGGGCGGACTCGCCTGCTCCGCGCTCGTCTCCGGCCTCTACGCCTGGCTGCTGCGCGACGCCGTCGGCGTGAGCTTCATGGTTCCCTGGAAGGCGGCCGTCATGGCCCTGCCGATCGCGGTGCTGAGCATCCCCTCCGACCTCGTGGAGTCCGTCTTCAAGCGGCTCGCCGGCGCCAAGGATTCCGGCGCGACCATTCCCGGCATCGGCGGCGCGCTCGACCTGATCGACAGCATGGTGCTCACTTCGCCCGCCGCGCTGATCCTGCTGTCCTACTTCCTCGAGTGGGCCAAGCGCGGCTGATGACCGCGCCCGCGCCAGCGATCCACGTCCTGACGGGCCCGACCGCCGTCGGCAAGACGGAGACCGCCCTGCGCTGGGCGGAACAGCACGACGCCGAGATCGTCTCGTGCGATTCGGTCTGCGTCTATCGCGGCATGGACGTCGGTTCGGCCAAGCCTACCGCCGAGGAACAGCGCCGCGTCCGCCACCACGGACTCGACCTCGTCGACCCGAGCGAACGCTACTCCGTCTCGCAATACGTCGACATGGCCCGCGCGGCCATCGCCGGCGCGCACGGCCGCGGCAAGCGCGTCCTCGTGACGGGCGGCAGCGGCTTCTATCTGGCGGCCTTCTTCGGCCCGGTGACCGATGAGCTGGAAATTCCGTCGGCGATCGCCGAGGAAGTGCGCACGCTCCACCGCCAAGGCCTTGCGTCGCTCTTGCTCCGACTCCGCGAACTCGAAGGACCGAAGCTGCCCGACTGGCTGGATCTCCAGAATCCCATCCGGGTCGCCAAAGCCTTGGAACGTCGCCTCGCCTCGGGGCGCAGCCTCGACTCTTTACGCGATGAGTTCCTGACGCGCCGAGGTCCCTTCACCGACCACCCGGTCACATGCGAACTGCTGGAGCGGCCGGACGCGGAACTCAAAGCCCGGATCGCCGCCCGGACGGAACTCATGCTGGCGCAGGGTATCATCGAGGAAGCGGAGCGCCTGCTGGCCATGGGACTGGACCCCGAGCTGACTTCGTCCCGCGCCGTGGGCTATCGGGCCGTCATGGACTGGCTGGAGGGCGGGAAACGGGTCGCCCGCTCGGGACTCGCCGAGCGGATCAACTTGGACACTTGGGCTTTGGTCCGGAAGCAGCGGAAGTGGTTCCGGCGCCTAGGGTTGGCCAAAGACGGCGAATAAGGGCGATTTTGGAGGTTTCGGGACTCCAAACGACCGAGCCGCGTCAAAAATGGCACTTTTATGCCCTTTAACCGCCTCCGTCCTTGCCACCCCTCGTTTTTTGACCAATTTCGCAACCGAACCCCCACCCACCCTACCCATGCCCCTGAAAATCGGCCAGCCTCTCCCTGAAATCACCCTCAAGCAGAAGACCGACGCCGGCCTGGTCGACGTCAACCTCCGCCGCAACGTCGGCAAGGGCAAGACCGTCATCCTTTTCGTGCCCCTCGCCTTCACCGGCGTCTGCACCGACGAACTTTGCAAGGTCACCGGCCTCCTCGACGAGTACAAGAAACTCGGCGCGGACGTCATCGCCATCTCGGTCGACTCCCCCTTCGCGCAGGAAGCCTGGGCTAAGCAGGCCGGTATCGGCCTCACCCTCGCCTCGGACTTCAACCGCGTCGCCCTCAAGGCCTTCAAGGTCAAGGACACCCGCGTGATCCCCGAGAAGACCGGCCTCCTCAACGTCGCCAAGCGCTCCGTCTTCGTGGCCGACAAGGCCGGCAACGTGATCCACTCCGAAGTGAAGCGCGACCCGTCCTCGATGCCGAACTTCGCCAAGATCAAGAAGGCCGTCGAAGCCTGAGCGTCAGCTAGGCTTATTTGAAGGCGGTCGGGCTTGCCCCGACCGCCTTCTTTGCTTTTGGCTACTGCCCCGGACGGCCGCGCCCGGACCCATCCTTTCATACCCAAACATACCATGGCCCTCAAAGACCCCTTCAAAGCCCTCCGCCCCTTCGCCGCCGGCGGCAAGTCCGGGCAGATCTACTCCGTGCCCGCGCTCGAGCAGGCCGGCCTCGGCAAGGTCTCGCGCCTGCCGGTCTCCATCCGTCTCGTCCTCGAATCCGTGCTGCGCAACTGCGACGGCGTCGCGGTCACCGAGAACGACGTGAAGACCCTCGCCGCGTGGAACGCCGCGAAGCCCGTCGACACCGAGATCCCGTTCGTCGTCGCGCGCATCGTGCTGCAGGACTTCACCGGCGTGCCGCTCCTCGTCGACCTCGCCGCCATGCGCGAGGCCGTCGCCAAGCTCGGCAAGGATTCCGCCGTCATCGAGCCGCTCGTGCCCGTCGACCTCGTCGTCGACCACTCCGTCCAGGTCGACAAGGCCGGCACCGCCTCCTCCTTCCTCGACAACCTGCGCCAGGAATTCGGCCGCAACACCGAGCGTTACGAATTCCTCAAGTGGGGCATGCAGGCGTTCAAGACCTTCGGCGTCGTCCCGCCGGCCATCGGCATCGTCCACCAGGTCAACCTCGAGTACCTCGCCAAGCTGGTCTTCCAGAAGGACGGCGTGTTCTACCCGGACACCCTCGTCGGCACCGACTCCCACACCACGATGATCAACGGCATCGGCGTCGTCGGCTGGGGCGTGGGCGGCATCGAAGCCGAAGCGGGCATGCTCGGCCAGCCGGTCTATTTCCAGACGCCTGAGGTCATCGGCGTCCACCTCACCGGCCGCCTCCGCGAAGGCGTCACCGCCACCGACCTCACCCTCCGCCTCACCGAGATCCTCCGCAAGGCCAAGGTCGTCGGCAAGTTCGTCGAGTTCTACGGCGAAGGCACCGAGGCCCTCTCGCTCGCCGACCGCGCCACGATCGCCAACATGGCCCCGGAATACGGCGCCACGATGGGCTTCTTCCCGGTCGACGACAAGTCCCTCGACTACCTCCGCCAGACAGGACGCGACGAGGCCCACATCGAGCTGGTGAAGGAATACTACAAGGCCCAAGGCCTGTTCGGCATCCCGAAGGCCGGCAGCATCGACTACACGCAGACCATCGACCTCGACATCGGCACGGTCGTCCCTTGCGTCTCCGGCCCGAAGCGACCGCAGGACCGCATCGACCTCCCGAAGATCAAGGAGTCCTTCAACACGCTCTTCACCGCCCCCAAGGACAAGAACGGTTTCGGCAAGGCCGCGGCCGACCGCGCCGCTTCGGCCGCCGTCGGCGCCACGGGCCGCTCGCTCCAGCACGGCTCCGTCGTGATCGCCGCGATCACCTCCTGCACCAATACCTCGAACCCCTCCGTGATGGTGGCCGCCGGCCTCGTCGCGAAGAAGGCCGTCGAGAAGGGCCTGAAGGTGAACCCGAACGTGAAGTGCTCGCTGGCCCCCGGCTCCCGGGTGGTCACCGACTACCTCAACGAGATCCAGCTCTCTGGCTACCTCGACCAGCTCGGCTTCAACCTGGTCGGCTACGGCTGCACGACCTGCATCGGCAACTCCGGCCCGCTCGACGCCGACATCGAAGGCGCGATCAAGCAAGGCGACCTCGTCACGGCCTCCGTGCTCTCGGGTAACCGCAACTTCGAAGCCCGCGTCCACGGCGCGGTCCGCGCGAACTTCCTGATGTCCCCGCCCCTCGTCGTCGCCTTCGCCCTCGCCGGCCGGGTCGACATCGACCTCGACGCCGAGCCGCTCGGTACGGGCAAGGACGGAAAGCCGGTCTTCCTCAAGGACGTCTGGCCCACCCAGGCCGAAATCGCCGACCACGTCGCCCGCGGACTCAAGCCTGCGATGTTCAAGTCGAAGTACGCCGCTGACTCCCTCGCCAACGCCACCGCCGAGTGGAAGGGCGTCCAGGGCGGCACGGGCGCGCGCTTCAGCTGGAAAGAATCTTCCACGTACATCCAGGAGCCGCCGTTCTTCAAGGGCTTCTCGATGACCCCGCCCCCGGTGCCTTCGCTCGCGAAGCTCCGTCCGCTGGCCATCCTCGGCGACTCCGTCACGACCGACCACATCTCCCCCGCCGGCGCCTTCAAGGAAGAGACCCCGGCCGGCAAGTTCCTCCTCGCGGCCGGCGTGTCGAAGAAGGACTTCAACTCCTACGGTTCGCGCCGCGGCAATGACCGCATCATGACCCGCGGCACCTTCGCCAACACCCAGGTGAAGAACGCGATGGCCGACGGCAAGGAAGGCGGCTTCACGAAGGTCCAGCCCGAGGGCAAGATCGAGGCGATCTACGACGCCTGCCAGACCTACCAGCAGCGCGGCGAAGGCATGATCGTCTTCGGCGGCGTCGACTACGGCATGGGCTCGTCCCGCGACTGGGCCGCGAAGGGCACCGCCCTCCTCGGCATCCGCGCCGTCGTCGCGCAGTCCTTCGAGCGCATCCACCGCTCCAACCTCCTCGGCATGGGCGTCCTGCCCCTCGAGTTCGCCGACGGCAAGAACGCCGCCTCGTACCACCTCGACGGCACGGAGACCTTCGACCTCGAAGGCCTTTCCAGCCCGATCAAGCCGAAGACCCCGGTGACGCTCGTCATCCGCCGCGCCAACGGCACGGTCGACAAGGCCGCGCTCATCGCCCGCATCGACACCGCGATCGAGGGCGAGTACTACCGCCACGGCGGCATCCTGCCCTACGTCCTCCGCCAGATCCTGAAGTAACTCAGGCGACAGGCGAAACCAAGGGCGGCTCCGCGAGGGGGCCGCCCTTTTTCATATCTTGCCCCAGGCAAGCTCCGGGTCTAATCCTCTGCCATGGAAATCGGCGTCATCAACGGCCCCAACCTCGACCGACTCGGCAAGCGCGAGCCGGAGGTCTATGGCACCCAGACGCTCGGCGACCTCGAGAAGCTGATCGAGAAGCACGCCAAGGCCGCGGGCGCGAAGACCCGCTTCTTCCAGTCCAATCACGAAGGCGAGATCATCGACACGATCGCGAAGTGGGCCGACAAGGGCGTGAAGTTCCTGGTCATCAATCCGGGAGGCCACACCCACGTCTCGGTCGCCCTCCGCGATTCCATCGCCGGCAGCGGCATGCGCGCCGTCGAGGTGCACATCTCGAACATCTACAAGCGCGAGGAATTCCGTCACAAGTCCGTCACGGCCTCCGCCTGCGAAGGCGTGATCACCGGACTGGGCTTCGAAGGCTACCTGCTCGCGGTCGACTACCTGGTCACCAAGGCCGCGGCGAAGCCGGCCAAGGCCGCCAAGGCGAAGAAGAAGTAAGCGGCGCTCTGAATTGAGGACTGGGTGGAGGACGGCGTTGAGGCCTGAATGGAGGGCTGCATGGATCAGCGGCAGGCTGAAGAACAACCTGCCTTGGCATATCGTCACACGATCCCGAACCTACCCGAGGCTACCTCAGCCAGCAGGGGCGAAGCGGGAGAGATTACATTCAGGGCGGAGAGACGTGCCTTCGCAGAGATAGCCGGCCATCTCTTCCGCCATGAGCGGCGCCCAGACCGTACCGCGCGGCCCGAGACCGCCGAAGAGGTGCGTGCGCGGCTGCCGCGGGTGCGTACCCATGAAGGGATGGTTGTCCGAGGTGCAAGGCCGGACGCCGGCGACATGCGCGGTGACCTCCACCTGCACCTCATCACCGAAATAGCCCCGGAAGCGGCGGATGAACTTCTCTTTCTGCGGCTCGGTCGGAGTCTCGTCGAGCTGATCCCACTGCCAGTTGGCCCCGGTGCGCCAGACACCCTGCCCTAGGGGCAAGGCCCAGCCTTCCCGATTCAGGATGAACGGCTTGGCGTCGACGGAGGCGCGCAGCGTCAGGGCCTCGCCCTTCGCGGGCTGCCAAGGCAGATACTTGAACGGGCCGCGCAAAGCGGACTTATACCCGTCGCAATAGATGAGCGCGCCGGCGCGGACGTGTCGCCAGCTGACGCCCTGGTCGTCGGCCGTCGCCTCGGCAGGATCGAACGCGGCTTCGGTCAGGCTGCCGGCGGCGAGCAACTCGGCGCGGACGTCGGACATCAGTTTCGGCAGATCCACCCAGGCGCCGTTCATGAGCGCGCCGCCGAACGCATCGGTCAGGCCGGCGTCGAGCTCGCCCGGCGCGGAGGTCACGCGTTCGATGAACGGCTGGCAGCTGCGGCACTCGGTGCGCTTGAGCCCCTTGGCGCGCTGCTCGTCATCGACGAACATCCGGTAGACCGAAGTCGGGCGGAAGACGCCGCGCTCCGTGAGCCGCTGCTTGGCCGCGGCGAAGAGTTCGGGGTAATCCTTGGTCAGGGTGAAACGACGTCCGGTCAGCGGGGTCATCAGCCCGGCGGCGACCTGGGAGGAGGCGGACTTCCAGCCGTCGTCCACGACGTGGACGGTGCGGCCGCGCCGACGCAGTTCCTGGGCGAGCAACGAGCCCGCCAGGCCTTGGCCGACGATCAAAAAATCAACCTGCATCACCGGAAGGAGACGCAGGTCGGGGGAAGGTCAACTTTTCGGCAGGCTTTTCTCAGAAACCGACCGCGTTCTTGGTGCCCTGCTTGGTCACGATCTTCTCGTCGGTCCAGACGGCGACGCCTCGCTTGACTTCGACCAGGGTGAGCTGGAACACGAAGGAGCTCTGGCGGGTGCTGCCGGCGTTGCTGCGGTCCTCGAGGATCTTGCCCTTCAGGATATATTCGGCCTTGGGTCGCGCGGAGGTGTCGGCGGCCGGCTCGTTGTCCAGCAAGGTCACGCGGCCGGCATTGACCAGCGGGACGGTGATCTTGGAGAGCAGCAAGGCGGTGTCGAAGTTGTCGGCGGTGTCGTTGGTGACCGTGCCGAGCCGGAGGACCGGCGCGCCCTTGGAGAAGGACGGCGACGAGATCATGGACTGGAGCATCTGGGAGCCCGCGGTGGCGAAGTCCTGGATGTTGACCTTGTCGAGGCTGACGACGAGCTCGCGGCCCTGCGGATCCTTGTAGGTGGCGGGCGTGCCGCAACCGACGATGAAGACGGCGCAAGCGAGGAGGGAGAGCTTGTTCATGGGTGGGTTCAGCGGGTGATGAGGCGGAGGCGGCACTCGGCGGACGAGGCCTTGAGGGCGGTCGCGGTGACGGTGGTGAGGGCGCCGGGCTCGAGCGGGGTGACGATCCAGTTGGGCTGGGACTCGGTCACGGTGCCGTCGGCGGCGAGCCACTCGAAGCTGACGTTGATGGTCTGGCGCAGGTAGGAGCCGTTGCGCAGGTCGAACTGGACGCGGGCATAACCGCCGTCGGTCTTGGACTTACGCGCGGCGAGCAGCTCGATCTTGTTACCGATGCGCGGATCGTTGAGCTGCGTGGTGAAGCCACCCTCGGGGCGCGTGGTCGCGTAATTCACGGCGTCGGGCGGAGTCAGGCCGCGCTCGATTCGGTCGCCCGTCTCGAGGACGGTGGAGCAGCCGGCCAGCAGACCGAGCGCGAGAAGAGGCAGGAGGTTTTTCATGGGACGAGAGGGGTGCAGCGCAGGACGATAGGGAGATTTTCCTGCGTGGACTTGAGGCTTACAAGCAGAACCTTGCCCGCCGGGAGCGTCACGGAGGCCTCCGGATGGCCGGGCACGGTCAGTTTCTGCCCTGGGCGGGCTTCGAAGCGAGCCACGGAGAACCGGGCGGGCAGGCTCGACCAGTTACGGAGATCGGCCTTGGTGGTGCCGACGGTGTAGACGGCCGTCCCGACCTTGGTCGCGATCGACCAAAGCATCGCCCCCGAACCCGCATTATCGCGCCGGGCCGCTTCCTCGGAAGACTTATTGATGAGGTAGCTGGCGGTGGCCTTGACGGCCGCGGAGGTGAAGGCCTGGGCCTTGATGCCAGGCAAGGCCGCCTCGAAGTGCTTCGCGATGAGGGTTTCCGGGCGGCTGGCCAGGGTCAGCGCGACGTCCTGAGCATCCAATTTGAGCTTCAGATTGTAATTCAGGCCCGACGGGCGGATGGCCGGCAAGGCGACGCTCACGTAGGGCACGCGCGAAGACACGACGAAGAGCGGAATGTCGACCCGCTGCTGATACCATTCCGGACACATGCCGGTCTCGGCGACGACATAGACGATCGTCCCCTGCCCTGCGCCGGCGGGAGCTTCGGCGTCTTCGAGGTCGCGTCGGAAGACCTCGTTGGCGCCGTTGAGCTGCGTCGCCGCAAGGAGTTCTTTGCGCGCCTTCTCGCGGTCGGACGGATCCTGGCCGAGACGCAGGTAGAACATGCCCTGCAGCCAGTGGCTGAAGGCGTCGTCGTAGGAACCCTCGGCGGCCAACCCGGCCAGGTTCTCCTCGATCATCCCCAACCCGTCGCGGGTGGCCGGATCTTCGGAAGCCTTGGCGACGTCATACTTGTCGTCGGTCTTAGGCTTCACGTAGAGCGCACCCGTGCCGAAGGCCTGTTGGACGAAGCGGAGACGGGCCATGCTGACGCGGGCGCCATTGATATCGCCCAGCTCGAGCCGGTTCAGGGCCTGGTAGGTGGAGGCATAGATGCGGTCGGCTGGCTTGGGGCGGTAGGCCTCGGCGTAAGCGCTGGTGAAAGCGCCCAGGGTCGCGTCGGTGACCGAGAAGCCCGGGCGTTCCTCCTCGGCGCGGAAGGCTTGCTCGACCTGTTCGAGCAGCCGGCTGCTTTCCTTCAGCTTACCCTCGGCGCGGAGCGCCGCCGCGGCGTCCAGATTCCAGGCCAACGCGTCCTTCGGCTCGTCGGCCGCGAAGTTCTGGGCGATGGTCGCCGCCGTGGCGTAATCCCCCTCTTCCACCGCCGTGCGCACGCGCGGACCACGGTCGACATAAGTCACGCAGCCGGTCAGGCAGAGCAGCATGATGGCAGAAAACGGACGCACAGGGACAGGCCGACCAGATTACCCCGCCCCGCCCACAAGTAAAGGATGCTCAGGACAACCCCAGCCAGCGGGCGCCCAAGTAAAGCCACAGCGGCGTGACCAACGGACAACAGAGCATCGTGATGACCGAGCAACGCAGGGAGACCATGACCTCGCCCTTGAACATCTCCACGATCAGGAAGGTGAAGATCCCGCAGGGCATCGCGGCTTGGACGAGCATGACCTTGCGCAGGGACTCGTCGGTGACGAGGAAACCGGCCGCGGCCAGCACCAGCGAAGGCATCGCCAGCCAGCGGACCGCCATCACCCCGAAGGAGACCGGCGCGTCGGCGGCGAGGCGGAAGTCCTTGATGATCTCGTGGAGGTAGATGCCGGTGAGCAGCGTGCCGATCGGGATGGCGCATTCGCCGATGGCGTGGCAGAGGTCGCTCGCGAAGACGATCGGGGCGCTCTTGCCGAAGCCCGCGAAGTTGATCGCGAGCGCCACGAACAGCGCGACGGTCATCGGCTGGAACAGTTTCTTGAGCCCCTTGCGTAAGGACTCGCCCGAGAGCATGGCGATGCCGACCGTCCAGACCGCGGCCTCGACGCCGACATTGTGCACGAGGAGCACGCCGATGACGTCCTGGTCGAACAGGGCCGCCGTGACCGGGATGCCGAGGTAGCCGAAGTTATTGACCCCGGCGGAGAACGCGAAGGTCCGGCGGGCCGTGCCGGCGGGCACCTTGCAGAGGGCGCCGATGGCCGTCGCGACGGCGTAGCCGGTCACGATCATCAGGAAGCCGGCGCCGAGATAGAGCAGCGCCTGCGAACCCGAGGCGATGAGCGGATTGCCGCTCACGCGGGAGAAGATCATGGCCGGGAAGAAGACCCAGATGATCATGCGCATCAGCGGCTGACGGGCGTGTGGCCCCACCCACCCTTGGCGGGCCATGAACCAGCCGAGCAGGATCAGCAGCCCGAGACGGGTGATGGCCAGCGCGACGTCGGCGGAGAAGACATTCATGGACGAAGCCGACTATCCCGAGCCCCACGGACGGGGAAAGAGAAAAGTCGGAAGCGGGGACACGTGGGCACGGTGACACGGGGACAAGAAGCGTCCCTTTCCCCATCTTTATCGTTCATCTTCCATCATCCATCCTCCATCGCGGCTACCGCCGCCACCCCCTTGACTTCCCCGGGGATGCGTGGATAATGGGTGCAGTTCCTTCTCAGTCGGATCCCGCAAATGACCGACGTCTCATTTCGGGGGTGTTCCGGATTCGATTCCCGCCAAGATATCGCGACGGCATGCAGAGGGTAGTCGGTGACCTCTTAAATCCCACCGGCAGCACTATAACTGCTAAAAACACCATCACGTTCGAGAACGACAACGTTCTCGCGCTCGCTGCCTAAGTACAGCGACGAGCCCCAGGGCGCGCCTGCAGTCCTGGATCAGCTCGGTTAACGTGGGCGATCCCCTCCTTTAGCTGTTATCTCCGGGGTAAGTGAGAATACAGATAGGTCGCACGGGTGCTCACCCCCAAACGCGATCGAGATCAATGATGAAGCTACGCATGTAGAAGTTACGACGTAAGGGTAGGAAGACGTGGGTTCGACTCCCACCACCTCCACCATTTGAGAAGGACCAGCCTGCGACCACCCAGTCGCGGGCTGTTTGCGTTGGATGATTTCGCCATCAGGCGGCCCTATGGCGACGGATTGCCCGCAAAACGTCCGTTCGTCGGCTTGTGACCTAGCCTCTCGCCAGCACCCTTTAACCATGCGTCCCCTGCTCGCCCTACTGCTCCTTTCAGCCCTAGGAGCCCTGCTGCCTGCTCGAGATAAGCCTAACATCGTCATCATGCTGGTCGATGACCTGGGCAGCGGAGACGTGAGCTGCCTCTTCCGCGACGTAGTGAAAACGCCGAACATCGACCGCCTCGCCAAGGAGGGTGTCAAGTTCACCTCGGGCTACGTCACCGCCCCGCTCTGTGGTCCCTCCCGGGCAGGCTTCCTCAGTGGTCGTTACCAACAGCGTTTCGGCTTCAACGGCAACCGCGACGGCATCCCGACGGATATTCCGCTCCTCCCGGGCCTGCTCAAGTCTGCCGGATACCGCACGGGCATCATCGGGAAATGGCATAGCGCCGGCCCGATGCCTCATGAACGTGGCTGCTTCGACGAATCGTTGGTGTCGGCCACCTCCAGCCCATTCATCGACTACTTCCGGCCTAAGCTGATGCGCGATGGCAAGGTCGAGCAGTTCACGGAATACAGCACCGACCTCTTCGCGCGTGAGGCGGAGAGCTTCATCCGACGTCATGCCGATCGGCCTTTCGCCCTGACGGTGACCTTCAACGCCCCGCACATCCTCCGTACCACGAAGGACGCAATGGCTCACCTGAAGGATCTGGAAGCAGGCCAGGCCGCCGGCAAGGTGGTCGATATTCCGAAAGTCTTCACGGCCCGGCCGGGCGAAGCGGCCCGCTATGCCGTGCAATTCCCCGGTGACACCGCCCGGGCCGACACGGTCGCCACCATCGTCGCGCTGGACGAAGCCGTCGGCCGCATCCTCGACAGCCTGAAGGCGGCCGGACTGGAACAAGACACGTTGGTCTTCTTCTTCGCCGATAACGGCGGCCACCCGGAAGTCCGCAGCGAGAACACTCCCCTGCGGGACTATAAGTGGAACCTCTTCGAAGGTGGCATCCGTGTCCCCTTCCTCGCCCGCTATCCGGCCAAGTGGCCCGCCGGCCGCGCCTTCGCCCACCCGGTGAGCTCGCTCGATATTCTGCCTACCTGCCTCGCGGCCGCCGCCATCCCGACGCCCGCCGGGCTCGACGGGGTCGACCTGACGCCGTTCCTCGGCGCGCCGACTCCGGCGGCCCCTCACGAGAATCTCTTCTTCGCCATCGCCAAGCAGGCCGCCGTGCGCTCCGGCCGATGGAAATATGTCCGCGACCAGCAAGGCGCTCAGCATCTCTTCGACCTCGAAGCCGACGTCGGCGAGAGGAAGGACCTAGCGACGAGCGAACCAGCCAAGCTCAAGGAACTTGCCGCGCGCTGGGAAGCGTGGGACACGAAGGTCCGCGCCGAGGCCAAATAAAACCCCTCAACGCCTCGGCCGCACGAGCACGAGCTGGGCGACGCGATCCTCCGCGATCCAGCGGATGCTGCCGGAAATCCGCGGGGTGAAGAAGTTGTCGACGACGCCGACGTAATGGGCGCCGCCGACCTCGGCTCGCCCGACCCCGACGACCTGATGGCCCCAGCTGAGCTCAGGCTTACGCGGCAGGAGCACCACGCAGGAGACCAGCACCGGACGGCCCGCGTAAAGTTCGGCGCCAAGGAGCGCACGGTCATAGCCCGAGAGCGCGACGTCGACGTCGACGCCCCGCTCATCCGCATCGGTCTGAAGGGCTTCGGCAAGCTCGTCCGGAAAGGCGCCCGCAAGGGACATCTTGCCGTCCGCATAGCCTTCGAGGTCAGGGATGATGCCCATGCGCATCCGTCCCCGCAGGCGCAGGACCAAGTCCTGCTCCCCCGCCCCGCCCCAGGCCGCGGTGTCGGGTCGGGCTGACCAGAAGGCGATGAGGCCCGCGCCCGCCGTCGGCACGCAACCGGAGGCGACGGTCGAACCGTCCGACGCCTTCAGCGGAAACTGCTGGATCGGTGGCACGCCGGCCAAGGCGAACGCCTTAGGCGAGATGACTTCGCGAAGGCCTTCCAAACTAAAGTCGATGAGCCGCCCGTCATCCGTCCAGGCCAGATGCCCCGCCGAGCCGTCGTCACAACTTAGTTCGGCCCACCAGAACGGGCGCCCTTGGCGCACCCAACGCGTGGGGAGCGGCTGGATTCGACGGACCACCGCGACTTCGACATCGCCCAACGCCTTAGGCACCAGCCCGGCATTGCGTAGCGCCGCCAAATGCGACTCCGCCTGGAGGACTTCCGGCTTAGGTTCGGCGCAACCGAGGAGCCACGCGACAAGGACGAACAAGCTGGCGCGCAGGGTCGTCTTCATGAGGCTCAGCGCTTACGGTAAACTTCGAGACGGCAATCGTAGCCGCCGAGGTCGACGGTGCGGCTGGATTCCAGACGCAGGGTCGGGTCGACGGACGAGAGACGCAGAGGGTTCACGAAGACCAGGCGGCCGTTCGGACGCAGCACTTCGGAAGCGATCTTGAAGAGATCGGTGAAGAGTCCGTGCATGTTCGGCACGCGCACGCGACGGCCCAGCGGCGGGTTCGAGATCACCAGCGAGACCTTGCCGCGGTCGAGTTCCGGGATGCGGATGATGTCACGGAAGTCGCAAGTATAGAAAGTGGCCTTGGTGCCGGGCAACTTGGCGGCCTTGAAATTGGCTTCGGCGATCGCGATGGCGGCCGGGTCGATGTCCGTGCCGACCACCTGCCCCACCCCGCCGGCCAAGGCCGACTCGACGAGCTCCAGACCGGAACCGCAGAACGGATCCCAGACGATTTCCTTTTCCTGCCGGCCTGCCACGCGCACCAGGCAGGCCGCCAGCGGCGGATGAGAGGCGGCGTTGACGGCGTCGGTGCGGTAATAGAGACGCGGGTTGGGCGAGATGCGCGGACGGAGCTCCACCAGCGCGCTGCGCTCGTCGAAGTGCACGTCGGCGGACCAAGGGGATTCGCGGGCGTCATTGAGCACGCGCGGATTCAGTTCGAACGCCCTCTTCGTCACCTTGGCCACGGCTTCGTCGTGATTGCCTTCGGAGACCATGCTCAGGCGATAACGGGCGGCGCCCTGCGTCAGCGCCAGCATCAGCTTCTCGGCCAACGGCGAGGCGATGGCCTTGGCGAGGACCTCGAGGGCTTCGGCCGAACCCGGCTGGCGGATGAAGGCGAGGAAGAAGGCCGCGGTGTCGAAGCAGCGTAGCTGGTAGAGTTCACCGAGCGTGAAGGGCGCCTTCGGCTCGACCACCACGAAGCAGCCGCGGACCTCGACCACGCGGAACTTGCCGCCGCGGGCTTCGTCTTCGCGCACTTCGTCGGCCACGACGGATTCAAGGCCCTTGCGGCAGCGCAGGTGTAGGCGCAGGCCAGCATGCTTGGGCACGACGGCGTCCTGGCGGACGTTGCTCGGGCCTTCCTGCCGGGCCACGCTCGCGCGGACCTTCTGTTCGTCGATGAGCTTCTCACCGGAACCGGTGACCGCCTTGAGGGTCGCCGCGCCGCCGATCTTCTCGAGGGCCGAGGCGACCTTCTTCTTCTCGCGGTCGACGTCGGTGGTCTTGAGGATATCTATCAGTTTGCGCTCGGACTCCTCGTCGCCCCCGAGCTTGGGGATGGCGGCGGTGGCGTAGCGGCGTATCTTCTCGGAGGGGTCCTGCAGGAGGCCGATCATCCAGGCCTTCACGGCGGCCTTCATCTCCGGATTACGGGAGGTCGAGAAGACCACGCCCACGGCCCGGACCAGGGCGACCTGCTGGTTGCGCTCCTTCGGGCCGAGCTGGTCGAACTTAGGGACCTCGACGGTCCAGAGCTGGAGGGCCGGCAACTCGCGTAACTGTCGGTAAAGGTCGTTGTCGGCTTTCATGGCTTGGGGTGTCGGGCGGACGGGCGGCAAAGTCAAGGGAGACGCAGGCGGGCGGACCGTGGCGAGCGGCGCCAGATGCGGGCGGCGCCGTGTCGCACTTTGGGCTTTTTCCTAACAAAAATAACCAAAAGCAGCCGAGCGTTTGGCGACCCGGGAAGTTGGCACGAAAACCCGTCTCCACCCCCCTCGGACCAATCCACAAGTTGCCTTTGACAGAGGGGGATTATTGCCCACTAGATTTAGGCGTCTTGCGGTCTCCGCCAAGGCACCCGGCGGCTCAGCCGCCAGCCCATCCGACCACTTTTGCCCACACCAGAAATGAAGAATCCCGGACTTCCCGAAAAACAGGGTCTTTACGACCCCCAGTTTGAGCATGACGCCTGCGGCGTCGGCTTCGTTTGCCAGATGAAGGGCAAGCGTTCGCACGATATCATCCAGCAGGCGCTCACCATCCTGGTGAACCTCGACCACCGAGGCGCCTGCGGCTGTGAGACCAACACCGGTGACGGCGCGGGCATCCTGCTCCAGCTCCCCCACGGGTTCTTCGCCAAGCACGGCCCCGCCAACCTCCCCAAGCCGGGTCACTACGGCGTGGGCATGCTCTACGTCTCCCCGGACGCCAAGATCCGCGCCGCGACCGAGGCCACCTTCACCGACCTCGCCAAGTCCCTCGGCCTTTCCGTCCTCGGCTGGCGCACCGTACCCGTCGACAACTCCTCCCTCGGCAAGACCGCCGTCGCCAGCGAGCCGGTCGTCCGCCAGGCCTTCCTCGGCCGACCGGCCGATTGCGCCACCGACCAGGACTTCGAGCGCAAGCTGTTCATCCTGAGCAAGCAGGCCCACCACCAGATCCGCGGCGCCGGCAAGGACGAGTTCTACTACGCCAGCTCCCTCTCCTGCCGCACCATCATCTACAAGGGCATGCTCATGCCCGAACAGGTCGGCAAATACTTCACCGACCTCGCCGACAAGTCGATGGACACCGCCCTCGCGCTCGTCCACTCGCGCTTCTCGACCAACACCTTCCCGAGCTGGGAACGTGCGCACCCTTACCACTACATCGCGCACAACGGCGAGATCAACACCCTCAACGGCAACGTCAACTGGATGAAGGCCCGCGAGCCCCTGCTGGCCAGCCCGCTTTTCGGCAAGGAGCTCCCGAAGATGCTCCCGATCGTGAACCCGAACGGTTCCGACTCCGCCAAGTTCGATAACGTCCTCGAGCTGGTCGTCATGGGCGGCCGCTCGCTGCCCGAGGCCATGATGATGATGATTCCGGAGCCGTGGAACGGCCACGAGTCCATGAGCCCGGAGAAGAAGGCCTTCTACGAGTACAACTCCTGCCTCATGGAGCCTTGGGACGGCCCCGCCTCCGTCGTCTTCACCGACGGCACGATGATCGGCGCCACCCTCGACCGCAACGGCCTCCGCCCTTCCCGCTACTACGTGACCAAGGATGACTACGTCATCATGGGCTCAGAAGCCGGAGTCCTCCCCGTCGATCCCGCCAACGTCGCCTCCAAGGGCCGCCTCCAGCCAGGACGCATGTTCCTCGTGAACATGGAAGAAGGCCGCATCGTCGCCGACGAGGAGATCAAGCAGAAGATCGCCTCCCAGAAGCCCTATCGCGAGTGGCTCGACAAGAACCTCATCAAGCTCGCCGACATCGCCGACGGCCCCGCCGAGCCCGCCCCGGCCCACAGCAACACCGTCCAGCGCCAGCTCGCCTTCGGTTACACCTTCGAGGACCAGCGCAAGCTGCTCGTCCCGATGGCCAAGGACGGCGTCGAGGCCATGGGCTCGATGGGCACCGACATCCCGCTCGCGGTGATGTCCAACAAGTCGAAGCTCCTCTACGACTACTTCAAGCAGCTCTTCGCGCAGGTCACCAACCCGCCGATCGACTGCATCCGCGAAGAGATCGTCACCTCCTCCGTCACCACGATCGGGCCGGAGCGCAACCTGCTCGACCCGAACCCCGGCAGCTGCCACCTGATCGAGCTCCAGTCGCCGATCCTGACCAACGAGGAACTCGCCAAGCTCCGCCACGTCGCCCACGGCCAGTTCAAGTCCGTCACCATCCCGACCCTCTTCGACGCCAAGTCCGGCGCCAAGGGCCTCGAGCTGGCCATGGACGAAGTCTGCCGCCAGGCCGGCCTCCACATCGACGCAGGCATCAACCTCATCATCCTGAGCGACCGCGGCGTCGACCGTAACAACGCCGCCATCCCGCCGCTGCTCGCCGTCTCCGGCCTGCACCACTACCTGATCCGCGAAGGCAAGCGCACCAAGGTCGGCCTGATCCTGGAGTCCGGAGAGCCGCGCGAAGTGCACCACTTCTGCACGCTCATCGGCTACGGCTGCGCGGGCATCAACCCCTACCTGGCGTTCGAGACCCTCGACGACATGATCAAGCAGGGCCTGCTGGTCGGCGTCGACCACTACACCGCCTGCAAGAACTACGTGAAGGCCGCCACCAAGGGCATCGTCAAGGTCGCCTCCAAGATCGGCATCTCGACCATCCAGAGCTACCTCGGCGCCCAGATCTTCGAGTGCGTCGGCCTCCAGCAGAAGGTCGTCGACAAGTACTTCACCGGCACGGCCACCCGCATCGAAGGGGCCGACGTCGCCGCGATCGCCGAGGAGACCCTCGCCCGCCATCGCAACGCCTTCCCGGACCGCGTCGACACCCCCGCCACCCTCGAGGTCGGCGGCGACTACCAGTGGCGCAACGAAGGCGAAGGCCACCTCTTCAGTCCGCAGGTCATCCACTCGCTGCAGAAGGCCGTCCGCACGGGCAATTTCGAGACCTTCAAGGTCTACTCCGGCCTGGTGAACGACCAGATGAAGCAGATCTTCACGCTGCGCGGCCTGCTCCAGTTCAAGGCCCGCACCGCGATCGACATCAACGAGGTCGAATCCGTCGAGAGCATCCTCAAGCGCTTCAAGACGGGCGCGATGAGCTACGGCTCCATCTCCTCCGAGGCCCACGAGGCCCTGGCGATCGCGATGAACCGCGTCGGCGGCAAGTCCAACACCGGCGAAGGCGGCGAAGACCCGGCGCGCTTCACCTGGACCAACGAACAAGGCGACTCCAAGAACTCCGCCATCAAGCAGGTCGCCTCGGGCCGCTTCGGCGTCACGAGCCGCTACCTGACCAACGCCAAGGAGATCCAGATCAAGATGGCCCAGGGCGCGAAGCCCGGCGAAGGCGGCCAGCTCCCCGGCGGCAAGGTCTATCCTCCGATCGCCAAGGTCCGGCACTCCACCCCCGGCGTGGGCCTCATCTCCCCGCCCCCGCACCACGACATCTACTCGATCGAGGACCTCTCGGAACTCATCCATGACCTGAAGAACGCCAACCGCGCCGCGCGCGTCAGCGTGAAGCTCGTCTCGGAAGTCGGCGTCGGCACCATCGCCACCGGCGTGGCCAAGGCGCACGCTGACGTCGTCCTGATCTCGGGCTTCGACGGCGGCACGGGCGCTTCGCCCCAGACCTCCATCAAGCACGCCGGCCTGCCGTGGGAACTCGGCCTCGCCGAGACCCACCAGACCCTCGTCCTCAACAACCTGCGCTCCCGCATCGTCGTCGAGACCGACGGCCAGCTGAAGACCGGACGCGACGTCGTCGTCGCCGCCCTCCTCGGCGCCGAAGAGTTCGGCTTCGCCACGGCCCCGCTGGTGACCCTCGGCTGCATCATGATGCGCGTGTGCCACCTCAACACCTGCCCGGTCGGCGTCGCCACCCAGGACCCGGAGCTCCGCAAGAACTTCACCGGCCGTCCGGAAGACACCGTGAACTTCATGCGGTTCATCGCCCAGGAAGTCCGCGAGATCATGGCCCAGCTCGGCTTCCGCACCCTCAACGAGATGGTCGGCCGCACCGACGTCCTCGAGGCCCGCCACGCCGTCGACCACTGGAAGGCCAAGGGCATCGACCTCTCCAAGCTCCTGTACTCGCCGAAGGCCGGCCCCGAAGTGGGTCGTTTCTGCACCGAGACGCAGGATCACGGCCTCGAGAAGGGCCTCGACCTCTCCGTCCTCCTGGCGAAGTGCCAGCCGGCCATCGAGAAGGGCGAGCCGGTCCGCTTCGAAGGCGAGATCAAGAACATCCACCGCGTGGTCGGCACGATCCTCGGCAACGAGATCACCAAGCGCCACCCCGACGGCCTGCCGGACGGCACCATCCACCTGAAGTTCAAGGGCAGCGCGGGCCAGTCCCTCGGCGCCTTCGTCCCCCCGGGCGTGACGATCGAGGTCGAAGGCGACGCCAACGACTACGTCGGCAAGGGCCTCAGCGGCGGACGCGTGATCGTCTATCCTGACGCCAAGGCGACCTTCCCCGCCGAAGACAACATCATCCTCGGCAACGTCGCCCTCTACGGCGCGACCTCCGGCGAGGCGTTCTTCCGCGGCATGGCCGGCGAACGCTTCTGCGTGCGCAACTCCGGCGTCACCTCCGTCGTCGAAGGCGTGGGCGACCACGGCTGCGAATACATGACCGGCGGACGCGTCGTCATCCTCGGCTCCACGGGCCGCAACTTCGCCGCCGGCATGAGCGGCGGCGTGGCCTACGTCCTCGACGAGAAGGGCGACTTCGCCACCCGCTGCAACAAGCAGATGGTCGGCCTCGAGAAGCCGGACGCCGACGATGCGGCCGAACTCCGCGGCCTGATCGAGCGCCACGCCGAGCTCACGGGCAGCCAGAAGGCGAAGAAGCTCCTCGCCAACTGGGACGCCTCCCTCGCCAAGTTCGTCAAGGTGATGCCGAAGGACTACAAGCGCGTCCTCCAGGCCATCGCGACGGCCCAGGCCAAGGGCCTCAGCGGCGACGCCGCCCTCAACGAAGCCTTCGAGATCAACTCGCGCGACCTCGCCCGCGTCGGCGGCGGCTGATCACCCACCACGTCCACACCAAGCACCTTCTGCACCATGGGAAAACCTACCGGATTTGTCGAATACCAGCGCGAACTCCCGCCTGACCGCGATGCCCTCACCCGCATCGGCGACTGGAAGGAGATCCACCACCATCACTCCGACGAGAAGCTCCAGAAACAGGGCGCCCGCTGCATGGATTGCGGCGTGCCTTTCTGCCACACGGGCAAGCTCATCAGCGGGATGGCCAGCGGCTGCCCGATCAACAACCTGATCCCCGAGTGGAACGACCTCGTCTACCGCGGCCTCTGGCGCGAAGCGCTGGAACGCCTCCACAAGACCAACAACTTCCCCGAGTTCACCGGCCGCGTGTGCCCCGCCCCTTGCGAAGGCTCCTGCGTGCTCGGCATGAACAAGCCCGCGGTCACGATCAAGAACATCGAAGTCTCGATCATCGACAAGGGCTACGAGAACGGCTGGGTCATCCCCCGCGCCCCGTCGAAGCGCACCGGCAAGAAGGTCGCCGTCGTCGGCTCCGGCCCCGCCGGCCTCTCCGCCGCCGCGCAGCTCAACTACGCCGGCCATAACGTCACCGTCTTCGAACGCTCCGACCGTCCGGGCGGCCTGCTGATGTACGGCATCCCGAACATGAAGCTCGACAAGAAGGACGTCGTGCTCCGCCGCATCTCCCTCCTCGAAGCCGAAGGCGTGACCTTCAAGTGCGGCGTCAACGTCGGCGTCGACGTCTCGCCCGAACAGCTCCGCAAGGACTTCGACGCGGTCATCCTCACCGTCGGCGCCACCAAGGGACGCGACCTCCCCCTCCCCGGCCGCGACGCCAAGGGCATCCATCTCGCGATGGAATTCCTCCACGCCAACACGAAGAACCTCCTGGACGGCAAGGCCCCCGACGCGACCATCACCGCCAAGGGCAAGGACGTCGTGATCATCGGCGGCGGCGACACCGGCACCGACTGCGTGGGCACCTCGCTCCGCCATGGCTGCAAGTCCGTCATCCAGCTCGAGATCATGCCGAAGGCCCCCGCCACCCGCGCCAAGGACAACCCCTGGCCGGAATGGCCTAAGACCTACAAGGTCGACTACGGCCAGGAAGAAGCGGCCGCCAAGTACGGCTCCGACCCCCGCGTCTACCTCACCACGGCCACGAAGTTCGTCGCCGACGAACAGGGCAACCTCAAGGAAGTCCACACCGTCGAAGTCGAGTGGAAGAAGGACGACAAGGGCGTCTTCGGACCCCAGAAGATCGCCGGTACCGAGAAGGTCCGCCCGGCCCAGCTCGTCCTCCTCGCCATGGGCTTCATGGGCCCGGAACAGCCGCTCCTCGAAGCCTTCGGCGTCGAACGCGACGCCCGCTCCAACGTGAAGGCCGAACACGAGAAGTACGTGACCAACGTCCCGGGCGTCTTCGCCGCCGGTGACTGCCGTCGCGGCCAGTCCCTCGTCGTCTGGGCCTTCAACGAAGGCCGTGGCGCCGCCCGCGAGTGCGACAAGTTCCTGATGGGCAAGTCGGAGCTCCCCTGAGACCCGCCCCCATCGACCGCCGAAGCCCGACTCCTTGAGTCGGGCTTCTTGTTGGGAGGTATCTTAGGTTTGCGGAGGGAGCCCGCCCGACCCACCCTGCCCTCGTGAGCACGCCCTCCCTCGAAGACCTGAAATCCGTCGCCCTGGCCACGGCCATCGCCGCCGGGGACCTGCTCGCCAAAGGCGCCCAGATGAAGGTCAACGCTTCGACGGATGACGACGTGAAGATGCAGGCCGACGTCGACTCGGAGCACCTGGTCCGCGACCGGCTCAAGGCCACGGGGATTCCGGTCATCGGCGAAGAACTCGGCGGCGACGCTTCCCTCTTCGACGGCGACGGCCTCTACTGGGTCGTCGACCCGCTCGATGGCACCTACAACTACCTCCGCCGCCAACCCTCGACCTGCGTCTCGCTCGGGCTGATGCGCGGCAAGGAGCCCGTGCTCGGCGTCATCCATGACTTCACCGCGAAGAAGACCACCCTCGGCGTCGTCGGCGACGGGACTTTCGTCAATGGCGAGCGCATCACGCCCGGCTGGGTGACCGATATCAAGGACGCCTGCATCATGACGGGCTTCCCCGCCGCCGCCGACAAGTCCGGCCCGGCGATGCAGCTCTTCGTGCAGCAGGTCGGCCGCTACAAGAAGATCCGCATGATCGGCTCCGCCGCGCTCGCCCTGGCCTACGTCGGCGAAGGTATCGCGGACACGTATTACGAATCCGGCACGAACCTCTGGGACGTCGCCGCGGGCCTGGCGATCATCAAGGCCGCGGGCGGGCACTACCGTCTGGTCCCGACCGGCAAGCGTCCGCTCAACTACGACCTCTGGGCCTCGGCCCACGAGGAGTGGACCCGCTGAGATCCTCCTTAGGCGTGGACAAAACACGTCGGCCGGCTAGGTTCACCGCGTGCTCTTCGCCCTGACCAATCCGATCCAAGAAGCCGTGATCAAGCACGCGGCGGAGAACTACGCCGAGAAGATCCTCGGCCAAGATTACGGCTCGATGGGCTTCTGGGTCGCCCTCGCTATGGTGCTCATCACCCTGCCCTTCCTCGGCCGGCTCGCCGCCCGGCACTTCTTCGGCAAAGACGGCACCCTCTTCGGCATCGGCCTGACCGGCATCCTCTCGGTCGCCCTGACCTTCGCGGCCATCTGCATGGCCGATACGAGCCTCGCGGGCATCGTCCCGAAGTCGGTCGAGGTCCTGGCCATCTCCCTCTGCGCCGCGACGGTCGTCCTGCTGGTCACCAGCGCGGCCGCGCAGGTCCTGAGCATGGGCTTCGGCCCCTCCCTGGGCCTCCAACTGATCTTCTGGAACATCGTCTTCCTGGCCCAGCTGGCCACCCGGTTCCTGATGGATTTCTGGAAGCACGTGTGAAGCGGGCGATGAAAGCCCTGCGCTACGCTCTCTGCCTGGCCTTGGCGACGTTCGCGAACGCTGAGCCGTCCTTGCACCACACGCTCTCGGGCAAGGTCGTCACCGGCTACCAAGGCTGGTTCCGCGCCGAAGGCGACGCCAGCGGCCTCGGTTGGGTTCACTTCGGACGGGGAAAACTCTTCACCGACAAGGATTACTCCTTCGACCTGTGGCCGGACCTCTCCGAATTCCCGCCCGAGGAAAGATACCCTTCGCCGTTCAAATTCGCCGATGGGCGGACCGCGGATCTTTTCAGCAGCGTCCACCCCGGGACGGTCCGCCGCCATTTCCGCTGGATGAAAGACTACGGCATCGACGGCGCGATGCTCCAACGCTTCGCGGTCGGCCTGGGCAAAAGCCGCAACGCCGGCTCCATGGAGATGGTCCTGCGTCACTGTACCGACGCCGCCAACGCCGAAGGCCGGGCCTTGACGGTGATGTATGACCTCAGCGGGCTGCCCCCCGAGAAGTTCCGAACGGTCTCCGAGGACTGGCGACGCCTCGTCGCCGCCGGCCAGACCAAGCAGCCGTGCGCCCAATTCCATCAAGGCAGACCCTTGGTGGCGCTCTGGGGGTTGGGCTTCAAGGACCGCCCACCGGCCCTCAAGGAATGGAC
Organism: Verrucomicrobiota bacterium; assembly: GCA_041191065.1. Taxonomy (GTDB): domain Bacteria; phylum Verrucomicrobiota; class Verrucomicrobiia; order Opitutales; family UBA953; genus UBA953. The sequence goes on along the minus strand of JBEEPO010000014.1, from coordinate 4,509 downwards.
CGCCCTGCTCGCGGACATCAAATCGACCGGCGCCGCCGTCATGATCGGCGTGCCGACCTTCTGGCGGGAACTTAAGAACGACAGCATCCCCGACCCGGCCTTGCATGAGGTCATCCGCTTGGCCGACGTCATCAGCCCCTGGGCCGTCGGCCGTTCCGAGGACCCGAAGGGCGCCCTCCGACTCGGCAAGAACGTCTGGGCGGCCGACATCGCGTGGTGCCGCGCCAAGCAGAAGACCTACCTGCCGGTGGTCTTCCCGGGCTTCAGTTGGAGCAACCTATCCGCCCTGCGGGGCCAACGGGCTCCGAAGAACGCGATCCCGCGTCTCGGCGGGCGCTTCCTCTGGTCGCAAGCCGTCGCCGCCCGCGAAGCCGGGGCGAAAAGCGTCTATGTGGCGATGTTCGACGAGGTCGACGAAGGCACGGCGATCATGAAGTGCGGCGGCCCTCGGCCGGTCGGTAACTTCGTGGACCTGTCCGACGTCCCGTCCGACCACTACCTCTGGCTCACCGGGCAGATCGGTCGGATGCTACGCGGCGACATCTCGCCGACTCCCGACCTGCCGAAACGCTGAACTTCCTCAGCCGGTGGCCTGGAGACCGGCGGCGATGGCGTTCAATGAGAGGAGCATCTGCGGCAGCAGCGCGTCGGCTTCCTTGCGGTCGCCGTCGGCCACCTTCTTGCGCCAATCCTTGAGCAAGGCGACCTGCTGCTCGTGCAGGAGGTCGATCGCGGATTCACGGAGGGCGATGACCTTGCGCAGGCGCGGACGGCCTTCGCTCAGCTTCGAGCCGGAAAGTTCGTCGAGCATCTTGCGGGCGAGGTTATGCTCCGCGAGGATGCGGTTCAGGAAGAGGCTGCGCAGCTTCTTGTCGGTCACGAGTCCGCCGTAGAGCTTCATCATGCTGCGGTTGGAGGCCAGGACGCTGGTGGAGGCGTTCTTGAGCATATAGCGCAGGGGCGGCCAGTCGTCGTAGTTCTTCCGGATGACCTCGAAGCCCTTGGGGTCTTCTTCCTTGAGACGGGCGAGCGCGGAGCCGACGCCATACCATCCGGAGAGATAGAAACGGGCCTGGCTCCAGGCGAAGACCCACGGGATGGCCCGCAGATCCTCAAGGGAAGCGGCGCCGGTGCGGCGGGACGGACGGGAGCCGATACGGCTGGCTTCGATGACGTCGATGGGGGTCGCCTGACGGAAGAACTCGATGAAGCGGGGTGTCCGGATGAGATCTTGGTAGGCCTCACGCGAGAACTCGGCCAGGCGGTCCATGACCTTGGCCTGGGCGGCTTCGCTGCGGACGGCGACGTCATGCAGCAAGGTGTTCTGCGTCACGCCGGCGGTCAGGAGCTCGAGGTTGTTCACCGCGGTGATGTGGTTCGCGTACTTCTGGGTGATGCTCTCGCCCTGCTCAGTCACGCGCATCTCTCCCTGGATCGAACCCTGCGGCAACGCGTCGATGAAACGGTGCGTCGGGCCGGCGCCGCGGGAGATGGTGCCGCCACGTCCGTGGAAGAAGACGATGCGCACGCCATGCTTCTGCCCGACGGCGGCGAGGTTCTGCTGGGCGCGGTAGAGGTTCCACAGCGAGGCGAGGATGCCGCCGTCCTTGTTGGAGTCGGAGTAGCCGATCATCACCTGCTGCGTCAGGCCGTCGGTCAGGCCGGCGTCGCGGCGGGCCTTCAGCGTCCGCTGGGTCATCGGATGCGAGAGGAAGGCCTCCATGATGGCCGTGCTGCGCTCGAGGTCGCCGATGGTCTCGAAGAGCGGGACGACGGGCAGCAGGCAGTAGGCGTCGTCCGAACCGCCGGCAGTCAGGCCCGCCTCGCGGGCGAGGAGGTAGACGGACAGGAGGTCGGAGACGGAGCGGGTCATGCTCACGATCAGCGAGCCGAGGCCCGCCGCACCATAGTGGTCGATATGCGTGGCGAGGGCGCGATGACAGGCGACCACGGCGTCCGCCTCCGGACCGATGCTGGCCTGCTCGCGGAGGAACGGTCGCGTCGAGCGCAGTTCCGAGTCCAAGAAGCCGAGGCGGCGGGATTCGTCCCAGTGGGCGAAGTCGGCGTCGTCCTGACCGGTGGCGGCGAGGAGCTGGCCGATGGCCTTGTCGTGGAAGGCGCTGTTCTGGCGGATGTCCAGGACCGCCATATGGAAGCCGAAGGTCCGCAGGAAACGCAGCAGCGGATCGAGTTCGGCGCGGGCGATGCGACCGGCGCCGACTTCGATCAGCGTCTCGCGCAGGAACAGGAGGTCCGCGATCACGCCTTCCGGAGTGCGATGCTGGCCATGGCCGAGCGCGCCGACCGGGTTCGGCAGGCGGAGATGGATGAGATTGACGTACTGACGCCAGGTCTCGCCGACATTGCGCCTGAGCGCGGCCTCGCCGGCTTCGCCATGGGCGGCGGCGTGCTTCTCGACCTGACGGATGAAGACCGCGGGCGGTTCCTGGAGGTGGTCGCCCAGGGACAGCCGCTGGCCGAGGGTCTCGAGTCGCTCGTTGCAGATGGCGATGGCGGTCGAACGGAAGAGATTGAGGGCGCGGGTGGTGACTTCGGCCGTGACGAGCGGGTGGCCGTCGCGGTCGCCGCCGACCCAGGTGCCGAGGACGATCTGGGGCAGCGAATCCGGGTGCTCCACGCGGGCGGGATCGAAGCCCGCTTCTTCCCAGGCCTGACGCAGGCGCAGGTCCATGCTGACCACGGCATCGGGGAAGACCTTGGAGAGGAAGTAATTGATGTTCCGGAGCTCCGACTGGACGTCGGGCTTCTGGTGGTAGAACTCGCCGGTGCGCCAGAGACGCTCGAGCGCGACCTTGATCTCCTCGCGGATCGCGCGCTGCTCGGCGGCGGTCCACATGTTGTTCTCGCGACGGACGAGGAGCTTGTAGATCTCGCGGTGGATCTCGAGGACGGTGGCGCGCTTGGCTTCGGTCGGGTGCGCGGTGAGGACGGGCTCGACGCGCATGCGGTTGAGGCGCTTGGCGATCTGCTTGTCGGTCAGGCCGGCGTCGACGAGGGAGCGGAGCGCGCGGCCCCACGAACCCGGATCGGAGGCGAGTCCGTGCTTGTCCTCACGGAGACGCTTCGACTGCGCCGAGGCGTTCTCCTCGACCATGTTCAGGAGCTGGAAGGCGATCGAATAGGCCTGGACGCCGCGGTAGGAGAAGAGCTGCACGCCGCGCAGCTTGCGCTTGCCCATCCACGGCAAGGTGCCGGCGAGATCCTTGTGGTCGAGCTGCTCGAGCACCTCGACGAAACAAGTCATCATGAAGTCGAGGTCCTTGTCGACTTTCTTAAGCCCGCGGGCGAGGTCGTTGCTGATGGCCATGCGACGACAGTCGTAGCACGGAGGTGCGAAAACCCGCAACCGCAAACCCCCCTCGGCTTGCTTCTCCGCCCGACCGCCGTTTGATGGAAACTCGCCATGGCGGATTCTCGGCTCACCCTCCCCGACCTCTGGCAGCAGGACGCCCTCCGCGCCCTGCGGCAAGGCGAGGACGTCGTCATCCAGGCCCCGACCGGCGCCGGGAAGACCTACGTCTTCGAACTGCTGATCCGCGGCGGCCACCGCGGCCAGGCGGTCTACACGGTGCCGACCCGGGCCCTGGCCAATGACAAGCGGGCCGAATGGCTCGCCCTCGGCTGGGACGTGGGCATCGCGACCGGGGATGTCAGCGCCAACCTCGGAGCCCCGGTCATCGTGGCGACCCTGGAGACCCAGCGTCACCGGTTCCTGGAAGGCCGCCACCCGGACCTGCTGGTGGTCGATGAGTACCAGATGCTGGCCGATGCCCGTCGCGGGGCGGCCTACGAGACCGTCCTGGCCATCGCCCCGCCCTCGACCCAGCTCCTGCTCCTCAGCGGCAGCGTCTCCAACCCCAAGGCCGTGGCCGAATGGCTCCGCAGCCGCGACCGCAAGGTCACCCTGATCGAGGAGCACACCCGGCCGATCCCGCTCGAGGAGATCTCCCTCGACGCCCTGGAGACCCGCGAACCCGCCGGCATCAAAGGCCATATCGCCCGCGCGGTCATCCGTGCCGTCCTGGCCGACCTGGGTCCCATCCTGGTCTTCGCCCCCCGCCGGCGAGCCGCCGAGCAGATCGCCCGGGACATCGCGGCCGGCCTGCCCTTGGGCAATGGCCCGCAACTCTCCCCCAGCCAGCGCAACCTCGCGGGCGATGACCTCAACCGACTGCTCCGCCAAGGGGTAGGGCTCCATCACAGCGGGCTGACCTTCGAGCAGCGCACCGAACTCATCGAACCTTGGGCCAAGGCGGGCAAGCTGAGCGTGGTCGTGGCCACGACCGGACTGGCCTCGGGTATCAACTTCTCCCTCCGCTCGGTGCTGGTGACCGACCGACGCTACGCCGCCGATCACGCCGAACGGGAAATCCGACCCGATGAGCTGCTGCAGATGTTCGGCCGCGCCGGCCGCCGCGGCCTTGATGACCGCGGCTTCGCCCTCTGGACCGGCGACACCCCACGCCTCGGCGAAGCCAAGCCCCTGCA
>JBEEPO010000013.1:0-44652 GCA_041191065.1 Verrucomicrobiota bacterium | reverse complement strand
CTTCGCTCGTGACGAAGTCCGTCAACCCGGTCGCCGCCGGCGTCACGACCTACTCGCAGCACAACACCAAGGCGCCGGCCAAGGCCGCTCCCGCCAAGGCCGCCCAACCCGCCCAGCGCTGATCTTTCCCGTCCGATGACTCCTTTCTTCGCCGCCGTCGACCCGGCCTTCAAGCTCCTCGCCCCGCGCTCGGCCGACTGGCTGACCATCCTCCCGGAGATCGCCGTCGCCGGGCTCTCCCTGCTCTGCCTGCTGCAGGCGATGCTGCTGCCGAAGTCCCTGCGCGCGCTCATCCCCGTCACCGCCCGCACCGGCCTGATCCTCGTGGCGCTGATGAGCGTCGTCGCCAGACCTTGGACCCAGGCGGCCGACGTCGAGTCGTTCGCCGGCCTGCTCCGTCAGAACCTCCCGACCGACGGCGTGCGCGCCGTCTTCCTGCTTTCGGCCTTGCTGACGAGCCTCCTCGCCGAACGCTTCCTGCGCGAACGCGACGCCGCCGTGGCCGACTACCATCACGTGCTGCTGGTCGTGACCGCCGCGTTCATGCTGCTGGTCCAGTCGAACCACTTCGTCACGTTCTTCCTCGCGCTCGAGACGGCCGCCGTCGGCCTCTACGTCCTCGTGGGCTACCTGCGCCGCAGCGCCGCCTCGCTCGAGGCCGGCGTGAAGTACCTCGTCGCCGGCGGTCTCAGCTCGGCGCTGCTGCTGATGGGCATCGTCCTCGTGTACGGCGCGCTCGGCGCCGTCCCCGGCGTGACCGACTCGCTCAACTTCACGCAGATCGGCAAGGCCCTCGCCGCCCAGTCCGCCGCGGGCGCGGTCTCGCCGCTCACCCTCGCGGGCGTGGCCCTCATCCTCGGCGGCGTCGCCTTCAAGCTCGGCGCCTTCCCCTTCCACGCCTGGATCCCCGACGTCTACCAAGGCGCCCCGACCCCGACGACCGCGTTCCTCGGCACGGCCTCCAAGGCCGCCGGCGCGTTCACGCTGCTCATCCTCGCCACCGGCCCGTTCGCGTCGCTCGCCGTCAAGGTCGCCCCGCTGCTCGCGGTCGGCGCCGTCCTCACCCTGCTCGCCGGCAACCTCGGCGCGCTGGCCACGACGGACGTGAAACGCACGCTCGCGCTCTCGGGCGTCTCGCACGCCGGCTTCATCCTGGCGGCCGTCACCGCGGCCCTCGTCCTCCCGGGCGTCGACGCCTTCGGCTACGACGTCGAGCAGGTCGTCGTCCTCTACCTCCTCGCTTACGTCGTCGGCACGTTCCTTACCGCCCAGGCGCTCGTCGCCCTGCCGGCCCTCGAAGATCACCGCCGTCCGCAGCTCGCCCTCCGCGGCCTGTTGCGTCGCTCTCCGCTGCTCGGCGCCGCCCTCGGCTTCGGCATCGGCTCGCTCGCGGGCATCCCGCCCTCCGTCGGCTTCATCGCCAAGCTGCTGGTCCTCGCCCTGCTCGTGGCCGCCAAGCTCTGGTGGGTCCTCGGCGCCGCCCTCATCGGCGTCGCGATCAGCATCCATTACTACTTCTCCATCCTGCGCGAAGCGGTCGTCCGTCCGACGGAGGACGACGAAGAACTGGCCCCGCTCGAACTGCCCCTCGGCACGCGCGTCCTCGTGTTCGTGCTCGCCGCGGCCTCGCTGCTCGGCGGCCTGTTCATGCTCGCCGGCCGCTAACGCCCCTTCCCGCGTCCGCGCGGGTGGTGGCGGCGGTGCGCGGCGGACAATGCCGTCCGGTCGACCGACGTGTAGATCTGCGTCGTGGCGATGTCGGCGTGGCCGAGCATCTCCTGGATCGAACGCAGGTCGGCGCCGCCTTCCAAGAGGTGCGTCGCGAAGGCGTGGCGCAATAAGTGCGGCTTGACCGGCACCGAGACGCCGGCGCGCTGCGCCGCCTGCTTCACGCCCAGCCAGAAGGTCTTACGAGAGATCGCCACGCCGCGGGCGCTGAGGAAGAGCGCGCTGCCCGTCTTGGACCGGACGAGCTTGGGCCGGCCGGCCTTGAGGTAGACCTGCAGCGCAAGGAGGGCGGTCTCGCCGACGGGCACGACGCGGTCCTTGGAGCCCTTGCCGGTCACGCGCACGAGTGCCGACTCCGCGTCGACGGCCTGGATCTCGAGCGAGCAGAGCTCCGAGATGCGCAGGCCGGAGCCATACATCAGTTCCAACATCGCGCGGTCGCGCAGGCCCTGCGGCGTGGCGGTGTCGGGTGCCGAGACCACCTTGGCGGCTTCCTCCGCGCTGATCATCCCGGGCAGTTTGCGGCGGAGCTTGGGCCCGCGGGCGAGTTCGGTGAAATCGTCGCGGCGGAGCCCGCTCCGGACGAGGTGGGCGGAGAAGGAGCGGACCGCCGAGAGCCGGCGAGCGAGCGAGGCGGCGGCATGGCCCTTCCGGTCGAGAGCGCGCGTCCAGGAGTCGACGTCGGCCAGCGAGACCTCCGTCCAATTCGTCCGGCCGGCCCGGCCGCAGTGGGCGGCGAAGCGGATGAGGTCGGACTCATAGGCCTCGGTCGTGAGCTTCGCCGCGCCGCGTTCGAGCGCGAGGTGCGCCAGGAAGGCGTCCACCGGCTCCCGGAGGTCGGGCGGCACCGTCTCACGGCGGACTCGGGGCGGCTTCGGCATGCGTCATCAGTATTGCCCCGCCCGCCGGGGAGTCCATAAGGATTGAGCATGTCCAGCCAGCGTGAGCGCGCCATGAAGCCGACCGACCTCCGGGGGATCCTCCGGTATGTCCCGATGTTCCGCGACCACGTGTTCGTCATCGCGGTCGACGGCTCGATCGTGTCCCACGAGAACTTCGCGAACATCGTCACCGACATCGCGGTCCTGCGCAGCCTCTCCATCAAGGTCGTGCTCGTGCACGGCATCGGCCAGCAGCTCGTCGGCCTCGCCGGCGAGCACAACATCGCGCTCTCCGACATCCAAGGGGAAGGCCCCACCGACGTCTCGACCATGTCGCTCGCGCGCGAGGCCTCGGCGCTCGTCTCGCAGTCCGTCCTCGAGAACCTCTCCCAGGCCGGCCTGCGCTGCGCCATCACCAACGCCGTCCGCTCGACCAAGATCGGCCGCCTCAAGGGCGTGGACCACCTCTACACCGGCAAGGTCGAGAAGGTCGACGCCGCGATCCTGAAGTCCATGCTCTCGCAGGACATCCTCCCGCTCGTCACGCCGATCGTGTGCGACCGCGAAGGCCAGTCCCTGCGGGTCAACAGCGACCACCTCGCCATGGAGCTCGCGGTCGCGCTCGGCGCCTCGAAACTGATCTACCTCACGCCCTTCAGCGGCCTCCAGGTGGACGGCGTCGTGCAGCTCAACCTTCCCGAGGACGACCTCAAGCGCCTCCTCGCGGACAAGCACGCGAAGCTCGACCCGCGCATCCGCAGCAAGGCCGTGCAGGCCGCCAAGGCCCTCGACAACGACGTCCCCCGCGCCCACATCCTCGACGGCCGCGTCTTCGGCTGCCTCCTCACCGAGATCTTCGACAAGGTCGGCCTCGGCACGATGGTGCACGCCAACGACTACGACCGCATCCGCCAGGCGAAGAAGAAGGACGCCCAGGCCCTCTATAACCTCGCCAAGCACGGCGCGAAGACCGACGCCCTCGTGGCGAGGACGCGCCAGCAGATCGAACAGTCGTTCGCCGAATTCTACGTCTACGAGATCGACGACAGCATCATCGGCTGCGCCGCCCTCCGGCCTTACCCGGGCGGCAAGGCGATGGAGCTCGGAGCCGTCTACGTGCAGCCGTTCTACCACGGCCGCGGCGTCGGGAGCAAACTCGTCGAATTCGCCAAGCGTCAGGCCAAGAAACTCGGCGCCAAGAAACTCATCGCGCTCACCACGCAGACGCAGGGCTTCTTCCAGTCGGCCTGCGGCTTCGTGCCGGGCGCGTTGACGGACCTGCCGGCCGAACGCCGCAAGGCCCTCAAGGCGAGCGGCCGCAACTCGCAGGTGCTGTCGTTCCCGCTCAGCCGCCTGAACGACTCCGTCCGCTGAGCCTTACTTCGTCGCGAAGAAGCCGCGCTGCTTCTCGCTGACCGGCAGGCCGAGCTTCTCCATGAGGAGCAGGAAGTCCTCCCAGACGGTCCGCTTGGCGGTGGCGCTGGGCGTGTGCAGGAGATAATTGGGATGGAACGTCGGCAGGAGCGGCACGCCGTCGAGGTCGAACCACCGGCCGCGGGCCTGCGTGATCGACGGTGTCCGGCCGTGCAGCGCCTCGAAGGCCTGCGCGCCGAGGGCGACGACGGCGCGCGGGGCGACGACGTCGATCTGTGCGCGGAGATAAGGCAGGTTGAACGCGATCTCGCGCGCGGTCGGCGGACGCTTGCCGTACTGGGTCGGGGGCTCCGGGCGCCAGACCATGACGGGCGCGAAATAACAGTCGGCCGGATTGATCGCCGCGGCGGAGAGGATCTTCTGGAGCAGCTCACCGGCCTCGCCGGCGAAAGCCTGCCCGGCTTCCATCTCCACGATGGTGGGCGCTTCGCCGACGAACACGACCTGGGCGTCGAGCGAACCGTGGCCGAGGAGGGGGCGCTGCGGGGCGACCAGATGCTTCTTCGTCTCGACGCAGGCGTCGACGAGCTGCCGCAAGGACTGCAGGCGCTCGGCCTTGGAGCCGGCGGCGAGGGTGAAGATCGGGGCGTCGGGAATCGGCGGGACGGACACGACGGCAGCCGGCCTCGGCGCGGCGGCGACCGGCGTCACGGGCCGGACAAGCGCGGGCGCAGGGGTCACGGCCGGGCGGACGGACGCGGGGACCGCGGCAGGCTTGGCGGGCGGAGGCGGGGTCGCGGCGACCGCGGCGGCCGGCGTGCCGGCGAGGGCCTTCAAGGCGGCCAGGGAATCGGCCGTGATGCTGACGCGGCGGAGCCCGGCGGCCTTCTGGCGCTTGAGCTCCTCCAGGAGGATTTCCAAAGCCTCTGCAGGATCGTCGATCACGGGAGGGACAGGGATTGGAGCGCGCGGGCGAGGGTCAAATCTTTCTCGGTGATCTGATTCCCCGCATCATGAGTGCAGAGGCGGAGGGTCACCTGATTCCAGACATTATGGATTTCCGGATGATGAGCCTGCTGCTCGGCGATGGCTCCGGCTAGATTGATGAAGCCCAAGGCCGCCTTGAAATCCTTAAACCTATAGGCCTTCAACAGCTTAGAACCTTCGATCTGCCAGCCAGGCAAGCCAGCTAAGGCCGCTTGGATCTGTGCAGGAGTGAGGGCCGCGCTCATGAAAATACCCTCTTTCAGGCGTCATTGGGAGTCAACGCAGGTCTAAGTGATGACCCCCATTGTGAATAAACTTGCCGAAGCCCCGCTAAAGTGACTCATTAGCGGTCAGGTTTGTCTCGGAAAATAACCAAAGTAAGAGACAAGCCCCGCAATAATCCGGTGAGTTGACGGTCGTTAAGACGGCAAATCGAAATCCGAAGGTCGGAAACGGGCAATGCGGTGTAGGTAAACCAAGCAAAACAAAAGATAATATGGAAAACAAACTGTTCGTGGGCAACTTGCCCTGGGCCGCAACCGAATCCGACATCCGCGCCCACTTCTCCCAGGCTGGCGAAGTGACCTCCGTGGAAGTCATGATGGACAAGTTCACGGGTCGTCCTCGTGGCTTCGCCTTCGTGACCATGGCCAGCGCTCAGGCTGCCCAGGATGCGATCGCTAAGACCGAAAACATCGACTTCATGGGTCGCCCCCTGAAGGTCAACGTCGCTCGTCCTCGCGAAGAGCGCCCGTCCTTCGGCGGTGACCGTCCCCGCTCCGGCGGCTTCGGTGGTGGCGAACGTCGCGGCGGCTTCGGCGGCGGCGACCGTGGCGGCTTCGGCGGCGGCGGCTCTCGCGGCGGCTTCGGCGGCGGCGAGCGTCGTGGCGGCTTCGGCGGCGGCAATCGCGGCGGCTTCGGCGGCGGCGATCGCGGCGGCTACTAATCCTCGGATTAACACCTCCTACCAAGGGCGCCTTTCGGCGCCCTTTTTTGTGCCCGTCGCCGCCGCGGCCAATCCGCTTGTCCCGTCCGGCCGCCGAAGGTTTAATCCGTGGCAGATGCCCCGCCCTGCCGCCCTGCTGTTGCTCGCCGCGATCTCCGTCGGCGGACTCCTGACGTGGCGTTGGCTGAGACCCGGAGACCTCCGGCTCTCCGTCGATCCGCGCAGCCGCGAGGTCGCGGTCATCCATCCTCAGGAAGCCGCGGACCGACGATGCGCGGACGGCGTGCTGCGGGCGCTCGCGGAGCTGACCGGACCGACCCACCGCGAAGGCCTGCGCACCCGTATCGCCGAGCTACGGGCCACGCGCCCGGAGCGCATCGAAGTCGGCTTCATCCCCGCAGGCAAGGCGGAGGCACGCCTGCCGTTGAGCCGACCGCCCGAGGGCGGCAGAAGCCTGCCCGGATTGGCCCGCGCCCAGCTGGCGGCCCTGTCGCACGGCTATCTCGTCGTGCACACCGCCGAGGTCGGCGCATTGCTCGAGACCGCCGGGCGGCGGCGGTGGCTCGGCCGCGCGCTCGTCGAGGCCGGGGCATCGGCCGAGAGCGCCACGATCGCCGTTGGCGAAAACGATGACGCCTCCTTCCTCGTCGCGACGGTCGCCTTCGCTTACCGCACCAGCGATGCGGCCGAAGCAGCGCTCAAGCGCCTCACCGAGCGCCAAGGCGACTTCGACGCGCTCGGCTTCGCCGCCCGACCGGGCGCCGACCGGCTGACGCGTCAGACCAAGCTGCTCGTGATCCGCTTCGACATCGAGACGGACCTGGTCCTGCAGGCCTTGGGCCGACGCTGAGGCTCAGGCCTTCTCGAGCGTGCCGTCGGCCTTGAGGCGACGGTAGTAGCAACCAGAGCGCGCCTTGCCGTTCTCCTTCGTGTGACACGCGCCCTGGCCCGCGGGGCGGACCTTGTAGAGGATCGAGTTCTGCTCGCAGTTCACGCGCACCTCGAGGAGCTCGAGGAAATCTCCCGAGGTCAGGCCCTTGATCCAAAGTTCATTGCGTGACGTGCTCCAGAACGTGGCCTTCTTCTCACGCAGGGCGGTCTGGAGGGCCAGCTCGTTGGCGTAGCCGAGGATGAGGACCTCTCCCGTGACGGCGTCCTGGGCGACGGCCGGGATGACGTCGGCCTGTCCGGAAGCGATTTTACGTAGTTTCTTGAAATCCAGCCGGAGGGCTTGGCCTTCTTCGAGTTCTTGATCGGACATAGTTCCGTTTTGAAGAGGTTCGGAGGCTCATTCAAGGCTGGAAACCCCTGCTATTTATGCCTTACGCATAAGGCCTATGTCGCTCAATCATTCCGCCGACCTTTCCCGCGCCGCCACCGAGGCCCGCGGCCTCGCCATGGACGCCGTGGCCGCCTGTCATTCCGGCCACCTCGGACTCCCTCTCGGCGCCGCCGAGATCGGCGCCGTGCTCTACGGCAACTTCCTCCGCCACGACCCCGCCGCGCCCTCCTGGATCAACCGCGACCGCTTCGTGCTGTCCGCCGGCCACGGCTCGATGTTCGTCTACGCCTGGATCCACCTCGCCGGCTTCGACCTCCCCCTCCAGGAAGTGAAGAACTTCCGTAAGCTCCACTCCAAGACCCCCGGTCACCCCGAGTTCGGCGAGACCGTCGGGGTCGAAGCCACCACCGGCCCGCTCGGCCAGGGGACCGGCAACATCGTCGGCATGGCCGTGGCCGCCAAGATGGCCGCCGCCCACTTCAACACTCCCGAACATAAGATCTTCGACCACCTGGTGGTCGGCCTCGCCGGCGACGGTTGCCTCCAGGAAGGCATCTCCCAGGAAGCCGCTTCCTTCGCCGGCCGCTTCGGCCTCGATAACCTCATCATGCTTTACGACTCCAATGACGTCACCCTCGACGCCATGGCCTCGAAGACGCAGAACGAGGACACCGCCAAGCGCTACGAAGCCGCCAACTGGGAAGTCTTCCACGTCGCCCAGGGCAACGAGCTCGCCCCGGTCGCCGCGGCCCTCGACAAGGCCCGCGCCAGCAAGAACGGGAAGCCGAAGCTGATCATCTGCAAGACCGTCATCGGCAAGGGCATCGCCGAAGTCCAGGGCACCTCCAAGGGCCACGGCGAGGCCGGCGTGAAGTTCGTCGACGCCTCCCGCAAGGCCCTCGGCCTCCCGGATGAGAAGTTCTTCGTCTCGCCCGAGACCCGCGCCTTCTTCGCCGCCCGCAAGGCCCAGCAGGCCGCCGCGCACGCCGAATGGCAGAAGACCTTCGCCGCCTGGTCCAAGGCCAACCCCGAGAAGGCCGCCCTCCTCGCCAAGGCGCAGAAGGGCGACCACGGCGACGTCCAGTCCCTCCTCGCCGCCGTCCCGGAGTTCGGCAAGAACTCGCTCGCGACCCGCGTCTCCGGCGAGGCCTGCATCAACGCCGTCGCCAAAGCCTCGCCGCTCGTGCTCTCCGGTTCGGCCGACCTCCACGGCTCGACCAAGAACTACATCAAGGACGCCGGCGACTTCGACCTCGCGACCCCGGCCGGCCGCAACCTCTACTTCGGCATCCGTGAGCACGTGATGGGCGCGATCCTCAACGGCATGGCCTACCACGGCATCTTCAAGGGCTCGGGCGCGACGTTCCTGACGTTCTCCGACTACCTCCGCCCGTCGATCCGCGTCGCCGCCCTCGCCAAGCTCCAGGTGTTCTATATCTTCACGCACGACTCCGTCGGCGTCGGTGAAGACGGCCCGACCCACCAGCCGGTCGAGACCGTGAGCGCCCTCCGCTGCATCCCGAACCTCGACGTGCTCCGTCCGGGCGACGCCGAAGAGACCGCCGCCGCCTTCGCCCACGCCGTCGCCCGCAAGGACGGTCCGGTCGCGCTGATCCTCTCCCGTCAGAACGTCCCCACCCTCGACGCCATCCCGGTCGCCACGCGCCGCCAGGGCGTGCTCAAGGGCGGCTACGTCCTCCGCAAGGAGACCGCTCCCCTCACCCACATCATCATCGGCACGGGCAGCGAACTCTCCCTCGCCCTCGCCGCCGGCGAAGAACTCGGCGCCGGCGTCCGCGTGGTCTCGATGCCTTCGATGGAAGTCTTCGCGCGCCAGCCGAAGGCCTACCAGGAAGAAGTCCTGCCGCCCTCCTGCGCGAAGCGCGTGAGCATCGAAGCAGGCGTGACCCTCTCGTGGGGCCGCTACGTCGGCACCGCCGGCAAGGCCCTCGGCACCGACACCTTCGGCCTCTCCGCCCCGGGCGACGTGGTCATGAAGGAACTCGGCATCACGAAGGAAGCCGTCGTCGCCGCCGCCAAGGCGCTCTGAGCGGACGGAGCATCCTCGCACCGGAGACCGGCGCCGCCAGGCTGCCGGTCTTCTTGTTTCGCATGGTCACCTGACCTCGCGAAGCTGCGTGAGCGGCAGGCGGAAGAGGTCGCCCTGCTCCGAACCGATGAGCAGGTTCGCGGAGTCCGCCCACGCGCAGCCTTCGAGCTGGAAGGAGAGCACCGGCGGCGAGAGCGGCGCGTAAAGCGCGCGGCCGCGGAAGAAGTCTTCGCCCGTCGCCGGGAGGTCGAAGACCCAGACGTTGCGATAAGTCAGCACGGCGAGGCGCGTGCGGTCGGGCGAAACGCAGGCATCCGTGACCATCCCGCCGATGTCGAAACGGGCGAGCTTGGTCAGCGTGGCGCGCTCGCCGGCCGCCGGGAGATCGGCCCGCCAGAGGTCCGTGAGGGTGTCACGGCGGTGCTTGGTGAGGAGATAGAGCTTCCCGCGCAGCAGGAACATCGCCTCGCAGTCGTGCGCGAGCTCCGGGTCGGGGAAGGCCGTCTGGTCGGGCCAGGCGAAGGTGACCTTGCGCACGTCGGCCACTTCCGTCGTGCCGGCGACAGGCTCCCGGAAAAGGTAGAGGGCGAGTTCCTTGCGGCGCGAGACGTTGTTCCCCACGTCGCCCACGACCATCTGCCCTCGCTCGTCGCCGGCGATGGCCTCCCAGTCGACGTTGGTGGCGCCACGCAGCACCGGCCCGTCCCAGTAGCCGCCGGGACCGACGACCCTCGACCCGTCGGCCCGGACGGGCGTGATCCGCGGCTTGGCCCCGGAATCGGAAAGGGTCCAGAAGACCCCGGGCTGCGTCGGACTCGGCCAGAGCGCCGAACACTCCGGGACGAGCTTGGGGTCCAGCTTGCCGCTCGGGCGCAGGGCGATCGCTTCGCCGGCGGGCGGCTCGCGACGCTGCACGACCGGCTCCGCGCCGGCCGCGGACGCGGCCCAGGCGAGGCCGGCGAGGAGCAGCATCATGCGCATCGGCCCACGCTAGGACGCCCCGGGGCCTTGGCAATCCATCGCCGTCGCTTTTGCTGTCGAAATCAGGTCACGGGCGACCATGGTCTCGTCATGGCCCGGAAATCCTCGCGCTCGCTCTGGACGGACAAGCTCCGCGGCGTGGGGTCGGCCCCGACGGGCGCACCGGCGCCCCGCGTCCGCAAGGCCGCGCCGACGGCCGCCGCGCGCGGCTGCCGCGCCGTGATCCTCGGCATCGACCCTTCCCTGCGCGGCACCGGCTTGGCGGTCGTCGACGCGCGCACGGAACCGATGCGCCTCCTCGCGAGCGTCACCGTGAAGCTCGGACCGAAGCTCGCGCCCTACGAATGCCTCGGCCGCATCGCCGACGCCGTCGAAGCGTTGGCCCGCGAACACAAGGTCACTCAGGCGGCCATCGAAGAGACCATCTACGTGCAGAACTTCCGCACCGCCCAGGCGATGGGCGCCTCGCGCGGCGCCGCCCTCAGCGTGCTCGCCCGGCTCGGCGTGAAGGTCGGCGAATACGCGCCCAAGCGCATCAAGCTGGCCGTCAGCGGCCACGGGGCGGCGAGCAAGGAACAAGTCGGCCGCATGGTCCGCTCCGTGCTCGGGCTTTCGGCCGAACTCGCCTTGGACGAATCCGACGCCGCGGCGGCGGCGCTCTGCCACGCCTTCACCGCGCGCGGCTGACTCAGGGCTCCTCGCTGACCGCGAACTCGTCGTGACGGCCGCGGGCCTGGCTCCAGCGGGCCATGAGCTCCTCGACCGGTACCGGGCGCACCTTCTGGCGCAGGTTGTAGGCCCCGGCTTCGAGGCACGCCTTGAGCTGCCCCCAGACGGCGGCATAGGACCGCGAGAAGCGGAGCGATTCGTCGCGCAGGAGGCTCGAGACGTGGCAGCAGCCGCCGACCTCGGTGACGATGAAGCGGCCGGCCTTGAGGTCCTCCATCGACGTGGCGCGCAGGTCGAAGCGGGCGAAATGCAGGCCGGGGAAACGCTTGGCGAACTGCGTGACGGCGGCGTCGAGCTCGACGGTCGTGAGGTCGGCGCGATGGCGGCAACGCGCGCCGTGGCCATAGCTGCCGGTGAGGTTGAGGGTCACCTTCTGGCCCGCCGGAATGACGCGGTTGAGGTCGCGCGCGTGGCAGCGCAGGAAGAGGTTCGCGCGGGAGACGGCGACTTCGTCGAGCCAGATCAGTTCCTCAAGGGTCTGCTCGCCGTCGCCGCGGACGGTGACGTCATGCTTGTGCACGAGGGCCATGATGCGACCGTCGTCCTTGCCGGGGTTGCGCCGCCAGACGACCTCGAACTCGAAGCCGGGGATGAACTTCTGGAGCAGGAAATCCTCCTGCGCCCCGCGGACGAGGCGCTCGAGCTGCTCCTGGGTGTGCACGAAACGCAGGCCGGCGCCGTCCTCGGCGACCTCGGGCTTGAAGACGACCGGGAAACCGTGACAGGCCGCGAACGCGGCGGCTTCCTTGATGCGCTCTTCCCGGGTGTCCTCGAGCGAGAGCGCGAGCGTCGGGCAGCAGCGCGAGTCACGCTGGAAGGGACGCAGGAGCAGCGACTTGGAATCGCCGATGAAGCCGCCGATACGGCCGAGGGCGGGGTTGGCGGAGGCGAAGGCGGTGAGGCGGCGATGGCGCAGGCTCAGGAACACGATCCCCAGGCGCACCGGAAAGTAGAGCAGCCAGCCGGGCCAGAGGGAAGGCTGCATCAGGCCGCGCACCTTCATGACGATCTCGCGCCGCCCTCGCCAGGTCATCGCCGGCACGACCCAGTGGGTGAAGAACCAGAGGAAAGCGAAGAGCCCGAGGACGATCCAGGCCGCATACTGCTTGTAGCGGGGGAACTGCTCCATGAAGGGCGGTCCGAGCGTGCTGCCGAGGAGCATCAGCACCGGCGTCCAGACGAGCGCCGCGGTGAAGAGCAGCATCGAGAGCCGCGGCAGGCCGAGGCGCAGGATGCCCGCGGTCACGAAGGTCGGCACGCGGCTGGCGGGGATGAAACGCGAGCTCACGATCACCAGCATGCCGCGGGGCGAACCGAACCAGCCGGCCATGCGGTCGATCTCGTGCTCCTTGACGATCCACTTGAGCGGCGCGCGGCGCAGCGCCCCGCGACCGAGCCAACGCCCCAGCGAGTAGAGGACCATGTCCCCGATGAAGATGCCCACCGTGCAGGCCAGCGCGGCCCACCAGAAGCCGATGATGCCCTCGGCCGCGAGGAGGCCCGCGGCCAGGCACGTCGGATCCTCGGCGACGAACGTGCAGAGGATGATGATGAGGATCAGGATCCAGAAGCGGGCGCCGTCGGACACCACGAGCTCGGGATAAGGTTCGGTCGGCGCGACGGGCGTCATGCGTCGCGGCGCCTCGCCGGCCGCGGCGGCGGCGATGAATTCCGCGACCTGCGGAGCGGCGGCGACGGCGACCTCCTCGCCATGGCCGCCTTCGAGTTCGAGCAGGCGGGCCTGCGGCATCAGCTTGACGGAGTAGCGGGCGGCGTCGACCGGCGCGATCCAGTCGGACTTGCCATGGACGAGCAGCGCGGGGCCGTCCCAAGCCCGCAGCATCGACTTGGCGTCGGACAGGTCGCTGTCGAAGAACACGCCGGAGTAGCCGCGGTTGTAGGGCAGGCGATCGGCCAGCCCGAAGTGGGGAGTGGCGACGTCGAACAGCACGAACGGAAGGTGGTGGAAGAAGTAGACGAACTTGTTGGCGACGGCGTTGCCGAGGAGCGTGTATTCCTGGGCGCCGGGCGCGGAGACGAACGTCAGCGAGGCCACGCGTCCCGGATGCCGGTGGGCCAGCGACAGCGCGACCGCCCCGCCCATGCCTTCGCCGACCAGATGGAAACGTCCTTTCCCGAAACGTGCCTCCAACGCCAGGAGCAGGTCGGCGGCGAGGGCGTCGTCGCCCATCGAAGGGCGTGAGCGATGGTGGGCGGTCGGCCAGCGCACGGCGTAGACCGGGCCGAGGCCTGCGGCCTGACCGTCGAGGAAGGTCCGGCGCCAATCCTGCTCCCCGCGGGCCGGGAGGCTCGGCACCACGACGACCGGGAGCGCCTCGGAGGCGACGGCGGGACCGACCTGGGCGACCTCGATGGCATGGGCCAGCTCGGGCTTGGGCAGGCGGTCGGCCGAAGTGACCCAACGGGAGGCCAGGACCAGGAGGACGTAAGCAGCCAGCACGATCCACTTCACCGGGACGCGCCCGAGGTTGCGCTTGCGATCGGCGAGGGTGGACATCCGAACCTCATCAAAGGTCGTCCGCCCCAAGGGGCAAGAAGGGAAGGTCAATCGGACCGACGATTGCCCCATTTATGGCTTCCGTAAGACGGCTAAGCCCTCTTGTGTTGGACCACGTGCAAGCTACCGGAAAGGAACTCCCAGGCCTCAGGGTCACCGTCGACAAGGTGTCCCACCACCGGGATGCGAACTTCCCCCCGGAAACCCCGCACGCCTTCGTCTACTTCCTGACCATCAGCAACCTCTCCCAGGAGACGGTCAAGCTGCTCGGCCGAAAATGGATCATCCGCTCGCCTGACGGCGAGATCGAGATCTTCGAGGGCGACGGCATCGTGGGCGAGACCCCCACCCTGCCCCCGGGCGAGCAGTTCTCTTATAACAGCTACCACCTCGCCGGCGGCCCGCGGACGGCCGAAGGCTCCTTCCATGGCACGACCTCGGCCGGCGAACGCGTCTTCACGCGGATCCCGGTCTTCGCGATGACGCCCCCGCCCGACCCTTCCTGATGCGACTTACCGACCTCAACTCCGGCCGTGAAATCGGCGCCAACTGCATGCTCGCCGAATTCGGCGGCCTGCGGCTGGTGTTCGACTGCGGCCTCCACCCCAAGCTCGACGGCCGCAAGGCGCTCCCGCAGATCGACAAGATCCAGGGCTCGGTCGACGGCGTGATCCTCACGCACTGCCACCTCGACCACCTCGGCTCGCTCCCGCTCCTGCTCAGGCAGCACCCGTCGGCCCGCGTCTACGCCTCGGGAGCGACCACGCTCTTCGTCCGGCGCCTGCTGAGCAACTCCATCCAGGTGATGAAGCGCCAGCGCGAGGAGACCGGCAACCAGGACTACCCGCTCTACGTCGAGACCGACGTCGAGCGCGTCGAGCACGCCCTCGCGGCGGTGCCCTTGGCCAACCCGCGCGTCATCGGCCGCGGCGGCGAGGAGGTCGCCCTCTCCTTCCATCTCGCGGGCCACGTGGCCGGCGCGGTCGGCTGCCTCGTCGAACACCGCAAGCAGAAGCACTTCTTCACCGGCGACGTCCATTTCCAGGCCCAGCGCACGGTCGCCGGCGCCGCCTTCCCGCGCACGCCGGTCGACACGCTCGTGATGGAATGCACGCGCGGGGCCACGGCGACGGCGCCGTCGTTCGACCGCGGCAAGGAGGAAAAACGCCTCATCAAGGCGATCAACGAAGTCTGCGACGAGGGCGGCTCGGTGCTGCTCCCGGCCTTCGCCTTCGGCCGCATGCAGGAGATCCTCCTGCTGCTCCAGGAGGCCGCCGACGCGGGCGACCTGGCCGACGTGCCGATCTTCTGCTCCGGCCTCGGCCTCGACCTCTGCGACTACCTCGACGAAGCGAGCCGCAAGACCAAGCAGGTGAAGTTCAGCCGGCAGGTCCTGCGCGACCTCGGCATCCTGCCCCTCTCGCGCAAATACGTGCAGCCGGGCAAGAACATGCCCGAACGCGGCATCTACCTCCTCTCGAGCGGCATGCTCGTCGAGAAGACGCCTGCCTGGCGCGTCGCCGCGAACATGCTGGACCACGAGGAGAACGCGGTGTTCTTCGTCGGCTACTGCGATCCGGAGACCCCGGGCGGCGAGCTCATCGGCATGAACCCCGGCGGCGAATTCAAGTTCAAGACCCTCGACCACACCGCGACCCTGCGCGCCAAGGTCGAACGCTTCCACCTCAGCGGCCACGCCGACCGCGAGGAGCTCGTCGACTTCGCGAAATCCGTCTCGCCGAAGGACATCGTCCTGACGCACGGCGACCCGCCCGCGCGCGCGTGGATGAAGGAGACCCTCGCGGCCGCCCTGCCCGGCACCCGCGTGCACGACCCCGAACCGGGCGTCCCGCTCGCGCTGTGACCCTGCTGCCGCAGTCCGTCGAAGACTGGCGCGAGTTCACGCTCACGCGTGGTCCGCGCATGGCGGCGGAGGCTTTCCTGCTCAGGCTGGCCGAGATGGCCCCCGTGGAACAACGGGCCGCCCTGTGCGGCCTGCCCGACACGCGCACGCTGACGCGCCGCTTCGAGGAAGCCTGGCCGCTGCGCGAAGCGGCCCTCGGCGGCGTGCCGTTCCTCACGAAGGACCTTTATTTCCGGCAGCACGAACCGACCTTCGCCGGCTCGACCTTCCTCCCGCAGGAGATCGGCGCCGCGCGCGCGACCTCGTCGCTGCCGGCCGCCTTCGAAGCCGACGCCGGCGCGATCGAATGCGGCCGCACGCAGCTCAACGAGTTCGCCTTCGGCCTGAGCGGCGAGAACCCCCATTACGGCGACTGCCCGCATCCGACGCGCCCCGACCTGCTCGCGGGGGGGTCGAGTTCGGGCTCGGCCTTCGCCGTCGCCCGCGGGCTCGTGCCCTTCGCCCTCGCCACCGATACGGCCGGCTCGATCCGCGTCCCGTGCGGCTACTGCGGCGTGTGGGGCCTGCGCCTCTCGCCCGACGTCGCGCCCGTCGGCGACATCTTCCCGCTCTCGCCGGGCTACGACACCCAAGGCTGGATCGCCCGCTCGGCCGGCGACCTCCGTCAGGTCTCGGCCGCCGTGCTCGGCGAAGCCCCGCCTGCAGGCGCCGGCCTCTGGGTCGGCGACCTTGGCTTGGGCATCCCTGCCGCCGACCTCGCGGCCATGCGCGACCTCGCGCTCAAGGCCGGCGCCCAGGAGGACGTGGCCGCCGCGACGTTGCTGCGCCTCGCCTGCGCCGATGCGGCCGATGCCTATCCGGTCCTCGGCGGCCACGCCGCAGCGCGGGTCCACGCGGGCTGGCTCGAACGCCGCCGCGCGGAATACGATCCGGTCGTCTGGGCGCGCCTCGACGCCGGTCGCCGTCGTACCTACGACGAACTCCGGACGGCCGAGGCGGCGCGCGCACGCGTCTCCGACGCCTTCCGCACGGTCTTCCGCCGCCATCATTTCATCGCGCTGCCGGCGACCTTCGGCGGCGCGGTGAGCAAGGCCGCCGTCGGCGACGCCCACCGCCGACGCCTCCTCGCGCTCAACGCGCCGGCCTCGCTCGCGGGCCTGCCCGCCGTGGCCGCGCCCGCGCGGCTGCCCGACGGCCGGACCGCCGGCGTGCAGTTCCTCTTCCCCGACATGGCGAACTTCGGCTGGGACTCCGTCCTCGGCCGGCTCGCCTGATCAGAGACGCTTGCGGCGCATGTGCGCCGACGGCTGGCCCAGCGCTTCGCGGTATTTCGCGACGGTGCGGCGGGCGATCTGCACGCCGCGCTTGCGCAGCTCGGCGGTGATCGCCTCGTCGGCCAGCGGCTCGGCGGGATTCTCACGCGCGAGGATGTCGGCGATCATCTCCTGCACGCCTTCCTGGGCGACGGTGCCGCCGTCGGACGTCGAGACGCCGGACGTGAAGAACCAGCGGAATTCGCGGAGACCGTGGGGCGTGAGCATCCACTTGTTGGCCGCGGCGCGGCCGACGGTCGTCTCATGGACGCCCATCTCCTTGGCGACGTCGGTCATCGTCAGCGGGCGCAGCCGCGAAGGGCCGTGCTCGAAGAAATCGGCCTGTCGTTCGAGGATGATGTGCGCGAGCTTCTCGATGGTGCGCTGGCGTTCCTCGATGGCGCCGATCAGGAACTTCCCCTGGCGCATACGCTCGAGGATGTAGGTGCGTTCCTTGTCCCCGAGGGCCTGCCCGGCGAGCATGTCCTTGTAGGCCGGCGCGAGGCGGAGCTTCGGCACGTGGCGGTCGTCCATGATGACCTTCCATCTGCCGTCGGGCCCCATCTCGACGGTGGCGTCCGGCGTGACGACGCGGTTGTCGTCGCGGGCGAAGCGACGGGCCGGGACGGTCTCGAGCTTGGCGAGTTCGGCGAGGGCCTCGCGGATGTCGTCAAGTTCGACGTCGAGCACGCGCGCGCACTCCTCGAGCCGACGCCCCATCATGGGTTCCCAGCAGTCGCTGATGAGCCGGGCCGCGGTGGACAGGCCCCGGCCGCGCTGGCGGAGCTGGGCGAGGAAACATTCGCGGAGGTCGCGGGCGCCGATGCCGGGCGGATCGAAGGCCATCAGCAACGTGTGGGCCGTCATGACGGCCTCGTAAGGCTGGCCGGAACGGAGCGCGAGGGTCGAGAGGTCTTCCTCCACGAAGCCTCGTTCGTCGAGCGAGGCGATGAGGAGCTTCAGCGCGTCTTGGACGGCGGGATCATCGCTGGCCGTCCGGGCCTGGTCGGCGAGATGCTCCGAGAGCGAGGCTTCGCCGGTGGCCGACTCGAGCAGGTGCCGGCGGCGCTCTTCGTCTTCCTGGGTGTAGCCTTGGGAACGGATCTCCTCGTAATAGCTTTCGTCCCAGTCCTCCTTCATGCGCTTCAGCGCGTCGAAATCATCGTCGCCCAAGGAAAGTTCGCGGGGGCCGTCGTCCTCGGGCTCCTCGGAGGGCATGGGCGCGTCGAGGCTCTCATTGGAGACCGGTTCGACCTCCTCGAGCAGCGGATTGGCGGCCAGTTCGGAGGAAATCTCCCGCAGGAGCTCGGCCGCAGGCACCTGGAGGATGCGGAGCGACTGGCGAAGCTGCGGCGTGAGGACGAGGCCTTGGACCTGCTTCTGCGATTGATTGATGCCTGGGTTACCCATCGAGCGGAGCCTATGAAAAAGAGGTCCGAGCCGATTTGCAAAGGGTATCGAAGGCCCAATCGCCTTGCGACCCCCGCAGAGGCGGCCCTAGTCTGATTCGCCGACCTCCGGCTCGGCACGATGCGTCATTTTCACCTCCAATCCGGCGAAGAAAACACCGCCGGCCTTCCTGAGTCCGAGATCGCGCGCCGGCTCGCGGCCGGAGAGCTGACCCCCGACCAGCCCTGCCGGTTGGCCGAAGAAGACGTCTGGCGGACGGTCGCCGATTTTTTCCCTTCCGGTTCGGGCCTCAAAGTCCGGACCGCGAAGCCGCCGGCCAGCGCGGCCGAACAGGCCAGCGCCGCCGAGCGCATCGACGAGCCGACCCGCCGCCTCCTCCTGGCCTACGGCCTGGCCGACGCCGTGCACATCGACCGCTTCACCCGGTCGCAGGCCGCATGGGCCATCGCCCGCAGGGAAGAAGAACTGCGTGGCGCCTGGCGCGCCCATCGCGGCGTCCGGGTCGGAGCTTTCGTCTGCCTGCTCGGACTAGGCATCATGGCTGGATCCACGACCAATCCGCTGAGCCTGAGCATCGAGAGAGCCATGGCGCTCCTGCAGCGGCAGGATGGCGACGCGAAGGCGACCCTGGCCATCCTGCGCAGGACCCTGAGGAACGAGGCCTACCAGCGCGAGCGGGACGGCGGGACGAAGCCCAAGCCCGCGAAGAAGTGACGTCGCTCAGCGCGCGCGCGGCGTCCAGCAGTCCGGCTCGGAACAACGCCCGAGGCTCACCGGCGTCAGGCGCGTGACCTTGCCGGTCACGCTGTCCACGACCGCCAGCCACTCGCCTTGCGCGGCCACCAGGTGGCGGCCGTCGGCGCACCACGAAGCGTGCGCGAGGGCGGCCGGGCTCGCGGTCTCGATCGGACGGACGCTGCCCGCGGCGAGGTCGATGACGCCGAGACGCAGGCTGCCCGACTGATAAGTGAAGACGAGCTGGTCGGGGAAGACGGGATTCCAGCGCGGCTCGGTGCTGTAGCTGAAACCGGTGGCGACGGGCCGTAGGGCGCCGCCGGAAGAATTCGCGAGATAGATGCCCGGGCGACCCGTCGGGCCGCCGGTGAGGGCGAAACGCGCGCCGTCAGGCGACCAGGCCGGATCCGTGTTCACCCACTGCTTGTTCGGGGCCTTGATGACGCGGACCGGCGACTGGCCCTGCGGACCGGCGACGAAGATGTCCATCGTCTCCTTGTTGGACGAAGCGAACGCGATGCGACCGTCGGGACCGCTGCTGGCCGCGCCGAGGGCGCCGCGCACGTCGGTGATGACCTTGGCGGCCTCGCCGAGCCCGTTGGTCGAGAAGATCTCAGGGAAGTTGGAGCGGAAGGATGAGATGAAGAAGACGCGCTTGCCATCGGCCGACCAGCGGGGTCCGTATGAGGTGTTGCGGTAGTTCGTCAGACGGAGCGTCTTCGAGCGGGCGAGGTTGGTGACGTAGATCTCCGCGTGGCCGGTGAAACGGGAGACGAAGGCGACCTTCGTGTCCGCATAGAGCGGCTTCAGCTGCCAGCGGCGACCGAGACCGACGATCGCGGCGTCGGCGACCTTGAGCGCCAGCTGGTCTTCGTCGCGGGCTTCGACGTCGGTCGTGAAGGCGTAGGCGGCGTTCTCGCAGGCGACGACCGCCGTGTTCGCGGTACGTCCGATGCGCAGCTTGACGGAGGAAGAAGGCGAGACCTGGATCGCGCCGTGGGCGGAGAGCGCGAACTGGACGAGGCTGCCGAGAGCCGGATCGTCGCAGACGACGGCGACGGAGACGACGCCCTTGGCCGCCAGCGCCGCGATGTCATCGTTCACGACCACGTTCTGGCCGAAGAGCGGCGCGGTGAGGAAGGCGGCGAGGAGGGCGAGGAAACGCATCGAGTAAGGGGATTAGGAGGTTAGCAGTTTGACCTAGGTTGGGCGGGGAGTTCAATCCCGCTGATGTCGCTCGATAAGGAATCCGTCCAGAAAGCCCTCGGCCAGATCCGCTACCCCGGGTACAGCCGGGACATCGTCTCGTTCGGCCTGGTCAAAGGCATCGAAGTGACCCTCGACGGCAAGGTCAGCGTCGGCCTGGCGGTGACCAGCGCCGACCCCGAGGTCCCGAAGAAGCTCTACGCCGAGATCGACGCCGCCTTGAAGGCCCTGGGCGCCCGCCAGCCCGAGATCGCCATCACCGTCACCGTCCCGAAGGGCGCCCCCGCGGCGACCACCCCCGCCGCCCCCGTCAAGCTGCCGGCCGACGCCGGCGTGGGTCAGGTCAAGCACATCATCGCCGTCGCCAGCGGCAAAGGCGGGGTGGGCAAGTCCACCTTCGCGGTCAACCTGGCCTGCGCCCTCGCCCGTGACCTCGCCGAAAAAGGCCGTCCGGGCCGGGTCGGCCTGATGGACTGCGACATCTACGGCCCCTCGGTCCCCCTGATGATCGGGGTCAACGCCCGCCCTCTGCTCGAGGGTGACACCCTCATCCCGCTGGAGAACTTCGGCGTGAAGGTGATGTCGATGGGCCTCCTGATCGACGCCGACGCCCCCGTGGTCTGGCGCGGTCCGATGATCATGAAGACCATCTCGCAGTTCGCCACGAACGTCCGCTGGGGCGAACTCGACGTCCTGCTCATCGACCTCCCCCCGGGTACCGGCGACGCCCAGCTCTCCATCGCCCAGGCGATGGCCCTCAGCGGCGCGATCATCGTGACGACCCCGCAGACCGCGGCGGTTTCCGTGGCGCTGCGCGGCGCGGCGATGTTCGCCAAGGTCGGCGTGCCCATCCTCGGGGTGGCGGAGAACATGAGCTTCCTCGAAGGCGCGGACGGCTCCCGCCAGCATCTGTTCGGCCAGGGCGGAGGCCTCAAGGTCGCCACGGCCCTCGGTTCGATCCTGCTGGGCGAAGTCCCGCTCGATCCGGCCATCCGCCAGGGCGGCGACCACGGCATCCCGGTGGTGATCAGCCACCCGGACGGCAATCCGGCCCGCGTCTTCCGCTCGATCGGGCTGACGGTCCTCAACGGCCTGCAAAAAGCTTCATAAAGTCACCGGCTCGCCTCCGGCTTGCCACGCAGCCCTTTTTTCTCCTAAGTCAGGTCAAGCATGAGAGAAGAGCCGTCCAAGACGAAGCCCGCCGCCGACCTGGCCGCGCGTTCTTCTCTTTACGCCGAATTCCTTGCGGAGCGTGAAGAGATCCTCCGTCACAAGTGGATCGAATCCGAGAAGGCCGGTTGCGACATCGGCTTCGAACGCGCCCTGCTCGATTGGACGCGTCACCACCGCGCGCGCTGGCGTCAGTTGCGCCGCGACGGCAAGCCCGCCTGAGGCCGAACCTCCTCCCCGCCAAACAGCAGGGCCGGCTCGCATCGCTGCGGCCGGCCCTGCTGGCAGAAGGGAAACGGAAGCTTAGCCCTTGATCTCCTTGTGCAGCGTGTGGCGGCGCATGGAGGGGTTGTACTTCTTGAGCTCCACCTTCTCCTGGGAAAGCTTCTTGTTACGGGTGGTCATGTAACGGGAAGGGCGCTTGCCCTCCTTACGGGCTTCGGTGCATTCAATGATGACGATTTCGCGGGGCATGGTCTGAGTCGGTTGGAAGGTCGAGGTTTGGGAACGGGTCAGGTCGGAGCAAGCCCGAAAAAGAGCCGGGCGGCCTTTTGAGCCGCCCGGATCGGACCGAAGGTGGGGTCAATCAGCCCCAGAGACGCTTCTTATGGCGATTTTCCTTCGAGCGCTTGCGGCGCTTGTGCTTGTTCATCTTCAGACGACGCTTCTTCTTGAGGCTTCCCATGGGTGATAGTGAATCGCAACTTGGCGACCCGATGGCCGACAGTAAAGCCGAAACTAAGCCGAAATAACGGTCTCCGCCACCCATGCCCCGGGCCCCCAGACCCGCTTGGCGTCCGCGCGCAAGCCGGCTTGGTCGAAACCGTCGTCGGCCCAGGCGAAACAGGCGCTGCCGCTGCCGGTCATCTGCCAATCGGTCCCTGTGACGCGACGGAAGGAGGCCAGCCCGGCCGGCAGGGCGACATACTTGGAGAAGACGGGGGCCGCGAGGTCGTTGCCCAGTCTCACGGGATCCGCGGCGGGGCGGGCGAGCCAGACGGCGAGCTCGGCTTCGGCCTCCGCGACCGGACGATACGTCCCGGCCTTGGCGAGCAGACCATAGGCCTCGGGCGTCGGTACGCCGAAAGGCGGTTTGGCGAGCATGACCTTACGCCCGGCCAAAGCGGCGCGGGCGGCGGCCGGCAGGATCTCCAGCCGCTCTCCCCTGCCCCGCATCACCGCGGCCTGGCCGCGCACGAAGAAAGGACAGTCGGAACCGACTTCCGCCGCGAGCGCTTCGAGCGCCTCGGGGCCGAGCGGATCGCCCGAAGCGCGGTCGAGCAGGCGTAACGCCGCGGCGGCGTCGGCGCTCCCGCCGCCGAGGCCGGCGCCGTGCGGCACGCGCTTGGTGAGATGGAAATGTCCGGTCGGCGCGCCGGGACGGCGACGCGCGTAAGCAGCGGCGGCCTTGAGGACGAGATTCGTGCCGTCGACCGGCAGCGCCGGGTCATCGCATGTGAGACCGGGCGGGCGCCCGACGTCGAGCGTCAGGGTGTCGGCGAGCGCGATCGGCGCGACGAGGCTGACGAGTTCGTGGAAACCGTCCGCCCTCCGGCCGGTGATGGCCAGCGACAGGTTCAGCTTCGCTTGGGCGGCTTCGACGAGCACGCGGCACCTTGCTCCGAGGGGCCCGCGGAGGCGAGGCGAATCAGCGGTCAGGCCCGTGGGTGCGACTTGCGATGGACCTCGCGCAGCTTGGCCACGCTGAGGTGCGTGTAGATCTGCGTGGTCGAAAGCGAGGCGTGGCCGAGCTGCTCCTGCACGAGGCGGAGGTCGGCGCCGTTGGAGAGCAGGTGCGTCGCGCAGGCGTGGCGCAGCTTGTGCGGAGTGAGGTCCGCCGGCAGACCGGCGATCGCGAGCTTGCGCTTCAGCATCAGCTGCACCGCGCGCGGATGGAGCCGTCCGCCGCGGGCGGCGAGGAGCAGCGGTTCGCCGCGGGCCGGGGCGCCGCGCAAGGCGAGGTAGGCCTTCACCGCGGCGACCGCCGCGTCGCCGACGGGCACGACGCGTTCCTTCGAGCCCTTGCCCATCAGGCGCACGAGCCCGCTGCCGAGGTCGAGGTCGCCGCCGTCGATGCCGCAGAGTTCGGACACGCGCAGGCCGCCGCCGTAGAGCAGTTCGAGCACCGCCAGGTCGCGCGCGGTCTCCTGCGGATCGTCCTTCTCGGAACCCTCCGCGGCGTCCAGGAGCGAATCCGTCTGCGCCTCGGTCAGGAACTTCGGCAGGGACTTCGGCAGCTTGGGCAGCACGAGGCCGGCCGCCGGCGTGGTGGTGATGCCGCCGCGCTCGCGCAGGTCGGCGAGGAAGGCGCGCAGGGCCGAGACCTGGTTGTGCACCGAGCGACGTTCGTGCGTGCCCTGGCGCTCGATGACGAAGTCGCGCAGATTACGCGCGGTCAGCTTGGACCAATCGCCGTCCCAGCCGCCGTTGGACTTCATCCACAGCGCGAAGCCCTTGAGCGAACGCCCGTAGGTCAGGCACGAACGCGCCGCCAGCCGGCGACCGGCGAGCTGGCGCGTCAGGAAATCAGAGACCTGGGCCGAGCCCGGCCAATCCGTCGGTTCCCCGTCGTCCGGCTGGACGGGGCGACGCCTCACGGCTGCGGCTGCTTGCCGTGGACGGCGCGCACCGTGATGCCGATGCCGCCGCGGACGCCGAAGGCGCCGGTGACTTCGCACCAGACCGGGTCGATCGCGGCGACGAGGTCGTCGAGGATCTTGTTGGTCAGGTGTTCGTGGAACATGCCCTGCTGGCGGTAGCTCCAGTAGTAGAGCTTGAGGGACTTCGACTCCACGATGCGCGGACCCGGCACGTAGCGGATCGTGATCTTGGCGAAGTCGGGCTGGCCGGTCGCCGGACACAGGCAGGTGAACTCATCCGTCGTCAGTTCGACGGTGTAGTTCCGGCCCGCATTGCGGTTCGGGAAGGTCTCCAGCGTCTGCTGGGGCTTGTTCTGGGTGTTCCCGAGGTGGGAGAGTCCGGTGAGGTCCTGAGGCTGAGTGGCCATACGGACAGGCAACCTATCCCGACGAAAGAGACAAGCGTCGAACGGCGAAAAGCCGCCCCCAGCCCAAACTGCTTGCCACCTTCGTCTCCTGCGGTTGCCTCGATGCACCCACGCCGCATGCACGTCCGGGCCATCGCCATCCTCGGAGCCACCGGCTCCATCGGCACGACCACCCTGAGCGTCGTCCGGGCCCACCCGTCGCGCCTGCGCGTCGCCGGACTGGCCGCCCATTCGCGCTGGCGCGAACTCATCGGCCCGGCCAAGGAATTCGGCGTCGGCGTCGTGGCGCTCGCCGATCCGGCCGCCGCGGCCGAAGCCCGCGCTTCGGGAGCCTTCCCCGTCGGCACCCGCATCCTCGAAGGCACCGCCGGCCTGACCGAAGTCGCCTGTCTTCCGGAAGTCTCGATGGTCGTCTCGGCCGTCGTCGGCACCGCCGGCCTGGCGCCCACGCTCGCGGCGCTCAAGGCCAGGAAGGACGTCGCCCTCGCGAGCAAGGAACTCCTGGTCCTCGCCGGCAAGTTCGTCACGGAAGCCGCCCGCGTCTCCGGCGCGCGCCTGCTGCCGGTCGACAGCGAGCACAACGCGATCCATCAGCTCCTGCGCGACAAGCCTAAGGCCGACATCGCGCGGCTCGTGCTCACGGCCTCGGGCGGCGCTTTCCGCGACACGCCTCTCGCCGATCTCCGTCACGTCACGCTCGACCAGGCGCTCAAGCATCCGAACTGGAGCATGGGCCCGAAGGTCACCATCGATTCCGCCACGATGGCGAACAAAGGGCTCGAAGTGATCGAAGCACGCTGGCTCTTCGACGTCCCCGCGGACCGCATCGACGTCGTCGTCCACCCGCAGAGCATCATCCACTCCTTGGTCACGCTCGCCGACGGCAGCCTCCAGGCGCTGCTCTCGCCGCCCTCGATGGCCTATCCCATCCAGGATTGCCTGCTCTTCCCGGAGCGCCTGCCCTGCCCCGCCCCGCGGCTCGACCTCGCCCAAACCCTCACGCTGGGGATGACCCCGCCGGACCCGGCCCGCTACCCTTGCCTCGGCCTGGCCCGGGCGGCGGCCACCACCGGCGGTACCGCCCCGGCGGTCTTCAACGCGGCCAATGAGGTCGCCGTGGCCGCCTTCGTGGCCGGCAGACTGCCCTTCACAGGCATCGCCGAGCTCGTCGGACGCACCCTGGGGGCGGTTTCGGCCCGCGAACCGGGCTCTTTGGACGATGTCCTCGCCGCCGACGCCGAGACGCGCGTCGTCGCGTCCAGGCTCGCCCCGGGCCTCGGCCTTTGAGATAACCCCTTTCCCTCCCCTTTACATGGACAACCTTTCCTTCGGCGACCTCCTCGGCTCCCTCTGGGGCCTCGCCCTCGTCGCCATCTTCTTCGGCGGCTCGATCTTCGTGCACGAGCTCGGCCACTTCCTCGCCGCCCGCAAGCGCGGCCTGAAGATCGAACGCTTCTCGATCGGCTTCGGCCCGCGCCTCTTCGGCTGGACCGGCAAGGACGGCGTCGACTACCGCGTCTCGATCATCCCGCTCGGCGGCTACGTCGCCCTGCCCCAGCTCGCCGACATGGAAGGCATCGAAGGCGCGAGCAGCGAGGAGGCCGAGAAACTCCCGAAGATCTCCTACGCCGACAAGATGATCGTCTCTGTCATGGGCGCGGTCTTCAACGTCATCTTCGCCTTCGCCCTCGCCTGCGTGCTCTGGGTCACCGGCGTCCCGGTCGCCTCCGGCAGCAACTCCACGGTCATCGGCTACGTCCCGGAGCAGGTCGTGACGAGCTCCGGCCACCTCGCCGAACTCGGCCTGGGCAACACGGTCCCGGGCCCGGCGTTCAAGGCCGGCCTGCGTTCGGGCGACAAGGTCCTCGCGGTCGACGACGCCACGGTCACGAACTTCAACCAGATCAGCGAGGCCGTCATGCTCGGCAACCGCAAGGATTCGCAGGGCAATCCGACGGCCACTTTCAAGATCGAACGCGGCGGCGAGACGCTCGAGATCGTCGTCCAGCCCGCCCGCCTGGAGATCAATTCGCAGTCCGGCGACAAGGTCCGCGTGGCCGGCCTCCAGCCGCGCACCGCGGTCATCGTCGGCACGCCCGCGCCCGGTTCGCCCGCCGAGAGGGCCGGCCTGAAATCCGGCGACCGCATCCTCTCCATCGACGGCCAGCCGCTGAACAACACGGTCGAGTTCCGCGAACTCCTCCGCAAAGGCGGCGCGAAGCCCCGCACGCTCCTGATCGAACAGGCCGACGGCGTCTCCGCCAAGGTCGTCATCACCCCGCAGATGACGACGTCCGTCAACCCGGTCAGCATCATCGCCTACGGCGAAGACCGCCGGCACTCCCTGATCCTCGTCCCGGCGACCCGCGACCTCCTGAGCAATGATCCCGAGGCGGTCCGCGACCAGCTGATGGTGCTCGGCGTCTCTCCCGACGACCCGGCCCTCGCGGAGACGCTCAAGATCGGCACGATCATCGACAAGGTCGACGGCCGCGACCAGATCGTCTCGGTCCGTTCGCTCGACGGCCTCGTGCAGGCGGTCGGCCGCACGCCCCGCGACCTGACGATCTACTGGAAGCGCGCCAACGGCGACGCGGGCAACCTCACGCTCAAGAAGGCCCAGTCCGTCGACAAGCAGCCCGTGCGGCACGCACAGATCGGGACGTATTTCGTCAGCCAGACCGAACTCGCCTACCGCAACCCCTGGGAGACCTGCGTGGGCATCGTGAAGTCGACCTTCACGACGCTCGGCCGTCTCTTCGACCGCGGTTCGGACATCGAGGTCAAGCAGCTGGCTTCCGTGATCTCGATCACGAAGACCTATTACAACCTGTCGGAAGACATCCGCCGCGTTCTCTGGTTCACGGTACTGATCAACCTCAACCTCGCCGTGCTCAACCTGCTGCCGATCCCCGTCCTCGACGGCGGCCACATGCTCATCGCCACCATCCAGCGCTTCACCAAGGGGCTGCTGAGCAACAAGGCGGTCATCATCCTCCAGTACACCTTCATGGCCCTGCTGTTCTCGCTGATGGCGTACATCATCCTGCACGACGTCCGCCGTTGCTCCGGCGACAGCGAACTCCAGCTCAAGCAGCAGCTCCTGGAACGCCACGTCTATAAGCCGCAGGACTTCGGCGCGAAGAAGTGAGCGTCGCCTAAGGC
This sequence comes from Verrucomicrobiota bacterium, assembly GCA_041191065.1. GTDB lineage: Bacteria > Verrucomicrobiota > Verrucomicrobiia > Opitutales > UBA953 > UBA953. Next base: position 17,306 of record JBEEPO010000013.1, on the reverse strand, counting down.
GACGCAGGGATAGGGGCAGGGGTAGGGGTTGGGGCAGTAAACATCCTCGGCCCTTACCTACCCCTACCCCCATCCCTACCCCTGCCCCTTGTGCGACTTTTGCACGTTTGCACTCGGGAACTTTTACGCCTTATCTCCCCTCATACCCTCATGGAAAAGCCCCTCCCGGATAGCTCCCGCCGCCAGTTCCTCGGCAGCCTCGGCGCCGCCTTCGCCGCCCTCAGCCTGCCGGCCGGGCTGGCCGCCGCCCAAGCCGCGACCGACGCCGCCGGCAACCCGATCGCGAAGAAGACGATCGCCAACCCCTACGTCTACAAATTCGCGATCGGCAAGTTCGAGGCCTGGTCGATCAGCGACGGCTTCGGCACTTTCAAGCAGGGAGTGACGAAGAAGATGTGGCCCCCGGCCGCGCGCCCTGAGATGACCAAGGCGCTGACGAACCTCGGCGAGCGTCCGGACGACATGACGCTCTACATCAACATCCTGCTCCTGCGGAAGGACAAGGAGGTCATCCTGATCGACGCCGGTTTCGGACCGCATAAGAACGTCACCTGGGGCTGGCTCGCCGACGCGATGGAGAGCATCGGCATCGGCTTCGATCAGGTGACCCACGCCCTCCTCAGCCACTCGCACATCGACCACATCGGCGGACTGGCCAGCGGCGGCAAGATCCTGTTCCCCAACGCGGCCGTCCATGTGCTGAAGGAGGAGGTCGACTTCTGGCGCGGGAAGGAGCCCGACTTCTCGAAGTCCCACCGTACCGACGACATCAAGGCCATGATCAAGAACGTCCGCGGCTCCTTCGACACCCTCCAGCCCAACCTGGTCATCCACAAGGACGGCGACCAGATCCTCGACGGCGCGATCACGATCCTCGCCGCTCCGGGCCACACCGACGGACACGCGATCTTCCGCATCAAGTCGGGCGATGACTCGCTGCTGCACATCTCGGACCTCGCCCACAACCACGTGCTGATGCTCGAAGACCCGAACTGGTTCATCGATTTCGACCATGACCCGGAAGTGGCCGTGGCCACCCGCAAGAAGGTCTTCGCCGAGATCGCCGCCACGAAGGAGCGCGCCTACGGCTTCCACCTCCCCTGGCCCGGCCTGGGCGTGGTCATCCCCAACGGCCGCAAGGGCTACCAGTGGGTGCCGTCCTCCCATCGCTGGGATTTCTGACGCTCGTTGACCTCCGCGGGCAAAGGGGTTGAGTTAACCCCATGCCCTCGGACGCCTGTCCTTCCCGCCACCGCACGATCCGCCGCCTCACCCGCGTCGTGAACGTGGGCGGCGTCGGCGTGGGCGGGAATAACCCCATCCGGGTCCAGTCGATGACGACCTCCGACACGGAGGACGTCGCGGCGACGGTGGCGCAGGCGATCCGGCTGGCCGAAGCGGGCAGCGAGATCATCCGCATCACGGCCCCGAACAAGGCGGCGGCGGCCGCGCTCAAGGAGATCCGGCAGAAGTTCCGGGCGGCGGGCTTCACCCAGCCGCTGGTGGCCGACATCCACTTCCTGCCGTCGGCCGCGATGGAGGCGGTCGAACACGTGGAGAAGATCCGCGTGAACCCGGGCAACTACGCCGACAAGAAGAAGTTCGCGGTCCTCGAATACACCGACGCGGCCTACGCCGAAGAGCTGGAGCGCCTCCACGCGGCCTTCACGCCGCTGGTCCTCCGCGCCAAGGAACTCGGCCGCTCGCTCCGCATCGGCACGAACCACGGCTCGCTCTCCGACCGCATCATGAACCGCTTCGGTGATTCGCCGAACGGGATGGTGGAGTCCGCCCTCGAATTCGTCCGCATCGCGGAATCCCACGGCTTCAAGGACATGGTGCTTTCGATGAAGTCCTCGAACCCGAAGGTGATGGTCGAGGCCTACCGTCTGGCGGCCGCCCGCATGACGCAGCTCGGCATGGACTACCCGCTCCACCTCGGCGTGACCGAGGCGGGCGAAGGCGAAGACGCCCGCATCAAGTCGGCCATCGGCATCGGCTCGCTGCTCGCCGACGGCCTGGGCGACACGATCCGCGTCTCGCTGACGGAAGACCCCTGGCACGAGATCCCGGTCTGCAAGGAACTCGTCCGCCGCGCCGAAGCCCTCGCCGCCCTCGGCGCCGCTTGCTCGGTTCAGCTGCCCGCCGACCCGGCTGATCCGTTCTCGTTCACCCGCCGCGCGACGGAGACCATCGAGCTGTCCGCGAAGTGCCTCGCGGGCTCGAGCGAGACCCCGCGCGTGGTCGTCCGCAGCGTCGCCGGCCTCGCCGACTGGCAGGCCGCGGCCAAGGAACTCCTCGACGCCCACGCCGCCCAGCGCGAAGTCCGCGCCGAGGGCCTGCTGGTCCGTCTCGACGACCCCGCCCACGCCGCCGGCCTCCGCTCCCTGCGCAAGGCGCTCGGCCAGGCCGTCCCGGCCCTTTTCGTCGAGACCAGTCTCTCTCCTGCCGACTTCCCGTTCGAAGGCTCCGGCAGCCGCCTCGTGGTCGTGAAGGCATTCTCCGCCGCCGAGGGCGCTTCGCTCAAAGCCTGGGGCGAAGCCGTCACGCAGCACGACGCGGTCCTGGCGGCCGACGTCGACGGCCCGACGATCACCGCGCTCACCCAGAATCTCGCTGCGATCCCGGCCAGCCGCCTCATCCTCACCTGCTCGCAGCCGCAGGACGGCCTGCACGCGACCGGCACCCATCGTGAGCTCGTCCGGTGCGCCGCCGCCGCGAAGCTCAAGGCCCCGCTCTGGCTTCGCGCCACGGTCGCCAACGCCGTGCTCCTCGACCCCGGCTTCCAATCGCGCCTCCTTGAAGCCTCGATCTTCGCCGGCGGCCTGCTCGTCGACGGCTACGGCGACTTCCTTTCGTGCGAGACGCCGACCTCGACCGCGAAGTCGCTGACGCTTGCTTACGATGTCCTGCAGGGCGCGCGGATGCGTCAGACGAAGACCGAATACGTCGCCTGTCCCTCCTGCGGCCGCACCCTCTTCGACATCCAGTCGACGACCCTGAAGATCAAGGAACGCACCGGCCACCTGAAGTCCGTCACCATCGCCGTCATGGGCTGCATCGTGAACGGCCCCGGCGAGATGGCCGACGCCGACTTCGGCTACGTCGGCGGCGCCCCCGGCAAGATCAACCTCTACGTCGGCAAGACCCCCGTGAAGTTCAACATCCCCCAGGAAGAAGCCGTCGAGCGCCTCGTCGACCTCATCAAGGAGAAGGGGAAGTGGGTCGAGGCGTAAGAAGGCAGGGACAGCACCACGTGCTGCCCTAGTCTGCCTCGCATCCGCCTTCTCCAGGTAAGGTCGGGACCGCGTCACGACCTAGGTGCCTCTCAAGGTAGGGACAGTACCACGTGCTGTCCTCCGGCCGCCGCAGGGCGGCCGGCGTTAGGGGCGTGGCTACGCCGCGCCCTCCTGCCTTTTGTATTCCCAACCGCTAAAACCTATCACGGAGTGCACGATGAATCGTGCCCCTACCTGGGTTCGCCCTGCGGCGAACGGGAAAGTCATCACTAGGGCAGCACGCGGTGCTGCCCCTACCTCATTACTTCGCCTCCGCCATCAGCTCCTCGATCAACGGCGCGGGATCCGGCAGTCCGTGCGGATGGTGGTCGCCGCCTTCCTTGGGAAACAGCTTCACGCGGCCGCCGTTGTCCTGCCAGAGTTTGATGACGTGCGCGGCGTTGTCTTCGAACGGCACGGTCTTGTCGGCGGTGCCATGGCACGAAATGAGGAAGACGCCGGCCTTGATCGCCGGGAGCAGGCCTTCGGCCGGCTGGAGCGACTTGGCCTTGGCTTCGTCGTCGTTCGCATAACCGAACTCGGTCTTATACAACGCCCAGTCCTTCGGGCTGCCCTTGCCCTGACGCGTCAGCGCGAAGCCGCCCGGCCAGGAACGGATGTCGCAGACGGCGTTGTCGAGATAGAGGACGCTCACGCGGTCGGGGTGCTGGCGCGTCCAGGCGTTGATATAAAGTCCGCCGCGCGAGATGCCGAGCAGGGCCGGCTTGGCGGACAGCCCGCGCTTTTCGCGGAGGTCGGCGTAGACCTTTTCCCAGGTCGCCATCGAGCGGGCGGAGCCGAACTGGTTGCTCACGCCGACATAGACGACGTGCCAGCCTTTCTCGACCAGCCCGTCCTCGAGCTTCTTCAGGTGGCCGCCGAACTCACCGACCCAGAGCCAAGGCTTACCCGGAGCGGCCTGCGTAGGCACCTTCACCGTCACCGCCTTGCCGTCGATGGTCAGCTTCTCGACCGTGGCGGCCGAGGCGACGGCGCAAAAGGCCATTCCGAGCAGAGCGAGGAGGATGCGGGACATGACATGATTTATGTGCAAAGGTGCAAAAGTGCAATGCAGGGCTAGGGCCGGGGACAGAGCTAGGGCCAGCCATACATCTGTGGTTACTGGCCCCAGCCCGAACCCTGGCCCTAGCCCTCTCTGATTCCCTTTCCCTCCGCCTTGCCACCTTACCCTAAATCACCCTATCTCATCCTCCTATCCACTTATGAAACCCGTACTTCTGGTGATCCGCGATGGTTGGGGCGAAAACCACGACCCCAAGCATGACAAGTTCAACGCCGTGAAGCTGGCGAACCTCCCGGTCTCGCGCGGCCTGACCAAGGATTGGCCCCGCACCGAGATCATGGCCCACGGCCTCGACGTCGGCCTGCCGGTAGGCATCATGGGCAACTCCGAAGTCGGCCACCAGAACATCGGCGCCGGCCGCATCGTCGACCAGGAGATCGTCCGCATCGACAAGGGCCTCACCGATCCGGCCGCCATGCGCCAGATCAAGGCCTTCCGCGGCCTCGTCGAGAACGTCAAGGCCACCGGCGGCGCGGTCCACCTGATGGGCCTGTGCTCCGAAGCCGGCGTCCACTCCACCCTGCCCCACCTCTACGCCCTCCTCCGCCTGCTGAAGGAAGAAGGCCTCACCAAGGTCTTCGTCCACGCCTTCATGGACGGCCGCGACAGCCCGCCCACCTCGGGCCTCGGCTACCTCAGGCAGCTCGAAGCCGAGCTCGTGAAGATCGGCGTCGGCAAGGTCGCCAGCGTCGCCGGACGTTTCTGGGCCATGGACCGCGACAACCGCTGGGAACGCGTGAAGAACGCCTACGACGCCCTCACCGGCGCCCCGGCCCCGGAAGCCGCCTCGGCCGCCGAAGCCGTGCAGGCCTATTACGACAAGCCGACCGACGCCAACACCGTCGGAGACGAGTTCGTCCCCGCCACCCGCATCAAGGGCACGGCCTTCATCCAGGACGGCGACTCGGTGCTGTTCTTCAACTTCCGCGGAGACCGCCCGCGTGAGATCACCCGCGCCTTCATCGATCCCGAGTTCAAGGGCTTCCCGCGCGCGAAGCTGCTCAGGATCTTCTACGCCACGCTGACCAACTACGAGAAGGGCCTCTGCCCCAACGTGGTCTTCGACAAGCCCGCCAAGATGGTGAACATCCTCGGCGAGTGGGTCGCCAAGCAGGGCATCCCGCAATATCGCACCGCGGAGACCGAGAAGTTCCCGCACGTGACGTTCTTCTTCAACGACTACCGCGAAGAGGCCTTCGCCGGCGAAGAGCGCGGCATGGCGCAGAGCCCGAAGGAAGTCTCGACCTATAACCAGAAGCCCGAGATGTCGGCCGCGCACGTCACCGAGATGGCCAAGGCCGCGATCCTTTCCGGCAAGTACGGCCTCATCGTCGTCAACTACGCCAACCCGGACATGGTGGGCCATACGGGCGACCTCGCCGCGGTCTGCAAGGCCTGCGAAGCGGTCGACCAAGGCCTGGGCGTCCTCCTCGCCGCCATCGACCAGGTCGGCGGCAAGGCCCTCGTCACCGCTGACCACGGCAACGCCGACCAGATGTGGGAGCCGGAAGAGAACTGCGCCCACACGCGCCACACGCTCAGCCCCGTCGAAGTCGTCCTCTACGGTGCCGGCTGCAAGTCGCTCAAGACCCGCCCCACCGGCCGCCTGGCCGACGTCGCCCCGACCCTGCTCGCCCTCATGGGCCTGCCGAAGCCGGCGGAGATGACCGGCGAGTCGCTGATCGCAGGGTAACTACGGACACACTGCGGGTGGCAGGTGGCAGCCCCAGGTGACGGGTGGCAGGCTAAAACCTCCGGACTTAGGTTCGGGGTTTTCTTTTGACGCCTCCCCGCCACCGGCCACCCGAGGCCGCCACCCGCCACCTGAAACGACATCTCAGGACAGCACGTAGTGCTGTCCCTACCTATTTGACGCCTGTCGCGAAACTGATGCCGAGGGAATCGGCGACGGCGCGGACGATCTCGACCTCGGCGGGCTCGGCGCGTCCGTCGTGCAGCATGGCCGCGCCGATGGCGCGGACGAACTGACGGCGGGCCGGCACGCTCTGTCCGGCGATGACGAATAGGGCTTCATCGACCTTGCCGAGATCGACCTGCGCCGCGGGCACCATGGTCGGGGACAAGCCAGCCATACCCAACACACCAGCGCCAAGCACGTAGGCCCGGCCCTGCGCCGCAGGATCCTCACCCGATGTCTGCACGACCGCGGAAAGTACCAAGGCGCACGCAGCGGCGAGGTCGCCCGGACGGCTCGGCGGATTCTTCTCGGTCGAAAGATAACGACGCATCGAAGCCTGGATGAGCAGGACGATCAGGCCGTCCTCGGCCTGATAGCCGGCGCGCTCCAAGGCCGTGCGAAAGGCCGCGACCTGCGGCGGCGAGAGCTGACGCAAGGCCGGCATGGAGAGATCGAGCAAGGCCACGCGGGATCCGGCCGGGACGGCACGCAGCAAGGCATCGAGGCGACGGGTTTCCTTGACCACTTCGCCGCCGGCGAGGGGTTCGGCCTGGACCAGCTGGGCGGCACGTTGCGCCGGGTCGCGGCGGAGGATGAGGCCGAGCACGACGGCCATCGCGCTCACCGGGTCTTCGGAAGCCTCGCGCAAAGCCCCGGGAATCACGCCGCGGAAGCCGACCGAATCCTGGATCTGCAGGTCCGTCGGCAAAGCGCGCGTCGGAGCCGGCAGGGGCGGGGGCGTCGCGACGGCCCGCCCGCCGAGGCCGGAGACCGGCTCGTCGTCGGCCGTCACGGCGACCGGTCTGACGTCAGGAATATGCCCGTCGAACGCCGGGTCGACGCGCCGGATACGTTCGTCGATCGGCGGGTGCGAGGAGAAGAGCGACTCCAGGAAGCCGGCCGAACCCGCGAAGAACATGTGCTGGGCTTCGAGCTCGGCGGAAGAGGCTTCGCGTCGCGCGCCGGAGAGCCCGGCGACCTTGCGGAGAGCCGAGGCGAGGCCGAGCGGATTGCGGGTGAACTGGACCGCGGAGGCGTCGGCGAGATACTCGCGCTGTCGCGAGACCGAGGCCTGGATCACGCGGGCGAAGAAGACGCCCCCGAGCCCGACCAGCACGACGACGAGTCCGGCGATGGCCAGCGGCAAGGCGTTATTCTTGCGACCCGAGCCGGAATTAAGGCCGACGCGGATCAGGATGTATCCCAACTGCGCGAGGGCGGTCAGGCCGGCGACGGTCCCGATGATGCGCAGGCTGAGCTTCATGTCCCCGTTGCCGATATGGCTGAACTCGTGGGCGATGACGCCCTGGAGTTCGTCACGGGTCAGATTACGCAAGGCGCCACGCGTGACGCCCACCGCGGCGTCCTGCGGCGAATTGCCTGCGGCGAAGGCGTTGATGGTCTCGTCGCCGTCGATGACGAAGCACAGCGGCACCGGCAGGCCGGAGGCCAGCGCCATCTCCTGCACGACATTGAGGTAGCGACGCTCCGCGGCGTCCTTGGTGACACCGCTGACCAGCCGGCCGCCGAGGCGGATGGCGATCGTGCCGCCGCCCTTGGACAGTTCGGCGATGCGGACCAGGCTGCCGCCGACGATGACGATGAGGGCCACGCCCGCGGTCCAGAAGAACACGTCGCCCTGGAGCCAGTCGATCTCCCGCCCGCGGCGCAACTTGTGCTGGCCCAACACGGCGAGGGCGTAGAGCGTGCCGGCGAGCACCACGATCGCGAGCACGAGGAGCGCGACCAGCTTGGTCGTGCGTCCGCGGGCCTCATCCTGGGCCCGGAAGAAATTCATCGTGCCGGCCATGGGCCGAAGTCAGCAGTTTAGAATTTCACCGACGGGGCGGCCTTCTCGGCCGCATCTTCGATCTTGAAGAACTCGCCGGCCTGGAAACCGAAGGCGTTCGCGATGAAGACCTGCGGGAAGACTTCGCGTCCGTTGTTGTAGAACAGCACGGCATCGTTGAAGGCCTGGCGGGAGAAGGCGATGCGGTTCTCGGTCGAGGTGAGTTCCTCCATGAGGCTGCGCATGGTGGCGTCGGCCTTGAGCTGGGGATACTGTTCGGCGACGACCATCAGGCGGCCGAGGGCGCCGCTGAGGCCGGCTTCGGCCTGGCTGAGGTCGCGCATGGCGGCGGGGTCGTTCGGGTTGCCGGCGAAACGGACATTGGCCTGGGTGGCCTTGGCGCGGGCTTCGATGACCGCGGTGAGGGTGCCGCTCTCGTGGGCCATGTAGCCCTTGGCGGTCTCGACGAGGTTCGGGATCAGGTCGTAGCGGCGCTTGAGCTGCACGTCCACCTGGGCGAAGGCGTTCTTGCAGGCGTTACGCAGGCCGACGAGGCCGTTGTAGATGCCCACGCCCCAGATGGCCGCGATGACGAGGGCGACGACGATGACGAGGAGGAAGACCAGCAGGACGGACACGAAGGCGCTCATATTAGGACTCAACTTACCCGTCCCGCCCCACCCTGCAAGTCGCCATGGACAGGTCCGTGGATAATTTTAAGCGTCAATTGGAACGACCTAAGCCCTGCCTTGGCGGGCTTAAGCGGCCTTTTCCAGACGCACGCAGACCTCGTCGATCAGGAAGGCGGGGGTCGAGGCGCCGGCGGTCACGCCGACGGTGCCGAAACGGGCCAGCGCGGCGAAATCCAGTTCGGCCGCGGTCTCGACGTGGAAGCAAGGGAGTCCCTGGATCTCGACGAGCTTGGCGAGCTTCACGGTGTTGGCCGAATGACGACCGCCGATCACGACGATCGCCTGGCAGCCCTGCTTCTGCAGTTCGAGGATGTCCGCTTGGCGGTCCTTGGTGGCGCCGCAGATGGTATCGAAGATCAGCGCGCCCGGGAAACGGGCCTTCAGCAGCGCGGCGAGCCGCTCGAACTCGTCGGTGAACATCGTCGACTGCGAGACCATGCAGACCTGCGGACCGAGGTCGGGAAGCGCGGCGATCTCCGCGGGCGAAGTGATGACGTGCCCGCGGCCTTCGGCGTAACCGAGGAGGCCGATGACTTCGGGATGCTTGGGGTCGCCGAAGATGACGGTAGCGAAGCCCTTGCGCGCGTGCAGGCGAACCTTGCCGGCGATGATGCCGACGTCGGGACAGGTGGCGTCGCGGAATTCCATGCCGAGCGACTTGAGGTATTCGCGACGCTCCGGGGAGATGCCGTGGGCGCGGACGACCATGACGGCGCCGGCATCGGTGGCCTTCGAGACCTCGAGCTTGGCCTCGCTGCGGTAATCGCCGACCTCACGGATACCCTCGCCGGTGAGGACCTCCATCATCTGGCGGTTATGGATCAGCGGACCGTCGGTATAGACGGGGTGGCGGCCCTTCTGCGCGTACTCGCGGGCGATATCGATGGCGCGTTCGACGCCCCAGCAGAAACCCGCGGACTTGGCTCGGATGACCTTCACGCTTCCAAGGTGCGGGCAAGCCCGCCCGATTCAAGCAAAGTCCGGCCTTACTTGGCCGGGACGCCCCAGACTTCGGCTTCGATGTAGTCGTTCGAAGGTCCGGCGGAGTTGCCCTTGGAGTGGAAGCGGACGTAGCGGCCCTTGACGGCGGGGACGGGGATGACGCGGCCTTCGTTGGACTCGTAGTAGCAGTAGTCCTTGCCCTTGCCCAGGCCCAGCTCGCCTTCGGCGTCGTTGTTGTAGACGGTGGTGACGCCGCTCTTGAAGGAGGCGTCGTCGGAAATCTGGACGATCACGTTGAAGTAGACGCGACGCTCGCGGTGGAAGTGCCAGACGGCGATGGCGCTGATCTCGGCCTGCTTGCCGAGGTCGACCTGGACCCAGTGATGGCCGCGGGGCAGTTCGACTTCGAAGCCTTCTTCGCCGCCCTTGTCCCCGTCGGTGAGGTAGGAGAAGTCGCCGGCGGCGGCTTCGCGGGCGGAGGAAGTCACATTGGCGCCCTTGGCCAGGTTGACGGCGGCGGCGGGCACCTTGGGCAGCTTGCGCGGAGCGGACGAGACCGGCTCAAGGTTGTTGATCTTCACCGGACGCGGCGTACCGAGCGCGACCGACTTAGGCAGCTCAAGCGGCAGCTCCTTGTCTTGGGCCAGGACGAGGGCGGGAAGGACGAGCAGGCAGAGGGCGAGGGACTTCATGGGAATAAGGTTAAGACAACGGTAAGACGGACGGGTTTCAAGCCTTCGGGGCTTCCAAGGTGCGGACGCGGCGGTGCTTGAGGGGGAAACGCAGGATGACGGTCGTGCCGACGTCCGGGGTGCTCTGGATGTCCACCGTGCCGCCATGGGCCCGGAGGATACGGAGCAGGATGAGCATGCCGATGCCGCCGCCGGAGGCCTTGGTGGTGTAATAAGCGTCGAAGACGCGCGTCAGCCTGTCGGCAGGGATGCCCACCCCGGTATCGCGGATCGAAAGGACGACCCACTCGTCATCGGACGTCAGCTTCACGTGGATGTCGCCGCCGCGGTCCATGGCCTCGAGGGCGTTCTTCATCACGTTGAAGAGGGCCTGCTTGATCTGGTTGCGGTCGCCGAGGATGAGCGGGAGCTCGCCGGGGACGTCGAGGGAGACACGCACGCCGAGCTGTTCCATCTGTTCGCGGAGGAGCGTGGTCGCTTCGGCGACGACGGCGACCAGGTCGGTGTCGGTGAGATGGGGCGGCGTCTGCCGGACGGCCCCGAGGAAATCACGCACGATTCCGTCGAGGCGCTTGATCTCGCCCTGGCAGACCTCGGCGGCCTTGCGGACCTTCTCCGCGGCCGGCGAATCGCCGAGCTTGGCGGCCTCGCGCTGGAGGAGCTGCAGGTGGATGCCGATCGCGTTGAGGGGATTGCCGACCTCGTGGGCGACGCCGGCGGCGAGGGAGACGATGGAGTCGATGCGCTCGCTCTCGACCCGGTCCTCGGTCTGGACGCGTTCCTTGGTGACGTCGCTGAGGACGGCCACGCGCCGGCTGCGCTCGGCGCCCTGCTGCTCGCCGACGCGGGCGAGGTGGAGCGTGAGGAGGCGCGGCTCGGGATAACGCACCTCGAGCTCACGCGTGAGGGCGCCCACGGTCTCCGGCAGTTCGAGGGCCTGCGCGATGTCCGGCGAAAGGCGGCGCAGTTCGGCGCCCGCGACGTCGTCCGGATTGACGCCGAGGAGGCGGACCGCGGAGACGTTGGCATATTCGATGGCGCCGTCGTGCGAGAGCACGATCACGCCCTCGCGAAGCGTATCCAGCACCGTCTCCATGAGGTCTCGCTCGCGCTCGAGGCGGCGGGCGAGGATGGCGAGATTCTGCGCGTCGAGGTCGTCGATGCGGCCGAGGATGCGATCGAGGGGGCTGAAGCGACGGCGGGCCATGGTCAGGAGGCCTTACGCGCCGCGACCAGGCGGGCGATGGCGGCGATGAGCTGGCGCGCGACGGCGGCCTTGGAGGCCGGACCGATCAACTCGCGCCAACCGTTTCGTCCGAGCAGGATGAGCTTGTTCTCGTCGGAACCGAAGGCGCCCTCGGGTCCGGCGACGGAATTGGCGGCGATCAGATCGAGTCCCTTTCGCTCGAGCTTATCGAGGGCGTGGGCCTCGACGTTCTCCGTCTCGGCGGCGAAGCCCACCAGGAACTGGTCGGGGCGGCGTCCTTGGGCGAGGGCCGAGACGATGTCCGGGACCGGCTCGAGTTCGACCGTCATCCCATGTCCGTCCTTCTTCAGCTTCTGCGGGGCGGTCGCCTTCGGGCGCCAGTCACTGACGGCGGCCGTCATGATCAGGACGTCACATGGGCCGAACAAGGCGTCGGCCTGACGATGCATCTCGGCGGCCGTGACGACCGGGTAGACCATCACGCCCGCGGGCTCCGGCAGGGAGACGGGACCGGCGACCAGGTCGACCGACCAGCCGGCCTCTTTCGCGGCCGCGGCCAAGGCGAAGCCCATCTTGCCCGTCGACGGGTTGCTGAGGAAGCGGACCGGATCGAAGAACTCGCGCGTAGGACCGGCGGTGATGAGGCAGCGGAGGGACAAGGTGAGCGGAAGATGACAGATGACCGATGAGGCTGATGACTGACCAGGGGGATACCTTGGCGGAGGAAAGGGGCGGAAACAATAGAGAAGGGGTAGGGATAGGGGTAGGGGTAGGGGTTGGGGCAGGAAAGGCAGAGAGAACAGTCGTTCTCGGGTGGCAGGTAATCATCCCGACGCCTGCACCTGAACCTGAATACCCGCACCCGATACCTGACGGCCGAGACCTGAGACCTGAAAATACTCTCCCGCCACCTGCCACCCGAGGCCGCCACCCGCCACCCGGAAATTGCCATCTCCTACCCCTACCCCAACCCCTACCCCTTGCTTTATTTCCTGCGGCCACTCACATTCCCGCCATGGAAATCTTTCTGGCGACGGGCAATGCGCATAAGGCCGAGGAATTCGGCCGCATGTTCGCCAAGGCGCGGCTCGACGTGCGCGTACGCTCGGCCAAGGACCTCGGCGGCATGCCGTATGTCGAGGAGATCTCCGGCACCTTCAACGGCAACTGCCGCCTGAAGGCCGAAGCCCTGCGGGCGATCGCGCCGCGCAAGGCGTGGGTGCTCGCCGACGACAGCGGCCTGTGCTGCGACGCGTTGCAGGGCGGCCCAGGCGTCGACTCCGCGGTCTACGCCGGCGTCGGCGCGACCGACGCGCAGAACCGCGCGAAGCTCCTCGAAGCGATGAAGAAAGCGCCGCCCCACAAACGCGGCGCGCGTTTCGAATGCCACCTCATCCTCCTCGGGCCCAACCAGGAAGTCGGCAAGTTCGTCGGCCAATGCTGGGGCAAGATCCTCGAAGCCGAGGTCGGCACGGAAGGCTTCGGTTACGATTCGCTCTTCGTGCCGGCCAACGAGGAACGCACCTTCGGCGAGCTCAGCCCCGCCAAGAAAGACTCGATCAGCCACCGCGCCAAAGCTTTCCAGCTCATGGCGGCGTGGCTGAGGGAGAACGGGGTAGCCTGAAGCAAGAAAGATGGAGAGACAGATAAAGGATGGATGATTCGAAAACAAGGGGCAGAAAAGACCCCCGGCTTAATCAAATCACAGATCTTCCATCATCCATTCTTCATCGCGCGTGCGCGTAGCGCGACGCGCTCAGAAAAACACCGCTTCGGACAAGGCTTCCGGCGGGGCCATGAAGGCGACGCGCTGCGAGAGCCTGCGGCCGTCATGACTGCGCGTGAAGGCGATCGTGGCGTGGGAGCAGCCTTCGGAGTGCTCCCAGGAGAAGCGGGCGCCGTCGGCGAAGACCCATTCGGCGTCGAGGCAGTCGCCCGCCGGAAGCTTCTCGGAAAGGGCGAACGTGACGTCGAGGTGCGAACGCGTGAGCCCCGCGCAGTGCGTGAGGCAGGAGCGCATCCATTCGAGGATGCCGTAGGCCTCGCCGCGCATGCCCGCGCGATGCGAGACGGTCACGGAGCGGAGACCGCGGACGAGCTCGGCCGGCTGGTGCGCGGCGAGGTACTGGCCGAGGGCCTGACGGACGGGGAGGCAACGCGCGACGGATAGGTCGCGCACGGCCTGCGGCTTCGGGAACGCCTGCCGGAAGAAGGCGTCGCCCGCGAGCGAGCGGTCGGCGACGACGCGGCGGCAACGGGCGGTCCAATTCAGCCAGGGCCGGAATTCGTCGGCCGTCACGCCATGGGCCCAGACGTTGACCGGCAGGTCGCCTTCGAGCCAGGTGGAGACGAGCGATTCCAGCTCGGGCGTCGGCGCGCCGTGGGCGAGCATGAGCGCCTCGCAGCAACGCTTGCCGCGGCGGGAGGGATCGAAGAAACAGAGCACGTTGACCTTGGCTTCGAGCGCGGCGGCGGCTTCGGCGGCCGGACGGGCGGCGAGCACGACGAGGCGGCAAGGATAGCGCTGGGCGAAACGGATGGCCTCGTCGAAACGGGCGTGCGCATCCTCGGGCGAGACGTCCGCGCCGAACATCAGCACGAGGTTCATCTGCGAGGCGCGCGCGGCGTCCTCGCCTTCGTCGGCCCACGCCTTGTCGAGCGACGGCAGGACGGCCGAGATCTTGGCCGGGAAGCCCGGCAGCGCGTCGATCAGCGGATGGGCCATGGTCAGCGGCCGGCGTTGCGCCAGGCGTGTCCGTGGGCGGCGAGGAGGGCGTCGCCGCCCGCGGGGCCCCAGGAACCGGCGGCGTAGGTCTCCATGCCGGCGCGGCCCTGCTGCTGCCAGCTCCGGAGGAGCGGCGTGAACAGGCGCCAGGAGGCTTCGGTCTCGTCGCCGCGGATGAAGAGCGTGCGGTCGCCGACGATGCCGTCGAGGATCAGGCGCTCGTACGCTTCGGGGGTGTTGGAACCGTAGGTGGTGGCGTAGCGGAAGCTCAGGCGGACCGGCTGCGTGCGCGGCTCGAGGCCGGGCACCTTGGAATTGAGGACGAGCGTGGTGCCTTCGTCAGGCTGGATCTGGATGACGAGGCGGTTCGGGGCGAGGTCGTAGCGGGCGTCACCGGCGAAGAGGCCGGACTCCGGCTGCTTGAACTGGATGGCGATCTCGGAGACGCGGCGGGCGAGGCGCTTGCCGGAGCGCATGTAGAACGGCACGCCGGACCAGCGGCTGTTCTCGACGGAGAAACGGAGCGCGCAGAAGGTCTCGGTGGCGGAGTCCTGCGGGATGTCCTTCTCGCCGAGGTAACCCGGCACCTTCTCGCCGCCGGAGAGGCCTGCGGCGTACTGGGCGCGGACGGCGTCGGCGTTGGCGCCGAGGCGCAGCGGCTGGATGGATTCGAGGAGCTTCACCTTCTCGTCGCGGATATGCTCGGCGGAGAGGGAGCGCGGCTGTTCCATCGCGACGAGCGCGAGGAGCTGCATCGTATGGTTCTGCAGCATGTCGCGCGTGGCGCCGCTGCCGTCGTAATAACCGCCGCGGGTGCCGACGCCGAGCTCTTCGGCGACGGTGATCTGGACGTGGTCGACGTGGCGACGGTTCCAGAGGGGCTCGAAGATCGGGTTGGCGAAACGCAGGACGAGGAGATCCTGGACGGTCTCCTTGCCGAGGTAGTGGTCGATGCGGAAGATCTGCGACTCGCGGAAGTTGCGGGCGGCGACGGCGTTGAGGTGGACGGCGGAATCGAGGTCCTTGCCGAACGGCTTCTCGATGATGACCTTGCTCTCGAGCTCGGTGCCGATGCCGCGGCCGGCGAGGCCGGACTGGCCGAGGTTCTCGAGGATGGCCTCGAAGACCGAGGGAGGAGTCGAGACGTAGAAGACCAGTTGGAGCGGGCGGCCGGCGCGCTGCTCGGCGGCGGCGATCTGCTCCTTCAGGGCGGCGAAGGCCTTGGGGTCGTCGTAACCGCCGGCCTGGTAGGAGGTGTTGTCCTCCACGCGCTGCCAGATGTCGGGGCGGAACTCGCGGCGGGAGAACTTCTTGATGTCGGCGGCGGCCTGGGTGCGGAACTCGGCGTCCGGCACGGGCTTGCGGCCGAAGCCGATCAGGTGGAAGTCGGCCGGCAGAAGGCTGTCGACCGCGAGGTTGTACAAGGCGGGCAGGAGCTTGCGGGCGGCGAGGTCGCCGGAGGCGCCGAAGATGACCACGCAGGTCGGCTGGGCGCCGCGGTGCTTGCTCAGGCCGGAAAGGAACGGATGACGGTCGGTGTCGGACATCGGAGTCTAGAAGCGGCGACGTCCGAAGAGGACTTCGCCACGGTGTTGAAGGAGGCGGACGGTGCCTTCCTTGCAAACCAGAACTTCCACGACGTCGAAGCGCGTATGACACGCACCCCCGATCTGGCGGATCCAAGCGCCGGCGACCCGCCGCAAAGCCCTCTTTTTCCGTCGATTCACCGCCCAATACCCTTCCCCGCCTTCGTCGCCATGGCGGGTCTTGACCTCGACGAAGACAAGGACCTCGCCCTCGAGGATGACCAAGTCGAGTTCGTCGCGGCCATGTCGCCAGTTTACCGCGAGACAGCGGCCGCCTTGCCGGCGGTAGTGAGCCTCGGCTTGACGTTCGCCCCAGGCGCCGAAATCGGCCGGCGGCGGTCGCCCGATCCACCATGCCCGCAGAGCCTCGCCGAGTTCGCGCCAAAACATGTCCGATGAGACCGAAAACGCCGCTTTTCGACCAGCCTCCGACGGAGGGGTTCTTGACCTAGGGAACCCTAGGTGCCTTTCTCTGTCCTTACACCCCACACCCATGCGTCTCCTCACCCTCCTCGCCCTCGCCGCCGCAGCCTGCGTCAGCGCCGATCCGATTCCGGAATCCTTCCGCCAGAACGGCTGGTTCGTCGGCGTCCAGGCCTACACCTTCAAGGAGTTCTCCTTCTTCGAAGCCATCGCCAAGACCAAGGAAGCCGGCGGCAACGTCATCGAGCTCTTTCCCGGACAGGCTGTGAAGCCGGGTTCCAAGGAGAAGACCCACCACTCGATGTCCGAGGCCACCATGGCCGAGATCAAGGCCGAGCTGGACCGCCAAGGCGTCCGCGCGGTGAACTACGGCGTCGTCGCCGCCAAGACTAAGGAAGAGGTCTACGCCATCATGTCCTTCGCCAAGAAGATGGGCCTCTACGCCGTCTGCACCGAATCCACCGAGCAGGTCGCCCACTGGGAATCCGCCGCCAAGGAGTTCGACATCAAGGTCGCCATCCACGAGCACGGCACCCGTATCGCCAAGGACGGCACGATCGACCCCAAGTATAAGGTCTGGGATCCCCTCTACGTCCTCGGCGTCGTCGAAAGCCGCGACCATCGCGTCGGCGCCTGCGCCGATATCGGCCATTGGGCCACGTCGAACCTGAGCTCCGTCTGGGCGCTCAAGGTCCTCGAAGGCCGCATCGTCAGCGTGCACCTCAAGGATAAGGCCGCCTTCGGCAAGTCCGAGGTCGTCGTCGCCGGCAAGGGCGTGGTCGACGTGGACGGCTGCCTCAAGGAGCTCATCCGCCAGAAGTTCGACGGCCACATCTCCGTCGAGCACGAAGCCGACTGGAAGGACAGCGTCCCGCAGGTGAAGCATAACATCGATTTCGTCAAAGCCCGCGCGAAGTAAGGTGCGCCGCCGGCGCGATCATCAAGCCCCCGGGAAATCGGGGGCTTTTTT
>JBEEPO010000012.1:0-44800 GCA_041191065.1 Verrucomicrobiota bacterium | reverse complement strand
GTGCGATGCAGGGCGCCCCAGCGTCCGAGCACCCAGCAAGCCGTGGCGATGAGGGCCAGGCCCAGCGAAGCGTCGCGCACCCAGGCCGCGTCCTCGACGAGCGCGTTGAGCACCCAGAGCAGGTAGAGAGCGTAGCCGAAGAGAGGAAAGGACATGCCTTGCTTCAAGGATTCCATCCACTCGCCAGGGCGGGGTAGCATCGCCGCGAGGCGTGGGAAGACCGAGAGGAGGAGGTAGGGCAGGGCCATGCCCAGGCCGATGACCGTGAAGAAGAGCAGCGTCTCGGCGGTCGAGCGATCCTTGTCCAGGGCGAAGCCGAGGGCGGCGCCGAGCCCCGGGGCGGTACAGGGCGTGGCGACCACCGTGGCGAGCACGCCGGAGAGGAAGGTCGCCGTGCGGCCTTCGCCGTCGCCGGCGGAGACGCCGCCGAGGCCGGTGCCGATCTCGAAGACGCCGGCGAGGCTGAGGCCGAGGACGATCATGAGCACGCAAGTGCCGAGCACGAAGCCGGGCGACTGCATCTGGAAGCCCCAGCCGACGGAGGATCCGCCCGACTTGAGCCCGATGATGAGCAGGGCGAGCACGAGGAAGCTCGCGATGACGCCGGCGGAGTAGAGCAGGCCGTTGAGGACCACGGTCCGACGAGAGGCGCCGGCTTCCTTGGCGAAGCCGAGGACCTTGAGGCCGATCATCGGGAAGACGCAGGGCATCAGGTTGAGCAGGACGCCCCCGCCGAAAGCCAGGAGCATCCAGATGAAGAACGAATGCGTCGTGGTCTCGGCCTGATAGGCCTTGCCTTCGCCGACGGACTTCAGGGCCGCCAGCACTTCGGTGCCCGTGAGCGCCTCGGAAAGGATCGCCGGCGGTTGGCCGGCCTTGAGGAAGACGTTCAGGGGGATGCCGGTGCGGCCGTATTTGCCGAGCTCCTGCGCGATGACCTCGTCTTTCTTCGTCCAGTCGGCCTTGAGCATGACCACGCCCGCGGACGAAAGCGCCTGGGCGACGTCGCCCTGCGCGTAGACGCGCTTGTTGACCTGGCAGGTGGCGCACCAGCGCGCGGTGAAATCGACGTAGACCGTCTTGCCTTCGGCCAAGGCCTTCGCCTGGGCTTCCGGTGACCAAGGCTGCCATTCGCCTGAGGTCTTCGTCGGCGTGGCCGCCGGACCGGGCGCGGCTTCGGCCGGCGCACCGCCCAGGACCGCCTTGATGTCCACGAACCCACCGTCGGACGCCCGCGTGGTGAAGATCAGTTCGCCGGAATCCAGCTTCTCCGTGGCGTCCGCCAGTTCGAAGACGACGTTGCCGCCGGCCTGCTTCTGCTTGGCCGTCGCGGTCGGGGCGACGAAGCCGCGCTCCGGGAACCAGGTCTGCGGGAGTTTCTCGCCGGCCGGGACGGCGACCGTGAGCGTCTTGCCGTCGCTCGTCGCTGTCGTGGTGAGGCGAGGGCGGAGCGCCGGGTAGAGTTTCGGGTCGTATTTGTAGGCGACGTTGCCGGCGCCCACCTGCACGGTGAGTTCGACCTGCTTGTCATGCGGCCAGCAGCCGGAGTCGTCGCATTCCAGCCATTCCGCCTTGCCTTTGAAGGTCAGCGCGCCCTTGGCGCCGGCCGGGACGGCGACTTCCATGAGCAGCAGGGTCTCGTCCTCGTAGACGAAGTTGTAGACGCCCGATTGGTCGAGCAGCTTGGGGCCGGGCCAGACGAAATCGCCGACGGTGGCGCCGGACTTCTCCTGCCATTCGACCGTGGGGGACTGGCCGGCGTCGCCGGGGTTCTTCCAGTAGATGTGGAAGTGCGGGTCGCAGCGGAAGCGCATCGCGATCAGCGCCTTCTCGCCCGGACGGATATCGGGTGTCAGGTTGACCAGGTCGACCTTGGTCCGGACGGCGGCCGCGAGGTCGCCAAGCAGGCTGAGGAACGAGAGCAGGCCGAGGGCGAGGAGTCTCATACGCCTACCTTGGCCGCAAAGCCGGCCGGAAGCAAGGCGTCGCACGTTCCTCAGCCGACCACGTGACAGGGCAGCAGGGCCGCGTCGCTCATCCCATGGATGATCTTCTTATCCGCCGGACAGAAGGTCGCCAGGATGCCCGAAAGCTCGACCGAATCGCCGTCGACGAAGAAATACGGGCAGAGGCGGACGCGACCATCGGCGGGCACCACGGAGCCGTCGTCGGCATACACGGGGTGGCTCAGGCGAGACGGCTTATGGTAGGCCTGCATCACATGGAAGGTCTCGTTCTCGGGGTTCAGGGCGTCCTCGATCGCTTCCAGCCATTCGTCGCGGGAGACGTCGCTGCCCAAGGTCACGCTGCGGGCTCCCCAGGCGGTCTCGTGGAAGCCGCTCGCCTTGATGATCAGGTTGCGCTCGCGCTGCGAAGCCTCGGCCAGTTCGGCCCACTCGCGGATCGGCCGGCCGTTGACGCCCGGCGCGTGGAGCACCGCCGTCGGCGGGAGTTCCGTCTTCTCCATGATCCAGGTCTGCGGGACGATGCGGAACAAGGCCTCGTGGTGGTCTTCGGGCAGGTTCTCCTTCCAGAACTCGGCGAGCTGCGGGTGATGGAGCAGGGCTAGGCCGAGCTTCTCCTCCTGGAACGCCTTCATCGGCGGCGTCAGCGTCAGCGTCCCGGCTTCGACCGCGTTGAAGATGCCGTCGGCGCCCTTGACGTTGGCGAGGTCGAACAGCTCGAAGAACCGGTAGAGGATGTCGACGCGGCGCGGCGCGCCGTCGACCGGGACGTAGGAACCGTCGCCCATCTGCATGACTTGGGAGGGTTCGACGACGTGCACGTCGTGTCCGAGCGAGCGCAGCTTCTCGCCGAGCCACTCGAACTCGGGCCGGTAGGTCGCGCCTTCCTCGCTCACCACGATCGCGACCAGCGGGAATTTCTCCTTCGGAGTCAGCCGGCCCAGCGCGGCCATGAAGCGGTCGGGCATGCCGGTGCGGCCGATCACCCCGGGGTAATCCTCGGCGTAGACCTCGTTGAGGTAGGCCGTGAGGCCGACGCCGCCGGGGACGCTGTCCAGCTCCGTCATGGTGAAGCCCTGCTCCGTGATGAGGAGGTCCGGACGCAGGACGACCGGGCACTGGTTCTTCACGGCACGATGGCGGCCATGCTCCACGAGGCCGGAGGGCTTGTAGCGGTCGAGGTATTCGGCGACCCAAGGGGCGAAGACTTCGCGGTTACGGAGGATCTTCTTGCCCGAGAAAGAACGGACGTAAAGGCGTTCGAGCGCGCGGTGGTAGCTCAGGCAGGCCGCGCCGATGCGCTTCAGGTCACGCAGCTGGGCTTCGGTCAGTGCCCAGGGCTCCGGCGAAAGCTTCCAGATCTTCTCCGCGAAGAGCGGAGTATCGAGGAGCTTCTGGCGGAGGATTTCCCGGGTGGGCATGGCGCGGAGGACTTAGTCCTCGATCTTGATGTCCTTGTTGCGCGTGCGCGGGCCGCCGGCTCGGAGCCAGCCGTTGATGAACGCGTCGATGTCGCCGTCCATGACCGCCTGGATGTTGCCCGTCTCGACCCCGGTGCGCAGGTCCTTGACCATCTGGTAGGGCTGGAAGACGTAGGAGCGGATCTGGTTGCCCCAGCCGATGTCGCCCTTCTCGCCGTAATATTTCTCCATCTCGGCGCGCTTGTCGTCGATGGTCTTCTCGTAGATGCGGGCGCGGAGGATCTTCATCGCCAGGGCGCGGTTCTTGACCTGGGAGCGCTCGCGCTGGCAGGCCACGACGATGCCCGTCGGGATGTGCGTCAGGCGCACCGCGGATTCGGTCTTGTTGACGTGCTGGCCGCCCTTGCCGCTGGAACGGTAGACGTCGACGCGGAGGTCGGCTTCGTTCACCTCGACGTCGATGTCATCGTCGATCTCCGCGACGACGTCGACGGAGGCGAAGGAAGTGTGGCGGCGGGCGTTGGCGTCGAAGGGGGAGATGCGGACGAGGCGATGGACGCCGCGCTCGGCCTTGACGTAGCCGTAGGCGTTCGGTCCTTCGAGGCGGAAGGTGGCCTGGCTGATGCCGGCGCCTTCGCCTTCGGCGATGTCTTCGACTTCGATCTTGAAGCCGCGACGTTCGGCCCAGCGCGTATACATGCGGTAGAGCAGGTCGGCCCAGTCGTTGGACTCCGTGCCGCCGGCGCCGGCCTTGACGGTGACGATCGCGTTCGACTTGTCGTGGGGGCCGGAGAGGAAGGACGCGATCTCGAGGTCGGCGACGCCGGCGAGCAGGTCGGCGGCGAGCTTGCGGAGTTCCTCGAGCTCGGCGTCGGCGGTGCCGTCCGGCGATTCGGCGATGAGTTCCGCGAGGGTCTTCACGTCGTCGATCTGGCGGCGGAAGGCGACCTGCGGGCCCACGATGTTCTTGTAGCCGTTGCACTCGCCGATGACCTTCTGGGCGGCTTTCTGGCTGTCCCAGAAGTTCTGGGCGCCCATCTGCTCCTCGAGCTTCGCGATCAGGGCCTGTTTGCCCGTCACGTCCAGGAACTTCCAGAGGTGACCGGCGCGGCGCTCGACCTCTTCGATCTGGGCACGGATTTCAGGCGGAATATACATCGAAAGGAGCAGGGGGTGGGAGAGGCGGCCGCGGCAGGCGACGAGCGAAGGTCGGTGATACGGAGGCCGGACGGCGTTTTCAATGTCAGAGTGCTCCGCCGCCGGGTCAGGGTCGCACTTGCGCCCCGGCGAGGGAAGGGCATACATCCACCCTATGTCCACCCTCGAAGGCCTGTGTTTCGCCCAGATCGCCGGCCCCGTGCCCGAACGTCGGGTGCTCGCCAACGGGCTCGAGGTCATCTACTCCCACCGCCCCGGCATCGGCCTCTGCACCGTCCAGGCCTGGGTGCGTACGGGCAGCATCCATGAGGGCCGCTGGGAAGGCTCCGGGATCTCGCACTACCTGGAGCACATGGTGTTCAAGGGCACGGGACGATTCACGAACCGCGAACTGACCGACGCCGTCCACCGTAGCGGCGGTTCCTCCAACGCTTACACGACGTTCGACCGGACGGTGTATTACGTCGACGCCCCGCAGGAAGGTTTCGAGACCGCGATGGAGGCCATCGCCGACATGGTCTTCGACCCGCTGATCACCGACGCCGACGCGCGCATGGAGCGCGAGGTCATCCTGCGCGAGATCGCCATGTGCGACGACGAGCACGACCAGGTGCTCGCCAGATCGGTGCTCGAGGAAGCCGTCCGCGCGCATGCGCTCCGTCAGCCCGTCATCGGTCACCGCGATCTCTTCATCCGCATCACGCCCGACGACCTGCGTGCCTATCATGCGGGACGCTACGTGCCTGCCAACGTCGTGCTCGCGCTCGGCGGCAGCATGCCGCCCGAGGAGGCGTTCGCCTCCGCCGAACGCTGGTTCGGCCGCTTCGCCCGCCGCCCGCTCGTCGAGGCCCCGGACCAGTTCGAGCCCCCGCAGGGCGGCGTCCGCCGCGCCGACCTCGTGCGCGAGGTCAGCACCGTGAAGGGCGTGTCGAGCTGGCGTATCCCTGGTTATTTCGACGAAGGCCGTCTTGCGACGGACCTCTTCCTCGGCGTGCTCGGCGCCGGTAACAGCTCTTTGCTTTGGAGCGAACTCCGCGAGAAGCGCAAGCTCGTGCATGCGATCGACGCCTCGGGCTTCGGCATCCGCGACCTGGGCCTGGCCTGGTGCAGCTGGAGCGGCGAAGCCGGATCTGATGCGAGCGTCGTCGAACGCGCCATCGCCGAGGTCGTCGACGGCCTGCTGCAGCGCGGCGTCACGCCCGATGAGTTCGCGAAGGTGCGCCGGCAGTCCGTGGTAGGGATGGTCAACGGCCAGAAGAACATCCATGGCCTGACCAGCCGGGTCGCCCATGCGGCGACGATCGGTCATGACATCGCCTGGCCCCAGCGCGGGGTCGAGCATCTTGCCCGCCTCGGCGCCGAAGATCTCACCCGGGAGGCCCGCAAATGGCTGCGTCCGGAGAATGTGACCCTTGGCACGATGCGCTCGGCGAAGGTCCAGGCCATCGCCTCGACGGCTTCCGCCGTGGCCACGCCGGATCGGTTCGAGACTTTGACGCTGGAGAACGGCGTCCGGGTGGTGCTCCAGCACGACGAGACGATCCCCAAGGCGGGCCTCGGCATCTTCCTGGCGGCCGGCGCGGCCTACGAAGAGGAGGCCAAGCGCGGCACGACCGGTCTGCTCGGCACGCTGTTCGCCCGGGACACCGCCCGTCGCACCAAGGAGGACGTCGCCCAGCTGGTCGACGGACTCGGCGCCACTTTCGCGGACCACGGTTCGCAGGTCTCGTGCGGGCTCTGGGGCGAAGCTTTGAGTTCCGATTTCGATCAGCTCGCCGAACTGGTGACTGACGGCGTCCTGACGCCCCGGTTCCTCCCCGAGACTTTCGCCACCGAACGCGCCGCCCTGATCAGCGCCTGCCGGGAAGCCGAAGACGACATCGTCGAGAAGGCCCGCCTGCGTCTCCAACGTCAGTACTTCGGCGCCCATCCTTTGGCGGTCGACGCGTGCGGCACGCCCGAGACCTTGGCGCGGATCGAGCCCACGGACCTCGCGCAACTGCACCGCAAGCTGGTCGTGGCGGACAACATCGTCGTCGGCGTGAGCGGCGCCTTCGACCGCAAGTCGGTCATGGACTTGATCCACCGTCGTTTCGGCGCCTTGCCGAAGGCCGCGCTGACCCGCCGGAGCTTGGCGCTGCACGTACCGGCGGCCGCTTCCCGCCTGCAGGAGCATGCCACCGGCGAACAGGCGGTCGTGGCCCTGGCTTTCCCGCATTGCGGCTTCGCGCCCGATGAGGTCGTCGCGGCGAACATCACCGAAGAACTCCTCAGCGGCATGGCCAGCGGACTTTTCCGTCGCGTGCGCGAAGAGAAGGGCATGGCCTATTTCGTCGGTGCCACGCGCGTCGAGGTCGTCGACCAGGGCATGTTCTACCTCTATGCCGGCACGGCGCCCGTTTCCGCGGCGGCCGTCGTCGCCGAGATGCGCCTCGAACTGGAGCGACTCCGGGCGGGCAAGTTCGGCGCGGATGAGATCGCGGACGCCAAGCGCCGGATGCGGGTCTCCCGCCGTCAGGGCCGTCAGTCCGCCGGCGCCCGCATGCAGGGAGCGCTCGTCCGCGAAGTCGCCGGTCTCGGGGCCAATTTCGACGCCGAGTGGGAACGCCGCATGGCGCTCACCGACGAAGCCGCCGTGCAGGCCTTCGCCCGACGATTCCTCGACCGCAAGTTCGAGCAGGAACTGGTCGTCCTCCCGAAGGCCTGATCAGGCTTCCGTGAAGTGGCGTTTCGCCACCACGGCCGAGATGATGCCAGGGATGGCGAGGCTCAGCGCGAAGAGGAAGTAGTGCGCATAGCCCAGCCGCTCGGCCAGCGCGCCGGCCCATAATCCTGGCAGGTAGTTGGCGAGCAGGGCGAAGGTGGAAAGCGCGGCGTAGCGGACCGCGGCGCCGGGACCTGCGGCCAGCTTCATCATCGCGAGGATCAGGGCGCAGAGGCCGGCGCCATAGGCCACGTATTCGACGATGAAGACGGCCCCGATGACGCGGAGGTCGTGCGAGCCGTCATAGGCCAGCCAGGCGAACGCCGTCAGCGGCAGGTGCATCATCACGCCGAGCGGCAGGAGCGAGCGGGCGAGTCCCAGACGGGCGACCACGAGCGAGCCGATGACGCCGCCGAGCGCCAGGCCGCCGACCGCGGAAAGCATGCGCAGGAAGGCGTAAGCTTCGTTGTCCAGGCCCAGCCCGCCGTGCTCGGCGGATTTGGAGAAGAGCGGTATGATGCGGGCCATGTGCACTTCGCTCGCGCGGTAGAACAGGATCAGGCCGAGCACGGCGTAAAGCCTTGGGTCGCTCCCGAGCGAGCGGAGGCCGTCAAGCATGACCGCGAAGCGCTCCTTGACGGTGCTTTCGTCCGAAGCGGTCCGGGGTTCGGCCGCGAGACCCCAGGCGTTGGCGCCGAGGGTGAGCAGGGCGAGCAGGGCCGCCGCGACCATCGCCCAAGACCAGGCATCCACGGTCTGGGGGCCGTGGTCCATGATGCGCCCGACGAGCCAGATGAGGCCCGGGCCGGCGAGCACTGCGCCGGCTTTCGTGGCGACGTTCAATACGCCGGCATGCGTGGCACGGCGCCGGTCGTCGAGCGCGGCGACGAAATAGCCGTCGAGCGCGAAGTCGTGCGCGGCGGCGAGCAGTGACAGCAGGATGAGGCATCCGATGATGCCGTTCGTCGTGGACTCGCCGGCGCCGAGGAACGAGGCCAGCAGGCCGAATACGGCGGCGATACCGAGTTCCGAGGCGAGGATGAAGCGGCGCGGATCGAAGCCAGCGACCAGCGGGGACAGGAGGATCTTGAAGCCGACGATCAGCCCGAAGACCGCGACGGCTTGGGTGTTCCGGGCGTCGGGGTAGCCCAGGTCCTTGAGCGCGACCGGAAGGGCTTCGTCGCGGACCGCGGCGGGGATGGCCTGGAACAGGTAGGCGGCGAAGACCCAGAGCCAGGCGCGTCGGGGAATCGTCGCGGGCTCCGCCATCGCTTAGGCGCCGTCGCCGAGCTGAGCGCGACCGAAGTGGTCGACCGAGCGCAGGAGGCCGTCGACGAACTTGGTGACGGTGATGTTGAGGCCGAGGAGCTCGGTGTCGGTCAGGTCGAGCATCTCGCCGGGCTTGAAGGTGCGGGTCGTGTCGCTCAGGCGGGCGATCGTCTTCGGCTTGCCGACGTCGCCGGCGCCATGCACGGTGACGCCCGGGGGCGGCGTCGGTGCGGTGGCTTCGGTCGCGGGTTCGGAAAGGACTTCGACGTCCTTCATCGCCTTGAACTCGAGCGTCAACGCTCCGTCAGGCGTGATGTCGTCGTTGGTCACGAGACCGCCGCGGGCGAGCACGCGCAGGGCGGCCGCGAGGCTGAAGATCCCGTCTTCGAGTTCGCAGACGATGCCGAAGTCTTCCTCCAGCGCCGTGAAGCGCGACTGGAGGTTCATCCTGACGAAAGCCTGGTGCTTTTCGCCGATGATCTTCTCGATGAGCGGATCGCGGCGAGGGTTCTTGCCCTGTTCGCGGATGAAAAGGCAGAGCAGGTAGCACTGCGCCATGCATTCCGAGGAAAGGGTCAGCAGGTCGTTGATCGTCGTGCGGAGCATCAGGCCACGCGCGTAGGCGAGCATCTGTTCGGGGGGCAGGTGAGCCTGCGGGACCGGCATCACGCGCGAGACGGTCGAGAAGTGCTCATAGGCCTTCGGGTCGGCCGTGTGCAGGCCGGCGATGCTGAAGGCGAGCATGTCATGCTGTCGCTGCAGGGCCGTGAAGAAGGTTCGGCTGATGTTCTGGAGCGAGAGGACGTTCTCGCCTTTGCCGGGAGGAGGTTGGGACATGGGGTCAGCTAGCGGGATTGGAACCCTTGTCCTTGGCGTGGCGAGCCCTTTTGCGGGAAAGGAAGCCGTCGGCGCGGGGTTGGGGCGTGGAGGCGAACCAGGCGAGCGCCAAGGGGGCGACCTCCGCGAGGCTGAGCGGCGGCTGGCCGACCAAGCCGGGGAAACGGTAGCAGTGTTCGACCCGAGGCTGGATGTCCGGGTCGAGGCGGCCGCCCGGGATGAGCAGGGCGAGATGCCGGGCGGGCACGCGGACGGGGACGGCGAGGTCGATCTTGCGTCCCATGTCCGGGGACAGGGCCACCACGCAGCAACGGTCCTCGACGAGCTTGAGCAGGCCGCCGAGGGCGGCGGCGCGCATGAGGCGGAGTTGTTCCATCGCGCCGCGGGCGAGGTGCCAGGCTTCCGGGTCGTGGGCGAGCTTCTCGGTGCCGCCCGAAAGCAGCAGGCGCTTGAGGCCGAAGGCGGCCATGCCGCGGGCGATGGCCGCGAGGTCCCGGGGGTCGGTGACGCCGTCCGCGATGACGATGCTTTCGCGGCTTTCGCGCCATTCGGCGAAATCGGAGATGCGTGCCAGGCCGGGTTCGGGGCGCATGGTCAGGGCGCACACGTCGGAGCACGGGCCTTCGGCCGTCTGCGCGAGTTCCATCGCGCCGACGATGCGCGTCTTGACGCCGAGTTCGGCGAAGGTCGCGTCGTGTTCGGCGAGGTTCGGGGCGAAGGCGGCCGTCGCGACGACTTCCCGCAGCGCCTTGGGGTGATGCTTGAGGCAGGCGAGCAGCGGAGCGAGGCCTCGGAGGATCAGGCGGTGAGGGTGGGGGTCTTGGGTGTTCACAGGATGCGGCCCTCGTCGAAGTCGATCATGTCGGCGAACGAGATGACGTCCGTACGATGTTCGGCGTTCATCTTGCGTTTCGCGTCGAGGAGCGCTTCGCGGCCCATCTCGCTCATGCCTTTCTGGACCAGTTCGCGGTTCCAGACGTGCACGCGGAGATCGGCGGGGAAAAGGGCCTTGAGGCGGGCGTCGAGGTCGGCCTCATCGCGGGCTTCGCGGACGCAGGTGATGACCTGCTCGGGGTCCACGCCGAGATGGAGGCAGAGGAAACGGTCGAAGCCTTTGCAGAAATTGCGCTGGTAGGATTTCGGCAGTTCGCCCTTCAGGTGCTTGCGGGCCTTGGCCAGGAAGCGCGGCAGGTGCAGCAGGCCGGTGCCGGCATGCGGGACGTAGGACGACGGCAGGTCGTAACAGATCTCGCCGGTGGCTTCGGAGAAGCCGTTGGGGCGAGGTGAGGAAGGCGTGGTCATTTCGAAGAAGGGGCCGGGGCCTGCAACCAGGGCGCTAGCTCGGACGAAAGCGCCGCGAGGTTGGCGGACTGAGCCTGGACGAACGCGGCGGCGGTGCGGTCCTTGAGCGGGCTGGCGTGGGTCAGGGTCTTGGCGCAGATCAGCGTGCCGTCGGCTTTTTCGAGACGGCAGGAAAGCTCCAGCGAAGCGGAGGAAGTTTTGTCCGTTCCGACCGGAAGGGAGAAGATCGAGCGTTCGGGTCCGGTCGGTGCGCAGATCTCCATCTTCTCGACGGTCAGCAGCAGCACCAGATGGTCCTCTGACGGCGTCTGCGTGGTCGTGGCGACGCCGGTCCGGGACGTGAGATGGCGGGCGACGGTCTCCGGGATGGCACGGTCGAGCGGGGCGACCCAGCGGTGTGCGTCCTCGATCTGGACCCGGCCGTTGTCGTCGAGCAGCACGACATTGGGACGGCGGAGGGCCGAAGGAATGACGGCTCGCGGGATGAAGACCTGCGGGCCGCCGGCGACGGCCCGGTTCGGCCGGGCGCCCGGAGAGGCGAACTGATGGAAGACGACGGCTTCGCTCTTCTGGTCGAAGATGATGCAGCCTCCGAGGAGGGCGGACAGGCAGAGGAGGGCGGTGCGCGGAATCATTTGGCAGGCGGCGCCTCCTTGGCCTCGGCGGCTGGCGTGGGAGACTTGCTACGACCTTGGATGATCGTCTCCGGGTTACGTTCGAGGAAGTCGGCCAGCGAGCGGATGGCCTGCGCGGCTTCCGAGACGTCGGCGAGCGCCTGGTCCAGGTCGCGGCGCGCGGGCGAGCCGGGCTTGGTCAGCGTGCGGAGATGTTCCGAGGTCTCGTTGAGGCGTTCGAGGGCCTTGCGGCCGGCGACGGCCATGCCCTTGATGTCGTCGGCGACGGGATCGACCTTGGAGGAGAGTCTTTTCACCAGGGCGTCGACGCCCTGCATCGCGGCGGAGAAGTCGGCGACCGCGCGGGGGATGGTCGGGTCGCCCGTGATCTTGGCGATATTTGCCGAGGCCGCGACGAGGTTGCCGTTGATCTTCTCGAAGTCGATCTGCGCGGCGCCTTGGTCGATGCGGCCGAGGATCGAATCGACCTTCTTCGTGATGCTGACGAAGTCGATGCGGCTGAGCTGGTCGAGCGTCTGGGAGACGGCCTTCGTCAGGGCGCCGAGGTTGGAGGGTTGGGTCGGGATCTCCGGGAGCGGTCCGTCCTTGGCATGGAGCTTGAAGGTCGAGTCGGGCAAGTAATCCAGCTCGACGTAAAGCACGCCCGTGACCACCGACTGCTGCTGCAGCTTGGCGCGCAGGCCTTTGCTGATCGAGACGGCGAGGCCTTCTTTTTGCAGGAGCGCCTGGTCGAGTCCGCGGCGCGTCAGCAGGTCCGGTGAGAATTCCATCACGACCGGCACCGAGTAGTCGGCGGCGGACTGGCCTGACGTGTGGAGCAGGACCTGGCTGACCTTGCCGATCGTGACCCCGCGGAATTTGACCGGGGCGCCGATGTCGAGTCCGCTCACGGAATCGTCGAAGTAGGCGATCGCTTCCGGCTTGGCGCCCGTGAAGGAGCCCGCGCCGAGGAGCACGACCGCGGCGATGATGAGCAGGATGCCGCCGGCCACGAAGGCCCCGATCAGTGTCATGTTGGCGGAACGGCGCATGGTCAGTCGATACGTGCTTGGGTGAAGAAGGCGTGCACCTTCGGGGGTTGGCCAGCCTGAAGGAAGCTTTTCGGCGGGCCGTAGGCACCCATGGTGCCCGTCTCCGGATCGAGGTAAATGCAGAAGTCCGCCGTCCGGAGGATGCTCGGGATCTCGTGGCTCACCAGGACGACCGTGGTGCCGAAGGCTTCGCGCAGGCGCAGGATCAGTTCGTCCAGGCGGCCGGAGCTCACCGGGTCGAGGCCGGCGCTGGGTTCGTCGAGGAAGATGACCCGTGGGTCGAGCGCCATCGCCCGGGCGATGCCGGCGCGCTTGGCCATGCCGCCGCTGATCTCAGAGGGCAGCTTGTCCATGGCGTCGGCCAATCCGACCAAGGCCAGCTTGTATTCGGCGAGCTGGCGCATCTCCTTCGCCGGGCAGCGCAGGAATTCGCGCATGGGCATCTCGATGTTCTCGCGCAGGGTCAGCGAGGAGAACAAGGCCGCGCCTTGGAAAAGGAAGCCGCTGCGTCGGAGGATGTCCTGCCGGGCAGGTTCGTCCGCCGTGGCGAGATCGACGCCCATGAGCCGGGCGGTGCCCCCGAGCGGGGCGTCCAGTCCGCCGAGGGCGCGCATGAGCGTGCTCTTGCCGCAACCGCTGGGGCCGACGATGGCGAGGATCTTGCCGGCGGGCAGGGCGAAGGTCAGACGGTCCATGATGACCTTGCGGCCGTGGCCGATGGCGAGGTCCGCGCAGCTGACGATGTCCGTCGGGTCGCTCACAGGTTGAAGAGGTTGAAGATCACGGCGAAAATCGCGTCGGAGATCACGATCAGCGTGATGCCGAGGACCGCGGCCGAAGTCGCGGCCTCGCCGACTCCGAGGGCGGAGCGTTTCGCGACGGAGCCGCGGTAGCAGCCGGCCCAGGCGGCGATGAAGCCGAAGGCGATGGATTTGATGAAGCCGACCAGGAAGCTCTTGAACGAGATGGCCCGGATCGCCTGCGTGAGGTATTGCTCGACGCTCAGGTCGCCCGCGCAGGCGACGATCATGCCCCCGAACACGCCGACGAAGGTGGCGAAGACCGCGAGAAGCGGGACCATCAGCGTCACCGCGAGGATGCGCGGGAGCGCGAGGTATTCGACGGGCTGGATGCCGAGCGCTCGCAGGGCGTCGGTCTCCTGGCTGACGTTCATGCTGCCGAGCTGAGAAGCGAAAGCGGTCGAGGTGCGACCGCAGGCGATGACGCCGGTCATCAGCGCGCCCATTTCGCGGGTCATGGCCAGCGAGACGAGGTTCGCGACATAGACGGTGGCGCCGACCTGACGGAGCTGGATGAGGCCGACGTAGGCCATGATAAGGCCGGTTAGGAAACCGAGAAGGGCGACGATCGGCAGCGCGTCGACGCCCGCGGTCTGGAGCTGCAGCGTGAAGTCACCCCAGTTGACCTTGGCCCGCCCGATGAGCATGCGGGCGAAGCCGAGTGAGGTGTGGCCGATATGCTCGAAGGCTCGGGCCCAGGAGGAGCCGCTTTCGACGCCCCACGTGCCGAACTGCTCCAGCAGGCCTTGTTTCTCGTCCCCCGTCTCCTGGAAGGCGGCTTTCTCGGCCATGCGGACCAAGGACTGGAGGCGGGGAGGGAGGGCGGTCAGGTCGAACTCGCGGATGTTCTTGCCGTGAGCATGCAGCCAGGCGGGCAGGGAGGAGTCGAACTCACCGAGGTCCTCGGCCACGACCCGGACGCGGTCACCGCGGACGACGACGGAAGGGAGAGGGTCGTCGAGGTTCCAGCAGCCGCCGACCGTCACCACGGCGAGGCCGTCGGCGCGGACTTCCGTCCGGGCAAAAGGCGAGCCTGAGGGCGGTTGGGACATCCTGATGGTCAAATACTTGGGCAGCCTTGGCTTCACAAGTCAGAAAGGCGTTGTCCCTGCCTGCGGACGTCGCTTTGCTATCGTTTCGTCGATGTCCTTCGCCCGTCCACTCGCCCTCCTTTGCTTCACCGGCCTCGCCTTGGCGGCCGAGACCGCTGACACCCCTTGGGTGGTCGCTGTCACGGAGGAGAACGACAAGTTCACGCCCACGAACAAGGACCGATATTACACCCAAGGGTTGAAGGTGTCGGCCAACCGTGATGACGGCGTCTTCTTCTCGGTGACTCAGGAGATCAACACGCCGTCCGATACGCTGAATCCTCCTTCGGTGTCTCCCCCTTACACGGATCTGCCTTATTCCGGCGCTCTCTACTTCGGTTACGGTTACGGCCGCGTCCTGGAGCGCAAGGGCCGACGCGACAGCCTGTTCTCCGTCGAGGCCAAGTTCGGCGTGATCGGGCCTTCGGCCGGCGGTGAGACGGTCCAGAACAAGTTCCATCAGCTCATCGGCACGGATCAGGCCGTCGGCTGGGGTACGCAGCTGCCCGACGAGCTCCTGTTCAACCTCGACGGAGAGTTTCGTCATCGTTTCGACCTGGATGGTCCGGACCAAGACTCCCGCGATCTCATCGCCCGGGCGGTCCTGCAGCTCGGCACCATGCGGACCCAGGCCATCTTCGGGGCGCAGTTCCGCTGGGGGTCGGACCTAGGGCGTTCCTGGGGGCATAGTTATATCCGCCACTCGAATGGTTATGACCCCTCTTCCGACCTGCGCGCTCCCGGCAAGGATGGCTTCGCCTTATGGGGTTTCGCCGATACGCAGGTAGAGGTCGTCGTCCGGAATTACGCCACCGACGGCACCAACTTCCGGGACTCCCGCGCGGTCGTGCGTTCCCCCATCGTCCTGCAGGCCGCGCTCGGTTTCACCGCGCAAGTCTCGTCCTGTTCGCTGACCTATTTCTGCGCCGCCCGCACCAAGGAGTTCGAGACGCAGGATGGCTTCCACCTGATCGGCGGACTCAAGGGTCAATTCCTCTTCTGAACATGTCCGTCATCGCCGTCGTCGACGTAGGCTCCAATTC
This sequence comes from Verrucomicrobiota bacterium, assembly GCA_041191065.1. GTDB lineage: Bacteria > Verrucomicrobiota > Verrucomicrobiia > Opitutales > UBA953 > UBA953. Next base: position 29,545 of record JBEEPO010000012.1, on the reverse strand, counting down.
CATCAAGGTCGCGGTCGTCGCCGCGGCCGATCGTCGGGAACTCGGCCGCAGATCCGAACCCGTCCGTCTCCAGCCCGAGGGCGGGCCGGCCGAACCTTTCTCTCCCGAAGCCCGCGCCGAAGCCGTCGCGGCCATCGGTCGCCTGCTGGACTTCGCGCGTTCGCTCGGGGCGACCCGCTGCTGCGTGCTCGCCACCAGCGCCGTACGCGAATCCGTCAGCCGGCAGGAGTTCGCCCGTCAGGTCGAAGCCGCGACCGGCGTGCCGCTGACCATCGTCTCCGGCGAAGTGGAGGCCCGCCTCGCCGCCGCCGGCGTCCGCTCCGATCCGGCCTACCAGGCCTACGCCGACATCCTTTCCTTCGACCTCGGCGGCGGCAGCCTCGAGGTTTCCGTCCTGCGCGGCCAGCGTTGCGTGCTCGCGCGCAGCTTCCCGTTGGGGTCGGTCCGTCTGACGCATGGTTTCCTGCGTGGGGGCAATGGTCCGGTCGACGAGCTCGACCAGCTTTCCATCCGGACCCATCTCCTTGCTTCCCTCCAGACCGTCGTCCCGGCGGGCGCGGCCGAGAAGTTCCTGGTCGTCGGCGCCGGCGGCGTCTTCGCCGCGGTGGCTCTGCATCTCGAAGCCTTGGGCGAAGCTCCGGTCGGCGGGCGTCTGCCCCTGTTACGTATCCGCGAACTGCGCGACCGCATGTGCGCGACCGACTTGGCCGGGCGACGGGCTGTCCCCGGTATCCCGGCGGACCGGGCCGACATCATGCCCGCGGCCTTGATCACCCTTTGCGTGCTGGCGGACCTGACGGGGGCGGAAGCCTTCCATCTTTCGCACTACGGCGTTCGACATGGCATGATTGAGCTGCTCCTTGGTCCTTCCGGAGAGCACCTCTGAACATGAAACCTCTTTGCTTCCTTTTCCTGGCCGTCGTCGGACTTTCCGCCGCCACCGAGACCGGCAAGGTCGTCTCCGTCGCCGCGGACGGATGGGCGACGATCTCTCATGCGGATGGTTCGACCAACTTCCTTCGTCGCTTCTCCGAGGGCGACCGTAAGGTGGTCTGGACGGGTCGCCTGATTCGCTATGAAGCCGTGACGGAGGGCGGCGAGACCGTGGCCCGTGGCATCGTCTCGGCCGACCCCGAGGAACTCCGTCGGGTCGCCGAAGTCACCGACGTGCTGCGGCGTGAGACCGTCGACAAGGGCCGGTTGGTCACGCGGATGCCCAACGAGCTGATGCCGAACATGGCGCTCTGGGATCAGGATGGTCGCTTGGTGATGAAGAAAGACCTCCTCGGCCATGCCGTCGCGCTGAATTTTATCTTCACCAGCTGCCGCGTCGCCCGCATGTGCCCGGCCTCGACGGCCTGCATGAAGTCCCTCGGCGACCAGCTCGCCAAGGATCCCGCGGCGGCCGGCATCCGGCTGGTCACGATCACCTTTGACCCGGAGACCGATACTCCCGGTCAACTCCGAGCCTACGCCGACGGCTACGGCATCGATCATGCCCGCCATCGCTTCCTTACCGGCGATGCCGGGCAGATCAAGGACCTGATGCGCCACTACGGCATCCAGACCCTCCGGGACGACGGCACGATCGTCCATAACGCCGCCCTGATCGTCATCACCCCCGAAGGGCGGATCGCCTACCGGAACGAAGGGGCTTCCTTCGACGCCGAAGAAGTCGCCCGCCGATTGCTCGCCCTCGAAGGAGGCGCCGGCGCCCGTCGCTGATGTCGCCCCTCCGTCAGGTCGGGATCATCACGCTCGTCGCCGTCGTAGGTTTCTTCGGCCTGCGGGCTTTGCCTGACACCCAGTGTACTTTCCTGCACGCTGATCACCAGCCGGTCGTCGTCGACGGACTCGAGTTCTGCGGTCTCAACGAAGAGGCCAATTTCTACTCGCCGAAAGCCCTTCGTTTCCCGGTCGAGCTGAAGGTCGGCCTGGACGCCGCCGGCACGGCCGGTGAAATCCGTCTCCTGAAGGATGATGGTCATCCCTATTACGCCCACGAGGTGGCCGTCTCTCATACGCAGCGAATCCATCTTCACCTCCGTCAGCGCGGTGGCGAAAGGGCTTATGCCCACGTGCATCCTCAGCCTGCCGCCGATGGTTCCTGGCGTTTCGAACTGCCTGACTGCCTGAAGGGGGTGCCTCTCCGCGCATACGTCGATTTCACGGATGTCCGCACCGGGCGCACCATGCTCGCCGAAGCCGACGTGACGTCGTCGACGGCGGCTTCCGCGCAGGCTGTCGCGACCCGCAACCGGATCGTCGAGCTGACCGCTTCGACCACCCAGGCCGGCTCCTCGGCGATGATCCGGCTCCGGCTGGCTGGCCCCCCCGGCAAGACCCTCCGCCTCAAGCCCATCATGGGCTCCCTGGGCCATGCGGTCGTCTTTTCGGTCGATCGGCCGGAGGCGGGCTATGCGCACATGCATCCGACCCTGGAGGGCGGCGAATACGCGGACAATCCGACGTTGGCTTTCCGCCTACGCTTACCCCAGCCGGGTACCTACGATTTCTGGCTGAATCTCAACGACGGCCAGGATGAGCTCCTGCGCGCGACGTTGGTCGTCACGCCTTGAGCTGTCGGAAGTAGTCCACCGTCTCGGCCAGGCCGGACCGGACCGAAGACTGGGGTTTCCACCCCGCGGAAAGCAGGCGCTCCGTCGAAGCCAGAGAGTGGCGGACATCGCCGGCCCGCGGAGGGAGATGTTCGATCGCCGACTTCGAGCCGGTGAGACGCAGGATCTCCTGCGCCAGTTCGAGGATGGATTGGCTGCGGCCGTAGCCGACATTGTAGGTGCCGGCCATGTCGGCCGAAGCTCCGGCGTAGGCGAGCGCTCCGACGACATCCGTGACGTGCACGAAATCACGGGTCTGGCCGCCGTCGCCATGGATGCCGATCGTTTCGTCGCGGAGGGCCTTGGCGATGAAGATCGGCACGGCCGCGGCGTAGGCTGAGCGCGGGTCCTGGCGCGGGCCGAAGACGTTGAAGAAGCGTAAGGAAGTCGTGCCTAGTCCGTGGGATTGGCGGTAGGCTTCGAGCAGACGTTCGCCGGCGAGCTTGGTCTCCGCGTAGGGGGACTTCGGCTCCGGCGGCATGCTCTCCAGCTTGGGCACGGTCGGATTGTCGCCGTAGATGGCGGCGGAGGAAGCCAGGACCACCTTGCGGGCGCCCGCGGCCATGGCGGCGGCGAGGACGCGCCGCGTGCCCTCGGTGTTCAGTTCGGCGCATTCCGCAGGCTTGGCGACGGATTCGGGCACCGAGATCATGGCGGCGAGATGGTACACTTCTTCGGCTCCGGCCATCGCCTCACGCAAGGACGAGTCGTCGAGGATGGAGCCGCGCACGAAGCGACAGGTGATGCCGTCCAGATTCCGGGCGTAGCCGCTCCGCAGGTCGTCGAGGACGGTGACCTCCGCGTGGCCGGAGAAATGGCGGACGAGATGAGAGCCGATGAAGCCGGCTCCGCCGGTGATGAGGACGCGTTTGCTCATGCGCGGTCGACGATCTCCCGCATGGCGGGCAGCTGCTCCTCGATCGAGGCGACCAGCTTGAACTGGGTGCGGCAGCGGTCGAGGTTTTGCGTGGGACGCTTGATCTTGAAATAGGTATCTCCCTCGAGCCAGTCGGTCAGGAAGCGCAGGCCGATTTCGAAGGTGATCAGCTTGCCGGCGAAGGGAAGCAGTTCTTTTTCACGGGGCGTGAGGAAGCCGCGGGCGGAGGCGAGGTAACCGCGGACCAAGGCCGCGAACATCGGGAGCTGCATGCGGACCAAGGAGAGGTCGGTCTCGTCTTCGGCGGCCGGGGAAGTCGAGGTGCGCACGAGGTCGCCGAAGTCGTAGAGGGCGGAACCCGGCATCACCGTATCCAGGTCGATGACGCAGACGCCCTCCTGGGTGACGTCGTCGAGCAGCACGTTGTTCAGCTTGGTATCATTGTGCGTGACGCGTTCGGGCAGCGAGCCGTCACGGAGCGCATCCACGACGACGCCGACCTCGTTGGCCCGGGCGAGGGCGAAGGCGATCTCCGGCCCGGCGGCGGCGGCCCGACCATGGCCGTCCTTGGCCAATGCGGCTTGGAAGCGGTCAAAGCGGGACGGGGTGTGGTGAAAGTCCGGGATCGTCTCGTGCAGGCGTTCTCCCGGCAGGTCCGCGAGCAGGGCTTGGAAGGCACCGAAGGCCTTGGCGGCGGCCTCGGCCTGGGAGGGAGAGCGCACGACGTCGTGTCCGGTCGCGCCTTCGATGAAATCATAGCAACGCCAGCGGTTGCCGCGCTGGTCGATGTGCCAGGCTCTGCCTTGATGCGTCGGGATGAGCCGGAGGGCGCGACGATGGGCGTCGCTTGTCCGGGCGGCGCTCAGTTTGGCGTGAGCATGGGCGCATACCCGCGCCACGTTCTCCATGAGCAGGTCGGGCTGTCGGAACACCAGATGATTGATGCGCTGCAGGATGAAGCGCCGCGGTCCGCCGGCGTCCTCGCTCACCGTCAGGAAAGTGTCGTTGATGTGGCCGCTGCCGTAAGGGGCCGCCGAAACGATACGTCCGTCGAAAGCGAATCCGGCGGCGACGTCGAGGGCTTCGGCGGCGGTGGCGGCCATGTCAGGACCAAAGCGAGGCCGGATATGAGCCGGCCTGCACCTGGCGCAGGATGCTTGCCTGCACGACCGGTTTGTCTTCGCGATACGTGACGCCGAACCAGGCGGAGTCGGTGCGCAGGACCTGGCAGGTGGCCTGACCGGAGCGGATGAGGTTGCCGACGGACATCGGGATGTAGGCTTCGCTCTTCATCTCGCCACCCTTGGCTCGGAGGAAAGCGTCGAAGTCGGCGGCCAGTTGCGGGAAGATGGCGGGGGTGAATCCCCACATGTTCATCGAGACCGGCTCTTCGCCCGTCAGGCTGACGACCGAACCATCCTCGCCGCGATGCTCGGCGCCGCTGGGCAGTTTGGCGATCTTCGTCAGTTCCTGGATGTCGGTGAGGCGGCCGGACGCGTCGGTCTGGCAGACGCCTCGGGCGACGGTGCCGTGTTCGGAGAGGGTGTGCTTCAACGTGAACCCGACCATCGAGTAGGCGGTGGAGCGTACGTCGAGGCTCTGCAGGTGGCGCGCGAGGACCGCGTAGGAATCCTGGCCGTAGAAGTCGTCGGCGTTGATGACGGCGAAGGGGGTGTCGACGGCGTCGCGGGCGCAGAGGATGGCGTGCGTCGTGCCCCAAGGCTTCTCGCGCCCGGCGGGCACGGAGAATCCGGCCGGCAGCTGGTCGATGGTCTGGAAGGCGAAGCCGACGCCGATGCGTCCCGCGAACTTCGCGGCGATGCGCTCGCGGAAGTCCTTTTCGAAATCGGGTCGGATGATGAAGACGACTTTGCCGAAGCCGGCGCGCAGGGCGTCGAAGACGGAGTAATCGAGGATGGTCTCGCCCGAGGGGCCCATCGGATCGATCTGCTTGAGGCCGCCGTAGCGGCTGCCCATGCCGGCGGCGAGGACGAGGAGGGTGGGTTTCATGTCAGAGGGATTGGCGGAGGCGGGCGGTGACGTCGGCCTTCAGTCGGTCGATGAAGCCGGTCACGTAGGCGATCGGGTCGAGCGAATCGTCCTGGACCAAGGGCGTGAGGTCCATCGCCCATTGCATGGCGGACTCTTGGTCGGTCGCATGCGCCTGGCTGAAGGTCGCATTCGCCGTGCGGCGGCCGATGACGGCGAGGTCGTAGCGTTTGCCGCCGGCGATCTGGGTCGCGAAGACTTCGTTCAGGGCGCGGGCGAGCTCCGGGCGAGCCGACACGGGCATCGGCGTCTTCTCGGAATCGACCAGCCAGTCGAGGTCGCGCCAGACTTCGCAGCCGTAGACCTTCTGCGGGCGGTCGGCCTTGGGCAGCCGACGCAGGGCTTCCAAGCTGCGGAGGGCGCAGCCGACATGGGTGTCATGCTTGTCGGCGAGATTGTGGAGATAGACGACTGCGGGTCGGGTGGTCTCGAGGATCCGGAAGAGATCATCGCGGACGACCGTCTCGCGGGCGTCACGCACGGACTTGCTCGGATGACCGAGCTGGGCCATGAAGGCATATTGGCCGATCGTCGCGGCGGCATCCTGCTCACGGATACGCTCCGCGGCGATCTGGTCGTCGGTCCAATCCTGGAACTTGCCGGCGCGCGAGCTTCCGCGTCCGTCGGTGATCGTCACTCCCCCGAACCAGCGATCTTTCTGGTCGTAGCAGGCAAGGATGCCATGGAAGGCCATGAACTCGAGGTCATCCTGATGGGCGCCGATCCCCAGGTGAGTGGTGCGGCGGAGGGCTTCCGGGACGGCCAGTCCGTCCGGGATCATGAGACGGGCGCGCGGGTTGAGCGTGATCATCGGCGGAGGGAAGGGAGGGAGGCGGCGGCGACGGCCTGACCGTGTCGCTTATCTTTTTCGGAGGGGACCACGAGGTCGATGCGAAGTTCAGGGAATTCGTCACGCAGGACAGCCTTGGCGTGTTCGATGATGATGTCGCCGCCATGGCCGGAGGTCACCCGGCCCATGATCAGGAGGCAGCTCATCTCGTAGAAGCTGGCGAAATGGGCGATCGCGTAACCGAGGGCGATGCCGATGGCCTCGTAGACGAGGCGGGCGCGCGGGTCGCCGGCGAGCATGAGGCGCTGGAGTTCCTCGAGCTGCTCCGGCAATTTCCAGGAGGCCGGCAGGTCGATTCCGGCCAAGGGCAGCAGACGCCCCACGCCTTGCTGGCTGAAATACTGCACGGCGCAGCCGCGGTCCCCCGACCATTCGTCGGCCGGGCTGTCGGTACGATAATCGACCGGCACGAAGGCCAGTTCGCTGAGCCAGTTGGTGAGGTTCCCGGCTTGGTCCACGTAGCCCGCGGCGACGCTGGTGCCCATGGCGATACCGAGGACGGCGTTGCGGCCGAGGGACATCGAAGCCGCGAGGGCGGTGACGTCGCCGTCGTTGAGCACCTCGAAAGGCACGCCGTGCTGCTTGGCGAGATCGACGAACATGTCGCGAACCCGGGAGTCAAAGACCGCCGGATCGGTCACTCCGCGGAAGAGCGAGGCGATGCGGACCTTGTTGTTGACGTAGACGCCGGCGGAGGAGCCGCCGATGGCGTCGACGCGGGGAAGATGGCGCGCGGCGAGTTCCAGCGAATGACGGATGCCGTCGAGATGGTAGTCCGGGTCGGACTGGAAGTAAGGATCCCACTTTACCTCTTCCGAGAAGACGACTTTGCCGTCGATGAGCGCCGCGCACTTCCGGTCCGAACCTCCGAGGTCGAAGCCGATACGACAGCCATCGAGGTGCCGGCCGAGGGGCAGGTGCGAAGCGGAGGCGGCGGGAAGCTCGCTTGGGGCTACGCTGCGGAACGAGAGAGGGGCTTCGAAGACCTTACGGAAGAAGTCGGCGTCGAAGGAGCGCCGGCCGGACGGGGCGTAGTCCGTTCGGAGCTTCTTCATCAGGTACGCTGCGGTCTGGCCGCTGAGCAGGACTTCGGAGCCGCCTCGGGACCAAAGCAGGAACTTCACCGATCGTTCGACATGCTGATAGGTCGAGGCATCGTCGACGCCGGCCGCCAGGACCTGCGTGCGGAAGAGGGAAGCTGTGCCGTCGGCGCGACGCAGGGCGATCGTCAGTTCCGTCGAGCCGGCGGTCGATGCGCAGCGGCGGAGGTAGGCACGCGTCCAGAGGGAAGCCGGCACCAGGTGCGGATCGATGACGGAACGATGGCGTGGGGTGACGTCCATGGTGGCCTCAGAGTCCCCTGGCCGCGGCGGCGTCGAGGTGGAAGGTGCAGGCCGGGTGGCGTTGCAGCCAGGTCGCCGGGCAGTCGGCGGAGGGTGCGTTCTTGATGGCCCGGGCCACGATCTCGGCCTTAGCCTCGCCGAAGGCGATCAGCTCGACTCGGCGGGCTTCCAGGATCGTCGCCACGCCCATCGTGAGCGCGCCGTGCGGGACCTGCGCGAGATCGCCGAAAAAGACCGAGTTGTCCTTGCGGGTCACGGCATCCAGGTGCACCCGGCGGGTCCGGCTCTCGGCGGCCGAGGGTGGTTCGTTGAAACCGATATGTCCGGTACGCCCGATGCCGAGGATCTGGAGGTCGATGCCGCCGGCGGCGTGGATGGCCGTTTCATACTCGGCGCAATGACTTGCCGGGTCTTGCGCCATCCCGTCCGGGATGTGGATGTTGGCCGCGGGGATGTCGAGATGGCGGAAGAGATTCGCCTCCATGAAGGACCGGTAGGACTGCGGATGAGCCGGACCGAGGCCTTCGTACTCGTCGAGGTTGAACGTGATGACCGAGCGGAAGCTCAGGCCTTCTTCGCGATGGAGGCGGATCAGCTCAGCGTAGAGGGGAAGGGGCGTGGAGCCTGTCGCCAGGCCCAGCACCGTCGGCTTGCCCGATTTCGAGCGTAACTGGATCAGGTCGGCTATCTCCCGGGCGATCGCCTGCGCGGCGGATTGCTTGTCGGAGTGAAGCCGGGTCGAGATCATCTTAGCCGAGCGTCGTGAGCATGCGCGCGATCTCGTCGCGCTTGGCCTTGGCTTCGTCGAGCTGCTTGCGGGCGCCCTCGAGGATCTTCGGCGGGGCCTTCGAGACGAAGGCCTCGTTCGTGAGCTTGGCTTCGCCGGCGGCGACCGCCTGTTCGAGCTTGGCCAGCTCCTTGGCGAGACGCACCTTCTCGGCGGCCACGTCGACCGTGCCGGAGAGTTCGAGCATCACCGTGCCGAGCGAAGTGAGCGAACCCGTGCGGTCGCCGGCGTCGTCGGCGAAACTGATTTCGGCGAGTCCGGCGAGGCTGCTGAGCTTCTCGCGGTTGGCGGTGAGCAGCGCCTTGGCCGTGGCGTCCTTGGCGACGACCGTGATCACCGCGTCGCGGCGCGTGGCCTGGTTGGCTTGGGACTTCAGGCCGCGGACGGAAGCGACGAACTCGCGGAGCAGGGCGACGTCGGCCACCTTGGCGGCGCTGAGCTTGATGCCGTTCTCCCGGAGGACGCGGAGGAGGTCGCCGCCGGTTCCGGTGTGATGGTTCTGGATGAAGTCTTTCTCCGTGCCGTAGCCGAGCAGGTGCCAGAGCTCTTCCGAGATGAAGGGCGCGACCGGGTGGAGGAGCAGGAGGAACTGGCGGAGGACGAGGTCCTGGACCGCGAGGCAGTTGTCGACCAAGGCGGCGTCGCGCAGGCGGGCCTTCGAGGCTTCGACGTACCAGTCGCAGAAGTCGCCCCAGAAGAACGAATAGAGACCCTGCGCGTAGGCGGTGAACTCATGCTCGTCGAGGTTCTTGGCCGTTGCGTCGGTCAGTTCGGCGAGACCTTGCAGGATGGCGAAGTCGTCGTCGTCGAGCTGCGAGGCCTTGATGCGGCTGACCACGGCGGCGAGCGTCGAGTTGTCCGCCATCGGGCCCGACATCTGCCGGAAGCGGGCGGCGTTCCAGAGCTTGTTGCAGAAGTTGCGGCCCTGGCCGACCCGATCCTCGTCGAAGAGGATGTCCTGGCCCTTGGGGGCGATGGACAGCAGGCCGAAGCGGAGACCGTCGGCGCCGAACTTGGCGATGAGGTCGAGCGGCTCGGGGGAGTTGCCCAGCGACTTCGACATCTTACGGCCGAGCTTGTCGCGGATGATGCCGTTGAAGTAGACGCGCTTGAACGGGATGCGCTGGCGGATCTCGTCGTCGGTCAGCGTCTTCTTCTCCGGACCATGGAGCTCGAGGCCGGCGATGATCATGCGGGCGACCCAGAGGAAGATGATGTCCGGACCCGTGGCGAGGGCGCCGGTCGGATACCAGTGCTTGAGTTCTTCGGTCGTCTCGCCAGGCTTGCGCCAGCCGATGGTCGCGAGGCACCACAGCCAGGACGAGGCCCACGTGTCGAGCACGTCGTTGTCCTGTTCCCAATTCGCGGCGTCGGCCGGAGCCGTGAGGGACACGTGCAGGTTCTTCGGATCGTTGCGGTCGGAGCCCTTGCGGTACCAGACCGGGATGCGGTGGCCCCACCAGAGCTGGCGGCTGACGCACCAATCCTGGATGTTCTCGAGCCAGTGCAGGTAGGTCTTCGTCCAGCGTTCGGGATGGAACTTGATGATGCCTGAAGTCACGGCCCGCTTCGCTTCGTCGATCTTCGGGTAGCGGATGAACCACTGCTCGCTGAGGCGGGGCTCGATAGGCACGTCGGCGCGTTCGGAGAAGCCGACCGTGTTTTCGTAGGGCTCGGTCTTCACCAGCGCGCCGAGTTCCTCGAGGAGCTTCTCGGCGGCGTGACGGGCTTTGAAGCGCTCCAGTCCGGCGAGCGGACCGGCGTCGGCGTTCATCGTGCCGTCGGGGTTCATCACGTCGTTGACCGGCAGATTGTGGCGCTTGCCGATGTCGAAGTCGGTGCGGTCATGGGCCGGGGTGACCTTCAGCACGCCCGTGCCGAATTCCTTCTCGACGGCCGTGTCGCCGACGATCGGGATCTGGGCGCGCGGGAAGGGGCGCCAGACGTGCTTGCCGATGAGGTGCTTGTAGCGCTCGTCGTCGGGGTGGACCGCCACGGCGGAGTCGCCCGGGATGGTCTCCGGACGCGTGGTCGAGATCTCGAGGAAAGTACCGGGGATTTCGGCGACCTCGTAGCGCATCCGGTAGAGCGAGCCTTTGGAGGGCTTCATGATCACCTCTTCGTCGGAGAGGCCCGTCTGCGAGACCGGGCACCAGTTCACCATGCGCTTGCCGCGGTAGACATAGCCGCGTTCGTAGAGCGTGACGAACGTCTGCAGCACCGCCTGCGAGTAGCCGGCGTCGAGCGTGTGGACCGTGCGGTCCCAGTCGCAGGAAGCGCCGAGCTTACGGAGCTGGCCGAGGATGATGCCGCCGTGCTTGTCGCGCCATTCGGAGGCGGCTTGGATGAATTTCTCGCGACCGAGGTCGTGGCGCGTCTTGCCTTCCTTCTGGCGGAGTTCCTTTTCGACGCGGGACTGCGTGGCGATGCCGGCGTGGTCGGTGCCCGGGAGCCAGAGGGCGGACTTGCCTTCCTGACGGGCGCGGCGGACCATGATGTCCTGCAGCGTATTATTGAGCAGGTGTCCCATGTGCAGGACGCCGGTGACGTTGGGCGGCGGGATCATCACCGCGAACGATTCGCGGGAATGGTCGACCTTGCCCTTGAAGCAACCGGCGGCGACCCAACGCTCGTACCACTGCTGTTCGACGCCCTGGGGTTCGTAAGATTTGGGGATTTCAGCCATCGGAAAGAGGAATGATTAGGGGTTAAGTTGGGGATTGAAAAGAACGGACTAGGCGGGCATCAAGATAGGCAAGCCAGGCCCCATGCAACGGGTGGCCGACGAATCCCGCCAGGTCCGGAAGGAAGCAACGGCAGTCAGTCCATCCGTGTGCCGTGGCAAGCCTGGCCCCTTGCTTTTCAATCGACGCCTTCCCTTCATTTGGGAGGGCTTCCTTTTTCAGACCGCCAAAGAAGAAAGGGTGCTATTCGCACCCTTTCGTTCGAAAAACCCTGACGACGTTCAGAGCGAGTGAATGCTCGACTTGCTGACGGCCATCGCGGCTTCCTTGAAGGACTCGCTGACGGTCGGGTGAGCGAAGCAGGTGCGGGCCACGTCTTCGGCGCTGCCGCCGTACTCCATGTGCGCGCAGGCCGCGGCGATCATCTCGGACGCGCCCTTGGCGACCATCTGGACGCCGAGGAGCTTGTCGGTCTTGGCGCAGGCGATGACCTTGACGAAGCCGGAGGTGCAGTCGGAAGCGATGGCGCGGCCGTTGCCGGCGAGCTGGAACTTGCCGACGGCGACTTCGATGTTCTTGGCCTTGGCTTCGGCTTCGGAGAGACCGACGCAGGCGACTTCAGGGTCGGTGTAGATGACGCCGGGGATGACGCCGTAGTTCACGTGTCCTTTCTTGCCGGCGAGGTTCTCGGCGACCGCGACGCCTTCTTCTTCGGCCTTGTGCGCGAGCATCGGACCGGTGACGACGTCACCGATCGCGTAGACGCCGGGCAGGTTGGTCTGGTAGTGGGCGTCGATGACGATGCGACCGCGCTCGTCGAGCTTGAGGCCGGCTTCCTGGGCGCCGAGGCCGGTCGTGTTGGCTTTGCGGCCGACGGCGACGAGGATCTTGTCGGCGGGGAATTCGAGGGGTTTGCCGTCGCGTTCGGCGGTGAGGGCGGAGCCGGCGGCGGTCTTCTTGACGCCGGTGACCTTGGCGCCCAGTTCGAACTTCAGGCCCTGTTTCTCGAAGGCGTTCTGCGCGGCCTTGGCGACGTCGGCGTCGTAGGCGGGGCCGCCGATGCCCGGGAGCATCTCGACGACCGTGACCTGTGAGCCGAGGCGGGCCCAGACGGAACCGAGTTCGAGGCCGATGGCGCCGGCGCCGACGACGACCATCTTCTCAGGCACGGACTTCAGCGAGATGCCGTGGTCGGAGGAGATGACGGTCTCGCCGTCGAACTTCATGAAGGGCAGTTCGACCGGCACCGAGCCGGTGGCGATGAGGATGTTCTTGGTCTCGAGCGTGCGGTCGCCCGCGGTGGAGCGGACGAGCACCTGGCCGGACTTCACGAGACGGCCTAGCCCGCGGACGACTTCGACGTTGCGCTTCTTGAGGAGGGCGCCGACGCCCATGTTGAGCTGGGCGACGACCTTGTCCTTGTTGGCGAGCATCGCGGCGACGTCGAAGGTGAGCTTCTCCGCGCCGACGAGGCCGTGCTTCTTGCCGTGCACGGCATGCTGGTAGACTTCGGTGGAGTGGAGCAGGGCCTTGGAGGGGATGCAGCCGACGTTCAGGCAGGTGCCGCCGAGGGAGTTGTCCTTCTCCACGAGGGCCACCTTGAGGCCGAGCTGGCCGGCTTTGATGGCGGCGACGTAGCCACCAGGGCCGGAGCCGATTACGACGAGATCGAATTGAGACATTGCGGTAGGAAGGGAGGGTGAAGGTCAGACGCCGAACAGCAGGCGCTGCGGATCTTCGATGTACTGGCGGACCTTGACGAGGAACGTCACGGCTTCCTTGCCGTCGATGAGACGGTGATCGTAGGACAGGGCGAGGTACATGATCGGACGGATCACGACCTGTCCGTTCTCGGCGACCGGACGTTCGACGATGTTGTGGAGGCCCATGATCGCGGCCTGCGGATGGTTGAGGATCGGCGTCGAAAGCATCGAGCCGTAGATGCCGCCGTTGGAGATGGTGAAGACGCCGCCCTGGAGTTCGGGCAGCTGTATCTTGCCGTCGCGGGCGCGCTTGCCGAAGTCGCCGATGGCCTTCTCGATGCCGGCGAAGTTGAGCTGGTCGCAGTCGCGGACGACCGGTACCATCAGGCCCTTGTCGGTGCCGACGGCCACGCCGATGTCGTAGAAGTGGTTCTCGATGATGTCCTCGCCGTCGAGCTGGGCGTTGATCGCCGGGACTTCCTTCATCGCCTGGACGGCGGCCTTCACGAAGAAGGACATGAAGCCGAGTTTGACCCCGTATTTCTTCAGGAACTCTTCGCCGTGGCGTTTGCGGAGCTCCATGACCGGCGCCATGTTGACCTCGTTGAAGGTCGTGAGCATCGCCGTCTCGGACTTCGCCTGCACGAGGCGTTCCGCGATCTTGCGACGGAGCGGCGACATGCGCTTGCGCGAGGTGCGACCATCGCGCGAAGGAATGACGACGGCGGCGGCAGGTGCGGCGACGGCAGAAGGCGCAGCGGCCGGAGCCACGGCGCGGATCGGAGCCTGGCCGGAAAGCGCGGCGAGCATGTCGCCCTTGGTGACACGGCCGGCCTTGCCGGTGCCTTCGACGCCTGCGGGGTCGAGGCCGGTTTCTTCGGAGAGGCGACGCACGGCGGGCGAGACTTCGGCGGCGGCGCCGGACTTGGCGGCGACCGGAGCGGCTTTCGGAGCCGGAGCGGCGGCCGGAGCAGAGGTTGCGGCAGGCTTGGCGGCGGGAGCCGGAGCGGCGCTCGGTGCGTTGCCAGCCGCGCCCGCTTCGATCGAAGCGACGACTTGGCCGACCACGACGTCGGTGCCTGCGTTGACGACGATGGTGATCTGGCCGTCGACTTCGGCGGTGCCTTCGGAGGTCACCTTGTCGGTTTCGTAGGAGAAGAGCGGCTGACCCTTGCGGACGGCGTCACCGGACTTGACCAGCCAGGCGGCCAGGAGGCCCCCGGTGATGGATTCGCCCATGGGAGGGATTTTGACTTCAACGGCCATGAAAGTTGGGTGACATGTAAATTGGAACCCATTCCGAGCCCTTTCAACGGGGAAATAGCCCTTTAAACGACCTTTGAGGGACGTTTGAGGGGTAGTAGGAGGGGTGGTCAGACCGACAAAATTGGCTACTGACCCTTATTAGGCGCCAAACGCCTGCCGGATGACGTCCGCCTGCTCGATCTTATGGACCGAGAGCGAGCCGACCGCCGGGGAGGCGGCGGCATCACGTCCGGCGTAAAGAGGGCGAAGGCCGAGAGATTCCTCGATGAGCGGGGCCACGAAGGACCAGCCGCCCATGTTCTTGGGCTCATCCTGCACCCAGACGACCTTCTTGGGCGAGCCAAGGTCGGCGTGCAGCTTGGCGAGCGTGGCGGCGTCGAAGGGGTAGAACTGTTCGACGCGGACGATGGTCGTCGCGGTGTCCTTGCGGGTCGCGCGTTCGGCGTCGAGTTCGAAGAAGACCTTCCCGGAGCAGAGCAGCAGTCGCTCGGTCTTCGCGGCCGGGGTGGCGTCGGGCAGGATGGCTTGGAACCGTCCGCCGGAGAGTTCGGCGAGCGTGCTCACGCAGGATTTGTGACGCAGCAGGCTCTTGGGGGTCATCACGACGAGGGGCTTCCGGAGGTCCGACTTCACCTGGCGACGCAGCGCGTGGAAGAGCTGCGCCGGGGTGGAGGGCTGGGCGACCTGCAGGTTGTTCTCGGCGCAGAGCTGGAGGAAGCGTTCGAGGCGGGCGGAGGAATGTTCCGGACCCTGGCCTTCGTAGCCGTGCGGCAGGAGCATCACGAGGCCGCTGGTCTGGCCCCACTTCGATTCCGCCGAAGCGATGAACTGGTCGATCATGATCTGTGCGCCGTTGGCGAAGTCGCCGAACTGGGCTTCCCAGATCACCAACGAATCCGGGGCTTCGAGGGAGTAGCCGTAGTCGAAGCCGAGCACCGCGTATTCCGAGAGCGAGGAATTGACGAGTTCGATCTCCGCGCCGGCGATCGAGCCCAGCGGGCAGTACTCGGCGTCGTTGGAAGGATCGTGCAGCACCGCGTGGCGGTGGGAGAAGGTGCCGCGTTCGCAGTCCTGGCCGGAGATGCGGACGGGGTACCCTTCGGCGAGGAGGGAGGCGAAGGCGAGGCCTTCGCCGAGGCTCCAGTCGATGTTCGTACCGGCCTTGTAGGCTTCGGCCTTGGCGTCGAGGAGTCGCTTGATCTTCGGGTTAGGAGCGAAGTCCGGAGGCGTCTGCCAGAGCACCGGAGCGACCTTGTCGAGGAGCTCGCGCGGAGCCGAGGTGTCGACGGAGTGTTCGTAGGCCGAACGGAAAGGACGGACGCCCACGGGCTTGGTCTTACGTTCTTCGACTTCCGCGGCGATCGACGCCTGGGCGCGTTCCTGGGCGGCGTTGAGCAGCACGTCGAATTCGGTGCGCAGGGCGATCAGTTCGCCGTCCGGGGCCGACTTGGATTCGGTCAGGCGGGAAGCGTAGAGTTCCGCGACGCTGGGGTGAGCGGCGATCTCCTTGTAAAGCACGGGCTGGGTGAAGGCGGGCTCGTCGGTCTCGTTGTGGCCGTAGCGACGGTAGCAGACGATGTCGACGACGGCGTCGGCGCCGAACTTCTGGCGATACTCGAGGGCGATCTCGGCCGCGAGCACGACGGCGTCGGGATCGTCGCCGTTGGCGTGGAAGATCGGCGACTCGGTGAACTTCGCGATCTCGGTGCAATGACGTCCGGTGCGGGCTTCGTCCGGGTTGGTGGTGAAGCCGACCTGGTTGTTCGAGACGATGTGGAGCGTGCCGCCCACCTGGTAGCCCTTGAGGCCGGCGAGGTTGAGGGTCTCCATGACGATGCCCTGGCCGGCGAAAGCGGCGTCGCCGTGCAGGAGGATGGGCAGGACCTTGGAGCGGTCGGCGCCGCCCTGGAGGTCGACGAGCGCGCGGGCGCGGCCGAGGACGACGGGATTGACGGCTTCGAGGTGGCTGGGGTTGAAGGCGAGGGTGACGCCGATCTCCTTGCCGTCGACGACGCGGGCGCCGGCGTAGCCGAGGTGGTACTTCACGTCGCCGTCCCCATGAGTGGTGTCCGGGATGTGCTGTTCTGAGAAACCGGCGAAGAGGGCTTCGGGCTTCTTGCCGCAGACATTGACGAGGACGTTCAGGCGGCCGCGGTGGGCCATGCCGATGACGAGGTCGGCGACGCCGACGGACGGAGCGCGATGGATGAGCTGGTCCATGACGGCGAGCATGACTTCGCCGCCTTCGACGGAGAAGCGCTTGGCACCCACGAAGGTCTTGTGGAGGAAGCGTTCGAACTGCTCGGCCTGCACGATCGAGCGCAGGAAGCGACGCCGAGCCGCGGCGTCATAGGCGGGACGGAGGCCGCAGCTTTCGACCCGTTCCTGGAGCCAGCGGCGCCGCTCGCCATCTTGGATATGGCTGAACTCGACGCCGATGGGGCCGCAATAGGTGGACTTGAGCTTGGCGAGGATCTCGCCCAAGGGGAGCATCTGTCCGCCGAGGAAATCGCCCGTATGGAATAGGCGGTCCGCCGGCAGGCTGTCGAGGCCCAGGGCCTTGTCGGTGAGTTCGAAGTGAGGGAAGGGTTCGGCGAGCGGATTGATGCGGGCCTGGAGGTGGCCGATCATCCGATAGGCTTGGATGGCGGCGAGGACCTTCCACTGGGCGGCGGCGTCGACCGAGCCGGCGGCCGGAGCGCCCTTGCCCGGCTTCGGCGGGAGGCTGAGGCCGAGTTCGAAGCCTTCGAAGAACGAGCGCCAATCACCGTCTACGGAAGAAGGGTCCTTGGACCACTGCTCGTGATAAGATGCGATGAGGTCTGCGTTCCACCGGCTGCCGACGCTGAGATGTTTCATTTTGGGCCTGTAAAAGGGAAGTAAAAGTAAACCAGCGACCCGAACATAAACAAGCCCAGACCCTGCTCAAATTTGTCACTTATTGGGGGTTGTAAGGCCAAACCTCTCGGGGTCTAATGAGGTACCGTCGATGTCTTCCCCGCGTCCGGCCAACCGCTCCTACTCCACGGAAGCCCTGGAGCGATGGTTCGCGTCCCTGCCTGAAGACTGGGAAGACGCTTTCAAGGCCGCCGACCTCACCGAAGGTCGCCGGCTCTATACCGAAGGATTGGTCAGGCAGATCGAACTCAAGCCGGAGAACGCCGAGGCGGTCACCCGTACTGAGGAGCAGACCGTCCGGGCGGTCATCGAGATCGTCGCCGGCAAGCTCGACTGGCGCACCTCGCTCCCGGAGGAGGAGAACGGCGCCCCTTTCGCCGTGGCCTCGATCTATGAAGTCGAGGAATTGCTCGCCGATGAGCTTCCGGCGATCGACGAATCGGCGATGGCCGCCGCGCCCGAGGCGCCGAAGGAGCCCGAACGCAAGGATGCCAACGCCCGAGCCTCGCTGAAACTGCAGGTCAGCTTCGAACTATCCTCCGATGGGCTGAAGATCTCCGCCTGCTGGGCCGGGCGGGGAGGACACGCCTGGAATTGCTTCGGTCCCGGAGCCGTGCCCGGAGACGAACTTTCCGACGAACAGCGTCAGGCCTTGTTCCGGTTCAATACGGTGGCCCACCGGGCAGGTTTCACCTACGGCAAGGCCACCGGTGCCTGGGCGATCGACAACATCGGCCGCATCGAGCGCTTCGTGCGCGAAGACCTGGCCGACTGGCGCAAGCGCTTCAAGCTGGTGGGCGAGGACGCCCTCAATATCTTCCGCAACGAGCAGTTGCAGGTCGCCGTCGACGCCGAAGCCGAGTCGGCGGCCGACGGCAAGTCCTTCAGGCTGAACTGGCGCCTCAAGGCCGGCGGACACCGTCTGCTCGCCGACGAGCAGAAGCTCCTGCTCAAGGCCGGCGGACGCCCCGTCATCCTGCCCGGCAAGGGCGTCGTCGCCTACAACGCCGCCGTCGCCGATTTCTCTGAGGATTGGCGGGCGAAGGACGGCGAGGTGCCTCGTTACCTGCTGTTGTCGCTGTTCGACCACGCGGCCGTGGGCGCCCTCAAGCTCAACGACGACCTCAAGGTCTGGAAGGACAAGCTGCTCCATGAGCCGACGCCTCCGGCTGACCTTCCTGCACACCTCCGTCCTTACCAGGCGAAGGGCGTCGCCTGGCTCGGCCGGCTTTGTGAGCTGGGCGCGCATCCTTTGCTGGCTGACGAGATGGGCCTCGGTAAGACCGTCCAGGTGCTCGCATTGCTGGCGTCCCGTCCCGTCGGCGAGCGTTCCCTCATCGTCTGCCCGGCCAGCGTCATCCCGGTGTGGCTCGGTGAGATCAAGCGCTTCCATCCCGGACTCAGCGCCGGGACGGCCGTGCTCACGGCCGAGGATGATTTCGTCAAGAACCCCGGCGCCCGGCTCTGGATCTCCAGCTACACCCAGCTGCGCCGTCACGCCGAACTGCTCCCGAAGACCCGTTTCGGCTACGCGGTGCTCGACGAAGCCCAGGCCATCAAGAATCCCGAGTCGAAGACCACGCAGACGTGCGTCGCGCTCCAGGCCGACCATCGTATCGCGATCACCGGCACGCCCCTCGAGAACCGCCCCACGGACCTGTGGACGATCTTCCGCTTCCTGATGCCCGGATTGCTCGGCAAGCGCGCCGGCTTCGAGCGCCTCATGCTCCGCGACGCCTCGATCGCGCTGGGCAAGGTCCGTCGTCAGGTCTCGCCGTTCATCCTTCGTCGCCTGAAGCGTCACGTCGCCGCCGACATCCCGCCGAAGATGGAAGTCGTCCTGCCATGCCCGCTCACGCACGAACAGCGCTCGCTCTACCAGCACCTCACGCAGGGCAGCGGCTTGTCGGGCGAGCTGGCCTCGTTGCTTTCGAAGGACGCCACGTCCGTGCTCACCTTGCTGATGCGTCTGCGGCAGGTCTGCTGCGATCCGGGCCTGCTGCCCGAAAACTCGACCTGCCCGTCGGCCCATTCCGGCAAGATCACCTTGCTCGTCTCCAAGCTGGCCGAGATCTCCGCCAATGGTTCGAAGGCCGTGGTGTTCTCCCAGTTCGTCTCCCTCATCGAACGCGTCAAGGCGACGCTCGCCCGAGATCTGCCGTCCCTGCCGATCTTCGAGCTTACCGGGGAGACCAAGGACCGCTCCGCCCCGGTGGAGCAGTTCAAGGAGACGAAGGGCCCCGCGCTCTTCCTCGCCTCGCTCAAGGCCGGCGGCACGGGCATCACGCTGAACACCGCGGAATACGTCTTCCTGATGGATCCGTGGTGGAATCCGGCCGTCGAGGCCCAGGCCGTCGACCGCGTCCACCGTATCGGTCAGAAGAATCCGGTCCTGATCTACCGCATGATCGCCCCCGGCACCGTCGAGGAACGCATCGAAGAGCTCAAGCAGGAGAAGCGCGAACTGTTCTCGACCGTCGTCGGCGACATCCCGGACATGACCGACTGGACGCGCCACTTCTCGTCGCTCGACGCGCTCATCCGCCTCAGCGACTCCCCGGCCGCCGCGGCTTCCGCGGAGACGGCGCCGGAACGCGACGCCGAAGGCTGATCACTTGGCGATCAGGTCGTATTCCTCGGCGCCCGTCACCGTCACTTCGGCGAACTGGCCGATGGGGAGCTTCTTCGGGACCTTGACGATGCCGTCGATCTCCATGGCGTCGCCGGTGCTGCGGGCGACGCCCGGGCTTTCGACGAGGACCCGGAGCCTGCGGCCGACGAACGCTTCGCCGCGCTGCCTGGAAAGGCGTTGCAGCAGCAGCATGGCGCGGGCGTGGCGGTCGGCCTTCACCTCGTCGGAGAGGTGGCCTTCCATCTTGGCGCCCTTGGTGCCTTCTTCCTTGGAATACTTGAACACGCCGACGCGGTCGAACTTCGTGTCTTCGAGGAAGGCGAGCAGTTCGGTGAAATCTTCTTCGGTCTCGCCGGGGAAGCCGACGATGAAGGTGGTGCGGATGACGAGGTCCGGGATGCCGGCGCGCATGCGCCTGATCAGGTCGCGGATGTAGGCGCCGTCGGTCTCGCGCTGCATGGCGCCGAGCATCTTGTCCGAGACGTGCTGGAGCGGGATGTCGACGTAACGGACGACATGCTTGGAGCGGCCGATGGTCTCGATCAGCTCATCGCTCCAGTGGGCGGGGTGCGTGTAGAGCAGGCGGACCCAGAAATCGCCCTCGATCTGGTCGAGCTCGCGCAGGAGCGAAGCGAGCGACTCGCCCTTGGAGGAGTCGACCTTGCTGCGTGGGTTCGGGCGGGCGTCGGTCCAGCGGTCCATGCCGAAGTAGGTCGTGTCCTGGGAGATGAGGTTGATCTCCTTCACGCCCTCGGCGACGAGCTGGCGGGCTTCCTTGACGACGGATTCGACCGTGCGGCTGCGGTGGCGGCCACGGATGCGCGGGATGATGCAGAAGGTGCAGGGGTGGTTGCAGCCTTCGGCGATCTTGATGTAGGCCGAGTGGCGCGGCGTCAGGCGGAAGCGCGGGGTGTCGAAGTCCGGGATGTAGGTCGTGGTCTTGGCCAGGAACTCGGTCATGCCGGCCTCGCCGCCCATGACCTTGTGGATGACGGGGACGATGTTGGTGACCTGGTCGAGGCCGATGAAGGCGTCGACCTTCGGGAGTTCGACGCGGCCCTTGGCGCCTTCGACGACGGGGAGGGCGCCCTGGTAGCGCTGGGACATGCAGCCGGCCACGATGAGTTTCTGCCCCTTCTTGCGGGCGGTGGCCTTGCCTTCGCTCATCTCGTAGATGGCCTCGAGCGCCTCGTGCTTGGAGGCGTCGATGAAGGAGCAGGTGTTGACGATGACGACGTCCGCTTCGGCGGCGTCCGGGGTCATGGACATGCCGGCCTTGGCGAGGTGACCGATCATGATCTCGGAATCGATCAGGTTCTTGGCGCAACCGAGGGAGACGAGGCCTACTTTGACAGACATGGCGGGATAAGGAGCGGAGACGGGACGAAATGCAACCCCAGGCGTCAGAGGGTCAGCCAGGCTTCGGCCGGAATCGTCTCGGGCCGGGCCAGGCTGGTCAGCCCGTAGCGAGGAAGGTCGGCCAACCAGGCGGCGACGTCCGGGGCGTCCGGAAAGAGCTTCTTGGCGGCTGAGCCGACCTGTTTGCGGCGCTGGGTGAACAGCATGCGGGCGACTTCACGCGCGCGCGGGCTGAGCCGGCGGGCGTCGGGGCGGCGGCGGAGGACGAGCAGGCAAGAGTCGACCTTGGGCGGCGGATTGAAGGACTGGGCGGGCACCGGATGGACCTTGATCTTCTCGAAGGCCAGATGGACCTGGGCGGTGACGGCGGACCAATGTCCGGTCCCGACTTCGGCGGTGAGGCGCTCGGCGGCTTCGCGCTGCAGCATGAGCACCATCATCGACGGGTGGGGGCCGGCGCAGATGGCGTCCATCCAAGGGGTCGAGATCGCGTAGGGCAGGTTGGCGATGACCTTGAACGAGCCGTCGGTCGCGTCGGCCAGGCCCGCCCGCGGGAAGTCCACGGCATCGCCTTCCTTGAGATGGAAGGTCTTGGGAAAGCGCGGCAGCAAGGATTCCGTCAGGTGGAAGTGCATCGTGCGATCGGCCTCGACCGCATAGAGGTCCGCGCCGGCGCAGAGCAGGGTGCGGGTCAGCGTGCCCAGCCCAGGGCCGACTTCGACGACCGTATCGCCGGACTTCACTTCGCCGAGTTCGAGCGACTTACGGACGATGTTGCCGTCGATCAGGAAGTTCTGGCCGAGCCACTTCTTGGGCATGTGCGAGAGGCGGGCCAGCAGGTCCCGGGTCTCGTTCGCCGAAAGGGGGCCTTCGTTCATGCGGATTGCAACGCCTTCATCAGCGCGGCCGGATCGGCGGCGCGCATCAGGGACTCGCCGACCAGCAGGGCGTCGGCGCCGGCGGCCCGCATGCGGGCGGCGTCTTCGGCGGTCTTGAGGCCGCTCTCGGCGACCTTCAGGACGGACTTGGGCATGTGCGGGATGACCCGCTCCGCGAAGGAGAGGTCGATCTGGAAGGTGGACAGGTTGCGGTTGTTCACGCCGACCATGTCGGGGTCGTGGCGCAGGGCGCGCTCGAGCTCGGCTTCGTCATGCACCTCGAAGAGCGTGTCGAGACCGGCCAGCTTGGCGGAACGGTGGATCGGACGGATCTCGTCGTCGGTGAGCCCGCGCACGATGATCAGGACGCAGCGCGCACCGGCCTGGGCGGCTTCGAGCACCTGGTAGGGGTGCACCATGAAATCCTTGCGGATGCAGGGGAGGGGGCGCGGCCAGCTGGCCTGGTCGCGGACGACGTCGACCAGGTCCTTGAGCTCGCCTTTGAAGTACTTGGTCTCGGTGAGGACCGAGAGGCAGTCCGCGCCGGCGGCGAAATACGCCCGGGCTTGGGCGACGGCGTCGACGCCTTCGCGGATCTGGCCGACGCTGGGCGAGGCCCGCTTGACTTCGGCGATCACCGTCAGGCGGCCCGGGGCCGCCAAGGACTGACGGAATCCGGGCGACGAATGCCGGCCGGCGAAGGCCGCCAGTTCGGCGTCGGCGACGGGACGGGCGAACGGGGCGATTTCCCGGCGCTTGGCGTCCATGATTTCGGTCAGTTTGTCCACTGGTCTTAAGCAAGCGCTCCCCGGCCTTCTGGCAATCGTTTTGACTCCCATCCTTCGACCCTTCTGCATCGCTCCATGCCCGGCATCGACCTCCTGCTTGCGACCACCGCCCGACTCCGCGCTCCTGACGGCTGCCCTTGGGACCGCGAACAGACCCACCGCACCATCTGCGATTGTCTGGTCGAAGAAGTCGCCGAGCTCGTCCAGGCCATCGACCGCGATGACGTCGAGAACCTGCGCGAGGAACTGGGGGACCTGCTCTTCCATGTCGCCATGCATGCCCAGATGGCGAGCGAAGCCGGCCAATTCACTTTCGACGACGTGGCCCGGGAAGTGAACGAGAAGATGGTGCGTCGTCATCCCCATGTCTTCGGCGACGGCGCCAAACTCGGTTCTTCCGATGCGGTCGTCACGCAGTGGGAGCAGATCAAGCTCAGGGAGAAGGGCGCCAAGCCGACGACGGTCTTCAAGGATCTCCCGCCCTCCCTGAACGCGCTGCTCACCGCCCGCGAGGTCTGGAAGCAGGTCCGCAAGAAGCAGCTCGTCGTCGGCGAGACGGTCGACATTTACGCCGTCGAGGCTCAGTCCAAAGGCCTCACCGAAGCGTCGGCCGGCCGGCAGCTCTTCGCCCTCGTCGCGGCCTGCCGCGATGCGGGCATCGATCCGGACTCCGCCCTGCGCCGTCATACCGCCGGAGTCGTCGCCGAGGCCGAGCGACAGGCGTCGCAAAGCTGAGCATGGAACAGGACGACCAGCCGATCACGGTGCACGTCGCGGGGAAGGCCGTGCAGGTCTGGCCGAAGGTCTCCGTGCGTACCACGCGTGTCCGTCTGTCGGTGAAGCCTGGCCCGAAGGTCATCCTTTCCTATCCGCCGCACACTTCGCATGCTTCGGCGCTGGCCTTCCTGCGTGATAATCTTCCGTGGCTCGAGCGGGTGCTCGCCAAGGCCCGCACGGTGCAGCCTTCCCTGACTTCGCACCTGCGCAAGTTCCCCTGGGTCACCTTGGACGACCGTCTGCTGGCCATCGAGTTGGAGCAGGGGACGCGCGGCTCCATCCGCATCTCCAAGACCGAGGACAAGGTCAGCCTCGTCATGCCGTCGGACGATCCCGAGCCAGGTGCCGTCCGGGTCGTCCGGCGGCTCGCCGAGACGGGACTGTCCCTCGCCGTCGACCGTCTCAGCCGCAAGGTAGGTGTCACGGTCGAGCAGGTGAGCGTCCGCGACCAGACCACCCGCTGGGGCTCGTGCTCCGCCACGGGGACGCTTTCGCTCAACTGGCGTCTGATCCTGCTGCCGCCGATGCTCCATGACCATGTGATCCTGCATGAGCTCTCCCATCGCCGTCACATGGATCACTCGGACCGTTTCTGGAATCAGCTCGCCGCCTGGGATCCCGATTGGAAGAAGCACGACCGCGAGCTGACCAAACGGTGGAACATCATCATGGATCTCGGACGATGAATCTCCGCGAAGTCGGCCAGTCCCCGGACGAGGTCTTCGATGTCGTCGACGAGCATGACCATGTCGTCGGCCGGGAGTTCCGGAGGGAAATCCATCGTCGCTCGCTCCGCCATCGCGCCATCCACATCTTCTGGCTGCGCCCGGATGGCCTGCTCTGCCTGCAGCGGCGTTCCTATGCCAAGGACAACTGTCCCGGGCTGCTCAGCACCTCCTGCGCGGGCCATGTCGACTCGGGTGAAGATTACCTGACCGCCGCCGTCCGCGAACTCCGCGAAGAGTTGGGCGTTTCCGTGGCGCCGGCAGCCCTGCAGGAGATCGATTACGCCCCCTGCCATCCGGAGCTCGGCCATGAGTTCGTGCGCAGCTATCTGCTGCGGGGCGATCATGCGGTCACGGTCGCCGCGTTCGAGGTGGACTCGGTGCTGTGGCGGACTCCCGCCGAGACGGCGGCCTGGTCTGCGGCCGAGTCGGAGATGTTCTCGACCCCGCTGCGTCATCTCCTGGGCCGGGCTGCGGTGCGTCAGGCTCTCGGCCTGCCGGCGTAATGGGTTGAAATATCGGCCGGGGGGTGAGAGAGAAGGGCGTGCCCGACCATCGTCCAGAGCCCCCTGACGCCCCGTTCGTGGTGCATTGGTATCATTGGCTCTGGGTGGCGCCGTTGGCGCTGACGCTTCGCCTCTGGCTGTCGACCTTGCGCTTCCGGAGCGATCTGGACCGTTTCGACGACGCCGACGGACCTTCGGTGCTCCTCCTCTGGCACGATAAGCTCTTCATCGCCCCTTTGATCGCCCAAAGGCTCTTCGGCCGTCCGATCTCGGCGCTCATCAGCACGAGCAAGGATGGCGCCTGGCTGGTCGCTTTCTTCAGGCTGATGGGCATCACCGCTGTGCGCGGCTCTTCTAATCGCCGTGGCGCCGCCGCCTTGATCGCCTTGACGCGCGCCATGCGGGCGGGACACCACGCCGGCATCACCCCCGACGGGCCGAAAGGCCCGGCGCTCGTCTTCAAGCCTGGCGCCATCGCTCTCTCCCGTCTGACCGGACGCCCGTTCCTGCTGCTCGGCATCCGCTACGCCTCATGCTTCCGGTTCGGAAGTTGGGATCGTTTTGCGATGCCGTTGCCTTTCTCCCGCGTCGATCTTACCGTCGTGAGCGAAGCGGTGCCCGCGGAGGGCGAGGCTGATGAAGCCGTCGCGGCGCGCCTGCAGGCAAAGCTGCGGGCGGTTTCCGCTGATCCGGCCTGAGGCTCAGGCCTTGCCGAGGAGTTTCTCGGCGTATTTCGCCAGGAGGTCCGACTCGAGGTTCACCCGGTCGCCGGCCTTCCGGCGGGACAGGTTGGTGACTTCGAGGGTGTGGGGGATGAGCCAGATGCGGAATCCGCCCGGGATGAGGTCGGCGACCGTCAGGGACATGCCGTCCACGGCCACGCAGCCCTTGCGGACCACGTGACGGAGCAAGGCTTCCGGCGCGGCGATATCGAGTTTCCAGTCGGCGCCTTCGCGTCCGAGGAAGGCGATCGTACCGACGCAGTCGATATGGCCGGTCACGAAGTGGCCGCCCATGCGGTCGGTCGGGAGGAGGCTGGGCTCGATGTTCACGATGCCGCCGGCCCTCAGTTCGCCCAGGTTGGTCAGGCGCAAGGTCTCGGCCAGGAGATCGAAGCTCGCGGTGTCGCCGCGCGGATCGACGACCGTCAGGCAGCATCCGTTCGTGGCGATGCTGTCCCCGGCACGGGCGGCGGCCAGGATGGGGTGGGAAAGGGTGAGGCGGGCGCCGTCGGCTTCACGGGGAGAAAGCGAGACGACTTGTGCGGCGCCTTGGACGAGCCCGGTGAACATCTGGCAATGAAAAGGGGCCTTGGCAGGCCCCTCGGGTCTCAGTTCTGCTTGCCGTCTTGCGCCCGCTTGGCGCGTTCTTCGGCTTCGATCTTCGCGCGGACCGCGGCGCGTTCTTCTTCTTCGATCTGCTTCTGGCGGTACTTGCGACGCTCGTCTTCTTCGGTGGCGTTGCGGATCTCGGACTCGACTTCTTCGGAGGCCTTCTTGAATTCACGCTTGGCCTTGCCGAGGCCACGGGCGAGCTCCGGAATCTTGGAGCCACCGAAAAGGAGCAGGGCTACGGCGAGGATGGCCCAGAAGACGGGGCCGTCGAGCATGGCGAGGTGGAGGGACATAGGATTGCGGTTGCTGGGATTGGCTGAGTAGTAAACATTTCCCGAAGTTAAGGCTATGTCAACCCATGTCTCCCATCGTGATGTCTGGTACGTCGGACACGTCCAAGGAGTCGGTTTCAGGGCCCAAGTCCTCGGTCTGGCCCGCGGTTATGACGTGACCGGCTATGTCCAGAACCTCGCCGACGGCCGGGTCTACCTGCACGCCGAAGGCGCCGAAGCCGAGGTCGAGGCCTTCACTGACCAGATCGCCAGGTCCCTCGACGGACATATCCGCGGGGAGGAGATCAAGACCTTCGCCGG
Source organism: Verrucomicrobiota bacterium (assembly GCA_041191065.1). Taxonomy (GTDB): domain Bacteria; phylum Verrucomicrobiota; class Verrucomicrobiia; order Opitutales; family UBA953; genus UBA953. The sequence goes on along the minus strand of JBEEPO010000012.1, from coordinate 2,878 downwards.
CCTCCGCACCTGCGCGGACTTTTCCATCCGCCGATGACTTCCGCCATCTCGGTCCGCCATCTGACGAAAGATTTCCGGGTAGGTCTCCGCGGCTTGAAGCTGCGCGCCGTCGACGATGTCTCCCTGGAGATTCCCCGCGGCCAGGTCTATGGACTGCTCGGCCCGAACGGCTGCGGGAAGAGCACCACCTTGAAGATCGTGCTCGGACTGGTCTCCGCCACGGCCGGTGAAGTCAGCATCCTCGGTTGTCCCTCGGCCACGCCGGAAGCCCGCCGCCGCACCGGCTTCCTGCCCGAGGCGCCTTATTTCCATAAGTTCCTGACCGGCCGGGAACTCGTCCGCTACTGCGCCCAGCTCAGCGGCGTGCCTTCCGCGGACGTCGCGGCGGCCGTCGAAGACGCGCTCGGCCTGGCGGCGATGACCGAAGCCGCCGACCGCCCCATCGGCACCTACTCCAAAGGCATGCTGCAGCGCATCGGTTTCGCGCAGGCCGTGGTCCATGACCCTGAGCTCGTCATCCTCGATGAGCCCACCGCCGGCGTCGACCCCGTCGGTTCCGCCGCGATCGGCCGTATGATCCACGCCATGCGTGCCAAGGGTAAGACCATCGTCCTTTGCTCCCACTTGCTCGGCCAGGTCGAACAAGTCTGCGACCGCGTCGCGATCATGGACCGCGGCAAACTCGTGCTCGAAGGCCGCGTCGACGACGTGTTGTCGCGCCGGGACCGGCATGTGCTCACCGTCGAATCGATGTCGCCGGCCGCCCGGGAAGCCGCCGAAGCGGCCTTGGTCGCGCATGGCGCCGTCGTGACCTCGGTCACGCACCCACGCCGCTCCCTCGAGGAACTCTTCCGCGAGCTCGTCACCGGCAGCCGCGACGCCTGAACCCCATGCAAGCCTCCTTCCAACGCGTCTCCTGGATCGCCCGGGTCACCTTCCTCGAGGCGGTCCGCCAGCGCTTCTTCGCCTTCCTGCTGGTCCTGGGGGCGGCGATGGCGCTATCCTCGGTCTCCTTCCGGGTCCTGGATTTCGGCCACGGCGAACTCAAGTTCATCGCCGACTTCGGTTTCGGCGGGATGTTCCTCTTTGGTTCCGTGCTCGCGGTCGTGATGACCGCCCAGCTTTTCTTCAGCGAGATGGACAACAAGACGGCGCTGACCTTGCTCGCCAAGCCCTTGGGCCGCGGCGAATTCCTCCTCGGCAAGTTCGTCGGCGCCTGGGCCGTGCTCGGCGTCTTCGTGGCCGTGCTTTCGGGCCTCCTCGGCGTCGTCCTCTGGGCTCGCGAACAGGAACTCCTCCTGCTCGCCGAGCAGGCGGGCAAAGTGCCGCCGACGTTCAGCGCCTCCGGTCTCGCGCAGTTCGCGCTCCTGCAGTGGCTGCGTCTCGGCGTGGTCGCATCGATCGTGCTCGCGATCTCCGCCGTGGCCCGGACATTCCTCTACGCCGTCGTCGTCGGAGCCTTGGCCGTCGTCGCCGGCCAGCTGCAGTGGATCGCTCAGGACGCCGTCCTGAAGCCTTCCGAGTCGGCGGCCTATCAGGCCGTGCTCTGGTGCACGAGCCGGCTCCTGCCGAACCTCCAGCAGTTCAACATCGGCGACGCCTTGGTCCTGGGCGCCACGGGCGTACCGGCCGATGCCGTCGGGGCCGTGGCCCTGGCGGGCGCGGCCTACATGGCCGCCTACGTCTTCCTCGGCGCGCTCCTCTTCAAGCGGAGGGAGATCTGATGCGTCGCTTCGCGCCTTGGTTGTGCGCGGGCCTCGCGCTGTTCGCCGCCGGCACCATGGCGGAGTTTTCCTGGCGGGGCGTCCGGCCGCAGATCCCCGAGATCGGCCGCAAGGAACTGGAGCCGACGCTGGGGCAAGGCGTGCTGCTGGGCATCCTCGGCGGCTTGCGCACGGTCGTCGCCGACCTGACCTGGATCCGCAGCTACGTGCTCTGGGAACGTCGCGACCGGGCCGGCTGCGAAGCCCTCATGCGGGCCGCCTGCGCCTTGGATCCGCACTCACGCTACTTCTGGGAGAACACCGGATACGCGGTCGGCTTCGACCTCGCCCACTGGGAGATCCGCAAGCGGGGCGGCTACGCCAAGGTGCCGGCCGAGACCCAGGACAGGCTCTTCAAGGCCTATGCTCGTCGCGGCATCGAGATCCTGGAAGAGGGCCGGGGGCACGCCAAAGTCTCGACGCCTTTGGTGCTGTGCGCCGCCCAACTCGCCGAGATCAAGCTGAAGGATCACCGGCTTGCCGCTGCTTATTATCAGACCGCAGCCGAAGCCCCCGACGCCCCTTGGTACGCCGCCCGTATCTGCGCGCAGACGCTCTGGGAGGACGGTCGCCGGGAAGAGGCCTACCGCTGGCTCCGTCAGTATTGGACGACGCGCATGCTGCCGAAGGAGGACGGTTTCCCCGACGACCTCCAGCGCCTGCGCTCGATGGAGGAAGCGCTCGGGGTCAGCCCTGAGCTCCGGATCCCGCGCCAGGCCTGGGAGCGCTGATCAGAAAGGCTCGTCGGACTTCTTCTCGGCGGGAACGCCTTTGGCCGCCTTCGGCTTGCGGGGCGGGAATTCGAACCACCAACCCTTGGCCTTGTCGGCGACGAGGAAGGCTTCGAACGTCCGCTTCGTACGGTTGGAGACGAACTTCTTCAGTCCGGTCTTGCCCTCGTTCAGCAGGCGACGGACGTCGTCCGGAGACACGGGGCACTTGAGCATCTCGGCGTTCAGGCTGAAGGTCTTCTTGGCGCCGGCTTCCTGCGCCTTGTGCGGGCAGACGCGGTAACCGGCCGTCGGCGTGTGCTGCACGGGCAGGCCGCTGACGGGGCAGGGGCCGAGCACCGGCCAGTCGGCATCGAAAGCGTCGGGATTGCCGTCGGCGCCTTC
>JBEEPO010000011.1:0-54457 GCA_041191065.1 Verrucomicrobiota bacterium | reverse complement strand
CGATGGCCCTCCTCAGTCTCCTCGACGTCTATGTCAGCTTCGGCGGTCCGCCCGTCCTGGACCACCTCAACCTGCAGATCGAGGAAGGCGAACGCGTCTGTCTGCTCGGCCGAAACGGCGCCGGCAAGACCACCCTGATGCGCATCGCGGCCGGCGAGACCGCCCCCGATACGGGCACGGTGACCATCCCCGAGGGCGTCTGCATCGCCCGCCTGACCCAGGAGATCCCCGACAGCCTACCGGGCAACGTCCGGGACATCGTGACCTCCGGCCTCCGCGACGACGACGCCTCCGAAGACTGGGAGAAAGACCTGCGCGTCGACGACCTGATCGCCCGTCTCGGCCTCCCCGAAGACCGCGCCTTCGACGCCCTTTCCGGCGGACTGAAGCGCCGCTGCCTCCTCGCCAAGGCCCTCGCCGCCAAGCCCGGACTGTTGCTGCTCGACGAGCCGACCAATCACATGGACCTGGATTCCATCCTCTGGATGGAGGAGTTCCTGCTCGAACAGAAGATCCCCCTGCTCTTCGTCACGCACGACCGCGCCTTCCTGCGGCGCATGGCCAACCGCATCATCGAACTGGACCGCGGCAAGCTCGCCAGCTGGTCCTGCGATTACGACACCTACCTCGTCCGTAAGGAAGAGCTCTTCGTCGCCGAAGAACGCCAGCGCGCCGCCTTCGACAAGAAACTCGGCCAGGAAGAAGCCTGGTCCCGACGCAGCCCGGGCGCCCGCCGTACGAAATCGAACGCCCGCATGGAAGCGCTCATCAAGATGCGCGCCCAGCGCGGCGCCATGCGCGGGGCCACCGGCTCGGCCAAGATGGAGATCAGCGAAGCCGAGCGCTCCGGCGTCCGCGTGGTCGAAGCCGAGAACATCGCCTTCGCCTACCCGTCGGGCACGCCCCTGATCCGGGACTTCAGCTTCGTCCTCAACCGTGGCGACAAGGTCGGCCTCATCGGCCCCAACGGCGCCGGCAAGACGACCTTGGTCAGGATGCTCCTCGGCCAGCTGGCTCCGACCTCCGGCAATCTGAAGTTCGGCACGAAGATGGAAGTGGTCTACTTCGACCAGATGCGCGACCAGATCGACGATAACAAGACCGTCGCCGAGAACCTCGCCGGCGACAGCGATACGGTCTCGGTCCAAGGCCGTTCCCGACACGTCATCAGCTACCTGCAGGACTTCCTCTTCGACCCTTCGCGCGCCCGCTCCAAAGCCAAGGTTCTCTCGGGCGGCGAACGCAACCGCCTCCTGCTCGCCCGCCTCTTCACCAAGCCGGCCAACGTGCTCGTGCTCGACGAACCCACCAACGACCTCGACGCCGAGACGCTCGACGTGCTCGAGGACATCCTCGTCGAATACACGGGCACGCTCATCATGGTCTCCCACGACCGTGCCTTCCTCGACAACGTCGTGACCAGCACGCTGGTCTTCGAAGGTGACGGCATCGTGACCGAACACGCCGGCGGCTACACCGACTGGCGCAATGAACTCGCCCGCATCGCCGTGGCCAAGCGCACGGCGGCGATCGGCACGGCCTCCAAGACCGCCGCTCCGAAGTCTTCCGCTCCGGCCCACTCCGGCGCCAAGCTCAACAACAAGGAACGCAAGGAACTGGAGACGCTGCCCGGCAAGATCGAGCAGCTCGAAGCCGAGCAGGCCCAGATCAGCGTCCAGCTCGGCGACCCTGAGATCTATAAGGACGGCGGCGCCAAGGCCGCGGCGCTCCAGAAGCGCCTCCACGCCGCCGAAGCCGAACACGCCGAAGCGCTGGGACGCTGGATGGAACTCGACGCCCGCAAGGACGCCTGACCAGAGACAGTTTCGTCGGTATTCCGTTATTCGGATACTTCTTGCAGTTATCGGCAGTTGCACGCGGCTGGCCTTGGCTCAGGATTGCGTCATAGCCCATTAAACAATGGGAATTCATCCACCCAGACCCGCCGCCGCACCTCGACCGACCCGAAGACCGCGTGTGCCGATTTATAAATCCTCAGCTTTGACGCGCCGCCCCGAGCCATGAAACGCCCCCGGAACGTGCTTCTCGCCCTTGGCTGGTATGACCATCGGCTGCTCCAAGGCATCGCCACTTATGCTTCCGAGCACCGCTGGCACCTGGCCTCGCACAGCATCATCCACGAGAAGGTGATCCCATGGGGCTGGGACGGGGACGGCATCCTCGCCTGGCTCGGCGCCGGCGACGACCTCGCCGACTTCGTCCTCAAGGCCGACAAACCCACGGTCGACTTCTCCCTGCGCCGCCGCGGGACTCCCTTCGCCCACGTGGTGCAGGACCACGCGAAGACGGGCGAACTGGCCGCCGAACATTTCATCGAACGCGGCATGGGGTACTTCTGCTTCTTCAGCGACACCGAGAACTGGTCTCAGGTCGAGCGTGGGCAGGCCTTCATGGAGTCCCTTCGGCGCCGCGGACTTCCCTGCGAGAACCTGCGCTGGGCCCAGACCGGGAAGAAGACCGACGCCCGCGACGAATGGCAGCGCCGACGGGCCTGGCTGATCACGCGCCTCAAGGCCGCGCCGAAGCCCCTCGCCGTCTTCGCCGCCAACGGCACCCTCGCCGTCGAGGTCCGCGAGCTCTGCGAAGAGGCCGGCCTGCACGTACCGACGCAGGTGGCGATCGTGGGCATCGACGACTACCTGCTCTCCGTCGGTGCGATCAAGAAGTACGTCTCCGGCGTCGACACCAACCTGGAGGAGCAAGGTTACCGTGGGGCCGAGCTCCTGGACCGGCTGATGCGCGGCGAGACGCCCCCGCCCGAACCGATCCGCATCCAGCCCGCCGGGGTGATCACCCGCATGAGCAGCGACATCCTGGCCACCGGCCACGAAGGCGTCGTCCGCGCCCTGCACCACATCACCGACAACTTCGCCGGCCCGCTGGGCGTCAAGGAACTGGCCGCCATCGCCCATATGTCCGAACGCGGCCTCCGCCAGGCCTTCGTGAAGCATGTCGGCTGCACGCCCGGCGACCGCCTGCGCACCGTCCGCATCGACTCGGCCAAGCGCCTGCTCGCCGGCTCCTCCGAGAAGATCGAGGCGATCGCCCACCGTTGCGGCTACCCGAACCTGAACTCCTTCTTCGCCGCCTTCCGACGCTCCGAGAACATGACCCCCGCGGAATATCGCCGGATCATGCGTTTCCGTAGCTAGACTCAGCTCACTCCGCCAAGGCGTGGATCGTGTTGATCACCTGCCCTCGTAGTTCGGCGCCATCCGCGGACTTTAGCTCATACTTAAGCTGCATCTGCATGGCGGGACGGAGGTCAGGAAGCGCGAGGAAGACGGATTTGCGGTCGGCGGACAGGGTCGCGGACTTAACGACCAGGGGGTCGTGCTTGCGCTCCGCCAGCTGGGCCTTGCTGAACTGCATGCGACCGTCGTTGCCGAGCTCGGTCGCGGCGACCTTGGTCTCCGCGGTAGAGATCTCCGGCGAGCCGTAGGCCGAGGACCAGACATAGTTCCAGATCTCGACGTTCCAATTAGCAACGTCGGCCGCGGCCGTGGCGTCGAGCTCGCACGTGAAGTCGACACGGACGCCCTGCTTGGTCGCGGCGAAAGCGATCGGCATGCGGGTCGTGGCGCCGGTATAGCGGACGCGCTGGAAGCAGCCGTTCTGGGTCGCGGTGGTCTGCCAGCCCCGCAGGCCGGTCACGTAGAGCTGTCCGTCCTTGGGGTTGAAGCGGGCACGCATGGCGCCGCTGCCGAAGTCGACGTTGAAACGGGTCACGCCGCCCTGCATCTGGGGCTGGCCGTTGTAGGTCACTTCCTGCGGGAGTACGCCGTAAAGCGAGCAGGTGCCGTAGCTCAGATGCAGCAGGCGATCCTTCCACGGGCCGAAATTATCGGAGGTCACCCACACCTGGCCGCCGCTGGAGTTGTCGATTTCCTTCGGGAACCAGCAGAGCGGGCGGTCGTAGTCCGTCGGGGGCGTCGCGCGGTGGGCGAGGTCCACCACGCCGTAAAAGCCGCCCGGCTTCACCCAGTTGAGCCGGCACATGGGCGTCCAGGTGCCTTCGTTGTCGCCGGTGGTGAGCTGGCCGGTCGGGCTCAGGCCGATGCCGTTGGGCGCGCGGAAACCGGTCGCGACGACCTCGAACTTCTTGCCGTCAGGCGAGACCTTGAAGAGCGCGCCGTGGTGGTCGCAGATCTCGTCGAAGCCGCGGCCGCCTTTGCGGACGGGCCCCGCCTTGATGAAGTAAAGGTTGCCCGCGGCGTCGGCCTGGAGGTCGAACACGAACTCATGGAAGTTCTTCGTGGTCTGGAGCTCGAAGTTGAAGACGTCGTAGCGGTCCGCTTCGCCGTCGCCGTCCGTGTCGCGCAGCTTCCAGAGTCCGTCGCGACAGGTGACCAGGATCTCTCCGTTCACGACCTTGAGCCCGAGCGGATGGTAGAGGCCAGCGGCGAAGCGACGCCAGGTGACCTTGGATAATTTGTCATCGATACCGGAGGCGATGAAGACATCGCCGTGGAAGGTGGCGATCACGGCGCGGCCATCCGGCAGGAAGTCGAAGGCCGAGGTGAACATCGGCGCCTTCCACGGATTGGTCACCGGCAGCTTGATGTCGTCGACGACGTAAGGTTCGCCGACCTTCTCGGAGAGCTTGCCGGTCGTCTCCACCGTCTCGGGCCACAAGGTCTTGGTGACCTTGAGCAACCTGGACGGCAGGTCGGTGTCGAAGGATTGAGGCAGCGGCACGCCCGAAGGCAGGTAAGCGATACGGACGACCGTAGTCTCGTCGGAACCGCCGACCCGGGCCACGGCGTGTCCGTCGACCGTCTCGACCTTGGCGGCGCCCAGCGTGACGATCCGGGCGGCGTCGGCGGACTTGCCGAGCATGACCGTGACGCCCTTAGCCGAGGGAGCGATCTCAAGCGTGCGCACCACGAACTGGACTTCGTTGGCCGTGACGACCTCGGCGGCTTCGTCGACCGCCGTGCCACCGACATACCAGCGGATGACCAGGGAGCGACCGGCGTTATGAAAACCCTTGAAGCGAGCCTGCCCGGCCGGGAGCGGTCCGAAGCCCTTCCGTGGCGAAAGCGCGGCGGCGTCGGCTCCCGGCATGAAGCCGGCGAAATCACCGGTGACGAAAATCGTCTCGCCGATGGCCGTCGGGTAGTCGCCGCGTGACATCAGGTTCATCTCGGTCGTGAACTTGCCCCACCACGCACCGATCGGTCGGCAAAGGTCCAGGTCGTAGGCGATGCCGCGCCTGCCGTCATCACCGAGGCGGACAGCAAGTCCTTTCAGTCCGGTCGAATCGACGGAGCCATCCTTCTGCTTGCCCACGCCGACCGTGCCGAGGATCCACTGCCCAGGGGCTTCCGTGACCGGCGCAGCGGTGGTCTTCTTCACCGGCTTCTTGGCCTGACCAAAGAGCAGACCGACCGAAAGGAACAGAGCGACAAGGGGCGAACGCATGGGGGAATAAATAGGGCCACGGCTAGGGCTAGGGCTAGATATTTCCGTCACAAAAGAGGCCGGAGCCCCGCAGGACCCCGACCCGATTTCAACTAGCCCTAGCCCGGGCCCTGACCTTGGCCCTGCTATCAGAGGCTCCGCAGGTAAGCCGCGATGTCGGCGACACCCTGCTCGGTCAAACCCATCTGGGCGGGCGTGAACATGAGCGAGCGGTCGAGGTGTTTCTCTTCCTTGATCCGGGCGCGCGGAATGGACTGCACCAGACCGCCCATGGACTTGACCATGAGCGGATCGCCGGAGGACAGCACCATGCCGGTGATGACCATGCCGTCGTCGAGCACCACGCGCGTACCTTCGAAGCCGTGCGAGATGTTGTTCGACGGCTGGGCGATGTTCAGGATCAGCGAGTCCAGCGACTGCTGCTTGGCGTAGGTCGTCAGGTCCGGGCCGAAGTCGATGCCCTTGCCGTCGAACTTATGACAGGCCTGGCAGACGGCGGAAGCGGCCTTGCCGTTGGTGGCGTCGCCCTTGAGGGCGGCGATGGCTTCGACCGGAGCGAGGGTCTTGGCACCCGGCATTTCCGGCGGCAGGTCGGAGGCGACGAGCTTGGCCGCCGCGGCGTCGCCGTCGCGGGCCTTCACGATCGCGTCGACATCGAAGGCCTTCCAGAGGCTGCCCTTGCGGTTGCCGACCCACCACTTGGCAAGGTCCGCCTGAACGAACTGCTTGTTGAGGGAGAGCTCGACCATCGTACCGGCGGCTTCGGCGCTGCGGGTGAAGGCGAGCGTCGTAAGCTCGCGCTTGAGCTCGGCTTCATTGAGCTTGCCGGAAAGCAGGCGGGCGCGGACGTCGCGGACGGCCGAGGCCGGGTGGAGACGCCAGGTAAGCCAGGCGTAAGCCGGAGTCCACTCGAGGGCGGGCTTGGCCATGACCTTGGCGATGGCGGCGTGCACCTTAGCCTCGCGGTCGGTCGAAGCGAGGCCGATGGCCTCGAGGTAGGCGCGATCCTGTCCGTCGAACCGCTGGGCGATCGTCACCAGGAGGGCGACGGCTTCCGGGGTCTTGAAGTCACGGAGCGCGATGGCCACTTCACGACGGACGGCCGGAGACTTGTCCTTGGCCAGCGACTGGCAGAGGGCGAAGACGTCGCGGTCGGCCGCGCGCAGGGCACGGAAAGCCACGAGACGACGGGTGTCGTCGGCGGAAGCGAGTTCCTTGCGAGCCAGCGACACACCCTTGTCGCCCAGCTGAGCGAGCAGCCAGACCGCGCGGGAGGCGACATAAGGATTGGCATCCGCCAGGAGAGCGGCGACGTCGTCGACGACCTTGTCACCGGCGGCCTTGAGGCGATTGAAACCACCCGCGCGCACGTTCGGGGCGGGGCTACGCAGGGCGGCGATCTGGCCGGCGACGGTGGTGAGGTCGATCTTGGGGACGACGGACTTGAAGCCCTTCGGGGCGATACGATAGATCGTGCCGGCGAGGGCGTTGTCCCGCGTGCCGTGGCCGCCCACGCCCGGGTCGAACCAATCGGCGACGTAGATGGCGCCATCCGGACCGACGCAGACGTCGGACGGACGGAACTTGGTCTTCAGATTGCCGGTGGGCTTGCCACCGAGGAAGTCCGAGCCCGCCCATTCCTTGTCCTTATTGGAGGTGAGGAAATCAAAGCGCTCCAGCTTCATGCCGGCGCCGTCAGGCTTGGGCAGATAGCCGAAGACGACGTTCTTGCCGGCCTCGCAAGCAAGGAGGAGTCCGTTCCATTTCGGATCGAGCGCCCCGTTCTCGTAGAAGGCCACGCCGGTGGGCGAGCCGCCGCCATAGACGTCGCCGGCCGGCATGGTACCGGGGTCGTCCTGTCGCCATTCGGCGACCTGGGTCTCCTGACCAGGACGCTTATCCGCCCCCCAGGAACGCTGTCCGTCCGCGGACGCGAAGCCGGCGTTGCCGCCTTCCATGACCAGGGAGACTCGGCAGGCGGGCGGATCATCGTTGTCACTCTGGTACATGTCGCCGAACGAGCTGATGGCCTGCTCGTAGCTGTTGCGGTAGTTATGTCCGACGATGCGGGCGTTCGTGCCGTCACTGTTCATGCGCACGGAGAAACCGCCGACCCAGACGTTACCGTCGTCGCTGCGGACGCCGGCGACCTTCTGGGCGTCGACGGCCTGCTTGGTCCATTCGCCATGATTGTAAGGGCTGCCGATGCGGAAGGTCTTGCCCGACTTGTCGGTGAACTGGCCGCAGGTGTTGCCCTGGTTGAAGTTCCACCTGCCGTCCGGACCGAAGGTCGCGCTGTGGAGCGAGTGGTCATGATTGCGACCGTTGAACCCGGTCAGCAACACCTCGCGCTTGTCGACCTTGGGGTCGAATACGCCGTCGCCGTTCACGTCGGCGTAGACCAGGAGGTCCGGGGGCTGCGAGACGACGATCTTGCCGTCGATGTGCGCGACGCCGAGGGGCGAGACGAGGTTGGTCTCCTGCGTGAAGACCGTGACCTTGTCGGCCTTGCCCGCGCCGGTGGTGTCTTCGAGGACGACGATGCGGTCGCCTTCGGGACGACGGCCGGCCTTGCTGCGATAGTTGACGCCTTCGGCGACATACATGCGGCCGCGTTCGTCGAAATCGATGTTGGTCGGATTGAAGATCTGGGGCGAAGTCGCCCAGACGGTGACTTCGAAACCTTCCGGCACCGTGAAGAGCTCCGTCGGGACGGCGAGCGGGCCGCTGTCGAAATCGACCGGCTTGTACTTGGCGGGACGGGTCGTGAAGACCGCGAACTTGACGTCGGCCGAACTGGGCTTGCCGCCCCGGATGGCGCCTCCGTCATCGATACCGACCTTGGCGCGGAAAGATTTCGCAGGTCCTGGCAGCTCGTAGGCGATGAAGGAGTTGGCATGCGTGCCGATGCCCCGGGCGTATTCCTTGCCGGCGACCTTGAGGGGCTTGCCGTCGTAGTTCTTGCCGACGCGAGTCTGGCCGAGAGATTCCGCGCTCATCCACTTCAGCTTCGTCAGGTCGAGCACGGTGCCGTCCATCAGGACGACCTCCGGCTCGATCCAGTTCGCCCAGTCGCAGGCATTGCCGTCCAGTTCCGCCACCATGAGATAGAGTTCCTTGGCGCCATTGAGCTCGGCGGAAAAGTCGACCAAGCGCTGCTTGTCCTTGGCGAGCAGGATCGGCGACTCAGCCACCGGCTTGGGGTCGGCGGCGGCGACCGGAACGACCAAGACGAGGAGGGCCAGCAGCGAGAGGCCGGCCTGACGGGATACGTGAGACATGAGGTGACTAGGGGGTGCCCCATAGACACCCTGATTTCAGCCGGGTTCAACCCCAACTTGGCCCAAAAGGCGGCATCGGGCTAAAATACCCACCCATGGCTTTACATCCCGATGACAGCCAACACGTTTAAGGAACTTAGGACACCCCGCCCTGTCCCACCCTTTTGACGATGTCTTTCCGGCAACTCTTCGCTCCGTTTTTCCTGGCCGCTTCGGTCGGGGCGGCGGAGCCTTCCCTCGCGCCCACGTCCGCCCAGCTGGAGTTTTTCGAAAAGGAAATCCGCCCGGTCCTCGCCGATCATTGCTATAAATGTCACGGCGAGAAGAAACAGAAGTCCGGTCTTCGTTTGGATTCGCGTGAGTACGTCCTGAAGGGCGGCGAGCTCGGTCCGGTCGTCGTCCCAGGCAAACCCGAAATCAGCCGACTGATCCTCTCGGTCAACCACGCCAAAGGGCCGGATGTCTACGCCATGCCCGGCGAAGACGAGAAGCTTCCGCCGAAAGCGATCGCGTCGCTCACCGAGTGGGTGCGCCAAGGCTTACCATGGCCGGAAGAAGCCAAACCCAACGCCCAAGACCCTCGCAAGCACTGGGCCTTCCAGCCGGTCGTCGCTCCGACTCCTCCTGACGTGCCTGCGGCCGACCTCGACCAGGTCAGCCAGCCCCTCGATCGGTTCGTCCTGGCGAGGCTCAAGGAAGCCGGCCTCGGCTTCAATCCGCAGGCCGGCCGCGAAGTCATCATCCGCCGCCTGACGCTCGCGCTCGTCGGTTACCAACCGACCGCCGCCGAGATCGCCGCCTTCGTCGCCGACCGCGACCCGCAGGCCGTCGAGAAACTGGTCGACCGCCTGCTCGCCTTGCCGGCCTTCGGCGAACGCTGGGGCCGTCACTGGCTCGACGTCGCCCGCTACGCCGACACGAAGGGCTACGTCTTCCAGGAGGAACGCCGCTATCCTTACGCCTACACTTATCGCGACTGGGTGGTGAAAGCCTTCAACGACGACCTGCCCTACGACCAGTTCCTCCGCCTGCAGATCGCGGCCGACCAGATCGTCAAGGACCCGGAGAACAACCGCGACCTCGCCGCGCTGGGCTTCCTCACGCTCGGGCGTCGCTTCCTCAACAGCACCCCCGACATCATCGACGACCGCATCGACGTCGTCATGCGCGGCACCCAAGGACTCACGATGGCCTGCTCTCGCTGCCACGATCACAAGTTCGACCCGCTGCCGACCGCCGAATATTATTCCCTCTACGCCATCTTCAATTCCAGCGAGGAACCGAAGGAGCTCCCGCAGCTGAAACCGTTCGCACGCACGAAGGAGACGGAGGAATTCGAAGCCGAACTCGGCGTCCGCGAGAAGAAGCTCCATGATTTCATCCAGAGCCGCTACGATCTCTCCTTCTCGCCGGAGAAGACCTTGGCCTATCTCAACCTGACCATGGAGTCCCTCAAGGACGCCAAGCTCGATTCCAATCAGAAGGCCAAGGCGGCGAACCTTTACGCGGCCGTCCTCGGTGGCTGGAAGAATGCGCTGAGGCCGAAACTTTCGCCGACCGACCCCGTCTGGGGCGCCTGGGTGAGCCTTCAAGGCGTCCCGGAAAAGGAGTTCCCGAAGCGTTTCGCCGCGCTGATGTCCCAGCCATCCCAGTTTGCCGACCCGCTTCTCCGCGCCCGGCTGCAGGCCAAAGCGCCGAGCAAATTGGCCGAACTGACCGCGACCTACGCCGCCCTGCTCTCCGAGGCCCGCCAGCCTGAGCATGCCGCGCAGGCCGAATGGAAATTCTGGCGTGACCTCATCCTTCATCCCGGCGGCCCGACGGCCATGACACCGGCTTCGCTGATCGGCACCTACAATATCGCTGACCGCAACACCCGTAACAAACTGCAGATCGATGTCACGGGCTTCAAAGCCACGAGCCCGAAGAGCCCCCCGCACGCGATGGCGATCCAAGACAAGGCCAAGGCCGTGCAAGGCGTCGTCTTCCTGCGCGGCAGCGCCTCGCGGCCCGGCAAGAAGGTCCCGCGTCAATATCTCTCCATCCTGTCCGAAGGTCCGCCCAAGGAGTTCACCCAGGGCAGCGGACGCCTCGACCTCGCCAACGCCATCGCCAGCCCGACCAATCCGCTGACCGCCCGCGTGATGGTCAACCGCGTCTGGATGCACCTGCTCGGCCAGCCGCTCGTCGAGACGCCCAGCGACTTCGGCGTCCGCACCACCCCCGGCCAGAACCCTGCCCTGCTCGACCATCTGGCGAGCTCCTTCATGAAGGACGGGTGGTCGATCAAGAAACTCATCCGTTCGATCGTCCTCTCGCGCACGTTCCTGCAGACCGCCGACCTCCGCGCCGACGCCGTCGCCAAGGATCCTGACAACTCCCTGCACTGGCGCGCCCATCGCCGTCGCCTGGATTTCGAGGCCCTGCGCGACAGCATGCTGCGCGTGGCCGGAAGACTCGATGACGCCAAGCTCGGCGGGCAGCCCTTCGACCTGGTCAGCGCCTTCGGCACGCCCCGACGCACCCTCTACGGACATGTCGACCGACAGAACCTGCCGGCTTTCTTCCGGACGTTCGATTTCGCGAACCCTGACTATCATGTCCCGAAGCGCAACCAGACCACGACGCCTCAGCAGTCGCTCTGGATGCTCAACCATCCCTTCGGTCGATCGCTCGCCGACGAGCTGGCCGCCAAGGTCGCGTCGCTGCCGGACGACGACGCCAAGGTCCGCGCGCTTTATCTGGCCGTGCTCGCCCGGACGCCGCGCGCCGACGAGACCGCGCTCGCCCTCGATTACCTGCGCGAGGCGTCGCAAGCCCCCGCGCCGGCGGCCTGGACCAATGGCTTCGGGGGTTACGATCCGAAGACGAAGCAGGTCGCCTTCACCGAGATGACGGTCCGCACCAAGGACCGAATCTCGCCTACCGACAAGTTGCCCGATAAGAAGTACTCCTTCGTCTTCCTGTCCGCCAAGGGCGGTCACCCCGGAGACAAGTCCGAACTCGCGGCCATCCGGCGCTGGACCGCCGGGGCGTCCGGCAAGTATCGCATCGAAGGAGACCTGCAGGTGGGCAGCAAAGCCAGTGACGGCGTTCGTGCCCGGGTGGCCTCGTCGCGGGACGGCCTACTCAAGGAGGTCGTCGTCGCCGGAGGAGCCTCCGGCGCCGTGACCCTCGCCGAAGTAGAGCTGGCCGCAGGCGAATCACTCGACTTCATCGCCGACAATTTCCGCACGTCCAACAGCGACGGCTTCAGCTGGTCGCCGGTCATCAAGGACGCCCAGACGGGCGAGGTCATCAGCTCCGCCGCCGGCGAGTTCGGCCGCAAGCCGGACCGCCAGTCGGCTCTTTCGACCTTCGCCCAGGTCCTCCTCCAAAGCAACGAATTCGCCTTCGCCGACTGATGCACCACATCGACCCCCTCTCGCTCGGCTCGCGTCGCGAGTTCCTCCGCCGCGTCGGCATGGGCCTCGGCGGAGTCGCCATGGCCTCGCTGCTCCAGCAGGAGCTGCTTGGCGCCGACATCCGCGTCGACCCGCTGCGTCCGCTCGCCGCGCGCAAGCCGCCCCTGCCCTGCAAGGCCAAGCGCGTGATCCATATCTTCGCCAACGGCGGCGCCTCGCAGGTCGACACCTTCGACCGCAAGGTCGCCCTCGACAAATACCACGGCCAGAAGCTGCCCGGGGACTATATCGCGACCGAGCGCCGCACCGGCGCGGCCTTCCGCTCACCGTTCACCTGGAAGCGCTACGGCAAGAGCGGGCTCGAGGTCAGCGAGCTCTTCGCCAAGACGGCCGAGCACGCCGACGATCTCTGCGTGATCCGCTCGATGAAGGCCGACGTGCCGAACCACGAGCCTTCCTTGCTGCTGATGAATTGCGGCGAAGCCCGCCAGGTCCGTCCGTCCATGGGCTCCTGGGTCACCTACGGGCTTGGGACCGAGAACGAGAACCTGCCCGGCTTCATGACGCTCTGCCCCGGCGGCTTCCCCATCCAGGAGACCCAGAACTGGCAGTGCGGCTTCCTCCCTGGCGTCTACCAAGGCAATTACGTCGACACTTCCAAGCGCTCCGTCGAGGAGCTCGTCGAGAACATCCGCAACTTCGGCCTCTCCCGCCCGGCCCAGCGCAAGCAGCTCGACCTGCTGGCCAAGCTCAACGCCGCCCATCAGTCCGTCCGCCCGCAGGACGCCGCCCTCGAGGCGCGCGCGCAATCCTTCGAGATGGCCTACCGCATGCAGCTCGAGGCTACCGACGCCTTCGACGTGGGCCGCGAATCGGAGAAGACCCGTGAGATGTATGGCGATACGACCCTCGGCCGGCAGTTCCTGATCGCCCGTCGCCTCGCCGAACGTGGCGTGCGCTTCATCCAGCTCTGGCACGGCGCCGGCCAGCCTTGGGACAGTCACGACGACCTGGAGAAGAACCACAAGCGTCTGGCGATGGAAGCGGACCAGCCGATCGCCGCGCTGCTCGCCGACCTCAAACGCCTCGGCATGCTCGAGGAGACCCTCGTCATCTGGGGCGGCGAATTCGGCCGCACCCCGACCGTGGAACTGCCGACCCCGGGCTCCAATCAAGGCAAGATCAACGGCCGCGACCATAACAGCCACGGTTTCACCATGTGGATGGCGGGCGGAGGCGTGAAGCCCGGCCATATCCACGGAGAAAGCGACGAGTTCGGCTTCAAGGCCGTGAAGGATGTCGTCCACGTCCACGATCTGCACGCCACGATCCTCCGCCTCCTCGGCTTCAACCACGAGGAGTTCACTTTCCGCAGTTCGGGCCGCGACTTCCGCCTCACGGATGTCCACGGGAAGATCGTCCAATCGATCATCGCCTGATGAAGCGTTTCGCCCACCTGCTGCTGTGCCTCGCCGTCAGCTGGGCCGGTGCGCTCGAGACCAGGGACGTCAAGGACGTCTCTTACAAGGACGACGTCATCTCGCTCACGCCTTACGAGCAGGAGCGCTGCAAGCTCGACCTCAGCGTGCCCGTCGGCGTGAAGGGCTTCCCGACCTACGTCTGGTTCTACGGCGGCGGCCTGAAGAACGGCGGCAAGGACCTGCGTTCGGAGTATTGCGCCGAAATCCGCGCCAGCCTCGCCCGGGCCGGCGTCGCGGTCGTGACGCCGGACTATCGCCTGAGCCCGATGGCGAAATATCCGGCCTACGTCGACGATGCCGCCGCGGCCTTCGCCTGGACGGTGAGACATATCGGAGAACATGGCGGCGACCCGCGCAAGGTCTTCATCGGTGGCCATTCGGCCGGCGGCTACCTCGCCCTGCTCGTGGGCATGGACCCCGAACGACTGAAGCCGCACGGACTTTCGCTGGCCCACGTCGCCGGCATCGCCCAGGTCAGCGGCCAGGTCTTCAACCATTACACCGTCCGTGAGGAACGCGGCCAAGCCCGCTACGGCATCACTTCCGACGAAGCCGCCCCCGCCTTCCATATCCGCAAGTCCCTCCCTCCCATCCTGACGATCTACGCGCAGAACGACATGCTCAGCCGCGCCGAAGAGAACATGTTCTTCGTGACGACCCTCAAGGCTGCCGGCCACGCGGAGAACTACTCCCTGCGGATCGACGACCGCGACCATGCGACCGTCGGACATAATCTCCGCCACCCTGACGACCCCGCGCGCCTCGCGATCCTGAACTTCATCGCCAAGCACTCCGTCGACCGCTGACCGCTAAGCACCTCTTGTCCTCGGGCCCTCCTGCCCTCCAGTCCTCGACATTCCATGCTCCTCCGCCTCTCCCTCTCCTGCCTCTTCGCCCTGCGCCTCGCCGCCGCGGAGACCTATGACGTCGTCGTCTACGGCGGCACTTCCGCGGGGGTCATCGCCGCCGTCCAAGCCAAGAAGATGGGCAAGTCCGTGGTGATCGTCGGACCGGACGTCCACCTCGGCGGCCTGAGCAGCGGCGGCCTCGGCTACACCGACACGGGCAACAAGGCCGTGATCGGCGGTCTCGCCCGCAACTTCTACCACCGCGTCTGGGTCGAATACCAGAAGCCGCAGACCTGGAAATGGCAGCAGACCGAAGCCTTCGGCAACAAAGGCCAAGGCACCGTCGCCATGGACAAGGATGAGCGGACGATGTGGATCTTCGAACCGAGCGTGGCCGAGAAGGTCTTCGAGGATTACGTGAAGGAGTTCGGCCTGACCGTCCTCCGCGACGAATGGCTCGACCGCGCCAAGGGAGTGCGTGTCACCGACGGACGCATCGCCGAGATCACGATGCTCTCCGGCAAGAAGTTCGCCGGGAAGATGTTCATCGACGCGACCTACGAAGGCGACCTCCTCGCCGCCGCCGGCGTCAGCTACCATGTCGGCCGCGAAGCCAATTCCGCCTACGGCGAGGAATGGAACGGCAACCAGGTCGGCATCCTCCATCACGGCCACCACTTCGGGTCGGTGAAGAAGCCGATCAGCGCCTACAAGGTCCCCGGCGACCCCTCTTCCGGGCTGCTGCCCCGCATCTCCGCCGATCCGCCCGGCGTGCGCGGCGAAGGCGACAAGCGCGTGCAGGCCTATTGCTTCCGCTGGTGCGCGACCGACCACCCGGACAACCGCCTCCCCTTCCCGAAGCCGGCGAACTACGACGCGTCGCAATACGAGCTGCTCGTCCGCGTCTTCGAGGCCGGGTGGCGCCAGACGTTCCATAAGTTCGACCTGCTGCCGAACCGCAAGACCGACACCAACAACCACGGGCCGTTCAGCTTCGACAACATCGGGATGAACTACGACTACCCGGAAGCCTCCTACGAGCGCCGCCGCGAGATCATCCAGGAACACCGCGACTACCAGCAAGGCCTGCTGTGGTTCCTGGCCAACGACCCGCGCGTACCCGCCGACGTCCGTGAAGAGGCCAACCGCTGGGGCCTGCCCAAGGACGAATTCAAGGACAACGGCCACTGGCCGCACCAGATCTACGTCCGCGAGGCACGCCGCATGGTCGGCGCGTTCGTGATGACCGAGAACGAACTGACGAAGAAGAAGCCGACGCCGGATTCCGTGGGGATGGGCTCCTATACGATCGACTCCCATAACGTCCGCCGCTACGTGACCCCGGAAGGCAACGTGCAGAACGAGGGCGACATCGGCGTGCATATCTCGCCCTACTCGATCGCCTACGGCGCGCTCGTCCCGAAGCGCGGCGAGATCGCCAACCTCTTCGCGCCCGTGGCCTGCAGCGCCACCCACATCGCCTACGGTTCCATCCGCATGGAGCCCGTCTTCATGATCCTGGGTCAGTCGGCCGCGACTGCCGCCGTGCTGGCGATCGACGCCGACCTCGCCGTGCAGGACGTCCCTTACGCCGCCCTCCGGGCTAGGCTGCTCGCCGACGGTCAGGTGCTCGAGCATGAGTCGTCCAAGGAGAAGCCCAAGGGCCACGGCTCCGCCAAGCCGGCTTCCTCCCTTCCGGGAATCACGGTCGACGACGACGAGGCGGTGCTCACGGGCGACTGGAAACAGAGCTCCGCCAACGGCGGGTTCGTCGGCTCGGGTTATCGGCACGACGACAAGGGCGCCGCCGGCGCCGCCTCCGGAGCCTTCGTCGGCAAGCTGCCCGCCGCGGGCGCTTACTCCGTCAGCCTGGCGGTCGTCCCGAACACCAACCGCAGCCGCGACGCGTTGGTCCGGATCGAGCATGCCGACGGGATCGCCGAACTCCGCGCCGACCTGACCGGCAAGGGCGCGAAGGACGGCCTGCTCCCGCTCGGCACTTACCGCTTCCCGGCCGGTCCGGCCAAGGTCACGGTCAGCAACGCCGGCGCCAAAGGCTACGTCCTGATCGATGCGGTGAACTGGCAGGCCCGCTGAATAGGGGGTCTTCCCCATTAATCCGTTGAAACCCTCGGCCTGTGGGATTGTCATAACGACATCCCCTATGCGCCTTTTGCCGTCCGCCGCCTGCCTCGCCGTCGTCAGCCTCCTCGGAGCTGATCCGGTGGCCGGCACCGTCCGCTTCAACCGCGACATCCGTCCGATCATGTCGGACACCTGCTTCCACTGCCACGGCTTCGACCCGAAGTCGCGCAAGGGCGGACTGCGCCTGGATATCCGCGAAGAGGCGCTGAAGGCGGGCAAGAGCGGCGAGATCGCCATCGTCCCGGGCAAGCCGGAGGAGAGCGAGATCATCAAACGCATCTTCTCGAACGACCCCGAAGACATCATGCCGGAGAAAGAAGCGCACAAGACGCTGACGCCGGCCCAGAAGGAACTCTTCCGTCGTTGGGTCGCCGAAGGCGCCGTCTACGAACCTCACTGGGCCTACAAACCCCTCGAAGCGCCGGTCGTGCCGCCGATGCCCGCCGGCGGCAAGAATCCGATCGACGCGTTCGTCGCCACCAAGCTCGCCGAGAAGAAGACGACGCTGTCGCCCGAGGCCAGCAAGGAGCGCCTGCTCCGTCGTCTCTCGCTGGACCTCACGGGCCTCCCGCCGACGCCCGCCGAGACCGCGGCCTTCCTGGCGGACGCCTCTCCCGACGCCTACGAGAAGCAGGCCGACCGCCTGCTCGCATCGCCGCACTTCGGCGAACGCATGGCGGTCTGGTGGCTCGATATCGCCCGCTTCGCCGACACGGTCGGCTACCATGGCGACCAGAACCAGCGCATCTTCCCCTACCGCGACTACGTCATCAACGCGTTCAACGCCAACAAGCCGTTCGACGTGTTCACGCGCGAGCAGCTCGCCGGCGACCTGCTGCCGAACCCGACCGAAGAGCAGCTGACCGCCAGCGGCTACAACCGCCTGAACATGATGACCCGCGAAGGCGGCGCCCAGGCCAAGGAGTATCTCGCCAAGTACGGCGCCGAACGCGTGCGCTCGGTCTCCAACGCCTGGCTGGGCAGCACGTTCGGCTGCGCGGAATGCCACGACCACAAGTTCGATCCGATCAAGTCCGCGGACTTCTACTCCCTGCAGGCCTTCTTCGCCGACGTGAAGCAGTGGGGCGTCTACGCGAACTATAGCTACACGCCGGAACCGGAGCTGAAGGGCGTCGGCAACGACCATCCGTTCTTCCCCGAGGCCCGCGTGAAGAACGCCTACCTCGCCAGGCAGGACGCCCGCCTCCGCGCCGAACTCGAGGCGCACTACGCCGAAGCCGCCAAGGCTGTGTCGGCCGACCCGCAGGCCCTCGCCGCCTATCACGCCTGGCAGCAGAGCATCACGGCCACGCTAGCCAGGCATCCTTCAGGCCTGATCAGCCCGGCCGGCACTTCGCTCCTCAAGCCCGCGCCGCCCGCCGCGGGCAAGGCGGCCAAGGGTGCGCCCAAGAACACCGACGCCGCTAAGTCGAAGATGAAGGCCAAAGCGCCGGACGCACCCGTACCGACTGCCTTCGCCGCCGACAGTTCGGTGAAGGTTCCGAAGGCCCTCGGCAAGGGGGACGACTTCGCCCTCCGTCTCGATGCGCCGGGCGCCCCCTTCGCTTCGGTGCGGATCGACCTCCCGAAGGATTCCTTGCCCGTCGACGCCACGTCGAACCTCGGCGTACGCTTCGCCATCGCCGACGCCAAAGGCAAGGAACGTGGCGTGGGCGTGACCCTCGCCGATGCTTCGCACCGCGAGCCGCGTTATGCCAGCGGATACGAACAGACCGATATCAATGGGGGTTGGGCGCTGAAGATGCCCTCCGCCGACGTCCATGCGGTCTGGGTCCTCGACGCCCCGGTGACGCTCAAGCCCGACGAGAAGTTCGTCGTTCATCTCGAGAATGCTCCGGCGCTGACCCTGAAGGTGTCGCTCTCTCCGCTCAGCCATCACGACCCGCTGCAAGTCACGAGCCCGGCCAATCTCGCCGCGGCGGCCTCCGCTCGGCCGACCCCGGCCGCCATGCCGTGCTACCTGGCGACTTCCGGGACCAACCGCGAAGCGTTGGTCAAGGCCCGCGCCCTGAACGACGAACTCCGACGTCAGAACCAAGGCTACGCCTGGACGATGGTGACGCAGGCCACCAAGCCGCTGGAGGTGCGCGTGCTCCCACGCGGCAACTTCCTCGACCAATCCGGGCCGGTCGTGCTGCCCACGACCCCTTCTTTCCTGCCGGGCTTGCGCACGAGCACCGAACAGAAACGCCTCACCCGCCTGGACCTCGCCGACTGGATCACCTCTAAAGAGAATCCCATCACGGCCCGGACCTTCATGAACCGCCTCTGGCAGGCGTTCTACGGCACCGGCCTCAGCGCCGTGCTCGATGACCTCGGTTCGCAGGGCGAGCTCCCCTCCCATCCCGAGCTGCTCGAATGGCTCGCCCTCGAGTTCCGCGACAAGGGCTGGGACGTGAAGCGCATGATCCGCCTGATGGTCACCAGCCAGACTTACCGCCAGAGCAGCAGCCTGCGCCCCGACCTCAAGGAGATCGACCCGGCCAACCGCCTCTTGGCCTCCCAGAATCCCCGCCGACTCGACGCCGAGTTCATCCGCGACAACGCGCTCGCCGTCGCCGGCCTCCTGCACGCGGAGGACATCGGCGGTCCGAGCGCCAAGCCCTATCAGCCGGACGGCTACTACGAGCCGATCCAGTTCCCGAACCGTACGTATGTCGCCAGCACCGGTCCGGACCAGTGGCGACGCGGCCTTTACATGCACTGGCAACGCATGTTCCTGCACCCGATGCTCGTCAACTTCGACGCCCCGGCGCGCGACGAGTGCACCGCGCTGCGCACTTACAGCAACACTCCGCAGCAGGCGCTGACGCTGCTCAACGACCCGACCTTCGTCGAAGCCGCCCGCGCCTTCGCCGCACGCCTCCTCACGACGCCGGCCGGTGCGGATCGCCTCGCCCTCGCTTTCCGCCTCGCGGTCGGCCGCGAAATCAGGGCCGGAGAACGTCCGTCGCTCGAGAAACTCGTGGCCGGCCAGAAAGCCTACTACCAGTCTCACCCCGAAGACGCGACCAAGCTCCTCAAGATCGGCCAGGCTCCGGTGCCCGCCGGCGTCGATCCGGCCGAACTCGCCGCCTGGACGCAGGCCTGCCGCGTCCTCCTCAACTCTCACGAAGCGATCACCCGCTACTAAGCCCATGCGCCCTTACGACCCCGTCGCCCACGCCCTGTCGATCAACCGACGGAGCTTCCTCACGAAGAGCGCCTACGGCCTCGGCAGCGCGGCCTTCGCCATGCTCGCCGCGAAGTCCGGCTTCGCCGACCTGCACGCCGCGCCTTTCTCCAAGGGGGTGCTCAAGGCCCCGCACCTGCCGGTCAAGGCCAAGCGCATCATCTTCCTTTGCATGGCGGGCGGACCGCCTCACCTCGAGCTCTTCGACAACAAGCCGGTCCTGAAGAAGCTCGACGGCCAGCCCTTCCCGGAGTCCTTCACTAAGGGCCAGCAGATCGCCCAGCTGCAAGGCTCCGTGCTCAAGGCCCGCGGGGGTTCGTTCGAGTTCAAGAAGTGGGGCAAGTCGGGCATGGAGCTCACCGACATCTTCCCCCACATCGGTTCGGTCGCTGACGACCTCTGCGTCGTGCGGTCGATGAAGACGGAGCAGATCAACCACGACACGGCCCATGCCTTCTTCAATACGGGTTCCATCATCAAGGGCCGCCCGAGCATGGGCTCCTGGCTGCTCTACGGCCTGGGCTCCGAGACGGAGGACCTTCCGGGCTACATCGTGCTGACCTCCGCCGGACGTACCGGCCTGCAGCCGATCTCGTCGCGCCAGTGGTCCAGCGGCGTCCTGCCCAGCAAGTACCAAGGGATCCAGTTCCAGTCCAAGGGCGAGGCCGTCCACTACATCGGCAACCCGGAAGGCGTCTGCCAGAGCACCCAGCGCCAAGTCATCGACGAGATCCGCCGCCTCAACGGCCAGCTGGCCCAGGAGACCGTCGACCCGGAGATCGCCACCCGCGTGGCCCAGTACGAGATGGCCTTCAAGATGCAGTCGAGCGTGCCCGAGCTCCTCGACTTCAAGAGCGAATCCGCCAAGACCATCGAAGCCTACGGCATCAAGGAGATCGGCGACGGTTCCTTCGCCTCCAACTGCCTGATGGCCCGCCGGCTCGCCGAACGCGGCGTACGCATGATCCAGCTCTACCACCGCGCCTGGGACCTTCACGGCGGCCTCGACAACGGCATGAAGATGGGCGCGGAAGACGTCGACAAGGCGACCGGCGCCCTCATCCGCGACCTCAAGGAGCGCGGCATGCTCGACGACACCCTGATCCTCTGGGGTGGCGAATTCGGTCGTACGCCCATGGGTCAGGGCACCGGCCGCGACCACCATATCGCTGGTTACTCGGTCTTCCTCGCCGGCGGCGGCGTGAAGGCCGGCACGACCTACGGAGCCACCGACGAACTCGGGTACAACGCCGTCGAGAACGTCGTGGATGTCCACGACCTGCACGCGACGATGCTCGCGCTGATGGGCATCGACCACCACCGCCTGAACGTGAAGTTCCAAGGCCTCGACGTGCGCCTCACCGGCGTCGCCGGCAAGATCGTGAAGGGCATCATGGCCTGAGCGGTAAACGACACTTTAACGCCGTTTAATTTAGGCGTTTTGTCTTCAACGGCTAGGTCGAAAGCCTAAGGTCATCCCATGCCCCTCCCCCGCCTTGCCCTCGCCGCCGCCCTGCTGGCTTCCGCCGTCACCCATGCCTTCGGCGCCGACGCCGTCACGCCGTCCGCGAAGACCGAACTCTTCAACGGCAAGGATACCGTGGGCTGGGTCGTCTTCCCGGAAACCGGCAAGGATTCTTGGTCCATCAAGGACGGCATCCTCGCGTGCACGGGCAAGCCCAGCGGCTTCCTCCGCACCACCCAGAGCTACAAGCAGTATCGCTTCACCGTCGAATGGCGCTTCACCCAGCCGGGCAACACCGGCGTGGTCGTGCACATGACGCCCCCGGACGCGGTCTGGCCGAAGAGCATCGAGTGCCAGGGCATGCACAAGAACCAAGGCGACTTCTACTTCTGGAACGGCGCCACGCTTTCCGGCGGCACCGAACTCAAGGACAAGAAGACCGGCAAGATCCGCGGTTATCGTCTCGGCAAGCAGGCGGACGCCGAGAAGCCGGCCGGCGAATGGAACACTTTCACCACGGTCTGCGACGGCAACACGGTCACGATCCTCGTCAATGGCAAGGAAGTGAACAAGGCCACCGGCACCAACCTGACCGAAGGCTTCATCGGCCTGCAGGTCGAAGGCGGCGCCTTCGAGGTCAAGCGCTGCACCCTCGAACCCCTCTGATTTTTCCGGCCCTCCAGTCCTCCCGACCTCCCTTCCTCGACCTATGCGCCTCCTCCCCGCCCTCCTCGCCTTCGCGACCTCCGTCCTGATCGCCGCCGATGTCCCCGCCGGCTTCACTTCGTTGTTCAACGGCCAAGACCTCGCCGGCTGGCACGGTTACAATCCCCACAGCGTCGCCAAGCTCACGGGCGAGAAAAAGGACGCCATGCTCCGGAAGATGCGCGACGAGTTCGCGCAGCATTGGTCCGTCAAGGACGGCGAGATCTACAACGCCGGCACCGGACCTTACGCCACGACCGACAAAGACTACGGCGACTTCGAACTGACCCTGGAATACAACATGGCTCCGAAGGGTGACTCCGGCGTCTACCTCCGCGGCGCCCCGCAGGTCCAGATCTGGGATCCGACCGACGAGAAGGCCTTCAAACATGGGGCCCAGCTCGGCTCTGGCGCGCTCTGGAACAACTCCCCTGGCAAGCCCGGCAAGGATCCGCTGGTGCTGGCCGACAAGCCGGCCGGCGAATGGAACACCCTCCGTATCGTGATGGTCGGCGCCCGCGTCAGCGTCTGGCTCAACGGCAAGCAGACCGTCGATCATGCGACCATGGAGAACTACTACGACCGCAAGGCCGCCCTCGCCGCGAAGGGCCCGATCTGCCTCCAGACCCACGGCGCCCCGATCCGCTGGCGTAACGTCGCGATCCGCGAGATCGGCGGCGCCGAGGCCAATCAGCTCCTCGCCGCGAAGGCCGCCGAAGGCTTCAAGTCGGCCTTCAACGGCAAGGACTTCACCGGCTGGGCCGGACCGGTCGACAACTACGAGGTCGTCGACGGCGCCATCGTCTGCAAGAAGGGCAAGGGCGGCCACCCGTACTACGACCGCAAGCTCCGCGACTTCGCGGTCCGCCTCGAATTCAAGCTTCCTTCCGCAGGCAACAATGGTCTCGCGATCCGCTATCCCGGCAAGGGCGACCCCGCCTATGATGCGATGTGCGAACTGCAGGTCCTCGCCGAGGACTACGAAAAGGTGAAGGGCAAGCTCGACCCCCGTCAGCTGCACGGTTCGGCCTACGGCATGGTCGGCGCCCAGCGCGGCTTCCAGCGCCCGATCGGCGAATGGAACTTCCAGGAAGTCACCGTCGTGGGCTCGACCATCAAGGTCGAACTCAACGGCTTCGTCATCCTGGACGCCGACCTCGCCAAGGTCGACCTCGCCTCAGTCATGGGCAAGAAGAAGCGCCCCGGCCTTGGCCTGACCGAAGGCTACTTCGGTTTTGCCGGCCACAACGACCCGGTCGCCTTCCGCAATATCTCACTCAAAGACCTGCCGAGCAAATAAGGCCCCCGGCCACCTTTCAAAACCCCTCGAAAGAGGGGTTTTTCGTTAAGTCCCCGTTGCAAGGAACAGGCCGGAGACTAAACCTGTCTCATACCGCACGCCCCATGCGTCTTCCCCCCTTCAGCCTCACCGCCGCCTGCCTCCTTGGCGCGCTCTCCGTCTCCGCCGAGAAGGTGCAGTTCAACCGCGACATCCGCCCGATCTTCTCGGATACTTGCTTCGCCTGCCACGGCCCCGACGAGAACAAGATCAAGGGCGGCCTGCGCTTGGACTCCCTCGAGGCCGCCCGCAAAGGCGGCAAGTCCGGCGAGGCCGCCATCATCCCCGGCAAACCGGAAGCCAGCGAGGTGATGAAGCGCCTGCGCACCGACGATGCGGACGACCACATGCCGCCGGCGGAGTTCCACAAGGTGCTCACCAAAGACCAGATCACCCTCGTCGAACGATGGATCAAGGAGGGCGCCGAATATCAAGGTCACTGGGCCTTCCAGATTCCGGTGAAACCCGCCGTGCCGGCCATCCCCGCCGGTGGCAACGCGATCGACGCTTTCCTCGCGGGCCCCCTGGCCGCCAAGGGCCTCACCCCGAACGGCCCGGCGCCCAAAGCCACCTTGCTCCGACGTGCGGCGCTCGACCTGACCGGCCTGCCGCCGTCCGACGCCGACCTGCAAGCGTTCCTCGCCGACGGCTCACCTGAAGCCTGGTCCAAGGCCCTCGACCGCCTGCTCGCCTCGCCTCATTACGGCGAACACATGGCCGCCCAGTGGCTCGACTTCGCCCGCTATGCCGACTCCAACGGTTTCCAGAGCGACACGCAGCGTACGATGTGGCCCTACCGCGACTGGGTGATCAAGGCCTTCAACACCAACCAGCCCTTCGACGCCTTCACGGTCGAGCAGCTGGCCGGCGACCTGCTGCCGAACCCGACCCGAGACCAGATCGTCGCCACGGCCTTCCACCGCAACCACCGCCTCAACGGCGAGGGAGGCCGCATCGTGGAGGAATGGTTCGCCGAGAACGTCATCGATCGCATCGAGACCACCGGCTCGACCTGGATGGGGCTGACGATGAACTGCTGCCGTTGCCACGACCACAAGTACGACCCCATCTCGCAGAAGGAATTCTACCAGATGTTCGCCTACTTCAACTCCAACGACGAGTCCGGCGTGCTCGGTGAGTTCGGCGGTTCCGGCCGAACCCGCGCGGGCGGCAACACGCCACCGGTCCTCTCCCTCCCGACCGAAGAGCAGCAGCGGAAGATCGATGAGGCCGCCGCCGCCCTCGCCGCCGCCGAACAGGCGCTCAAGGCCATTCCGGCCGATCAGCCGGAGGCCTACGCCGGCTGGCTCACCAAGCAACGCTCGGCCCTTTCCAAGGTCGGGGTGGCCTGGGAGCCTCTGGCCGGCGAGAAGGTGACCGCCAAGGAGAACGCCGAATTCACTCGGCTCGACGACGGCTCCTGGCTGGTCTCGGGCGGGACGGCGACCAAGGAGACCTACGTGATCGAAGCCACCCCGGCCGGGTCGATGCTGACCGCCGTCCGGCTCGAGGCCCTCCCCGACGATTCGCTGCCCAACAAGAGCCTCGGCCGCGCCTTCAACGGCAACTTCGTGCTCAGCGCCTTCGAGGTCCGTCTCAAGACCGCCGACGGCAAGACGACCGCCGTCCCCCTGGTGAAGGCCGAAGCCGACTTCGACCAGCCGGGCTGGACGATCGCCAAGCTCGCCCCGGCTCCGATGGCCAAGGGCAAGGCCAAGAAGGCTTCGAACGACAAGGCCGGCTGGGCCATCGGCGGCAACGAGGCCAAGAACCGTGTGCCGCGCAAGGCCATCTTCACGGTCTCGCCGACACCGATCCCGGCCGGCGCCAAGCTCGTCGTCGTGATGCGCCATGAAGCGGTCTCCGCGCACAGCATCGGGCGCTTCCGCCTCAATACGTCATCCGTTGACGCCAAGTTGCTCTCGATCAAGACCGACCCGGCCGCCGAGAGCGCCCGCCGCCTCCTCGCCAAGCCCGCCGATCAGCTCACGGCCGCCGACCGCAAGGCCTTGGCGAAACTCTTCGCCGACAGTCCCGAGCACCCCCGCGCCCAGGCGGCCGCCAAAGTCGCCGCGGCCAAACAGGCCCATGACAACGCCCTGACCGCCCCCGTCACGGTGATGGTGATGAAGGAACTGCCGAAACCCCGCGACGCCTTCGTGCTCCTCCGCGGCGAATACGACAAGATCGGTCCCAAGGTCGAACGCGCCCTCTTCCGCGCCTTGCCGCCGATGCCCGCCGGCGAACCGAACAACCGCCTCGGGTTCGCCCGCTGGCTCGTCGATGGCAAGCATCCGCTGACGGGCCGCATCTGGGTCAACCGTGCCTGGGAACGCTTCTTCGGCATCGGCCTGGTGAAGACGTCCGAGAACTTCGGCTCGCAGGCCGAATGGCCGAGCAACCCCGAGCTGCTCGACTGGCTCGCGGTGGAGTTCGTCGACCGCAAGTGGGACATGAAGGCGATGCATAAGCTGATCATGTCCAGCGCGGCTTACCAGCGCAGCGCGGCGGTGACCCCCGCGATGCTCGAGAAAGACCCCGACAACCGCCTGCTCGCCCGCGGTCCCCGCTTCCGCCTCCCGGCCGAAGTCATCCGCGACCAGGCGCTCTGGATCTCCGGCCTCCTCGTCGACAAGCAAGGCGGCCCCAGCGTGAAGCCCTACATGCCCGAGGCGGTCTGGGACGAGACCAGCGTCTACGGCGACATGCGCAACTACAAGGCCGACACGGGCGAGGGACTCTGGCGCCGCTCGCTCTACACGATCTGGAAACGCACGGCCGCCCCGCCGACGATGCTGCTCTTCGATTCGTCCGGCCGCGAGGTGTGCACGGTGAAGCGCTCCCGTTCCAACACCCCGATGCAGGCGCTGTCGCTCCTCAATGAGACGACTTTCGTCGAAGCCGCCCGCAAGCTCGCTGAGCAGACGCTCCGCCAGCCCGGCGACGCCGACGCCCGCGTGGCTTGGATGTTCCGCAAGGTGGTCCGCCGCGACGGCAGCCCGGCCGAACTCGCGATCCTGCGCAAGGGCCTCGATAAACGCCTCGCGACCTACGCCGCCGACGCGACCCTCGCGCCGAAACTCCTCGCCCAAGGCCTGAGCCCGGTCCCCTCCGACCTCGACAAGGCCCAACTGGCCGCCTGGACGGTCACGGCTAACACCCTCCTCAACCTCGACGAAACCGTCACCCGCGAATGAACTGCAACGACCGTCAATTCCTCGGACTCGACCAAGCCACGAAGATGGCCCTGTCCCGCCGCACCTTCATCAAGGGGTCCGCCGGCGGCATCGGGCTCGCCGCGCTGGGATCGCTGATGGGCACGCCCGGGTTCGCCGCCAACCCGGGGCTGGGCTTCCCGAACTTCAAGCCGAAGGCGAAGCGCATCATCTACCTCTTCCAGTCCGGCGCGCCGTCGCAGATGGACCTCTTCGACCCGAAGCCGCAGCTCGAGGCGATGCGCGGCAAGGATCTCCCTGAGTCCATCCGCAAGGGCCAGCGCCTGACGACGATGACGTCGGGCCAGAAGAACTTCCCGGTCGCACCGTCGATCTTCAAGTTCAAGCAGCACGGCCAGTCCGGCAACTGGTTCAGCGAACTGATGCCGCACATCGCGTCGAAGTCCGACGAGTGGTGCGTGGTCCGCGCGATGCACACGGAAGCCATCAACCACGACCCGGCGATCACGTTCATGCAGACGGGCTCCCAGCTCGCCGGCCGTCCGAGCATCGGCGCTTGGTCCGCCTACGGCCTAGGCAGCGAGAACGCCGACCTGCCCGCCTACGTGGTGATGACGTCCTTCGGCAGCGGCCGTCCGGACGACCAGCCGCTCTATGACCGCCTCTGGGGAGCGGGCTTCCTGCCTTCCAAGCTCCAAGGGGTGAAGCTCCGCAACAAAGGCGAGCGTGTCCTGTACCTGAAGGACCCCGAAGGCATCCCACGGGAAGTGCGCCGCGAACAGCTCGATGAACTCGCCGCGCTCAACAACCAGCGCCACGGCGTGCTCGGCGATCCCGAGATCCAGACCCGCATCTCCCAATATGAGATGGCCTTCCGCATGCAGACGAGCGTGCCCGACCTGCTCGACCTCTCGAAGGAGCCGCAACACGTGCTCGACCTCTACGGTCCTGACGTGAAGCGCCCCGGCTCGTACGCCTCGAACTGCCTCCTGGCACGCCGCCTCTGCGAACGCGACGTCCGCTTCATCCAGCTCTTCCACATGGGCTGGGACCACCACGGCGGCCTCCCGAAGGCCATCAAAGGACAGTGCGCCGACACCGACCAGGCCACCGCCGGCCTGCTCACCGACCTCAAGCAGCGCGGCCTGCTCGATGATACGCTGATCGTCTGGGGCGGCGAATTCGGCCGCACCACCTACTCGCAGGGCACGCTCTCGGAGACGAACTACGGCCGCGACCACCACCCCCGCTGCTTCACGGTCCTGATGGCCGGCGCCGGCGTCAACAAGGGCACGACCTACGGCGAGACCGACGACTTCAGCTATAACATCGTCAAGGACGGCGTCCACGTGCACGACCTCAACGCGACGATCCTGCACCTGATGGGCGTCGAACACACCCGCCTGACGTACCGCTACCAAGGCCGCGACTTCCGCCTCACCGACATCCACGGCGAGGTGGTCAAGAAGCTCCTGGCCTGATCATCGAGTCCACGGGCCATCAGGCCCTCTTGTCCTCGAGTCTGGAGCATAGGCCACGTCGCCTATGCTCCAGACTCGATACTCTATACTCGCCCGCCTACTTCCCCATCTGCTCCCGGTGCATCACCTTGAACGGATTCTCGGCCGGGCCGGCGACGTTCTCGTTGACCATGAGCGGACGGCATTCCTTCCACCAGGCGTCGTGCTTGGCGATGAGCCCGGCGACGACTTCCGGATGCTGGGCGGCGACGTCGGAGGTCTCACCGTAATCCACGGAGAGATCGAAGAGCTGCCAATTGGCTTGGGCCGGCTTGATATCGGCCGGTGACTGCGGAGCCGAGGCCGCCGCCGGGGCATTCTTGGGGTTCTTGCCTTTCTTGCCTCCCGCCTTCTGCCCGGGCTGCGGAATCGGCGAACCGGAGACGAGATGCCAGCGGGCGGTCCGCACGCTGGTCTGGGCGTACTTGCCTACCTCGGGATCGACCCCTTTGTGCATGTTACCCCAGCGGCCGACATGCGTGAAGAGGGTCCGATCCGGCCAGGCGATGTCCTGACCAGGCTTGGCCGTCAGCAACGGCAGCAGGCTGCGCCCTTCGAGCTGAGACTGCATGGCCGCAGAGGCCGCGGTGCCGGTGAGTTCGAGGATCGTAGGAGCGAAGTCGACGTGCGCGGAGAGGGCCTTGACGTCCATGGGCTGGAAGCGTCCGGGCAGACGCCAGAATGAGATCGCCCGGATGCCACCCATGTAAGGCGACCCCTTGGCCGCCCGCATGCCGGCATTGAAGACCTTCACGCCGGCGGTGCCGCCGTTGTCGTTCATGAACACGACCAAGGTATCCTTCGCCACGCCCAAGGTCTCGAGCCTGGCCAGGATCTTGCCGACGTTCTGATCTATGTTGTGCAGCATGCCGAAGAAGTTCTCGGTGTCCTTGCCCAGGCCTTTGCCTTCATAGAGCGCAGCGTCTTCGGGGCGGGCGTTATAGGGCGAGTGCGGGGCGTTCGTGGCGATGTAGGCGTAGAAGGGACGCTTGGCCGCGACTTCGCCCTCGATCCACTTCGTCGCCTGCGCGAAGAACTCATCGGTGCAATAGCCGGAAGTCTTCACGAACTTGCCGTTATGGAGGAGCGTCGGGCCGTAATAGGAATTTCCCGGGACATCGCCGCAACTGCCGGGATAGCTCTGACCGATGCCACCGGCGCCATGGATGAAGACTTCGTCGAAGCCACGCTTGTTCGGTTGATACTCGGCTTCGTCACCGAGGTGCCACTTGCCGAAGATACCGGTGCGATAACCGGCCTTCTGCAGTTGCTCGGTCAGCGTGGCGGCGCCCAGGGCCATCCGCTCTCGTTCCAAGATGGTGTGCGTGACGCCGTTCTTGAACTCATGCCGTCCGGTCAGCAGCGCGCTGCGCGTCGGGGCGCAGGTCGGCGAGACCTGGAAGTCGGTGAAACGGACGCTCTCGCCGCGGAGCTTGTCCAGATTCGGGGTCTTGAGGATCGGGTTTCCGTGGGCGCCGACATCGCCGTAACCTTGGTCATCGGTCAGGATGAACAGGATGTTGGGCCGGTCGGCGGCCGCGACGACGGCGACGAACAAGGAGAGCAAGAGCGAGGGGAAACGCATCGGAGTGAAGGTAGGTTTGGCGACCGACTCGTTTCCTGCAACCCTGAGATGCTCGACAGGCCTGTGATTATCGTGTCAATTAACGTCATTAAGTTCATGCGGCGCCAAGTCCTCCTCCCCCTCCTTTGTTTCGCCTTGGCGCCGACCTTGGCCCGCGCCGACGGCTCTGATCTGTACCGCATCCAGTGCTCGGCCTGCCACGGACCCGAAGGCAAAGGCATCCCTGGCGCGTTCCCGCCGCTGGCCGGGGCCGACTTCCTTCGCACCCATCGCGAACAGGCCATCCGCGCGCCAATGGAGGGGCTCCAAGGGCCGCTGACGGTCAACGGCCAGACCTATCACGGCCAGATGCCGGCTGTCGCCCTGAAGGACGGGCAGATGGTCGAGCTGTTCAATTTCATCTTCTCCGCCTGGGGCAACGACCTGCCGGCCACGAATCTGACGGAGATCGCGGAGATTCGGACCCGCTCCCGCTACCCGACATTCGCGTCATTGGTCGAATCGATGTGCCCGACGACGCTGCCGGCCGCCCCGGAGGGCTGGAAACTTAGCGTGGCCCTACCCCTGAAGTTCAACCCGACCCGCGTCATCGCCCACCCGAATCAGCGCGACATCCTGATGCTCGCCGCGAACGGTGACATCTGGCGCTGGGATCGGGCCTCGCCGGAACCGGCCCGCGTCTTCGCCGGCGCCGATTACCTCGACGCCTCCCTCGGAGGACCCGCCTGCCTGGGACTCGGCGTCGATCGCCGCGGCCGTCTCTACGTGGTCTCGAACCAATGCAACAGGCAGAAGCAACCCGTCACGAACGAAGTCACGATCTTCCGTGCGACGCCCGATGCCAGCGCTGGCTGGACCAAGCCCATGCCTTGGCTGCGCACTTCCTATCCGTTCGGCGTTGGACCCTATAACCACGGTGCGTCACATATCGAACAGGGTCCCGACGGATTCCTCTACCTGAGCAATGGCGCCCGGACCGACGGCAATGAAGCCGGACAATCGGATCTTTACTACAAAGGCGGAGAAGTGCCGCTCACGGCCGCCCTCTGGCGCATCGACCCGGAATCCTCCGAACCCAAGATCGAGGTCTTCGCGCGGGGCCTGCGTAACACTTACCACTTCACCTGGGATCATGAGGGACGTCTGCTCGGCGTCGAGAACGGCCCCGATGCCGACGCGCCCGAAGAACTGAACGTGCTCTTGGCCGACGGACATTACGGCTTCCCCTTCCAGTTCTCCGACTGGTCACGCAAACCCTACCCGCACACGCCCGACGCCCCGACGGGACTCACGATCACCCGTCCGTTCCGCAACCTCGGCCCCGATGCCCTCGGCCCTGACGGCCCTACCGCCACCTTCACGCCGCATTCCTCGCCTTCGGCGATCGTGGAACTCGGCGCAGATTGGCCCGCCCCGCTCGGCGGACAGCTGCTCGTCGCCCGCTTCGGCAACCTGATCGCCCAGTCCGGGGGCTACGACCTGCTTCGGCTCAAGGTCGACTTCGGGCGGCGGACGACCGAGACCCATGCGGTGCTCCAACCGCTCGGCCGCCCGATCTCGTTGGTCAAACTGCCGGGGCATCGTCTGTTGATCGCCGAATACACCCGTGGCACGACCCTTGGCGCCGGCCTCAGCACTCCGGGCCGCCTGCTCATCCTCGAGCCGAAATAAGCTCAGGCCGTCTTGGTCAGCTTGAAGGACCGATAACTCATCTCGCCGCTCATGGCGTCGCGATGCAGCCGCGATCCCTTCACGCCCGCGAAATCGAGCGCGAGCTTATGTAGGAAACGCGGCAGGGCCTTTCTGACCATGGCCTCATACCTTGGGGTGTTGAGTTCCATGCCCCGCACGACCTCAGGATTGATCAGCCGCATCTCGTCCAACCTCAGGCGGGGATGCTTCGCCAAGGCCGTGACCCACTCTTCCACCCCGCTCCGATAACGCAGGTCGGCATGTCCGAACTTTCCACCCGGCCTGAGCACGCGCGCGACTTCCCCGAGGAAGCCTGGGAAGTCCGGATAACAATGCGAAGCCTCGACGTTGAGGACGACGTCGAAGCTGCCTTCCGCGAACGGCAACCGCTGGGCATCACCGACCTGGAAACGCAGGCCCTCGACCTGATGACGCGCCGCGCAATGGCGGATGGCTTCGGGATTAAGATCCAAGCCGACGTATCCGGCCGGCCGATAGGTCCGGGCGAAGTAGGCCGCCCCGCCGCCATGCCCGCAGCTGACTTCGAGGACGCGCAAGCCGGTCAAGATGATGTCTCCGCGGACATGCTCATAAAGCTGGATATTGGGGCGGTTCGGTTCGTCAGCGGCCGACAACGGCAGAGCCGGGGCATCCGCGGACTCGAAGGCGTAATTCAAGAAGTCGATGCCTTGGGCTCGGACGCGTCGCGTGAAGAACGGATACCACCAGGCCCAGAGCTTCTGACGGAGCTTGGGACGGACGAGGATCTCTTCGATAAGCCCCATCAGGCCCAGACTCCTTGTTCGACCAAGGCCTTCGTCGCCGCGGCCGACCAGCCGCGGTTCGCCACGGGATTCGCCGGACTCGGATGCGGGACCTTCGCGTACTTCACGAGCAAGCCGTCCAGGGCTTCGCGGGCTCGCGTCTCGGCGTAGCCGCCCACGCCGACGACGGTGCCGACGCCGAGCGTCTCGACGATGACCCGCAGGAGTTTGTCGCACTCCTTGTTCACGGGCGCCATGACCTCGTTCGGGAGCTCTTCCGGGATGACGTTACGGCCTTGCTTGGTGTTCTCCAGGAACAGCAGCGGGCAGTAATTGTGGACGAGATGGTCGGCGAAGAAAGCTTCGGCCTTCCCGAAACGTTCCATGAAGAGACCCCATAGCCGACGACCGCTGACCTCCGAACGGTGGCAGGCGAAGCCGGTCACTTTCTTGCCCGGGTGCTCTTTCTCCGGACGCCCGACCGGCATCTCCAGCCCCATCCAGTCCCGGACGGCGGCGATCTCCCCGAACGGCACGCCCGTCTGGGCCATCCCGAAGGGACCCGGATTCATGCCCAAGAAGAGCACCTTCTTCGGCCCGGAAGCCGCATGGCGTCGCAGATAGGCCTCATGCGAAGCCCAGGCATAGTCCAACGGCTGGTAGACGAAATCAGCGGGCGTAGGAAAGGCGCGTCCGGCCAAGGCCTTCCGTAACGCGATCGTCGCTCGGATGACGGGTTCGGCGGACATGACTTCAGACAAGCCGCCGGTGCCGCCGTGGCGAGCCGGAAGGGTTCTTCCGGGGTGAGATTTCCCCTTGCGCTTCCCCCCGCAGGATAAAAAGTCCACCTCCCTACCGACGTGAGCAAACCGCAGCCCTGGACGACCAAAGACGCCGAAGAATACTACGGCTTCAAACGATGGGGAGGTAACAACTTCTCCGTGGACCCCCAGGGTCACCTCTGCGTGCACCCGAAAGGCGACCACCGGAAGATCCGCATCACGGACATCGTCAAGGAGGTCGAAGCCTCCGGCCTGAAGCCCCCGCTGACCATCCGCGTCCAGGACCTGCTCCGCAACCGCGTGACGCAGATCAACGAGGCCTTCCGCAGCGCCATCAAGGAAGAGGACTACGACGGTCGCTACCGCGGCGTCTTCCCGATCAAGGTCAACCAGCTCCGCGAAGTCGTCGAAGAGATCCTCGACGCCGGCGAAGAATATGACTTCGGCCTCGAAGCCGGCTCGAAGCCCGAGCTGATCATCGCCCTCGCGCTCCTCGAGAACCGCAAGGCCCTGCTGATCTGCAATGGCTACAAGGACGAGGAGTACATCGAGCTCGCCCTCATGGGCCGACGCCTCGGCAAGCAGACCATCATCGTCGTCGAACAGCTCTCCGAGATCGACGCCATCATCCGCATCGCCCGTCGCATGGGCGTGCAGCCCCAGATCGGCCTCCGCGTGAAGCTCACCACGGCCGGCGAAGGCAAGTGGGCCGACAGCACCGGCGAGAACGCCAAGTTCGGCCTCACGGCCTCCGAGATCGTCGAGGTCGCCCAGCGTCTCGCCAAGGCGAAGATGAAGGACTCCCTCCGCCTCGTCCACTTCCACATCGGCTCCCAGGTCCCCAACATCGGCACGATCAAGAAGGCCGTGGTCGAAGCCACGCGCTTCTACTGCGAACTGAAGCGCATGGGCTTCCCGATGGGTCTCTTGGACGTCGGCGGCGGCCTGGGCATCGACTACGACGGCAGCCGCTCTGCCTACGAGTCCTCCATGAACTACAGCATGGAGGTCTACGCCCGCGACGTCGTGGCCAACGTGAAGCAGATCTGCGAGGAAAGCAAGGTGGAGGTCCCGGACATCGTCTCGGAATCGGGCCGCGCCCTCGTCGCTCCCCACTCGATCCTGATCTTCGAAGCCGTCGACCGCATCACCCGCGACGAAGGCAAGGTCGAAGCCCCGCAAGGCAAGACCCATCAGCTCATCAAGGAGCTCGAAGCCATCCGCAAGAACAAGCGCAAGTTCGACCCGCTGGAGCGATATCATGACGCCAAGGAGAAGCGCGAAGAGGCCCACGCCCGCTTCAGCCTCGGCAACCTGCGTCTCGAAGAGCGCGCCGCCGCCGACCGCCTGTTCTGGGACATCTGCCGACAGATCCGCGAAGACCTGAAGGACGGTTCCGACATCCCGGACGAACTCGCCCGCCTCGACTCGATGCTGGCCGAGCAGTACGTCTGCAACTTCTCGGTCTTCCAGTCCCTGCTCGATCACTGGGCCCTGGACCAGCTCTTCCCGATCGCCCCGATCCACCGTCTCAACGAACGTCCGACCGTCCAGGCGACGCTCGTCGACATCACCTGCGACTCCGACGGCAAGGTGGACGACTTCATCGACCTCGAGGACGTCCGCAAGACCCTCGCCCTCCACCCGTTCAAGGAGGGCCAGCCCTACTATGTCGGCGCCTTCATGGTCGGCGCCTACCAGGACATCATGGGCGACCTCCATAATCTCTTCGGCCGCGTGAACGAAGCCCACGTCTTCCTGGAAGACGACGAGGCCGACGGCTTCTACATCGAAGAAAGCATCCCGGGCTACTCGGTCGAACGCATCCTCGGCATGATCCAGTACAACGCCGAAGACCTCTGCCGCATGCTCAAGCGCCAGGTGGACCGCGCCACGAAGGCCGACTCCGTCCGTCCGCGCGAAGGCGTGGCGATGGTCGACCTCTACGAACGCCTCATCCGCGGACGCACCTACCTGATCCCGCACCGCGAAGAAGCGAAGGCGAAGAAGACCTCCAAAAAGAAATAGTCGCCATTTGGGCCAGAGCTAGGACTAGGGCCAGAGACGGGAAAAGGAGCCGGACTTAGTCCGGCTCCTTTTATGCCCCCTAATCTAGCCCTACCCCTGTCCCTAGCTCTGGCCCTATTCTGGCCTTCAGGCCAGAATGAGCTTCAACCTCTTGAGCTCGTCCAAGGTCAGGGGCGGCGCCTCCCGGAGGTTCTCATAGGATTCGACGTGCGCCAACCAGGCCCAGTGGTCGCCGCAGTCCATGCGCTCCATGAAACGGAGGCGCAGGGTGGCGATCGCTCCTTTGAGCAGGAAGAGGCCTTCGCCGACGTGCTCGATCTGGTCGCCCAGCTGGGTGATCTTGTCGGTCGAGTGGCCGGATTTCTTGCCGAGCAGCTTCACGTGGTTGGCCTGGTCCTTGGCCATGTAGTTGAGGAGACCGATCGGATTGGCCTCCAGGTTCGCCAAGGTCTTGGTGTCCTTGTATACGCCGATGATGAAACGCTTCGGCTTCATCGCGATCGGCGTGACGTAGCTGCAGATGTTCAGGTTGCCCTTGCCGTCGGCCGTCGTCGCCAGGCTGTAGATCGGACCGTCGACTCGGTTCCAAGGTTTGACGCGGATGCCAGGCATGGGTGATATGTATGAGAACGATGTTCCGAGGTTTTGTTCCCTCTTTTTCCTGTCGCGTCAACCACCGCTCTGCTAAATAGAATCTATTACCTGTCGCACAGGAATGAATCATAGCCTATCATCCATGAGTACCATCGTCTCGCTTCATGGCTTCACGGGAGAAGGCGCTGATTTCGGCCCGCTTCGCGAACATCTGCCCGCGCACGCGCGCCTCAACGCTCCCGACCTGCCCGGACACGGCTCACGTCGTCATCAGCGGGAAATTCGCGATTATTCCGTCGAGGCGCACCTCGCCCTGATCAGCGAAGCGGCCACGGCTCCGCAGATCACCCTCTTGGGCTATTCGCTCGGCGGCCGGCTCGCGCTCCACTGGGCGCTCGCGCATCCGCAAAGAGTCGCGCGCCTCATCCTCATCGGCGCGAGCCCCGGCCTGGCCACGTCGGCCGAACGAGATGAACGCCGCCTCGCCGACGCCACGCTGGCCGACTTCATCCGCACGCGCGGCCTGGATGCTTTCTTCAAGTACTGGCATAACCAGACCTTCTTCCAGCCGCTGCTCCGCCTGCCGGAGGAACGGCTGCGACCGATCCTGGAACGACGCCATCGCAACGACCCCGAGGGCCTCGCGCTGAGCCTCGACCACGTCGGCACGGGCGCCCTGCCCTCCCTCTGGCCTCGCCTCAAGGAACTCCGCTGTCCGGTCGACCTGGTGACAGGCGAACACGACGAGAAATTCACGCGCCTCGCCTGCGAGATGGGCGCCCACCTCCCGAAGGCCCGCCTCAGCGTGATCGAAGGCGCCGGCCACGCCGTCCACCTCGAACGGCCGGCCGACGTGGCGATGCTCCTCGGCTGACGCTCAGCTGAAGACGCCGAGCTGCGGTTTGGCGCGGTTGCCGATTTCCATCGGACGACCCGCCGGCGTCATGATCTCCGTCTGCACCGGGAGTCCGGCGGCATGGGCGATCGTCGCGTGCAGGCTGCCCGGCGAGACGCCGTCCGCGGCCGGCGCATAACCCTTGGCGTCGCTGGCGCCGTGGACGTAACCACGACGGACGCCGCCGCCGGCGAGGACAGTCGAGAAGACGAGCGGATGGTGACCGCGGCCGCCGCCTTCGAAGGTCGGCTTGCGGCCGAACTCCGTGGCGACCACGACGAGGGTGGATTCAAGGAGGCCCTTGGCTTCGAGATCCTGGATGAGGGTGGCGAACACGCGGTCGAAATCGCCGCCGACGTCCTCCATGCGGTCATCCAAGGTGGCGTGCATGTCCCAGCCGCCGTGGGCGACTTCGACGAAGCGGACGCCGTTCTCGACGAGGCGGCGGGCCAGCAGGCAACCTTGGCCGAACTTGCTCTTGCCGTAGCGCGCCCGCATGGCGGCCGGCTCGGCGGACAGGTCGAAAGCCTTGAGGTCCGTGCTCTTCATGAGCTGGAAGGTGGTCTCGTAGAACTCATTGTAAGCCTTGACGTTCTCGTCGGCGGCCTTGCCGCCGAAACCGGCGTCGAGCTGCGCCAGCAAGGCGGCGCGCTTGCCGACGACGGCCTCTCCGACCGGGCTCTTGGTGTCCAGCAACCCGTCCTCGGGATTCAGGATCGGCAGCGGCGAATAAGCGGCGGGGAACCAGCCGTTGCCATGGTTGGAAGAGCGGTTGACGGCCACGGATGACGGCAGGGTCTTATGGCTGGAACCAAGGAAGTGCTGCGCCCAGGCGCCGAGCGTGGGATGCTGCACGGTGCCGCGCTGCTCGAACCCGGTACGCATCAGGTAGGCCGCGGAAGCGTGCACGCCGACCTTGGCGGTCATGGAGCGGATGACGGTGATCTTGTCGCTGACCTTGGCGGTCTCGGGCAGATAGGAGGTCAGCTGCATGTCGCCCTTCGCGGAGATGATGTCGCCGGGGCCTTTGCCCGGGCCGGCCTTCGGATCGAAGGTGTCGATGTGCGACATGCCTCCGTTGAGCTGGAGGAAGATCACGTGCTTGGCCTTGCCGAAGCCCGCAAGGCCGGCGTTCGGAGCCTTGATCGCGCTCTTCTGCTCGGCGGCCGCGGCGAGGCGGGCGAAGGCCGGCAGGACGCTCAGGCCGAAGGCGAGTCTGGCGCATTTCTCGAGGAAGCGACGACGGTCCTCAGGGTTGCGGAGCAGGTCGGCGGAGATGGGGAGGTTCATCGGATGAAGAGGAATTCGCGGGTGTTGGCCAGGACCCAGGCCAGGTCGGTGACGGCGAGTCCGTCGGCGAGCGAACGGGTCGCGGCGGTGAGCTCGGCCGGCGTCGGCCGTCGGGCCAGGAAGGATAGGTAGAGCGAGCGCACCTGGGCTTCGGGCGACTTGGCCGCTTCGGCCGCCATGACGGCTTCGGCGCGCGCGTCCGAGACGAGTCGGCCGACGGAACCATTCATCATCTGGAGCACCTGCGGCACGCTGCCGTCATTGGTCGCGGAATCCGCCAGGAGACGGTCACCCTGCCCCCACAGACGGAGGAAATGGGTCTCCGCCGAAGGCTGCGGAAGCTCGCTGGCACGGGCGAGCAGCAACGAGAAACGGGTCACCGGCTTGTCGCCTTCGTATCCTTTCTCCAGCCCGAGGGTCGACCCGCCGGACCCCTTCTTGCCGCCGGCCTTGCCCGAACCGCCGAAGGCCTTCTTGGTCCGGTCGATGGCATTGCGGACTTCCGCCATGGTCACCTTGCCGGGCGGCAGCGCCATGACCTTGATGTCGTCTCCGCGGCGCAGGAGGACGTTGTCGGCATAGTCGCCTACCGCGGTCGCGACGAGGCTGTCCCAGGCCTGCTCGGCGGTGAGGCGTCGGACGATGGGGCCGTTGAAGAGATACTTGGCTTTGCCGAGGTCCGGCGTCGGGCTGGCCGACGCCTGGTAGGTCTTGGAGTTGTAGATGACGCGCTGGACTTCGCGGAGGTCGAACTTGGCCGCCTTCATGATGAAGGTGAGGTGCGCGAGCAGCTCGGGACTGCTGGCCTGCGTGAGGTCGTCGATGTCATTGACAGGCTCGATGACGCCCAGCCCGAAGGCCTTCTTCCAGATACGGTTGGCGATGTTCGTCGCGAAGCGCGGATTCTGCGGGCTGGTCAGCCAGCGGGCGAATTCGTCACGGAGCCTCGCGGGGTCCTTGGTGCTGACGTTATAAGCCGGCAGGGCTTTGTCGGCCTTGGCCCAGGCGATCAACGACGGCGCGACGGCGTCGCCCGGCTTGCCGTCCTTGTACTTGTAATCCTTGGGCAGCGTCAGCGACTGCTTGGGATTGTCCGCCAGGCGGAAGGCGTTCATCTCGGCGATCTTGCGGACGGCGGTCTTGTTGACGGCGCTGTCGGCCTTGGCGACGCGGTTGATCTCCCGCAGGACGCCTTCGTCCTTGCCGTCGGTCGCGCCGAAGAAGGCGGCCATCTGATAGAAGTCCTTCTGGGTCCAGTCGGCCAGCGGATGGTCATGGCACTGGGCGCACGCCATGTTCGTGCCGAGGAACGTGGTCATGAGGTTCGAGACGCCGTCCAGCGGCATCTCGGCGTCGAAGAGCATGAAACCGGTGGCGCCGTTGTCGCAGAGGCGACCGTCGGCGGTGACCATCTCGGAGACCATCTTGTCCCAGGGGGTGTTCGCCGCGAGCCGCGCCTTGAGCCAATCTTCGAAGGTGAACGCGGGGATGCCCTTGCCGAAGGTGTCCTTCACGCGCAGCAGATCGGCCATCCAATTGAACATCTGCATCGAGTATCCCGGCGAGAAGACGAGTTCGTCGACGAGTCGGGCGCGCTTGTCGGGTGCGGCGCCGGCAAGGAAGGCCTCGGCTTCCTTGGCGGTCGGAATCCGGCCGACGGCGTCGAGATAGATGCGGCGCAGGAACTCCTCGTCGCTGGCCGGAGCGTTCGGCGCCTGCTGGTTCGCCGCCAGCACGGCTCCGACGAGCTTGTCGACGTCCGCCGCAGCCGAAGCGATGATCTCCCGGCTGAAGCTGTTCGTACGGCTGCGGTCCAGGCACTGCTTGGCGAAGACGACGTCTTCCGGGACGAGGATGTCCGTCTTGAAATGGTAGGTGCGCCCGTC
Source organism: Verrucomicrobiota bacterium (assembly GCA_041191065.1). Lineage (GTDB taxonomy): Bacteria > Verrucomicrobiota > Verrucomicrobiia > Opitutales > UBA953 > UBA953. The sequence goes on along the minus strand of JBEEPO010000011.1, from coordinate 14,939 downwards.
ACGGGTCTGGATGGTGATGAAATCACCGGAGAGACCGCAGAACTGGGCGTCGACCTTGCGGCCTTCCTTGTCCGTCCAAGTATGCCAGATGGCCGGCCGATCGGCGATGGCGGCGACCGGACGGGTCGCGACCGGGGCGGCCTGGACCACGACCTCAGCCTTCTTGGCCGTCTTGCCCGTCTTCTTCTCCGCGCCGGCGGCCCAAGGGGCCCAGACGAAGCAACCGAGCAAGACCAAGCGGTAAAAGACAATCATGGCGGGGTTTCTAGACATTAAACCCCATGGGCTGACGAGTGGTTTCATCTATTAGCAAGATAAAGGCTTCCCCCCTGTCGGCGACCATGGAATCCTGTCCCAGCCGATTTGCGATGAACCCCCTGCCCTACCTGCGTCCCCCGGGGGCCAAGCTCCGCCCCCGCCTCAAGGCCTGCCGAGTGCTGGGCATCGACCTCGGGACGACCAATTCCACGGTCGCCGAGATCCGGTGGTCACCGGAGACCCCGGAGACCATCGCGCCGGCCACCTGCCTGGAAGTGGCCCAGCCTACGCTCAGCGGAGATTTCACCTCGGTCCTGGTACCTTCCGTCGTCAGCCAGCTGGCCGAGCGCCAATTGGTCGGAGAAGGCGCCCGCCGCTGCCTCTCGCGATCCGTCGAACTAGGGCTCCGCCCTTTCGTGACTTACTTGGCCGAGGCGAAGAACGAGATGGGCATCGGCCGAACCTATCCCCAAGCCAAGTCGGGCTGCCGCAGCCCGGCCGAGGTCTCCGGACAAGTCCTTCGCTTCCTCCGCGACCAGACGCCCGGACCGGTGGCCCGCACGGTCGTCACGGTGCCGGCCTCCTTCCAGATCTCCCAACGCGAGGACACCCTGCTGGCCGCCGACCTGGCCGGCCTCCGCCTCGGTCATGGCGACCTGCTCGACGAGCCGCTTGCGGCGTTCCTCGACTTCCTCGCCCGCCAAGGCCCGGCGATCCTCGACGGGGTCGCCGATGAGACGGAGACGATGATCGTCGACTTCGGCGGCGGCACCTGCGACGTGGCGATCTTCACCCTCCGCCGCCTGCCCGACGGCACGCTCAGCGTGAGCCCGCGCGCGGTGTCGCGCTACCACCGGCTCGGCGGCGCCGACATCGACCGCGCGATCGTGCACCAGGTGCTCATCCCCGAACTGGCCCGTCAGAACCGCATCCCGCCGGAAGACTGGGAATACGAGATCCGCAAGGAACAGCTCGAACCTCAGCTGCTGGCCACGGCCGAGCAACTGAAGGTCGGGCTCTGCGAGCTGCTCTGCCACCGTCAGGCCCATGGCGCCGACCTCACCGGGATCCTCGCGGACACGGTCAAGACCTACCCGGGCGTGCAGACCCTCCGTCTCGGCGACGGCTCCCAGCTGAAGCTTTCCTCGCCCGCGCTCGATGGCCTCCGCTTCGCGGAGCTGATGACGCCCTTCCTCGACGCCGAGAGCCTGCAGGCCGACGAAGACGAGTATACGCTGAGCTGCTCGGTCTTCGCGCCGATCACCGACGCGCTCGAACGCGCCAAGCTCCGTCCTTCCCAGATCGGCTTCCTGCTCGCGGTCGGCGGCAGCTCCCTCAACCCGCTGGTGATCCAGGCCCTGAAGGAGTCGTTCGGGGAATTCCTGGTCCACCGCTTCGACTCTGCCCTCGACATGCAGGTGGCCGTCGCCCGCGGCGCCGCCTATCACGCGCTGCTGCTCCACCTCTACGGCCGGAGCCTGCTGACGCCGGTTTCCAGCGACTCGCTCAGCCTGCAGACCGACCGCGGCCTGCATGAGATCGTCCCCCGCGGACAACCGCTGCCGGTCGCCGGCGATTTCCGGCCTTCCGGCACCCACCGCATCGTGGCCCCGGGCGGTCCGATCCGCATCACCTTCTGGGCCGGCGCCGGCGTCGCGGCCCGTCCGGTCTTCACGGGGGTGACGCAGCCCATCGCCGCGGGCATGCCGCTGACGCTTTCGTTCGACCTCGACGCGAACCAGCACTTCACGTTCGGCGTGACGCCGGCCGAAGGCGGCGAGACGTTCGCCGGCAAGATCGAGTCCCCGCTCCACAACGTCGTCAACCCCGGCAAAGACCGGGAGATGATCCTGCGCATCGAGCGTGCGGTCCGTTCGGGCGAATACCCGCCGGAGACCGTCCCGGCCCGCATGCTCGAACTGGCCCTGCTGCACAGCAAAGTCGGCATGCATGACAAGTCCGCCGCATTGCTAAAACGCCTGATCCGTCAGCAGCCGGAGTACCGGCAGAGCGCCTTGGTGCACCTAGCCAATGTCTACGGCCGTAAAGGCGACGCGTTCCGCCAGGAGAAGTGCTTCCTCGACGCGGTCCTCGCAGGAAGTTCGATGGCCCTGCTCAATCTGGCGAATCTTTACTCGCGCAAGGGACGTTGGGAAGAGGCCGAGGAGATGTGCCGTCGCTTCGAAGCCGAAGAACCCAGCGCGATCGGCATGGTGCTCCTCGCCCGCTGCCTCCGCGCCCAAGGCCGTAACGACGAAGCGACCGAGGCGCTTTTCGACGCGTTCAACCGCTTCGGGTCGGATCTGGGCTCCCTCGATGACACATCGTTCTCCTGGTACCAGGCCGCGGCGACGATGTCCGCCGACCCCGTCCACCGTCGGCTGGCCGCCGAGGAGGAAGCCCGCCGTAAGGCCGGGCCGCTGCGCCCTGACGAGGACGACGGCCACCTGCCCCGCCTGGAATCCGACCCGCGATGACTTGGCTGCCGCCACCCGACCGGCTGACGCCGGCGCAGACGGCCTGCGTCGAAGCCCCGACCGACAAGCCGCTCGTGCTCCGAGGGGGCCCGGGCTCCGGCAAGACGGTGGTGCTCCTGCACCGCGCGCGCCGACTGGGCCTGGCCACGGGACGACCCGAACGCGTCGCGACGCTGGTCTACACGAACGTCCTCCGTGACTTCATCCGCTCGGCGACGGACGAACTTAAGCTGCCGGCCGAACAGGTGCTGACCTTCGACCATTGGTGCCGGCTTCGCCACGTCGAACTGATCGGACCGCCGCCGACCGGCGCCCAAGGGCATCCCGACTTCACCCGGATCCGCCAGCAGCTCCTGGCTCACCTGCGGGCGCGCGCCGTCTCGCCCTCGCTCGACGCCGTGCTGGTGGACGAAGGCCAGGACCTCGACGAGGACTGCTTCACGATCCTGCGTCTGTCCGCGCGCCATGTGACGGTCGCCTACGATCTCAAGCAGTCCCTCTACCATGAACCGGAAGCCCGCGAACTGCTGCGCGCGCTCGGACCTGGCCGCCGCGAGGAAGACCTCCGCGCGACCTACCGGGCCTGCCCCTACGTCGTCGACCTGGCCTGCGAGTTCATCGCCGACGAAGAAGAACGCGCTGCCTTCCGTCTCAACGTGGCGACGCTCCAGACCGAACGGCAGACGCCCCTGCTCTACCTGGCCGCCGACGAGGCCGATGAACGTCGACGGCTGGTGGAGATCCTCCGCGAACGCCTCCTCCGCAACGAGCGCGTGGCGATCCTGTTCCCGACCTTCGCCCAAGTCGGCCTCTTCGCCGACTTCCTGCGGAGCCAAGGCATCATGGCCGACCAGCAGTCGCAGACCGACACGCAGGGGCGTCGCCCGGTCCTGGATTTCAGCTCCGGTCGGCCGGCGGTATTGACCTACCACAGCGCCAAGGGGCTGACCTTTGATTCGGTGCTGATGCCGGGCCTGACGAGATCCGCCATCCGCGCCCGTCACTCTTCCGTGCGCCGCATGCTCTTCGTGGCGGTCACCCGGGCGACGCACTGGGTCTACCTCAGCTCGTTGGAAAAAAGCATCAACCCTTCGGTGATGGAGGCGGCGCAAGCCCTGCGTGACCGCCAACGTGCGACCATCCAGACGAAGGCGGATCTACCCCGACAGCCATTGCCTCCGCCCCTGCCCAAGCCGGGCGATTGGACGGACATCTAAAAAAGAGGACGGATGACAGATGGCTGCATCGATGGCCTTTATCGGCGAACCTGACCTAGAAAATTTGCTTCAGATACGTCTTATTCTCCGGCCTGCAGGGCGTCGGTGAAGAAAGCGAGGCCGAGGATCAGCCCGGTCAGCACGTCGCTCAGGCTACCCAGCAAAGAAAGGATGCCCGGCTCGACGGTGGGGCTGAACAACAGCTGGATCGAAAAGACGGCGATGACTCCCGCCATCATCCACGCCGCCCAGCGTTGATAGAAGAACAACCCAGCCATGCTGACAAAGAAGAGGAACAGGCCTGCGCCCCAGAAAAGGAGTCCGATGATGTCCGCGACGCCGAACTCGCCCGAATTCTCCTGATGCAACCATTCGGCCAAGGCCTCGGGCAAGAGCTTGTCAGCCACGAAAGCGAGACCGATGGAAAGCACGATCAGACCGAAGAGTGCGACGAGTAGAAAGCGAAGAATCAGACGGGCCTTGGATTTATCCATGCCCCGATTTTCAGCCCGTCCCCTCCCGCCGCAACGCCAATCCCCATACCCGTACCTCGTCACGACTACCCGTCCCCCTGCCCCAACCCCTACCCCTATCCCTATCACTATCCCTTTAGTCTACTCCACCACGAGCACCCCGCGCATGAGCTGGGAATGGCCGGGGAACGAGCAGAGATAAGGATACCTTCCCGGATCCTTGGGCGCGTTGAAATAGATCGTGGTCTTTTTGCCCGGTTCGAGGATGCGGGTGTGGATGAGCACGTCCGGAGACTCGGGGACGTAATGGCGCTCCATACCGTCCGGCAACGACACCATCAAGGCCGCGGCGGTACCGACCCGCTCCTCCGACCCGGGCCTCACGAGCACCCAGTTGTGCGGCATGATGTCCGGATTCTCGAAGGTAAGCGCGACGGCTCGGCCCGCCTTGGCCTTGAGTTCCTTCTGCTGGTAATTCAAGGCGCTGCCGGCCTGGATCCTCAGGACGACGGGGTCAGGTCCGCATAGCTCGGTCTCCCAACGCACAGGACGAGCCTTGCCCGCCTCGGCGGCGGCCACCGCATGGGCATGCGAAGACTTCTTGGCGATGGCCCGATAACCGGCGAAGTCCTTGTAGGGTTCGCCCAAGGCATGCGCGGAAAGGAAGATCTCAGCGTCTTCGCCGAGCCTGACATGCAACTGACTGCACGGCAGCAGCTGAGGCAGGTGTACGAAGACGGTCCGCCCGGAAGCATCCGCATGCGCGCCGTCGACCTCGAGGACGTCATGCGCCACGGCTTCCGGATGGCGGACGGAAAACTCGGGCGAGCCATACGACCGACTGTAACGATAATTCCAAGCCTGCGCGAAGGTCTTGGCCCGCTCCGACGCGCGGACGGGACCATCGAACTTCAGCAGGACGCCGTTATCACGCACTTCATGCCCGACCAGGACCGGCGCTCCGCCGACATGGCGGACGCGCTGCAGACAACCGTCCTCCGGCGTATAGCTGCCCCAGCCCTGCATGCCGGTGACATAGAGATGGCCGTCCACGGGATTGAATCGCCCGTGCTGAGCCCCGGATCGGAAAGCGCCGGTGAGACGCTGCGCCGCGCCTTGCCAGACTCCGCCGACTTTCTGCCGGCTGATCGTCCAGGCGCTGCCGGTCCCGAAGGAGAAATGCAGGAGGTTGCCTTCGCCCGCCAGCGACGGCCAACGACCGGTCCCGAGGAAAAGCTGCCCGGCGCTGGAATTGTCCTCTCCCCGCGGGAGATGCAGCAAGGGCGGCGTCGGCGGCTTGCCGTCCTTCGGACCACCCCAGCCGAAATGCGCGCCTTCGCTGAATCCGGTTTCGACCAGGCAGACGGCCGACGAGGGCGTCCAATCCCCTTCCTGCACGCTGGAGGAGACGAATCGTCCGTCCGCCGAGACGCCGACGCCGTTCGGGTTGCGCAACCCGGTGGCGAGCACTTCGACCTTGTCCGGGTGGGTCAGCCGCAGGAGGCCTTGGTTGCCTGAGGCGACGTAGAAACGTCCGGCGTCATCCCGCTCCAACCCGACGATGAAATCGTGGCCGCCGGGTGAGGTGACATAGCGGTTGAAGTAGCATTCGTAGTAGTCGGCCTCCCCGTCCCCATTGAGGTCATGCAAACGGGTGATCTGATCGCGCCCGAGGACGAGCACCTTGCCGTCGACGACCTTCACGCCCAAGGCCTGATGCAGGCCGGTCGCATGACGCCGCCAGACGGCCGTGTCGCCCGCCAATCCACGGACCAGCCAGACTTCTCCGGTCATGGTGGAGACCGCCGCGGCTCCGTCTGGCAGGAAATCGATCCCGCTGATGAAGAATAACGCCCCATAGGGGTTCTCAAAAGGAACGCCGACGGTATCGACCGCGAAAGGCTTCTGATTGCCACGCGAGACCGGCGTCGTGAGTTCCTTGGACCAGCGGGCCGGCCCTCCGTGCGTCAGCTTCTCCAAGGAGGCCTCGTCGGTCTGCCAGGCAGATACCAACCGCCTCTGGCCTTCCTGCTCATAAGCGAAGACCACGTCCTCCCCGTGCCGATAGAAGCCCAGATAACGCGCTCCCTCGGGACGCACCGGGTTCTTCTCCCGCGCGAAAGTCTTGCCAGCCACGGCCGGTCCGTTGGCGAAGCCATGTCGAAACTCGCTCAGGCGTGCGAAGCCGCCGCGCCAGCGGGCCCGGAAACTGAGCGTCTCGGGATCGAACGCCGCGGCTTCGTCTCCCTTCCTGACCCAGACGGCCTTGGTCACGCTCATGCCGTCGACCCGCAGGACACCGCTGAACAAGTTGCCGAGGTCTGACGCCCCCCAGCGTCCGTCCTTCCAGGTGACGGCATCGTTCTGGTTACCCCAATGCCCCTGCCGCCCGCCGTCTAGTCCGGGATAGGAAGGTATCAAAGCCGGCCGGGGCGCGACGCCGCCGAATGCGATGGCCTGTTTGGCGTAGAAATCAAAGACGCGATCCCGGTTAACGGGATGCGCGGCATTCGGATCCTGCTCCGGGCGCAAAGGTGAGCGCTCCGGCTCGAAGGCCGCGACCGGAGGCGTCGGTGACCGCGGGACCGCCGCGCCCAGATCGTCGAAACTCCAGAGCCCGATGGTGTTGTCCATCGGCAGACGCGGTCCCTCCGTCTTCCTCGGCTTCATGACCCCGCGTGAGACCCGGACGTCATCCACCAGGCCATCGCACCCGATGCCGCCCTCGACCAGCCGACCAAAGGCCAGCTTGTCTGGAACCGACGCCTCTTGGTAGGGCTTCGGCGCTCGCTCGAGCACGACCTTGCCGTCCACCCACAAGGTGACGGCTTGATCGTCCAGACTCGCGACGACGTCGTGCCACTTGCCGTCCGTGATATCGACCTTGGAGGAGAAATCACCGCCGCGACCCGGCAGGTAGACGCTGAAATGCCCGCTGCCGCGATGGGAGTAGAGTTCCCAATGCCGGGCGGAGTTCTTCGGCCCGCCGGCGACGATGATGTTATATCCTTTCTTGGAATCCAAGCGCACCCGCGCCTCGACGCTGAATGGCCAGCGAAAAGCCTCCGGCGATGCCTCCACGACCAGCCCGCCCCGCAGGGCTTTGCCGAATTCGGCCGACGCCGACGGCTCGCCTTTCGGCGTTTCGTCCGCGACGACCAAGGCCGGCTTGGCCGTGGCCTGACCGCCGACGGCGAAAGTCCGATACTTGGGCTTGGGGCCTGGAGGGAGGTCGTCGATCTGCGGGACGAGGTGACGCAGTCCGTCGAGATTATCCAACAGGCGCCCTTCGGCGTCCTCCATGGTGTGGTTGAGGATGCCGACCGGACCGGCGTATCCGCTGGCCCGGACCTGCCGCAATACCTTGAGGTCTTCCGTGCCGGCGCCGATGGGCAGGATCTTCCGACCCTTGGCGTCGCCGCCGATGTCCATGCCGTTCAGATTGAGGCACAGCAGGTGCGGAAGCATCAGCCTGAGGGCTTCGTCCAACCGCGCCAGGTGGCCGTGGCCGTGATGAAGATTATAGACGATGCCGACGTTGGTGACGGCGTGGTGCTTCTTCAGGTATTCGCAGACGGCGACCATGTTCTCGGGTTCGCCACCCCAGCCGCCATGGTTGTAGATCGCGACCTTGCTGCCGATGGTGGCGGCCTTGGCGATCGTCGGCAGCAGGCCTTCGGCGGCGCTTCTGACCTTGGCCTCCTGGGTTTCGCCCTTCCCGCTCATCATGACCCAGATCTGCGGATGGAGCTGGTGCTTCTCGAACAAGCGGAATGCTTCTGCATGCTGTGACCAGAAAGCGAAGAAGTCGATGCCATGCTTCTTGTAAGCCAGGATCTCGGCTTCGAATTGCGGCACATGCTCCTGCCGCCAATCATAGGCTACTCTCGTCAACCCCATCTTCGCCACCATCGCGGCCCGCTGTTCCGGAGTGCGCTTCTGGTTGTCGAAGGGCACGATGCACCAGGCGACCAGGTTCTTGGTATCGTAGATCGGCTCCGCCCTGAGGCCGTCCACGCCGATCAGAAGCCAGACGAGGAGCAGAAGCCGGGTGAGGTTCACGGGAAGCAAAGGGTGCATGGCGGAATCATATCACAAGCCGTCTGCGCGGGATAGAAGGTCTCCGTCTTTATTTGGAATAATCGCGACAGTCATCCGACGAATCTCCGGCGATACGAACGGGGCGTCATGCCGGTCATCCTCTTGAAATCTCGGTTGAAATGGCTCTGGTCCGCGAAGCCGCAGCGGTCCGCGACCTGCGCCAGAGGTGAGCGGGTCGAGACCAGCAACTGGCAGGCGGTCTGCATCCGCAAACGGCGGAGATACTGACGGGGAGACAACCCATATTCGCGATCGAAGGCCCTCTCGAGCCCACGCACGGAGGTGCCCGCCGACCGCGCCAGTTCTCCGCTGGTGATCTTTCCCCCAAGCCTGCGGATCATGGTGGCGATGACCGACCCGAGGGGAATCTCGGCCATCTGCCCGATCTCGGCGGCCGTCAGCCTGCGGGTGAAGCCGACCGTCCCGACCACCCTTCCGCGTTCGTCTCGCGCCGGCAGCTTGGTCGTCCGACACCAGTGCGCAGAGTGGTCGTAACGTCCGACGAGTTCAAGACGATGGTTGACCGGATGACCCGAAAGCACCGCCTGATCGCCGGCTTCAAAATGGGCGGCGAGGTGGGCCGGCGAGAGATCCCGATCCGCCTTGCCGACCACTTGGCTGGATCGGGTCTGCCCATAGTTCATCAAGAAGGCCGTATTGACCCAGAGATATCTGCCTTCGCGATCTTTCATCCACGCCTGCACATCCGGCATGACCTCCAGCAGTTCCCGGAAAGCCAGCGGCGCATCTTGCTTAGGCGGTTTCGGCATGGGTGTCATTATGACAACGCCTCTCGCCATATGTTACCAGACTTTCTCACCCGCCACCCGCCCCCGTAACGGAGCCGCTCGCCTATGCTCTCAAATCCCACCTTTGCACATTTGCACGCGGCTTTGCCGCATTTGCACTTTTGCACTTCCTATTCTGGTCCACCGAGCCTCTGGGCCTCCGAGCCTCTAATGTGCACCCCGTGTCCCCATGTCACCGTGCCCACTTGCCCCCTCGCACGCTCCGCGTGCGCTACTTCCCCACATGCTTAAGCACCGCCTTGGTCATCCCGTCCCGAGCGGCCGGTGAATGGCTATGGCCGCTGGGAATATCGTCATAGATCTCCTTGGGGATGGTGAGCTGATTATAGGCGGCGTAGATGCTGGTCGGCGGGCAGGTGGTGTCGATGAAGCCGACGGTGAAGTAACAGCCGGCCGCCTTGGTCCGGGTCGCGAAGTTCATGCAGTCGAGATAACGATAGGCCTCCAAGACGGCCATGTCCGGCTTGCCGTCGACGACCGGCACGATCTTGGGCCAGCCGGCGATCCGGTTCACCAGCATGCCGCTGTGGTCGCATCCGGCGGGCACCCCGGCGGCGAAGAAGGTGACGCGTCCGTCGATCCCCGCCGCCGCGATGGCCTGATACCCGCCCTGGCTGGCGCCGGAGACGACCACATGCTTGCCATCCCACTCGGGCTGGGCGGTGAGCACGTCGATGGCACGGACCAGCCGCAGCATCATGCCGGTGAAATAGGCCTTCTCCCGATCGTTCCTGTGCTCGTAACGATAGTCCTTCATGGCGCCCACCTTGAGGTCGGCGTAGAACGCCTTGGGCTTCCCGTTGGGGAGTCCGTGCGCGTTCATGTCCATGGCGATGAACCCCTTGGCGGCCCAGCTCGCCGATCCGCCGAGCGAACTATCGCTCACGCCGGCCCCATGGACGGTGAGGATGATTGGCAGGCTCTTGGGCTTGGCGCCGACGGGCTTGGACATGTAACCGGAGATCTGCAGGTCGAGCGCTGGCGCGGTGACGTCGAAGGATTCGACGCCTGGGACCGGCGCCTTGACGGGCGCGAACTTGGGCGCAAGCGGCACCGCGGCCAATTTCTTCTTCATGCCATCCCAGAAGGCGTCGAAGTCGTCCGGCACAGGCAGGCTGCGCGGAATCTTGGTCGGATCTACCGCCGCGCCCGCCATGGCCGAGACGGCCAGTGGCTTGCTGCGCGCGTCAAGACGATGGGCGGTGACCTTGAGCTGGAGGAAGCCGGGCTCGCCCAGGGAACCGACGACGGTGGCCTTGCCCTCGATCACCGGGGAAAATCCCTTCTGCTCCGTCGCGAGGCCATCCTTCACGATGACCCAATCGATCAGGCTACCGTTGGCAGGTTTGCCTTTTTCTTCGACGGATACGGTGAACGTGACCTTCTCGCCGACCCGATAAGTCGCGTCAACCCGGTCGGCCCGGGCGGTCACCTTCAAAGCAGCCGCCGGCGCCACCTGGCTCGGAACTTGGGCGAAGACGGGCGCACATAGCAGCGCCGCGACGAGGGGTAGCAGTCGGGTCATATGATTCCTATGACCCCGCCCTCCCCCTCAGTCAAACGTTCGCCGCAGGGCGAACAAAGGTAGGGGCACGATTAATCGTGCACTCCTTATTCGGAAGGCGTGGCTAAGCCACGCCCCTACCCTCGGCCGCCCTGCGGCGGCCGTCGGCCTTCCCCATGCTCGATACTCCAAACCCGAAACACTCCGGCTTCCTATCCTCGTATCCTCTGGTCCTCCTGCCCTCGTGTCCTCGCTTATGCCCCCTCGTCGTTTCATCCTTCATCTTCCATCCCCCATCCTCCATCTTCTACCTATCCCCATGCGCCTAACCCTCCTCACCCTCCTCTCCATCCTCACCCTCTCCGCCTCCGCCGCCGACTACTTCCCGCCACCCGACGCACAAGGCGGCTGGCGCACGCCGAAGGACGCCGCCGAGGCTCGCTCCCTCGCCGGCGTGGATATGGACAAACTCGAGCAAGCCTACCGCGCCGTGGAACGGTCCAACACCGAGAACGGAGGTCTCGTCGTCATCAGCAGAGGCTACCTGGTCTTCGAGAAATATTTCGGCAAGGCCCGCCGCAACGCCAACCCCGACATGGCCTCCACGGGCAAGGGCTTCACGAGCATCGCCTGCGGCGTGATGCTCGACGAATTCAAGGCGAAGCTACCCCAAGGCCTCGACACGAAGGTCTATACGCAAGAATTCCTGCCCGAGGCCTTCCCCCTGCGCGACCCGCGCGAGGCCGACATCCGCCTGGGTCACCTGCTCTGCATGACTTCCGGTCATAACGGCGAAGGCGCCACGCCGACCGGCGTCATCCGCGGCACGGCCCAACCGCTCAAGGCTTCCAAAGGCCAGGACATCCGCGACGTCGACGGCTCCTCCCTCCGCGTGCCGCTCTGGACCGCCCCGGGCGAAGGCTACTCCTACTCGTCGCCGGCTCCGCATATCGCCTCGATGGTCCTCCGCCGAGTGACCGGCAAGGAACTGCCGGCTTACATCGAAGAGAAATTCGCCCAGCCGATGGGCTGGGGTCCCTGGGGTTATTGCCTCTACCGCGGGGAAGTGACGATGGCCCACGCCAACGGCGCCGGGTCGATCGCCCTCCGCGCCACCGATGCCGCCCGCTTCGGCTACTGCCTCGCCCAAGGGGGACGCTGGAAGGACCAGCAGCTCATCCCGGCCGACTACATCAAGCTCTGTCAGCAGGCCCTACCCTACAACCCGCACTTCCCCTTCAGCCTCCAGTTCGAACACAATCAGGCCGGCCAGATCGTCGGCGCCCCGCGCGACGCGTTCTACAAGACGGGCGCCGGCGGCTTCTGCCTCTACGTCGTGCCTTCGCTCGACCTGGTGATCTACAAGCTCGGCGGTAAGGACGGCCAGTGGAACCCCGACCTGACGCGCATCCCGCAGCCGGCGGACGACTTCGGCACGCACACGACCCCGCCGGCCCCGCCCAAGAACGGCGCCTACGAGAATTACAGCATCCCGCGCATCCTCGAGATGGTCTGCCAGGCGACCGTCCGCTGAGATCTCAGGCGGCGTTCTTCTTGCCCTTGCCTTTGCCCTTCTTGGCGGGCTTGGCCGCCCCATCACCCTCCCCAGCCTCGCCTCCCTTGCCCCGCGGCAGATCCCCGGCATCCTTGGGGGGCAGGAACTTCGCCAGTTCGTCCTTCTTCCCGGCCAGCTCCGGCTTGGCGGCCAGGTTGACATGCTCCAGCGGGTCGTCGGAATTATGATAAAGTTCTTCGCTGCCGTCCGCATAGCGGATGTATCGCCAGTCTTGCGAACGCACCGCATGATTGCCCTTCATCCAGGTGGTCACCGCCGGCAGCTTCCACTCGGCCTTCGGATCTCGTAACAACGGACTGATATCAGCCCCCTCGAGATGAGCCGGCGCCGGGATGCCGGCCAGGGCGCAGAGCGTCGGATAGATGCTGGCGTAATCGACGGGCCGCGCGCAGAGGCCGCCCGGCTGGGTGACGCCCGGAGCTTTCCAGATGAAGACGGTCCGCGTGGGTTCCTCCCAGAGCGCGAATTTCCGCCAATGTTCTTTCTCCCCCAGGCTCCAACCATGGTCGCTCCAGAGGCAGATGATGGTGTTGTCCTTCTCGGGGGACTTTTCCCACGCGTCGATGAGCCGGCCGACCTCGTAGTCGCAATAAGCGATGGTGGCCAGATAGGCCTGCACGGCTTCCTTCCATCGGCCGGACTTCGACATCGCCGCGTGATCGCCCGAAGGCTTGGCGATCTTCACTCCGGCGGCAGGCACGTCAGAGAGGTCGCCTTCGATGTGCGGAGGGAGCTGGATCTGATCCAAGGGAAAAAGGTCGAACCACTTCTTGGGCACGTTCCAGGGCATGTGCGGCTTCACGAGGCCGGCGGCGATGAACCAAGGCTTCTCATGCTTCTGCGACATCTTCTCGATGCACCAGTTGACGACGGCGTGGTCCGCCATCTCCTCGTCCGAGCCCGCCAAGGGCGCGAACTTGATGCCGCCGACGCCGTCGTCCTTGGCCTCAGGATGCAATTTCATGGGGCCTCCCTTGCCTGGGAAGTATTCGTCGAAATGCCCTCCGCGGTCGCCGGCCCCGTGGTAGATTTTGCCGGCCCCGAAGACGGCATAGCCGTTCTTGGCGAGATGGCTGTTGAGCAGTTTGTCCTCGCTGATCCCGGGACGCCAGTTCTGGTCGTTCTCATAGCAGCCGGTGCTGCTCGGACGAAGACCCGACATCAGCGAGGCCCGCGAGGGATTGCAGGAAGGCGCGGTGCAATAGGCCTGCGTGAAGCCGACCCCCATCTTCGCGAGTCGGTCGATGTTCGGAGTCTTGGCCTGGGGATTGCGTCCAAGGAAACCGACCCAATGGTTCAGGTCGTCGATGGGAATGAAGAGGATGTTCGGCTTCTTGCCAGGCTCGGCGGCGGCCAACGTGACGAGTGTAATTAACCAGAGGCACAACGATCTCATCCGGCTAATCTGTCGATGTCGGATGGGGTGTAAAGTCGGCGTTACACGGGAAGATTGCATCCCGGCGTCGAAACTCCATCGTGCCGGCATGCGAACCCCTGCGCTGCTCCTCTCCCTGTTCTCCTGGCTGACCCTCCCCGCCGCCCAGCCGAACGTGCTGCTCATCATGGTCGATGACATGGGCTGGGCCGACCTCGGGTGCTACGGCAGCGAGATCCCGACGCCGAACATCGACGCGCTCGCGAAGAATGGCGTTCGCTTCACCCAGTTCTACAACACGGCCCGCTGCAGCACGACCCGCGCCTCCTTGCTGACGGGACTCTACCCTCATCAGGCCGGTATGGGCCACCTCGACGGGATGCGCCTGCCGGAATCGCGCGGAACCCACGGCCGCCTCCATGACCGGGCGGTCACGATCGCCCAGGTGCTCGGGACCGCCGGCTACCATACGTCGATGGTCGGCAAATGGCACCTCGGCCAGCAGGCCGGCACGACGCCTTGGAACAAGGGCTTCCAACGCACGGCGACCACCCGCTTCGGCGAACTGTATTTCCCGCACGAGAAACATAAGCCGGGCACGGAATTCGTCTACCTCGACGGCGTCGAGACGCGGGCGGAAGACCCGAAGCTCGGCGCGGGCGAATGGTATTCGACCTTCATGTTCACGGACTGGGCCCTGAGATTCGTCGACGACGCGAAGCAGCAGCAGAAGCCTTTCTTCCTCTACTTCGCCCACGGCGCCCCGCACTTCCCGCTCAAGGCGCCCGCCGACGTGATCGCCAAATATCGCGGTAAGTACAAGGCCGGCTGGGACAAGCTCCGCGCCTCCCGCCATGCGAAGCAGCTCGAGATGGGCCTGGTCGACCCGAAGTGGCCCCTCGCTCCCCGGCCCGAGGAAGTCGCCGCCTGGGATTCGCTTTCGCCCGAGGACCAGGACCGCTTCGACCACATGATGGCGACCTACGCGGCGATGCTCGATTGCGTGGACCAGAGCGTGGGTCGCATGGTCGCCGGCCTCAAGGAGCGCGGCATGCTCGACGATACGCTGATCCTCTTCCTCAGTGACAACGGCGGTAACGCCGAGGGCGGCCCCCGCGGCATCACGCAGGGCGACGAGATCGGCTCGGC
>JBEEPO010000010.1:0-55505 GCA_041191065.1 Verrucomicrobiota bacterium | reverse complement strand
CCTGCGGGATGAGGTTGAAGTTGATCGTGTGCGGGTAGACCTTCGGGGCGAGGGTCTCGCCCTTGGCCCAGGCGCGGGCTTGGGCGTCGAGTTCGCGCATCGCTTCGGCGCCGGTGCCGGAGACGGCTTGATAGGTCGAGGCGAAGAAGCGCTTGAGACCGAAGGCATGGTGGAGCGGGAACAATCCCATCAGCGCGATGGCCGTGGAGCAGTTCGGATTGGCGATGATACCCTTATGGTGGGCGAGGTGATGGGCGTTGATCTCCGGGACGACGAGCGGGACGTCCGGATACATGCGGAAGGCCGAGCTGTTATCGATGACGATGCAGCCGCGCTTGACGGCTTCCGGGGCCAGGGCGAGCGAGATGGAGCCGCCGGCGCTGAAGACCGCGAAATCGAGGCCTTCGAAGGCTTCCGGCTTGGCTTCCTGGACGGTCCATTCCTTGCCGCCGTAGGTCACCTTGGAGCCTGCGGAGCGGGCGGAAGCCAGGGGGCGGAGTTCGGCGACGGGGAAGTTCCGCTTGGCCATGAGCGCCAGCAGTTCTTGACCCACCGCGCCTGTCACGCCCACGATGCCGATGCGATATGCCATGTTCTGAGTTCGAGTTAGGTTTGAAGAAGGAGGTGACCGAACGCCTGAAAGGGCTGGGTCTGCCTGCCGCTGAACATTGCATCGTTGTGTCGATTGACCAGCAAAAACTATGGTTTTTCAAGGGTCAGGAGTGCGAGACCTACGTGGTCAGCACCGCCCGGGCGGGCCGCGGCTGCGTCCAGGATTCGCTGCAGACGCCGGACGGCCTTCATCGGGTCGCGGAGAAGTTCGGCGACGGCGCGGCGGCCGGCATGGTCTTCAAGGCCCGCCAGCCGACCGGCAAGCTGTCCGCCGAATGGCCGACGCCGGAAGACAACCTGATCACCTCGCGCATCCTCTGGCTCGAGGGCCTGGAGCCGGGTCACAACCAAGGCACCGATACGGCCGGCAGGGTCGTCGATACTTATCGCCGATTCGTCTATATCCACGGCACGAATCAGGCCGAGAAACTAGGCCGACCGAACAGCCATGGGTGCGTCCTGCTTTCAGACCCGGATATCATCCGACTCTACGGACTTGTTCCGGCGGGGACGCCGGTGCTGATCCGTGCTTAACGGGCCGTTTCGGCCTTTGGCTTCTCACCGGTACCTGCCCAGGTCTCGAGCATCTGCTTCACGACGGGTCCCGCCGTCTTGCCGCCCCAGGTATTGGTATCAAGCTGGCCCTCGACGAGGACGCAGAAGGCGACGACGGGACGATCCGCCGGAGCGTAGCCGATCATCCAAGCGAGGTGGGCTTTCTCGCCCTTCTTGAAATATTCGGAAGTGCCTGTCTTGGCGGCGATGGGCAGGCCGGGGATGCGCGCGCTACGGCCGGTGCCTTCCTCGACGCAACGCACCATGCCGCCGCGAATGGCGTCGAGCTGTGCTTTGTTCAGGCCGATGGGCGTCGAACCGCGATGACGGCCGTCGCGGGCCGGGTCATGGACAATGGTCGGGATGGTGCGCGTCTCACCTCGTGCCAACGATGCTGCGAAGGCGGCCATGTGAAGGGGGCTGGTCAGCATGTAACCTTGGCCGATGGCGGTGTTCGCGGTATCGCCGTCATGCCATGGGCCGGCCTTGATACGGAGCTTGTAGTCACGGTCGGGGACCACCAGGCCGCGGGAGGCCGGGTAGGGCAGCTCGGTGATGAGCGGTCCGTCGGCGTCCGGTGAGGAAGCGGCCTCCAGCAGGGGGGAGTCCAGGCCGAAACGACGGGCTTCCGCGGCCAAGGCTTCGGGTCCGGCGCGCAGACCGACCTGGTAGTTCCAGACGTTGCAGGAGATCGCGAGCATCTTGTCCAGGTCGACGTCGCCGTAACCGACCGGCTCGTGCTCGGGGAAGTCTCGGTCGCCGACGCGATAGAAGGCGCCGCACTCGAGGATGTCGTCCCAGTCGACGACCTTCTTGCGCATGCCGGCCATCGCGGTGATGATCTTGAAAGTCGAACCCGGCGGGTAGAGCCCCTGCGTCGCGCGATTGAGCCAGGCGCCGGATTTCTCGACTTCGTCGTAATCGGCGACGGAGATGCGTCCGGCCAGCCGGTTGGGGTCGAAGGTCGGCTGGCTGGCGAGCGCGAGGATCTCTCCGGTCTGCACGTCGAGCATCACGGCGGCGGCCGGCAGCGAGACGCCTTGGGTGTCCTTGATCTCCGCCAAGGCCTGCTCGGTCGTGCGCTGGATGCGTAGATCGAGGGACAAGGCGATGTTGCTGCCCTGCACGGGCTCGCTGTACTTCAGACGGGTCTGGTTATAGCCTGAGGACGTCTTGGTCCAGAGCTCCCACCCGCTGAGCCCTTTGAGGACATGATCGAAAGAGAGCTCGACGCCCGCGGCGCCGGTCTTGCCGGCCTGCCGCAGCTTCTGCATGGATTCGGCGCGCACCTCGGCGATATCCTCGACGTTAGGCGGAAGCTCATCGGAATCTTTCACGTAACCCAGCACGTGCGCGGCCATGCCGCCGTAGGGATAGGTGCGGATGATGTCCGACTCCAGGCGGATGGGACCTTCGACCGGGAACTGCTCGATGAAGCGCGCGACGGCCTTGACGCCCTCGTCCGGCCCGGCCGGCAGGTTGGCGACCGGGAAGGCGAGGTCGGTCACCAGCGTGAACGGCAGGGCACGTCGCTCTCGCAGGTGCCTGCGCAGTTCCTCGATGTTCACCTTGCGTTCGCCGGGCGGATCGAGCGGCGTGGCCTTGCCCGGGGCGGGCCTCCGGGCCGTCTTGCGTTGGTCCTCGTCGATCACGAACCAGACCTTGTTGAGCCAGCCTTGGAGCACGTTGAGGCGGGCGAGTTCCATCACGCGCTCGGCGTCGACCTGCACCGCCTGGCGGGCGCGCTCGGCGGCCAGGAGACGCAGATATTCGGAACGGAATTCCTTCTGCAGCGCGGCGAGGTCGGCCTTCACGCTCCAACGGGCGCGATTGTCGACGAGCACGAAACCATTGCGGTCGTAGATGCGACCACGGGCCGGCGGACGCAGGACGATACGCCGGCTCTGGTTGTCGGACTGTTCCTTCAGGTCGTTGGATTGGATCAGCTGCCGATAGGCGAGCCCGCCGACGACATAGAGGAAACCGAGCGAGAAGAGACCGAAGACCGCGATAAGTCGAAGACGATCGACCGGGGTCGAAGGGAGCACCTTGGTGTCGGCCGGTTCCATCATGGCTGTTCAAGGGCGGGCGGGACGCCCAGACGGTCCATGGCCGCGTTCTGCGTCAAGGCCACCGGCACCAAACCGAGGACCCCGACGACTCCCGCCAGCAAGAGCTGGCCGAAGAGATGACCGGCGGCCCCGTCCGCCGGGGCGTCGGAAGCGAACGCAGCGGCGAGATACCACACCAGGCAGGCACCGACGTTGACGATCGCCGCGCCTTGCAACATCCGCGGGGTGCTGCGAAGAAGGGGGCGATTAGACGACAGGAAGATCGCGACAGCGACGAGGGTCAGCGCCAACGTCCCGTCCGGGATCGGGCGACGTGCCTCGAAAAGAAAGCCTAGCCCGGCGGCGAACAGGACGCACTGCCAGCGCTTGAGCCGACGGGAAGGAGCGATCAGGCAGGCGCCGCTGACGAAGACGACGAGCGAAGAAGAGGCGAGGGTATCGCTGGCGAGGTCCGCGCCCAGCAGCCACGGGTATGTCACCAAGAGGAGGATCAGCCAGGCCCAGCCCATCGTCACTGGAATTGGTCGCCCTGCATCAGCGCTTCGCCGGGCGTCTGGATGATCGGGACCAGCACGGAGACTTCCTGCAGGTTGTAAAGGTCACGCGAAGGGACGAGCAGGCTCTCCTTGAAGTTGCCGACCTGCGTGGCGTAGGCGCCGCCGTCGAGGTAACCCAAGGTCAGCCCACTGGGGAACACGCCTCCCATGCCGGTCGTGGTCACGCGGGCGGGCGTGCCGGCCGGCAGCAGGTAATCGTAAGGAATCACGCTCACGCGCGCCTTGGCGGCGCCCAGCGAATTCGCCGCGACGCCGTTGACGAGCACGATGCGGTTCTGGTCGTCGCCTTCGAGGTAGGCGGTGCAACGGAAGCCCGGGCTCGTGACCAGGTCGACCTCGCTCGTCGTGAGGTGGACGGCCGTGACGCGCCCGACGACGGTGTCGCCGAAGACGACCGGGGCGCCGGGGCGGATGCCGTCATTGCGTCCTTTGCGGATCACGATGCGCTGCCACCAGGAAGAGCTGTCGCGCGTGGCGACGCGGGCGACGACGGAAAGATATTCGGCCGGGACGTTGTAGCGGGTGACCTCGCGGAGGCGGGTGTTCTCCCGGCGGACATCCTCCATGCCCTTGAGCTTGAGTTCCAACGCGGCGTTGATGCGCGCGAGGTCGCGACCGGCGGCGACGAGTTCTTCCGTACTCCGGCTTTTCTTCTCCCAGAAGGTCGCGAGGTCGCGGGACTTGCCGACCAGATGCAGGGCCGGGGCCTGGAACTCGACGAAAGCCTCACGGTTGAAGCGGCGGACGGCGCCAGGCAGCAGAATCCAGGCCGCGACGAAGACGGCGAGGACGACGTAGGAGGCGCGGGCTCCTTGGCGGTTCTGGTCCATGGCGGGAAGGCCCGCGAAGGGGGCTTAGTCTCGACCGCTCCAGCGGGAGGAGTTGGCGAGGATCTTGCCGGTGCCGTTCACGACGGCGCAGAGAGGATCTTCCGCGACGAAGACGGGCAAGCCGGTGGCCTCGGAGATGGCGCGGTCGATCTTGCGGATCAGCGAACCGCCTCCCGCAAGCACGATGCCGCGGTCGACGAGGTCGGAGGAGAGCTCCGGCGGGATGCGCTCGAGCGAGCCCTTCACGGCTTCGATGATCTGGTTGATGTTGTCAGCCATGGCCTCGCGGACCTCCTGGGAGGTCAGGTGCAACTGGCGGGGCAGGCCGGTGACGTTGTCGCGGCCCTTGACCTCGAAGGTGAGCTCCTGCTCGAGCGCGTAGGCGGAGCCGATCCTGATCTTGATCTCTTCCGCGGTGCGTTCGCCGATGATCAGGTTGTACGAGTTGCGGATATACTTGATGATCGACATGTCGAACTCGTCGCCGCCGACGCGGATGGAGCGGGCGTGGACGATGCCGCCGAGGGAGAGGACGGCCACTTCGGTGGTGCCGCCGCCGATGTCGACGATCATCGAGCCCGTGGGTTCTTCGACCGGCAGGCCGACGCCGATGGCGGAGGCGACCGGCTCCGGGATGGTGATGACGTCGTCGGCGCCGGCACGGTAGGCCGAATCCATGACGGCTCGGCGTTCGACGGCGGTGATGCCATAGGGCACGGCCACGACGACGGTGAGGTTCGTGAAGAGGGATTTACGGGCGACCTTGCCGATGAAGTAGCGGAGCATGTGCTCGCTGATCTCGAAGTCGGCGATCACGCCGTCCTTCATCGGCCGCAGGGCCTGGATATCGCCCGGAGTACGACCGAGCATCATGCGGGCCTCGTTGCCGACGGCGATGGGCTTGCGGGTGCTGGTGCGGATGGCGACGACGGAAGGTTCTCGCAGGACGACCCCGCGGTCCTTGAGGAACACGAGGGTGTTCGCGGTACCGAGGTCGATGCCGATGGCTTGGTTGAATAGCCCGGGGAAGCGCTTGAACATCAGGGTCGTGGTGGTTTCCTTTATGAACAGTTTATTCACAGCATAGTCAAACGAAACTTCGGCCACGGATGGCCCGCCAGAACCATCATAAGATTCAACCAGACAGCGACATAGGCCTTCTTTGGCGACCTGACCACCCGACCTGTTCACATCGGGTCCGTCGGGCTGCGCCTGAACTTCGGCGGCAAGGACGGAGAGCCGGTCGGCTACCCTCCGCATGGAACTTGCGACCCGGCCGGCCACTCATAGACATGCGTTACCCCAACCCCATGACACCTCAGCTCGATCGTCGTTCCTTCCTGCGTCAGACCGGCCTGGCCGCCGCCGCCGTCGCCGTCACCGGCTGCGCCACTTCTCCTTCCTCCGACCGCGCTCCTGCCGTCACTTCGACCCCCACGCCGAGCCGGAAGCTCAACATCGCCGCCATCGGTTTCGGCGGGGTCGGCCGAAGCAACGTGAGGAACTCAGCCGACGAGAACATCGTCGCATTGTGCGACCTGGACCTAGGCCGCTGCGCAGTCACCATCAAAGACTTCCCGAAGGCCGCGTTGTTCACCGACTTCCGCAAGATGCTCGACCAGCGTAAGGACATCGACGCGGTCATCATCGCCACGCCCGACCATTCGCACGCCTACATCGCCATGGAGTGCATGCGCCGCGGAAAGCACGTCTACGTCCAGAAACCGATCTCCCATTCCGTCTTCGAAGCCCGCATCCTCACCGAGTCGGCGCATAAGTACAAGGTCGTGACCCAGATGGGCAACCAAGGCCATTCCGGCGAAGGCATCCGTCAGGTCACCGAGTGGATCGCCGCCGGACTCATCGGCAAGGTGCGCGAAGTGCACACCTGGACCAACCGTCCGATCTGGCCGCAGAGCAGCGAGATGGACCGTCCGACCGAAGCGCAGAATGCCCCGGAAGGCATGGACTGGGATCAGTGGTGCGGCCCCGCGCCGTTCCGTCCCTTCCACGCCTCCTACCACCCCGGCAAGTGGCGCGCCTGGTGGGACTTCGGCACCGGTTCGCTCGGCGACATGGGCTGCCACATCATCGACCCGGCCTTCATGGCGCTCGACCTGCGCTACCCGATCAGCGTCGAGGGCAACGTCTCCACCGTCTTCGAGACCTTCGGCAAGAAGGTCAGCGGCAAGTTCGAATCCTACCCCCGCTCTTCGGTGGTGCGCTTCAGGTTCCCGGCCCGCGGCGAGATGCCGCCCGTGACGCTCACCTGGTGGGACGGCGGCCTCATGCCGCAGCGTCCCGACGAGCTCGAAGACGACATGCCCTTCGGCGACCCCAACGGCGGATGCCTCTTCATCGGCGACAAGGCCAAGCTCGTCTGCGGATGCTACGGCCTCAACCCCCGCATCCTTGATCCGGACCTGCGCGAGGAGTCGAAGAAGCTCGCCAAGACGCTGCCCCGTATTCCCGGCAATTCCTCCGGCCACGAGAGGGACTGGATCCGCGCGTGCAAAGGCGGACCGGCCGCGTCTTCGAACTTCGACTACTCCGGCCCGCTCTCCGAGATGGTCCTCATGGGCAACCTCGCGTCGCGCTACCCCGACCGAAAGCTGCTCTGGGACGGCCCGCAGATGCGCGTGACGAACGACAAGGACGCCGACGCCTACGTCCGCCGCGAATACCGCAAAGGCTTCGAACTCGGCACCTGAGCAGGCTTCACGTCAGCGCCAGGAACGCCAGGATCGTGCCGCCTAAGGCGATACGATACCAGGCGAACACGCCCAGACCGCGGCGCGAGACGTAGCCGACCAGCCATTTCACGGAGACGAAGGCCGTGACGGCGGCCACGAGCAGGCCGGCGCCCGCCGGACCGGCGGGGTAGACCTGGGTGAGCGCGGGTCCGAGCGACCACATCTTGTACGCCGAAGCAGCGGAAAGGGTGAGCAGGCCGACAAGGAAGGAGAACTCCGTCGCGGCGGCATGCGACAGGCCGGCGAGACGTCCGCCGAGGATGGTCGCGAGCGAACGGCTCGTGCCGGGGATCAAGGCGAAGCACTGGCACAGACCGACGGTCAGCGCCGGACGCCAACCGATCGCTGCGACCTCGTCGGCGGACACGGCGGACTTCTTCGGCAAAAGATGCTCAGCGATCAGGATGACCAGTCCGCCCACGAGCAGCGCGGCGGCGACGACCTCGACCGAGAAGAGATAAGCGCCGATCGCGTCCTTGAACAGGAAGCCGAGCAGGGCGGCCGGGAGGAACGCGACGAGGATCGCGGAGGCGAGCGAGATGGACCGGCCGTCGCCACGGCAAAGGCCCGTCAGGACGCCACGCACGCGTCCGAAGAACGCCACGAGTACGGCGAGGATCGCGCCGAGCTGGATGACGACGATGTAATCGTCCGCGACGCGCTCCATCGAGACCGCGCGACCTTTGCGGTCGGTGACGCCTGAGACCGTGACATCGGCGAACTTCGGCACGCCGAGGAGGCTGTCACTGAGGATCATATGACCGGTCGAGCTTACCGGCAGATATTCCGTGACGCCTTCGACCGTGCCGGTGATGAAGGCGCGCGAATAGGTGAACTCACGACGGACTTCCTCGGGGGACACCGTCGATCCATACCCGGCGAAAGAGGGGAGGGAGGACAACAGCCACAGACCGAAGGCGAGACGAAGCATGGGCGAGCATTAGGCTCGCGGCCATGCCGGGGCAAGGAAAGCCGTCAAAAGCCCTTGTCGCTTGCCCTCTCCGCAGGTTCTCGCTTTATGCAGGCATCACCATGTCGGCCTCCAGCCTCATCCCGACCACCGAACCTCGCTTCCGCGTCCCGGACGCCCGCGGCCGTTTCGGTCAGTTCGGCGGGATGTATGTCCCGGAGACGCTGATGACACCGCTCCTCGACCTGACCAAGGCCTACGACGAGGCCCGGCGCGACCCGGCCTTCCAGCAGGCCTTCGCGGACATGCTCCGCGACTACGCCGGCCGCCCGACGGGGCTGTATCATGCCGAGTCGCTGACCAAGCACGTCGGCGGCGCCCGCATCTACCTCAAGCGCGAGGACATGCTCCATACCGGCGCCCACAAGATCAACAACGTCGTCGGCCAGGCCTTGCTCGCCCTGCGCATGGGCAAGAAGCGGATCATCGCCGAGACCGGCGCCGGACAGCACGGCACCGCGACCGCCGCGGTCTGCGCCCGTTTCGGCCTCAAGTGCGTCATCTACATGGGCGCGACCGACATGGAGCGCCAGGCCCTGAACGTCTACCGCATGCGCCTCATGGGCGCCGAAGTCCGCGGCGTCGAAGCCGGCCAACGCACGCTCAAAGAAGCCGTCAACGAGGCCATGCGCGATTGGGTGACCAACGTCCGCGAGACGCATTACATCCTGGGCACCGCCTACGGATCGCATCCGTATCCGATGATGGTCCGCGACTTCCATCGCATCATTTCGATCGAATCCAAGCAGCAGATCCTGCGCGCCGAAGGACGTCTCCCGGACGCCATCGTCGCCTGCGTCGGCGGCGGCTCGAACGCCATCGGCGCATTTTTCGAATTCCTGGACGAACCCGGCGTTCGCCTGATCGGCGTCGAAGCCGGCGGTCGCGGCATCGCCCGCGGCGAACATGCCGCCCGTTTCGCCGGCGGTCGACTCGGTGTCCTGCAAGGTTGCATGACCAACATCCTCATGGACGGAGAAGGGCAGATCGAAGGCACGCACTCGGTCTCCGCGGGCCTGGATTACGCCGCGGTCGGTCCGGAGCACGCCTACTATCGTGACAAGGGCCGCCTGGAGTTCGCTTATGCGACCGACGACGAGTGCCTCGAAGGTTTCCGGCTGCTTTCCCGCACCGAGGGCATCATCCCGGCCTTGGAATCCAGCCACGCCGTCGCGCATGGCGTGAAGCTCGCCGGCCAGTTGCCGAAGGAGCAGGTGGTCATCATCAATCTTTCCGGACGCGGCGACAAGGACGTGTGGAGCGCGGCGCGCGCGATGGGCACCGAGATCAAACTCTGATCATGGCGGCGTCTTCGATGACGGGTTTCGGACGGGCGGAGATCGATCTCCCCGGCGTCCGTCTGTCGGTCGAGATCGCCACGGTAAATCAGAAGAACCTGCAGGTCTCGGTCTTCGGCCCCGAAGCCTGGCCGGCCCTCGAATCTGCCGCCTCCGCTTGGATCCGCGCCCGCTTGCAGCGCGGCAAAGTGACCGCCCGCGTGACGCAGGCTGCGACTTCCGTCCAGCAGCGCCAATGGGATGCGGAGTCCGTGGCCGGCAGCCTGGACGAACTCGCCAGGATCGCCGCCCGCTGCGGCGTCGCGTTCGCTCCGGACGCCGACCTGCTGCACCGTCTCGCCGAGAGCAGTCGCCGCCCGTCAGCCATGCTGCCACCGCTGGCCGAAGTCGAGGCAGCCGTCCAGAAGGGATTCGACGAGGCGCTCCGTCATCTCGTCGCCATGCGTCAGGCTGAAGGCGCAGCGCTGGCCAAGGACCTCGAAGCACGCCTCGCCAAGATTTCCACGATGGTCGCCGACATGGAGCATGCCGAGAAGGCCGCCCCGGTCAGGCATCGGGACGCGATGCTCAAGCGGCTGAAGGAAGCGGGGCTGACCTTGGACGTTTCCGATGACCGCGTGCTCAAGGAACTGGCCCTGTTCGCGGACCGTTCGGACATCACCGAGGAGGTCGTCCGCCTCCGCAGCCATGTCGCCCAATTTTCAGCCGAACTGAGCCAGCCGAACAGCGGACGGAAGCTGGATTTCCTGATCCAGGAGCTCCTCCGGGAAGTGAACACCATCGGGAGCAAGGCGGCGGAAATCGCCACGACCAAGCAGGTTTTGGAGGCGAAAACCGAGATCGAGCGCATCCGGGAGCAGGTCCAGAACCTGGAGTGAGGTTTTTTAGGGTGTGGTATTGCCACGACCGCTTTCCCATGCCTTTGTCTATCAACACTTACGCAACGTCATGTCCAACAACCTCACCAAGCGCGACATCGTCCTGAAGATTTTCACGGACAAGGGGTATCCCCAGAAGCATATCCGCGACTCGGTCCAGATGACCTTGGACGCCATCAGCGAGGCTTTGCTCGCCGGCCGTGACGTCGAACTCCGTAACTTCGGCGTGTTCCAGGTCCAGGTCCGCAAGAGCCGCATCGGACGTAATCCGAACCGTCCCGAAACGGACGTGGTCATCCCTAAGCGCGCGGTCATCAAATTCAAGGCCGGCAAGGAACTG
Source organism: Verrucomicrobiota bacterium (assembly GCA_041191065.1). Lineage (GTDB taxonomy): Bacteria > Verrucomicrobiota > Verrucomicrobiia > Opitutales > UBA953 > UBA953. The sequence continues at coordinate 44,640 of JBEEPO010000010.1, read as the reverse complement.
AAGGCCAAGCTGAAGTCGATCGACGTCGAGAAGCCCGCGAAGCCCGAGCAGCCGCAGCAGTAATCCGCGCCGCGATGTCCGACATTCGAACGCTCCCCGGTTTCCGGGAGTTCTATCCCGAAGACCGTGCGGTCCTCGGTCACATCATGGACGTCTGGCGTCGCGCCTGCCGTCGCTACGGCTTCCGCGAATGGGAATCCCCCGTACTCGAGCCGCTCGAACTCTTCACCGAAAAGTCGGGCGAAGAGATCGTGCGTCAGCTGTTCAATTTCGAGGACAAGGGTGGCCGCAAAGTCAGCCTCCGTCCGGAGATGACCCCGTCGCTGGCCCGCATGGTCGGGGCCAAGGCCAACGGCATGCCCAAGCCGATCCGCTGGTTCGCGATCGGCGAGAACTACCGCTACGAGAAACCCCAGAAAGGGCGTCTCCGATCGTTCTACCAGCTCAACGCGGACCTCCTCGGCGAAGCCGGTCCTGCGGCGGACGCCGAGATCATCGCCCTCTGCGCCGACTGCCTGCTCGGCTTCGGCCTGACCCAGCAGGACTTCCGCATCCGCGTCTCCGACCGTACGCTCTGGTTCCGTTACCTCGCCAGCCTCGGCGTCCCCGAAGCCCAGGCGGTCGCCGTCCTCGGCGTGGTGGATAAGCTTGAACGCGGCGCCCCCAAGGATCTGCTCGACGCCATGACGGCCGCGCTGGCCGGAACTTCCGTCGACCCCGTGAAGGCGTTGGAATCGGCCCGCACTTTCGCGAATACCAAGTCGCTCGCCGAAATCGAGAAGCTCGCCGCCGGCGACGCGGCGATGACCGAGCGGGTGGCCGACTGGAAACATCTCCTCGGCACGCTCACCACCATGGGCTTCGGCGAGTGCGTCGCCATCGACCTGACCATCGTCCGCGGGCTCGCCTATTACACCGGCTTCGTCTTCGAGGCCTTCGAGACGGGCGGGGAAGCCCGCGCCCTCGCCGGCGGCGGACGCTACGACGCCTTGGTCAAGAAGCTAGGCGGCCCCGACCTGCCCGCCGTCGGTTTCGGCATGGGCGACGTCACCATGCGCGACCTCCTGGAACTCAAGAAACTGATCCCGGCCTATGCCGACGGACCAGATTTCTACGTCATGATCCTCGGTGACGACGCCCGCGACGCGGCGCTGGAAGACATCGCGAACCTCCGCCGCGCCGGTTTCCGCGTCGAGTACAACCTCAAGGACGGCAAGTTCCCCAAGCTCATCCAGTCCGCCGAAGTCGCCGGCTCCAAGTACGCCCTCGTCTACGGCGGGAGCGAGGTCGCCAAGGGCGTCGCGAAGGTCCGCAGCCTCGCCGACCGTTCGGAAGCCGAAGTGCCGCGGACGGACCTCGTCCCGGCGCTCCGCGCGGTGCTCGAGGAAGGCATGCGCGCCATCCAGCCCTGAGGCCATGACCGAGCAGACGCGCCAGTACCAGGCCATGGCGAAGACCGCCTCCTGGACGATGGTCTCGCGCGTCCTCGGCCTGGTCCGTGACCAGCTGACCGCGGCGGTGTTCGGCGCCTCGGCCATCGGCTCGGCCTTCGTCATCGCGTTCCAGATCCCGAACCTCTTCCGTCGGTTGCTCGGCGAAGGCGCGCTGACCGCGGCCATCGTGCCCGTGCTCGCGGACAAATCCGTCAAAGACGGCAAGCTGGCTTCGTTCGGCTTCCTCAACTTCGTCCTGCGCAAGGTGCTGCCGTGGATGGTAGGCCTGACGCTCATCGGCATCGGCACGGCCCTGGCTTACGACTTCGCCTCGGCCGGCCGGAATGAGGCGGCCGTGCTCACGGCCATCTGCATGCCGTACATGCCGCTCATCTGCGTGGCGGCCTTGTTCACGTCGGCGGTGAATCTCTCCGGCCGGTTCGGCCTGGCGGAGATCGCTTCGGGGGTGCTCAACCTCTGCATGATCGTCGCGCTGGGGGTCTTCGGCGAAAACCTCTCCTCGAACGACATGGACAAAGCCGTCTGGCTCTGCCTCGGCGCCTTAGTCGGGGGATTCTTTCAACTCATGATCCCGCTCTGGGGCCTGCGTCAGGAAGGCTGGCGACCGGGGCAGGTCCATGTCGACGAAGCCGCGTGGAAGAGCCTCAGTGTCGCTTTCCTCCCCGCCGCGCTGGGCGCCGGGGTGCAGCAGGTCAATGTCCTCGTCTCCCGTGCGCTCGCCTACAACGTGAGCGACGCCGGACTGATGTATTACTACGTCGCGAACAGGATAGTCGAACTGCCGATCGGACTGTTCTCGGCCTCGGTCGCCGTCGTCATCTTCCCGGCGCTCGCGACCGCCTTCGCCAGCCGCGACGTCCCGGCCTTGGCGCGCAACTACGGACGCGGCATGCGTCTCGTCCTGGCGATCAACGTCGGCGCGGCCTTCGGCCTGATCGCGCTCGCGGTCCCGATCCTGCAGCTGCTGTTCAACTACGGCAACTTCGGGACGGGGGACTGCGTGAACACGAGCCGTCTGCTCGTGATCTTCGCCTTGGCCATGCCTTTCTACGCGATGATCTCGATCGTCACGCGCGCCTTGAACGTCGCCGGCCAGACCAAGGCGACGCTGATCGCCGCCCTCCATGCGTTGGCCGTGAACGCCACCGGATCGGCCGTGGCGGTCTGGATGAACCATGGCGTCGAAGGCCTCGCCTGGGCGAACGCCGCCTCGACGCTCTGGCAGTATGTCGTCCTACGCCATCTCCTCAAGAAGCACGCCCCCGAGTTCCTCGCCGAGAGCCTCTTCAAGCCCGCCTTCCAGGTCATCCTCGGTTCCGTGCTCCTCGCCGTCGTGGCGTTCCAAGGGTACGCCTTCCTGCACAACGTCCTGGGCGGACATGTGAACGAGAAGGTCAACCTCGTGATCTCCATGGGTCTCGCGGGCGGAGCGGGCATGGCGGCCTACGCAGTCCTCCTGGATAAGCTCGGTTATCCGGAACGTGACCTGCTGCGTGGCTACGCCAACAAGGTCCTGCGCCTTGTCGGACTGCAGCTCAGGGCCTGACCGGGACGGAGCGATAGGCCGGAGACTGGTAACGACGGACGAGGCATTCGAGGATCGCCGTGCATTCGACGTCGATCATGCCGTCGATCTTCGCGGGCCGGAAGTGTCGCTGGAAGGCTTCGACCGCCAGTTTCAGTCCGGCGTCATCAGGGCCGACGGCATAACCGTACTCGGTCAAAAGACGTCGGAAGGACGTCGGTGTCGCCACGCGGCCATGGGCGATGCGTTCCGTGAGTTCATCGGGCAACGGCGAGGCCCCGATGCCGAGCTTCGCGAGTCCGGCCCAGGGGAACTTCGAACCCGGATCGATCTTACGACCGACGGCGATGTCCGAATGAGCGACCACGTTCCACGGCTTGATGTCGTGACGTCGGATGATCTCGGCGCATAAGGCGAAGAGGATGTCCGTCTGGGCGTCGGAGTAGGGATACACGTTGCCGTCGTAGTTGATGATCTCGATGCCGATGGAATGTTGGTTGAGGCCTTCGAGGCCGCCCCAAGAGCTCTTACCGGCGTGGAAGGCCGCCATTTCCTCGGGGACCATGCGAATGACCCGAGGTCTGGCTTCATCGGTCACCACGTAATGCACACCGACCCGATGCTTAGGATCCTTGCCTTGGAGGATGTCCAAGGAGGAGGGCAGGGATCCTGCCGTATGGTGCAGGACCAGAATGGTCACCGGATGTCGGCGAGGTTCGCAACCGAGGGAGGTCGGACCTTGTTCGATCGTCAGGCCCGTGAACGCAGGCTTTTCCTCCGTCTTGATCGGAATCTCCACCACGGGCGCCGACGCGCATCCGGTCAAAAGCGCCAGCACTACCGATAATATCGGCACCAGGCGGCAATATGAGCGAATCAAGGCAATCATGGCGGGGTACGGCAAGAGATAGCCAAAGCCAGGATTAGCCCAAGTAAATACCGATTAACCGTATTTTAGGCTTAATTATGTTATTCATTATACAATTAGACATAATGTATATTGTGCGAAATATGCCTTAAGTCGGTAACCGGGGCGCATTGCGTTATTGATTGGTCGATTGGATACGCTCATAAAGAAACTTACCCTATCCCATCTAGCTCCGACATCATGAAAGTAGCCCGTCACATCATTGAGGCCCGCCGTGAGGCCATCGCCAAACTTCTCTCCAAGGTCGGCTACGTTCCGGTCCTGGAGATCTGCAAGCAGTTCAATGTCTCGGAAGCCACGGCTCGCCGCGATCTGACCGAACTGGAGAACCAGCGTCGGATCACCCGTACGCATGGCGGCGCGCTCTCGGACTTCAACCGCAACTTCCCTCCGCTCGATGACCGCAAGATCGAGGACGCCGAAGCCAAGCGCCGCATCGGCAATCTCGCCGCTTCCCGCGTCAAGGCCGGCATGACCGTCTACCTGGACTCGGGTTCGACGATCTTCTTCGCCGCCGAAGCCATCGCCGCCGCCGGCGTGCCCGACCTGCAGATCGTCACGACCTGTCTCCCGACCGCCCAGCTGATCTCGTGCCTGCCCGGCGTCGAAGTCTATATCCCGGGCGGTCTTTTCCTGACCCGACATGCGATGGTCGCCGGTGACCGTACGCTCGAAGAAGTCGCCCGCTGGAACTTCGACGTGGCTTTGCTCGGCGCCGAAGGCATCGACGAAAACGGCCTGTGGAATTCCCAACGCGACATCTCGCACCAGCAGCGCGAAGTCATCCGTCGCAGCGACGAAGTCCTGATCTGCATGAACAAGGTCAAGCTCGGCCGCGGCGGACCTTGCGCCGTCACCCGCGACGTCACCTCTCTGTTCCTGGTCACCGACGCCGACGCCGCCGCCGTGCAGAAAGCCAAGGTCAAGCTGCTCCCGGAACGCGTGCTGACCGCCCTCTGAGTCCGCCTCTTCCCGCTGAGGCATGTCGTCGGAAGCCATCCAGTCGTTGCTCACCCTTTCCCACCAGCTCGGTGGGGAACGTCTGCGCATGGCCATCCTGGGCGAAGGCAACACTTCGGTCCGGCTCGATGACGACACCTTCGCGGTCAAGGCCTCCGGCTCCAACCTCGGCAGCCTCACGGCCGCGGATGTCACCTCCTGCGCTTTTGACCGACTGCTCCCGTTGCTGGACAGGACCACCGCGTCGGACGTCGAAGTCGACCAGGCCTTGCTCGCCGCCCGTCTGGATTCTGCCGCCAAGAAGCCTTCGATCGAAGCGCTCTTCCACGCCTACCTGCTCACCCTGCCCGGCGTCCGTTGCGTCGGACACGTGCATGCGATCGCGGTGAACCAGATCCTGTGCTCGCCCCGCGCCCGTGAGTTCGCCGAGAAGCGCGCCTGTCCGGACGAGATCGTGATGTGCGGCGTCGAGTCGGTCTTCGTGCCTTACGCCGAGCCCGGCCTCGGGCTTTCCCAGGCCATCCGCCGCGAGGTGGTCGCGTTCGTCAAGCGTAGCGGCCGCGACCCGAAGATCATCCTCCTGCAGAACCATGGCATCATCGCCGTCGGCGCCTCGCCCAAGGCCGTCCTGGGCTCCCTGCTCATGGCCGAAAAAGCCGCCGAGATCTTCGTCGGAGCCGCCGCCCTCGGCGGACCGGTCTTCCTGACTGCCGCCCAATGCGAACGCATCGCCGGACGCCCCGACGAACACTACCGGCAGAAAATGCTCGGTATGTGACCCCTTGCTCCCTCCCCTCCCCCTTCCTCTGACCATGTCCAATTACCTCGCCATCGACCTCGGAGCCGAATCCGGCCGCGTCATCCTCGGCCAGCTCAAGGCCGGCAAGTTCACCATGAAAGAGGTGCACCGTTTCTCCAACGGCGCCATCACCGCCAACGGAACCCTGCGCTGGGACATCATCCGTATCTTCCGTGAGATCCGCATCGGCCTCGCCAAGGGCGCCAAGCTCGGACCGATCAAATCCGTGGCCTGCGACTCCTGGGGCGTCGACTACGTCCTCCTCAAGGGTGACGGACCGCTCCTCTCACTGCCTTTCACCTATCGCGACGAACGCAGCTTCAAGGCTTACGAGTTGGCCATGCGTCGCTTCTCCCAGAAGGAGATCTTCGAAGGCACCGGTATCGCCTCGATCTCGATCAACACTCTCTACCAGTTGTTCGACGACGCCGAGAACCGTCCTGAGATGCTGCAGTTCGCGGACAAGTTCCTGCTCATCGGCGACTACATCACCTGGTTGCTCACGGGCAAGGCCCGCGCCGAAGAGACGCTGATCTCCGGCAGCCAGTGCTGGGACACCCGTAAGCGCGACTGGGCTTGGCCGGTGCTGAAGAAGCTCGGCATCCCGAAGCATATCTTCCCGAAGCCCGTCGCTCCGGGCGTCAAGCTCGGCAAGATGCTGCCGTACCTCGCCAAGGAAACCGGTCTCGGCAAGGCCGAGGTCGTCACCACCTGCGCCCACGACACCGCCGCCGCGGTCGCCGCGGTGCCCGCCACCAAGGGCGACGACTGGGCCTACCTTTCCTCCGGCACGTGGTCGCTCCTCGGCCTCGAACTGCCCAAGCCGCTCGTCAACGAGACCGTCCGCAAGGCCAAGTACACGAACGAAGTCGGCTTCGGCGGCACTTCCCGCTTCCTCAAGAACCTCGTCGGCCTCTGGGTGCTCCAGGAGTGCCGGCGCGAGTGGATGGAGAAAGGCGAGGTCACCGATTACGGCGAGATCGTGAAGCTCGCGCTCAAGGCGCCTTCCCTCCGTTCGTTCATCCGGCCCGATGACGTCCGCTTCGCCAAGCGCGGCGACATGGTCGCCAAGGTCCAGACGTTCTGCCGGGAGACCAAGCAACCGATCCCGAAGACGCATGGCGAGATCGCGCGCTGCGTGCTCGAATCCTTGGCTCTCCTTTATCGCGTCGAGATGGACGGCATGGAGAAACTCACCGGTCGTAAGCTGAAGCGCCTGCACATCGTCGGCGGCGGCTGCCGCAACGCCCTGCTCAACCAGGCCACGGCCGACGCGACCGGACGGACCGTCATCGCCGGTCCCGTCGAAGCCACCGCCGCCGGCAACATCTTGGTCCAAGCCATCGCCATGAAGGAGCTCAAGAACCTCGACGAACTGCGTCAGGTCGTCCGAAACTCCTTTGAGGTAGTGACTTACGTACCCAACCCCACGTCCGCCTGGGCCGCCGCCCAAGCCAAGTTTAATGGTTTAAAGAAGTCATAAAACCCCTTACTCACCACACACCCTTTTCCACGTAATCACATGTCCAACTACAAGTACGTCTCCCACCTCTGGAATGATGCCGAAGCCGCGAAGCTCGATCCGGTCGGCCGTCTGGTCTATCGTTCGAACAAGCTCGGTGCCGACCAGCGCATCACGAACACCGGCGGCGGCAACACCTCTTCCAAGATCGTCGAGAAGGATCCGCTGACCGGAGCCGACACCCAGGTCCTCTGGGTCAAGGGATCCGGCGGCGACCTCCGCACCAGCAACCGCGACAACTTCTCCTCCCTCTACCAGGACAAGCTCATCGGTCTCCAGAAGTCCTACGCCGCCCGCACCGACAAAGGCCTGAAGTCCCAGGCCGAGGACGACATGGTCGCGATGTATAACCACGCCACCTTCAACCTCAACCCGCGCGCCTCGTCCATCGACACCCCTCTGCACAGCTTCCTCCCGGGCAAGCACGTCGATCACATGCACCCGAACGCGATCATCTCGATCGCCGCTTCCAAGAACTGCGAAGCGCTGACCAAGGAGATCTTCGCCGGCAAGATGGCCTACGTGAAGTGGATGCGCCCGGGCTTCGAGCTCGGCCTCGCCATGCAGGAGATCTCCCGCCAGCAGCCCGCCATCAAGGCCATCATGATGGGCCAGCACGGCTTCATCTCCTGGGCGGACGACGACAAGGCCTGCTACGAGCTGACCCTCTCGATGATCGAGCAGGCCGGCGCCTACATCGAAGCCAAGTATCAGGCCAAGGGCGGCGACGCCAAGGCCTTCGGCGGCGCCCTCTACCAGACCCTCGACACCGAGAAGCGTCACGCGACCTTCGCGTCCATCCTGCCTTGGCTGCGTGGCCAGGTCTCCAAGGAGAAGCGCTTCATCGGCACGATCCAGGACGACGAGAAGATCCTCCGCTTCGTCAACTCGAAGGACGCCCCGCGTCTCGCCGAGCTCGGCACCTCCTGCCCGGACCATTTCCTCCGCACCAAGATCAAGCCGCTCTACGTGAACTGGAACCCCCAGTCCGAAGACGCCGCCGCGCTGAAGACCAAACTCGCCGCCGCCCTCGAGCAGTACCGCAAGGACTACGCAGCTTACTACGCCGCCTGCAAGCGCCCTAACTCCCCGGCGATGCGCGACCCGAACCCGACGGTCGTCCTCATCCCCGGCCTCGGCATGATCGCCTGGGGCAAGGACAAGTCCGAATCCCGCGTCACCGCCGAGTTCTACAACTGCGCCGTCGAAGTCATGCGCGGCGCCGAAGCCATCGACCAGTACATCGCCCTGCCCCAGCAGGAAGCCTTCGACATCGAGTACTGGCTGCTCGAAGAGGCCAAGCTGAAGCGCATGCCGGCCGAGAAGGAACTCGCCCGCCAGGTGATCATCGTCGTCGGCGCCGGTTCCGGCATCGGCAAGGAGACCGCCCATCGCCTCGTCAAGGAAGGCGCCCATATCGTCTGCGTCGACAAGAACGTGGAGGCCGCCCAGGCCACCGCCAAGGAGATCACCGACAAGCTCGGCACGGGCATCGGCGTCGCCGGCACCGGCCTCTCCAACTGCGGTCCGGCCATCGGCCTCGCCGGCGACATCATGGACCGCGCCTCGATCCGCAAGATGCTCGACCAAGTCGCGCTGGCCTACGGCGGTTTCGACTCCATCTGCGTCACCGCGGGCATCTTCGTCTCCCCGGACACCACCGGCCACATCCCTGACGACAAGTGGGCGCTCACCTTCGCCCTCAACGTCACCGGCAGCTACCTCGTCGCCGACGAAGCCTTCAAGACCTGGAAGGAACAGGGTCTCCGCGGCAACCTCGTCCTGACCACCAGCGCCAACGCCGCCGTGGCCAAGAAGGGTTCCGTCGCCTACGACACCTCGAAGGCCGCCGCCAACCACCTCGTCCGCGAGATGGCCATGGAGCTCTCGCCCCTCATCCGCGTGAACGGCGTGGCCCCGGCCACCGTCGTGCAAGGTTCGGCGATGTTCCCGCGCGACCGAGTGATCGCGTCGCTCGCGAAGTACAACATTCCCTACGCCGATGATGAGGCGACCGATTCGCTGACGACGAAGCTCTCCCGCTTCTACGCCGACCGCACCCTGACCAAGAACCCCATCACCCCCGCCGACCAGGCCGAAGCCTACTTCCTCCTCGTGACCAATCGCCTCAGCAAGACGACCGGACAGGTCATCACCGTCGACGGCGGCCTCCACGAGGCCTTCCTCCGCTAAGCCTGTGGCGTCGCCCTCTTGGTCCCTTGCTTCGTCGCCCAGCTGACCCCTCAGGTCGGCCTGGCGACGGCCAAGGCGCTGAAGCGCCCACGGCCAGAAGGAACTCTGTCTCGTCCTCGTAGGCTGAGTCGGTGGCTTCGTTAAATCCGAACCTGTGGGCTGGAAACTAATGGTTTTCAGTCTTTAGGTTTAGCGTATAATCCTGCCGATGAGTCTGCCCCGCATCTTCCTCGTCTTCGCCGCGTCGCTGGCCGCCAGTGCCGCCGTCGCCATCGCCGAGGTGAAACCGTCCAAGTGGTCGGGCGACCTCAACGTGCCCGATCCTACTTCGGTCACTTTCGACGAGGCCGGCAACGCCTACGTGGCCTCCACCACTCGCCGCAAGGCGGGCGACCTCGACATCCGCGAACACCGTCTCTGGATCCCTGACGACGTCGGCCTGACCTCCCCCGACGAGAAGCTCGCGTTCTATCAGCGCGAACTCGCGCCCGGGAGGATGAAGTCGGGCCGCGGAGGCCTGAAGGACCATAACAAGGACGGCTCGGTCGACTGGAAGGACCTCACCTTCCATCAGGAACGCATCTACAAACTCACGGATACCGACCGCGACGGCGTCGCCGACAAGATCACGGTCTTCGCCGAGGGGTTCAATTCGCCGGTGTCCGGCATCGCCGCCGGCGTGCTGTACTTCGACGGCTGGGTCTACCTGACCGCCATCCCGGACGTCTGGCGACTCAAGGACACGGATGGCGACGGCGTGGCGGACGTGAAGGAAGTCATCGCGACGGGTTTCGGCGGACACATCGCTTATGCCGGACACGACATGCACGGGCTGAGGCTCGGGCCGGACGGACGCATCTATTGGACCGTCGGCGACAAAGGCGCGAACGTCGTCAGCAAGGAAGGTCGTCGCTTCGCTTATCCGCATGAAGGCTGCGTGCTGCGGTGCGAACCAGACGGCTCCGGCTTCGAAGTCTTCGCCCACGGCATCCGTAACACCCAGGAAATCGCCTTCGACGCCTTCGGCAACGTGATCGGCGTCGATAATGACGGCGACCAGCCGAGGGAACGTGAACGGCTGATGTACCTGCTCGAGGGGTCGGACAGCGGGTGGCGGAACCAGCACCAATACCAGACCACCCAAAGCCGCTGGATGAAGGAAAACATGTGGATGCCCGCCGGGGCGCCCGACCAGCCCCTCTCGATCGTCCCGCCGATCGCCAACTATTCCGATGGTCCGGCCGGCTTTCTCTTCGAGCCGGGTCATGCCCTCGACGGCGACCTGAGAGGACATTTCATCTTGGATCAGTTCCCTAAGGGCAAGATGGACGCCTTCACGCTCGTCCCCGACCGCGACACTTTCCGTCAGGAAAACCTCCGCGTCATCAACGACGGACTCATGGGCATCGGCATGACCTGGGCACCCGATGGGCGGGCCTACTTCGCCGACTGGATCGGCGGCTATCCGCTCGACGGCAAGGGCGCGGTCTGGCGCATGGACGTCGCCCCGAACGTAGATAAGACCTCCGAGGCCTTCCTCTCGAAGCCTTTCAACGTCACCGTTCCGAAGGAGGAGTTGCTCGGACTGCTCGGTCACCGCGACCAGCGCGTGCGCGTCAATGCCTCGATCCGCCTCCATCGCCTTGGCGCCTGGTCGGAGATGCTGGCGCTCGCGCTAAGGCCTGGCCCCGACCGCTTCGCCCGCATCCATGCGATCTGGGGATACGGCATGGGCGTCCGACTCGGCAAGGTCGCCGACGTGGGTCCATCGCTCGAATTGCTCGACGACGCCGACGGCGAAATCCGCGTGCAGGCGCTGAAGGTGCTGAGCGAAGCCGGACGCGCCCAGACGCTCACGGATAAGGTCGCCGCCCAGCTCGCCCACGACGACCTCCGCGTCCGCACGCAAGCCGGCATCACGCTCGCCAAACTCGGAGGCAAGGTCCCGTTCGCCTGCTTCCTGCGCGACGCCGAGGCCGACCTGCGCCTGCCTTGGCTCCGCCATGGACTCGTCAGCGGTCTCGCCGGGACCCAGTCCTCCGGGGAACTGCTCTCCGTCGCACGCTCGAAGACCGGCGCCGAAGCCGTCTTCGCGACGCTCGCCCTCGCCCGGCAAAAATCACCCGAGCTCGGCAAGCTCCTGAAGCACGACGACCCCGTGGTAGTCACCGAGGCCGCCCGGGCGATCCATGACGAGGAAGGCATACCCGTGGTCCAGCTGTCGCTGGCCGAGACTTTCGGCCAGCCCGGCCTCGCTCACCATGCCGCCCGCCGGGCGCTCAACATGAACCTCCGTTCAGGCCGAAAGGAAGATTTCCAGAGAGTCCTCGACTGGACCTTGCGACAACCTGCCGGCGCGCCGCTGCGGACGGACGGATGGAAGGCTCTGCTGAACTTCGAGCTGCCGCCTCGTCTCGACTTCGTCGATGGCTACGCCCGTCATTACGACGCCCGAGACCGGCTGCCTTTGGCCGAAGCCCTCAGGTCGCGTCAAGGCGACCTTCTCGCGGTCGATGATCCCGTCGACCGTTCCCACGTGCTGGAGCTTCTCGTCCGCTACGAGCTTGAGGTCCCGGTACCCGACTTGCTCACTTTGGCCGGCGACCTCAAGGCCTCCCCGGCCGTCCGCCTCCAGACGCTGCGTCTGCTCGGGCGTCAGAACGTCGATAAAGCCACCATGGTGCGAGTGCTCGGACTGGCGGCCGGCGAAGGCAACCCTTCCGAAGTCAGGATCGAAGCCTTGAGCCAGCTTTTCCAGAGGGACGGCGACAAAGGCCTGCAGCTCGCCCGCGAGATCATCGCTTCGAAGTCGGCCAAGATCGCCGAGAAGCAGGCCGTGGTCGCCGCCCTGCGGGGACGGGAAGACCCTGCCTCCTTGAAGATCCTGCAGGAGCTGGTCGAACGCATGGTGGCCCGGAAACTGGACAACGGGCTGAAGCTCGACGTCTACTTGCTCGCCAAGGATTCGTCCGCGGCGCCGATCGCCGCCCTGATCCGTCGTTACCTGGAAGTCGCCGCCAAGCAGCCTGGTGCTATGGCCGGCCCTGACTTACCTTACGAACTGCTCTCGGACGGCGGAGACCCGATCGCGGGCCGCGCCTTGATCAACGGACATCTGGGGGCGAACTGCGTCGCCTGCCACCGCGTCGATTCGGACGAAGGCAGCGAGGTAGGCCCTAGCCTCCGACAGGTCGGCGCGCAGCGTACCAAATCCGAGCTCGTCCAATCGTTGGTGGAACCCTCGTCGAAGATCGTCCCGGGCTACGGCCTCGAGACCATCGTCCTCAAGGATGGCACGACCCTCGCGGGCAGCGTGCTCAAGGAAAGCGCCAAGGTCCTCGAAGTCAGGATGCCTGACGGCAAGGTCCGGAAGATAGCCGTCACATCCGTCGCCTCGCGCACCCCGCCCATTTCCGTCATGCCGCCCATGCTGGGCATCCTGACGCCGGCGGAGATCCGCGACGTCGTCGCCTATCTGAGCGGACTCAAGCCGAAGGCGTCGAAAGCCAAGGCCAAGAAATAGCCAATGCGGGGTTGAGTACCCGGCCGACGTTCGGCCATGCTGTGCGCATGCTGCTTCGTTTCCTGCTGCTCGCGCCGCTGGCCGCCTTCGCCGAAGGCTCGCTGGTCGCCGACTGGCAGAAGCAGTACGACACCTGGTACTGGAAAGCGCCACGAGCCAAGGTAGAAGCCCCACGCTGGAGCGAGAACGGACGCACGCTCGCCTATGGCTGGCCGGGCAAGGACGGCCTCGATTGGCGCTTGGTCGACTGCGAATCCGGCCAGAGCCGGCCTGCGTTCGACAAGGCAGACCTGATCAAAGCATTCGCCGACCTCGACGGACGCAAGGCCGACCCGCGCAATTGGCCCTTCAAGCAAATCGTGCCGACCGAAGACGGCCGCCTGCGGCTGGAAAGCGACAAGGGGTCATGGTGGCTGGGCAAGGACGGCAAGCTGGTGCCGGCTGCCGGCGCATCGCCGACCAAGGGAGAGCCTGGGCTAGACGGCAGCAGCCGGATGCAGAATTCAGCCAAACAAGGGCCACGTTCGCCGGTCGGTGGCGCGACCGTCGAGCTCCGCGACGGCGACGTCTATCTCGCATCCGGCGACGGCCAGCCGGCCCGGAAGCTCAAACAGCGTCCGACGGGATCCGTCGACATGTTCGTCGGCCCGGTCTCTTGGTCACCGGACGGAACGCATTTCGCCCTATGGTGCGAGCGCAAGCAACCTGTCCGGAAGTACAAGGTCGTCGACTCCCTCAAAGGCCAGACCCGCGAGATCAACTACGACAAGCCGGGCGACCCGCGCACCGAGCGGGTGGCCTGGGTCTTCCGGGCCGACGGCAAGGGAGCCGCGGCGTGTCCTTCCGAACTGACCGGCAAGACCTACGCCACCGACCGCCTGGACTGGTCAGCCGACAGCAGGCTGCTGCGGAGTGAATACGTCCGCCGAGGCTTCACGGGACATGGCGTCGTCGGCTACGACGTGAAGACCGGCGTCTGGCGCAAGCTGTTCGCGGAAGAAGACCCCAAGTTCGTCTACACCTTCAACGCGCGCTATCGTCATGACCTCTCCGACGATCTGACCGTATGGGCCTCGGAGCGCACCGGCTGGAATCACCTGTACATGGTCGACCTGCGCACCGGGCTGACGCTCCTCACCATCACCTCCGGGGAATGGGTCATGAAGCAGGTCCTGCACCTTGACCGCGCGAAGGCCGAGATCCTGTTCACCGCCGTCGGCCGTGACCCGGGCGAGAATCCTTACCATCATCACGTCTGCAAGGTGGGCGTGAACGGGGACGGCCTCGTCGACCTCACCCCGGGCGACGCGCACCACGAGGTGCTGTTCTCGCCCGATCGACGCACCTTGATCGACGCTGCTTCCCGCGTCGATCGTCCGCCCATCTTCACGCTCCGGAGCGCGGCCGACGGCCGGCAGCTCGCGGTGCTGGGCGCGACGGATACCGACGAACTCGTGAAGGCAGGCTGGCAGCCGTCCAAGCCCTTCGTCGCCAAGGACCGCGAGGGCAAGTTCGACATCTGGGGCGTCGTCACGCGCCCGCATCCGTTCGACCCCCGCAGGAAGTATCCCGTCATCGAGCAAATCTATGCCGGACCCCACGGCTCCTTCGCGCCCCGTAGCTTCAACTGGTGGCATCGCAACCCTCGCGAGCTGTCGAGCCTGGGTTTCTACGTCGTGCAGATGGACGGACGCGGCACCAACCATCGCGGGAAGGAATTCCATCAGCAGAGCTGGCGCAACCTGAAGGACGGCGGCTTCCCCGACCGCATCGCCTGGATGCAGGCCTTGGGCAAGCAGGAGCCGAACATGGACCTCTCCCGCGTAGGCATCTTCGGCGGGTCCGCCGGGGGCCAGAACACCGCGCATGCCTTGCTCCTGTACGGAGGCTTCTACAAGGCCGGCGCGGCGGACTGCGGGTGCTACGACAACCGGGTCGACAAGCTCTGGTGGAACGAACAATGGCTCGGCTATCCCGTCGGGCCTTGGTATGCCGAGAATTCCTGCGCCCGCTACGCCGCCAACCTGCGCGGCCGACTCTTCCTTTCCGTCGGAGAGTCCGACACCAATGTCGACGTCAAGTGCAGCTATGATTTCCGTGACGCCTTGGTCGCCGCCGGCAAGAAAGCCCTGATCGAGTTCCACGTCGTCCCCGGGGCCAACCATGGCGCCGGCGAATCCAACGAGATGCGCGAGAAGCGCGCCCGCTTCTTCCGCGACGCCTTGGGCGGACCGCTCTCTTTATGACCGAAAACCCCGCCGCCTCCGGCCTGATCGAACTGCGCCTCAGCAACGTCGGCCAGCTCTTCAATACCATGGACCCGTCGCCGTTCCATGAACGCGACCTCGACCATGACGCCGAGGAGTTCATCCTCAGCTGGGCCCGCGAACACGAACGCGACTCCGAACTGCGGCTCCGCGTCGTCCTGAAGCAGGCGGCGGATGAAGTCGTGGCCGGCCAGGTCCGCGAGTCGATCGGGCATTATTTCGGATATCGGGCGCGGATGGTCCGGCGCGAACTGCGCGACCTCTTCCGTGAAGGCCGGACCGCCTTGGCCATCGGGTTGCTGTTCCTTGCCACCACCCTCGTCCTCCGCGGACTGATACCGGCGAGCGGCTGGACCGAGTTCGTCCGCGAAGGACTGACCATCTGCGGCTGGGTCGGCCTCTGGAAGCCCATCGACATCCACCTCTATCGCTGGTGGCCGCTGAAGGCCCATGGAGACCTGTTGGCACGCATCGCCCGTTGCCAGGTCGAAGTCGTTTTCGAACCCTAGCGGCAGGCGCTCCCTGCCCTTATGGGCAGGGTAAGGAGGGCCGAAATAACGAATTTTTTACGAAGAGGCATTGACTGGTGGGGTGCCCTGCCCCAATCCCAACCTTTCGCATGCAGAATTTCGCGAGCCAGTGCCTGGACCAGACCAAGGCCCTCCTCAAACTCAACTTCAACTCCCTCGCTCCTGACGGCACTGTCGTGCCCGTCGAAGGCGAGGTCTCCCGCGCCGACGAACCCGGCCACGCCGCCCTGGCCTTCGGTGAGTATTTCCGCGCCACCGGCGAACTCACGATGGACCGCCACAACATCGCCGAGATCGTCGCGCGGACCATCACCGCGCAAGTCCGCATCAGCCGCGGCTCCGACAACGGCATGGCCTTCGCCTGCCTGGGCCTGCTCGCCTTCGGTCCGACCCGCGAGCGGAACCCCGTCTGGGAACTGCTCGACGAACCGACCCGCTCCCTCATCGACGAACGTCTCGCGGTCGAGCATGACCACCATGACCACGTGCAAGCCTTCGACATCGCCAAGGCGGTCTGTCGCTTCTCCTTCGGCCTGACCAAGAAGGACGAGACCGGCGCGCTCGTCGACCGCTTCATGGACCGGATCGCCGCGGCTTCCACGGGCGGTTTCCACGATGAAGCCTCCAAGGCGGCGAACCCCGACAACCTCGGCGGCGCCTTCGACCTCTACGGCGTCGTCTCGCTGATCTTCATCCGCCAGTCCCTCCAGCTCCACGCGAACATCCAGGTCCGTGACGCCAAGCTGCCCAAACTCCGCGGCCTCGCCGAGAAGTACCTCCGCGTGATCATGGACACCGTGCGCGAAGACGGGCTCGGCTGGAGCTACGGACGCGGCATCGGCGCCTACGGCCAGATGCACTGCATCACCCTGCTCCTGCAGGCCCTGCGCGACCGCTGGGTACCGGTCGACAAGGAGCCGCTCGCGCGCGACCTGGTGCGGCGCCTGTACGCCCATTTCTTCACGACCTTCTTCGACGCCGAGCACGGCGTGATCGTGATCCGCGACGGCGAACGTGACACCATCCCGGGGCACACCACCCGCATGGCCAATTTCGACGCGGCGCGCTACCTTTCGCAGTGGTCACGCCTCGCCAAGACCATCGGCGGCGCGATGGACGTGGTCAAGCCGGCCAGCCGGCTGGCGGTCTGCCGCTTCTTCTCCTTCGACAAGTCTCCGCGCAAGGAGCAGGGCCTGCTCTCCTATCAGGATCCCGCCTCGGGCCTGCATGTCATCCTGCCGTTGGTCTCCGCCGGTTCGCATCGCTTCTCCGACTCGCTGGCCTTCCCGCATATGCCGGGGGTCTTCGACTGGCCGTCCAACCAGCCGGTCACTCCCTTCATCCCCGAGTTCACGATCGGCGGCAAGGCCTACACTCCCTCGTTCTATGGCAAGAACGCCCAGGTCGCCATGGGCACGAAGGCCGGGACCTATCACTTCCGCTACGAACAACCCGACCTCATCGACCGGGATGAGAAGGTCTCCGCCAACATCGCCTCGCTCAAGGTCGACTGGGAGTTCAACGGCGGCCGCATCGTCGGACGTTTCACGCTCACGGCCAAGGCTGCCGTCGTGCTCGAAGACTTCCGCCTGGTGCTGCCGATCGCCGCGACCCATTCGCGCATGACGCCGGGCAACTCCCTCGTCCTCGGCGCCGAATCGCACCGCTGCGAGGTCCTCAAGGACGATTTTCACGCCACCTGGGCCGAGACCAAGGTCGTGAGCGACAACCCCAAGCACCGCACCTGCTGGGGCAAGGTCCACTTCTACCAGACGCTGCAGCGGGACAAGTCGATGCCCCTGCGCGCCGGCATGAGCTACGCCTTCGAGATCGCCTACCAGCCCCACGTCGTCCGGGCCGGTGACGCGGTCTGAGGGCGCTTTCTCCGCCGCTCCCGCCTTCGGGGTTGTCCTGCCCCCTGACCCTGCCCTATGTCCCTGGGGTAATCCTACATGCCCAGTCCGTTCTATATCACCACGGCCATCGACTACGCCAACGGCTCGCCGCACCTCGGCCATGCCTACGAGAAAGTCCTCTCCGACGTGATCTCCCGGCACATGCGCATGAGCGGGCGTCCGGTCCATTTCCTCACCGGACTCGACGAGCACGGCCAGAAGGTCCAGCAGACGGCGCTGAAACGCGGCGTCGAACCGCAGGTCCTCGTCGACGAGATCGCCGCGGTCTTCCGCGGCATGCTGGGCGACCTCGACATCTCGAACGACGACTACATCCGCACGACCGAACCCCGGCACAAGAAGGTCGTCCAACAGTTCCTGCAGAAGCTGTTCGATCAGGGCCTCATCTACAAAGGCCAGAAGACCGACTGGTATTCCACCCGCCAGGAGCAGTTCCTCACGGACAAGGATCGGGCGCCGGACGGCTCCTGGCCGGAGATCTACGGAGAGGTCACCCAGACGACCGAAGAGAACTACTATTTCAAGCTGACGCAGTTCCAGCCCTGGCTGGTCGAGCACCTTCGCTCACACCCGGACTTCATCACGCCGCGCTTCCGCCAGAACCAGGTCCTCGAGTTCCTTAAGGAACCGATGAACGACCTGTGCATCTCGCGCCCCAAGACTCGCCTGACCTGGGGCATCGAACTGCCCTTTGACACGACCTTCGTCACCTACGTCTGGTTTGACGCCCTGACCAACTACTACTCGGCCGTCGCGGACAAAGGCCTCTGGCCCGCCGATGTCCACGTCATCGGGAAAGACATCCTCTCGCCGCCGCACGCGGTCTACTGGCCCTGCATGCTCAAGGCCCTCGGCCTCGACCCGCCGCGCCAGCTGCTCGTCCACGGCTGGTGGACGGTCAACAATCAGAAGGCCTCGAAGTCCGCCGGCAACGCCGCCGACACCCTCGGTTACGTCGCTTCGCACGGAGCCGACGCCTTCCGTTTCTACCTCTGCCGCGAGATGGTCGTCGGCCAGGACGCCGACTTCTCGACGCTGACGTTCGAGAACCGCTACAAAGCCGACCTCGGCAACAACCTCGGCAACCTCGTCAACCGCCTGCTCAACATGGTCGGACGTAACTACGCCGGCGCGATCCCGGCCGCGGCCGCCGACGAGGAGCTGGAACAGAACCTCCGCCGCCTCTGGGATGAGAGCGTGAAGAAATATGCGGAAGCGTTCGCCGCATACCAGATCAGCCACGCCCTCGAGGCGCTCTGGGTCTTCATCAGCGCGATGAACGCCTACATCGAAGCCCGCGCGCCGTGGAAGCTGGCGAAGTCCGCCGACCCCGCCGACCGCGCCCGCCTCGACTCGTGTCTCGCGCACGTGGCCGAAGGCCTGCGACTCGTCGGCACGTTGCTCACCCCGGTCATGCCGGCGACCTGCGACAAACTCCTGACGAACATCGGCCGTCCCGTAGCCACGACCTTCGACGGTCAGCTGACCTGGTCAGCTGTCTGCATGGGCTCGAAAGTCGCAGAAAAATGCATCCTTTTCCCGCCGGTCGAGGCTCCCAAGGAAACTCCGTCCGCCTGATTGGACATCGGCTGAGGATGGCCTAACCTTATCGGCATGGAACCTGTCAAAATCCTCGATGAGGCCGACCTCCTGGCGCAGGCCGAGGCCAGGGCTTCCGGGAATGGTTTCGTGTCCTTTGAGTTCGAAGTCCCGGAACTCGATCCGCTGGCGGTGCTGGAGACGCTCGACGAGCCCGCGCCGCGAGGCTACTTCGAAAACCCGTCGCGGCGACGCTCGCATGCCGCCGGCGCTCCCGTCCGCCAATGGCGCGGCCGCGGCGAGCGCCGCTTTGCCGAAGCCGATGCCTGGCTGAAGTCGCTCGATGCCGGGCTGACGTGCGTCGGTCACCGTCCTCGCGTGATCGCGACTTTCCCGTTCTACCCCGGGACCGAAACCGAAGGCGCCGAAGCCCGGATGTTCCTGCCCGGATGGCAGGTCGTCAGCGAGGACGGCGTCACCACGGTCACCCTGGTCGAGCCCGCCGGAGCCGGCTGCGCCGCCCGCCTCGCCGTGCGTGCCGACGGATTCCGACGCTTCAGCTACCGCTCGACTCCGCCCTCCCCGCGCGCGCCGGTGCCGACGGTCCTGTCGGAGGTCGGCGGCGCCTGGTTTCCCTCGGCCGTCCTCCGCGCGACCGAACTCATCAAGGAAGGCTCCTTCGAGAAGATCGTCCTCTCGCGGGCCTTCGACTGGCGCCGCAGCGAGCCCTTCAGCGCCTACGCGACCTTGCACCGTCTCCGCCGGGGTAATCCGCAGTGCCACACCTTCCTCGTCGACGAGGACGAAGGTTGCCTCGTCGGTTCGACGCCGGAGACCCTTCTCTCGCTGTTCGACGGCGCCGTCCGTTCCGAATCGGTGGCCGGGACGACCCGACGAGGCGAATCCGCGTCCGAAGACGCCTCGCTCGCCGAAGCCTTGCTCACGAGCGACAAGGATCGCCGCGAACATACGGCGGTGACGGCTTCGATCCTCCGCCGCCTACGCATGGTCGGCGTCGTCGCCGCCACCTCGCGTAACGCCGAACTTCTCCGGCTTGGCAACGTCATGCACCTCCGCACGCCGATCGAAGGCACGATGCCGGCGGACCGACGATTCCTCGAAGTAGCGGGCGAACTCCATCCGACGCCGGCGGTCGGCGGCAAGCCTCGCGCCCTCGCCCTTCCTTTCATCCCCGGCTTCGAACCCCATCAGCGGGGCCTCTACACCGGTGCGGTCGGCTGGGTCCGCTCGGACGGGCAGTCAGGCAAACTTTTCGTCGCCCTGCGCTGCGCCCGGCTGAGAGGCTCTTCGGCCCGCGCCTTCGCCGGTGCCGGCATCGTCGCCGGCTCGGACCCCGGAGCCGAGGCCACCGAGACCGAGATGAAACTCCGGACGATCCTCGAGGCGCTGATCTGAGGATGAAGGTCGTCCTGCAACGCGTCCTCAGGGCCTCCGTGAGCGCCGACGGGGTCATCAGCGGTTCGATCGCCTTCGGTTATCTGCTGCTTGTCGGCATCGCCGCACGCGACGACGAGGCGACCGTGCGCCGCCTCGCTGCGGAGGTCGCGAAGGTCCGCCTGATGCCTGACAGCCAAGGCAAGATGGGCGTCAACCTGCGCGACGCCGGGGGCGAGGCCCTCGCGGTCAGTCAGTTCACGCTCCTGGCGGACTTCTCCAAAGGCAACCGCCCCTCCTTCAACGACGCCGCCCGGCCGGAAGTCGCCCGGCCTTTGTTCGACCTGTTCGTCGCCGAGCTTTCGGCGCACCTCGGTCGGGCCGTGCCGACAGGCGTCTTCGGAGCCGACATGCGCGTCGAGCTCGTCAACGACGGCCCGGTGACGGTCGTCCTGGAGTAGTTTAGGCTTAACCTCCGCGCGGGTTCGCCCTACCCCTCTGCCTCTTCCATGCTCTCCGTCCGCATCATCCCCTGTCTCGACGTCCACGGCGGCCGCGTGGTCAAGGGCGTGAAGTTCGAAGAGCTGCGCGACGCCGGCGACCCCGTCGCGGTCGCCGCGGCCTACGAGAAGCAGGGCGCCGACGAGCTCGTCTTCCTCGACATCACGGCCTCCAGCGACGAACGCCGGACCATGGTCGATGTCGTCGAACGCACCGCCGACCAGGTCTTCATGCCGCTGACCGTCGGCGGCGGACTTCGCTCGGTCGAAGACATCCGGACGATGCTCAATGCCGGCGCCGACAAGGTCTCGCTCAACACATCGGCCATCAAGGACCCTGGGCTGGTCAAGGAAGCCGCCCGCAAGTTCGGCAGCCAGTGCATCGTGGTGGCGATCGACGCGAAGAACGTAGGCCCGGGCAGATGGGAAGTCTTCACGCATGGCGGCCGCAATCCGACCGGCCTCGACGCCATCGCCTGGGCCAGGCAGGCCCACGCCCTCGGCGCCGGCGAAATCTTGCTCACCAGCATGGACCGCGACGGTACGGCCTCCGGTTACGACATCCCTCTGAACCACGCGGTCTCCTCCGCGGTGGAAGTGCCGGTCATCGCCTCGGGCGGCGCCGGCAACCTCGACCACATGGCCGAAGTCCTGAAACAAGGCGGCGCCAGCGCGGTGCTCGCCGCGAGCATCTTCCATTTCGGCACCTACACCGTCCGCCAGGCCAAGGAGCACCTGCGTGCCGCCGGCCTGCCCGTCCGTCTTTAAGCGCCGGCCGGCGGGACCGCCTTCGGCATCACCAGGATCTTGTCCAGACGATGGCCGTCCATGTCGACGACCTCGAAGATATGTCCCAAGGCCTCGACCCGGTCGCCCTCGTTAGGTATGCGGCCAAGCGTGCGCATGACGAAGCCGGAGATGGCGGTGAAGCGTCCGGTGCCCTCCCCGGGGAAACGGCCCACGATGCCCGTCGCCTCGCGAAAATCATCCAAGGTCACGATGGCATCGACGAGCCAGCTGCCGTCATCGCGACGTCGGATCGGCTTCGGCTGGGCCACGGGCGAGCCTTCGTTGGGAAGCTCGCCGACGACCGACTCGAGGACGTCGTTCAACGATACCACGCCGCGCACCCGGCCGAACTCATCGGTGACGAGCGCGATGTGGATCTTGTCCTTGCGGAACTTCTCGAGGAGCTGCGTGCCGGTGGCCTGCGGCGGGATCGTCGGGGGCTCGGTCAGCAGATCCTTGATGGAGGCGCTGCCGGCCAGGGAGAGGTTCGCCCAGAGACGCTTCACGGAGACCACGCCGAGCGGACGGTCCGGGGAACCGCGGAAGACCGGGAACCAGGTGTGGCCGGAGGCGACCACCTTGCGCCAGTTGACCTCGTCGGAGTCGTCCAGATTGAGCCAGACGACGCGGTTGCTGGGCGTCATCAGGCGTTCGGCGGTCACGAGGTCCAGCGACAAGGCGCCGTGGACCATGCGATGCTCGGCCGCATGCAGGACCCCGGAAGCCATGCCTTGGTCGACCATCATGCGGAGTTCGTCCTCGGACATGGTGTCCTCCGGGGCGCGCTTGCGGCCCAACAGGCGCAGGATGATGTCGGCGAAGAAACCGAGCGTGCTCACCAACGGAGAGGCCAGCCAGGAGACCAGCATCATCGGCCGGGAGAGCAGCACGGCGAGACCCTCGGGATCTGACAGACCCAGACGCTTCGGGACGATCTCCGCGCAGACGATCGTCAGGGATCCGATCACGAAGGAGACGCCCATCCGGGAGAGGTTGGCGGCGTTATCGCGCAGCCAGCCGAGCGAACTGGCCTCCAGATGAGGCTGCAGGGCGGCGGCGATGGGCGCTCCCCCGAAGGTGGCCGCGATGATGCTGCCGAAGGTCAGGCCGACCTGGACGGTCGACAGGAACTTGGAAGGGTTCGCGAGCAGCTCCAGGGCCGCCTTGGCGCCCTTGCTGCCGTCTTCGGCCAGACGGGTCAGGCGGCGACGGTTGGAGGACACCAGCGCCATTTCCGAGAGCTCGAAAACGCCGATGGTCGCCCAGCAGGCCAATATGACGAATAATTCCACGAAAACAGGGCTACGGGCTCCCTTGTGGACAGTCAAATCCGCTTGTTCACCCCCACCCTAAGCCTAGGTTAAACCCTCAATGGCGACTCATTTCGAGGCAATCATCGTCGGCAGCGGCATCGGTGGGCTGAGTTTCGCGCTCAACCTGGCCCAGCGCGGACATGCCGTCGCCATCGTGACGAAGAAGACCAGCTCCGAGTCGAATACGAACTGGGCCCAAGGCGGCATCGCCTGCGTGACCGATCAGACGGACGACTTCGCCAGCCACGTCCAGGACACGCTCACCGCCGGCGACGGACTCTGCGACCTCTCGGCCGTCCGCCACATCATCGAAGCCGGTCCCGCCCGGGTCGCCGAACTCATCGCCTGGGGCGTGCAGTTCGAAAACGGCGCCGACGGCCGGCCTGACCTCGGTCGCGAAGGCGGCCACTCGAAGCGACGCATCCTGCACGCGCGCGACATGACCGGCCGCGCCATCGAATCGGCGCTCCTCCGAGCCATCGCCCGTTCGCCCAAGGTGAAGATGCTGGAACACCACCTCGCGATCGACCTGATCACGCGCGCCAAGTTGGGACTCTGCCCGGTCGGAGCCAAAGAGGACCGCGTGCTCGGCCTGCACGTACTCAACACCAAGGGCGGCCGAGTCGAGACCCTCTCCGCCGCCACCGTGGTGCTGGCGACCGGCGGCACCGGCCAGGTCTACCAGTTCACCACCAATCCAGACATCGCCACGGGCGACGGCATCGCGATGGCCTATCGTGCGGGCGCCGAAGTCCGTGACATGGAAATGGTGCAATTCCATCCGACGGCATTGAAGGCCCCGGACGGCGGCCGCGCCTTGATCTCCGAGGCCGTGCGCGGCGAAGGCGCGATCCTCCGAGACCTTTCCTTGCGGGCGTTCATGAAGGACTTCCACCCGCTCGGCGACCTCGCCCCGCGTGACATCGTCGCCCGCGCGATCGATTCCGTGATGAAGAAGGATGGCGCACCTCACGTCCTGCTGGACGCCACGCAGGTCGCCAAGGGCCAACTGCCCGAACGTTTCCCGCACATCCACGAGACTTGCCGCAAGGCAGGTTTCGACCTCGCGACCGAGCCCGTACCTGTCGTGCCCGCCGCCCATTACCTCTGCGGCGGCGTCGCCACCGACCTGAAGGGCCAGACCACCTTGGCGGGTCTTTTCGCCGTCGGCGAAGTCGCCTGTACCGGCCTGCACGGGGCCAACCGCCTCGCCTCCAACTCGCTGCTCGAAGCGGTCGTACTGGCCCATGACGGCGCCGCCGCGGCCCACGAAGAGATCCTTCGGTCGACGCCGCCGGCCGGCGCCCTGCCGGCCTGGATCGACGGTTCGGCCGGCGATCCTGACGAACGCGTCGTGCTGACCCATAACTGGGACGAACTCCGCCGCACGATGTGGGATTATGTCGGCATCGTGCGTTCGACGAAGCGCCTGCAGCGTGCGCGCACGCGCATCGGGACCTTGTCGGACGAAGTCCGCGAGTACTACTGGAATTTCCGCGTCGAGCCTCGCCTGCTGGAGCTGCGTAACCTGATCCAAGTCGCGGAACTCATCATCGACTGCGCGCTGCAGCGGCGCGAAAGCCGCGGCCTGCACTTCACCCTCGATTATCCGGCGAAGCTGGCCGAAGCCCGGCACACTTCCGTCCGTCGCCCGCTCAGCCGCGCATGAAGATCGCCATCGTCGGAACCGGAGCTCTCGGCGGTTGGTATGCCGGCCTGCTGGCCGAAGCGGGCCATGAGGTCCATTGCCTCGCCCGTAGCGACCACGAGGTGATCGACCGTGACGGCCTGACCCTCCGCCACAAAGGAACGCAACGCATCGTCCGCGTCGCCTCCGCCACGCCTGAAGCCGCCTCGATCGGGCCATGCGACCTGGTCGTGGTGACGCTCAAGTCCACCTCCAATGATGCCCTCCCCCGGTTGATTGGCCCCTTGCTCGGTCCGGCTACCCTGGTCGTAACCCTCCAGAACGGGATGGGTAACGTCGAAGCCCTCGCGCGACTCCTGCCCGTCGAACGGACCATGGCCGGGCTCTGCTTCGTCTGCATCAACCGGCTGGCTCCGGCCGTCATCGACACCACGCTCGCCGGTTATGTGCGCATGGCCGCGGCGGTCGGCCCGATCAACCCCGCCGTCGAACGCTGCGTCGCGATCTTCGCCGCTGCCGGGGTCGACTGTCAGGCCGAGGCCTCCCTGGAGGCGGTGCTGTGGAAGAAACTGTGCTGGAACATCCCCTTCAACGGCCTCGCCATCGCCGGCGGGAGCATCACGACGGACCTCATCCTCGCCGACCCATCGCTCAACGACCGGGCCTATCGCCTGATGAAAGAAGTCCAAGCAGCGGCCGGCGCCCGCGGGCATGGTTTCGAGGACACCCATATCAAGCGTCAGTTCGTCGTCACCATCGGCATGGGTCCTTATCGTCCTTCGAGCCTCATCGATTTCGTCGAAGGTCGGGACGTCGAAGTCGAAGGCATCTGGGGCGAACCGTTGCGACGGGGGCTTGCCGCCGGCGTGGCGATGCCGGAGACGCAGAGGCTCGTCGACGACATCAAGGCTCGCCTGGCCGCCAGGCCTGAAACGTCTCAACGGCCGTAAGGCGAGCGACCCAGTGCGGTCAGCTTTGAACCGACGTCTTCACGGACGCGATCTTGGCTCAGGAAATTGACCGGCGTGCCCGGGACTACCTGGGTCGAGAAGAGCACTCCGCCGGCACGCGCCCGGAGCACCAAGCTAAGGCCGACGACCTGACGTGGTGACGCCGGTCCGTCCGCCGAGATCTCCCAACGCCCCTCGAGGGTGGCATCCGCCGCCGCCTCTTCGGCGGCGGCGCGATACCCCATGGCCTCCAGCCGACGCACGGCGGCGTCATGGGCGACCTCTCCGCATCGGCGCAGCTCATCGCTGGTCGGTCCGGCGGGCTCACGGACATAGATGCTTCGGACCAGGACGGGGGACCCGCCCTGATCCGACACGGGGACACAACCCACCGAAAGCAGCGTCAAGGCCAGCAATAGGCGGCGCCAGGAGGGACCCGTGCGGTGCATAACTTGTTTATTACCCGTTCTCGCCCCGCGTCCAGCAGGGACATGATGGGACGGGTTGACCTTTGCGCCTCGCGGAGGTCCCCTCTCCCTCCATGGCCCGAGTCCAAGCCGTCACGTTCGACCTCGCAGGCACCCTGCTCTTCCCGCACCCGTCGGTAGGTGCGGTCTATGCCGCGTGCGCCCGAGCCCATGGCGTTGAGATCGAAGCCGCCGTCCTGGATGCGGCCTTCCCGTTGGCTTTCAAAGGCGGTCCGAAGAACGCCAAACCGGAGGTCTTCTGGCGGGAAGTCGTCCAACGCTGCTTCGGGCCTGCGCTGCCCTCGTCCAAGAGCGAGCCGGTCTTCCGAGCCTGCTGGGAAGCGTTCGCGAAACCCGAAGCCTGGCGGCTCGCCCCCGGCACCCTGCAGGCGATCTCGGCGATCCGCTTCCTCGGCGTCCGCGTAGGCGTGCTTTCGAACGCGGACGCGCGTATGCGCAAGGTGCTCGAAGGACACGGGCTCATGAAGCATCTCGACGGCGTCTTCCTTTCGGAGGAGACCGGCTACGCGAAACCCGACTCCCGGGCGTTCGGACAGGCCGCGCGCGCCTTGGGCGGCGCGGTCTCCGGCCTGGTCCATTTCGGCGACAGTCCGACCGAGGATGGCGAGGGCGCCCGGGATGCCGGCGCGACGGCCGTCGTCGTGGGCGGCGCGCACGCGCCCGAGCGCTGCCTGCGCAATGAACGCATCTCGGAGGCGCCTTACGCGGTTCGCGCCCTGCTCACGGAAGGAAAGCTGAAGGGGAAGTTCTCGCGCACCGTCCAGAACCTGCTCGCCAACCTGCGCGGCCTGCCGGAAGACCGCGGACGTTCCAGCGATCGCCCGCTCAAGACCATCGACGACGCGGTGCAGGACGCCTTCAAGAAACTCCGCCTGGACAAGCCCGTGCCCGAGACAGCCATCGTCGCCCACTGGCTGGAACTCCTGCCCCTGAAGCTGGCGAAACGGTCCGCCCCTCTCCGCGTCCTCGAAGGCGGCAAACTCGTCGTCCAATGCGAGAATTCCGTGATCAAATCCGAGATCCGCTTCCACGAAAGCGCCATGCTGGCGAAGATCAGGCTCCTCCGCGGCTGCCAGGACGTCCGCGCGATCAGCTTCGTCAACGCCTGATCAGTTCGACTTCGGCTCGTACGGGCGCTGGAAGACGTCCTTGAAGTCGTAGACGTCCTTGAAGTCCTCGAGGTTGTCTTCTTCGGAACGGCCGAACAGACCCGTGTCGATGATGTTGAAGACCACGTTGCCTACGTCGACGGACTTGCGCAGGCCCCAGTTATGGAGCAAAGGATACGACATCGGGCCGTAGGTCTCGAGCACGTGCTGACGGAAACCTTCGAGCAGCTGCGGACCCGAGACATGGCGGTTCACGATGCTTTTGCCCTTCTTGGGTTCGCCATGGACGATCTTCTGGGCGTAGTCGAGACCGAGACGCACGACGTCATAAGCCTGCGGCTGATAACGGGCGTCCTTCAGGCGGATGAGGCGGACTGCTTCGTCGAAATCCATGGTCAGAGCTTGGCGAGTTCGGCGAGGAGCCGAGCGTTCTGGGCTTCGGTGCCGACGGTGAGGCGGAGCCAGCCCGTCATGCCGTAGCCGCGGAGCGGGCGGACGATGACGCCCGCCTTCTGCAAGGTCGTGAAGGCCTCTTCGGCCTTGGGAATCTGCGCCGCCAGGAAGTTGGCCTTGCCGTCGATGAAGGCGAAGCCGAGCTGCCTGAGGCCGGCGGAGAGCTGGGCGATGCCGGCGGCATTGACCTCGCGGGTACGACGCACGAAGGCGTCATCGTCGAGGGCGGCCTCGGCGGCGGCCAAGGCCGGCAGGTTGACGTTGAAGGGCTGGCGGACCCGGTTGAGCAGTCCGCAGACTTCGGTCGAACCCATCAGGTAACCGACGCGCAGGCCGGCGAGCCCATAGGCCTTGGAGAAAGTGCGGGATAGGACGACCTTACGGCCGGACTTCATCAGCGGTCGCAGGTCCGCCGAAGCTTCGAGGTATTCCGTGTAAGCCTCGTCGAGACAGAAGATGACGTCTTCCGGCAACGAAGCGGCGAAAGCCAGGATGTCCGCCGGATCATCCGTGCCGCCGGTAGGATTGTTGGGGCTGGCCAGGAAGACGAGGCGGGTCTTGGCCGTGACCGCGGCGCGCATGGCTTTCAGGTCATGGCGGTAGCCGGGCATCGGCACTTCCACCGGGGTGGCGCCGAAGAGCATCGTGGCGAGCTTGTAGACGATGAACGCCTGCGAGCCGAAGACGACCTCGTCGCCGGGACGGAGGAAAGCCTGGGCGAGCAGGATCATCACCTCGTTGGATCCGTTGCCGATGACGAAATTACCGGGCTCGAGCGCCCACTTCTTCGCGAGTTTCTCCCGCAGGAAAGTGCAGCCGCCGTCCGGATAGAGATGACAGTTGTCGAGGGCCTTGTGGGCGGCGGCCAGGCCCAAGGGCGACGGGCCGAGAGGGTTCTCGTTGGAAGCGAGTTTGATGACCGCGGAGGGGTCGAGGCCGAATTCTCGGGCGACGACCTCGATGGGCCGGCCGGCCTCGTAGACGGGCTGGGTCAGCACAGGGCGATTGGCGAGGTCGGCGTAGGAGGCCATACGTGGAACACTCATGAGGGAGAATCCCCTCAAGGCAAGCGTCCGCATGCCGCCTCCCCGCTTGCCAGCGAGGGGGGCGAAAGATAGACGAACGCGCATGAAGATCATCGTCACCGGCGCCTCCGGATTCCTTGGCCGCGAAGTCTGCCTCGCCGCCCTGCGCCGCGGCCATGAGGTGTTGGCGCTAGGAGGTTCCCGTGCGCCCGTGGTGCCTGGCGTAGCCCAGGCCCGCGCCTTCGATCTGTGCGCCGAAGCCGCGCTCGAGGCCCTCGTGCTCGAAGAGTTCCCGCACGCTGTCGTGCATTGCGCCGCCTTCCCGACGATCGAAGCCTGCCAGGCCGACCCCGTCCGCGCCCGGGCGCTCAACGCCGAAGTCCCGAGGAAGCTCGCGCAGCTCTGCTTCCACCTGGGCGCGAAGCTCGTCCACCTTTCCACCGACACCGTCTTCGACGGCGTCGCCGGTGGCTATCAGCACACCGACCACCCTAAGCCGCTCAATCTTTACGGCGAGACCAAAGCCGCCGCCGAAGTCGAAGTCCTGCGCTACGGTCGCGAGCACGCCGCCGTCCTGCGCACCTCGCCGATCATCGGCAATTCGGTGAGCGGTGACCGCGGCCTGCACGAACGGCTCTTCGTCTCTTGGAAGGAAGGCCGGCCCGCCTCCCTCTTCACCGACGAGATCCGCCAGCCGGTCGAAGTCTCGAATCTCGCGGACGTGACGATCGAACTGTGCGAACGGAACAACCTCAGCGGGCTCTATCACTGGGCCGGCACCGAGGCCATGAGCCGTCACGAGATCGGCGTCCGCATCGCCCGTCACTTCGGCCTGGACGCCGACAGCCTGGTGCGCCCGATCTCCCGGGCGGAAGTTCCGGCCGCCGCCGCCCGTCCGCGCGACCTCAGCCTCAGGCTGCACCCCCTCGCCGGCAAGCTCCGCACTCCTGCCCAGTCTTTCGAAGACCAATTGGCGCAGCTGCGCGTCCCCCGGGGAAGCGAGGACTGGTACGAGCAGGTCACCGGCCGAAAGGTCGTGCGTCGGCTCGAAAAAGGCATAGACTTCTGAGCATGGATGTCCTGCCCCGCCAAGCCGCCGACGCCGTCGTGAACATGGCGGCCGACCAGATGCTCCTGGAGCACTACCCTTCGCCTGATCGCGTCCGCTTCCGGGCCTTCGCTTGGTCTGAGCCCAGCTACACCTTCGGCGTCTCGCAGTCGTGGGCGAAGTATCGCGCCTTGGTGCCGACGAACTTTCCGCTGGTCCGACGCTGCACCGGCGGAGGCCTCGTCTCGCACCTCGACGATTGGACCTTCGCGCTGGTCATCCCGCCCGCGCATCCGCTTTTCAAAGCCGACGCGATGGCGACTTACGCCGCGGTCCACGAAGCGCTCCTCGCGGCCTTGCTCGCCCAAGGGCAGCCGGTGAAACTTTCCCCCGTCCCGGAAGGGCAGCGCGAGTTCCAAGCACCCGACGCCTGCGCGCAGCGCGCCGAGCCCAACGACCTCGTCCGGTCGGACGATGGCCGCAAAGTCGCGGGCGCCGCGCAGAAGCGTAACCGGCACGGCCTGCTCATCGAAGGCTATGTCTGGAAGCCGTTCCTGACCGGTTGCGACTGGCACCGCTTCGAAAAGGATTTCGTCACCCAGCTCGGGTGCGTTCTCCAGAGCCCGCCCGTCGACGTAGCCGAACCGATGTACGACCAGTTCGACCACGAAGGCACCTGGGCCAAGTTCGCCTCGAAGGAGTGGAACCAGCGGATCTAAGCGAACAGGTCTAATTCCGGACCCGCTTCCTTGCCCGTCGGCTTAGCCGGAGCAGCCTTCCTAGGAGCAGCCGAGGGCTGGACCTGTGCGGAGGCGGCCGAAGCCTTGGCGGGCAGGCCAGACCCCGTTTCGAGGCCACCGAGGATCTCACGGGCTCGCTGGACCACGGCCGGAGGCATGCCGGCGAGGCGGGCGACCTGGATACCGTAGGAACGGTCCGCCGCACCGGGCACGACCCGACGGACGAAGACGATCTCATCCTGCCACTCCTTGACCGCGACGGACCAATTGCGCAGCCGAGGACGGTCCTCGGCCAGCTTGGTGAGTTCGTGGTAATGGGTGGCGAAGAGCGTGCGGGGGCCGGAGGAGCCTTCGCCGTGGAGATGTTCGGCGACGGCCCAGGCGATGCTGATGCCGTCGTAAGTGCTCGTGCCACGGCCGATCTCATCGAGGACGACGAGCGAACGGGCGGTCGCGTTGTTGAGGATATTGGCGGTCTCGTTCATCTCGACCATGAACGTCGAGTTGCCGCGCGAGAGTTCATCGGACGCGCCGACGCGACAGAAGATGCGGTCGACGAGACCGATGCGGGCCTTGGTGGCCGGGACCCAGCAACCGAGATGCGCCAGCAAGGCGATGAGCGCCACCTGTCGGATGTACGTCGACTTGCCCGCCATGTTCGGACCGGTCAGCAAGGCGATCTGCTCGCCGGAACCGGAGAGACGGGTGTCGTTAGGCACGAAAGACCCGGCACCGGGACGGGACTGCAGCATCCGTTCGACGACGGGATGACGCCCCTGCTCCACTTCGAGGACGTCGGAATCATCGACGACCGGCTGACACCAGTTGGCTTCGCGAGCCAGGTCGGCCCAACCGCGCAGGACATCGACTTCGGCGACGACGAGGGCGGTGGCGAGCAGCGCTTCCGTGCGGGCGACGACTTCCGCGAGCAGGGCCTGGAAAAGCTCGGTCTCTCGGGCCAGCGCCTGTTCGTCGGCACGGAGCACTTCACGTTCCTTGGCCCGGAGTTCCTCGGTGGTGAAACGCTCGGCGTTCACCATGGTCTGCTTCCGGATGTAATCCGCCGGGACGGCGGCCAGGTTGGCCTTGGTGATCTCGATGGCATAACCGAAGGCGCCATTGTAACGGACCTTCAGGGACTTGATGCCGGTACGATTCTGCTCGTTGCGCTCGAAATCCGCGATCCAGCCCTTGCTGTCCGAAGCGAGCGAACGGAGACGGTCGAGCTCCGCGTCGTAACCAGCCCGCAAGGCGCCCCCTTCGGTCAGGTCGACCGGGAGTTCGTCGCCGAGCGCGGTTTCCAGACGAGCCAACAAGGCCGGCTCGGTCTCGATGCGTGCGGCCAACGCGGCAAGGGTGCCTCCAGGCAGGGCTTGCAGTTCTTCGCGCAGCGGGGGGAGCGAACGCAACGTGTCGCGGATGCCCCCGAGTTCCCGGGGGTTCCGCAGACGGTTCTGGAGACGGGCGAGGATGCGGGCGAGGTCGCGGACGCCGCGCAAGGCCACGGCGACGCGCGAAGCCGCCCCGGGGTGCCTTACGAATTCGCCGACGGCGGCCTGCCGACGGCTGATGAGCCCGAGGTCGGTGGACGGTTCGGCGAGCCACGAAGCCAGCAGGCGCGCACCTGCGGGGGTTTCCGTCCGGTCGATCGTCTCCAGCAACGAACCTTCGCGCGCGCCACCCGAAGCCGCGAACAGCTCCAAGTTGCGCGATGAAGCGGCATCAAGGAGGACCGAATCGCCGAGCTTGGTCTCGATCAGTCGGAACAGGTTCTTCGGACGATCGCAGAGCGAGTCGGTGACGTAGCCCAGCACCGCCCCGGCGGCGCCGAGAGCGGGGTGTTCGTCGGTCAGACCGAAGCCGGCGAGCCCGTGGACGGAGAGCGTCTGCGCGACGAGGCGGGCGCCGGCGGCACCGTCGAAGTTCCAGCCCGGCAGACGGGAGACCGCCCTGCCCTGCAAGAAGACCTCCAGGGCTTCGCGATCGGCCGCGGAAGGCTCGAGGCCTTCGGGCAGGATGATCTCACGGGGCGAGACCGAGTGAAGCAACGGAAGCAGACGCGAGGGGCTGCTGTCTGAAGCCAGCCGAAAATCGGCCGTCGAGACATCAAGCCATGCGGCGTGCCAGCCTTGCTTGTCCCAACAGAGCGCGGCCAAGTAGTTGCCGCGACGCGAATCGAGCTGAGAATCCTCCAGCGCCGTCCCAGGCGTCAGGATGCGGGTCAGGCCGCGTCGGACCAACTTGCCGGCGACGGGGGCTTCGAGCTGGTCGCAGATCGCGACTTTCCAGCCGGCGGCCAGGAGCCGGTTCACGTAAGCCGGGGCGGCGTGGTGCGGGAGGCCGGCCATCGGGGTCTCGTGGCGCTTCGTGAGCGTCAGGCCGAGCACCTTGGCGGCGACCTCGGCGTCGTGACCGAAGACCTCGTAGAAGTCGCCGAGGCGGAAAAGCAGGATCGTGCCCTCCGCGAGTTTCTCGCGGAATTCACGGTACTGCCGCTGCATCGGGGTTTCCTTCTCCACGGAAAGGAGCGAAAGCCCCGGGAGGGTCTCCGCAAGTGCGGACTACCGACCCCGGCCCGGACAGGCCGGGAAGTTGCTCACATCAGCTGGGCGGCGAGTTCGGACAAGGCGCTGCGGACTCCGCTGAGCAGGCGGACGTTCGCCGTGATGGCGTGCCCCTTCATGCGCTCGTGGGTATGGATGAGCCCGTTGGACTTGCCGTCGAGATAAGGGGTGTCGACCTGGTCGAGGTCACCGATCAGGACGACCTTGGAGCCTTCCCCGATGCGGGTGATGACGGTCTTAGCCTCATGCGGAGTCATGTTCTGGGCTTCGTCCACGATCATGAAGGCGTGGCCGATCGAACGGCCGCGGATGAAGGTCATCGCCTCGATCTCGATGAGGCCGGAGTCGATGAGCCACTGGTAAGGCTTGCGCGGCTGGTTGATCGCCTGGAACTGCGAGCCGAAGATCGGCTGGGGCGTCTTCATCGCCTGGGCCTTCTTCTGGCGACGCTGCGTGTCGGTGGCGACGGCTTCCTTCGCGGTCGGGGTCGCGGCGGCGTTGCCGTTCTTCGAGAAGAGCACCTCGAGGTTGTCGAAGTAAGGCTGGATGTAAGGCGACAATTTCTCCTCCTTGGAGCCGGGCAAGGCGCCGATGTCCTTGCCGATCTGCACGACCGGGCGGGAGACGTAGAGCTTCTTGTAGGGGGAGAAATCGCTGAGCACCTGGGACAGCGCGGCGGCGATGGACAGGAAGGTCTTGCCGGTGCCGGCGCGACCGAAGCAGGTGACCAGGCGGATCTCCGGATTCAGCAGGGCGTCCAGGAAGATCCACTGCTCGAAGTTCTTCGGGATGACGCGCATGCCGCGCGGCATCTGCAGGCCCTTGCGGGCGCCGCTGTCGGACGACATGAACTCGCGGTAGAGACCCAGCGGGACGAAGGCGCCCTCGCCGAGGTGGCGGGCAGGTTCGCTCCAGGAGTCCGAAGTGAACATGACGTACTCGTTGACCAGCAGCGGCGGCTCTTCCTTCACCTTGACCTGGACCTGGCCGAGCTCCCGGAAATCGCGCATCGCGGCGGCGGTGACCTTGATCGTGCGGTAGTCGCCGACGTCGCTGGTCTCGACGCGGTCGTTGCGGTAATCCTGGACCTCGAGACCGAGGGCCTGCGCCTTCAGCGCCATGCAGGCGTCCTTGGTGACGAGGATGACCTGACCCTTGGAAGTGTCGCGGAGATAGATCGCGGAGGCGATGATGCGATGGTCCGGCGCGTCGACCTGCATGAAGACCGCACGCAGGCGTTCGGCCTTCGGGCCGCTGAAGTGGTCGCGGATCAGCGCCTCGTTGATCACGATGCGAAGCTCGCCGCCGTCGCGGAGATCGGCGTGAAGCGACCCGGGCTTGGTGGGGTCGCCGTCGACGATGTCTTTCAGCGGACGGTTCTCGAAGAGCGCCCGGATGGCCCGGTTCACGCGGCGCGCGCTGGCGCCGAGCTGACCTTGCTGGGTCTTCAGACGATCGAGCTCGGACAAGACCTCGACAGGCACGGCGACGATGTGCTCATCGAACTTGAACAGGGACTCGGGGTCGTGAATCAGTACGTTGGTATCCAGGACGTAAGTCTTTTTCACGCCATCCACACAATCACGTCGCCGTGGGCGGGCAATCCGTAAAAAAGTTATTTCGGCGGATCGATAGCGCGAAGGTAATCCCAACTATAGATGCCGGTGCGATGTCCGTCACTGAACTCGAAACTCACCGCATAGTTGCCCACGCGACTCATCCCCGTCACCGTCACGCCGGGGAACCGACGGGGACCGTCGCCGCCCCAGCGCTGGCCGAGGATGTCGACCTCCCCCATGTTCTCCGCGCTCGGGGAAAGCTCCCGAAGGAGCTCCGCCCGCAGGCACTGTTCGTGACCGTCCTCCCAGGTGAGGGCGACGAAGTCCCCGATGATCTGAAGGTCGCGTGGCGGCCGCATGCCGTCGAAAGTGGCCGGCCCGAGGACGGGCGCAAGCGGGGACGCAAGGGACGACCTTGACTCCGCGCCGCCGCTGGCGACCCTGCCCTGCAATATGGCAGGCGTAGGCAAACTCCTCAAACAAGCCCAGAAGATGCAGCGTGGCATCGCCGAGGCCCAGCAGCGGCTTTCGGCCGAAAGACTGGAAGTCTCCCACGGCGGCGGCGCGATCCGCGTGACGGTCGACGGCCATGGGCTCGTCCATGGTCTGGCGATCGACCCTGAGTTCCTCAAGGAAGAGAAGACCGTGGTCGAACAAGCCCTCGTGCTCGCCCTCCAGGAAGCCTCAGCCAAGGCCCGCGCCCTGCACGAGGCCACGATGTCGAAGGCCACGGCCGGATTCTCCCTCCCCGGGATGTGATCGCCCGTGACCCCTTCCTTCGACAAGGTCCGCCAGCTCCTCAAGATGCTCCCCGGCATGGGGCATCGCTCCGCCGAACGCCTCGCCCTGCACCTGCTGGTCGAGCGCCCTGGCAAGCTCGCGCCCCTGCTCGAGTCGTTGCAGGCCGCCGCCGCGGCCGTCCGTCGCTGCGGTCGCTGCGGCAGCCTCGCCGAAACGGAACGCTGCCCGGTCTGTGAGGACGTCAAACGCGACCCCGCCGCCGTCTGCGTGGTCGAACAGGTCCCCGACCTGATGGCCATCGAGCGCTCCGCGGCCTATCGTGGCACCTACCACGTCCTGCACGGACGCCTGTCCCCGATCAATGGCGTCGGCCCCGACCAACTGAACCTCGCGACCTTCGAGCAACGTCTCAAGGACGAACCCATCACCGAGGTCGTCCTCGCGCTGGGCAATGACATCGAGGGCGAAGCTACGTGCCATTTTATCACCGAAGCGATCCACGCGATACGCCCGAGCATCAAAGTCTCGCGCATCGGCTTCGGACTGCCGAGCGGCAGCGGCCTGACTTTCGCCGACCCCGCCACGCTCCGGAGCGCCCTGGAGGGTCGTCGTGATGTCGCCAACTGATCTGCTGGCCTACCCGGAGTCCGCCGAAGCCTTCTGGGTCGGACAGGCGGAACTGGCCTCGGAACGCGTCGGCGACGAAGCCCTCGAACGCATGACGCCGGCGGTGGCGCATCTTTCCGACCTCTTCACCACCGAGCGGCCCGACCGCAAGTTCCCTGACTACTTCGCCGACCCGCGGCTCCTCGCGGCTTACGGGGTCTTCTTCCTGCCCCAGAGTTTCACCCGTACCTCTTTCGCCCTGGCGCAGATCTGCGGCCTCCGCGGGTGGCGCCCCTCGACGGCGGCCCCTGCGATCCTCGACCTCGGCTGCGGCCCTGGCTCCTGCGGAGTCGCGGCGGCGCATCGCCTCCGTCAGTTGGGCCTGGGCGGCATCCAATTGACCGGCGTCGACAGATCGCCGAGCGCGCTGGCGGCGATGGAATCCTTCGGCCGCGCTGTCCTCGGAGCTGACGCCACCGTCCGCACACGCATCGGCGACGCTGGCCGGGCGGACACCTGGCCGGAAGGACGCTACGACCTGATCGTCGCGGGCTTCGTCCTGAACGAGATGCCGCAGCTGGACGCCGCCGCCCTGCTCCGGTGGTTCGGGGAACTGAAGGACCGGCTGGCTCCGGGCGGCCTGATCCTGATCCTCGAGCCTGCGTTGCGGATCACGGCCGAACGCCTCCAGCGTCTGAGCGACGAGGTCGCGGCCGGCGAGATGACCCGCATCGCGCCGGAGCTCGACGCGCTGCCGGATCCCCAACTCGGCGCCGGCGAACACTGGAGCCATGAGACCCGCGCCTGGGACGCCCCGGCGTCGACGGAGTTCGTCAACCGTCACCTTCATCGCGACCTGCGCGAAGTCCGGTTTTCGTTCGCGGCGTTCTCCGGCGCGTCCTTGGCGCCCCTGCCCACCGGATTGGCCCGGCTCGTCTCGGACGTCCAGATCATCAAAGGCCTGCTCCGCTTCATCACCATCCGGGAAGGACGCATCGAGTCCGTCGAAGTCCCGACCCGTGGGCTGTCGAAGCACGAGGTCAAGAAACTTGCCGCCCGGTTCGGGCGAGGCGACATCGTCCGCCACCCCCATCCGGCGGCACCGAAGCTCCGCTTGGCTAATCATGAGGAATTAGAGGTCTTTTGGACGCCGGCCGCCCCTTGAGCACCAATTTGTAACATTCCCGGCAGGGCATTTGTTTGCCTGCCCTGAATCTGCGGAACCTAATGGAGACGTCTGCGTCGCCACGCGTCGCCGTCCCATCACACCCTCCATGTTCAATCGCGAACTCAGCTGGCTCAGTTTTGACCGAAGGGTCCTCGAACTCGCCGAGGACGAAAGCGTCCCCCTGCTCGAACGCGTCCGCTTCCTCTCGATCGCCAGCTCCAACCTGGATGAGTTCTTCGAGATCCGCGTGGCCGGCATCATGCAGCAGGAGGAGTCCGCCAGCCATCCCGCCACCCGCGAGTTCCTGACCGAAGTCCTCGCCAAGGCGCGCTCGCTCGTGGACGCCGAACAGGCCTGTTGGAAGAACCAGCTCCTGCCGGCGCTGGCCGCCCAGGGTATCGTCTTCAAATCCCGCGAGCAACTGGACGAGGCCGACCGGGCCGAACTCGCCCCCCGTTTCGACAGCGACATCTTCTCCGCGCTCACGCCGCTGGCGATCGACCCTTCCCACCCGTTCCCCGTCCTCACGAACAAAGGGCTCTACCTGCTGGTGCTCCTGCGCGACCCGGCGGACGGCGAGATCCGGCGCGCGGTCGTGCCGGTGCCGCGCGTCCTCCCCCGCGTGCTGACCGTCGGCCAAGGGACCGCCCAGGCCTACACGCTGCTCAGCCACGTCATCCAGCTGTTCATCCATCGCCTCTTCCCGGGGCTCGAGCTCCAAGGCTCATGGGCTTTCCGCATCACGCGTAACAGCGACCTTTACGTCGACGAAGAAGAAGCGGGCAACCTGCTTGAGGCCATCGAGGAAGAAATCCGCAACCTGCGCAAAGGCGCGCCGGTGCGGCTGGAGATCGAGGCCGACGTCCCCGAGGGCGAGATGCGCTGGCTCCTCCAGTCGATCGGCCTTTCGGCGGATAACGCCTTCCGGGTCGCCGGCCCGGTGAACCTGCTCCGCCTCGGCAGCCTCATCGACCTGATCCCGCGGCCCGACCTGCTCTACCCTGCTTTCGTGCCGGCCCTGCCGCCCGAGTGCGTCGATCCGGCCAAGCTCTACGCGCGCGTCGCCCAGCAGGACCTGCTCCTGCACCACCCTTACGAATCCTTCACGCCCGTCGTCGACTTCATCCGCCAGGCCGCCAAGGACGAAAGCGTCGTCGCCATCAAGCTCACGCTCTATCGGACCAGCGGGGATTCGCCGGTGGTCGAAGCCCTGAAGGAAGCCGCCCGCAACGGCAAACAGGTCACGGCGTTGGTCGAACTCCGCGCCCGTTTCGACGAACTCAACAACATCGAGTGGGCCCGGCAGCTCGAGGAAGCCGGCGCCCATGTGGTCTACGGCCTCGCCGGACTGAAGACGCACTGCAAAGCCTGCCTCGTGATCCGGCAGGAGAAAGGCGGCCTACGCCGTTACGCCCACCTCGGCACCGGCAACTACAATCCCCGGACCGCGCGCGTCTACACCGACTTCTCGCTCTTCACCGCGGACTCCGAGGTGACCGCCGACGTGGGCCTGCTCTTCAACGTCCTCACCGGCAACCTCAGCCGACCCAAGTTCAAGCACCTGCTCGTGGCGCCCTTCGACCTCGCCCGGCGCATCATCGAGCTCATCGACGCCGAAGCCTCGGCCGCCAAGGCCGGGCGCAAGGCGACGATCTTCGCCAAGGTCAACAGCTTGGTCGACCCTGACGTCATCGCCGCGCTCTACCGTGCTTCGGCCGCCGGCGTGAAGGTCGAGCTCGTCGTGCGCGGCATCTGCTGCCTCCAGCCCGGCGTCGCCGGCCGCAGCGAGAACATCCGTGTCCGCACCTTCCTTGGCCGCTTCCTCGAGCACAGCCGTCTCTTCCGCTTCGAGAACAGCGGCGGCGATCCGGTGATCCTCATGGGGAGCGCCGACTGGATGCCGCGTAATTTCCTGCGCCGCGTCGAGTGCGTCTTCCCGATCCGGAACAAGGCCCTGCGCCGTCGCGTCGAAGCGGAGGTCATCGCCACCTACCTGGAGCGGCCGGGCGACGCCAAGGAGCTCCGCGAGGACGGGACCACGGCGCCCTGCGCGCCGAACGGCCGCCTGGCGCCCTGCGCCCAAGACGCGTTCCTCGGGATGGCCCGCCGGCTCATCCCGGAAGACGTCAGCGAGCCGAAGAAGAAGGCCCCAGGCAGATCCGCTCGACGGCCGCGTTGAAGCCGTCTTCCGCGCCGAGGATCTCGACTTCCAGACGGACATACATCAGCGGAATCGGCGGACGGAAACGCGACTGCAGGCGCACCGCGTCCTTTTCGGTCGTCACGATCATCTCCGCCTTGGCCTGCATGGCCTGGTCGAGCACCTCGTCGAGATCCTCGTCGTTGAACGAATGATGGTCGAGGAAGCGACGGTTGGCGGCCAGGACCGCGCCGTGTCCCGCGAGCAGTTCCTCGAATCGTTCGGGAGTCGCTATGCCCGAGAACGCCGCGATCCGCTTCCCGGTGAGTTCGGACATCGGGAGACGACGCGGGCCGTCGACCTCGACGAGTTCCTTCGCGCCATGGGCGCAGGCGACGATCTCCGCCTTCGGGTTGTGCCGACGGATGAGCGCGACGAGATCCGGGTCGGGAGGCCCGACGGACTTCGTCAGGAAGACGTAGGAGGCGCGGCTCAGGTTCGAGACGGGCTCGCGCAGCACTCCGCGGGGCAGCATGGAGCCGTTGCCGAACGGATCACGGCTGTCCACGAGGAGAAGGTTGATCTGGCCGCGCAGCGGCAGGTACTGGAGGCCGTCGTCGAGGAGGATGGTGTCCACGCCGAAGCGGCGGAGCGCGAACCGCCCGCCCTCGACACGGTCGCGGTCCACGATGACCACGACGCCGTCGCCGCAGAGGTTCTGCGCAAGCATGTAGGGTTCGTCGCCGGCTTCATCCGGCCCGACGAGCACCGCACGTCCGTCCGAGACGACCAACGGGTCGGGCCGGCTCGCCTGCGTCAGCCAGCGCCAGAAGCGCTTCATCATCGAATCCGAGGCCCCTTTGTAGCCGCGGGAGAGGATGGCGACGCGCCGACCGCGGGACGCCAGGACCTTCGCCATCTTAAGCACGATGGGCGTCTTACCCGTGCCGCCGACCGTCAGATTACCCACGACGACCACCTTGCAGCCCAACGGCGTGTCGCGGAACACCCGGTTACGGTAGAGCCACAGACGAAGCCGGACCAGGACTTCGAAGACCCAGGAAAGGACCTTCAGGAAAGCCCCGAGCAAGGCCGCCCCGACCCCGCGCCGACGTCCGTAGACTACGTCTACGGCATAGCTCGCGATCGCCTCTCCTAGGGAGGAAAAATACCCTCTGTGCTTCGCGGCCATGGACGAATTGATGCAAAGTTGTTTGACGAAGGCAACCATCCCGATTGAGAAGGACGACCCAGCGCCATGCTCGTACACCTGTTGCGCACCAAACTTCTCC
Source organism: Verrucomicrobiota bacterium (assembly GCA_041191065.1). Classification (GTDB taxonomy): domain Bacteria; phylum Verrucomicrobiota; class Verrucomicrobiia; order Opitutales; family UBA953; genus UBA953. Next base: position 3,956 of record JBEEPO010000010.1, on the reverse strand, counting down.
GAGCCGAGGTCACCGCGGCCCGGCTCGATTACGAAGGCTCCTTGGCCATCGACCGCGAGCTCATGGCCCTGGTCGGGATGCTGCCTTACGAGAAGATCCTGGTCGGCAACCTGGCCAACGGAGAGCGCTTCGAGACCTACGCCATCCCCGCCCCGGCCGGCACCCGGGAAGTCTGCCTGAACGGCGCGACCGCGCACCTGGGCAAGGAGGGCGACCTCCTGGTCGTCATGAGCTTCACCAGCGCCGATGAATCCGTCGCGGCCACCTGGAAGCCCCGCACCGCCACCCTCGCGGAACGTAACCGACGGATCGTCCGGCTCGAGAACCCCGAAGTCCCCGTAGAACTCCTCACCACCTTCCAACGATGAGCTATCGCCTCTATATCCCCGGTCCCCTCACCGTCTCCGACTCGATCGTCCAGGCCATGGGCAAGCCCATGATCGGCCATCGTTCCGGAGACTTCGTGAAGCTCTATAATGACATGCAGCCGCGCCTGCAGTCGATGTTCTTCACCCAGGACCCGGTCTACCTCGCCACCAGCTCCGCCTGGGGCGTGATGGAGGGCGCCCTCCGCAACGTCTGCCGCAAGGGCGTGCTCAACTGCATGAACGGCGCGTTCTCCGACAAGTGGAACGACGTCGCCAAGCGCTGCGGCAAGTACGCCGAGGCCCTGAAGTTCGAATGGGGCCAGCCCGTCGACCCCGAGCAGGTCCGCAAGGCCCTCGCCACCGGCAAGTTCGACTGCATCACGTTCATCCATTCCGAGACCTCGACCGGCACCCTCTCGCCCATCGCCGACATCATGGCCGTGGTCCGCGAGTTCCCGGACGTCATCTCGATCGCCGACACGGTCAGCTCGTTCTCGACCATCCCGATCAAGAAGGACGAGCTCGGCATCGACATCTTCCTGACCGGTTCCCAGAAGGCCCTCGCCCTGCCCCCCGGCCTCGCGATCTTCGCCGTCAGCGAACGCGCCCGCGAACGCGCCAAGCAGTCCCCCGACCGCGGCTACTACTTCGACCTGATCGAGTTCCATGACAACCACGTCAAGGGCATGACCCCCTCGACGCCTTGCATCTCCCTCTTCTACGGTCTCCAGCAGCGCCTCCTCGAAGTCGAAGCCGAAGGCCTCGACAACCGTTACGCCCGCCACCTCCGCCTCAACGAACGCATGCGCGCCTGGGGCCTCGCCAAGGGCTTCTCGCTCCTGCCGGAAATCCGGTTCGGCACCCGCGGCCTCAACTGCTTCAAGAACGACCGCAACGCCGACCTCGAGCGCCTCAACAAGACCCTCAAGTCCCGCCACAAGCTCGTGATCGACGGCGGCTACGGCAAGCTCAAGGGCAAGACCTTCCGCATCTCGAACATGGGCGACGAGACCGACGCCACGATCGCCACCCTGATCGCCGCCTTGGACGACTCCTTCGCCGAGCAAGGAATGTAACCGGTCTGACCATCGGTTATCATCCTACGCATGCGCAAGAAGTCACCCAAGTCCGCCTCCGAAGCCTCCGCTCCCGCCGGCTCCAAGACCCTCGTCATCGCCGAGAAGCCGTCCGTCGCGGCCGATCTGGCGAAGGTGCTCAAGGTGCCCAAGGCCACCAGTGACTACTTCGAGAACGACCAGTGGGTGATCAGCTCCTCGATCGGTCACGTCGTCCGCCTCAACGATCCGCAGGACCTCGACGAGAAATTCAAGCGCTGGACCCTCAAGGACCTCCCGATCCTCCCGGACGATTTCGACGGCTCCGCCCGCTCCGGCATCCTGAAGGTCGTCATCAGCGAGCGCAACAACGGCGACCGCTTCAAGCTGCTCAAGAAGCTCCTCGCCCGCCCCGACGTCGGCGAAGTCGTGAACGCCTGCGACGCCGGTCGCGAAGGCGAGCTGATCTTCCACTATATCTACCAGCTGGCGAAATGCCGCCTGCCGGTCCGCCGCCTGTGGCTCGCGAGCATGACGAACGCCGCCATCGCCGAAGCCTTCGCCCACCTGCTCCCGGAGTCGGCCAAGGCCGGCCTCCTCGGTTCCGCCATCTGCCGCTCGCAGGCCGACTGGCTGGTCGGCATGAACGGCAGCCGCTACGGCACCATCCGCATCGGCGGGGCCAAGCGCGACGTCTTCTCCGTCGGCCGCGTCCAGACTCCGACGCTCATGCTCCTGGTGAAGCGCGAGTTCGAGATCCGAAATTTCGTCCCGAAGACCTTCTGGAAGATCGAAGGCGATTTCGGCGTCACCCAAGGCGGTTACCGCGGCGCCGCCCAGGTCCCCGGCGTGACCGACCGCAAGGAAGCCGAACGCTTCTACGACGAAGCCCAGGCCCGCCAGGTCGCCGAAGAGGCGCTCAAGCTCGGCGTCGGCGTCGTCTCCGACGAGCGTAAGCCAAAGAAAGAGAGCGCCCCGCGCCTCTTCGACCTCACGACCCTGCAGCGCGAGGGCAACCGCCGCTTCGGCTTCTCGGCCAAGACGACCCTCGGCGTCGCCCAGGCCCTTTACGAGAAGCACAAGGCGCTCACTTATCCGCGCACCGACTCGCAGTACCTCCCCGAGGACTACGTAGCGAACGCCAAGGCCGCCCTGCAGTCCCTCGAAGGCGCGCATCCTGCCGGCGTCTTCGCCAAGGAAGCGCTCCGCGCCGGCTGGGTCGATGCCGCCGGCCGCCGAGTCTTCGACAACAAGAAGGTCAGCGACCACTTCGCCATCGTGCCCACCGGCACGATCCCGCACGGCCTCACCGACGTCGAACAGAAGATCTACGACCTCGTCGTCCGCCGTTTCGTCGGCGTCTTCTTCCCGATGGCGGAATTCGAAGAGACCGTCCGCACCACGGCCGTCGGCCCCCACCATTTCCGGACCACCGGCAAGATCCTCGTCGTCGCCGGGTGGCGCGCGGTCTGGGGCCAGGAAGCCGAAGCCGATGAAGACAAGGACAAGGAAGGCGCCGCCAGCCTCCCCGCCCTCGTCGCCGCCGACGGTTCTCCGGCGCACGCCCAGGTCCGCGGTGTCGACGTCAAGGAAGACGCCACCAAGCCGCCGGCCCGCTACAACGAGGCCTCGCTCCTCGGAGCGATGGAAAACGCCGGCAAGCTCGTCGACGACGAAGCCCTTGCCGAGGCGATGAAGGAACGCGGGCTAGGCACCCCGGCCACGCGCGCCGCCACCATCGAAGAACTGCTGGCTAAGACCTACGTCGAACGCCAGGGCAAGGAGCTCGTGCCGATGGCCAAGGCTTTCCAGCTGCACCAGTTCCTCACCCAGAAGAGCAAGGGCATGTCCTTCCTCGTCGAGCCCCAGCTGACCGGCGAATGGGAATACAAGCTCAAGCAGATCGAACACGGCCAGCTGACGGCGGAAGCCTTCATCCGGGAGATCAAGGCCCAGGTCCGCGAGATGCTCGCCGGCGCGACCGATCCGGCCCCTTCCTCGGAGCTGAACCCGAGGGTCCTTTCGCCGACCGACGGCCAGCCGCTCCTCACCGACGGCGAGAAGTATTTCTCCCAGGACAAGGTCGGTACCACCGACCGCCCGAAGATGACCATCTACGCCGAGATGAACGGCCACCGCATCACGCCCGCCGAAGTCGCCGAACTCGTCGAGAAGCGTCGCATCGGCCCGTTCTCCGACTTCCGCTCGATGAAGTCGGGCAAGAACTTCACGGGCTACATCGACCTCGTCGACCCCGACACCATCAAGCCCCGCGGAGCCGAGGAGAAGTCCGAGACCGCCCCGGCCGCCGAGGGCGGAGAGGCCGCGCCGGCCAAGCCTGCGCGCAAGAGCAAGCAGAAGGCTCCGAGCGGCAAGCTTAAGGCCGTCCTCTATTTCCCGCCGCGCGAAGGCGCCGACGGCAATCCCGACGCTTTCGATGCCGACTGGCCGGTGCTCGGCCCCTGCCCCGTCAGCGGCCTGCCCGTGCAGCACACGCCGACGGCCGGTTACCGCGTCTGCCCGCACAAGGCGC
>JBEEPO010000009.1:0-62083 GCA_041191065.1 Verrucomicrobiota bacterium | reverse complement strand
GTCTTCGCCGGCCCGGACGCCTCCCGCGCCGCCGCCGAGTTCTACATCCGCGGCGAATACCTCAAGACGGACGAAGGCCTCCCGCCCGCCACCGGCCAGAAGTATCACCTCCGCGTCGGGGCTTTCTTCGAGATCAAGGACGGCAAGGTCGCCCGTGTCTCGAACTATTATAACCTCAGCGCCTGGCTGCGGATGGTCGGCGCCTGAGGGGTTAGTTCACCTCGCTGACGAAAGCCTCGAACTTGCCGTTGGGGCCCGGGAGGATCCGTTCCGGGAAGCGGAAAGTCACCGCGAACGGATAACCGAGGGAGTCGGTCAGCACCTTGGCGATCTCGGCTTGCTGCGTGGGATCAGGCCGTGGATCGCAGACCAGCTGGAGTTCGACGGACGCGAGGCTTTTCTGGACGCACTTGAACTGCGCGATGCGGAGGCCGGGGGTCGTGACGAAGATCCGTTCCCCGAGCCGTGGGAAGCTGGTCCGCCCGTCGGGAAGCACGACGCGATTGCGTCGCCGGCCGTGCACCTGGCGGAGGACCGGCAGTCCGCGGCCGCACGGGCAGGGCGGGCCTAACTCCGCGTAGTCGCCGATGTCGTACCGGATGAGCGGCGTGGCGAAGTTGTGCAGGCTGGTGACGAGCACGCGGCCGGGTACGCCGACAGCGCAGGCTCGGCCGGCCTCGTCGACGATCTCGATGACCACGTTCTCCGACATGACGTGGAAATGGTCGTGCTCCGGGCATTGCAAGGCCAGGCAGCCGGCTTCCTGGCAGGCGTACATGTCGGTCACCTTGCCGCCCCAGGCCGCCCGGAGGGCCGTGCGTGCTTCGGCCGGAAGCGTTTCGCCGAAGGTGCGGAGCTCACCGATGCTCGGCAGGGGCTGACCATGCTCCTGGGCGTGCGCCGCCAGCGCCATCAAGCGGGAAGGAAGGCACGACAGCTGGTCGGGTTTTTCCCGACGGAGCCAGGCGAGCTGATTCTCCAGGCTACCGGCGATATCGAGCATCACGCTAGGTCCGGTGGGGAAGACGGAAGCGACGGAGGCGTCCCATTGCGGTGCCCGGGCCCCCAGGGGTGCGTCCGCGAAGCCTGGTTTCATCGCTCCGATCGTGGCGGATTTGCCTCGGAAATCCCGCCCATGCCAGAGGTGGTCACGTAACGAGAAAGCCTGCCACATCAGCGCGGTCAGGTTATCGCGACCGAAGACGACCGGTTGGCCGGTCGTGCCGGAGGTGCGACCGAAGGTCATCGGACCGTGTTCCTTGGGATGACGCTGGGAGACCAGGCCACGTCCCGCCGCTTGGATGTCAGCGCGCCGCGAGATCGGCAGCGACCGCAGGAAGTCGGCGTCGACCTTGGCGGGCCGCCGGACGCCTGCGCCGTTGAAGAGCGACCGATAATAAGGCGTCGTCTCGTAGGCATGCGCAAGGACCAAGGCGAGCTGGGCCGCTTGCTCCTCCGCCAGCCTTTCGGCTGGCCACCACTCGGAACGTTCGAGCTGGAATTGTAACGCCAGCATGCGTTCGATGGGTTCGCCCGTGAGGGCCGGGAAGGTCAGCTCAGCCCTGAGCGGATGAGGCGTTCCCGGGTTCGGATGTCGTCGGGCGACGGTCTGGCGGGGGGCTTCAGGCATGGACCAGGCTGACGAACGTCTCGCGTTTGCCGTTGGGTTGGGCGGGGATGTCCGCCGGGAAGGAGAAGACGATGCGGAAGGGGTGACCGAGGTTGTCCTGGATGCTCTTGGCCAGGCGGGCCTGTTCGTCCCCGTCGAGGGCGCGGCTGGCGACGATCTGCATCTCCACCATCTCCAGGCTGTGCTGTATGCAGCGGAAGCGGAAGACGGTGACGCCTTCGGCGGCTTCGGCGATCGCCTTCTCGCCGACGCGCGGATAGCGGGTCTCTCCGTTGGGCAGGATGAGCCGGTTGCGGCTGCGCCCAAGGATGCGTCGGATCACCGGCAGTCCGCGGCCGCAGGCGCAGGGCTCGCCCAGTTCGGCGTAGTCTCCCAGATCCATGCGGATGAGCGGTGAGGCGAAGTTGATCAGGCTGGTGATGACCACGCGCCCCGGCTTGCCGGGCGGGCAGGGGTTGTCTTGCTCGTCGAGGATCTCGAGCTTCACGTTCTCCGCCTGGACGTGATAGCTCCCGTGCTCCGGGCATTCCAGCGCGAGGTAGCCGGCTTCTTCGCAGCTGTAGAGGTCGACGACCTTGCCGCCAAAGGCCTCGGCGATGGTCGCCCGAGCCTCGGGGGTGAGCATCTCGCCGACGCTGCGGAGCCTGCCGATGCGGGGCAGCGCGCGTCCTTTCCGGCCGGCGTGATCGATGAGGGCCAGGAAGTTGGAAGGGAAAGTGGTCAGGCGTTGGGGGCGCTCCCGCTCGAGCCAGTCGAGCTGATCGTCGAGGCTGGCGGCGACGTTAAGCATCGCCACGGGTCCCGTGGGGAAGACCATGGCGGTGGAATTGTTCCAGTGCGGACTTGTGACGCCGTGCGGCGCCTCGGCCTGGCCGACCGGCGCATAGCGGATGGCGCCGACCTTGGGGAGGGTCTCTTCGTCGTGCCAGACCAGGTCCCGCAGCGTGAAGGCCCGCCAGTAGGTCATCGTCACGTTATTGCGCGCGAAGCGGAGGGGCTGCCCGGTGGAACCGGAGGTCGTGGCCGCGACGACCTTGCCGTGCGCCTCGGGCGGCCGTGAGGAGAAAAGCGTCTCCCCGGCCTCCTGGAGTTCCCGTCGCCGTGACACCGGCACCCGGAGCCAGGCGGCCGCGTCCATGTCCGCCGTATCTTCAAATCCAGCCTGACGGAATTTTTCGCGGTAATAGGGGGTCGTCTCCCGGGCATGGCTCAGGAGCGCTCGCAAGGACCGGAACTGCGCGGTCTCCAGTTGGGCCGGCGTCCACCACTGCGTACGGTCGAGCTGGAACTGGAGGGCGAGCTGTTGGTTGCCGTGCGCCGAGGGAATCGCCGGGAGCCGCGTCGTCGGCAGGAAGGTGCGAGGTGACGGGAGCGGCATGAGGCTAGGCCGAATTTCTGCCGTCCGCCCCGGCTAAGTCAACGCCCCGTCCTTGTCCCCGGCCTGTGCGCCTCCTTGGTGGTTTCGGAGCCTAAGCACCCGGGCATTGACACTCCGGGCTGACGGTGGAACTTAGGCTGATGGGTACCAAGATACGCCTCGCCAGCGAGAGCGACCTGCCGGGAATCCTGAAAGTGGAGGAAAGCTGGCCCGTCGCCGGTCGCGCCGGGGCTGACAAGTTCCTCGCCCGTCTGCGTAACTTCGGGCGCGGTTTCTTCGTGGCGACGGTCGATCTTCCCGCCGGAGGCGAGCGGATCATCGGTACGCTCACCTCGATGCCGCTTTCGTATGAGCCGGCCCGTCCGCATGCTTTCACGAACTGGGACGCGGTCACCCATGAGGGGTATCTCGGACAATGCCGGCTCGAAGGTTGCAACGCGCTTTACATCGTCTCCGGGGTGATCGATGCGGAGTACCGCACCCTCAATGTCTTCCCGGCGGGCGTGCTCGCCGTCACGGCCCTCGCGAGGGATCTCGGGATGTCCTACGTCCTCGCCGGCGCCGTCCTGCCCGGGTACCGTCGCTTCTGCGAAGAGCACGGCGAAATGCCGCCTTTCGACTACTGCCGGCGCCGGCGCGGCGACCGACTCGTCGATCCGCTGCTGGCGCTTTACGAGGGCATCGGCTTCGAGGTCCCAGACGCGGACCACGTCCTGCGCGAATACTATCCGGATGACGCCAGCCGCAACCATGCGGCGCTCGTGCGTCGCGACCTCCGGGCTAGCCCTCTGCCTCCGGCGGGAGGTCCACCAGGCTGACGAATTCCTCGAACTTGCCGCGCGGCCCGCGCTCGATCGCCGGGTGGAAGGTGTAGGAGACTTCGAAGGGGTAGCCCAGGTTTTCGCGCATCTTGGCCGCGACCCGGCTTTCCTCCTCCGGCGTGAACGTGCGATCGGCGACCAGCTTGACTTCGATGCGTCGGAGGTCGTGCTGCACGCACTGGAATTCCCGAACCTTGACGCCGGTCATCTGCAGGATCTGCCCATGGTCGCCGAGGTAAGGAAACACGCTTTCCCCGGACGGCAGTCTCAGCCGGTTCCGTCGTCGGCCGTGGATCTGACGCAGCACGGGGAGGCCCCGGCCGCAGGCGCAGGGCTCGCCGAACTCGGCGTAGTCGCCGATCTCGTAGCGGAGCAGCGGCGTCGCGAAGTTGTTGAGGCTCGAGACGAGCACCCGGCCCGGCTTGCCGGGCGGGCAAGGGGCGCCGTCATCGTCCACGATCTCGATCCGCACGTTTTCGGACTGAACATGGTAATGCTCGGAACCGGGGCACTGTAGGGCGAGGTAGCCGGCTTCTTCGCAGGTATAGATGTCGGCCAGAGGGGCTTGCCAGGCTTCGGTGAGGAAGCGCCTCGTCCCGGGGGAGACCGTCTCGCCGATGGTGCGCAGGGAGCGGACGGCCGGGAGCGTCTCGCCGTGGCGTCGGGCGTATTCGGCCAGCGCTCTGAGATTGGAGGGAAAGGAGGCGAGATAAGCCGGTGCCTCCTTCCTCAGCCAAGCGAGCTGTTCGGGGAGGGTCGCCACCACGTTGAGGATCGAGAACGGACCACCGGGGAAGTGGCCGGCGATGGGCGGCCCCCAGCTGGCGGCTGTCCGGCCCGCCGGAGCCTCCGCCTCGCCGCGGGGCAGCCAGCGGATCGCCGAAAGCTTGGCGCTCAGGTCACGCTTCTGCCAGAGGTGGTCGCGCAAGGCGAACGCCTGCCAGAAGACGTTGGTCGCGCCCGTGCGGGCGAAACGTATGGCCCTCCCGGTCGAGCCGGAGGTGGTCCCGAAGGAGACCGGACCATGTTCCTGCGGGGGTCGCGTGCTCGGCCAGGCGTCGCCTGCGGCCTGCAGCTTCGCCCGGGTGACGATCGGCAGCTTCGCCCAGTCAGCCTCCGTCAGCTCGGCGGGAGGCGGGCCGCCAAGGGAGGCGTAGTGTTCCCGGTAGAAGGGGCTCGTCGCGAAGGCGTGACGGACGACGAGCCCGAGTTGGCGCAGCTGTTCGGCGCGCAGTCGTTCCGCCGGCCACCACTGCGATTGCTCCAGTTGGAACTGCAGGGCGAGCTGCAGCGAGGTCGCGGCCGGCGGCAAGGAGGGGAAGACGTAACCGGGGACGCCGGAGAGAGGGGTGGGGAGATTCATGCCCAGCTGATTTCCAGTTCGAGTTCGTCCAGGCTGCGCAATGAGGAGTGCGTCCGCCAGGCGTGGTGCGCCGGCGCGAGTCCTTGGACCAGCGGGAGGAAAGCCTCCAAGGCCGCCCGTCCTTCCAGCCGGGCGAGCATCGAACCCATGCAGAAGTGCCGGCCGACGCCGAAGGCGAGGTGACGGTTCTTCGGCCGGGTCAGGTCGAACTCGTCCGGAGACGGGAAGACCGCCGGGTCGCGGTTGGCGGCACCGATCATGGCCGTCATGAGCGTGCCGGCCTTGACCTGGTAGTCTCCGAAGGTCGCCGGAGCATGTGTCCAGCGGCTCATCTTCTGGACCGGCGAGTCGAAGCGCAGCATTTCTTCGACGGCGTCGGGGACGAGCGCGGGCGTCGCCTTAAGTTGGGCCAGCAAGGTCGGCCGACGCGCCAGCGTGAGCAGTCCGCAGGCGACGAGGTTCTTCGTGGTCTCATGTCCGGACATCAGCATGAAGACCAGGCCGGCCACCAGTTCGGCCGGCGTGAGCGCGAGAGCGGGGTCGTCGACGAGCATGCGGATGAGGGTATGTTCCGGCAAAGTCCGCGCGCTGCGCACCAAGTCCGTGAAATAATCCGTGAGCTCGGCCGCGACCTCGCTCCCGTGGGCGAAGCCGGCTTCGTCGGCGCGGTCCAGCGAACGGGCCAGGTCGGCGGACCAGACGTAGAATTGGCGTAGGTCGACTTCGGGGATGCCGACCAGTTCGGCGATCACCATGATCGGCAACGGGAAGGCGAAGCCGCGCAGGAGCTCCGTGCGAGATCGGCGCGGCAGGTCCGCCAGCAGTTCCCTGCAGCGTGCGCGGATGAAAGGCTCCGCCCGGGCGATGTTCTTGGCGGTGAATGGCTCGGAGAAGGCCTTGCGCACCACTCCGTGCCTGGGCGGATCCATGAAGATCACCCATTTTTCGATCATGGTCTCCAGCGGCAGCGGGTCGGGCTTGCGTGGTCCGAAGGGACAGCCGCCGCCCGGGGCGTTGCGCTTGAACTGATCATCGCCGAGCAAGGCGGCGCAGTCGGCGTGGCGGGTGAGGTAGACGACTCCGTCGGGCGTGCGAAAGACCGGCGTATCCGCCAGGAACTCCCGGTAGCGCACGTACAGGTTCTCCTGGAAATCCTGGGTGGAAAAAGCCGGGGATAGGTCGTGAGGGGGGCGCGTCATCGGGTCCGAACGAGACCTAAGCCATCCTCTCGTCAGGCGAAAGGATAAAGGCGCGGCCTGCGTCCGCCCTCCTTACTTCATCATCGCCAGGCCGCGTAAGGCGAAGGCCAGGCCGAGGGCGATGAGGAGGCAGGACGAGACGTAAGGGGCGCGGGCGGCGATGCGGCTGAACCAACCGGATTTCTCGGCGAGCTTCTTGAAGCCCCAGGAAGCGAGCACGCCGACGGAGATCATCGTCAGGGCGAGACCCAGGCTGAAGGCCGCCACGATGCCGAAGCCGAGGGAGAATTCCTTGAGCTGCAGGCAGACGATGAGGATCGAGACCGCGGCCGGGCAGGGCATGAGTCCGCCGGTCAGCCCGAAGATCACGATCTGTCCGGTCGTGACGTGACGGCCGGCGAAACGCTTCTCGATCTCCGCCGCATGGGCGCGGGCGTGGGCGTCTTCCGCGTCGAGGTCGTCATGGGAGTGGCCATGGGCGTGCGCAGTGTCGCCTTCGCCGTGGTGGTGATGATGGCCGTGTTCTTCGCGCAGGCGCATGATCGTCCAGACCGCCATGCCGACGACGATCACGCCGCTGATGAGCAGGAAGTAGGGTTCGGTCTCTTCGACGTTCCAATGCGAGCCGTACCGCAGGGCGAGGCCGGCGAGGACCCAGATGATGAGCGTGTGGGAAAGGGCGGCGCAGAAGCCGAGCAGGGCGGCCTGCCAGGCGGTCCCGCGGATCGCGATGATGAAGGCCGCCATCATCGTCTTGGAGTGGCCGGGTTCGAGGCCGTGCAGGGCGCCGAGGAGGACGGCCACGGGGACGTAGAGCCAGGCTTGCGCGGTGCCCTGTTGCAGCAGCTGGGAGAAATCCATGGGCCTACCTTACCGGTCCTATCCCGTCTGTCGACCTCGGGGATAGGCTTGCGGGAGGCAGGGGTGATTCGCTTGCTACGGGTCGCATGAAGACCGTGACCCTCGGCCAGAGCCCGCTCACCTCCAGCCGCCTCGCCTATGGCTGCTGGCGTATCGCGACCAAGGGCGACGCGGCCGCGGATTACGCGACGGCCAAGGCGGCGGTCTTCGCGGCGGTCGACGCGGGTTACACGCTCTTCGACCATGCCGACATCTATTGCGACGGCGAAGCCGAGCGCGTCTTCGGCCGCATCCTGAAGGAGAACCCTGGCCTGCGCGCCAGGATGACCATCGCGACCAAGGGCGGCATCCGTTTCAAGAACCGCCCCGCCGGCGCCCCGGTGCGCTATGATTTCTCCCGCGCCCATCTGCTGGCTCAGTGCGAACTCTCGCTCAAGCAGCTCGGCGTCGAGACCATCGACCTTCTCCATCTCCATCGCCCCGACTACCTCATGGACGCGGCCGAGGTGGCCGGCTTGTTCTCCGAACTCCGCCAAGCCGGCAAGGTGCGCGAATTCGGCGTCAGTAATTTCAGCCCCTCGCAGTTCTCGCTCCTGCAGAATGCGCTCTCCTTCCCGCTGGTCACCAATCAGGTCGAAGTCAGCCTCCTGCAGCTCTACGCCTTGCACGACGGCACGCTCGACCAGTGCCAGGAGAAGAAGGTCACCCCGCTCGCCTGGAGTCCGCTCGGCGCCGGCCTGCTCGGTTCGGGCGGCGTGGATCTCCTGCCTGGGCAGCGTCATTACAACCCGGCCGCCGTGTTGGCCGTCCTCGACCGCATCGCCAAGGAACGCGGCGTCGCCCGTGAGCTCATCGCGCTGGCGTGGATCCTCAAGCACCCGGCCAAGATGGTCCCGATCGTCGGCACCACCCAGCCCGCGCAGATCAAGCAGCTGGCCGCCGCGGCGGAGTTAGATCTGACCCGGGAAGAGTGGTATCACCTCGTCACGGCCTCCCGTGGCGCGGAGATGCCTTGATTCGAGGGCCGGAGGCCCGCAGGGCCAGAGGAAACGACGGTCGGCGGCTTACTTCTTCGCCGCGGCGTAAGCCTTGCCGGTGGAGGTCAGTTCGCCGTTCTCTGTGAAGAGGGCCGAGGTCCCGGCTCCGGAGTCATGCCAGGCATAGCGATGCACCCAGGAGGTCTTCTCCATGAAGCGCGTCGTTTCCTTGATGAAGGCGTCGACCTGAGCCTGCGAGTATTTGCCCGGGGCGGCGGCGGAGTCCGCGGCGGTCTGCGGGGCGAATTCCGTCACCCAGAGCGGCTTCCCGAAATGGGCGTGGATCAGTTCGAGGTCCTTGATGAAGCGGGCGGCGTCGGCTCCTTTGTACCAGTGCACGGCGATGGCGTCGACCTTGGCTCCCGCCTTGAGGAAGCCGTTGAGCCAATCCTTCGTGACCGGGTTGCCGGCCAGGGCAGGCGAGACGATGAAGCCCGCCTTGGCGGAGAGGGCCGGCCACTTGGCCAAAGCGTCCTCGACGCTGAGGTTCGCCTGCTTGGGGTGGTCGGGTTCGTTGAAGCCGAGGAGGAAGGGGACGGACTGTTCCGGCGCGGCGCGCCGGCCGGAGAAGATCATCGGGACGAAGCGGGCGTCGGTCGTCAGTTTGGTCTGGTCTCCCCAGTTGTAGTACCAGCCCACTTTGAGCAGCCCGAGGTGGCGGGCGTCCTTGCCTTTACGTTCGGCCAGGCCGACCCCTTTCTTGATGTCCGCGGGTTGTGGTCCTCCGGTGGTCTCGGCTGCGGCGAGGAGTCCGCCGAGGCAGCTGACGATAGCCAAGGAGAGGAGGCGAAGCATGGGCATGTCTGCATTAAGCAGGAGGTCGTTCCGCACGCAAACCTCGGTTCGGGACATGTTCGCCGTGATTGCCATGGGCTTGGGTGGGCGTTATCAAGAGCCCCATGAATCCCGCCCTAGGTTCGTTCTCCCGTCATTTCTGGCCTTTGCTCATGGCGGCCGCGCTCGGCGCCCAGACCGCGCAGGTCCTCGAGACGAAGACCATCACCCCGCCAGAAGAGCCCTATGCCGGTTGGTCGACCCTCGCACGCCGCGCCAACGGCGAGCTCTGGGTCTCGTGGTCCGGCGGACGCGACGGCCATATCTGCCCGATGGGGCAGGTGCGCGCGATGACCTCGAAGGATGACGGCGCGACGTGGACCTACCCGCGCGTGCTCTTCGACGGCCCGATCGACGACCGCGACAGCGGCGTGATGGAGACCGCCAAGGGGACGCTGCTCGTCACGACCTTCACCTCGCTGGCCTACGAAGAACGCGGTCTGCTCGTGAAGCAGACGCCGGAACGGCAGGCCCGTTGGAAGTCCGCGCAGGATCGTCTCACGGCTCCGGAGCGTCAGGCCCAGCTCGGCGAATGGGTGCTGCGTTCGACCGACGGCGGCAAGACCTGGTCCCCGCCCATCCCGACGATCGTCAACAGCCCGCACGGGCCGACGCAGCTCAAGGACGGCCGTCTGCTTTACGTCGGCAAGCAGCTCTGGACCAAGGAGGGGAAGATCGGCGTGGCCGAATCGAAGGACGACGGCCTCACCTGGACCTGGCTGAGCGAGATCCCGACCCGCCCCGGTGACGAGGTGAAGAAGGGCTATCACGAACTTTTCGCCCTCGAGACCGACGACGGCCGCATCGTCGCCCAGATCCGTAATCATAACAAACCCGACGTAGGCACCACGCTGCAGACCGAATCGACCGATGGCGGCAAGACCTGGACCGTGCCGCAGGCGATCGGCGTCTGGGGCCTGCCTTCGCAGCTCCTCAAGCTCAAGGACGGTCGCCTGGTCATGACTTACGGGTATCGTCGCAAGCCCTTCGGCAATCAGGCGCGGATCAGTTCGGACCAAGGTCGGACGTGGAGCGAGCCGCTGACCGTTTCCGCCGACGGCGAGGGCTATGACCTCGGCTATCCGTCGACCGTCGAGCTTGCCGACGGCACGCTGCTCACCGTCTGGTATGAATTCCAGAAGGCCGCCGGTAAGGCGGTACTCCGCCAGGCGAAGTGGAAGATCAGTAAGTAGAGTATGGAGTATGGAGTATAGGGCGGCGTTTCTGGCCTCCGCAGGGCGGCCGAGGGTAGGAGCGTGGCTCCGCGGCGCCCTCCCTTTCGAGGAGTGCACGATGAATCATGCCCTGCCTTGGTTCGCCCTGCGGTGAAGCTCAGAGCCCGTAGCCTTGGGACTTGCGGACGTCGCCGACGTACCAGTTCTCGAGCTTCTCGCGCGCCCAAGGGGTCTTGCGCAGGAAGATCAGCGAAGACTTGATCGTCGGGTCGAACATGAAGCAGCGGATCGGGATGCGGTAGGCGAGTTCCTGCCATCCGTATTTCGCGACCATGGTCTCGAGCAGTTTCTGCAGGGTCACGCCGTGCAGCGGGTCGCGGGGGTGCGGACGTTCGTCGGCCATGGCGGTCAGACGGCGCAGCGCTTCAGGAAGACCAGGCGGTCGATCGCCACGATCTTCGGAGGCAGCAGGCGTGGGCGGATGATGTTCGGGTCGGTCGTGTGGCTCGTCACTTCGTAAAGGCCGTTATAGAACCACTTGCCGCCTTCGGTGCGACGGACGTACACCGGCAGCGGGCCGCGGGTCTCGGCGAGCTTGATGCCCCACTTGGGCTGGACGCCTTTGCGACCGACCCAGACTTCGCACGGTTCGCCGTCGGCGCGCGGATTCCAGCCGAGTCCGAGGCAGACGCCGATGACCGCGCCGGCCTTGTGGATGACGAAGTTCGGGGGCTTCGGGTCGCCGCCGAGGAAGGCGCGCACCTCGTCGAACTCATAGCCCTGGCCCACGACGTGGGGGGAGGGTTCAGGAGAGGGCGAAGCGTCGGACATGGCTGAAGGGAATAGGCCGACCCACCTTGCGGGGGAAGGCTAAATGCCCGCCAAACAGAAAGGCACGCTTGCGCGTGCCTTTCGTCGGGAAGCCGGGAGGGCCTCAGGCCTTCGGCTTCGGCTCGTCTTCCACGAGGCGGATGCGCAGGTCGCGCAATTGCTTCGGGGCGACCGGGCTCGGGCAGTCGGCCATCAGGTCGCGGCCGTTCTGGTTCTTCGGGAACGCGAGGATATCGCGGATCGACGAGCGGCCGGCGAGCATGGCGACCACGCGGTCGAAGCCGAGGGCGATGCCGCCGTGGGGCGGGGCGCCGTAGGAGAAGGCCTTGAGCATGTAGCCGAAGCGGCTGTCCACCAGGTCCTGGGGGATCTTGAGGATGTCCTCGAAGACGCGCTTCTGGACGGCCGGGTTATGGATGCGGATCGAGCCGCCGCCGAGTTCGACGCCGTTGAGCACGATGTCGTAGTGCTGGCCGCGGACCTTGGCGGGATCGGTGGCGAGCAGGGGCTCGTCTTCGACGACCGGGGCGGTGAACGGGTGGTGGGCCGAGAGGTAGCGCTTCTCTTCTTCGTCCCAGAGCATCAGCGGGAATTCGATGACCCAGAGGAAGTTGTACTGGTCGGCCGGCAGGGTCAGGCGACCGCGGGCCTTGAGGAGGTAGGAGGACTCGAGGCGGATGCGGCCGAGGATGGTCGAAGCCTGCTCCCACGGGGCGGCGGCGAAGAAGACGATGTCGCCGTCCTCGATGTTCAGCTGCTTCTTCAGCGCGGCCTTCTCGTCGTCGGAGAAGAACTTCACGATCGGGGACTTCCATTCGCCCGCTTCGCACTTGATGAACGCGAGGCCCTTGGCGCCCGCGCTCTTGGCGATGTTCTCGAAGTTGGTGAGCTCGCCCTGGGTGATGTCGGCGAGGCCCTTGGCGTTGATCGCGCGGACCACCGAGCCCGGGGTGTTGGCGGCGCCGTGGAAGACCTTGAAGGAGGAGTTCTTGAACAGGGCCGTCAGGTCCTGGATCTCCATGCCGAAACGGGTGTCGGGCTTGTCGATGCCGAAGCGGTCCATCGCTTCCTGGTAGGCCATGCGCGGGAAGGGCGTCGGGATGTCGATGCCGAGGGTCTCCTTCCAGGTGCGCTTCAGGATGCCTTCGATCAGCTTGTACATGTCCTCGCGGTCGATGAAGGACATCTCCAGGTCGACCTGCGTGAACTCCGGCTGGCGGTCGGCGCGCAGGTCTTCGTCGCGGTAGCAACGGGCCATCTGGTAGTAGCGTTCGACGCCGGCCACCATCAGCATCTGCTTGTACTGCTGGGGGGACTGGGTGAGCGCGTAGAATTCGCCGGGGTTGGTGCGGCTCGGCACGAGGAACTCGCGGGCGCCTTCCGGGGTGCTCTTGAAGAGGGTCGGGGTCTCGATCTCGAGGAAGTCCTGGCTGTCGAGCTCGGCGCGGATGGCGCGGGCGGCCTTGGCGCGGAGCTTGAGGAGGCCGATGTTACGCGGGCGACGGAGGTCGAGGAAGCGGTATTCGAGGCGGAGGTCTTCGTTCACCTTGTCGGCCTTGTCGTCGTCCATCGGGAACGGCAGGTCGGCGCAGATGTTGTGGACGACGAGGGATTCGGCGGCGATCTCGATGCTGCCGGTGGCGAGCTTGGCGTTGACGGTCTCGGCCGAACGGGCGCGGACCTTGCCGGTGATCTCGATGACGGATTCCGTCTTCAGGCGCTGGGCGATTTCCTGGATGCCGTTGGCGCCCGGATTGAAGACCACCTGGGTCATGCCTTCGCGGTCGCGGAGGTCGACGAAGGTCACGCCGCCGAGGTCGCGCTTGGTGTCGACCCAACCCACGAGGGTCACGGTCTGGCCGGCGTCGGCGGGGCGGAGGGCGTTGCAGGTATGGGTGCGTTTCATGGGGTCGGGACGGACGGAATCGAGGGGTATGGTTAACGGACGGGGAAAACCCTAGTCAAAGCCCAATTCGGCGGGGTAGGCGGGCCTGCGGGGCGGGGCAAGGCCTAGGCGCCCGTATCAGGGATGTTGGCGCAGCTGGCCGGTCGCCATGCGGAAGGCCGGAACGTGTGCTCAACGCCGGTCCAGATCCTTGGCCTCGATCGGCTCGATGTGCGCGAGGTGGTCGGGGTTCTTCTTGCCCGTGAGCACCTTGACGAGGCACCACACGAACAGCGTGGTCACCGCGCCCACGGAGATGAGCATGAAGAGGAGTCCGGCGGTGGTCATGGTCGTAAGGTCTGAGGTTCAGCGGGCGTCCCAGCGTTTGCCGGCGCGATGGATCATCAGCGCCGAGAAGGCCGCGAAGAGGAGCAGGAAGAAGGCCGTCAGGCGGGCGACCCCGCTGGCGGGGTGGCCCGGACCGCCGACGAGGTCGAGGATCGGGTCGGTCGGGGCGAAGACCGGGGCGCTGAACGACAGGTTCCACCCGGCGACGTTCTTGAGCACGAACATCAGGAAGATCGCGGTGAGGAAGGCCGGCGAGAGCCACCGGATGACGAACTTGAAGATCCGCGGGATACGCAGGTCCGCCCCCTGATGGGCTTCGGTCCAGCCACGTTCGGTGCCGAAGGCGAAATTGAAGATATAGATCAGCAGCGTGCCTTGGAGGAAGATGCCGATGTCCCCGATCCAGAAGTCGACCGTCGAGAGCGCCTTCAGGCTTTCGCTGAAGTAGACGACGAGCGTGCAGCCGACCGCGGTGATCAGGCCGAGCAATGCGACCGAGCCGCGGCGGTCGAGCGCCAGGCCTTCCTCGAGGAAGGCGATGCCCGGCTGCAGCATCGAGAGCGAGGAGGTGATGGCGGCGATGAAGAGGAGCGTGAAGAACAGGCCGCCGAAGAGATGTCCGTACGGCATGCCGGCGAAGACCTGCGGCAGGACGTTGAAGCCCAGGGCGAAGGTGCCGCCGGCGACGGCCGAGGCGCCGAGGAAGGCGAAGGCCGCGGGCACCGTGATCAGGCCGCCCAGGCCGACTTCGCAGAACTCGTTGGCCGCGGTGGCCGTCAGGCCGCTCAGGACCACGTCATCGTTCTTCCTGAGGTAGCTGGCGTAGGTGATGATGACGCCGAAGCCGACCGAGAGGGTGAAGAAGATCTGGGAGGCGGCCTTGAGCCAGACGGCCGGGTTCGACAGGCCCTTGGCGATGTCATGCGGATTCCACATGTAGCCCAGGCCGTTCCACACGCTGAGCTCGGGTTTGGTCGGATCGGGGGTGCCGAGGGTGAGCACGCGGACGAGCAGGATGAGCGCGATGGCGATCAGGAGCGGCATGCCCCAGTTGCAGATGAACTCGATGCCCTTGGAGAGGCCGCGGTAGATGATGACGAAGTTCAGGACGAACACGCCGACGAAGAACAGGAACGGCTTGCCGAGGCCGAGGACGGCGCCGTCGGCGCCGAGCCCCGTGAAGGCCGAGAAGGCTTCGGCGTAGCTCTTGGGATCCTTGCCGAGGTCGAGTCCGCCGGTGAAGCTGTTCCAGGCGTAACCGAGGCACCAGGACTCGATGACGACGTAATAGAAATACACGCCGACGGGGATGATGAAGCCGAGGAGGCCGACGTATTTGCCCCAGGGCTTGCGGATGATCGCGTGGAAGATGCCCGGCGAGGAATTGTAGCCCTGCGTGCCGCCGAAACGTCCGAGCGTCCACTCGACCCAGCAGATCGGCAGGCCGACGATCAGGAGGGAGATGAAGTAGGCGATGAGGAAGGCGCCACCGCCGGTCTCCTTGTCGGCCACGAGGCCGGGGAAGCGGAGGAAGTTGCCCAAGCCGACGGCGCTGCCGGCGACGGCCATGATCACGCCCAGTTTGGAGCTCCAGCCGTCGGGTTGCTTGGTCGTCATCGTCGGGGGTTGCCGAGTTGTCTAGGGAAGGGCAGGGGAAGTGCAATCGTTCAGAGCAAGCCAAGGCCTGCTCAGGGCTAGAACTAGGGCTAGGGCTAGTCGTCGATGCAAAGAGATACGATTCGGGCGGATGAAGGGATGCCGTTGAAGCAGTTTCTCAGGAAAACCAGCCCTAGCCCCGGCCCTAGCCCTTGCCCTGACTCATTCCCTAATGTTCTCGCCCTTTCCATTTCCTCTACTCACTTTGCCTTGATGTCGTTTGAATCCTTAGGCCTCGATGCCTCCATCCTCAAAGCCGTGGCCGACCAGGGCTACACCGAGCCGACGCCGATCCAGAAGGCCTCGATTCCGGTCATCATCGACGGAAGGGATGTCATCGGCGTCGCTCAGACCGGCACCGGCAAGACCGCCGCTTTCACCCTTCCGCTGCTGACCCGGCTGGTCCGCACCAAGTCCGGCGCCCACCAGGGCAAGGTCCGTTGCCTGATCCTGGCTCCGACCCGCGAACTGGTCGTCCAGATCGCCGAGAACGTCGCCGCCTATTCCCGGTATGCCGGCGCCACCGTCGCCACCTGCTATGGCGGCGTCTCCGAACGCCCCCAGATCGCCGCCCTCCGTCGCGGCTGTGACTTCCTCATCGCCACCCCGGGCCGGCTCCTCGACCTCGGCGGCCAGGGCCATGGCGATTTCTCCGCCGTCGAATACCTCGTCCTCGACGAAGCCGACCGCATGCTGGACATGGGCTTCCTGCCCGCGATCAACACCATCGTCCGCGCACTCCCGAAGGAACGCCAGACCCTGATGTTCTCCGCCACGCTCTCGCGCGAGATCGAGACCCTCACCAAGCAGTATCAGCGCGACCCTCAGCTCATCGAGGTCGGCCGCCGGTCCAATCCCGCCGAGACGGTCACCCAGCTGCTCTACGAGTGCCCGGGCGCCCTCAAGCAGGTCATGCTGCATCACCTCCTCAAGGACGAGGCCCTGAAGATGGTCCTCGTCTTCGCGCGCACCAAGCACGGCGCCGACCGCATCTGCCGCAAGCTCCAGGGCGAGGACATCAGCTGCGCCGCCATCCACGCCAACCGCTCGCAGAGCCAGCGTCAGCGCGCCCTGCAGGCCTTCAAGAACGGCGAGATCCGCGTGCTCGTCGCGACCGACATCGCCTCGCGCGGCATCGACGTCGACGGCATCACGCACGTCTTCAACTTCGACTTCCCGGATCAGCTCGAGGACTACGTCCACCGCATCGGCCGCACCGGCCGCGCGCTCGCGACCGGGACCGCCATCACCTTCGTCACCCGCGAAGACCTCGGCGAACTCCGTCGCCTCGAACGCATCGTCGGCAAGCACCTCCACTGCGGCAAGCTGCAGGGCTTCGACTACACCCAGCAGGCTCCGCCCCGCACCCCGGAAGATTTCCAGCGTCACCAAGATCCCCGCGCCGGCGCGCACCACAGCGAACGCGAAGGCCGCCCGCAGGGCGGTCGTCACGGCGGATACCGTGCCTCCCAGGGCAACTACCGACCCTTCGGTCGTCCGGGCACCCGTCGCCAAGGCGGGCCCAAGTAAGCCTAGTCACGAGGACCTGAGGGCCTGAGGGCCCGAGGTTTCTATCAGCCCGGTGCCCCCGGGCTTTTTTGCGCCTGCATTCCTCTTTGCCATCCCCTTGGTCGGCGGATATGAACGTGAAATGGCGCCAGTTTATGACCGGCAAAGGCTCAAGCGGATCAGCCAACGATGGTTGGGATACAACGCCCTGGCCATCGCTGCCTTCCTTCCTTTTTACCACGTCTTCGAGGGCCGGCCCGTTTCCTTGCTCCTGTTGGCTTTGCTGGTGATCGTGGCTCAGGCCTGCTGCCTTCATCGGGTCTGCCGGTGGTGGCTCTGGATTCCGGTCTCCTGCGCCGGTTGCTATGCTTCGAATTACTGCGGGATGTATTATTGGGCCATCGCCTTCGGTGGTACGATGAGCCTTGCGCAGGGGGTATGCCTGATTTCTTGGTCTCTCCGGACGGCGGCGACGTGGGCTTTGCTGGGTTCGCTGGGTTGGATCGCGGGAGCGATGGCGACGGGGGTCTTTGAGGAGGTCTTCGTCCTGCTGGGATTAGAACGTCATGACGCGTTCGCGGTCTGGGTGTGCATCTTCAGTGTGCAGAGCTTCTTCTTCCTGCCGGCGGTCATCATGCTCGACAAAGCCGCGTTGGCGCAGGCCGACAAGCTACCGAACGAATCTTCGTCGGGGTCCGGAGCTTAGGCGCATCGGGATCCCCGGGGCGGGCTGCTCAAGGCTGCGGCGCCTTACCTCGCGGGGTGCCCTTGCGGCAGGCATCGCTGCAGAAGCGGACCTCGTCCCAGCAGCGGGCCCACTTCTTGCGCCAGAGGAAAGGACGCTGGCAGGCCGGGCAGGTCTTGGCCGGGAGGTTCTCTTTTTTGACGCCGCGCATGCAGGCTAAAGAGGCAGATCCACCCGCGTCGGCAAATCGGACGCGCTGATAATCGCTCCCCGGGAGGAACGAACCTGATGCCATCCCTACCTGTACGCTCGGCTTGCCAGCGGGGCGTTTCGCCTTCCCTTGCGGGGGTGGCCCACACCGTCCGTCTCATCCTCGGCGATCAGCTGAATCCGGAGCACTCCTGGTTCGGGAAGAAGGATGCGTCCGTGACTTACGTCCTGATGGAAGTCCGATCGGAGACCGATTACGTCGTGCACCACGCCCAGAAGGTCATCGCGATCTTCGCCGGGATGCGCCGCATGGCCGAACTCCTGACCAAGCAGGGCCACCAGGTCCGTTACTTCCGTCTCGGGGACAAGGACAACCGGCATGGTTTCGCGGAGAACCTGAGCCGGGTCTTCAAGGAGACCAAGGCCGCTCGGTTCGAATATCAGGAGCCCGATGAGTGGCGGCTTGACCAAGACCTGCGGGCCTTCGCCGCCGGCTGCGGTCTGGTCACGGCCTGCGTCAGTTCCGAGCACTTCCTCGACGGACGCGGCGGCGTGGCGGCCCATTTCCAGAAGGACGCCAAGCGCTGGCTGATGGAGTCGTATTATCGTAAGATGCGCGTCCGGACACGCCTGCTGATGGAGGAAGACGGCACGCCGGCCGGCGGGGAATGGAATTACGACAAGGAGAACCGGAAGCCGTGGAAGGGCACGCCGCCTCCGCCCAAGGCTTGGGACGTCTCACACGACCACTCCGCCATCTGGGCGGAGATCCAGGCCGCCGGGGTGAAGACCATGGGCAGGCCCTGCGAAAAAGACTTTCCTTGGCCCGTCGACCGCAAGGAGGCGCTCAAGCAGCTGGACGCCTTCATCGAGCGGGGACTGCCTGAGTTCGGCGACTACGAGGACGCCATGCACACGTCTTCGGATCGGCTCTTCCATTCGCGGCTGTCCTTCGCCCTCAACGTGAAGCTGCTGTCGCCGGCGGAAGTCGCCGAGGCCGCCGCCGACGAACATGCGCGCGATCCGAAGCGTTATCCCTTGGCGGCCACGGAAGGCTTCGTCCGCCAGATCATCGGCTGGCGCGAATACATCCGCGGCGTCTATTGGGCCAAGATGCCCGGCTACGCCGACGCCAATGGGCTCGGTCATACGCTCTCGCTGCCGTCCTGGTTCTGGACTGGCAAGGTGAAGATGAACTGTATGCGGCATTCCGTGGGCCAGTCGCTGGACACCGCCTACGCGCATCATATCCAGCGGCTGATGGTCATCGGCTCGTTCTGCCTGACTGCGGGCGTCGACCCCGCCGAAGTCGAGCGCTGGTACCTCGGCGTGTATATCGACGCCTTCCAGTGGGTAGAGCTGCCGAACGTCATCGGCATGAGCCAGCATGCGGACGGCGGTTTCCTCGCCAGCAAGCCGTACTGCTGCGCCGCGAGCTATGTCTCCAAGATGTCCAATTATTGCGGCGGCTGTCCGTATGATCCCAAGGATCGCACCGGCCCGCTGGCCTGTCCTTTGAACGCCCTCTACTGGGACTTCTGGTTGCGGCATCAGGACCGCTTCCTCAACAACCCGCGCATCGGCATGGCCGTCCGCCAGGCCGCGAACATGTCGCCGGCGGAGAAAGCCGCCGTGAAGAAGAAAGCCGCGGAGCTGCGGGCGGGGATTGAGGAGCTTTAAGAGCAGAGGACTGAGTGGAGCGCTGCGTGGAGGACTGAACGGAGGGCTGAATTGATTCAGCCCAATCCAGCCGTCCGGTCTCCGGTATCCCTTTGGGCGTAGGCAATTCCACCACCCGTCACCCGGCGCTGCCACCTGCCACCCGAAATGGGGTGCTTTATCCTTACTTCTTCGCGGCCTTCTTCTTGCCCTTTCCAGGGGGCAGCGGATCGACGCCGGGGAGCGGGAAGTCCGGATTCGGCACGCGGGCGGCGGCCATCTTGGCTTCGAGTTCCTTCACGATTTCCGGGAATTTGGCGGCCAGGTCGGTCGTCTCGTTCGGGTCCGCGTCGAGGTCGTAGAGCTGGGTGACGACGGGCTGGCCGGCCCTGGTCGCCTTGGCCATGTCCGTGCGGATGGCCTTCCACTTGCCGTCCCAGATCGCCTGCTGCGAGCCGTAGCCGGGGAACTCGCGATAGAGCGGGGCGGCCCGCGGGGAGTCCGCGCCCTTTAGCGCCGGGACGAGGCTCTCGCTGGCGCGGTTAGCCGCGGCTTCGATCTTCACTCCCGCGACTTCGGCGAAGGTGGCGAACCAGTCTTCGAAGCCGGAGATGCGGTGCGAGCGCGTGCCGGCCTTGATCCCGGCAGGCCAGCGGACGACGGTCGGCTCGCGGATGCCGCCCTCGTGGAGCGAGCCCTTTAGTCCTCTGAGGCCGCCGGCCGAATCGAAGTATTTCGTATCGACCCCGCCGGCGTCGTGCGTGGCGCCGTTGTCGCCGGAGAAGACGATGAGGGTGTTGTCGGCCACGCCGGCTTTCTCGAGGGCGGCGAGGATGCGGCCGACTTCCTTGTCGAGGCGCGAGATCATCGCGGCATAAGTCGTCCGCGGGGTACGGTTGGGGCTGTAGCCGCCTTTATGCGGGGCGTAGGGGGCGGCTTCGGTGATCACGCCTTCATACGGTTTCAGCTCCTCGGCCGGGACCTGCAGGGCCACGTGCGGCAAGGGCGAGGCGTAGTAGAGGAAGAAGGGCTTGTCCTTATTGGCTTGGATGAAGGCTTCCGCGCCCACGATGGTCCGCTCGCTGAGGAAGTCCTTGCCGATGAACGGCGCATAGGCCTTCGGATCCTGCGGGTCGGCGCCAGCCGGGAAGACGCCGTGGCCGGGCGTGCCGTCGGGGCCGTTGTCGAGCGGGATCTTCTTCCCGTCGTCCTGGATGAAGGGCGGATAGTGGCTGTGCGCGACCCACTGGCTGGTCACGCCGAGGAAGCGATCGAAGCCCTGCTTCAGCGGGCTGCCCGTGGAGTCGAAGCCGCCCATGCCCCATTTGCCGAAAGCGGCGGTCGCATAGCCGGCCTGCTTGAGCGTGCCGGGCAGGGTGGCGATGCCGGCGGGCAACGGGAACTGCTCGCGGTCGCCGACGTCGCCGTTGTCGCGGGCCGTCGCGTGGCCGGGATTGCGGCCGGTCATCAGCACGGTGCGCGACGGCGCGCAGACCGCGTTGCCGGAGTAATGCCGGGTCATGATCATGCCTTCGCGGGCGAGGCGGTCGACGTTCGGGGTGCGGATGATCCTCTGTCCGTTGTAACCGACTTCGCCGTAGCCGAGGTCGTCAGCCAGGATGAAGACGATGTTCGGCCGGCTCGTCGCGCCGAGGGCGGCGGCGAAGAAGGCAAGC
Source organism: Verrucomicrobiota bacterium (assembly GCA_041191065.1). Taxonomy (GTDB): domain Bacteria; phylum Verrucomicrobiota; class Verrucomicrobiia; order Opitutales; family UBA953; genus UBA953. Next base: position 41,326 of record JBEEPO010000009.1, on the reverse strand, counting down.
AGGAGCAGGGGGGTGCGGCTCATGCTTATTTACTAGGGTTAGCCCTCGGTTATGTCGAGAATCCGCGGGGGTGGGTTTGTCGGATTGACATCCCCGCCGGGCTGGGGCTTAACCCAATCTTTCCTCTCTCGGGCTGTAGCGTAGTCTGGTAGCGCGCTTGCATGGGGTGCAAGAGGTCGTGAGTTCGAATCTCACCAGCCCGACCAGAGGAAAAGCCGCCGAAACCCTGAGAGACTGGGCCAAGGGCCTATTTCTTCGGCTTCTTGGCAGGGGCCTTGCCTCCCCTGGGGCTCTGGAAGAGCGGGGCGATCAGTTCCTTGTCCCAGGCCGACAGGTCGGCGGCGAGCTTGGCGACGACTTCGGGGCGGGCGGAGGCCAGGTCCTTCGCTTCGCCGATGTCCGTCGACAGGTCGTAGAGTTCGTCGGGTTGCTTGCCGTAGCGGACCAGCTTCCAGTCCCCGGAGCGCACGGCGTAGCTTCGTCCGCCGCCGGTACGCCAGAAGAGGTTCGCGTGCGGCGCGGTCTGGGTCTCGCCCCGTAGGAAGGGGATGAGGTTGACGCCGTCGAGTCTGCGCTCGGAGGGGAAGGTGACGCCAGCCAGCGACAAGGCTGTGGCGGTGACGTCGAGAGAGGAGACCGGGCGGTCATAGGTCGAGCCGGCCTTCAGCTGGGCCGGCCAGCTGATGACGAACGGGACGCGGATACCACCTTCGTAGACGGAGCCTTTGTAGCCGCGCAGCGGCGTGTTGTCGGCGCCGAGCGAGGGCGGCGTGCCGCCGTTGTCGGTGAAGAAGAAGATCAGCGTGTCCTGCGCCTGGCCGCTGTCCGCGAGGGCCTTGGTGACCGCGCCGACGGCGTCGTCGAGCAGGCTGATCTGGGCGAGGCACTTGCGGCGCACGGGGTCCTTCACGTCGGCGAACTGCTTCTCGCGTTCGATGGTGGGCATGTGGGGCGTGTGCGGGGCGTTGAACGCGAGGTAGAGCATCCAAGGTGCGCCGGCGTTGCGCCGGATGAAGGCGCCGGCCTCCTTGCCGAACGCTTCGGTGAGGTGCGCTGGTACTTCGGTGGTCGCCTGGCCGTCGCGGGTGAGCGGGACGTTGTACTCCTTTTTCACGTCGATCGCCCACTCGGAGTACGAGTGGCCGCCGCCGATGAAGCCGTAGGTCTGGTCGAAGCCGCGGGCCCAAGGCGAGTGGGCCGGCGTCGCCCCGAGGTGCCACTTGCCCACCCAGCCGGTCCGGTAGCCTGCCTCCTTGAGGTATTGGGGGAGGAGCCTTTCGGCCAGCGGCAGCCCGGCCACGGCGTCGTCCGGATCATACGCGGGATTGTTCTCATGCCCGAAGCGTTGCTGGTAGCGGCCCGTGAGCAGGCCCGCGCGGGTCGGCGAACAGAAGGGATGGGAGACGTAGCCGCTGGTGCAGCGTACGCCGGAAGCGGCCAACGCGTCCAGGTGGGGCGTCGGCACGGCCTTGCCGCCATTGAAGCCGACGTCGGCGTAGCCTTGGTCGTCGCTGACGATGACGAGGATGTTGGGCTTGCGGTCGGCGGCGAAAGCCAGGGCGCAGGCGCAGGTGGCGAGGAGCAGTCGGAGGGTGTTCATGGTAAGGTTATTTTGAGACTTCGGTCGCGGCGCCGGTCTGGCCGGGCGTCGCCCCGAGGCTGAAGTCCGCGGCCTGGCCCTGGCGTTGGCGGGAAAGCCAGAGCACGCCGGCCGAGGATTCGGATTCGTGGCCGCCTTCGAAGACGGTCACGCGGGCGTTGCCTGACGCGCGACGGAAGAGCACGGCCTTCTGGCGTTCCGGGTCGGCTTGGGTCTCGGCGGCGAGGCTGGCGGGAATCTTCCGTTCACGGACCATGAAGTCGATCGCTTCGGCGGAAACCTGCTTGTCCGGCGTAGCCAGGACGTTGAACGCACGGAGCGAATGGCTGACGGGTACCGATCCGGTGTGGCCGTCGTGGATGCCGGTATTGATGTCGAGCGGCACGCCCTTGGCGGCGGCGAGGTGGAAGAGCGGGGAGCGGTGGCGATATTCGGCTTCGGTCGCGGGGCCGGGCGGCCCGCCGCAGGACTGCTCGAGCATCTTGGCGTAGTTGTTCTTGCGGGCCTTGCTTTCGGCGTGCCAGGCGGCGAGGTCGGAGATCGGCACCCAGGCGCTCACCCCGGCCCAAAGGTCGGGCGCACGGGCGGCCATGACGAGGGACATGTGGCCGCCGCCGGAACCGCCGATGAGGTAGATGCGGGAAGCATCGATGCGGGCGTCGCGACGGGCGTAGGCCACCGCGTCGAGAATGTCCTGCGAGGCGAGGTCGGAGGCGCAGGCCTCGGGGCGGTTATTGGGTCCGCGGAAGTCAGGGGCGACGAGCACCCACCCCAGCTTCTTCGCCTGATCGATCCAGGGCGGCCCTTGTTCGAAGCCGCCGCTCCAAGAGTGCAGGAAGACCAGCAGCGGCACGGCCGGACCGTTGGCGTCATGCGCGGCGGACTCCGGTCGCCAGTAGATGGCTTTCTGCTGGGTGCCGTCCTTCGAACTCGGGATGTCGACGGCCAGCTTCAGCGCGGCCGCGCGCGTCTCCGCGGCGGAGGGACGCTTCGCCGTGACCTTGGGTTCGGCGGCGAAGGCGAGGGCGGAGAGGAGTAGCGCGCAGAGCCTCACTTCAGTTCGGGGCGCAAGTACGCCTTGACGTAATCACTGTCGGTGGCGTGGACCACGTTGGGGGCGCCGGGGTAGACGAGTTCGCAGCGCACGCCGTTGGCGTCGCAATGCTCCTTGAGTTTCACGCCGAAGTTGGCCGTATGGGTCGGGTCCTTCTCGTCTTTGCCGAGGTTCGGGGCCGCGGAGTAGAAGAGCCCGACGGGCGGGTCGTCGCGGCTGACGAGTTCGTAGGGCGAGTATTGCTTGATCCAAGGCAGGATGCGTTCGCGCTCGGCGTAGAAGCGATCGAAGGTCGTGGCCTTGCTCTTGGGGTCCCAGGAGATGCCGAAGGCGTGGGCGCCGTATTTGCTGTTGGGCGTCCAGGCGCGCATCTGGTGCGGGTCGAGGGTCGTCTGGGCGCCGGAGACGGCGGCGCAGGTCACGCGGGTGGACTCGCGGGCGATGGGGTCGTTGCTCTGCGGGTCGGCGAGGTCGTCATGGAAGGCGAGCCAGAGGCTCGTGCAGGCTCCGGCAGAGCCGCCGGCCAGGGCGACCTTGGTCTTGTCGAGGTTCCACTCCTTGGCCTTGCTGCGCGTGAACTGCAGGGCGCGGGCGCAGTCAAACATCGGTCCCTTAACCGGCGGGACGAGTCCGTCCGCGGTGGAATCCTTGATCGTGCGGTATTCCACCGAGACCACGGAGATGCCGGCGTCGAGGGCCGGCTTGAGCATGCTGCGGACCACGGAGCGGTCGCCGCCGGACCAACCGCCGCCGTGGATGTAGAAGAGCAGGGGCGTGGGCTTCTCGGATTTCGCGCGCCAGAAGTAGATCCGCTGCATGCGGTGAGGGCCGTAGGAGACGTTCTCGTCGGGCTCGATCGGGATAGGATATTTGCGGAATTCCGGGTCGCCGGGTTTGGGGGCGGCGGAGGCCTGGGGGGCCGGGTCGGCGGCGAAGAGCGATGCCGCGCCCAAGGTCAGGGCGACGACGGAAGCGAGCAGGGGTGAGCGCATGGAGGCAAGATGGACGATGAGGGATGAAAGATGAAGGACGAAACGGAGGCAGGATGAATGATGGAGGGTAAATGATTAAGGATATGGCATCCGGCGGGCTCATTCATGGCCCATATCTCCGTCGCCCATCCTTGATCTGTCATCCTACTTAGCCCCCGGCGGGACCTTGCAGGACTGCCAGGCGAGGAATTTCCACTCGCCCTTTTCGAGGCGCCAGACGGCGAGGAAGCTGATGGTGCTTTCGGCCGCGTTGCCTTTGACGACGGCCTTCACGTCGAACCGTCCGGCCATGAGGGCGATACCGGGAGCCGGGAAGGTGAAGCTACGCTCCTGATAGGCATACTTCGCATAGGTGGCGGAGCCGTCCGTCAGCGAGGCGATCAGGGTCTCCCGGGTGTCCACCTGGCCGTTGGAGTGCGCGTAGAGCAGCTCGGGCGAAAGCACCGCGGCGAGTTTCTCGCGCGTCGGCGCCAGCATGGCCGCGACGCGGGCGTCGTCCGCCGCGGTCACGCGAGCGAGTTCGGGGTGCTCAGCGGCCGAGCAGCCGAGGGCGAGGAAGAAGGCGAGGAGGAGGGGGCGCATGGGGTGTGAAAGATGGAGGATGATGAAAGATGGTGGATGAATGATGAAAGTCAGAGGGGTAAGGTGAGGGATTGAGATCAGGTGTCTCGGCAGGGGTATGGGGGCGCATCCTTTATCTTCCATCTTCCATCTTTCATCAGCCTTTCACCGCCGTGACGATGCTGCGATCGCAGGCGGTGTCTTGGTGGCGGATGTCGCCGAAGCCGGCTTCGGTCAGGAGTGTCCGCATCTCGCCGGTGCCGTAGCAACGGCCTTCGGTGACGCTCATCAGCAACGCGGAGTAGGCCGCCACGGGCGCCGGGCCGGTCTTGTCTTCGTTCAGGTGGGCGTCGTGGACGATCAGCAGTCCGCCCTTGGGCAGGGCCTTGGCGGAGGCGGCCAGCAGGAAGCGGACTTTGTCGGTGTCCCAATCGTGCAGGACGTTGGAGAACAGGTGGACGTCGTAGCCCGAGGGAAGGGCCTCGGTGAACATGTCGCCGGCCGTGACATCGACCCGGTCCTTGAAGCCGCGCTTGGCGATCATCTTGCGCGTGATGCCGTCGACGGGGGCGCGTTCGAAGACCGTAGCGGTGAGTTTCGGATGATTGGCGACGAGCGCGCAGGCGTAGATACCCGAGCCGCCGGCGATATCGAGCAGACGCGTGCGCTTGCCGATGGGGGAGGCCTTGGCCATCGCCGGGCCGAGGGTGAAGCCGCGCGAATCCATCGCCGCGGTGAAGCTCGTGGCGAACGCGTCGGTGAGCATCGCTTCGCTCCAGGGCTTCTCGTCCTTGTAGCTTCCCCAGTTGGCGGGTTTGTCGGTCTTCAGGATGACGATGAAGTCCTTCACCACCGGACGGTCCTTGAGGGAAGCGTAGTAGGGGCCCAGGAAGACGGGAGAGGTGCTGACGAGGTGTTCCTGTCCCAGCGGGGTCACGGAGTAGACTCCATCCTTCAGCGACAAGAAACCATTGGCCGCGAAGAGCGTCAGCATCACATCCGTCGGCCGGGGGTGCGTGCCAAGGTCGCGGCAGACCGTGGCGAGGTCCGCCGGCTTGGCGGCGAGCTTCGTGAAGAGGTCGAATTCGGTGATCGCGGCGGCGATCAGGTCGACCGCGTAAAGGCCGTCACGGAAGCGGTAGATTTCCAGCGGGTCGTGCGCGGGCGCACGGGTGAGGTCGAGCGGGGCGGACATGGGCAAGGGCTGCACGATGACAGCCCTTGCGGAGAAAACCACCCGTTTTATCGGGTTTACTTGGCCTTTTTCTTTTTACCGGCCTTCTTCTTGGCGCCCTCTTCGCCTTCGGTGCCGGGCTTATCGGCGAAGTCGGGGATCTTGAAGTCGATGGCCTTGGCCTGCCTGTCGTATTCCGCTTCGAGCTGCTTGCGCAGGTCGGCGTAGGCCGGGTCGGCGGCGAGGTTCTTCACTTCGTAGGGGTCGGCCTTGAGGTCGAAGACCTCGGTCCACTCGTCGTGCCCCGGATACTTGATCAGCTTGGCGTCGGTGGTGCGGACGGCGGTCGTCAGCGGCACGTTGGCGAAGCCCTTTTCGAAGAAGTAGCAGTAGAAGAAGCTCTCGCGCCAATCGGCGGGCTTCTCTTCCAGGAGAGGCTTCCAGCTGCGTCCGTGCATGGCGGCGGGGACCGGCTGGCCGGCGAGGTCGAGGAAGGTCGCGGCGGGGTCGACGTTGAGGACCATGCGGTCGTCGGTCCGGCCGGCCTTCACCGCGCGAGGGTAGCGAACGAGCATCGGGATGCGCAGCGCTTCTTCGTAGGCCGTCCGCTTATCGCCGAGATTGTGTTCGCCGAGGTAGTAGCCGTTGTCGCTCGAGAAGACGAAGACCGTGTCCTCGGTCAGGCCGAGTTCATCCAGCGTCTGGAGCAGTTTGCCCACGTTATCATCGACCCCGTTGATCCCGCGGAACATACCGAGGTTGGTCGGGACCTCCTTGGCGTCGGTCTGCTTGCCCTTGGCGCCGTTCGGCCCGGCGGGCGAGTAGATCGCGGGAACGCCGAAGTTAGGCACGTTCCGGGCCAGCGCGCCTTCGTAGGCTTTTTCGTGGCGGGGCGGAGGCGTGAACGGCCCGTGGCAGGTCTTGAGGCCGAGGATCATCAGGAACGGCTTGTCCTTGTTGGCCTTGATGAAGTTCGCCGCATACTCCGTGGTCACATCGTCGACGAAGCCTTTGCTCGGGGTCTTGACGCCGTCGACCTCGATCGGGCAGTCGAAGTAGATGCCTTGGCCGACGAAGCTGGCGGAAGTATCGAAGCCCGGCCGTTTGCCGGATTGGTTGCCGTGGTGCCACTTGCCGAAGTAGCCCGAGACGTAGCCGGCGGGACGGAGCAGGGCGGCGATCGAGAGATTGCCTTCGGGGTGGGGCGTGTGGTTGTTCGTCACGCCGTTGACATGGCCGTATTGACCGGTGACGAGCGAGGCGCGCGACGGGGCGCAGAGTGAGTTCACCACGAAGGCGTTACGGAAACGGAGCCCCTCGCGGGCCAGGCGGTCTAGGTTCGGTGTCTTGAGCCAGGGGAAGCGCCCTTTCTCTCCCTGTTCTTGCTGGACGACGCCGAGCGCATCCCAGCGCTGGTCGTCGGTGAAGACGTACACGAAGTTCGGTTTGCGGTCGGCGGCGGACGCGAGGGAGGCCAGACCGGCGAGGAGGAGGAGGGCGAGGTTTTTCATGAGAGGGTTATTTAGCCTTACCTTTGCCCTTGGCGGCGGGAGCGGGCACGGGGACCGGAGCCCAATCGTCGGTGCGGAAGGGCGAGGCGGGCAGGTCGGCGGAGTTGACGAGGTTCGTCTCCGGGAAATCCAGCCAAGCATAGCGCAAGGCGACGGGGGCGGCGACTTCCGCGCTGGTCACGACCAGCTTCGTGCCGTCGATCCGGGCGGTCGCCGGCTTCCACTGTTTGTCCGTGCCGGCGAGCTGGAAACCCTTCACGGGGGCGCCGTCGCGGGTCTTGAGGCCTTCGGCATGGGTGAGGGTGACGACGACCTCGGCGCCCTTGATCTCGTGTCCGGCCGGCAGCGGGCCGCTCGCGGCGGCGACCTTGCGGCCATAGACCGTACTCAGGGCCCATAGCGACAAGCGTCGGCCGACCTCCTGCTTATTCTTGGGATGGATGTCCTTGGCCTCGCCGATGTCGATCGTGACGGCCATGCCCGTCTTCGGCAGGGAAAGGGTCTTCAGCATCGCCTCACGCATCAGGGGCCAGCCTTCGCCCGGACGGGAGAAGTTCGGGAGCTGCACCCAGGCGAAGGGGAGTTCTTCGCCCCAGCGGGCGCGCCAGTCGGTGACGAGCGCGCCGAGCTGATGGACGTAGAGCGGGGCACGGGTGTCGGAGGAGTTGGCTTCGCCTTGATACCAGAGCATGCCCTTGAGCGTGAACGGGACGAGCGGGGCGACCTTGCCGTTGAACAGCTGACCGTAAGAGCTTTTGCGTTCGCTGACCCCGGCGGCGTTGCGGGGCGGCCGCGGAGCTTTCGTGCCTTCGGCGAGGGCCTTGGCCTTGGCGGCTTTGAATTTCTCAAGGGCCTTGGCGTGATCGGCCTTGGCCTTCTCCGGGTCGATCTTCGGGTTGGCGGCGCTTTGGGCTTCGAGGGCGGCCTTAAGCGCGGGCTGCGAATCCTGGATTTCCGGAGCGATCCAGGCTTCGATCGGGGTGCCGCCGACGGAGGTGTTGATCAGGCCGATCGGCACGCCGACCTCGCGGTGGATCTCGCGGCCGAAGAAGTACAGCGTCGCGCTGAAGCTGCCGACATTGTCGGGCGTGCAGGCGAGCCACTTGCCCTTGGCTTGGGACTGGGCCGAGGCGGCCCCGGCGGATTCCTCCTTGAAGTGGCGGATGAGCGGGAAGGTCGCGGCCGTCTTTTCCTGTTCGAAGTCCTTCGCGCGATTGACCGTCATCGCCATGTTCGACTGACCCGAGCCGAGCCAGACGTCGCCGACGAGCACGTCGGAGATCTCGGCCTGGCGGCCGTCCTTACCCGAGGCGATGAGCTTGCGGCTTTCCACGCTGGCCGTGAGCGGGTCGAGGCGCAGGAACCACTTGCCCGAAGCGTCAGCCTTGGCGGCCTTCTTCTGGCCGGCAAATTCGACCGATACCTCTTCGTCCGCGTCGGCCCAGCCCCAGACCGCGACGGCCTTGTCGCGTTGGAGGACCATGTGGTCGGAGAAGACCGCCGGGAGGCGCAGCTCGGCGGCGGAGGCGAGGGCACCGAGGGTGAGGAGGGCCAGGGCGAGCAGGGGGACGCGCGGGATGGGCATGCCTATCTAACAGCTCCAAAGGGCGGGAGTTGCGAGTAATCTCCGCCGGAGGCTCACTTCAGCGTCCTGATGTAGAGTACCAGCGAGTCGACCTGGGCGTCGGTGAGGACGCCGGCGAAGCTGGGCATGGCGAACTCGGACTTCACGAAGGAGGCATGCTTCTTGGCGTTGGGTTCGAGGATCGACTCGCGCAGGTAAGCCGCGTCGACGGTCGTCGATCCCTTCTTGCCTTTGTCGGTCACGTAGTCGCGCTTGGACCCGAAGAGACCCTTCCACTTGGGTCCGACGTTGCTCATGGCGGTGTCAGTGACGGAGTGGCAGGCGACGCAGCCGAACATGGTGGCGAGGCGCTGGCCTTCCTGGGAGGAGACGACTTCGGCTTTCTTCGCGACCGCGGCGCGCGGGGTGAGGTCGATATCGATCGGACCGAAGCCCTCGGCGACCGGATCGAACTTCGTGAGCTCGTAGGGGGTGGTGTAAGCGTTGGCGCGCATCTCGGCGCCGGCCGAGGACGCAAGGTCCCAGCCGATCCGGAGCTGCTCGACCGGCGTGAGGCCGGGGACACCGATGAAGACGCTCTTGCCGTCCAGGCTCACGTAGGCGCTGCTGGCGGTCAGCCAGTCGTTGCCGGTCTTGCCGTCGGCCTTGTACTGGGCCGAGCCGTACGACGGCGCCCGCTTGTAGCGCCAAGTCGCGAGCGAGTAGCTCTCCGGGTTGGCCGCCTTGGCCGGATCGAGGGCGACGTCGAAGCGCAGCAGGATGCCGCGGTCGGTCGGGATGATCTCGCGCGGGGTGAGCGACGGCGCGCCGGTGTAGCGGACGCGTTCGATGCCCGTCAGGGTGTCGAGGGTATTGCCCCAGCCGGCGATCTGGAAGCCGGCGACATAGAGCTGGCCGTCGACGGGATTGACGGAGCCGTTGAGCGGCGGGGTGGCGAAGCCTTTGGCGACGCTGACGACGCTTGCCTGGGGCTTGGCGCCGCGGTGGTTCCAGAGCACGCGCAGGAGGTCCGGCTGGTTGAAGCAGATCTGCACCATCTGGTCGTTCAGCGGCCCCATCTGCGCGTCGACCAGCCAGACCTGCGAGAGGGCGGAGGCGTTGACCGCGTGCGGAATCCAGGTGAGCGGGGCGGCGATCGGGGCCGGGTAGCTTTCTTTCGGAAGCTTATCGCTGAGGAAGCCGTAGAACTGGTCGCCTTCGATGATGTGCAGCGGGGTGCTCGGGACGTAGTGGCCCTGTTGGTCGCTCGAGACGACGAGGCCGGTGCGCGGATGGACGGAGAGGTTCGGCTGGCGGAGGCCATAGCCGAGGCGGGTGGCGGTGCGGCCGTCGGCGGAGAGGCGCAGGACGCTGCCGTTGTGCTTGCCGATGGTCGTCGCCTCCTGGCCGCCCTTGGCGATGACGAACTCGCCCTTCGGACCGAGGCGCAGGGTGCTGGGGAATTCGCGCATGTCAGCCGTCTGCGCGAAGGCGTTGGAGAAGAGGTCATGGACGTCGGCCTCGCCGTCGCCGTCCGTATCGCGTAGGCGCCAGACGCCGTTGCGGTCGAAGACGAAGATCTCGTCGTCGCGGAGGGCGCAGGTCATCGGCTCGTGCAGGCCGGAGGCGAAGCGTCGCCAGGTGACGTCGGTCGAGCCGACCTTCAGGCCGCGTGCCAGCCAGACATCGCCGTCGAGGGTGACGACCACGGCCGTGCCGTCCTTGCGGAACTGGATGTCGCCCGTGCGGACGGCGCGCTTCCAAGGATTGTCGAGCGGCAGGCCGACATGATCGATGGCGAAGGTTTCGGTGCTTTCGGTCACGCTCACCTGGGTCTTCACCTCCGCGTTCCAGCGGCGGGCCGAAGGACCGGTCGGGATGGCTTGCGCGGCCACGCCGGGGGCGGCATGCTCGTCGCAGAGCGTGACGCAGAGGGATGCTGGCGCGGTGTTGGCCGGCACCTTCACCACGAAGAAGTCATCGTCGGCGGCGAGTTCGGCCGGTCCGGTGACGGTGACGCCGGTCTCGAGTTCCTGCGACGGACCCTGGCGACGCGTGCCGACGATGAGCAGCAGTTCCTTGGCGTGGGGCGAGACGGCGAGGTGACGTTCGATGACGACGCGGCCGTCGCGCTCGGTGGCTTTCCAGAGTTCGCGGACGCCGGCGTCGGCGACGCGATAGTTCAGCACCACGTCCGTCCCGACGAGTTCGACCGACTCAAAGCGACCGAGGGTTTCCGGTAACGGACCGCGCCCCACTTCGTTCGGCGAAGGAGCGGGCGAGCGTGGGTCGGTCAGGTCGATCTTGGCGCCGGTCTGCCAGCCGGGAATGATCGCATGGCCGAGCCAGAGCTTGCCCTCCGGTTGCGGCGCGGGGAACTGGCCGCCGAGCGTCTTGCGGCTCGGGTCATGGTAAGAACCGGGCGCGAGGGCCTTGTCGCTCACGCCCTTGCCGCGCCAGACCGCGGAGACGCGGAGCAGGTCGGTGTCGAAGCAGGCCCAGGTGTCGTGCGGCAGCTTGATGATCAGCCCGCGCGGGGTGAGGTTGTCCTTGCCGGCGCCTTCGCGACGGGCGTCGAGGATGGACGAGAAGAACGGGAAGTCGGCTTCGACCCATTCGCCCCATGGCTGCGGGGCGTGACTCTTCGTCTTCCGGCCTTCCCGCGTCGCGGGCTTGTTCGCCGTCTCCGCCGCCAGGCAGGTCAGCGCTCCGCAAAGCAGGGCGAGGAGAAGACGGTCTGGACGCATGGCGAGGAGGGTGAAGGGGCTATGGTGCGGGTCTGGATATTACCGGGAACGAATGTCCATCATCCATCCTCCATCGTCTATCCTTAATCTTTTGTCACAGTCCCTGGAGCCAACGGAGGAAGCTGCCTTCTTCCGAGGCCAGGATCGAGAGGAGGTCGCTCCGTTCGTCGGTCCAATACATGATGCGGGCGGGGAATTCGACGGTCTCCTTGGTGACGTCGCGGATCAGCGGTTGCTGGAGCAGGACCTGGTTGCGGGTCATGATGATCCAGTCCGAGCCATAGAAGCCGGCGTCCTCATAGGCCGTGTCGTTGTCATCGATCGTGATCGCGGGGAAGCCGATCTTGTCGGCGATGCGATAGACCACCGGGTGCAGATCGAGGTAGCGGTTCGAGACATGGACGACGATGGCGCCGTCGGGTTTGAGGTGACGCTGGTAGTGGTCGAAGGCCTCGAGGGTCAGGAGGTGCACCGGAATGGCGTCGCTGCTGAAGGCGTCGAGCACGATGACGTCGTACTGTTGGTCGGCTTCGCGCTCCATCGAGAGACGGGCGTCGCCCATCACGAGTTCCGTCTTCGCCTTGGAGTCCTTCAGGTAGGTGAAGGTACCCGTCGCGAGATGGGCCACGTCGTGGTTGATCTCGTAGAAGCGGAAGGTGTCGCCCGGGCGGCCCCAGGCGGCGAGGGTGCCGCAGCCGAGGCCGATGGCGCCGACGCGGCGTCCGCCGCCTGGCTTGTGCGCGCGGAGGAGGCGACCGATGCCGCTGGTCGAAGTATAGTAGCTGCTCGGATCGGTCCGTTTCTCGGGGTCGACGTATTGCAGGCCGTGGATGGTCGCGCCGTGCTGCAGGGTCAGATGGTGCGCGCCGGCGATTTCGGCGTCGTTGTCGTTGACCTTGAGCACGCCGTAGAAACCGCGCGTGGTCGAGAGCGAGCCGCGGAGCGAGGTCGTGGCGACGTCGGCGAGCCCGTAGCCCAAGGCGGCCAGCGCGAGGAAGGGGAACGCCCAGGCCCAGCGGGCCCGACCCTCGCGGAAGGGAAGGGTCGGATCTTGGCGGAGCACGACGAGCACGAGCGCGGCGGTCAGGAAGAGAGCGAGGTGCAGTTCGAAGTAGTCCGGGAAGACGAAGGGTGCGACGAGCGCGACGAAAAGCCCGCCGGCGGCTCCGCCCGCGGAGAGCGAGAGGTAGAAGCCGGTCAGGCGGCTCGCACCGGGCCGCAGGCGGTAGACTTCGCCGTGGCAGACCATGCAGGCGACGAACATCGTGCTCAGATACAGCGTGGCGAGCGGGGTGATGTCGGGGTGGGACTCCGCCTGATACAGGTTCCAGAGCACCATGCCCAGCAGGACGGTGAGCAGCGGGAGCCAGAACGCCCGGTGGTACCAGCGTGGGCTGTCGAAGCTGATGATGAAGGAGAGCAGATAGAGGCTCAGTGGCAGGACCCAGAGGAAAGGCACTACGGCGATGTCCTGGCAGAGCTTGTTGGTGATCGCGAGCAGCAGCATGACGCCGCAGGCGGGCAGGGCGAACCACTGCAGCTTGCGCCACGTCGAGGCGGGTGCCTCTTCATCCGCCGGCGTGGCCGAGGCGCCGTCCGTGGCGGCGGACTTCCAGACCTTGAGGCCGCACCAGGCCGTGAGTCCGGCATAGATCGCCAGTCCCCAGGACCACCCGTCGGCCTGCGCCTGCCGGCTCAGCTGGGGTTCGAGGTAGAAGGGGTAGATCAGCAAGGCGAGCAGCGAGCCGACGTTGGACAGGGCGTAGAGACGATAAGGCGAGACGCCGGGATTGGCTTTGCTGAACCAAGCCTGGAGGAGGGGGCCGGTGGCCGAAAGCACCAGGTAGGGAAGGCCGAGGCAACCGAGGAGCAGCAGCAGGATGTTGCCCGCGGCGTGTGACCCGTCGGTCGGCTTCCATGCGTCGCCCGGCGTGATCGGCAGCAGTGCCACGGCCAACGCCAGCAACACGAGGTGGGTGATGACCTGCCGACGCGGCGTCAGCCGGCTGATGCTGAAGTGGGCGTAGGCGTAGCCACCCAGGAGGAGCAGCTGGAAGAAGAGCATGCACGTCGTCCAGACGGCGGGGCCGCCGCCGAACCAGGGCAAGATGAAGCGCGCGATCAGCGGCTGGACGAGGAAGAGCAGGAACGCTCCCCAGAAGATGGTCAGGCTGAAGGCGAACATGGGGGGTATGCCTTTGGAACCCCGCCGGTCGGCGAAGGTTGGGGCGGGCGAAACCTAGCCCGACCGGCGGACGCTGGCAATCCCGTTCAGGACCGGGGGCGGAACTTCAGCACGAGCGATTCATACCCCAGCTTACGCTCGTAGGAGTGTTCGGCCTCGGTGCGTTCCTCGGCCGAGACGATCTCCATCCCGTCGACGAGTTCGACGCATTTCTGGAGCAGCGTACGCAAGAGCAGCCGGGCGTGCGGGGCGCCGAGACAAAGGTGTTCCCCGAAGCCGAAAGAAAGGTGCGGATTCGGCTTACGGTCGATCTTGAAGACATCGGCTTCCGGGAAGACCGATTCGTCGCGGTTGGCCGAGGCCCAGCCGAGCGAGACGCGGCCGCCGGCGGGGACCTGCTCGCCGTGCACGGAAGTGGCGACGGGGCAGACGCGGCCGAGATGCGTCAACGGCATGAAAAAACGGAAGAACTCCTCGCTCGCAAGGACGATGCGCTTCGGGTCTTCGCGCAGGTAGGCCAACGCCTCGGGGTTGGCGGCGAGATGGCCGAGGGCGCAGGCGATGGTGTGGATGACCGTGTCGCGGCCGCCGGCGAAGGTCAGGTTGGCGAAGCCCATCATCTCTTCGCGCGTGAGCGGGCGGCCTTGGAAGCGGGCCTGCGTGAGGGCGCTGAAGAAGCAGCGACCGGGCGCCTGGCTGACCGCGTCGAACTTGCGCGTGAGGTAGTCCTCGAGCTCCACGCCTTTCTTCAGGCCGCCGCGCACGCGGAAGACGTGGACGCCCCAGCCGATCCAGGTGTCGGCCTCGCGTTCGTCGGTGTCGAGCAGGTAGGTGAGGGCGCGGGCCTGGACGGGCAGGGCGAAGCCGTGCACGATCTCGGTCGTCTCGCGGGCGAGGGCCGCGCGCAGGAGCTCATCGATCAGCGCTTCGACCTTGGCGACCATCTCCGGGAGCTTCGGACGCTGGAAGTAGGGCTCCGCGATCGCGCGGTATTCTCCGTGCGCGGGCGGGTCCGTCTCGATGGGCAGCTGGCGCACCGAGCGGGCTTCCTCCTCCGAAGGGATCGGCACGCGGAAGGGGGCGTCGGAGCTGTAGGTCTGCCAATCCTTCGCGGCCTGCCGGACTTCGGCGTGCCGCAGGATCATCGGGATCTGCTCGCCTTGGAATTCGTAGCGGGCGACGGGCGCGGCTTCACGCTTTGCCTTGAAGGGGTCGGACGGCTTGTGGCCGAAGGGACATTTTCCACCGAACATGGGCTTATTTCTGACCAAGTTCCCGTTCGAGCCAAGGCGTAATCCGTTCAGCCCAGCGGTTGGCGTGGGCACGCAGGCCCGGGCCGCTGAAGTGCACGCCCTTGCCGCCGCGTTCACGGAGGTCGCCTTTCAGGGCGTCGCTATCGGGTCCGGCTAGGGCGACGCCGCTTTTCCAAAGCGCGGCTTGGGCGTCGCGGATATCTTCGGAGGCTTCGTCACCAGGCGCATGATAACTGACCTGCGCGACAAACCATGGCGCCTCCCAGCCGGCGGCCTGGCGGGAGTCGCGGATGATGCGACCGAGGTGTTCTTGGTAGAGCGATCCGGGCAGGGTGCGGGTCGTATCCTTCTGGTTGGCGTCGCTTTCTCCTTGATGCCAGAGCACTGCTCGGAGGCCGCGCGGGCCGAATTGCTTCAGGCGGGAGACCAGCGTGCCGTAGGCGACGCCGTTGCTCTCCCAGCGGCCATCCGGTAGTTGACGGACGCGATACACGAGCGTCGGGGGAGCGGGGAAGGGAATTCCGGCGGGGAGCCATTCGCGGACGCTGGTGGCGCCGATGCCGATCGGGATGAAGCCGATGGGCACGCCGAATTTCGTGGCTAAGGCGTCGCCCAAAGGAGGCAGGAAGCTGCCGCCGTTGCCGGAGGCGCCGCGCTGCGGGTCATCGGCCGGATGCCAGTTCAGGCGGTCGAAGGAGGCGACTAGGCCGGATTTGACCGTCTGCTTTTCTTCGCCATGGTTGGCGGAGTTGGATTGGCCGGCGACGAGGAAGACTTCCCCGATGCCGACGTGCGCGACGGCGGTCTCGGCCACGGCTTTGCCGTCCTTGGTCAGTCGGGCTTCGCAGCGGTACCAGCCTCCGGCTGGCGCGATGATCGTGCTGCTAAAAGCATCCTCGATGCCCGCGTTGAGCTGACGCCATGCGCCTTGACCTTGCGCGTCGAGCAGGCGGAATTCGAGCTGAGTGCCGCGAGCGTCCTTCCGCACGCCTGAGATCGTGAGCCGGCCTTCGGCTCGCGAATGACGTTGGACCACCTGATAGTCGGTCGGGGACATCAGCTTGATCTCCGGAACGCCCCAGAGAGAGGGCGGCGCGAGTGCGACTAGGGCGCAGAGAAAGCGCCTCATTTCTTCTTCGCCTTCTTCTTGCCGCCCTTGGCGCCTGGTGCGGGGAGGACGTGGGCGCGTTCGGCCCAGGCTTTCCAAAGCGCGGCGAGTTCCTTGGCCTTCTCGGGCCTGTTCGAGGCGAGGTCATGCTGCTCGGTGCGGTCGGCCTTGAGGTCGTAGAGTTCCCATGATCCTTCGCGGCCGCGGCGGACGAGCTTGAGGTCGCCTTGGCGGACGGCGGCGTTGCCCTCATGTTCCCAATAGATCGCCTCGCGAGCGACGGGCTTGTCGCCGAACGCCGGCACGAGGCTGCGTCCTTCCATCGGCCGGATCGGGTTGCCGTTGAATTCCTGCGGATAGGAGGCGCCGGAGACGTCGACCACCGTGGCCATCACGTCGATGACGTGCCCCGGCTGGCGGCGGAGTTCGTTCTTCGCCGCGATGCCTGCCGGCCAGTGGACGATGAGCGGCGTGCTGATGCCCCCTTCATGGTTGAAGTGCTTGTACAGGCGGAAGGGCGTGTTCTGGGCGTAGGCCCAGCTCTCGCCGCAGAACCACTGCGAACTGCTCTGGCTCGGGTCGCCTTCGGTCCGGCCTCGGCTGCTTCCCTCGGCGTTGCCGCCGTTGTCGCTCATGAAGAGGATGAGCGTGTCATCGAGCACGCCGCGCTGACGGAGACCCTCCACGAGGTCCCCGACGGCCTGGTCCATCCGGTGCACCACGGCGGCGTAGGTGGCCATCAGACGATCGAAGCGTTCCTGTTCCTCCGCCGGGACGTCTTTCCATGCTTTGATGGCGGCGGGCATCGGCGAATTCGTCCACTGTTCGTCGATGAGACCGATTTCAAGCTGGCGGGCGTAACGACGGGCGCGGACTTCTTCCCAGCCGATCCGGTAACGGCCGATGAACTTTTCTATTTCCGCCTTGGGCGCCTGCAGGGGGAAATGAGGCGCATTGTGACAGAGGTGGAGGTAGAACGGTTTCTTCGCGGCCAGGGCCTCGTCGACGAACTTCAGGCCGAAACTCGTCCAAAGGTCGGTGGAATACCACTCCTTGGGCAGGCGGGGGTCGTCTTTGGAGAGTTTCTCGCCGTCAAGGAAGAGTTCCGCCCGGGGGGCGTCGGCGAAATAAAAACCTCCGGCGGCGGCGTTGAGGCTGCGCTCGAATCCGCGGGACTGAGGCGTGACGTCGTGGTTCTGGCCGACATGCCACTTGCCGGTCATCGCGGTGAGGTAGCCCGCGGGGCGCAGGACCTCGGCCATCGTCACGCAACGGTCATTGAGGCGACCGGCGTAGCCGGGCAACTTCTGGTCTTCCACCATCCAGCCGACCCCGGCCTGATGCGGATAGAGTCCCGTCAGCAGCGAGGCGCGCGTCGGGCAGCAGCGTGCGGTGTTATAGAACTGGGTGAACCGCAGCCCGTTCTTCGCGAGGGCGTCGAGGTTCGGCGTGGGGATCTCGGACCCGTAGCAGCCAAGGTCGGAGAAGCCCATGTCGTCGACGAGGATGACGACGATGTTGGGCCGGGGTGCCGCCCCGGCCAACGCATACAGGGCGAGCAGGGCGAGGAGCGGACGGCAGGCGCGCATCGGCGTCATTTGGTGATTTTTGCCTGCGCCGTCTTCTTGGACGGAGGGCGGAGTTCGTCGGCGGTCCAAGAGTTGGGATGGTCGGCGCTCTGCTTGCGCACGCCGGCGACGAACTTGGCGTCGACGGGCGAGGCGTTGTGTTCCCACTCGCGGCGGATATAGGTGAGCACGCTGGCGACGTCTTCGTCGCTGAGCATGCCCATCGGCGGCATGGAGAGGTCCCAGGTGCGGTTGCCGACCTTGATCGGTCCGCCGAGGCCGTTGAGGACGATCTTCGCGGTGACATCGGGCTTGCCGAGCACCCAGTCGCTGTCGACGAGGGGCGGGGCGAGGCCGTCGAGGCCATAGCCGTGGGGTTGGTGGCATGGAGCGCAGAGCGACGTGAAGATGACCTTGCCTTTCTCGAAGCGCGCCAGTTCGGCCTTGGTGAGGGCCGTGACCTTGGGGGCGGCCGGGGCGCCGGGCTTGCCCATCCACGCGAGCCGGGAGGAGAGCGAGGTCAGGTTGGCGAGGCCGCCGGCGGATTTCACGGTGGCGCGCAGGTTGGCCAGCGGAGCAGGTTCGGAGCTCAGCCAGATGGTCTTGAGGGGCGAGGTCTTCTTGGTCTTCGCGTCACGGATAGTCTGATCGAGGCCGCGGAGCACCGCGTCGCGGAGGTTGGTCCGGTCATCGAGCGTCACGGCGAGCGCGAGCATCTGTTCGAACGGGCTGCCCTTGCCGGCCTGCGAGACGAGCGCAGCCAAGGCTTCGAGCACCGGACCGGTCTCGGTCAGGTTGGCACGCGTGGCCACCGCGGCGACGGCCTGGGCGAGGGCGACCTCGCGACCGCGAGCCCCGGACAGGGCGCCTTCGCGGATGAGGGCGTTCCGTCCATGGCGGGTGAGCAGTTCGGCGAGCGTGCGATCGGCGGCGGGCTGGTTGACGGCCGAGAGGCGGATGGCGAGGTGCGCGAGCACGAGTGGTGCAGGGTCGTCCTTGACGGTGAGCAGGTCGGGCAGCAGGTCCGCCGAGGCCAGGCGCACGGCGGCGGCGCGGACTTGCGCGTCCTTGTCCTTGAGGGCGGCGCGGACGTCGTCCGGCGTGATGGCGCCGAGACCGTCCAACGTCCAGAGGGCGTGCAGGCGCGTCACGGCCGGAGAGGCTGCGTCGGTGAGCAGGGCGCGCAGGGCAGTCGCGGGCGTGACGGGGTCGCCGCTTTCGACGAGCAGGCGCTGGGCGGCGTCACGGACCCATCCGTTAGGATGGGAGAGACGGGCGACGCGGTCCGCGACGCCGGCCGGCAGGAGGGTCTTGGCCGGAGCCGGGCGATCGTCTCTCACGATGCGCCAGATGCGTCCCTGGTTGACGGGCGTCTCGAGCTTACGCGCCTTGATGTTGGCCATCAGGTAGTGCGTCAGGAAACCGGGGTGCTGGAGCATGCCGCGGTACATGTCCACGACGTAGAGCGCGCCGTCAGGCCCGTTGGCCATCATCACCGGCCGGAAGCGTTCGTCGGTGGACGTCAGGAACTCCGTGCCCGGGTGGGCGTCCTCGGCGGTGATCACGCCGTCCTTCTCCGTGAGCTTGAGGCGCTTCACGAGGTTGGAGGACGGCTCGGGGACGAAGGCGTCGCCGCGGTATTCGGCCGGGAAGGCGTCGCCCCGGTAGACGACGGCGCCGCAGGTGGAGGTCGCGCGGGCGAGCGTGCCGTCGGCGCGCAGCGTCTTCGGGTCGTAGCCGCGATTGACGCCGGGCGTCGGGTGCGAGGGGAACACCGCCTGGTCCTTCATCACCTGGAAGTTCACCGAAGAGGCCGTGCGCAGGAGCGGATTGCGCGAGAAGGCCGCGGCGGGCAGGAGATCGGCGCGGAGGAGGTCGGAGTTGTAGTTGAAGAACAGGCGTCCGGCGTCGTCCTGGCAGAGGCCCCACTGGCCGCGGCCGAGGCCGGGTCCGCGCTGCCACGTATCGCCCTGCAGGCGGAAGCTCACGCCATAGCCCGCGGAGTAGATGCGGTTGTCCATGGCCCAGGTCGGGGTGTTGGCCATGTGTTCGGGCTGGCCGCCGAAAGTACCGTAGTCGGACGCCACGATCGTACGGCTCTCGGCCTTGCCGTCGCCGTCGAGGTCGCGGCAGAAGAAGAGGTTCGGCGGTTCAGCGACCAATGCGCCGCCTTTGACCGGCATCACGCCGCGCGGCATGACCATATCATCGGTGAACGCGGAAGCGCGGTCCATGCGGCCGTCGCCGTCGGCGTCGGTGAGCAGGGAGACGCGGCCGATCGGCTCCTTCTCCGTCGTGCCGTCGACGTCGCGCATGTACCCGCGCATTTCGACCACGAACATCCGGCCTTGGTCGTCGAAGCTGATCGCCACGGGCGTCTCGATCATCGGTTCGCTCGCGACGAGTTCGATGCGGAAACCGGGCGGCAGGCGGAAGGACTTCAGGGCCTCCTCGGGCGAGAGGGGGGCCGGGGCGGGGAGGTCGAACTTGAGCGTGACGTCCTTCGGGCCGGCATTCCCCTTGTTCAGGGCGAAGGCGGACGTGGCTCCGACAAGCAGAGCCAAGACGGCAAGCGGGGTCTTCATGCTGGCTTTTAAGACAGGCCAAAAGGATGGGGGTTGCAAGGCGAACCCCCCGTTTTCCCCCTAGGGAAGCCGAGGTCGAGGGCTTACTTCTTTCCCTTAGGCGCGGCGTCTGTCGCGACCGGCCAGTCGTCGGTCCGGAAGCTCGTGGCGGGCAGGCCGGCGCCGTTGACGAGGTTGCAGTCCGGGTTCTCGGCCCAGGCGTAGCGGGCGGCGACCGGGGCGGTCACGTCGGGGCTGCTGATCAGGACCGCGGTGCCGTCAAGGCGGGCGGTGGCGGGCTTCCAGACCTTGTCGGCGCCGGCGATCAGGAAGCCGCGAGGGGCGGCGCCGTCGCGGGTCTTGAGTCCGTCGGCGTGCTTCAGCGTGACGCGGATCGCGGCGCCTTCCACCTGATGGCCGGCGGGCAGCGGACCGCTGATCGCGGGCACCTTGCGGTCATAGACCGTGGCGAGGGCCCAGTAAGAGAGGCGCTTGCCGACGTCCTGCTTGTTCTTCGGGTGGATGTCCTTGGGGTCGCCGATGTCGATCGTGATCGCCATGCCCGTCTTCGGCAAAGCGAGGACTTTCATCATGGATTCGCGCATGCGGGGCCAGCCTTCGGACTGCGAATTGCGGTAGTTGGGCAGCTGCACCCAGGCGAAGGGGACTTCGTCCTGCCAGAGGGCCCGCCAGCTCGTGACGAGCTGCGACAGCTGCTTCTCGTAGAGCCCGGGGTTGCCGGCGTTGCCTTCGCCCTGGTACCAGAGCATGCCGCGGAGCGTGTAAGGGGCGAGGTTGACGACCTTGCCGTTGTAGAGCCCGGCGGGTCCGCCCTTGAGCTTGCGCATAGCCAGCGGATTCTTGGGCGCCGGCGTGACGAACTCCTTGCCCTCCTGCTTCGCCTTGGCGACCGCGTTGCGCCAGACCGCCATCTGCTTCGCATGCAGTTCGCCGGATTTGCTCTCATCGAAGGCGAGGTAGTCCTTCAGCTTCGCGTCATAGTTCGCCTTCGTCTCCGGGTCGGACGACTGCGTCTCGGCGGCGACCCAGGACTCGATGACCGTGCCGCCGACCGAAGTGTTGATCAGGCCGACGGGTACGCCGACTTCGCGATGGATCTCGCGGCCGAAGAAGAAGAGCGTCGCGGAAAAACCGCCGACGGTGTCAGGAGCGCATTCCTGCCAGACTCCTTTGCCTTCGGCGGCGGGAGAGGTGGCATGGGTCGAGGACTCGCGGTAGTGACGGATGAGCGGCAGCTTGGCGCGCGCTTGCTCGGTCGGGAAGTGATTGGACGATTGCACGGTCATCGCCATGTTCGACTGGCCGGAGCCGAGCCAGACTTCGCCGACGAGGACGTCCTGCACCTCGAGCTTGTGTCCGTCCTTGCCGGTGACGGTCAGCGTGCGCGGTTCGGCCGAAGCGGCGAGGGCGTCTAGTTTGAGCGTCCACTTGCCGTCGGCGCCCGCGGTCGCGGTCTTCGACTGGCCGGCGAAGCTCACGGTCACGGCTTCGCCGGCATCGGCCCAACCCCAGACGGTCACGGGCTTCTCGCGCTGGAGGACCATGTGGTCTGAGATCGGCGCAGCCAGGCGGAAGCCAGCGGCGAAGAGGGAGGTGCCACCGATGAAGATGGTCAGCAGGAGGGCCAGGAAGCGAGGGGTGCGCATGCTTATCTAACATCTGAAATCCGCCTAGGTTGCGAGAAAATGCATAAGGCCTGGCCCCAGCCCTAGCTCTGCCTCTGTCCCTCTTTTAAGCCAACAACTTCTTCACCACATGGCAGGGCTCGACCCCGGTGAGACGGAAGTCCAGGCCGGCGTTGCGGAAGGTGAGGCGCTCGTGGTCGACGCCCAGGCAGTGGAGGATGGTCGCCTGCAGGTCGGGCACGCGGACCTCGTCCTTGACGATGTTGAAGCCCATCTCGTCGGTCTCGCCGATCGTCTGGCCGCCCTTGATGCCGCCGCCGGCCATCCACATCGAGAACGCCTGCGGGTGGTGGTCGCGGCCTTGGCTGCGGCCGAGCGAGACGCTGGACTCGACCATCGGGGTGCGGCCGAATTCGCCGCCCCAGACGACGAGCGTGCTGTCGAGGAGGCCGCGTCGTTTGAGGTCCTTGACGAGCGCGGCGGAGGCCTTGTCCGTCTTGGCGCAGTTGTTCCGCACGTTGCCGGCGACGTCGCTGTGCGCGTCCCAGCCCTCGTTGTAGATGTTGATGAAGCGGACGCCACGTTCGACCATGCGTCGGGCGAGCAGGCAGGCGCGGGCGAAGGACGGCACCTTCGGGTCGCAGCCGTAGAGCTCGAGGGTCTCCTTGCTCTCGGTGGAGAGGTCCATCAGCTCGGGCGCCGAGGTCTGGAGGCGGTAGGCCATCTCGTAGTTGGCGATGCGCGTGGCGATCTCGCTGTCGCCGTCGAGCCGCAGGCGGCGGTCGTTCATCGCGTTGATCAGCCCGATGGTGTCTTTCTGCGTCGCCGGGTCGACGCCTGCGGGCGTGCCGGTGTTGAGGATCGCGTCGCCGGTGTTGCGGAAGCGGGTGCCGGCGTAGGAACTGGGCAGGAAGCCGCTGCTCCAGCAGGCTGCGCCGCCGCTGATGCCGGAGCCGGTGCTCATGACCACGAACGACGGGAGGTCCTTGGCTTCGGAGCCGAGGCCGTAGGTGATCCATGAACCCATGCTCGGCCGGCCGGGCTGCGAGAAGCCGGTGTTCATGTAGATCTGGGCGGGCGCGTGGTTGAACTGCGTCGTGCGGCAGGATTTCACGATGGCGATGTCGTCCGCGATCGAAGCGATGTTCGGGATCATCTCCGAGAGCTCGGCGCCGGACTGGCCGTGGCGGGCGAACTTATAGCGCGGACCCAGCACGGCGGCGTCGGGGCGGATGAACGCGTAGCGCTGTCCGTTGATGACCGAGGGCGGGAGGGGCTTGCCTTCCAGTTTGGCCAGTTCGGGCTTGTAGTCGAAGAGCTCGAGCTGCGAGGGAGCGCCGGCCATGAACAGGTGGATGACCGCCTTGGCTTTGGGCGGATGGTGCGGCAGGCCGGAGACCTGGCCCGAGCCGGCGGCGGCGAGGCGCCCCATGGCTCCGTCGGCCATCAAGGAGGCGAGGGCGATCTTGCCGACGCCGAGGGCGCACTCTTGGAAGAAATACCGGCGGGTGACGTTGGGGCGGGAGGACATATGAAAGAGAGTATGGAGTTTCGAGTATCGAGTATGGGGCCGAAGAGACGTCGGGATGTCAGGGTGCTCGTTCGGTCATCTGTGATCTGTCATCGGTCATCGACTCTTCACGGATGCGTGATGCTCTCGTCGAGGTTGAGCGCGGCGCGGGCGAGGGCCGTCCAGACGTCCTGTTCGGCGACCTTGCGGGCGCGTTGGGCGTCGACGAAGGCCTGCATGGTCTTCGTCTCATCGGGCGCCGGCGGGCGGGTGACGCAACGCCGGAGGATGAAGGCGATGCGGCCGGCGTCATCGGTCGCCGCCGTCATGGCGTTCTTGCCGAGCGCGCGGGCCGCTTCCATGAACATCTCGTCGTTGAGCAGGGTCAAGGCTTGGAGCGGGCTGTTGGAGACGTCACGGCGCGCGATGCAGGCTTCGCCGGTCGGGGCGTCGAAGGTCGTCGCCATCGCGAACGGCGCGGTCCGCTTGATGAAGGTGTAGAGCGAGCGCCGGTAGCGGTCCTCGCCTTCGCTGGGCTTCCACTCGATCTTGCCGTACGCCCCTTCGCTGGTGACGCTGGCGGGCTGCGGCGGATAGACGCCGGGTCCGCCCATCTTGAACGAGATCAGGCCGGCGGCCTGGAGCGCGCCGTCGCGGATGACCTCGGCGTCGAGGCGGAAACGGCTGCCGCGGGCGAGCAGGAGGTTCTCGCGGTCCTTTTCGGCGAGCTCGGGGGTCACGCGCGAGGACTGGCGGTAGGTGGCGCTGGTGACGATCAGGCGGTGCAGCTTCTTCATCGACCAGCCGGTGCGCTGGAATTCCACCGCGAGCCAGTCGAGCAGCTCAGGGTGCGTCGGGGCTTCGCTCTGATAGCCGAAGTCCTCGAGCGAGGCGACGAAGCCTCGTCCGAAGAAGGCCTGCCACTGACGGTTCACGGCCACGCGGGCGGTCAGCGGATTCTCGGGCGCGAAGAGCCAGCGGGCGAAGGTCAGGCGGTTGGCCGGGGCGTCCTTGGGCAGGCCGGGGAGGAAGGCGGGGACGCCTGGCTTCACTTCTTCGCGCGGATTCAGGTATTCGCCACGGTGATAGCGCACGGTCGTCCGGGGGTTGGAGGCGGGGCGTTCGCGCATGACGAGCGTGGGCTGGCCGCGCGGGATGCGCTTGCGCAGGGCGGCGAGGGCCTTGGCGTGGACGGCGACTTCAGGCGCGGTCTCGAGGAAACGCATGCGCAGGGCGTCCCGGTCCTGCGGGGCGGCGCCGGCGAGCATGGCCTCGATCGCCGCGGGGTGACCGGTGGCGGTGGCGTGTTCGTCGGTGGTGACGGAGAGGCGGAAGTGGCCGAGCGAGCAGGAGAAGTGCTTTTCGAACAGCATCTTCAGCGTCCAGCCGGCGGGCAGGTCGGTGGGCTTGGCGAAACGGAAGACGGCGGTCTGGCGCTGGCCGTAGCCGCCCAGCACCTGCCAGCCGCTCGACATCTCGCCGTCGAGCGCGGCGGAAGCGTTGTTCTTCTTCCGGGCGGCCTTGCCCTTCGCCTTGGCTTTGGCCTTGGGCGCGGCGGCGTCGCTGATACGGTCTTCTTCCTCGTCGTTCGTCGCGAAGGCGTCGCCGAATTCCAGGCGACGGCCCTCATGCCAGGCTTGGAGTTCGCTGAGGAAGAAGCCGCCGAGGGGGCCTTCGTAGCCGGTCAGGCCCGGGCCGTCGTTAGGCAGGGAAGGGTGGTCGGCGACCTCGAGCCGGAGCGCCGTGACGCCCTTATGGGCGCGATCGAAGGTCAGGTCGTAGACGTCACTCTTGGTGCTGTCGCCGCCGCCGAGGATGAAGCCGTCGGGCTGGACCTCGAGTTTCGGCATCGTGGTCTTGAGCTTGGCCGGCCGGATCACTTCCCACTTCGCGGCCTTGGGGGCTTCGGCGGCGATCCACGCGTCGACCTTCGGGTCGAGGGCGGCGACGCCGCCGGGGAACTTGCCGGGCAGGGATTCTTCGGCGGCGGCGATCTTGCGGGCGTGCTCGGCCAGCTGGGCGGCGAGGTCGGCCGGCGGGATATGGTAAGTCGGTTCGTCGGCGTTGTTCAGCAGCGCCATGACGCCGAAGTAATCGGTGTGCAGGATAGGGTCATACTTGTGGGTGTGGCACTGCGCGCAGTTCATCGTCAGGCCCATCCACGCCGCGCCGGTGGCGCCGACGCGGTCCACCATCGCATAGAAGCGATATTCGTTGGGGTCGATGCCGCCTTCCTCGTTCAGCATCGCGTTGCGGTGGAAGCCGGTGGCGACGAGGTCGTCGGGCGTGGCGTCGGGGAGGAGGTCGCCGGCGAGCTGCTTGATGCCGAACTGGTCGTAGGGCAGGTCGGCGTTGAGGGCCTTCACGACCCAATCGCGGTAAGGCCAGATCGTGCGCGGGCGGTCCTTCTCGAAGCCGTTGGTGTCGGCGTAGCGGGCGAGGTCGAGCCAGCGACGGGCCCAGCGTTCGCCGTAGCGCGGCGAGGCGAGCAGGCGGTCGACGAGCCTTTCGTAAGCTTCGGGCGACTTGTCTTGGACGAAGGCATCGGCCTCTTCGGGCGTGGGCGGCACGCCGGTGAGGTCCAGCGTGACGCGTCGCACGAGGGCGTAGCGGTCGGCTTCAGGCGAAGGCTTCAGGCCGGCTTTCTCGAGTCGCGCGCGGACGAAGGCGTCGATGGGATGGACGCCGGCCTGCGGCACGGGCGCCTGCTTAGGGGCGGAGAAGGCCCAGTGAGGCTGATAGACGCCGCCTTCGGCGATCCAGGCGCGCAAGGTCTCCTTGTCTTTCGAGGACATCGGCTTCTTCGCCTCCGGAGGCGGCATGATGTCGTCCGGGTCGTCGGAGAAGATACGATGGATGACCTCGCTTTTGTCAGGCTGACCCGGGACGATGGCGACTTCGCCGGACTTTCCTTTGCCGTAGGCGGATTCGACGAGGTCGAGGCGGAGTTTTCCTTTGCGTGAATGTTCGTCCATGCCGTGGCAGGCGAAGCAGTGCTGGGCCAGGATCGGCCGGACCTCGCGGTTGAAGTCGACGGCGAGGAGACGCGTGGCGGCGAGCGCGAGCAGCGTGACGAAAGAAAGGCGGGACATGGGGTTGGAGGGTCTCCGGGCGGGGTGCGTCCGGATAAAGATAAGACAATTTAGACCGCCCGGGGTTGCGAGCAATTAGCAGGCAGGGTTTGGCGGTTGCGGGCCCATGATGGGGGGCTAGTTTGGCGTCGTCGTGCCCCGCTTCGCCCTCATTTTCTGTCTTATCGCCGCAGGGGTGTCCGCCGCCGAGGGGCCGTGGTCGGGCGTTGGGCTAGGTGAGCGGGAAAAATGGCGGCGTGCGCTGGGTTCCCCGAGGTCGACCTTAGGTCGGACTGGTCCGGCGGACTTGGTCGAGTCCTTCGAGACTCCGGATTTCCGGGCGCAGCTTTTCCGCCAGCGTACCGGCGCGGAGACCTGGCAGCGCGTCCTGCTCATGAAGCCTCTGTCGCTCGAGGCACGGACCGCCGGAGTCGTCGTGCCTTTCTATGATCCCGATCGGATGTGCGGTTACGATCTGCGGACGAAGCACCGGCTCGGGCCGGAGCGGAACACGGCATTCTTCGGCCTGCATCTCGTGCGGCAGGGCTACGTCGTCGCCGCGGTCGAAGCTTACCCGTTCAACCTGCTGACGCCGGCCGAGCAAGTGGCGAGCAAGGGCGGGATGGGCGTCTGGCGTGACGCCGCGGCCAAGCTCGCCCGGCAGGAGCCCGGATGGACGGGCATGGGCAAGCTCACCCACGACACGCTCCTGGCGACCGACCTCCTCGCCGCGGATGCGCAGGTCGATTCGGCCCGTCTCGCGGTGATGGGGCATTCGCTCGGCGGCAAGATGGCCTTCTACGCCGGCTGCCTCGATCCGCGCTTCAAGGCGATCGTCGCGAGCGATTTCGGCTTGGCATGGGATTCTTCCAACTGGGGAGACGCTTGGTATTTCGGCGATAAACTTAAGGCCATGCGCGCAGACGGGCTTTCGCAGGAACAGCTGCTCGCCTTCTATGCTCCGTCGTTCTTCCTGATCGCCGGACAATACGACAGCGAGGCGACGTGCGGCCCTTTGTTGGACAAGGCCCGTAAGACGCGGGAGCTCGCGGGCCGGGCGGGCGCCATCGAGATGTTCGACCACCGTTCCGGACATCAGCCGACGTGGCCATCCTTGAAGGCTGCCTATGCTTGGCTGGCACGGCGGATGGACATGCCCGCTCCCGGCTTCGCGCATCTCGACGCCCTCGCCCGCGAGCAGGCGAAGCCCGCGAAGTAGGAGCTCACTTCTTTTTCTTCTTCGCCCCGGCTTTGCCGGCTTCCGCGCCGAGCGCCGGGCCGTTGTCGGCCGGCATGGAACGATGCCAGGCGAGCACCGCGGCCGTGAGGCGCGCGACGACCGCCGGTTCGCGGGCCGCGAGGTCGGTCGTCTCGCCCTGATCCCGGGCTAGGTCGTACAGCAGCGGCTTCGAGCCGTCATACTCGCAGAGCAGTTTCCAGCCGCCGTCACGGACGGCGAGGTCGGGTTGCGGGACGGCCAGGGCGGGGAGCCAGACTTTCCGTTCCGGCGGACGCCGCCAGAAGATCGGACCGGGGTGGGAGGTGGGCGTATGGCCGAGCAAGGTCCCCGAAAGGTCGGCGCCATCGAGTCCTGCGGCCGCTTTCGCTCCTGCGAGCCGGGCCAGCGTGGGGGCGAGGTCCATCGCCGCGAAGACCGAGGTCGCATCGAGCGTACCGAGCCTGGATTTTTCCATCAGGCCGGGCGCCCAGACGACGAGCGAGGAGCGGAGACCGCCTTCGAAGAGCTGGGACTTCTTGCCGCGGAAGGGGCCGGCGCTGCCGGCGCCGGGTTCGGGTCCGTTGTCGGAGCAGATCACGAAGACCGTGTTGTCGCGCAGGGTGGCGTCGCCGCGGATGCGGTTGCAAAGCCGTCCGAGCTGACGGTCCATCTCCTCAAGCACCGCGAGGTAGATGCGGCGTTTCTCCGGCGTCCATTTCTCGAGCGGCGGGAAATAGGGGCTGTGGACGTCGTCCGGCCAGAGGTCGACGTAGAAGGGCTGACGTTTCGCAGCCGCGGCGTCGATGAACTTCAGGGCGGCGTCGGCGTATCCGGTCGTGATCTCGGTGCGGTTCATCCAGGTCACCGGGCCGCCGAGACGCTCGGCGTCGGCCCAGATCTTCTTCGGCTCCTTGTCGCCGGGCTTGAGCGTGAGCGGGAGGAGCTTCGGTCCCATGCCCTCGAAGTTGGTCAGCGAGGCGTCATAGCCGTAAGCCGTGATCGCCGGGGCGTCGTCGACGTCGCGCTGGCCGCCGAGGTGCCATTTGCCGAAGTGTCCGGTCGCGTAGCCGACGTCCCGCAGGGTGCGGGCGAGCGTCGGAGCCTGCGGGTCGAGCCACTGCGCGTTGCCGCGGCGCATGTTCTCGGCGCGGTTGTCCAGGAAGGAGTTGATCCGCCAGCGCTGCGGGTATTGGCCGGTCACGAAGGCGCACCGCGAAGGGGAGCAGATCGGCGAGTTGACGTAGAACTGGGAGAAGCGGAGGCCTTCGGCGGCCAGCCGGTCGATGTTCGGCGTCTTCGCCTCCGTGTTGCCGAAGCAGGAGAAGTCGCCCCAGCCCATGTCGTCGATGAGCACGAAGATGATGTTGGGCTTCGTCGGTTCCGTCGCGCCCAGGAGCAGGGCGGAGGCGAGCAGGCAGAGAAAGCGCATGGCTTAACGCACGCCGGAGGGCACGGCATCCTTCAGCAGTTCGGCGAGCCGGGCGCGCATGGCCTTGACGCGTTCGGGTTGGGCTTCGGCGAGGTTCTTGGCTTCGGAGGGGTCGGCCGAGAGGTCATATAAAGCCACGGACTCGTATTTGCCGGCGGCCTTCTTGCCTTTCTTCTTCCCGGTCGGTGCGACGTCGGCGGCGCCGCCGTCGACGATCAGTTTCCAGTCGCCCATCCGGACCGCCGCGCGGCTTGGGCCTTGGGTCGACACCGAAAGGATGGCGTCGTGGGGCGAGGCGGCCTGCTTCGTCAGCATCGGCCAGACGTCCAGGCCGTCGATCGGCAGTTTCTGTTCGAGGGAGCCGCCGGCCTGCTTGATCAGGGTCGGATACCAGTCGACCATGTGCATCGGCTGGCGGATGCGTTGTCCGGCCGGAATGCGACCCGGCCAGGTGGCGAAGGCCGCGGCGCGGACGCCGCCCTCGAAGATCGAGCCTTTGAAGTCGCGAAGCGGGGTATTGTCGCCCGGGGGCGGGCCGCCGTTATCGCTGGAGAAGACGATGAGCGTATTCTCCAGCCGGCCGGCCTGCTTGAGCGCCGCTTCGATCTGGCCGATGGCTTCGTCGACCGCGGCGAGCATCCCGGCGAGTTTCTGGCGGTTGCCTTTCAGTTGGCCGTAGGGCTTGAGGTAGCTGTCCGGGACCTGGAAGGGGCTGTGGACCCCGTTGAAAGGCACGTAGAGGAAGAGGGGTTTGGTGGAATCACCCGTCGTGATGACTTTGCAGGCCTCCTTGGCGATCAGCTGCGTCGTGTAGCCTTCTTCCTTCAGCGGCTCACCGTTGCGATACCAGTCGAGCTTGTTCATCCGTTCATGGGTGAAGTAGTCGAGCATCCCGAAGAAGTGGCCATACTGGTGGTCGAAGCCGCGGGCATTGGGTTGGTAGGCTTTCTCGAATTCGCCGAGATGCCACTTCCCCGTGAGAGCGGTGCGATAGCCGGCCGAACGCAGGGCGTCGGCCAGCGTGCGTTCGGCGAGTGGCAGGCCCCAGCCGGCCCCGGGCGAGACGATCGAGTAGACGCCGGTATGCGTCGGGTAGCGCCCGGTCATGAGCGTGGAACGGGTCGGCGAGCAGACCGGCTGGACGTAGTGGCTTTCGATGATCGCGCCGCTTTGGGCGAGCCGGTCGATGTTCGGGGTCTTGATCTCCTTGCCGCCGTTGAAGCCGCAGTCCGCGAAGCCGAGGTCGTCGATCAGGAAGAAGACGATGTCAGGCTGCTTCGTCGTCTGCGCCGAGGTGGGGCAGGCGCATAGGCAGACGAGTCCGGTCAGGAAGAGGCGGAGGTTCATGGGGTATGTCCATATTAACCCCATGCGTGCCCAAAGGTTGAGCCTAAAACGCCGTCAGCTCATTTGGTCCGCAGCCACTGCACGGCGTCGACGATCACGTGGCCGTCGGTGCCGGCGTTGCTGATTTCGACCCAGCCGGCCTGGCCGGTGGCGAATTCGAAGGTACCGACGACATGGAAGAGGCCGTCGACGGAGGGCTTGAGCTTCTGGTTCACGAGGACCTTGGTTTCGCCGTTGGCATGACGGATCGTCACCGGGACGTTCGTCGCGCGGTTGCCGTTGATGCTGTAGGAGACCGCGACGCGGTAGGCGCCGGCGGCGGGGAGGGTGGGGGCGTAGCGGGCGGTCATCGCACCTTTGTCGCTGTTGCCGTCATGGCGATAGCCGTCGC
Source organism: Verrucomicrobiota bacterium (assembly GCA_041191065.1). Taxonomy (GTDB): domain Bacteria; phylum Verrucomicrobiota; class Verrucomicrobiia; order Opitutales; family UBA953; genus UBA953. Next base: position 10,832 of record JBEEPO010000009.1, on the reverse strand, counting down.
CGACATAGCGTGGGCTGGTGTGGCCGGTGGCATCGAAGCCTTTGAGCGCGGCGGCGGTATCATCCACGACGACGCCCGAAAGCTTTGCCTTATCCACGCCATGGGCGCCACCCGTCGCGGCAGCGGGGATGAAGTCGAGGACCTGGCCGGCGGCGAGGAGGCGTTCCTTGAGCTCGCCGTAGTCGACGGCCTGGACGGTGGTGCCGCGCTCGATGGCGAGGCTGGCGGCGGTGGCGGCGGACTGGCCCATGACCATGAAGACCGGCTCCATGCGGATCGAGCCGTACGCGATATGGCTCGCGCTGAGGCAGACGGGCACGAGGAGGTTGGTGCATTCCGAGGCCTTCGGGCGGATGCTCCGGTAGCTGACGGGATACGGCTTGCTGCCGACCTGGACGTCGCCCTCGTTGCGCACGAAGCCTTCCTTGGTCACGAACCGCTGGATGTGGTGCGAGTCCATGTTGTAGGCGCCCATGCCGACGGAGTCGTCGATGACCTCCGTGCGGCGGCAGTTCTTCTCGGACATCACGTAGTCGGAGACCATGCGGCGGGCTTCGCGGACGTAGAGCTGGCGGGGCCAGTTGCCGTTGTCCTTGAACTCATCCTTCGCGAGGCCGAGCTTCTGGAAGGCCAGGCGCATCTTTTCCGGCACGCGCGGGTGATGAGCGTAGGTCCACATCAGGCCCTTCTGCCAGTCTTCGTGGGCCTGCCAGATCCTGGCGCGGGTGGCGTAGTCGGCCTCGGCGTAATCCCAGTTCTGGCCGATGAAGTCGGTGCTGATGGCGAAGTTGTTATTGGTGTCCGTCTTGCGGTTGGGCATCGGCGTCGGGGCCCAGGAGTTACGGTCTTCGCCGGCCTCGACGTTGCGGAGCGCCAGCTCATACCAGCGCTCGTCGTAGTTGGCCGGCTTCTCCCAGTCGCGGCGGTTCTCCGGGACGTCCGTCGTGCACATGCGGAAATTATAGGCCTGCACCTTGCGGTCGCCGGAGCCGTCAGGCCCGGGGATCTCTTTTTCGATGCCAGGCAGGAGGCCGCTGGAGGGATCGCCTTTCTTCACGTAAGGGTCGACCTCGACCTTGAACTGGTGGGAGCGCGCATGTCCGACCTGCACGCCGTTGAGCGTCTCGCCGTAGGTGGCGTTGGCTTCGCGGCCGACGTGGTAGCTCACGCCCGCCTTGGCCATCAGGTCGCCTTCATAGGTCGCGTCGATGAACATCTTGCCCGAGAACTCCCGGCCGCTTTGCATGACGATCTTCACGATGCGCGTGCCGTCCTTGACCACGCCCTTCTTCAGGTCGAGGCGTTCGCCGAAGACGACGGTCACCTTGTCGCCGGCGGACTTGAGCATCCGGTCGTAGATCGCCGAAGCCACATGCGGCTCGAAGGTCCACATCGTGCCTTCGTCGGCGGCGTTGCCGTGGGGACGTCGCGAGAAATAGTCGGCCCGGGTCTGGTGGACCCACTTCGCAGGATCGGCGTAATGGGTGCCGACGGCCGTGTAGAACTCACGGGAGAGGCCACCGATGGCCCTCTTGTTGCCGATGTCGGTGGCGCCGAGGCCGCCGGTCGTCAGTCCGCCGAGGAACTGCGTCGGTTCGATGAGCACGGCCGTGCGGCCTTCGCGGGCCGCCTGGATGGCCGCGGTGATGCCGCCGGAAGTGCCGCCGTAGATGACGATATCCTGGGCGGGAAGGGCGGCGGTGAGACCGAGCAGGGCGAGCAGCAGGGTGCGCATGGGGGTGGGCTGATGTCAGCCGAATCCCCCGGACCTGCAATCCCGTTCCTCAGGACCGCAAGCCGCGGAGGGTACCCGTGCCCGTCGCGAACCGATCGGCTTCCACGCCCAGGTCCTGCAGCATGCTGCCGAAGAGGTTGGCGAGAGGGGTGTTGTTCGTCCGGTCGAAGGCCAGGTGTCCGCCGTGACGGAAACCGCCGCCGGCCAGGATGATCGGCAGGTTCTGATTGCTGTGCGAGTTGGCGTTGCCGAGGCAGCTACCATAGAGCACCTGCGTGCGATCGAGCAGGCTGCCGCCGGTCTCGCGGGTCTCGCCGAGGGCGGCGAGCAGTTCGCCGAAGACCTTGAGCTGCGCCTCCTCGATGCGACGGAGCTCGGCGATCTTGTCCGGTTCGTTGCCGTGGTGGGTGAGCCCGTGGGTCTCATTCTTCACGCCGGGGACGTGCGGGACCACGGAGAAGGTGCTCAGGGTGAGCGTGACGACGCGGGTGCTGTCCGTCTGGAGAGCCAGGCGGACGAGGTCGAACATCAGCCGGGACCGGGCGACGACTTCGTTGGCGTCGGCGATGTCCTTCGGCATCGGGTAATCTACCTTCGGCTTGGGCCGGTGCTCCCAGGCGATGCTGCGCTGCAGGCGGCCTTCGAGCTCGCGGACGCTCTGGAAGTACTGGTCGAGCCGCGCCCGATCCTGAGGGTCGGAGTTCCTTTCCAGTCGCTTGGCCTTGTCGAGGATGAGGTCGAGCACGCTGCCGCCGGCCTGGATGCGGCGCATCGTGGCGGCCTTCTCCTCGGGCGTGCCCGCGACGAAGAGTTTCCGGTAGAGCCGTTCGGCGCTGGTCTCCGCGGGCAGGATCACGCCGGAGCGGGAGACGGCGATGGAGTCGGCGTAATGTTCGCCCTTACGGACCGAGACGGCGAGCGATCCGAAGCGGGTGTCTTCGCCGATCTTCTCCGCGACGAACTGATCGAGCGACTGGGTGTTGCGGAAAGTCGGCTGGCCCGGGTGCGGCGCGGCCGTGAGGAAGCACTGTCCGGCATGGTGGTTGCCGTCCACGCCGGGGTGGGAGAGGCCGGCGAAGGAAGTGAAGCGAGAGCGGTGCTCGGCGAGCAGGTCGAGGTAGGGGCTGGAGGTGGCGCCGTCCGCGGGGAAGAAATATTGCGGCATCATCCCGAGCGGCACGTGGATCGCGACCATCCGCTTGGGCGGGGTCTTCTCGGCGGCCTTGGCCAACGCCGGCAACGCCAAGCAGGCGCCGGCGGCGAGGAGGAAGTCACGTCGGTTCATCATAAGGGCTTATTCAAGGCGGAGGTCGCCGAATTCGGCATGGCAGGCGCGTTCCGGCGCCCAGGAGAGATCGCTGCCACCGTGGAAGGTCTCGAACAGTAACTTGTCGGCTCGCAGGGTAGCCGCCTTCCGCCAGACCATCGTCTGCGCGGTGACTTCGGCCGTCGTCTGGCCGTAAGTGACTTTGAGTTCGAGCAGGCCATCAGCGCGGTCGGGATGGTTCAGGCGCACGCGCAGGCGGATGTTGACGTCCTGATCGCGCGGGATCCGGAAGCTCTTGGGCAGGCTGAAGCTGTCACCGTAATCCCTGGTCTGGCCGGCATGGTAGGCGTAGGCCTCCATGCGTCCGTCGGCCCGCCACATCGGTCGCACCGAGAAGCCATTGATACCGTCGGCGCGCCGGCCTCCGGTCGTCTTGCCCGGGCCGCCGCCGAGGCCGGGGAGCTTGCCGCCCCGGCGCCAGTCGAAGTCAGGCGAGAAGCGGACCACGTAAGTGAGGACGACTTCGTCGCGTCCGTCAAAGGACTGATTCCACGCCGCGCCGCCTTCGGACGGGCCGATGCGGCCCGGGGCGTAATCTACCCTCCAGCGATTACCTGCGGGACGTGATACCACGCTGAGGCGGCCTTCGCTAACGCCGTCTTCCCAAGGGCAGCCGGGCCAGTCGGCACGCCAGGCCTTCGCATCGTAAGGGCCCGGTGTGCCAGCCGGTGCGTGGGGAATCGAGGCCCAGGATGAAGCAGCGCGGAGGAGCAGGAGGCAGGCGAACGAAAGCTTCGGCATGGGGCTAGCGCTGAGGGGGAAGGAAGAGGCGGCTGCGTGCAAGCCCATGGATGAGGGCACGCAGGCGATAGCCTTCCCCGCGGGTTTCTTCGACGATGCGCCGGACGTCCGCGCGGTCGGCGTAGGAGACTTCCGCGCCGGTGGCATAACGGGTCAGGTGGGCGACGAAGGCCCGGGCGAGGCGGGCGTCGTCGGCGGCGAGGCGGGCGGCCAGCTCGCCTGGTCCGTTGAATGACCGTCCGTCGCGGAGTTCGCCGGCGGCGTCGACCTGCAGGCCGAGCTTGTACTCGACGCGCCACGGCACTTGCCCTTTCTCCGCCGGGATGTCGCCCTTTCCATTGGAGCGATAGCGGGAGCGAAGGCCGCCGATCGGATCGAAAGCCTCCAGCGCGAAGCCGGGCGGATCGATCTTGGCGTGGCAGGCCGCGCAGTTGGGGTCGGAGCGATGCTTGTCGAGCTGCTCGCGGACTGTGGTGGTACCACGGGTGTCCGGGTCGACCGCGGAAATGCCGGGCGGAGGCGGCGGCGCCGGATCGTCGAGGAGGCGATCGGAGACCCAGACGCCGCGTTTGACGGGCGAGGTGGTCGTGCCGTTGGCGGTGAGCTTATGGATGGCCGCCTGGCCGAGAAGTCCGCCGCGCAGGTGTCCCGGGGGCAGCGCGACCTTGCGTCGCTCGACGCCCGTGACGCCGCTGATACCGTAATGTTCGGCGAGACGTTGCGTGAGCATCGCGAAGTCCGGCTGCAGGAGCGACCGCGCCGGGAGATCTTCCTTAAGTAATTCGGCGAACAAGGCCGCGGGCTCGCCGGCGACGCCTTCGCCGAGCAGGAAGCGATATTCCGGATAGAGCAGTGGGTCAGGATTGGTCTCGTCGAGCCGGCTCAGGTCGAGCCACTGGCGCGTGAAGTCGCTGACGAAGCGTTGCGCCCTTGGGTCGGCCAACATGCGGTCGATCTGGGCTCGGAGGATTTCCGGGCGGCGCAGGGAGTCGTCGCGGGCGGCGGCGAGCAGGGCGGCGTCCGGCGGGCCGTTCCAGAGCCAGTAGGAGAGGCGTGAGGCCAAGGTGAACTCGGCGGGGTCCGGGTTGGCATCGCCGGCGAGGAAGAGGAATTCCGGCGAGGTCAGTGCGGCCACGTAGACGCGTCGCATGGCGTCTTCGAAACAGTCCTTCGATGCCAGACGTCGGCGCAGCAGTTCAAGGTAAGGCTCGATCTCTGCTGCGGCTACGTCGCGACGGAAGGCGCGGGGCAGGAAGTCTGCGAGAAGGCGACGGGCGTCCTCGGTCGGGTCCGCCGACTGTACCGTCTCGAGCTTCGGTTCACGTTCCGCCGGCGTAAGGTCGAAATGCATGCTCGGCAGATAGCCGCCTTGGCTCCGGATCTTCTCACGACGCGGGGGCAGGGCTTCACCTCCGGCCCATGGCTTGATCGGCAGCGAGCCGAAGAGCCGGCTGTGGCTGACGGGCGGCCAGACCGGGTTGAGCGGGCCTTCGATCTCGAACCAGTCGAGCGCCACGCCCGGGCCGACATGCTTGGCGGCGCGACCGGCGACCTGGCCGATGCGCAGTCCGTTCCAAGGCACCGACACCGGGTCGAAGACGATGGATTCATGCGCGTCGAGCCAGGTCGTGATCTCGCCGATCTTGGACTCCATCGACGGCGCGGTGAAGGCGGCGAGCAGGCGGCCGCCTTCCTGCTGCTTGCCTTCTTCGTGCGCGCGGAGCACCGCAGCCTGGGGAGCGTCGCAGGGATTCGGCCGGCCGTTGGCCCAGTGGAAGCCCCAGACGGAGAGTCGTAGGCGATACAGGCCGGCGTAGATCGGGGCGACGTTCATCGCGGCTTCGTAACCCGCGAGGTTCGGGTTGAGCAGGCCGACCGCGCTCTGGCTCTTGGCTACGGCGGGGCTCTTCACCAAGGCGCCGCGCTCTTTGAGGTCGGGACCTTCGAAGCCGACATGACCCTTCTTGTCCTCATGGCCGCCGCGGACGGGCAGGGCAGGGTCAGGCTGCTTGTCCTTCAGCAGGACGAACTGACCATGGGCGAGGTTGCCTCCGAACTTGAATAGCCCTGCCGGGTAGACACGCTTCTGGTAGACCCGCGGTGCCGTGCTTTGCGTCGCGATGGCGAGGTCGAGGGCCTTCTCGATCGCCTCGGCGTAGGCGGCGAGATGTCCGGGGGAGAGGTCGAGTCCGCCGGCGATCTTGTCGTAGCCCGCCACGCGTCCGTCGGAGGGCAGCAGGCCTTGGATGTCGAGGCGCGGCAGGGCGAGGAGGTCTTGCAGGGTGTTCTCGAATTCCACGCGGGTCAGCCGGCGGAGCTGGATGCGGGTCGGGCGGGCTTCGGCGGAGAGCTTCGTCAGCGTGGTGTCGAGCTCTTGCAGGAAGACCGAGGTCTCGCCGGCCGAGGGCCGCTTCTTGCGCTTGGCGGGAGGCATCTCGCCGGCCGCCACCGCATCATGAATCTGCGTCCACTTCGCCGGGTTCGACTGCTCCGGGCCCAGCGTGGTCAGGTCGAGGCCGCCTTTCTTCGTCTCCGGATCATGGCATTCGAAGCAATGCTTCTCCAGGAACGCCCGCGGTTCCGCCGCCGTCGTGGCGACGGAGAGCATCAGGAGGGCGGCGAGGCGGAGGGCGGGCATGTCAGCGCTTGGACGTAGCTTCCAGCAGGGGCTTCAGGCGGGCCGCGTAGGCCGCATATCCCTCGGGGGAGAGGTGGATGTTGTCGGGAGCGTAGAGCGCCTGCTTGATCGTGCCGTCCGGATTCAGGAAATCCGCCGTCAGGTCGAGCACGCGGATCTTCGGGTCGGCCCCGAGGTTCAGTTTTTCGATCTCGGCGTTGGTCAGCAGGATGTCTTCGTAGAAGCGGTTCTTGGGAGCGTGGCAGGGGAGGATCTTCGCGACGATGAGCTCGGCGTCGGGGAATTTCTCACGCAGATTGCGTGCGCACGCTTCGACGCCTTTCGCCGCGGCGTCTACGCCGGTCTCGGGCGTGAAGAACATGTTATTGTTGCCGATCATCAGCACGATGGTCTTCGGCTGGAGTCCCGCGACGCCGCCGTGGTCGAGACGCCAGAGCACGTTCTGGGTCTTGTCGCCGCCGATGCCGATGTTCACCGCTTTGCGGTCGGGGAACTCCTTCGCCCAGGACGCGCCCCATTGTATCGTGATGCTGTCACCGACCAGCAACACGTCCACCGGACCAGCGTTGGCTTGGACGGTCTTCACATGTGCCTCATGGAGCTTCAGCCACGCGTCGCCGCCGAAGAATCCGGCGGTCGGTACCTGCGGCCAGAGTCGGGGGAGGTGTTGGTTGCTTTCACGACCGGGGCGGCGGTCATGCTCGGCTTTGCCGGTCACGTACGCGCGCTCTTCGGCGGTCAACGGCCAGCCGGTCGGCTGGGGATCGGCGGGCTTGTGCGGGTATTCAAGGGCCAAGACCGAGGAACAGAACAGGGCGAGGATCGCTAGTCTCATGGCTGGATTATTTCTTCAAGGCAGGCGGTTGGCCCATTTCGGCGAGCAGGAGGCCGCGGAGACGTTTCACCGTGGCGGCGTGTTCGGGGAGGGCGGCCAGGCTGTGGTATTCGAGAGGATCGCTGGCGTGGTCGTACAGTTCCACCGATCCGTCGGTCCGTTCGGTCAGACGATAGCGCAAGGTGCGGACGGTACGACCATTGGCGCCCCGGCAGAAGGCGGCGGCTTTGCCCGGGGTCTTCGCATCACGCACCAAGGTCAGGAAGCTTCTGCCGTCCAGATCCGGGGCCGCGGGGAGTCCGGTGAAGTCGGTGAACGTGGGGAAGAGGTCGATGAGCTCGACGATGCCCTGCGCGCGGGCCGAGGCGCCGCCGGGCATCTTCACGATGAGCGGGACGCGGGTGACCTGTTCGTCGAGGCTATGCTTGCACCACTGTCCGCGCCAGCCGAGGTGGTAGCCATGGTCGCTCGTGAAGACGATCAAGGTGTTGTCGAGATGGCCGTCGGCCTTCAGCCGGGCCAGGAGGTCGCCGATGATGCCGTCAAGCGTCGTGACCGCCGCGTAGTAAGCATGCATGCCTTCGCGCTGGCGGCCTTCGCTGAGCTCCATGCCCGGATCGTGGAGCAGGGACCCCTTGGGCAGCGGGCTCGCATCGGCCGGCGTCGGTTCGAGGACGAATTTCCTGGGGTCGTGCGCTTCGCGGGCGGCGCGGGTCGCCTCCCAGGCCACGTGCGGGGCGTGGAAGCCGATGCAGGCGAGGAAGGGCTTCTTCGGGTCGCGTTCTTCCTTGAAGAACTTCAACAGCCGTTCGGCGCGGGTCGCGTCGGCGATGGCATCGACGGATTCGTTCACGCCATAGAAACCGATGCGTGCCCGCTTCTGGCCAAGGTCCTCGTCGAACGTCTTGAGTTGGGCGGGCTTCGTCTTGGGCGGCATGTCCTCGCGCTTCACCCGGACGTCCCAGGCCTTGGGGTCGACAAAGCTGTCCTTGGGGTCGTCGTGGTCGAGTTTGCCGATGGCGCAGGTCTGGTAGCCATGCTCGCGGAACCAGCGACCCATCGTCATCGTGGCCGGATATTTTATGAAATGGTTCGGGTTGGCGTGCCGGTTGTTCAAGCCGAGCATGAAGCAGGTGCGGCTGGGGGTGCAGACGACGCCTTGCGCGTAGGCGTGCTCGAAGACGACGCCTTCCTGGGCGAGCCGGTCGAGGTTCGGCGTGATCGCCGTCTTGTCGCCGTAGCAGCCGAGTCGCGTGGCCAGGTCGTCCGCGACGATGAAGAGGATGTTGGGTCGGTTGGCCGCAGGTTCGGCGGCCTGGGCCGAGGGCGCGCACAAGCAGGCCAAGACGAGGAGGCCGGCGGCGAAGTGCCCGCTGCCCGGAGCAACGGAGCCGGACGGCGACCACTTCTGACGGAGCCAGCCGAAGCTCAGCCCGGTCGCCAGCATGCCCATGACATGCGGCAGGGTGCCGAGGAAGGCTTCGAGCGTGACCGCAGGGTTGGTGGCGAGTTCCTCCGTCGCGCGCCAGCCTGATGCGGTGATGAGCGCGACGACGAACGGGAGCGAAGCCAGCACGCCGATCAAAGCGCCGCGGCGAGGGGTCATGGAGCCCAGGCCTTTGGTCCGGAAGAGCTCGCAGGGGAGCGCGAGGAACAGCCAGCAGAGCGAGAGATAGCAGGCGGTGACGAACCCGATGACGAGCAGGACGTCGAGGTCTCGCATGTCGTGACTGAACGGACGCCGATAGGTGACCCACCAAGGGATCACGCCGGCCCAGAAGGCCAGGTTGCAGCAGAGCCAGCTGGCGACGAGCGCCTTCAGGGAAGGCAGGATGCGGTCGATAAGTGTCATGGAGGTTTCAGCGGGAGGCCAGCTCGGCTTTGCTGGGGCGCGTGCGGAGGGTCAAGCGGACGTCGTCGGCGAATTGACGACCTAGCTTGGGCGAGGTGCTGCCTGGCGCTCCGGCGCTGCCGACCCCGAGCTGCACGACCAGGAAACCGGCGGTCGGCGGCACCACGCAACGGGTGGTCAGCGGGCGCCAGGCTCCGTCGGGGCCGCCGCGGCTGACGTGGAATTGGGCGCCGCTGCCGAGGGTCTGGTCGGCGACGGGCGGCCAATGGCCGATGATGTCCGCGGGCGAGCCTTCGAAGACATACACCTTGGAGATGAAGCGGATGGTTTCGGAGCCCGCCGGCCGGTCGTCGCGGAGGCTGACGGAGAGTTCGACGAGGGCTTCGCCGGAAGTCAGCAGCTGGTCGCGCACGGAGCGGAGGTCGACGATCTGGAAGACGTCGCACGACTGACGAGGGCTGTTCGGGACGGTCTGTTCGCCGGCGGCTTCCAAAAAGCGCAGCGCCGTGGCATGGTCGCCAGCGCGGACGACTTCGCTCGGGTCGCCGCCCCAAGTGAAGGCGCGAGCCGGGAATCCGTCGGCGACCTGCCCTGCGACGCCGTCGAAGCCGCCGTCATGGATGTCCAAGGAGCGACTTTCGGCGCGATCCGAGCGCGAGGCGAGCGCCCAGCCGAAGGAGGCGACCGTCAGGGCTACGCCGAGCAGCATGGCGACGAACCCGAGGGCTCGGCTACGCTGCGGGAAATCCAAGGACTTCGCCGGGGCGGTGGCCTGGTCGAGATTGAGGCCGTCGAGGGCCGCGTGGAGATGCCCGTGAAAGGCGGCGGCCTCGCGGAAGCGGGCGCGGGCTTCGGCGTCGCCGCGGAGATGGGCGCTGAGTTCGCTCGCTTCGGCGGGAGTCAGGCGAGACTCCGACCAGGCGTCGAAGAGGGCGTCAAGGCGTTCGGACTTCATGAAAGTTCGGAAGTGCCGAGCGAGCGATCAACGCAGGCGCGGAGGGTCTGACGGGCGCGGGTGAGCGCGACGCGCACGGAGTTCGGCGTCCAGCCGACGGCGGCGGCGATGGCTTCGGGCATCTGGCCGAGGTGGTAGCGGCGACGGATGAGGTCGCCCGCCATCGGGGCAAGCTTTCCGAGACAGCCTTTGAGGGCCTCCGTGCGCGGGCCGAGTATTTCCGGGGTGGGGGCTTCTTCGCCGTAGAGCATCTCCATCACGTCGTCGTCCAGGCGCGCAGCGGCCCGGGCGCGGGTGCGCTGGAACTGGAGCGCTTGGTAACGGGCGACCACGCAGGCCCAGGCAGGGAAATTCGTGCCGAGCTGATAGGTGTCCGCTTTGCGCGACACGGTGAGGAAAGTCTCCTGCACGATGTCCTGGGCATCACCGAGATTCGGTTCGATCGTCAGGACGTAATACAGCACCACCTGCTGGTGCTGGACGAAGAGTCGCTGCACCTGCAGGGTGTGGTCGGAGGGGGTGGGGGATTCTCCCATGCGTAAGGGACCGCCAGGGTCGGCGGTCTCATTAGCATCACAGATGCCCTCGGTTGGGCAATCCCGAGACGTCGTCTCAGCGCGGCTGATAGCCCTGCCAGAGCCATTCGAGGGCGGCAGGCAGGAGCTGGGCGCGGGCGTTGCCGATGCCGTGGCCGGAGTCCTGGCAGAAGTAATACTGGTAGGGGTAGCCCTTGGCCTTGAGGACCTTGG
>JBEEPO010000008.1:0-62657 GCA_041191065.1 Verrucomicrobiota bacterium | reverse complement strand
AGAAGGACTGGAAGGGTGGCCGTTCCGCCGCGATCAACATCATCCCGTCCGCCACCGGCGCCGCCCGCGCCGTCGCCCTCGTCCTCCCGGAAGTGAAGGGTAAGCTGACCGGCATGGCCTTCCGCGTCCCGACCCCGACCGTCTCGGTCGTCGACCTCACCGTCAAGACCACCAAGGACACCTCCCTCGCCGAGATCAAGGCCGCCCTCAAGAAGGCGTCCGAGACCTACATGAAGGGCATCCTGGCCTACACCGACGAAGAAGTCGTCTCCTCGGACTTCATCCACGACAAGAGCTCGTCGATCTTCGACGCCGGCTCCTCGATCGAGCTGAACAAGAACTTCTTCAAGCTCATCAGCTGGTACGACAACGAGTGGGGCTACTCCAACCGCGTCGTCGAGCTCCTGGGCAAGGTCACGGCCAAGCTCTGAGCCCGGCTTGGATTCCTCCGCGACAGGCGGCCCATCCGGGTCGCCTGTCTTGTTTTGGGCTCCCGACGGGACAGGGGAGGGTGCTTATGAGGGTTTGCGAGGCCTCGGGCGGTTTGTTCTTCCCACCCCTCGGCTTACGCCTTTCTCTGCAGCCTTTCACCACCATGCCTGCTCCTACCCTCCGCGAACTCGGCTCCGTCAAGGGCCAGCGTGTCCTCGTCCGTGTCGACTTCAACGTCCCCCAGGACAAGAAGACCGGCGCCATCACGAATACCCAGCGTATCGCCGCGGCCCTGCCGACGATCAAGTTCCTGCTCGAAGGCGGCGCCTCCCTGGTGCTCATGTCCCACCTCGGCCGTCCGGACGGCAAGGTCGTCGAGAAGTTCTCCCTCCGACCCGTGGCCGCCGAGCTCGAGAAGCTGCTCGGCCAGCCGGTGAAGTTCGTCGCCGCCTGCGTGGGCGCCGAGGCCGAGGCGGCCGCCAAGGCCCTCAAGCCCGGTGAGATCCTGCTCCTCGAAAACCTCCGCTTCCACATCGAGGAAGAGGGCAAAGTGAAGCTCGAGGACGGTACCAGCCAGAAGGCCGACCCCGCCAAAGTGGCCGAATTCAGGGCCTCTCTCTCGCGTCTGGGCGACGTCTACGTGAACGACGCCTTCGGCACCGCCCACCGCGCCCACTCCTCGATGGTCGGCGTCAGCCTGGCCCGCAAGGCCGCCGGTTACCTCCTCGAAGCCGAGCTCAAGGCCTTTGATGCCGTGCTCAACAATCCGAAGCGCCCGCTTCTCGCCATCCTCGGCGGCGCCAAGATCGCCGACAAGATCCCCCTCATCCGCAACCTCATCGAGAAGGCCGACGAGATCATCATCGGCGGCGGCATGGCTTACACGTTCCGCAAGGTCTGCGACGGCATGGAAATCGGCAACTCCCTCTACGACGCCGAAGGCGCCAAGATCGTCCAGGAGCTGCTCGACAAGGCCAAGGCCCGCGGCGTGAAGGTCACCCTCCCGGTCGACTTCCTCTGCGGCGACAAGTTCTCGCCTGATGCCAACACCCAGCCTGCCACCATGCAGTCCGGCATCCCTGCCGGCTGGGAAGGCATGGATTGCGGTCCTGAATCCGTCAAGCTGTACGAGGCCGCCATCGGCCGCGCCGGCACGGTGGTCTGGAACGGTCCTTGCGGCGTCTTCGAATTCGAGAAGTTCGCCGTCGGTTCCAAGGCCATGGCGGCGGCGGTGGCCAAGGCCACGGACCGCGGTGCGATCACCATCGTCGGCGGCGGCGACACCGCCACGGCGGCCAAGAAGTTCGGCGTCGACACCAAGGTCTCGCATTGCTCGACCGGCGGCGGCGCTTCCCTCGAATACCTCGAAGGCAAGGTCCTCCCCGGCGTCGCGGCCCTCTCGGCCTGAACCGCCCCGGACCCCTGCAAACACTCATCCGAAACCACTCCCATGTCCAAACGCACTCCTCTCATCGCCGGTAACTGGAAGATGAACAAGACGGCCACCGAAGGCACCGAACTCGTCAAGGCCATCGCCGCCGCCGTCGGCATCGAATCCGCCGTCCAGGTGGTCCTCTGCCCGCCCTTCACCGCGCTCTCCGCGGTGAGCGCCGCCGCCGAAGGCACCCACCTCGCCGTGGGCGCCCAGAACATGCACGACAAGGCCAACGGCGCCTTCACCGGCGAAGTCTCGGCGGCGATGCTGCGCGACCTCCATGTCGGCTACGTGATCCTCGGCCACAGCGAACGCCGCAGCCTCTTCGGCGAAGACGACGCCTTCATCAACCGCAAGGTCAACGCCGCCCTCGGCGCCTCCCTCAAGCCCATCCTCTGCGTCGGAGAGCTGCTCTCCGAGCGCGAGGCGGGCACCACCAACGCCGTGGTGAAGCGCCAGGTCGAGCTCGGTCTGGCCGGCGTACCCGCAGGCAAGGCCGAGCAGGTCATCATCGCTTACGAGCCCGTCTGGGCGATCGGCACCGGCAAGACCGCCACCCCGGCCATGGCCCAGGAAGTCCATGCTTTCATCCGCTCGCTGCTGGTCGCCCAGTTCGGCGCAGAGACCGCGGCCCGCGTCCGGATCCTTTACGGCGGATCGATGAAGCCCGACAACGCCGACGCCCTCCTGGCCGAGCATGACATCGACGGCGGCCTGATCGGCGGCGCCTCCCTCGAGGCCAAGAGCTTCGTGGATCTCGTCCAGAGCGCGGCGAAGTCCCTGACCCGCTGATTCGGAGTCACTTCGAGCCTAGGCCAGTCATCGGATAAGCCCCTCTGGGGTTTTCCGTTGGCTGGCCTAATAGTTTGGAAGCGAGCAAGAAGGTGAGTGGGGAAGGGGTACTTGTCTAGAATAGTTCTAAACTGTGTAAATAATTGCTATTCAATATTTTAAAATACGTAATCACATCCCATTCACATGTTTCTATAGCCACTATTCACAGCGAATCATAGAAAAGCGACTAAAACCCCTCAAATTTGGGTTGCGAAGGGTTCCTGCCTTTCGTGCTTCTTCGGTCAAAAAACCCGCCAATCCCTTCGTCTGAACGCGATGCGCAAACTCCTCGAATTCCTCAACCGCCCAGCCCCCCGCGGTAACTTCTTCTCCCGGGCGATCAACGCCGCCCCGTTCCAGGTCCTCGTCTGTCTCCTGGTCACCGGAGTCGTCGTGGCCGCCGCGGTCAACGAGTACGCCACCAACAAGTATCTGAACGTCGGATACACTCCGGATCAGCCCGTCGCCTTCGACCACTCCTTTCACGCCGGTCCGGACTCGGTCCTCGGTCTCGATTGCCGCTATTGCCACAACTACGTCGACAAGTCGGGCCATTCGAACGTGCCGACGACCAACACCTGCTGGAACTGCCACAGTCAGGTGAAGAGCGACAGCCCCGCGCTGGCGCTCGTCAAGAAGAGCGTCGAGACCGGCGAAGCCATCCGCTGGGTCAAGGTGCACAAGGTGCCTGACTACGTCTACTTCAACCACGCCGTCCACGTGAACCGCGGCGTCAGCTGCGTCGAGTGCCACGGACGCATCGACCAACAGGTCGTCGTCGGCCAGCAGAAGTCCCTCAACATGTCCTTCTGCCTCGATTGCCACCGTAATCCCGAGCAGGTCCTGCGCCCGGTCGACAAGGTCTACGACCTCGGCTTCAAGGCCGCTTCGCCCGCCCAGCAGACCGCCGACGGCACGAAGTTCGTGCACGACTGGAAGGTCAATCCGCCCCAGAGCTGCTCGGGCTGCCACCGTTAATCCCCCACGCCTTTTCCGATGAGCAAGAAAGTCTTTGAACACCCCGCGGCCCAGGCCGGCGAGCCGACCGGTCCCTCCTACTGGCGCAGCCTCGACGAGCGTAACAAGTCGCCCGAGTTCCGTACCCGCGCCGAACGTGAGTTCCTCGACGGCGCCTCCGCCATCTCCTCCGTCGAACGCCGCGAATTCCTGATGCTCATGGGCGCTTCGTTCGGTCTCGCCGGCCTCGGCCTCGCCGGTTGCCGCGAGCCCCGCAACCACACGCTCCCTTACGCCAAGCAGCCGGAGAACACCATCCCCGGCGTCGCCACGTATTACGCTTCGTCCTTCCCCGGCGAGTTCGCCAACCAGCCGATCCTCGTCGAGACGCACCAGCACCGCCCGACCAAGATCGAAGGCAACCCGAGCCACCGCGCCAACGGCGGCGCTTCTTCGAAGTTCGCCCAGGCCAGCGTGCTCGACATGTACGATCCGGATCGCGCGCAGGCTTCCCTCGCCGCCGACGGTTCCGTCCTTTCCGTCGCCGCCGCCCGCAGCTTCCTCCGCGGTCTCGCCGCCGACGCCAAGGCTGATGCCGGCGCCGGTCTCGCCTTCCTCGCCCGCCCGTCCACTTCGCCCACGCGCGCCCGCCTCGTCGCCGCGCTCAAGGTCGCTTACCCTCAGGCCCGCTGGGTCGAATACGCCCCGGTGGCTCAGAACCGCGCCGACGCCGTCCTCGGCGCCCGCGCGCTGCCTGATTATGCCAAGGCCCGCCGCGTGCTGAGCCTCGACCGCGATTTCCTCGGCGCCCATGACGCCACCGTCGAAGACACCCGCGCCTACGCCTCCGCCCGTCGCGCCGACACGGCCGCCGAAGCCGAGAAGATGACGCGCCTCTACGTCGTCGAATCCGTCTTCTCGCTGACCGGAGCCGCCGCCGACCATCGCCTCCGCGCCTCGTCCTCGCACATCTCCGGCCTCGCGATCCTCTTCGCCGCCGAAGTCCTCGCGCAGAAGGGTTCCGCCGACGCCGCCGCCCTCAAGGGCAAGGTCTCGGGCATCAACGTCGACGCCAAGTGGGTCACCGAATGCGTGGCCGACCTCGTCAAGGCCGCCAAGGGCGAAGCCCTCATCGTCGCAGGCGACCATCTCTCCGCCGACGCGCACCGCGCCGTCTTCCTCGCCAACCAGGCCCTCGCCGCCGCCGTCAGGTATGTCGCCGCTCCGGTCCCCTCCGCGCTGACGATCTCCGCGCTCGTGGCCCAGCCCGCCAAGACCCTCGTCATCCTCGGCGGCAACCCCGTCTACGACGCGCCGGCCGACGTGAACTTCGCCGCCGCCATCCAGGCCGCCAAGAAGGTCGTCCGCCTCGGTTACCACGGCCCGTCCTTCGATGAGACCTCGGCCGCCGTGAAGGCCGCCGCGGGCACCTTCCTCGCCGCCTCGCACTACCTCGAAAGCTGGTCCGACGGCCGCACGCTCGACGGAGCCTACGTGCCGGTGCAGCCGATGATCGACCCTCTGTTCGCGACGGTCACCGAGCTCGACGTCCTCGCGCCCTTCGCCGGTTCCGACAAGGAGCCGCACGCGCTCGTCCGTGAGACCTTCAATTCTCTCTCGAAGAACGTCACCGACGAAGCCTTCGCCGCCTGGCTCGCCGAAGGCGTGCTCGCCGGCACCGGCTTCGCTCCGGCCAAGCCCGCCGTGGGCGTCGCCCAGGTCAAGTCCTTCGCCGCTCCGGCCCTCTCCTTCGACGCGCTCGAAGTCCGTCTCCTCCCCAGCGTCCATTCCGGCGACGGCCTTCTGGCCAACAACGGCTGGCTCGCCGAGGCTCCGGATCCCATGACCAAGACCGTCTGGGAGAACGTCATCCTCGTCAGCCCGAAGTTCGCCGCGAAGCTGGCCATCGAGCCGGACGCGATGTTCATCAACAAGATCGGCGCGCTCAACCGGAACATCAACCAGCTCGTCGACGGCCGCCTGATGTGCCGCGTCGCCACCGTCACCGTGGGCGGCAAGTCCGTCACCGGTCCGGTCTTCATCATGCCCGGCATGGCCGACCACACCGTCGGTCTCCAGCTCGGCTTCGGCCGCCGCGTCGCCGGCCGCGTCGCCACGCGCGTCGACGAACGCCTCGCCGGTCGCGTCACCGGCAACGGTTTCGACGCCTACCCGCTCGTCACCGCCGCCGAACCCTCCGTCCGCACCGGCGCCAAGTTCACGCTCTCCGACGCCACCGTCGCCGTCTGCAACATGCAGGACCACTGGTCGATGGAAGGCCGCGACATCATCCGCGAAGGCAACGTCGAGGACCTCAGGAAGAACGAGAATTTCGCCAAGCTCGGCATCGATGGCCACGCTCCGGCCGTCTACGGCAAGGACGGCAACATGCCGCCCGCCCAGAAGGCCATCACCACCCCGCGTGGTAATTCCGCCTACGAGCACCCGGCCCACTCCGTCGCTCCGAACGTCGCCGTCTGGCAGGGCCACGAAGACAAGTTCCCCGCGCTCCAGCAGTGGGGCATGTCGATCGACCTCAACACGTGCACCGGCTGCAACGCCTGCGTGACCGCGTGCCAGTCCGAGAACAACATCCCCGTCGTCGGCCGCGAGCAGGTGCTCAAAGGACGTAACATGCACTGGATTCGTCTGGACCGCTACTTCTTCGACGGCCGCGCCGCCGCCGGCAACGCGATCCCCGAAGACCCGCAGGTCACCTTCATGGGCGTCGCCTGCCAGCATTGCGAGACCGCCCCGTGCGAGACCGTCTGCCCCGCCAACGCCACCGTCCACGACGACCAGGGCCTCAACACGATGGCCTACAACCGTTGCATCGGCACCCGCTACTGCGCGAACAACTGCCCGTACAAGGTCCGCCGTTTCAACTTCCTCGACTTCAACAAGCGCGTCGACGGCCACTACTACGAAGGTCCCCTCGGACCGGAGAAGTCCGTCAAGGACCCTGCCGACCTCCCGCAGCTCCAGAAGAACCCCGACGTCTCCGTGCGCATGCGCGGCGTCATGGAGAAGTGCACCTACTGCGTCCAGCGCATCCAGGAAGCCAAGATCCAGGCCAAGGTCCGCGCCCGTAATTCGGCCGACATCAACGTCCGCGACGGCGCCATCAAGGTCGCCTGCCAGCAGGCCTGCCCGGCCGGCGCGATCGAGTTCGGTGACATCACCGACCCCAAGACCCGCGTGGCCAAGGCCAAGGCTTCGAGCCGTTCCTACGGCGCGCTGACCTACCTTAACACCCGTCCGCGCACGACCTACCAGGCCAAGCTGCGCAACCTCAACCTCCGCATGCCGGGCGCCCAGCTCGTCCCGCTCTCTCGTCTCGAGATGGCCGGCCGCGAAGCGCACGGCGCTCCGCACGGCGACGCCCACGGCGCGCCCGCCCACGGCGCGAAGCCTCACGCCAAATAACCCTTAATCGTCCCTTCGTCCCATGGCTCACGCCCACGACAGCTCCTCGGAGCGCCCCGCGATCCTCGATAAGGTTCGTCCAGCCGAGCTTCCGCGCTCGCCGCTGATCCTCAACAACCGCGGCTTCCACTGGATCACCGACAAGGTCTGCGGCATCGTCGAAGAAGAGACCCCGCTCTGGTGGAAGATCATGTTCGGCGTCGCGCTCTTCGTCGCGTCGTTCACGTTCATCGGCCTCGGCTACCTCGTCGCGACCGGCACCGGCACCTGGGGCCTGCGCTCGCCCGTGGGCTGGGGCTGGGCCATCGTCAACTTCGTGTTCTGGGTCGGCATCGGCCACGCCGGCACGCTGATCTCGGCGATCCTCTGCCTCCTCCGCCAGAAGTGGCGCACGTCCATCAACCGCGCCGCCGAGGCCATGACCATCTTCGCGGTCTGCTGCGCCGGCCTGTTCCCGCTCTTCCACGTCGGTCGCGTCTGGTTCGGCTGGTGGCTCCTGCCCCTGCCTAACCAGAACGGCATCTGGCCGCAGTTCCGTTCCCCGCTCGAGTGGGACGTCTTCGCGGTCTCGACCTACTTCACCGTCTCGACGCTGTTCTGGTACATGGGCATGATCCCGGACCTCGGCACGATCCGCGACCGCGCGACCACCTGGTGGCGCAAGGCCTTCTACAGCGTCCTCGCCATGGGCTGGCGCGGCGGCAACCGCCAGTGGTCCAACTTCGAGATGGCCTACCTGCTGCTCGCCGGCCTCTCGACCCCGCTCGTGCTCTCCGTGCACACCATCGTCTCGTTCGACTTCGCCGTCTCGAACGTCCCCGGCTGGCACACGACCATCTTCCCTCCGTACTTCGTCGCCGGCGCCATCTTCTCCGGCTTCGCGATGGTGCTGACCCTGATGCTCCCGCTGCGCGCGATCTACCGCCTGCACGACGTCATCAACCAGTACCACATCGACAACATGTGCAAGATCATCCTGGCCACCGGAACGATGGTCGGCTACGCGTACGCCACCGAGTTCTTCATCGCGGCCTACTCGGGCAACTCCTTCGAGAAGTTCGCCTTCGTGAACCGCGCCTTCGGCCAGTACGCCTGGGCCTACTGGATCATGGTGTCCTGCAACGTGATCACCCCGCAGCTCTTCTGGTTCAAGAAGGTCCGCGAGAACCACTCCCTCGTCTGGATCATCTGCCTCTTCGTCAACGTCGGCATGTGGTTCGAGCGCTTCGTGATCACCATCACCTCGCTCGCCAACGACTACCTGCCGTCCAGCTGGGGCTACTACTCCCCGACGATCGTGGATATCTTCACCTTCTTCGGCACCTTCGGCTTCTTCTCCGTCCTCTTCCTCCTGTTCGTGCGCTTCCTGCCTCTGCTGCCCATGGCCGAGGTGAAGATGGTCGCGCCGCAGGCCGACCCCCACGCCCACTGATCCTCGCCGCCCCCCGACCATGAACGAACGCAACGAACGCATCCACGGCGTGGCCTGCACTTTCCGCAAGGTCTCCGACGTGTTCCACGCCGCCGAGAAGGTGCGCGACGCCGGCTGGAAGAACTGGGACGTGCACACGCCTTTCCCGATCCACGGCATGGACCAGGCCATGGGCCTGCCTCGCTCCCCCGTCCCTCGCCTGACCCTGCTGGGCGGCGTCACCGGCTTCATCACCGGCTGCCTCCTCACCTGGTACATGAACTCGTACGACTACCCGCTGATCGTCGGCGGCAAGCCCTACTGGAGCGTGATCTTCCCGTTCCCGGTGCTCTACGAGTGCACGATCCTGTTCGCCGCCTTCGGCACTTTCTTCGGCCAGTTCATCTTCAACCGCCTCCCGCGCCACAATCATCCGTTGTTCGATCTCCCGCACTTCGCGCGCGTTTCCGATGACACGTTCATGATCGTCCTCGAGGCCCGCGACCCGCGGTTCCATCTCGATGAGTCGCGTAACTTCCTCCAGTCGCTCGGCGGCCAGGAGATCACCGTCATCCGCGACTAATCCGCCCCCATGACCCGTTACCTCGCATTCCTCGCCGTCGCGGTCGTCGCCACGATCAGCTTCCTCGGCTTCCAGGGCAAGGTGTCCAAGGACACCCCGGTCTATGTCTTCGACGACATGGACTATCAGAACAAGTACAAGGCCCAGGGGGAGAACAAGTTCTTCGCCGACGGCCGTGACGCCCGTCCGCCCGTCGCCGGCACCGTCGCCCGCGGCAACGGCCTCGAGCCCCTCAAGGTCTTCTCCGCCGACTACCGTCGCGCCGAATCCCTCAATCCGTCGTTCGTCTCCGGCAAGGACGCCCAAGGTTCCTTCCTCGCGGGTTTCCCGACCCAGTCGCTGAAGCTCACGAAGGGCCAGCCGCAGCCTTACGCGGTCGACGCCTCCGTGCTCGCCCTCGGCCAGGCCAAGTATCAGGTCTACTGCGCCGTCTGCCATGGGGACGCCGCCGACGGCAACGGCATCATGAAGGTGCGCTCCGCGCTCGAAGGCGACGTCGCCATCGTGACGATCGCCAGCCTCCAGACGCCGATCATCCGCGCCTACCCGAACGGCCAGATCTACGACGTCATCACCAACGGCAAGAATACCATGATGGGTTACGGCGACAAGCTGTCCCCCGAGGAGCGCTGGGCCGTCGTGGCCTACCTGCGCGCCCTGCAGCTCTCCCAGAACTGCCCGCCCGAACTCGTCCCCGCCGCCGTGAAGGCCCAAATCAAGTAATCCGTCCATGAGCACTTCCTCGCCTCACGCCCTCACCGCCCACTGGAAGAAATTCCTGGCCGTCGGCGTCGTCGCCCTCGCCGTCGTCTGGTACTTCGCCTTCGCCGGCGTCCAGCACCACGACAACCGTCAGGCCCTCTCCGTCCTGGTCGGCTCCCTCTTCTGGGTCGCCGTCCTCATCGGCATGCTGATGCTGACGATGATCACCCGCGTCTTCGACGCCGGCTGGGCCCCGCTCATCCGCCGCAACTGGGAACTCCTGATCGCCGGCCTGCCGGTCGTCATCCTGGCCGGCATCGTCCCGCTGGCCTTCCTGCCCGACTTCCGTCACGCCGTCTGGTATTGGACGGACGGCTCCCACCTCCTCCCCGGCGGACACGAGGTCGGCCATGACCCGATCCTCATCGCGAAGAGCTGGTTCCTGAACGAGCCGTTCTTCCTCGTCCGCATCGCCCTCTACGTCGGCGTCTTCGGCCTGCTCGCCGTGCTCCTGCGCCGCTGGTCCTTCGCCCAGGATACCGACCGCACCGCCGGGCACACGCACCGCTTGCACGCCGTCTCCGCCGTCGGCATCCCGCTCGGCGCCGTGACGCTCACCATGCTCGCCTTCGACTGCCTGATGGCCCTCTCGTACCACTGGTTCTCCACCATGTACGGCGTGTGGTTCTTCGCGCTCTCGATCCGCCTGGCCCTCGCGGTCACGGTGATCCTCACTTACAGGCTGTCCAAAGGCGGCTGGCTCGACGGCCTCCTCAACCAGGCCCACCGTCACGTGCTCGGCTGCCTGATGCTGGCTTTCACCGTCTTCTGGGCTTACATCAGCTTCTCGCAGTACTTCCTGATCTACACCGCGAACATCCCGGAAGAGACCTTCTGGTACAACATCCGCGAGTTCGATCCGGTCACCAACCTCAAGAACGAGTGGTGGGGCGTGTCGCTGTACCTCATCTTCGGGTTCTTCTTCCTGCCGTTCCTCTCCCTCCTGTTCTACCGCACGAAGATCGTCGCCGGCCGCCTGCTCGCCGTGGCCTGGATCATCCTCGTCGGCGGGATCGTGGATCTCTGGTTCAACGCGATCCCCCGCCAGGTCTACGATAAGTCGGCTCCCGAAGGCTTCGTCGTGACGCCGTTCCTCACCTCTTCGCTCTTCCTCGACCTTCTCGCGATCGTCGGCTTCGGCGGCGTCGTCTTCGCGCTCTTCCTGCGCGGCGCCGCCAAGAACGAGACGATCCCCGTCCACGACCCCCGCATCCTCGAGTCCATCAATTACCATGAGTGATCAATCTCCTTCCGGGAATCGCCCGCTGATCCCCGGCCAGATCGCCGTCTGGCTCGGCGTCGTCTCCCTCGTCGCCGCCGGGTTGATCGTGACCGGCTACTCCTACCTCGCGCTCCGTCAGGGACCGAACGAGGACGCTGTCCGCCGTCAGGCCCAGAAGGACCTGCGCGCCGAGAACACCAAGAAGGCGCAGGCCCTCCTCACCGAGCCCGCCCGCAACGCCGACGGTTCTTTCCGCATCCCGCTCAAGGACGCCGTCGCCCTCGTCGCCCAAGACCCGAAGGTCGTCGCCAAGCTCCAGGCCGCCGCCGGCCCCGCGCCTGCTATCGCCGCTGCTCCGGCCGCCCACGCCGCTTCGGCGAACGTCTTCGTCAAGGCCTCCGACGAGCAGATGAAGCGGGGCGCCGCCGTCTACGCGCGCACCTGCATCGCCTGCCACCAGCCGACCGGCCTCGGTCTGCCGCCCGTCTTCCCGCCCCTCGCCAACGCGCCGATCGTCGTGGGCAATCCTGAGCTCCCGGTGAAGTTCATCCTCCAGGGGCTCATGGGTCCGATCACCGTCAACGGCATGACCTACAACAGCATGATGCCCCCGGTCGCCGGTGTCTCCGACGCCGACATCGCCGACGTCCTCACCTACGTCCGTCAGAGTTTCGGTAACCAAGGCAACCCGGTCACCGCCGACCAGGTGAAGGCCATCCGCGCCGCCAACGCCGGACGCACCGCCCCTTGGACCACCGCCGAACTCGGCCTCAAATAATCCCGCACCCTTCTTCCGATGACCCAGGATAATCGTTCCGGACGCCCGCAGGGCCGTCCCCCTGAAGGCGACGCCCGCATCTCGCGCGTCGAGGCTTCGCTCCGTGGCCCGTTCCTTCTCTTCTTCGTCTCCGCCGTCGTCTGGCTGCTCGCGGCCTCGGTGCTCGGCGTGATCGCCGCGCTCGGCCTCGGCTCCTCGGTCGGTGTCTTGCGCGACTGCGCCTGGTTCACCCCGGGCCGCCTCGCCGCCGCCCAGCAGGACCTCTTCGTCTATGGCTGGGGCTTCAACGCCTTCTTCGCCCTCAATCTCTGGCTGCTCTCGCAGCTCGGACGCTTCGAGTTCCGCAACGGCTGGCTCGCCCAGCTCGGCGGCGTGGCGTGGAACCTGGCGCTGACCTACGGCGTCGCCCGCGTCTTCGCGGGCGAGATGAGCGGCTACCGTCTCCTGGACTTCCCGCGTGAGGTCGGCCCCGTCCTCGCGGTCGCCTTCCTGCTGGCCGGCTTCTGGCCGATCGTCGCGTTCGCGCGCCGCCCGACGGGTCACACCTTCGCCTCGCAGTGGTTCGTGGTGGGCGCTTCGTTCGCCTTCCCGCTCGTCTACCTTCTCGCCCAGCTCCTCGTGCTCTGGCAGCCCGCCTCCGGCGTCGTGCAGGCCATCGCGCACGGCTGGTTCGTCGCGAACCTCCTGCAGCTCTGGTTCGGCGCCTCGGCCCTCGCCGCGATCTACTACTTCCTGCCGAAGGTCCTCGAGCGCACGCTCACGGGCTACTACCTCGCGCCGGTGGCTTTCTGGACCTTCTTCCTCTTCGCCGGCTGGACCGGTCCCGCGGCCCTCGTGGGTTCGCCCGTGCCGCTCTGGCTGCAGTCGACCGGCGTCGTCGCCGCCGCGATGATGCTCATCCCGGTCATCATCGTCGCCATCAACATCCTGGGCACGCTCTCCTCGCAGGGCGGCTGGGCCCGCGCCTGGAACGACACCACGCTCCGCTTCGTCTGCTTCGGCGCCGTGGCCTTCACCCTCGCCGGCGTGCTCGGCGGCGTCTTCGCCTTCCGCTCCATGAGCGCCGTGGCGCGCTTCACCTCCTTCGCGACCGGTCTCGAGCAGCTGCTCGTCTATGGTTGCGCCTCGATGGTGGTCTTCGGCGCGAGCTACTTCATCCTGCCGCGCCTCACCGGAACCCTGTGGCCTTCGGCCAAGCTCGTCCACGCGCACTTCTGGGCCACCGCCCTCGGCTTCATCGCCGCGCTCGTCGCCTGGCTCGTGGGCGGTTGGCAGAACGGCCAGCTGCTGGCCAATCCGGCCGTCGCTTACGCCGATGTCCTGCGCGCCGAATCGTCCTGGTTCTTCGTGCTGACGATCTCCGCGGTGCTGCTCCTCGTCGGACACGTCGCCTTCGCCCTCAACGCCTTCGGCATGATCCTCAAATCTTCCGCCCCGGCCGATTCCGGCCGCCACGACTAATCCGCCCCCACCATGAAGAACCTCAACACTCTCCTGGCCGGCATCTTCCTCGCCGTCGCGTTGCCCTTCGGCGCGCTCGTCCTCAGCGGTCAGTCCCAGCTCGGCGGCCTCGGTCGTGCCGCCGGCGAAGAAGGTGGCGCGCTGTTCCCCGCCCGTGAGCCCGGCCTGGCCATCCAGGGCCGTGCCGTCTACGTCTCCCTCGGTTGCGTCAGCTGCCATAGCCAGCAGGTCCGTCCGGCGGGGCAGGGCAGCGATATCGCCCGCGGCCTCGGTAGCCGTCCTTCCGTCGCCCGCGACTACGCCCTGCAGCCGCAGGTGCTGCTTGGCGAGCGTCGCCTCGGACCGGACCTCGCCAACTACGGAGCCCGCACCTCTCAGATCAACGTCGAGACGCTCCTGACCGATCCCGCCTCCAGCGGCGCGGTCTGGCATCCGTCCTACCGCTTCGTCGACGCCGCGCAACGCACGGCCCTCGTCGCGTACTTGAAATCCCTCCGCCAGGATTACCCCTCGCCGGAAGCCAAATTGAAGAAGTGAACCCATGAACGACCGTAACCGTCATTCCGATAGCAACCGCCCGCGCCGGGGTCCCTCCGGCTCCGAAGGCCCCTCCGACGGGCGCCTGGTGGAGGTTCACTCCCAGCTCTCCCGCGACAAGGATGAGCCGGCCGAGGGTTTCTCCCTCACGCCGATCTTCATCGTCTTCCTCTTCTGTGGATTCGGCTTCTGGGCCGGTGTCTACCTGACCAACAATGCCGGCGGCTTCTCGGCCTCGGCCTTCGACCTCGACGCCCCCAAGGTGGTCGTGGGCGGTGGTCCCGTCGCCTTCGAGCCCGATCCCGTCAAGGGCGAGCAGCTCTTCCTCGCCAACTGCGCGGCCTGCCACCAAGCCACCGGCCTGGGCGTCCCCGGCGCCTTTCCTCCGCTCGCCAAGTCCGTCTGGGCCACCGGTTCCGAGGACCGCCTCATCAAGGCCATCCTCGCCGGTCTCGCCGGTGAGATCGAAGTCAACGGCGTGAAGTACAACGGAAACATGCCGAACATCGGCGCCGGTCTCAAAGACGCCCAGGTGGCCCATATCGCGACCTACGTCCGTCAGGCCTGGGGCAACGCCGCGGAGCCCGTCATGGACACCAAGGTCGCCGAAATCCGCAAGGCCATCGGTAATCGCGCGCAGTACAATCCGGCCGATCTGCTCAAGGAGCACCCGATCGAGAGCAAGTAGGCGTTCTTTCGACGTCGCCCACAAAAAAGGCCCGGGATCGCTCCCGGGCCTTTCTTATGGGGGCTTTCGCCGACCGGCTTAGGCGTGCTTCTTGATGAACGCGGCGATGTCGCCCTTCGGGCGGGCGCCGACCATCTTATCCACCACGACGCCGTTCTTGAAGAGGAAGAGGGCGGGGATGGAGTTCACGCCGAGCTGCTGGGCGAGGGCTTGGTTGGTGTCGACGTCGACCTTGGCGATCTTGACGGAGCCGGCCATCTCGGCGGCGAGCTGGTCGAGCACGGGGCCGATCTGTTTGCATGGGCCGCACCAGGTGGCCCAGAAGTCCACCAGCACGGGGACTGTCGAGGCCTTGATGGTGGCTTCGAAGTTGGAGTTATCGAGATGGGTGATGAGGTCGGAGGCCATGGAAAAGTGGGTCAACCCTTTGATTTCACGAAGAGCTCGAGCGCAAGGAAGACCACGGCCGCAAGGGAAGCCGTGAGCGCGAGAAGGTCAACCGATACGGCGAACTTGCCGACATTACGATTGGCAGGCAAGGAAGCCGGACGCGGAGCGGAGGCCGGGATGGGAGCCGGCACCGGAGCGGTGGCCATCGGCGCGGGCGGCGGCGGAATCGGAGCGCCGGCGGTCGGGGCAGGGGGCACGGGCACCGGGATTCCTTCGGCGGCTACCGGAGCGATGGGTTTGTTGAGTTTGAGCTTCGGAGCGCCGCTCTGGGCGGAGTTTTCCCCTTCCGGCGAGGGCGGAGGAGGAGGGGGCGGCGGAGGCGGAGGAGGAGGGGGCAGCTCGTTGCTCATTGGGGATAGGCAGTCAAATCCTGCGAAAGAGGTGAGTCAATCCGTCTGTGGCTCCTTTTTGGCTCAAGCACCACGGTCATGCTTGCGGAGGAGCTCGGCGAGTTCCTCCGGGCGGGCATCCGCGATGCTGCGACCCTTGCGGCTCAGGTCCTCCGTTGTCTTGATGACCGTCTCGGTCATCCGTTCATGGGTCTCGGCGGAACCGCCCACCAAAGAAAAGCCCTCGCCTTGCGTGATGCGCTTATGCTGATCGGTGGCGTCCAAGCCGAGTCCGAGGAGACGTTGTGTCGGGCGTCGGGCGCTGGCCATGACGTCAATCTGAGGGCTCCGGGGCTGATTTCAAGCCCGACGCTTACTCCGCGCCCGCGGGCTGGTCGAACTCCGAACCGCCTTCCAAGGCTTCGCCCGCGTTAGGCGCCGCGCTGGCTTCCGACTTCGTGCAGTTGATTTCCGCGAAGGAGGCGTCCTGTTCCAATTTCAGCTTTCCGAGGCGGGCGAGCTCAAGGCAGGCCAGGAAGGTGGCCACGAGGAAGCCCACGGTCGGACGTTCCGGCAGCAGGCTCGTGAAGACGAAGGCGGGTTCGGTCTCGAGCCGGGCCAGGATCGTCTCCATGCGGTCGGAGACCGTGACGGTTTCCGTCGAGATGTTGCCGGGCTGGATCCGCTCGGCCAGCCGGCGGAGGACGAGGTTGAAAGTATTCCAGAGTTCGATGCGGTCGGCGCGGGCGACGGGGCGGATCACCGCGTCTTCCCCTTGCGGCTGGATCACATAGCGTCCCAGCAGGCCTTGGCGGTCGTCGACCAGTCCGCGGATGATCGCGGCCGTCTCCTTGACGCGTTTGTACTGGATGAGCTGCTGCACGAGGGCCCAGCGCGGGTCTTGGCCTTCTTCGGCCGCCGCGACTTCCTCCTCGGGCCGGCTTTCGACCGGCAGGAGCATGCGGCTCTTGATGTACATCAGGGTGGCCGCCATGACGAAGAAGTCGCCGGCCAGTTCCAGGTTGTCCTTCTCCTGCGTGCGGAGGATCTCGAGGTACTGCTGGGTGACCTTCTCGATCGGGATGTCGTAGATATCGATCTCGTTCTTGCGGATCAGGAAGAGCAGCAGGTCCAGCGGGCCTTCGAAGACGTCGAGACGGATCGGCAGGTCCGGCGGCGGCAGGATGCCGTCCACGGGGACCGAAGGGTTGTCTGAAGGGGTGTCCGCCACGGGTCAGAACTTGAACAATCTCACCCGCAGGTGGAAGCCCAATGAGCTGATGCCCCGGTTGAGCGGGTCCATGCGCTTATTGAGGCCGTACTCGACCTCCCAGGAGTCGCCGATCCGCTGGATCAGGCCGGCCCAGACCAAGGTGGCCTGGCCGATCTGGGCGTCGTAATTGAGCCCGGTCACGACGCTATAGACCGAATTCAGGCGGGTCTGGGTGTCCCAGAATAATTGGCGGGCGGAGGTGGCTTGGCGCAGTTCGACCCAATTCAAGGAGGTGCGCCAGAAATCACCGGAATTGAGGGCGATGGTCTGGATCGACTCCCGCGGGGCCCCGCCGCCGTTGGGCATCCGGACGGACGAACTGAGGGTCATCCAAGGAGTCGGGCTGAGGCTCAGCGAGCCGAGCAGGTCGCTGCGGCCGGTCTCGGCGTCCGTCGGGCCCTGTCGCCAGTCGGCGAAGAGGTCCGCACGCAGCAGTTCGCGGGATCCGGTCACGGCGTCCCGGGTCTCGACGGTATTGCGCACGCCGAAGCGGGCCACTTGCCGGTCCGTCGTGGAAGCGGCGTCGAGCCGGTCCGCGAGGTCGACTTCTTCGAGCACCGAGACGGAGACCGCGCGCTGGGTCATCGGGGCCACGCCGATCTCGCGGTCGGCGCCCGGCATGACGCGGTACTGGAGCAGCGGGCGCAGGCTGTGGCGGAGCCCGTCGATGTTCCAGTTCGGAGCGTCCGCAGACCATGATCCGGTGAACAATCCTTCGACGTCGAAGCCGGCCTGCCCGATCACCTTGGTGGTGGCATCCCGGCCGTTCAGGCCTTCGGACCAGCCGGTCGCGCGCACGCCGGCGACGGGACGGAAGCTCAGCCATTCGCCGGCGACGAGCGTGCGGCTGAAGCCGTAGTAGCCGTCGACGCGAGCGGTCGACCAGGCGTCGGCGGACAACGTCGCGGCCTGGAACGCCGCCAACGGCAGCTCGGCGGAGGGGCGCTCGGTGAAGTAGCCGAGGCTGAGGAAGGCGCGCCGCGACCAGCCGTCCTCAGCGGCGAGCGTCGCGGGCAGATCGTAACGGAACTCGGGCAGGCGCTGGACGACATCCTGGTAGTTGTCGGCCTTCGCGGTGAGGGCGGCAGAGAGGTAGCCCCCGGCGTAAGGTTTGACGACCTCGAGGTTGACCTGAGGATTGCCGCTCGGGCCGATCAGCATCGGCCGGAAATCGCGGAGCACGTCGGGGTCGGACTGGGCGAAGGCGTTGCCGGCGATCTCGACGCCGTCCTGCGTGCGGCCGTTGATCTCGCCGGTGAAGAACATGCGCTGGCTGTCCGGCAGCCGGCCGAAGAGGTCTGCCACGGGCGTAGACTGGTCGTCGATCCAGCCGCTCTGCATCCGGCCCTTCCACCGCGTGCCGACGCCCGGAAGGCGGGTGTTGTCCACGCGCAGCGCCGGTCCGACCATGAAGCCGGATTCGCTGTAGTAGTCGACGAGTCCGCCCAGCCAGAGCGATGGCGTGACGCGGTTGAGGACGGTCGAACGAAGGAAGCGGCCCTGCTTGTCCTCGCTGCCCGTGTTGAGCATGATGTCGTACGGGAAATCGGTCCCCGACTGTCCGTAGTAGGGCAGGTTGAAGATCGGCACGCCCGCGACGTAAGGCGTGGCGCTGCGCAGCGACATCCAGTCCTCCTTCTCGACGTAGGACGCCTCGGCGACCTTGAGGTGCATGCCGCTCGCGGAGGGTTCGTTGTTCCACACGCGGACGCCCTTGATCTGTTTGTCGCCCTTGACGATGCGCAGCGATTCGGCGGTGAAGTAGACCGGGGCCCGGCCGAAGCGCACGTCGGTGGCTTCGATGACGTCGGCGCGCGGATCGATCATGACCTTGGCGCCGAGGATACGCAGGCTCTTGGTCGCGTAGACGACCTCGCCTTCGGCGAGGATCACGCCGGTGCGGTAGTCGAGCCGGAGCTTCTTCGCCGACAGGAAAGAATCGTTGCTTTCCAGCCGGGCGTTGGTGGCCACGACGACCTTCCCCCCTTCTTCGGAGGCGTAGCTGTCGGCCTCGATGTTGGGCTGGCCAGGCAGGGGGGCGCTCGTCCGCGCCGGTTCGGCGGCCATGGCCGCCACGGACAGGGAGAGGCTTGCGGCGATGATCCAGAAGCGACGGCCAGGCATCCGCCGAGAGTTGCCGCTCAGGCATTTCCCTCAAGGCTTTTCGGGTAATGAGCGCTTGCCGACCCTCGGGCAGGCGTGGAGTCTTCCGGGATGCGCCTGAGTCCAGCAGAGTTGACCGCCCTGGTGGATGCCAAGGAGACCTCGCCGCACCGATTCCTCGGGCTTCATCCGCTGCAAGGCGGGGGTCTGGTCGCCCGCTCGCTCCTGCCCTGGGCGAGCGCCTGTGAACTCCTGCCGGAGGGCGGGCAGCCGGTGCCGATGACCCGCCTCCATGCGAGCGGCGTCTTCGAGGTCGAGCTGCCCGGGACTGCTCTTTTCCGCTACCGCTTCCGTGTGACCTATCCCGACGGCGTCCGACGCGACGTCGACGATCCTTACCGCTTCCTGCCGACGATCTCCGAAGCCGACCTCTTCCTGCTCGGCAAGGGCGACGACCACCGGGCCCACTACAAGCTGGGCTCGCAGGTCCGCACGATCGACGGGGTCGCCGGAGTCTCCTTCGCGGTCTGGGCCCCTTCCGCCCGGCGCGTCTCCGTCGTGGGCGACCATAATCTCTGGAACGGCCGCGCCCACCCGATGCGCAACCTCGGGGCCTCCGGCATCTGGGAGATCTTCATCCCCGGCCTGGCCGCGGGCGCGCGCTACAAATACGAGATCGTCGGCCCGCACGACACCACGCCTTTCCTCAAGACCGATCCTTACGCTTTGCATTTCGAGCCGTCGCCGAACCACGCGGCGATCGTGTGCGACCTCTCCGGCTTCGTCTGGCATGACGCCGCCTGGCTGGAGGCCCGCCGCCAGCGTGATCTGCGTTCCCGGCCGATGTCCGTGTACGAGGTGCACCTGGCCTCCTGGCGTCGCGTCCCCGAAGAGGGCGGCCGCGTCCTGAACTACCGCGAGCTCGGCGAGCAGCTCGCCGCCTACTGCGTCCGGATGGGCTTCACCCACGTGGAGCTGATGCCGCCGTCGGAGCATCCCTTCGACGGTTCCTGGGGCTACCAGGTCACGGGCTTCTACGCCCCGACGCACCGCTTCGGTTCGCCCCTGGAGTTCATGACTTTCGTCGACGCGCTGCACCGCGCGGACGTCGGCGTGATCGTCGACTGGGTGCCGGCCCACTTCCCGCGCGACTTCTTCGCGCTGGCCCGCTTCGACGGCACGCACCTCTACGAGCATGCCGATCCGCGTCTGGGCGAGCACCAGGACTGGGGCACCCTGAT
The DNA here is from genome assembly GCA_041191065.1 of Verrucomicrobiota bacterium. Classification (GTDB taxonomy): domain Bacteria; phylum Verrucomicrobiota; class Verrucomicrobiia; order Opitutales; family UBA953; genus UBA953. The sequence goes on along the minus strand of JBEEPO010000008.1, from coordinate 42,735 downwards.
CTTCAACTACGGACGCCATGAGGTGCGCGGCTTCCTGGTGTGCTCCGCGCTGTCCTGGCTCGAGCGCTTCCATGTCGACGGCCTGCGCGTCGACGCGGTGGCCTCGATGCTCTACCTCGATTACTCGCGCAAGGCCGGGGAGTGGATCCCGAACCGCTTCGGCGGCCGCGAGAACATCGAGGCCATCGAGTTCCTCCGTCAGGTCAATTCGCTCGTCCGCCTCTATCAGCCCGGCGTCGTGATGATCGCCGAGGAGTCCACGTCCTTCCCCGGCGTGACGAAGTCCGTGCCCGAAGGCGGCCTGGGTTTCGACTTCAAGTGGAACATGGGCTGGATGCACGACACGCTGGATTACTTCAGGCAGGACCCGTTGTTCCGGAAGTTCCATCACGACAAGCTGACTTTCGGCATGCTCTACCAGTGGAGCGAAGCCTTCGTGCAGTCGTTCTCCCACGACGAGGTCGTCCACGGCAAAGGCTCTTTGATCGGGAAGATGAGCGGCGGTGACGACGCGACGAAGGCCGCCAATCTCCGTTGCCTGCTGGCCTTGCAGTGGTCCTGGCCGGGCAAGAAGACCCTTTTCATGGGCTGTGAGTTCGGCCAGTTCGCCGAATGGAAATACGACGCCTCGCTCGACTGGCATCTGCTGGAATATCCGCTCCATCTCGGCGTGCAGCGCCTCGTCGCCGACCTGAACAGGCTTTACGTGGCCGACGCCGAACTGGCGGCGAACGAGCTGCGTCCGGAGAGCTTCGGCTGGCTGGTGGCCGACGACGGCGCGCAGAGCGTGCTGGCCTTCGAGCGCCGCGGCGGCGAGCAGGCTTGGACGGTCGCCGGTAACTTCACGCCGGTCGAGCGGACCTACCGTCTCGGCGTGCCGTTCCCCGGCCGCTGGGAAGAGGCGCTCAACACCGATTCGGCCCACTATGCGGGCAAGGGGCTCGGCAACCTCGGCGGCGTGGTCGCCGAAGCGATTCCTTGCCAGGGACGTCCTTATTCCATCGAAGTCCGCCTGCCCGGCCTCTCGATGGTCATCTTCCGCCGCTCCACGGCCAAACCAAAGCGCTGATCATGGCCCGTTCGGATATCTTCCGTCGTCACGTCGCGGCCGACCCCGCGAACCCGCTGTTCCGTTTTTCCCTCGGCCAAGCCCTCTGGACCGAAGGGGACGCCGCCGGCGCCGTAGAACACCTGCGTCTCGCCGCGGCTTCCAAGGCCGATTGGATGATGCCGCGTATCCTACTGGGCAAGAGCCTCCTCGCCGCGGGCGACCGGGACGGCGCCAAGGCCGCTTTCGCGGACGCGCTCGTGCTCGCCGTGTCGCAGGGACACGAGGAGCCGGAGGCGGAGCTGCGGGCCCTGCTCGCGACCCTCTGAAGGCTTATTCGACGCGCTCCAGGATCACGCGGCGGAGGTCCATGACCGCGGCCTTGGCCTTCTTGACCGGGCGCACGGTGAGCGTGTTCTCCCCGGCGACGAGCGTCAGCCTGCCGACTTCTCGGGGCACGAAGCGCTGGAAATGGCCGGTCTCTTCGACGGTGAATTCGCAGGAGCCCTTGGTGGTGTCCAGGGCGACGACGGACCCGCCGTTGCCCTTGCCGCAGCCCTGGAGCACGGTCACACGGTAGGTGCCGGCCTTGGGGGCGGTGAAGGACCATGACGCGGTGTCGTCCGCGTTGACCCAGAAGCCTAGGGTGTCCTTGTGCGGCGGTTCTTCATATTTTAGCTTCGTGCCTTTGACCTTGGCGTCGCGGGCTTCGAGGTGGATGAGCGTGTTCGAACCTTCGGTGGCGCGGGCGTCCATGGCCTTGCGCCAATCAGCGAGGATGGGGCGCATGGCTTCGGAGGTCGGCAGGGCTGCGAGCCTCGTGGCGTCCGTCTTGATGAAGCAATCCTCCCAAGCGGCGCGGTCGAAGTCCGGGTTGGCCTTGGTGGGTTCGGCGCCGACGCTCCGGCGCCACGCCTCGAGCTTGCCGCGCATCGCGGCGACGCGCGCCGGCTCGGCGGCGGCGAGGTCGGTCTGCTCGCCCGGATCCTTGGCGAGGTCGTAGAGTTCGAGGCTGCCGTCTTCGTATTGTTCGATGAGTTTCCAGCGGCCCTCGCGGATCACGCCGCCAGGTCGGCCGCCTTGGTTCATGTAGTGGGGCTGATGCCAGAAAAGCGGGCGCTCGGCGGCGTCGGCCGGCGGCTTGCGGTCGAACAGCAGCGGCGAGATGTCTTGGAAATCCAGCGTCTTCGGGGCGGGCACCTTGGCCAGCGCGCAGATCGTGGGGACGAGGTCGCCCAGCACCACCGGTTCGGAGACCACCCGTGGGGCGAGACGTCCGGGATAGCGGATGATCAGGGGCGTGCGCAGGCCGCCTTCGTAGAGGTAACCTTTGCCGGCGCGGGACGGCGCGTTGTAGGTCGCAGGGCTCTCCTTCAGCTCGGAGATGTGCACGCCGCCGTTGTCCGAAGCGAAGACCACCAGCGTGTTCTGGGCGAGGCCATGCTCGTCGAGGGCCTTGAGCACGCGTCCGCAGGCGGCGTCGAGCGATTCGACGAGCGCGGCGTAGGTCGGGTGGAAGGACCGGGCGTTGGCCGCGATGCCCTTGGCCGGAGCGGCGAGCGGGATGTGCGGGTTGTCGAAGGCGAGGTACAGGAGGAATGGCTTAGCCTTGTTCTTCGCGATGAACTTCGCGGCGAAGTCCGCCTGGCCGAGTTCGCCTTTGCCGCCCTGGGGCGATTCCGCACCGGGGTTCGCGCGGCCGGGGAAATATTCGTCGAAGCCATGGTCGGTCGGCTGGTGGCCTTTGCCTCCGAGGTGCCACTTGCCCACGGCGGCGGACACGTAGCCCTTGGACTTCAGCAGTTCGGCGATCGTCGGGACGCCGGCCGGCAGGTGCAGGTTGATCGGCGCGCTCAGCAGGCGATGCGAGGAGCGGTCGGTGCGTCCGGTGAGGAAGGTGGTGATCTTCAGGCGGGCGGGGCTCTGGCCCGTCATCAGGGCGGCGCGCGAAGGCGAGCACACCGAAGCGGCGGCGTAAGCCTGGGTGAACCGGGCGCCGTCGGCGGCGAGCTTATCGAGGTTCGGCGTGCGCTGGTCCTTGCGACCGAAGCAGCCGAGGTCGTTGATGCCGAGGTCGTCGGCGAAGAGGATCACGATGTTGGGCGGGGTCTCCTGGGCGCCGAGCGGCAGGAGGCAGGAAAGCGTGGCGAGGAGCAGGCCGAGGAAGGGGCGGGGCATGCCTTGGTTTTAGCGTCCGGAGGATTTGTGCAAAGGGTAAAACCGACTTCGGTACCCTCATGGACCCTCGTTTACTCGCTCTCGGGCTGGCCTGCGCGGATGTCGCCATGGCCGCGGTATCCTGGCTGATCCTGCTGTGCACGTATCCGGATTTCGCCCGCTGGGAGGCCGCGGAGTTCGCCCGCCACCACGAGGACTATACGCGGAAGGTCGGCCGGGTCGTCGGTCCCTTGCTCCTTTTGCAGCTCGGCGGGCATGCGTGGCTGGTCTTCGGCGGAGGGGAAGGTTGGCCGGCCCTGGGGCTGGTGCTGGCCTGCTGGGCCCTCACGGGGCTCTGGTCGGTGCCGTGTCATCGGCGGCTGCAGTTCGAAGGACCCGGTTCACCGGCGCTCGCCAGCCTCATCCGCTCCCATGCCTGGCGGACGGCCCTCTGGACGCTGGTGGCGATGGATGCCATAGTTCGGGCGGCGGATTGACAGCGTCCGTGCGGCGGTGATGCTCGACGCTGATGAGAACAGGCGAACCGCATCCCGACCGTAACGCCTCCCGCTTCACCGCCTTTCGTCGTTTCCTCGGTTTCGTCGGTCCGGGGTTCCTCGTGTCCGTCGGCTACATGGATCCGGGCAACTGGGCCACCGACCTCGCCGGCGGCTCGCAGTATGGCTACGCGCTGCTCTGGGTCATCCTGCTGTCGAACCTGATGGCGATCCTGTTCCAGCATCTTTGCGTGCGTCTCAACGTCGCGACCGGCCTCGACCTCGCGCAGGCCTGCCGCGAGCGCTATTCGCCGCTCGTCGGCAAGTTCCTCTGGGTCGCCGCCCAGCTCGGCATCATCGCGATGGACCTCGCCGAACTGCTCGGCTCGGCCATCGCGCTGCAGATCCTCTTCGGCATCCCGCTGTTCTTCGGCGCCATCATCACCGCCTTGGACGTGCTCGTCCTGCTCGCGCTCACGCGCCTCGGTTTCCGCTGGCTCGAATCGCTCGTCGCCGTGCTCGTCCTGACCATCGCCGCCTGCATCGGCGTCGAGCTCCTGCTGGCCAAGCCCGTCGTCGCCGAGCTGGTGAAGGGCTTCGTCCCCACGACCGACGTGCTGACCCGCCCCGGCATGCTTTTCGTGGCGCTCGGCATCATCGGCGCGACGGTCATGCCGCATAACCTCTACCTCCATTCGTCGATCGTCGCCTCCCGCGATTTCGGGCGGACCGAGGAAGCGCGCCGCGAGGCCATGCGTTTCGCCACCTGGGACTCCACGCTCGCGCTGAGCCTGGCCTTCTTCGTCAACGCCGGCCTGCTCGTGCTCAGCGCCGCGGCCTTCCACGGCCGTCCGGAGGCCGTGACCGACATCCGCGAAGCCCATCGTCTCTTGGACGGTGTGCTCGGCGCCACGTTCGCCGGCACGCTCTTCGCCGTCGCGCTGCTCGCCTCAGGTCAGAACGCGACCATCACCGGCACCATGGCCGGTCAGATCGTCTTGGAAGGCTTCCTGAAGATCAAGACGGCCGGGTGGATCATCCGCGTGGCCACCCGCCTTGCCGCGCTCGCTCCCGCGTTGCTGGTCATCGGCCTGGCCGGGGAGGGCAGGGTGGAGTCGCTGCTGCTCTGGAGTCAGGTCATCCTGAGTCTGCAGCTCGGTTTCGCCTGCTGGCCGCTGGTGCGGATGACGGGCGACGCCCAGCTGATGGGCGCATTCGTCGCGCCTCGCTGGATCCGCGTCCTCGGTTGGATCGCGACCGCCATGGTGGTGAGCGCCAGCCTTTGGTTCGTCGCCGGGGTCTTCTGAAATAAGCCATATCGTCACAAGTAACTGTTTGTAAGTTATTTGGGATAGGATAAGCTCAGAGAAGAACAGACTCGACCTAATACATTTTATCATTACTAAACTTATCATATTAACCGAGCATGTCTTTTCCTCCTTCCAGCGCGTTCTACCGGGCTTTGCTCGGGCTAGGCGTGTCATGGTCAGGAGCCCAAGCCGGGACATTCTATCGGGAAGCGGCCAGTTATAGCACCAAGCGTGATCCGGATCCGCCTCGGTATGCGGAGCCGGCTTCCGCGACTTCATGGCCTCACCTCAACGACGTTCGATGGCTGGACGTCGGTCTCGATTACCGCTTCCGCTACGAATACCGCGATGACGATATCCGACGAGCCCGCGACGGAGTCGACGAGCCGTTCCTGCATCGCACCCGCCTCTATCTCGGCGTCAGGGAGATCATCGACCCGCTCCGGTTCGCCGTCGAACTGCAGGATTCCCATCGTTACAACGGCGACTATGCGTTGGATAACCGCGACGTGAATGAACTGGAGCTCATCCGTCTCTACGCCGAGCTCCGTTTCAAGGAGCTGCTGCCGGCTGATGTCCTCGGTAATTCCCGCCCGATCGCGCTTCGCTTCGGTAACCATAACTTCGAATTCCTCGACCGTCGCCTGATCGGCAATAACCAGTGGCGTAACACCGCGAACGCTTTCCGCGGATGGCATGGCATCATCGGGCAGGAAGCCAATGACTGGCAGGTCGACCTCCTGTCCGTCCAGCCGCTCGATCGGCTGCTCTACGATCCGGACCGGCCGGCGGAGGGTAAGCGATTGTGGGCCGCCATCGGGCACTGGCGCGCCTGGTCTGACGTCGTCACCCTCGAGCCTTTCTACCTCCGTCTGGATGAGCGGAACGTCGCCGACGGCGGGCGGGTCGTGCACTCTCCCGGTCTGCGCGCCTACGGTGTCTTCGGCCGGTCAGGCTTTGATTTCGATGCGTCCGCCATGACTCAGTTCGGTCACAACGGCACCGAGGATGTCTCCGCTTGGGCCGCCAATGCCGAGGTCGGTTATCGTTTCGAGGATGCGTGGAAATCACGGCTGAGTTTCTTCTACGGCGCCGCGTCCGGCGATCGGAGTCCGACGGATGCCGAGGACAACCGTTTCGAGCGGTTCTTCGGCTTCGGACGGCCATGGTCCGCGAACGACTATGTCGTCTTCGAGAACATCCTGGCGCCCAAGGTGCGCTATGAGGCGACCGTCTCCCCTACCTTTCGCTTCGACGCGGGCTATAGCTGGTACGCCCTCCAGAGCGCGACGGACCGTTTCTACAATGCGGCGAATAACCGCGACCAGACCGGCCAGAACGGCACCGACGTCGGTCACGAGTTCGATATCCGCTTCCGCTGGCAGATGACCCGTCAGGCCGAGGTCACCCTCGGTTACGCTCATTTCGTGGCCGGAGAGTGGACTCGCCGTCAGGTCCGTCCTGGCGATACTGATTTCGCCTACCTCGAGCTTCAGTTCAGCCCCTTCTGATTATTCGTCCATGCGTCCGTCTCCTGTCTTCCTCTCGCTCGGCTGGTTCGCCGCCGCCCTTGTCGCGCCGATCCTGGCGCAGGCCGAAGCGGAAACGCTCCGCGTGGGCTTCTTTCCTAATCTGACGCATGCGCCTGCGCTCGCCGCCCGGCAGTTGGAGCGCGAAGGCCGGGACTGCCATCAGCCGGCCTTGCCTGCCGGGGTGAGGCTCGAGTGGCGTTCGTTCAACGCCGGGCCTTCGGCGATGGAGGCGTTGCTCGCCGGAGCCATCGACGTCGCTTATGTCGGCGCTTCCCCCGCCCTCAACGCGCACGTGCGCACCAAGGGCGCGGAGATCCGCGTCCTCGCGCCGGTGGCGCAAGGCGGTAACGCGCTTATCGTCCGAGCCGGCTCAGGCCTGAAGACGCCCAAGGATTTCATCGGGCGCAACGTCGGCACGCCGCAGCTGGGCAATACGCAGGATATCGACGCGCGCACTTGGCTGCGGGAAGGCGGACTCAACGTGCATCTCGGCGGCGGCGACGCGCGCGTGGTGCCGGCGCAGAACGCCGAACTCATGCTTCTTTTCTCCCGCGGCGAGATCGATGCGGTCTGGACGGTCGAACCTTGGGTCACGCGGCTGACCAGCGAGTTCGGCGGCGTCATCGTGCACGAGAACAAGGACTCGCTGATCACCGTGCTTGTCACCACCCGCGCCGCTTTGGAGAAGCGTCGGCCGGCGGTCCTAGCTTTCGTGCGTTCCCATTACGCCCTGTGCGCCCGCCTCCGGGCTGACCAGGCGTGGCAGGAGAAATTGGTGCGGACCGGTCTCGGGGCCGAACTGCGTTCCCAGCCGCCCAAGGCTGAGCTGATCGGTCCGGCCTTGGCACGCGTCAGCTTTGCCGTGCCGGAGGACTTGGAATCCCGTCGGGTCCGCCTCTCCGGGCTTTTCGCACGCGCTCTCAAGGACGCCCAGGACTCTCGGTTGCTCAAAGGGGAGGCCCCGATGGGGCCGTTATTGGAGTCCTTGGTTGATGACCCTAAAAGTGAGACAAAATAGGTGAATAAGAGTCTAATCTTTTAAACATAAGTAAACTTGACAGGATAAGGTTGGTTTAGCCAATCTCTCGCCTCTGGAATCCATGGGCAACCGCTCCGAAACATCCCCCGCCTCCGCGGCCCTGACTCTGCGTAACGTGACCAAGCGTTTCGACGGAGCTTCGGGCCAGGTCACTGCGTTGGAGGACATCACTTTGGACGTCAGGGAAGGGGAGTTCCTGGCGATCGTCGGGCCTTCCGGTTGCGGCAAGTCCACGCTCCTTAGCCTCCTCGCGGGGCTCGAGCACACCAACGAAGGCGAGATCAAGCTCGGCGATCAGCCGGTCGAAGCGCCTGGCCGGGATCGCCTGGTGATGTTCCAGCAGGACGCGCTCTTCCCTTGGCTCAACGTCTTGGAGAACGTGCTCTTCGGCCTGCGCCTCAAGCCCGACCTCACGGAGGCCGAGCGACTCGAGTCGGCGCGTTACTACCTCAACCTCGTCGGCCTCGGCAGCAAGGAGAAGGCCCGTCCGCACGAACTCTCCGGCGGCATGCGCCAGCGCGTGGCCCTCGCCCGTTCGCTCGCGCCGAATCCGCGCGTGCTCCTGATGGACGAACCTTTCTCGGCCCTCGACGCGCTCACCCGCGAGCAGCTCTACGGGGACCTCCAGGAGATCTTCACGAAGCGCAAGAAGACCATCGTCCTCGTGACGCATAACATCCGCGAAGCGGTCTGCCTCGGCGACCGGGTCGTCCTTTTTTCGCCCAATCCCGGCCGCGTCCAGCAGGTCTTCGACGTGAACCTGCCCCGTCCCCGCCGCATGAACGATCCGGCCCTTGCGAACCTTGCCTCCGAGGTCACCGCCGCCCTCTCCGCCCGTCTCGCCCGCTGACCATGGCCTCGCAGCTTCCTCGTCCGGTCATTCCGACCCTCGTCGCACTCTCCCTTCTCGTCGGCTGGGAATGGTATGTGCGCAGCGGACGCGTCAGTGAAGTCCTCTTCCCGGCTCCGTCGCACGTCCTCCAGTGGTTCTGGGACTCCCTGCTCAGCGGTGAGCTGCTTGCGGCCACCTGGGTGACGATGCGTCGCCTGATCATCGGCTTCGCCATCGGCGCCGCCCTCGGCGTACCGCTCGGCGCGCTCTGCGCCCGCGTCCGCTGGGTCCGCGACACGCTCGGCGTGCTGGCCCTCGGCCTGCAGACACTGCCTTCCGTCTGCTGGGTGCCGCTCGCGCTCCTCTGGTTCGGCATCCGCGAGGAAGCGGTCCTCTTCGTCGTGGTGATGGGCACGCTCTGGGCCGTCGTCCTCGCTGTCCAAGAATCGGTGCTCAACGTGCCGCCGCTCTACCTGCGCGCCGCCCAGACGATGGGCTCCAAGGGCTGGCACCTCTGGTCCCGCGTCATCCTCCCTGCCGCGCTGCCCGGCGTGCTCAGCGGCATGAAGCAGGGCTGGGCCTTCGCCTGGCGCTCGCTCATGGCGGCCGAGATCTTCGTCGTCATCGTGACCGGCTTCGGTCTGGGCTCGCTGCTCAACGCCGGCCGCGAGCTGCTCCGCATGGATCAGGTGATGGGCGTGATGGCGGTCGTCATGCTGGTCGGCCTGCTCGCCGACCTGGTCTTCTTCGCGCCGTTCGAACGCTGGTTGCGTCGTTCCCGCGGGCTCGAGCGCTGAGACGTCGCCTTTCCTCCTCGCCCTCGGGGCCGGGGACGCCCTACCTTGGGGGCAAATGTTTATCGACGAAGCCAAGGTTGAACTGAAGTCCGGCGACGGCGGCCACGGCTGCGTCAGCTTCCGTCGCGAGAAATTCATCCCGAAGGGCGGACCCGACGGCGGTAACGGGGGCAAGGGCGGCGACGTCATCCTGGTCTGCGACCGCAACGAAGGCGACCTCCAGGCCTACCGCTGGCAGCCGCACCGCCGCGCCCGCAATGGCGCTCCGGGCCAGGGCCGCCAGTGCGCGGGCCCCGACGGCGACGACCTGATCCTGCCGGTGCCTCCGGGCACGCAGGTCCTCGAGGAAGGTACCAACCGCCTCGTGGCCGAACTCACCGAGCACGGCGAACGCGTCGTGCTTCTCGCCGGCGGCAAGGGCGGTCTGGGCAACATGAACTTCAAGAGCTCGGTCAACCAGGCCCCGCGTCGCACGACCCCGGGCTACCCGGGCGAAGAAGGCAAGTTCCGCATCGTGCTCAAGACGATCGCCGACATCGGCCTCGTGGGTTACCCCAACGCCGGCAAGTCGACCCTGACCAACCTCCTCACGGCCGCCCGTCCGAAGATGGCGCCGTATCCGTTCACGACCCTCCACGTCAACGTGGGCGTGATCGACTACGCCGATCGCTTCGACCGCATCGTGATGGCCGACATCCCGGGCCTCATCGAAGGCGCGCACGAGAACCGCGGCCTCGGCCACCAGTTCCTCCGCCACGTCGAGCGTTGCTCGCTCCTGGTCTTCATCATCGACATGGCCGGCAGCGAAAACCGCGAGCCGTGGGAAGACCACCGTATCCTCGAGCGAGAACTCCGCCTCTACTCGCCGATCCTCGCCGCCAAGCCGCGCATCATCGTGGCCAACAAGATGGATCTGCCGGAAGCCGCCGCGAAGCTGAAGAAGTTCCAGGAACGCGTGAAGGACATGGTCATCCCGATCTCCTGCTACTCGCAGGAAGGCATCCAGGAATTCCGCGACAAGCTCTGGGCCGCGGTCAAAGGCCCGGTCGACCAGCGTCCGAAGGCCCCTGCTCCTTACGTCGAACCCGCCGTGGCCAAGCGCCTCGCGAAGGTCCACACGGCCAAGGTCGTCGCCCCGAAGGCCAAGGCCAAGCCCGTCGCGAAGAAGGCCGTGAAGAAGGCATCCCCGGCGAAGAAGGCGAAGGTCGCTCCGAAGGCCAAGCCGGTCGTGAAGAAGGCCTCGAAGCCCCTTGCGAAGAAAGCCGCCAAGCCGGTCGCCAAGAAGTCACCCGCCAAGGTCGTGGCCAAGAAGAAGGCCGCCCCGGTGAAGCAGGCGGCCTCGAAGTCGAAGGCGAAGAAGAAGTAAGTTACTTCTTCTCCGGCGTTCCCTTGAGTTCCTTGAACTTGAGGGACTCGGAGTTGAGGCAGTAGCGCAGGCCGGTCGGGGCCGGGCCGTCTTCGAACACGTGGCCGAGGTGGCAGTCGCAGCGCGCGCAGAGGATCTCGGTGCGCGTCATGCCGTGGCTGTTGTCGGTGATGGTCGCGATGTTCTCCTTCGACACGCCTTGGAAGAAGCTAGGCCAGCCGGTGCCGGAGTTGAACTTGGCGTTGGAGGAGAACAGGGGCAGGTCGCAGCAGACGCAGTGGTAGGTGCCGGTCTTCTTGTTGTCGAGCAGGGTGCCGCAGAACGGGCGTTCGGTGCCCTTGGCGCGGGTGACGAAATACTGCTCGGGCGTGAGCATGGCCGCCCATTCGGCGTCGGTCTGCACGACCTTGTCGACGAGCACGGGCTTGCCGACGCCGCCCTTGCCGTCGTCGAGCGTGACGAGCACCTGGGGGACCTTTGTCTTGGGGGCGGATTCTTTCATGGGTTGGGAAGTCGGGGCGGGCGTGGCGGCGGGCTTGTTCTCGGCTTCGGCCGAACAGGCGGCGACGAGGACGGCGAGCGCGGCGCAGGACAGGCGGAGGGCGGCGTGCATGGTCTTAGCTGAAGGATTTGCCGCAGCCGCAGGTGCTGGTGGCGTTAGGGTTGCGCACTTCGAAGCCCTTGCCGTGCAGGCCGTCGTCGAAGTGCACGGTCGAACCGTCGAGGTAGGCGTGGCTGGTGGGGTCGATGAGGATCTTGAGGCCTTGGCTCTCGAACTCGAGGTCGCCGTCCTTGCGCACGTCGAAGGCCATGCCGTATTCAAAACCGGAGCAGCCGCCGGTCTCCACGAGGACGCGGAGGACGGACTCGGGGTTGGCCTGGGCTTTCTGCAGGGCCTTGATCTGGGCGGCGGCGGCTTCGGTGAGGTTGATCATGCCTTCAAGTTTAGGGGTGTTCGCAAGGAGTCAAGGGGCGGGCGTCGGCCGGCCCGCACCTAGGGCCCACGCCTCAGCCCTCGCGGCCGGCTTTGCCTTGGCTCAGCGGGCTTGGCGGCTAAGGTGTGGCTACTCCGCCCATGCGTCTGCTCAGAGTCCTTGCCCTGTCGGTCCTGCTGACCTTCGTCTTCAACGCCTTGTTGGTCTTGGTCGGGGCCTTGGTCGGCTGGGACACCAGCCTGCTCGATGTGCGGTCCCTCACGGGGGCCAAGCTGTTCGAGTCGACCGGAGCGGATTGGCTTTGGGTCCTCCTCCTGTGGGGGTTGGCCTTGCTGCAGTCGTGCCTGCTCCTGCTGCCGCTCCCGGCCGCGACCTCGTCCGGGGAGAAGGTCCCGCTCGGCCCGCGCGTCATCGCGGCGGCCTTCCTCGGCGGGGCTTTCCTCGCCATTCCGCTGTTCGCGTGCGTCGACCTGTTCCTGCTTTCGCCCAAGCCCGCCGATACCCAAGGTCACGACCCTACGCCGCTCTTCGCCGCGGTGCTCGTCGTCTGGGCGCTGTCCTGGCTGATCTGGACGCCCCTCCTCTTGCACCGCTCGCGCCGGCAAGCGGATGCGGTGGAACGCTTCGTGGGTCGGAACATCGCCGGTTCGGCGGTGGGCTTGGCCCTCACGCTGCCCTGGTATTTCGTGCTGCGTCGCAAGCATTCCTGCTATTGCGGCCTGGGTTCGTTCCTCGCCCTCGTGCTCGGTCTCTGGTCGTTGCTCGTCGTCGGCGGGCCGCTGCTCTTCGTGCTGGCGCGCGACCGTCGTCTCCGCGCGGGCGTGCGTGAGGGCTGAACTCAGAGCCCGCAGCCCTGCTGCGTCTCGCGCGTCGGCCGCGCGACGAGGCCGCGGTGCGGCTCGTCGGGATACGTCTCGCCCGCGCGCGCTCCCAGCAGGTGCGCGTCGCAGCATTTCAGTAGGTCCGGCAGGTTCTCGGTCCGGCGCATGTCGTGCAGGAACTTGCCTTCGGTGTCCACGGCGAGGCCGATGAAGTTGAGAAATTTCTTGAGGCGCCCCGCCTGCTTCTCCGTCGCCTTGGCGGCGTCGCAGCATTCGTCGGCGAGCTCCTGGACATACGTCCTTACGTCGGCCAGCGTGGGCTGGAACGGCGTCAGGCCCTGCTGGGCTTCGCGCCACTGGCGGAAGATCCACGGGTTCCGGATGGCGTGCCGGCCCATCATCATGCCGTAGGCCTTGGTCTCGGCCAGCAGGCGCTGGGCCTTGGCGGCCGAAGTGACGTCGCCGTTGGCGATGACGGGGCAGGGGACCGCCGCCACGGCCTTGGCGATGGCGACGTAATCCACTTCCGACCAGTAGAGGCCTTTGACGGTGCGGCCGTGCACGGTGAGGAGGTCGACCTGATGCTTGGCGACGATCGCGAGGATCTCGTCGAACCGTTCCTGGCCGTCGAAGCCGATGCGCATCTTGACGGTGAACAGGCCGGGGATCTCCTGCCGCATGGCGCCGAGGAGCTCGTCGATCTTGGCCGGATCGCGCAGGAGGCCGCCGCCGACGTTCTTGCGGTAGACCTTGGGCGCGGGGCAGCCCATGTTGAGGTCGATGCCGGCGACGGGCAGCTTGCCCAGCTCGCGGATGGTCCTGAGCATGTGCGGGGTGTCCTCGCCGATCAGCTGCGCGAAGACCGGCCGGCCGGTGCCGTGGTTCAGGACGGAGTCGACGATGTGCTTCTCGGGCGTGGAGCTCTCGTGGACCCGGAAGTATTCGGTCACGAACCAGTCCGGCGCGCCGCGTCGGCCGATGACGCGCATGAAGCCGGTGGTGGTGACGTCCTGCATCGGCGCGAGCACCGAAGGGCGCGTGCCGGCGACGACGGGAGCTGGCAGGCCGCCGCTCACGCCTGCTTGCGCAGGCGCGCGAGCGTCTCCGCCATGTCGTCGCAGGCGTCCAAGACCGCCTTGGCCACGAAGACCGGGCGCTTGGCCTTCACGGCGAGCACGAGGGCGTCGCTGGGGCGGGCGTCGACTTCCGCGACCTTGCGGGCTACCGGGCCGTCCTGGCCGAGCAGGATCCGGGCGAAGAAGACGCCGTCCTTGACGTCCACGATCGCGACATGGACCACCGCGGCGTCGAGGCCCAGCAAGAGGTGGAGCATGAGGTCGTGGGACTGCGGGCGGTCCGGGATGCGTCCGTCCAAGGCGCCCTGCAGGGCTTCGCCGACGGCAGGGTCGACCTGGATGAACATGGTCTTGAGGGTGGTCACGAGGAACACGGCGCTGCCTCCCTTGACGGGGATGACCTCGATGCCGGTGACGGGCACTGCCTCCAACTTGCTCATGCCGCAAAGTGTGCCCGCCGCGGCCTCCCCGCAAGCCCTCGCTGCTAGCGTCCGTAGGGTTGCCTTGAAATCCGGCCCCGTTCCCGCAGGCTGGAGGCGTGCACCCCTTCCTCGCCGACGACTTCCTTTTCGACTGGAGCAGCCTGAAGCCCGAACACGTCGAGCCGGACATCCGCGAGGCCCTGCGCCGCGCCCGCGCCCACGTCGAGGCGTTCAAGCGGACGAAGGGGGCCGATCTGACCTATGCCAAGGTGCTCCTCGGCTTCGAGGCCACGACGAAGGAACTCTCCCGCGCCTGGGGCCTGGTCTCGCATCTGGACTCGGTCCTCAACTCCCCCGAACTCCGCAAGGCCTACAACGCGATGATGCCCGAGGTCACCGCGTTCTTCACGTCGCTCACGCTCGACCCGGAACTCTGGGCGGTCTTCAAGGCCTACGCGGCGACCGCCGACGCCAAGGCGCTCACGGGCGTCCGCCGCCGCTTCCTCGAGGAGACGATCGCCGATTTCGAAGAGAACGGCGCTGACCTGCCGCCGGAAGGGAAGGCCCGCCTGGCGAAGCTCAACGCCGAGCTCGCGGAGAAGACGCAGAAGTATTCCGAGAACGTCCTCGATTCGACCAACGCCTGGGAACTCTTCATCGAAGACGCCCAGCGCCTCGCCGGCCTGCCCTCCAGCGCGCTCGCCGCGGCGAGGCAGTCCGCGACCGCCAAGGGCAAGCCGGAGGCCTGGCGCTTCACGCTGCAGTCCCCCTCGGTCTTCCCGGTCCTCCAATATGCCGACGACGAAGACCTGCGCCGCCAATGCTGGGAAGGCCTCGGTCAGGTCGGCCTGAAGGCGCCGTGGGACAACACCGCGCTGGTCGGCGAGATCCTCGCGCTCCGGCACGAGAAGGCCCGCCTCCTCGGCAAGAAGCACTTCGCCGATTTCACCACGGCCCGCCGCATGGCCCGCACGGGTGAGACCGCGCTTAAGTTCATCGAGGACATCGGCCGGCGCATCCGCCCGAAGTTCCAGGCCGAAGGCATCGAGCTCGAGCACTACCGCGCCGCCAAGGCCGGCGACGCGCTCCGTTCGCTGCACCCGTGGGAGTTCGGTTACTGGTCCGAGAAGATGCGCCGCGAGAAGTATGATTTCGACGACGAGGCCTTGCGCCCGTGGTTCCCGGTCGACGGCGTGATCGCCGGCATGTTCCGCCTCTTCGGCGGGCTCTTCGGCATCCAGGTCGTCGCCCGCGACACCTATCACGTCGACCAGGCCACCGGCGCCAAGACGGTCGTCCGCGCCGCCGAACCGCGCGTCGACGGCGCCCCGATCTGCGTCTGGCACCCCGAGGTCCGCTTCTACGAAGTGCGCGATGGCGACCGCCTGCTGGGCTCGTTCTACACCGACTGGTTCCCGCGCGAGTCGAAGCGGGGCGGGGCGTGGATGAATTTCTTCCGCACCGGCGGCCCGCGTCCCGACGGCTCGTTCGTCCCGCACCTCGGCCTGATGTGCGGCAACTTCACGCCGCCCGTCGCCGGCAAGCAGGCGCTGCTCAACCACGACGAGGTCACCACGGTCTTCCACGAGTTCGGCCACCTGCTCCACCACCTCCTCAGCGAAGTCGAAGTCGAATCCCTCTCCGGCGTCCGCGTCGCCTGGGATTTCGTCGAGCTGCCTTCGCAGATCCTGGAGAACTGGTGCTGGGAAGAGGAGTCCCTCGCGGTCTTCGCCCGCCACCACGAGACCGGCGCCCCGCTGCCGTCCGACCTTCTGGCCAAGCTCGACGCCGCCGCGAACTTCCGCTCCGCCTCGAGCTGCATGCGCCAGCTGGCCTTCTCGAAGCTCGACCTCGACCTGCACATCCGGGCCGAGGAACTGCGCGGCCGGGACCTGGACTCCCATTGGAACGAGGACTTCGCCGACTGGCAGGCCCGGACCACCCGACGGGGACCGGCCATGGCCCGCCGCTTCAACCACCTCTTCTCGGACGCCACGGGGTATGCCGCCGGTTATTATTCCTATAAGTGGGCCGAGGCCCTCGAGGCCGACGCTTTCACCCGCTTCCTCAAGGAGGGGGTCCTGAACCCCCGGGTCGGGCGGGAACTGCGGACCAAGGTCCTGGCCAAGGGCAACTCCGAGCCGGCTGAGAAACTCTTCCGGGATTTCATGGGCCGGGACCTCGATCCGGAGGCCCTGCTGGAGCGCGACGGGCTGGCCTGAGCCCGCCCGCCCCCGTCCGGTGCCCTGAAACCCGCAATAATTGGGTAACGGAGGCTTATTCCCCTTGCACAAGGGCCTATTTTCCTATGCGTAAGGCCTTTACAGATGAATCTCCGTAACATCGCAGTCATTGCTCACGTCGACCATGGCAAAACGACCCTGACCGACCGACTCCTCTACCAGTCCGGCATGTTCCGGGCTGAGGACCTCGACAAGCTCGCCGGCGGCCAGCACGGCCTGATCATGGACTCGGGCGACCTCGAGCGCGAACGCGGCATCACGATCACCGCCAAGAACTGCGCGATCAAGTGGACCGACCCTCGCGACCAGAAGGAATATAAGATCAACCTCATCGACACCCCGGGCCACGCCGACTTCGGCGGCGAAGTCGAACGTGTGCTCAACATGGCCGACGGCTGCCTCCTCGTCGTCGACTCCTTCGAAGGGCCGATGCCCCAGACCCGCTTCGTGCTTTCCAAGGCGCTCGCCCTCGGCCTGAAGCCCATCGTCGTCATCAACAAGATCGACAAGCCTTCCGCCCGTCCGGACGCCGTCGTCGACGAAGTCTTCGACCTGCTCGTCGCCCTCGACGCCCCGGAGTCCGCCCTCGACTTCCCGATCGTCTACGCTTCCGGCCGCGAAGGCTGGGGCACCCTCGACCGCGCCAAGACCGTCGAAGGCAACCGTCCGAAGGACCTGATGGACCTCTTCTACACCATCGTCGACAAGATCCCCGAGCCCTACGCCGAAGGTTCCTCCCGCGGCGCCGCCGCCGGTTTCAAGTCCCGCGCCGAGGCCCTCGCCAACCCCCTGCAGATCATGGTGACCGCCATGCTTTACTCCGACTACGTCGGTCGTATCGCCGTCGGCCGCGTGACCGCCGGCAAGATCGCCCCGGGCATGCCCGTGATGCTGGTCACCCGCGCGGGCGAGCAGCATAAGCAGCGCGTCCTCGAGATCGAGGTCTTCGAAGCCCTCGGCCGCGTCAAGGCCCAGGAAGTCTCCGCCGGCGACATCTGCGCCGTCATCGGCCTCGACCATGTCGAGATCGGCGCGACCATCACCGACATCGAGGACCCCCGTCCGATGCCGCCCGTCAGCGTCGACGAGCCCACCGTGACCATGGCCTTCCGCGTCAACGACTCGCCCTTCGCCGGCCGCGACGGCAAGTTCGTCACCGGCCGCCAGGTCGGCGAACGCCTCGTCAAGGAACTCGAGAAGAACGTCGCCCTCCGCGTCGACCGCGAAGCCGGCGCCGACGCCTGGAAGGTCTCGGGCCGCGGCCTCATGCACCTCGGCGTGCTCATCGAGACCATGCGTCGCGAAGGCTACGAACTCTCCGTCGGCAAGCCCGAGGTGATCATGAAGACCATCGACGGCGTCCAGTGCGAGCCCGTCGAGACCCTCGCGGTCGACTGCCCGGAAGCCTCCCAGAGCGACGTGATGTCCCTCGTCCTCGGCCGTCGCGGCGAGCTCCGCTCGATGGACGCCAAGGCCGGCACCAGCGGCTGGATCCACATGGAATTCAAGGTCCCGTCCCGCGCCCTCTTCGGTCTGCGCACCCTGATGCTCACCACCACCCGTGGCGAAGCCGTCATGTACCACAACCTCCTCGGTTACGAGCCCGTCAAGGGCGAGGCCCCGCGTCGCGCCGCTGGCGTGATGATCGGCGGCGAAGCCGGCGCCGTCACCGCCTACTCCCTCGACCGTCTGTACGACCGTGGCGACTTCTTCGTGAAGCCGGCCGACGAGATCTACCAGGGCCAGATCGTGGGCGAGCATTGCAAGGACAACGACCTCGAGATCAACCTCGTCATCAACAAGAAGCTCTCCAACGTGCGCGCTTCCGGTTCCGACGACGCGGCCAAGATCAAGCCGATGCGCCAGATGTCCCTCGAGGCCTGCCTCGAATACATCGAGTCCGACGAGCTGGTCGAGATCACGCCGAACTTCATCCGCATGCGCAAGCGCTGGCTGACGGAGAACGAGCGCAAGCGTAATTCGTAAGCCCTCGGCTCAGCCCGCAAGGGTCAGCCGGAACCGATGACCGCCATCCGCCTGGATGGCGGTTCTCATTTGCCACCTCCCCGAGGGGAGGCGCGACGCGACTTTCTCCGGCCATTCCACGATCACGTTCCACGGCGACTTCGCCAGGTCCCAGATCAGCAGGTCATCGAAGGCCTCCGGGCGAGTCAGGCGATAGGCGTCGACGTGGAAGACCTGCCGCTTCCCTTCGTAGACGTTGAGCAGGGCGAAGGAGGGGCTGGTGATGTCGCCCGTGACGCCCAAGCCGCGGACCAGGCCGCGCACGAAGGTCGTCTTGCCCGCGCCGAGATCGCCCTCGAGCGCCAGGACCGTGTCCGGGGGCAGCAGGGCCGCGAACGCCTCGGCCGCCCGCTCGGTCTCTTCGCCCGAACGGGTCACGAGTCCGGCGGTCCAGGTCGCGAGTGCGGCGGGAGAGCCCATGGTCGCAGTCTTTGTCGCGCCCTGTCGTCAGGCAACCCGCAAACAAAAGACCCGGCCGAGTGGCCGGGTCCGTGAGGCTGACTGGCGCTTCGCTTACGAGACGATGCCGAGGGGCTTGATGGTCTTCCAGCCGCCGCGGGTGAAGTCGGGGCACTGGATCGGCATGCTGCCGTCCTTCACGGAGCGGGCGGAGAGCTCGAGGATCGAGGACCAGTCCGCGGCGTCGTAGACGGTCATGTCCGGGGTGATGCCCTGGCGCAGGCAGTCGAGCATGCGGTAGTTCATCACGAAATCCATGCCGCCGTGGCCGCCGACCTTCTTGCCGAGCTCGCCGATCTTGCGGATGAGCGGGTGCTGGTTCTCCTTCATGAACTTGGCGAGCTTCTCCTTCTCGAAGGTCCACTCGTGGCTGTTGACCTTGGCGCCCTTGAGCAGCGGGTGGCCGCTGTCCGCGTCGACGGCCAGGCGGCCGGGGTAGCCGAAGAAGGTGGCCTTGGTTCCGCAGAGGGCATTGATGCGCGAGTAGGGGCGGGGGCTCACGACGTCGTGCTGGATCATGATGGTCCGGCCGAGCTGAGTCTTGATGACCGAGGTGTTCATGTCGCCGCAGACGAACTTCTCGTCCTTGTGCTTGCCGTCGTTCGGCTGGTGCTTGTCGCGGAACTGGGTGAGGTTGAACTCGGGAGAGGAGACGGAGAAGACGAACTTGAAGGCGTCGCCGCGACCGATGTTCAGGTACTGCGCCACCGGGCCGAGGCCGTGCGTGGGGTACAGGTTCCCGTCCATGAAGCGATGGTAGTCGCGGCGCCAGTCGCCTTCGCTGCCGAGGGCCCAGAGGACGCCGCCGGCGAGGTTGTGGATGTAGGCGCACTCGGCGTGCTTGAGGTCGCCGAAGAAGCCCTGGCGGGCGAGGTTCAGGACGAAGAGCTCTTCTTCGCCGTAGCAGCAGTTCTCGATGATCGAGCAGTGGCGCTGGGTCTTCTCGGACATGTCCACGAGCTGCCAGCATTCGTCGACGGTCACCGCGGCCGAGACCTCGATGAAGACGTGCTTGCCCTGCTGCATGGCCTTGAGGGCCATCGGGACGTGCCATTCCCACGGGGTGGAGACGTAGACGACGTCGATGTCGTCGCGGACGATCAGCTTCTCCCAGGCGTTCTCGTCGCCGAAGTACATGGTGGGCTCCTTGCCGGTCTTCTTCTTGACGTTCTCGGCGGCGCCCTTGGCGCGCTGCTCGACGATATCGCAGACGGCGACCACTTCGGCGAACGGGATGTTCGCGGCGGAGTTCACGTGGCCACGGCCGCGGTTCAGGCCGATGAAGCCGCAGCGGACCTTTTCGGTCGGCTTGGTGGTGAGGTCCCAGACGGGCTTATTGCCGGCCGGGCGAGGGCGGGTGGCGGAGATATCGCTCGCGCTCAGCAGCTTGAGGTCACGCGGGTCGGGTTTGGCTTCGGCCGAGGGTGTGGCGCCGAGGCCGAGACCGAGGCCGGCGAGGGCGCCGAGTCTGAGGAAGTCGCGACGATGTGAGTTTTCGGGGAGGTCCACGGCGGTGAAGGGATACGGATAGGGGTGGGGTAGGGTCAGGAGACGATCGGGAGGGGCTTGAGGGTCTTCCAGCCGCCGCGGGTGAAATCGGGATAGGCGACGGGGACGCTCCCGTCGCGGACGGACCGGTCGGAGAGGTCGAGCAGGGCGGACCAGGAAGCGGCGTCGTAGACGGTCATGTCCGGGGTGATGCCCTGGCGGACGCAGTCGAGGAAACGATAGTTCATCACGTGGTCCATGCCGCCGTGACCGCCGACTTTCTTGGCGTCGGCCAGCAGCTTGGCGAGCAGCGGATGACGGTTGGCTTCCATGAACTTCTTCAGTTTCTCGCCCTCGTAAGTCCAGCCGTGGCTGTTGCGCTTCTCCTTGGGGTCGAGCAGCGGATGCGCGTTGTCGGCGTCGATGGCCAGGCGGTTCGGGTAGCCGGCGAAGGTCGCCAGCGACCCGCTGAGGAGGTTGATGCGCGAATAGGGGCGCGGGCTGGTGTTGTCGTGCTGGACGACGATGGTGCGGCCGAGCTCGGTCTTCACGATCGTCGTGCTCATGTCGCCGTTCACGAACTTCTCATCCTGAGAGCGGTCGCGGTCCGGCTTCAGGCGCTCGCGGAGCTGGGTGAGCCCGAACTCCGGCGACGAGACCGAGACGGCGAACTTGAAGGCGTCGCCCCGGCCGACGCCCATGTACTGGGCGATGGTGCCGAGCCCATGGGTGGGGTAGAGGTTGCCCTGCAGGAGCGTCGAATAACGTCGGCGCCAGTCGCGCGCGGCGTCGAGGAAGCTCGCGCCGGGCTTGCCGCGCTGGTCGTGGATGTAGGCGCACTCGCCGTGCTTGAGGTCGCCGAAGAAGCCCTGGCGCTGCAGGTTCAGGACGAAGAGCTCCGCTTCGCCGTAGCAGCAGTTCTCGAGGATCGGGCAGTGGCGCTGGTATTTTTCGGAGGCGTCGACGATATCCCAGCACTCGTCGACCGTCAGCCCGCAGTTCACTTCGACGAAGGCGTGCTTGCCGAGTTCCATCGCGCGGACGGCCATCGGCTTGTGCCATTCCCAAGGGGTGGCGACATACACGACGTCGAGGTCCTCGCGCGCGACGAGTTTCTCCCAGGCGTTCTCGTCGCCGCTGTAGATCGCCGGCGTCCGGCCGGTCTTCTTCCGCACGATCTCGGCTTGGGCCTGCGCGCGTTCGTCGAGAAGGTCGCAGAGCGCGACGATTTCGACGAAGGGCGTGGCGACGCACGAGGCGACGTGGGAACGGCCGCGGTTGAGGCCGATGATGCCCACGCGGATCTTCTCCTGCGGCTTCGTCGTCAGGTCCCAGACGGGTTTGTTGCCGGCGGGACGCGGACGCACCGTGCCCATGTCGGCGGCGGCACGATGCCGCAACTGCGCCGGATCCGGCTTGGCTTCGGCCAGTGCTCCTAATCCAAGGCCCGCGAGGGCGCCTAGCTTCAGGAAGTCGCGACGATGGGTATGGTCAGGATGACTCATGGGGCGTGAGCGGAGTTGACGATAAGACAAGAAAGCCGCGGAGCGGTTGCAATGGATTTGCCCGTCCCGCCCCGTCAAATCACCAGCTTATGAAGCCTTGCGCCGCTTTAATCCCGAAGACCGCCAGATTACGCACGGTATGGGCCATAAAACAGGGGAGCAACGAGCGGTCCGGGTTCAGCGGATTGAAACGGACGACGTAGAGCCAGAGCGAGGTGATGAACGCGAACAGCGCGTTCACCTTGCCCTCGGCGGTGCTCAGGTCGAAGTTGTGGATGAGCGCGAAGACCAGCGAGCCGATGATCATCAGCGTGAGGAGTTTGCGCCCCGTCAGCTCGCCCGGTGCCACGAAGCCTCGGAACAAGGCCTCTTCGACGACCGAGGCGCCGAGCAGCTGGAAGAGGAAGACCGCGGGAAGGATGCTCTGCTGGTCGGTGAGGCCGGCGCGCTTCTCGACGGCGGCTTCGGCGATGGTGATCAGGATCGCGCCGGCGGCGGCGACATAATACGCCGCGGCGGGCGCGTAGGTCGTGCCGGGCCAGAACTTCTCCGGTCCGCCGGTCAGGCGGCGTTTGCGGCGTTCGCGCGCCCAGGCGATGAGCACGAAGAGCCCGAGCAGGCAGTAGAGCAGTCCTTTGGCGACGGTGAGGTCCATGAGGTCAGCGGACGCCGAGCACCCACGCGCGGTAGGCGGGCGAGGCGTGGTCGGCGGCGAAGGTCAGCCACTGCGGGATGGCGTAAGGATGGCGGGCGTGGACCCAGGCTTCGAGGTCGGCGCCCTTGCTCGCGGCGAACTTGAACGTCACGCGGAACTCGTCCTCGCTCTCGACCTTGCCTTCCCAGACGTAGTGGGAGCGGATCGGTCCGTCGACCTGGGCGCAGGCGGCGAGCCCGGCGGCGACCGCGTCGGCGGCGAGACGGTCGGCCTCCTCGCGCGCGGGCATGGTGGTCAGGGCGATGCTGACGGCCTCAGTCATGCCCTTCGTTGTCACCCTTCAGGTAGCGGTCGGTGATGATCTCGATGAGCATGTCTCGGGCTTCCTTGACCGAGTCGACGTGGACGTAGA
This sequence comes from Verrucomicrobiota bacterium, assembly GCA_041191065.1. Lineage (GTDB taxonomy): Bacteria > Verrucomicrobiota > Verrucomicrobiia > Opitutales > UBA953 > UBA953. The sequence goes on along the minus strand of JBEEPO010000008.1, from coordinate 20,116 downwards.
AGTTGCGGTCCTCGGGCGAGACCATGCCCCATTCCTGGAAGGTCTCCATGTTCACCACGTTCTTCCAGAACGGGGAGCCGAAGAGCAGGATCGGGAACTGCTTCTTGGTCTTGCGCGTCTGGATGAGCGTGAGCATCTCGAACAGCTCGTCGAAGGTGCCGAAACCGCCCGGGAAGGCCACGAGGGCCTTGGCGAGGTAGAGGAACCAGTATTTACGCACGAAGAAGTAGTGGAACTCGAGGTCGAGCTCCGGCGTGACGTAAGGATTGTGTTCCTGCTCGAAGGGCAGGGCGATGCCGAGCCCGACGGAGCGGCCGCCGGCTTCGTGCGCGCCGCGGTTCGCCGCTTCCATGATGCCCGGACCGGCGCCGGAGCACACCAGGAAGCGCTGCCACTCCGGAAGCTGCAGCGACCACTTCGTCATCTCGAAGGCCAGTTGGCGGCAGGCCTCGTAATAGGCGGAGCTGCGCAGGTCGATCTCGGCGACGCGCAGGCGGTGGGCGCATTCGGCGCCGTCGCACTGGCCGCTCGCGGCGATGGCCTTGGCCTCTTCGAGGCGCTTGCGGGCGACTTCCGGCGGCAAGGTGCGCGCCGAACCGAACATCACGACGGTGTTCCGGACGTTGTGTTTCTTGAACCGCACGTGCGGCTCGGTCATCTCGGTCAGGACGCGGATGCTCCGGGCCTGGGGGCTGCCCATGAACTCAGGGTTGAGGTAAGCCTTGGGCGGGGTGGGCCTCAGTTTGCCTTTTTCCGGGGTCATCAGGCTATCCTCCCCCGCTACCGGGCACCTGCAAGCCGGGAAGCGTGGGGCTTGACACCCTTGGGGGCGTCCCCTTGGCTGTCCCCTTTAAAGCCATGCATCCGACCTACCGTCCGTCTAAGATCTCCCGCGCCCGCAAGTGCGGTTTCCGCGCCCGTTCCAAGACCCCCGGTGGCCGTAAGGTCCTGGCCAAGCGCCGCGCCATCGGCCGCAAGCGCCTCGGCGCTTCCTAAGCCCCATGCGTCTCCCGCGGGAGCGTCGAATTCGCGCCACGGCCGAGTTCAGCCGCCTCCGCCAAGAAGGCTCGCGACTCGATTGCGGGCCTTTTCTTTTGAACTTCCGGCCGTCGGGTCAGCCTGGTCCGGCCCGGTTCGCCGTGATCGCCGCCAAGAAGAACCTGCCGCTGGCCGTGGACCGTAACCGGGCCAAGCGCTTGGCGCGGGAACTCTTCCGCACCGATGCCTCCGCCTTCCCGCCCGGCTGGGAGGTCGTGCTGGTGATCCGTTCGGGCATGCTGAAGCGCTCGCTGGCCGAACTGCGTAAGGTCTACGCCGCGGCGGCCGCCCGCATCACGGCGGCCAAGGCCGGCCCGTCCGCGTGAGCGAGCCGCGTCCATCCTGGCTGGCGTGGTTCGCCTTGGGCATCGTCCGGTTCTACCAACGTTTCCTTTCGAAGCCGCTCCATCTGATCCCTGGCTCGGGCTGTCGCTATCACCCGACCTGTTCCTGTTACGCCGCCACGGCCCTCGCGCGCTTCGGCTTCTTCAAGGGCGGATGGATGGGTTTCCGACGCCTCTGTCGCTGCCATCCTTGGGGCGGTTCCGGTGTCGACGAGGTACCGGAGCGCTGAAGGTGCTAATAGGCTCGCCCTCTCTCCGCATTCTGCAGTGTTTTCTTAACGTGAATCCGCTGTTTCTGAAGGTCCTTGGTTCGCGTCAGGGAGGTACCCTGCTTCTCGCCGCCACTTATGTCCTGCTGGGCTCGCTGCTTCGGGTTGGCCTGCTCGTCGCTTCCGCCGGAGAGGTCTCCTGGGGGCTGCCGACCTTCGCGTCGTTGCTCGTCGGTCTGCTTTTCGACCTCGTGATGGCGTGGTTCCTGACCTTGCCGCTCGGTCTGCTCGGCGCGGTCTGGCCCGCCTCATGGTCGGGCTCCCGCCGGCTGCGGCTGCCTTTACGCGCGGCTTGGCTCTTCGGCGCGTTCCTCTTCACGTTCTGGAAGAGCTCCGAGATCCTCTTCTGGGAGGAGTTCGGCGTCCGCTTCAACTTCATCGCGGTCGACTACCTCGTCTACACGACGGAGGTCGTGAAGAACATCCAGGAGTCCTATAATCTGCCGCTGATCATCGGCGTCGTGCTCGCGATCGCGACCGGTCTCTTCCTGCTCTGGCGTCGGCTCGGCTTCGTCCGTCGCTGGGAAGAGGGCGCCGCCGCCGACGCGTCTCCGCGCTGGCGCGACTTCGCCGTGCTCCTGTCGCCGCTGCTGGCGCTCCTGCTCGTCGCTTATTTCGTCGGGCGCCACGACCTCAAAGACGCGAGCGCCGAGCGTTCGACGTTCGCCGAGCGGCTGACGGCCGGTCTCCGGCATATGGGCGACGTCCAGCCGGGCTGGGCGAACAGCTATGACGCCGAGCTCGCCAAGAACGGCGAATACGCCTTCCTGGCGGCCTTCTGGGCCAATCAGCTCGAATGGCATCGCTTCTATCCGTCGCGTCCCGACGCCGTCGCGAAGCTCCGTGCGACCTTGCTCGCCCAGGGCGGCGAGGCCGCTAACGCGGGCGGCAATGACCAGATCACCCGCCGCATCAGGCCGGCGACGCCCGCGCGCCGGTGGAACGTCATCCAGATCACGATCGAGAGCCTGAGCGCGGAATATGTCGGTTGCTACGGTTCGTCGGAATATCAGCCCAAGAACCTGACGCCTAACCTCGACCGCCTCTCCCGTGAGTCCCTCTGGTTCTCCCGTTGCTATGCCGGCGGCACGCGCACCGTCCGCGGCATGGAAGCGCTGTCGCTGTCCATCCCGCCGATCCCGGGCCAGTCAGTCCTGCGCCGCGCGGGTTGTGAGAACCTCACGACCTTGGGTTCTGTCCTGCAGGCCAAGGGCTACGAGACGGCCTTCCTCTACGGCGGCGACGGGTTCTTCGACAACATGAACACCTTCTTCGACGCCAACGGCTACGAGGTCGTCGACCTGCCGCACCAGCTCAAGCTGGGCAAGCAGCCGACCTTCGCCAACGCCTGGGGTGCCTGCGATGAGGACGCCTTCGCGTGGTCGCTCGAAGAAGCCGACCGCGCCCATGCCGCGGGCAAGCCTTTCCATCACTTCGTGATGACGACTTCCAACCACCGTCCGTACACTTGGCCGGCCGGCAAGATCGACGCCGGGCTGGTCGGTCGCGAAGGCGGCGTCGCCTATACCGACTTCGCCATCGGCGCCTTCCTGAAGGCCGCGCAGACGAAGCCGTGGTTCAAGGATACGGTCTTCGTCATCGTGGCCGACCACTGCGCTTCGGTCGCCGGTCGGCGCGAGCTCGAGGTGCGCAAGTATGAGATCCCGCTCTTCATCTGGTCGCCCGGCAATATCGCTCCCCGCAAGTTCGACACGATGATGAGCCAGATCGATGTCGCGCCCACCGTGCTCGGCCTGCTGGGCGTCGATTATCTCTCCCGCTTCGTCGGCGCTGACGCCCTCGCCCCCTCCTATCGCCCGCGCGCCTTCATCAGCAACTACCAGAAGGTAGCCCTGTTGCGTCCGGACGGCCTCCTGACGGTCCTCAAGCCGGTGCGGCAGGCGGTCCAATATCAGGCCGATCTCACCACGGGCGCCCTGACGCCGGTGACCACGCCCGATGCGGCGGCGGTCGAGGAGGCGATCCTCTATTACCAAGGCACCGATGAGCTCTTCAACCATGACGGACTCCAGAATCCCGAGAAACCTCGCGCCCGCTGAGCCGCGCTCGCTGCTCGCGCCGGCCCTCGTCCTCGCCGCCGTCGTTGGCTTCTTCGGCTTTGCCGGTACGGGCGGCGACGCCCTCGACCACTGGTTCCAAGGGTTCTTCTGGGACGGCCAGGCCTGGCTGATCCCGCACGGCCACCCGCTCGGCGACGCCTTGGCCTACCGTGGTCCCAAGGCGCTCATCATCATCTGGGCGGTCTTGCTGATCCTGGCCGCGATCTTCGCCCGCCGCGTGCGCATGCGCGCCTTGTTCTTCCTGGCCTGTCTCGCGGTGGTGCCGATCGTCTCCACCCAGCTGCGCGCCGTCACCAACATGGCGACGCCGCTGGAGCTCAAGACCTACGGAGGTGCCTACGAGCATCTGCTGCTGTTCGACCCTAAGCCGGCCGGATATCCCAGCCACGCGTTCCCTGCGGGACATGCCAGCGGCGGCTTCGCCTTGATGGGGCTGTATTGGATCCTCGGCACGCGCCGTTGGCGCGGCCTGGCCCTCGGGCTTTTCGTCGGCTCCTGGATGGGCTTGTATCAGATCGCCCGCGGCGAGCATTTCCTGTCCCACACGCTGGCCACGGCGGCTTTAGCCTGGCTGCTGTGCGCCGGCCTGGCCTTGGCGATGAGGCGTCCGCTGACCCGCGAGGTCAGTTCACCCAATTGACGATATTGTCGGCGCGGAACGGACCGGCGGCGTCGCCCGTTTCATCGAAGTAACTGGCCGGGACGATGCCTGAGCGTTGCATCGTGCTCCCGCCGGAGCCGGCGGGGTCCCAGTATTCATCGGGATTCAAGAGGTCGCCTGGGTTGGCCGCCTCAACGAAATTACCCGAGCAGGACACGAATAAGAAATTCGGCGACAGCCAATCTTTTTTATCCATGTCGGTGGTCACGCGGTAACGGTAGTCATACGGATTGCCCCAGGCGTCGACGAAATGCGTACAGACTGCGGGATCGTCATTATTCGTGGTGACATCACCGAAGCTCAGGAAGCTGCGTTGCTGGTTATTAAAAGGCAGGAGCTGGGGGGCCTTGCCGGGAGTGGTGAAACGAATGAGTTTGCGACCGAGAAGCTGGTCGAGCAGGTCGCGACTGGGGTTTTCGCCCGCGCTGGAGGTGCAGTAGGGGAAGTCGCCGTAGGTCTTGCGATAGCTCTGGCAGGCCATGGAGATGGCCTGGATTTCGCCGCGCGACTTGGATTTGTTGCGACCTTCGTTGGCGGCCTTGAACAGGCCGAAAGTGATGGTGGCCAGGATCGCGATGACGGCGATGACGACGAGGAGCTCGACGAGGGTGAAGCCGGGGCGGCGGACGGTGGGGCGGGACATAGGGAAGGGGCTCAGATGTGGCGGGAGTCGTTCTCGTCCTTCTTCACGTAGCCGGAGTCCTGTCGCTGGTGGTTCACGGCGTTCTTCTTCAGGTAGGCCTGGTAGACGTCGTCCGCGGACATGCCGAGGACTTGGGCGATGGAGATGAGGAAGTGGAAGAGGTCGATGACCTCGACGCGGGCGTTCTGTTCATCGAACTTCTGGTACTTGGCCCACCACTTCCAGGGGACGGAGTCGGTCAGCTCGGCCATCTCCTGCTGCATGGCGCGGAGGTAGTTGAGGACCCATTTGATCTTCTCCTCCTCGGTCATGCCGGCGGTTTCCACGCCGATGCGCTTGTTGAGCGCCTGCTGCATCTGGAAGATTTCTTCGAGCTTGTCGGACATGAGTTCGATTAGGGCGGGAAGGGCGCCCCGGGGCAATCCCGGAAGCGCCCGCCCGGCCGGCCCGGGGCCTGAATTGCTCTTTGCAGGGAAGGGCGGACTATGCCTACCTGTCCCCGTGTCCGCCACCAGCCTCCTCACCTCCCTCCGTAAGCCCGAAGTCCTCGCCCCGGCCGGCGAATGGGACTGCGTCCGCGCGGCGGTCGAGAACGGCGCCGACGCGGTGTTCTTCGGCATCGGCCGCTTCAACGCCCGCGTCCGGGCCAAGAACTTCGAGGAGGCCGACCTGCCGGAGCTCATGGCCTACCTGCACGGCCGCGGGGTCAAGGGTTACGTCACCTTCAACACGCTGATCTTCCCCGACGAACTCGCCGAGGCCGCGCGTACGCTCCGCACGATCGTCGCGGCCGGCGTCGACGCCGCCATCGTCCAAGACCCCGGCATCTGCCGCCTCATCCGCCGGATCTCCCCTGATTTCCCGATCCATGCTTCGACGCAGATGACGGTCACGAGCGCGGCGGGCGTCGATTACGCCCGCGGTCTCGGCGCTTCGCTCGCCGTCCTCGGCCGTGAGGTCTCGATCCCGGAGATGCAGAAGATGCAGACCGAACAGGCCGCCCAAGGCGAACCCCTCGATCTCGAAGTCTTCGTGCATGGCGCTCTCTGCGTCGCTTATTCCGGCCAGTGCCTGACGAGCGAATCGCTCGGCGGCCGCTCGGCCAACCGCGGCGAATGCGCCCAGGCCTGCCGCCTGCCTTACGAACTCGTGGTCGACGGCGTGGTGCGTGACTTAGGCGACAAGGCCTATCTCCTTTCCCCGCAGGACCTCGCCGGCATCGAAGTCGTCCCCGACCTGATCCGCGCTGGCATCCGTTCCCTGAAGATCGAGGGCCGCCTGAAGTCCCCCGAATATGTGGCCGCGATCACGAAGGCCTACCGTCGCGCGGTGGACGCCGCCTGGGACGCTTTCGCCAAGGGCGCCGACGCCGACCGTGCCGCGCTCCAGGTCCGGCAGGAAGAAGACTACGCGATGCAGATGACGTTCTCGCGCGGCCTGCACACGGGCTGGCTCCGCGGCATCGACAACCAGCAGCTCGTCCACGCCCGCTTCGGCAAGAAGCGCGGCGCCTACCTCGGCACGGTCGTCGACGTCGCCACGAACGGCGTGACGATGCGTCTCGAAGGCCCGCTCAAACCCGGCGACGGCGTGGTCTTCGACCAAGGCAAGCCGGCCGAAAGAGAGCAGGGCGGCTTCGTCCATGGACTCGAGCCCGCCCGCGGCGGCCTGACGTTCGTCCGCTTCGGTCGCGAAGACGTCGACTGGTCGCTGGTGAAGACCGGCGCGATCCTCTGGAAGACCAAGGACCAGGAACTCGACAAGCGTCTCCATGATTCCTGGGACCGCGAGAAGGCCAACTTCCGCCGTCCGCTCCACGCCAAGGTCATCGGCCGTCTCGGGCAGCCCCTGCGCGTCGAATTCAACGACGGCGAAGGCCACGTCGTCGCCGGTGAGACCACGATGCCCTGCGCCGCGGCCGAGAAGCGTCCGATGGACGTCACCACGCTCCGCGACCAGCTGGGCCGCCTCGGCGACACGGGCTTCGAACTGGGCGAATTGCAGGCCGACCTCGAGGGCGCCCTCATCATCCCGGTCAGCGAGCTGAACCGCCTGCGCCGAGACCTCGCCGAACAGATCACGAAGCTCCGCCGCCAGCCGCTCCGCTGGACGCTCCTGCCTTACGAGGAAGCGGCCACCCAGGTCGCCCCCTTCGAGCCCAAGCGGCCCGGCGAGGCCGAGATCGTCGTCGTCATCCGCGAACCGGAGCAGCTTGAGCCCGCCCTCGCGAGCGGCGCCCGCGTGATCTATGGGGAATACGAAGACCCGAAGAAGTTCCGGGCCTCCGTGGCCCGCGTCCGCGCCTATGAGCAGGAAGCCGGCCGCAAGGTCGAGTTCTGGGCCATGGGCCCGCGCATCCACAAGCAGGGCGAAGGGCGCATCAGCGAGATCGTCCTCTCCTGCGAGGCCGACGGCTACCTGGTGCGCAATCATGAGGACCTGCGCGCCTTCAAGGGCAAGCGCCTCCGCGCTGACTTCTCCCTCAACGTCGCCAACGGCCTCACCGCCGAGTGGCTCATGCGCGAGCACGCCCTCGAAGGCCTGACGGTCTCCTACGATCTCAACTCCGAGCAGGTCACCGCGCTCTTCCAGTCCGCCCCGCCGGAATGGTTCGAGGTCACGGTCCACCAGCACATGCCGATGTTCCATATGGAGCACTGCGTGTTCTGTACCTTCCTCTCCAAGGGCAAGGACTACCGCGACTGCGGCCGCCCGTGTGAGAAGCACCGCGTCAAGCTGCGCGATCGCGTCGGCGCCGAGCACATCCTCAAGGCCGATGCCGGCTGCCGGAACACGCTCTTCAACGCGCGCGCCCAGACCGGTGCCGAATACGTCACCCAATTGCTCGCCCTGGGCGTCCGCCGCTTCCGCGTCGAATTCGTCGACGAGGACGCCGCCACGGTCTCACGCACGCTCGAGAAGTATCAGGCCCTGCTGAAGGGCGATATCGACGGCACCGCTCTCTGGAACGACCTCAAGGTCCTCAACCAGCTCGGCGTCACGCGCGGGACGATGAGGGTAAGGCTCTAAGCGGTTGGCGTTTGACCGTAGCCACTGTCGGGTCAGCGTCTTCGCATGGACCGCCGCTCTTTCCTTTCCCTCGCCGCCGCTTTGCCGGCGATGTCGGCCTTCGGCCAGACCGCATCGGCGCCTGATTTCGCCAAGCTGCCGATCGGCGGGATGGATAAGAAGCTGGCCCCGGCCTTCGCCGCCGCCGGCTACGGCTACCTCGAACTCTTCCTCAGCGCGGAGATCGTCCCCGGCAAGGAAGACGACGTCTTCGCCAAGAATCTCGCCGCCCTCAAGGCGCTGCCGATCCCGACCACTTTCCTGAACGGTTTCATCACCAGCGACATTCCGATGGTCGGTCCGGACGCCCAGCACGACAAGGTCGAGAAGTGGGTCCGCACGGCCTTTCCGCGCGCCCGGAAGCTCGGCGTGGGGGTCGTCACGGTCGGTTCCGGCGGTTCGCGCCGTTGCCCCAAGGACTTCGACCCGGCCAAGGCCCGCGCGCAGTTCTCCCAGGTCCTCGGGCGCATCGCCCCGATCGCCCGGGATAACGGCATCCGCCTGACGATCGAGAACCTCAACACCGCGGAGACCAACCTCTGCACCAGCATCGCCGAGTCCGTCGAGGTCATCACCGCCGCCGGTCCGGACGTCTACCTGACCGCCGATATCTACCATATGATGCGCGACGACGATCCGGCGGAGGAACTCCGCAAGGCCAAGGATCGCCTCATCCATTGCCACGTCGCCGAGAAGGAACTGCGCTCCGCCCCCGGCACCAAGGGCGACGATTTCCGTCCGCACCTGCGCGTCCTGCGCGAGATGGGTTACGCCGGCGCCTTCAGCTTCGAGTGCGGCTGGGCCAAGTCCGTCTCGCCCGACAAGGCGATCGCGGCCTTCCGGCAGCAGCTGGCCACGCTCTGATCACTCCTCGCCGCGCAGGCGGGGCAGGAGGCCGGTGATGCGGCGCGAATCCGAGGCATTGCGTACCGCCATCGCGTAAGCGGTCGGGTCGCCGACGAGGATGACCTGCTTGCGGCCGCGCGTGACGGCGGTGTAGACCAGGTTACGCGCGAGCATGATGCTGTGCTGTCGGAGCAGGGGGACGACCACGGCCGGGAATTCCGAGCCCTGGGACTTATGGATGCTCACCGCGTAGGCGAGGTGCAGGTCGCCCTGTTCGCCGCGTTCGAGCTCCACGCGTGCGCCGTCGAAGTCGATCAGCAGCGTGCCTTCCTCGTTCTGCCCGAGCACCACGCCGAAGTCGCCGTTGAAGACGTTCTTGTCGTAGTTGTTGCGCGTCTGGATGACCTTGTCGCCCGGCTGGATGCGGCCCGGACGGGCGTCGGCGCCGCGCAGGCGGCCTTGCAGGGCCTGATTGAAGGCTTGGATGCCCCCGGTGCCTTTGTGCATCGGCGCCAGCACCTGGATGTCGCGGAGCGGGTCGAGGCGCAGCGCCTTCGGGAGGATGTCGCAGCAGAGCTTCGTGACCATCGCCACGCAGGCTTCGGGTTCGTCGGCGCGCACGAAATGGATGTCCTGGGCGAAGTCCAGCTTCGCCGGATCCTCCACCGGCATGGGCGGAGAGGTGTCGGCGTGCAGGATGCCGTGGGCGACGGTGACGATGCCGCTGCGGGCGCCCTGGCGGAAGACCGTGTCGAGGCGCGTGACCGCGGCCGCGCCGGAATCGATGAGGTCGCCGAGCACGTTGCCGGCGCCGACGGACGGGAGCTGGTTGACGTCGCCGACGAGCAGCACGTGGGCCGTGCCGGGCACCGCGCGCAGCAGGGCCGCGGCGAGCTTGGTGTCCAGCATCGAGGACTCGTCGATGATGACGAAGTCCGTCGCGAGCGGGCTTTCCGCGTTCGCGGTGAAGCCGCCTTCCGCGGGATCGAACTTGAGCAGGCGGTGGATCGTCGAGGCCTGCACGCGCGTGGCTTCGGTCATGCGCTTGGCCGCGCGCCCGGTCGGCGCGCCCAGGGCCATGCGCACGCGCTTGGCGCCGAGGATGTCGCAGAGGGCCTTGAGGATGGTCGTCTTGCCCGTGCCGGGGCCGCCGGTGAGGACGGTGACCTTGTTCTGCAGAGCCATGAGCACGCCGGCCGCCTGCGCGGGCGAGAACGCGAAGCCGGCGCGGGTCTGGGCCCATTCGACGGCCTTTTCGGCGACGATGGTCGGCAGGCCCGACGGCGTGGCGAGGAAACGCCGGATCGAGGCGGCGATCGATTTCTCGGCCTTCTCCTGGAGCCGGAGCTGCACGAGGCGCACGCCGCGCGTGGAGAGCACGCCGACGGCGCCTTCCTCCATCAGCTTGCGCAGGCGGTCGTGGACGATCGTCTTGTCGACCTCGAGCAGTTCGGTGGCCTTCTCGAGCAGGCCTTCGTCGGGGAAGGCGCTGTGGCCTTCGCCTTCGAGCTCCTCGAGCGTGTGCAGGATGCCGGCGTCGACGCGCTGGGGGCCGGCGGTGGGCAGGCCGAGATTGCGCGCGATCTTGTCCGCGGTCTTGAAGCCCACGCCTTCGACCTCGCGGCAGACGCGGTAAGGCTCGGTGGTGAGGACTTTCTTCGCGTCCTGCCCGTAGGCCTTGACGATGCGGATGCAGAGGGCGTTGGTCACGCCGTAGGTCTGCAGGAAGACCATCACCTCGCGCAGGGCCTTCTGGTCGTCCCACGCGGCCTTGATCGCCTTCGCGCGGCCGGGGCCGATGCCGTCGACTTCGCGGAGACGGCCCGACTGGTTGGAGATGATGTCGAAGGTGCGGACGCCGAAGCGGGCGACGATCTTGTCGGCGTAGGTCTTGCCGATGCCTTTGATGAGTCCGCTGCCGAGGTATTTGCGGATGCCGTGGACCGAGGAGGGCAGGCGCGAACTGAACGTGCGCACGCGCAGTTGCGGGCCGTGCGACGGGTGGCGTTCCCAATGACCGCTGACGTCGACCGTCTCGCCGCACTGCAGGCCGGTCATGTTGCCGAGGATGATGACCTTGTCGCCGGCTTCGGGCGCGAGCTCGGCGATCGTGAAGTGCGTCTCCTCGTCGAGCCACAGGATGCGCTCGACCACGCCCGAAAGGGTGGTTTCGGGTCCGCGCGGCGGTTCGCGTGGCGGCGACATGCGTCGAGCCAATCAGCCCCGCGGGGCGGGAGCGAAACGAAAATCAACCTAGGCCGAAGAGCTCCCGGCCCAGTTCGGGCAGGCCCGCGTGGACGGTGTCGGGGGCGAAGGGGGCCAGTTCCTCGGCGGTATGGCTGCCGGTCGTGACGCAATGGATCGCGGCGAGCTTGCCGTTGCGGGCCGTGGAGATGTCGAAGGGCGAATCGCCGACCATGACCGTCCGGGCGGCGTCGGCCTGCAGGCTCGAGAGCACGAAGTGGGTGAACTCCGCCTGCGGCTTGCGCCAGGGGTGGACGTTGGTGCCGAAGACCGCGTCCACGACGTCGTCGAGGCCGAGGCGCTCCATGATCTTCTTGGAGTTGGCGTCGTCCTTATTGGTGTACACCGCGACGCGGACGCCCTTGGCGCGGAGGCCGACGAGGATCTCGCGGCAGCCGGGGTAGGCGCGGAGGCCATGGTACATGACCGAGGGGAAGTGCTCGCGGAAGAGGCGGGTGGCGGTGGGGGCGTTGGCTTCTCCGGCCAGCTTGACGACCGTTACGTTGACGGAGCCGCCGACCGCACGCCGGATCTGCTCAAGGGTCACGCCCGGCAGGCCCATCATGCCCATCACGTCGTCGTAACAGCGATGGATGGCTTCGAAGTTGTCGACCAGCGTGCCGTCGAGGTCGAAAAGGACGGTTTCAGGGAGCGGGCGGGCCATGGCTGACCCCAATCAGGCGGGTCGGCGGGCGGTTTCCAAGTTTGGAATTGAAGGGCGGGGCGACGGACCTAGGTTGCCGCTTCGCACCATGAGCTTCTCGCTGGACATTACCAAGCCTCTCGGCCGCCTCGGCCTGGCCATCAATACCGTCATCCTGGGGGCCGTCTTCTACGGAGTGTCCGCCGGCGCCTATCATTACATGAGCCATACGCTTCCGGAGTCGGAAGCCCACCGCCAGGAAGCCGTGGTCAAGGCCGCCTTGGTCGACAAGGCCGTCGCCAAGGCCAAGACCGCCGCCAAGGGCAAGACCTTCGACGCCGCTGCCGCCAAGGCCCAGGCTGAGGCCGCCGTCGCCGCCGACTTCAAGAAGCAGGCCGATGAGATTCACCACCACGCCGTGGAAGGCTGGGCTCCCTTCGCCGTCTTCCTGCTGATCCTTTCCGCCGTCTTCTTCGCCGGTTTCCTGTCGGTCTACGTCCAGCGCCGCGCCAACGACGGCGGCCTCAAGGGCCTTTGGATCTTCCCTAATCACCTCGGCGCCTGGGCGCTCGCCGGTTACGTGGCCTTCTATCCTTTCCTCTCAGCTCACGCCCTGCGCAATGCCTGGGCCCCGGCCTTCATCGCCGGCCTGGTGCTCCTGCTGCCGGTGCTTTTCGCCGGCGAAGGTCATCATGACCATGGCCACGACCATGACCATGGAGACGGCCACGACCACGGCCACACCCACTGAGCCGGCTCAGAGCGGCGCGGTGCCGCCGAAGTCGAAGACCGTATGGCTGATCAGGCCTCGCTCCAAGACGGCGAGGTCTGATTGTTCATCGGCGTTGAGGTTCTCACCATCGTTCCAGGCGAACGAGAAACCCTGCGCCGAACGTTTGAAGAGGGAGCCGTGGCGGACGAGCGCCGGGGTGGTGCGTTCCATGGCGGTGCTTCCGGTGACGGAAGCCGGATAGTTCAGGCTGTGCACGTGCAGGCCGGTGACCGGCTGGCCGACGAGTCCCTTGGCGAACCGGGCGGCGTGCCGGCAGGCGGTCTCGAGGTGCGGGCGGAGGGCCGGCGGGCAGGCCGCGGAGTTGCGGTGGACCTGTTCGAAGAGCGATTGCTCGAGGTCGAGCGAGCAGGCGACGGCCGGCAGGCCCCAGGCGGTGCCTTCGGTCGCGCCGGCGAGGGTCCCGGAGCTCAGGCAGAGGGGCATCGTGGCGTTGAAGCCGATGTTGATGCCGGAGAGGACGACGTCGGGCCGGACGGGCAGGAGATGGCCGAGGGCGATGTTGACGCAGTCCGAGGGGGTGCCGTCGATGGACCAGGCCTGTTCGCCTAGTCCGGGGTATTCGGCCAAGGTGACCTCACGGTGGCGGCTGAAGGCCCGGCCGATCCAACTGCGCTCCCCGGAGGGGGCGGCGACGACCACCCGGAAGCCTTCGGCGACGCAGGCGGCCACCAAGGCATGGAGGAAGGCGGCATTGATGCCGTCGTCATTGGTCAGCAGGGCGGTGGGTTTCATCCGTTAAGTCAGGGGCGGCTTTCCGTCGGACCGTTTTCGAGCTCGGCGATCTGGTCCCGGAGGACGGCCGCGGCCTCGTAGTCCTCGACGCGGAGGGCGTCCTGCAGGTCGGCGCGGGCCTTGGCCAGCTTGGCGAGACGGTCGGCTTGGCTGTCCTGTGGGCGGCGTCCATGGTGCTCCAGTCCGGGCTGGATGCGCGCGATGGTGGCCAGGGCCTGAGGCGCATGGGCCTCGTAGCAGGTGGCGCAGCCGAGGCGATGGATGCGCTCGTAGTCGGACCAGCGGAAGCCGCAGGCCGGGCACTTGCCGCGGCCGACGGGGGTCGGGACGGTCAGTTTCAGGCCCAGCGCGAGGGACGGCAGGATGGCGTCCGACCCGAGGGACGGGCAGCCTTGGCAACAGGCATAGGTCTCCGCCTTCCCCCTGGCGACGAGGGTGAAGTAGACGACCGCGTTCTGGGCGCAGCCTTGGCAGGTGGGCGGACGAGGGATCACTCAGGCAGCACCATGCGGAAGAACGGCCGCCGGTTCAAGCGTGCGGGCGAACCTTTTCAGGTTGAAGCCCTGCTCGCGGCGGATTGCCTAGGAAACCGATGCTTTCTCCTGTCTTCATGCTGGCGCTGGCCGAGGCCGACAAGGGCGCCCTCTGGTATTTCAAGCAGATGGACGCGGCCGGCATGGCCGTCGCCGTCGTGCTCCTCATCTGTTCCTTCATCGGCTGGGGCGCGATGATCCAGAAGTGGTCCGACGTCCATGAGCTCCGTCGTCGCAACCACGCCTTCGAACGTCGGCTTCGCGACGAGCCCGCCGTCGTCGCGCTCAATTTCCCGCGCGGCTCCAATCTCGGCCCGTACGAGTTCCTCGTCGCCGAAGCGGTCTCCGCGGTGCAGCGCCACAAAGGGCGTCTCGTGCGTCCGGCGGATGTCACGCTGTGCATGGGCCACGTCGAGAACGCGGTGCAGCGCGGCGTCGCGCGCACGATGGTCAAGTACGAGGACAAGATGGTGCTGCTCAGCTCGCTCGTCTCCGGCGGCCCGTTCCTCGGCCTGCTCGGCACGGTCTGGGGCGTCATGGTGACCTTCGGCGCGCTGACCGAGAAGGCCAGCATCGCGCAGCTCGCCCCGGGCGTCTGCGGCGCGCTCGTCACGACCACGCTCGGCCTGCTCGTCGCCATCCCCGCCACGTTCGGCTACAACTACCTGCTCACGCAGGTGAAGATCATGACGACCGAACTCGAGAACTTCGCGAGCTCGCTCGCCGACCGCGTCGAGCTCGAGCTCGAAGGCGAAGCCCGTCGCAACTTCGAGGCCGCGCAGGAACGCGAGCGTCTGCACCGCGCCGCCCAAGTGGTCCAGCCGTCGCCCGCCGCCGCCCCGGCCCCCGAGGCGCCGCCCGCCGCTCTGCCCGGCTGGGAAGACGCCCAGTAAGCGCCGATGGCCCGCTCCTTTTCCAAGCCTAACCGGCTGCACGTGATGAACGAGCTGAACGTCACGCCGATGCTCGACCTCTGTTTCGTGCTGCTGATCATCTTCATGATCGCGACGCCCGTGCTGGAGCAGACGACCGCCGTCAACCTGCCCAAGGCCGACAAGGGCGCGGGCAAGGCGCCGGACACGAAAGCCCAGCATCGCATCGTCAGCATCGACCGTAACGGCGGGCTTTCTCTCGGGGCCCGCCCGGTCACGACGGCCCAGCTCGAAGCCGAATTCGCCACCCTCGCGGCCCTGCCCGAGGCGGAGCAGCCGATCGTCCGCATCCGCGGCGACGGCGCGCTCTCCTACCAGAAGATCATCGACGTGCTCTCCCTCGCCAAGGCCAAGGGCCTGACGAAGGCGGCGCTCGACACCGAGACGCGCTGAGCATGGCCGCCGAGGGCAGAGGATGGATCGGTTCCGTGGTGGTGCACCTCGGTCTCCTCGGCGCGGTCATCGCTTTCTCCTGGTACGCGGCGCGTCAGGACGGCGAGAACGTCGAACCGGCCGACCCTCTCCTCATCGACCTCGCGGGCATCCCGGGTAAGCGTCCCGGCGAGGTCGGCAAGGCGCCCGGCGTCGCCCAAGGCGCTGAGAACGGCACCAACCAGGGCATCGCCCGCATCAAGATTCCTAAGCTCAACGTCGATAAGGTCCTCCGTGAGCGCGAACAGGCCGAGCAGGCCGCGCAGTCCCCGCCGAGCACCAAGCCCGCGACGAAGGCGGTCGTGAAGAACGGCGTAGCCAGCAAGCCGAGCCGCATGACCCTCGAAGAATTCAACAACAGCCAAGGCAAGTCCGGCCGACCGGGCGCGTCCGCCAAGTCAGGGGGCATCGGCGGCGTGTCCGTCAAGAAAGGCCGGAGCTACGGCACCGGCGACAACGGCGGCGAAGGCGGTTCGGCCTCCGAACTCGCGGCCTATGCGGGAACGGTGCAGGCGCGGCTGCTGACGGCGTGGCGCGAGATCGTCGCGGCCGAAGGCGAATCCGTCGCCGCCGGCGGCACCTGCGGAGTGACCGTCAATGTCGACGCCTCGGGTTTCGTCTCTTTCTCCGGTTGGGTCAATGCGCCGCGCGACGCGCGCATGGCCGAACTGGTGAAGCGCGCCTGCGCCCAGATCGGCAACTGCGGCAAGCCGCCGAAGGGGAAGTCGTTCAAGATCGACTTCACCCGTGTCAGCCTGTCCGAAGCCTGAGCGCGCTCAGTCGCGGACTTCGAGCACGAGCTGGACCTCGACCGAGACGCCGAGGGGCAGGCCGTTGACGGAGACCGCGGCGCGGGCGTGCTTGCCGGCGTCGCCGAAGACCTGGAGGAGGAACTCCGAGGCGCCGTTGAGCACCTTTGGGCTGTCGCTGAAGCCGTCGACGCCGTTGACGAAGCCGTTGACCATCACGACGCGGGTGACGCGGTCCAGCGAGCCGAGGGCGGCCTTGGCATTGGCGAGGGCGTTGAGCACGCAGAGTCGAGCGGCGTCCGCGGCCTGGACGAGGTCGACCTCGCGGCCGACCTTGCCGAGCGAAGCGACTTTGCCGTCCTTCATCGGCAGGGTTCCGGCGAGGTAGAGCAGGTCGCCCGTGCGGACGGCGGGGACGTAGGCGCCCGCGGCGGCGGGCGGAGTGGGCAGGATGACGCCGAGTTCGGCGAGGCGGGCTTCGACGGAGGACATAAGTTCAGAACCAATACTTGGGCCAGCGGGCGTCGCGGCGCAAGTTGTGATAGATGAGGGCGACCAGGACGATGAGACCGGCGCCCGTCAGGGTCGGGAAGAGCAGGAAGGTCCACGAAGCCTGCGGGAGCGCACAGAGGATCAGCGGATTGGAACACGCCGGCGGATGCACCGTGCGGGTGAGCTTCATCAGCGAGATGGCGGCGCCGACGGCCAAGGCCGGACCCCACCAGAAGGGCAGGAAGTAGGCGGCGGTCAGCCCGCAGGCGCTGCCGATGAGGTGGCCCAGGAGGACGCTGCGCGGTTGGCTGAACGGAACGTCCGGGTAGGCGAACACGAGCAAGGAGCTGGCGGCGAACGTCCCGAGCAGCAGGGCGACCTCGAGGGTCGAGCTCAGCCAGGTGAGGGCGCCGATCGCCGCGACCGCGACGAGCGCCACGGCGAAGGTCTCCTTGAACGAAGATCGCGGCGGCGGTTCCGCCCCGTCGCCCCGCATCTTCTTCAGCAGCTCCAAGGCGGCCGCTTACTTGAGACGCTTCATGCCGTCGATGATCTCCAGCACGAGCTCGCGGCTGCGGGCCTTGACCTCGCGGTTGAGCGCGGTGTCCGACGTGCCGAGGGCGCGGCGAGATTCGCCGTAAGACTGGGCGAGGACGGTTTCCTTGTTGCGGGTGATCGTCGCGTTGTCGCGGACCGAGAGGGTGACGTCGGCGGTGTAGCGTCCGAGGCCGCGGTCATAGCGCACGTCGACCAGGAGCAGCGGCGTAGCGGCTTCCGGGCTCAGGCCCTCGACGGCCTTCGGGGTGAGGTTGGCGCGGCGGAGTTCGAGTTCCATGCCGTCACGGATCTCCGTCCGAAGGTCGGCGTCCTCCGGACGGTTCTCCGAGGTGGTGACGTCGATGTAGAACTGGGTGATGCCCCGGAGCTTGGCGAAGGCCTTGTCCTGGCTCGCCGGCCGCTGCGGTTCGGTCTGGGCGACGGAGGTCAGGGTGACGAAGGCGGCGAGCAGGGCGAGGGCGAGGGGGCGCATGGCGATGACGGGAAGATAGGCGGGGGGCGGGCTGCTTCAATCTCCTTTCGCCGGGGCGGGTACGAGCCGGACGGCGGAGAGCGGGTGCTGGTCGAGCAGGGTGGCGTGCCACCCCTGGACTTCCGGGCGCATCAGATACTTGTTCGTGTTGAAGACGACGGGGAGCACGGGCGCCTGTTCGACCAACCGGGCCTCGGCGAGCTGGAAGTAGCCGAAGCGCTTGGCGGCGTCGGTCTCGCGCGCGGCGAGCCCGAGCAGGCGGTCGTATTCCGCGTCGCTCCAGTTGCAGTTGTTGAGCTCGTTGCCGGTGATGAGCATCTCCAGGAAGGTGTTGGGGTCGTTGTAATCGCCGACCCACGCGCCGCGGCAGAGGTGGAATTCGCCTTTCCGCATGGCGGTCAGGTAGACCTTCCATTCCAGGTTGCGGAGTTCGACTTCGACGCCGAGTTCGCGTCGCCACATCTCCTGGTAGGCCTGCGCGACCATCTGCTGGCCTTCGGAGGTCGCGTAAAGGTAATCGAACTTCGGCAGGCCTTTGCCGCCGGGGTAGCCGGCTTCGGCGAGCAGGCGCCGGGCTTCCGCGGCGTCCTGTCGCCAGCGCGCGGTCGGCTGGAAGCCGCCCGTGCCGGGCGGGGTGAAGTGGAGGGCGGGCTTCTCGCCGGCCCGCAGGACTTTCTCGGCGATCAGGTTCCGGTCGAGGGCCATGCCGAGCGCGCGGCGGACCCGCGGGTCGGTGAGCGCCTGGCGCGCGGCGACGTCCGCCGGCTTGGCGCCTTTGATGTCGCAGTTGATCCAGACGAAGGCGGTCGCGAGGAAGGGGTCGATGCGCAACTGCGGGGCTTTGTCCGCGCGGAGCTTGGCCACTTTATAAGGCGGCACCGCGCCGGTGACGTGCAGTTCGCCGCCGCGGAAGGCGCGTTCTTCCGCGAAGAGGTCGGCGATGGCGCGGAACTCCACGGCGTTGAGCGCGACTTCCTTGGCGTTCCAGTAGAGGGGGTTCTTGCGCACGACCACGCGGCGCGCGACCTCCCAGCTCTCCAGCGTGAACGCGCCGCTGCTGACCATCGCGCCGGGCCGTGTCCACGGGGTGTTCAAGGCGTCGATGCCGCCGAACTTGAGGATCGTCGGCGGGTGCACGGGAATCCAGCTGTGGTGGCAGACGAGCTGGAGGAAATACGGGATGGGGTGCTCGAGTTCGATGACCAGCGTATGCGCGTCGGTCGCGCGCACGCCGACGGTCCGGAAGTCCTTCGTCTTGCCGGCGGCGAAGTCCTTGGCGCCACGGATGCCGTGCAGCATCGAGGCGTACTCCGCCCCGAAGCTCGGTCGCAGCATGCGTTCGTAACTGAAGAGGAAATCGCCCGCGGTGATCGGATCGCCGTTGGACCACCTGGCCGTCCGGCGCAGCCGGAAGGTCCAGGCCTTGCCGTCGGCCGACATCGTCCAGCTTTCGGCGATCCCCGGGATGGGGTGGAGATCCTGAGGGTCGTAATTGACCAGGCCTTCGAAGAGGGCGCCGATGATGTGGCTTTCGCTGAGTCCGGTGACCGTCTGCGGGTCGAGTCCGGAGGGCTCGGCCATGTTGTTGACGATCAGGTAGCCCTCCGCGGCTTTCTTCTCGGCGGTGGTCCGGCCGTCGCCGCAACCGACCAGCAGGGACGCCAGGCCGAGCAGGGCGGCGGTCCATCGGAGTGCGGGGCGAAGCATGCCGGAGATTAGGCCCGAGGTCGGTCCGAGGGCAAGGCGTCTGGATGGGCTCTTTACTCCCGGCGGCAGGTTTCCTATGAAGTGCGCATGCCTACCCCGAACCGTCGCGACCTCGTCGTCGCCGCCCTGACCGCTGCTGTCTGCCTCGGCCTCACCGGCTTCATCGGCCACGCCCCGCTCGCCGCCGACGTGCCTGCCGCCAAGCCCGTCATGGGGTCGATGGCCTTCGATTGGGAGAAGCTGGTGGTCAAGACCACCAAGGTCGGTGCCTATCGAAAGGTCTGTCAGGCGCCGACCGCGACGCTCGACGAACTGGAATACCATATCACGACCCTGAACCCGGGGCAGGCGGCGCACCCGCCTCACCAGCATGCCGACGAGGAGCTGCTCATCGTCAAGGAGGGCACGGTCGAAGCCTTGGTCGCCGGCGACTGGGTGAAGCTCGGCCCGGGTTCGGTCATCTTCCAGGCCGCCAATATCGACCACGCGATCCGCAACGCCGGCGAAGTCCCGGCCACGTATCACGTGATCAAGTGGAATTCGCCTGGCATGCTCGCGAAACGCGACGCGGCCAAGGCGGCGGCCAAAGCCGCGGCCAAGGCGGCGAAGTAAGCCAACAAAAAGGGCGTCCCGCAGGACGCCCTTTTGCTTGAGCATATCCGAAGGTCAGATGGCCGCCGGACCGCGCTCGCCGGTGCGGATGCGGATCACGTCGGTCAGGCCGAGGACGAAGATCTTGCCGTCGCCGATCTTGCCGGTCTGGGCGGCCTTGGAGATGGTGGCGATGGCCTTTTCGACCTGCTCGTCCGCCACGGCGGCTTCGATCTTCACCTTGGGGAGGAAGTCGACGGTGTATTCCGAGCCGCGGTAGATTTCGG
>JBEEPO010000007.1:0-68193 GCA_041191065.1 Verrucomicrobiota bacterium | reverse complement strand
GACGCCGACCTTGAGGGACTCGACGAGCGTGCCCATCTGCTCGCGTCCGGGGACTGAGCCATAGAGCGGCGTGACCGCGCGGACCTCGTGGCCGAGCGCGGCCAAGGCCTTGCCCAACGCGACGGTGGCGTCGCCGAGGCCGCCCGCCTTGGACCAAGGCGCCAGTTCAGGGGTCACGAAAAGGATCTTCATGCGTCGGAAGGGGATGTCTGGGGTCGGCCGAGCCGGTTGAGGAGCGGCACGAAGGCCACGAGCAGCAGCAGGGCGGCGATCATGGCGACGTTGCCGGCAAGGTCGTGCACGGAGCCGAGGGACGAGAAGCCGGCCTGGCCGTGCTCGATCCCCGCGAGGTCGCGGTCGAGGGACTTCGAGCCGTGCTCCAGGGCGTGGAAGGTGAGGTAGGCGTTGCGGCCGATGTTCAGCAGGATGGCGGTGAAGCCGGCCAGAGCGATGAGTGAGATTCGCCGCAGGAGCGCGCCGGGGAAGCCGCCTTCGAGGAAGACCGCGCCGAGGAAGGCCCCGGCGAAGACGCAGGCGGACAGGGAGCGGATGCCGGAGCAGGCTTCCGCCACGCCCACGGCGTCGCCGTTGGGGAAGACGATGGTGTTGCCGTTCACGCGGATGACGTGCCCGCTCGCGCGCAGGAGGCCGGAGACGATCTCGGTGACGTTCGTGAGCAGCGCGCCCTTGATCTGGTTGTCGACGAGATAGAGGAAGGGGCCGGAGATCAGCCACACGCCCGCAGGGAAGACCAGGAGTCCCACGGCGCGCCAGCGCGTGGCGGCGGTCGCCGACGAATCCTGCGGACCGCGGGCGGACAGGTAGGCGAACGAGAGCGCGGCGCCGGTCAGGCCGAAGGCGATCGCCAAGGTCGGGCCGACGCCGGTGCCGAAGACGGCCCGCGCCGCCGCGCCGAGTCCGAAGCAGGCGACGGCGAAGAAAGCGAACAGCTGGACGCCGAGCAGGCCGGCGCGTGAGGCCGGGGCGGAGACGTGCGAGCGTTCGCCGGTCAGCAGCGCCCGCAGTTCGTCCCAGCGTTCCCAGAGCACGTAAGCCGAGAAGAAGGGCACGAGGTAGCCGAAGGTATAGTCATCCTTGGTGCTCCAGATGGCCCATTGGTCCCAGGTCACGAATGCCGCCATGCCGACCAGCAGCAGGCCGAGGCCGCGCGTCGTGCCGTCGAGCGTGCCCGGCTTCGTGGCCTGTGCGTCCGCGGGCATCAGAACCGGGGCACCGCGGCCAGCAGCGTCTTCGTATAGGCTTCCTGAGGGTCGCCGAGGATCTGCGCGGGCGTGCCTTGCTCGACGATCCTGCCTTTGGACATCACGAGGATGTGGTCGCTGACATGTTCGACGATGGCGAGGTCGTGGGCGATGAAGAGGTAGGTGAGGCCGAACTGCTCCTGGAGGTCCTGGAGCAGGTTCACGACTTCGGCCTGGACGGAGACGTCGAGGGCCGAGACGGGTTCGTCGCAGATGATGAGCTCAGGCTGCACGGCGAGGGCGCGGGCGATGCCGATGCGCTGGCGCTGGCCGCCCGAGAATTCGTGCGGGTGTCGGCGGAGGTGTTCGGCCGGGAGCTGGACGCTGCGCAGGAGTTCGGCGCAACGGGCTTCGCGGTCGGCCCGGCTCATCGCGGGGAAGTGGATCTCGAGCGGCTCGGAGAGGATGCTCAGGACGTCGGCCCGCGGGTTGAGCGAGTTGTACGGGTCCTGGAAGATCATCTGGATCTTCTTGCGCCAGGGGAGGAAGGCGGCGTTCGAGAGCGTGCCGATGTCCTGGCCTTGGTAGCGGATGCTGCCGGCGGTCAGCGGGGCGAGCTTCACGATGGCGCGGCCGGTCGTGGTCTTGCCCGAGCCGGATTCGCCGACGAGTCCGACCGTCTTGCCCTTGGGGACGACGAAGGTGATGTCATCCACGGCCTTTTTCGGCGCGGCTTTCTGGAAGAACCAAGCGGCCCGGCCCGGGTAGTGGACGGAGAGACCGGTGATTTCGAGGAGGTTGTCGCTCATCGGGAGACCTTGAGTTCCTCGGAGAGGGTGGTGAGGCGACGACGACGCTGGCCGAGCCGCGGGATGCAGGCGATCAGCGCCTTGGTGTAAGGATGGTTCTGCGTGGTCATGACCTGGGCGACGGGGCCGCTCTCGACGATGCGGCCCTTCCACATCACCTGCACCTTGTCGGCGAAGTTCGCGATGATGCCGAAGTTGTGCGTGATGAGGACGATGCTCATGCCTCGTTCGCGGCGCAGGCGGGCGAGGAGGTCCATGATCTCCTTCTGGATGGTCACGTCGAGCGCGGTGGTCGGTTCGTCGGCGACGAGGATCTTCGGATCGCAGGCGAGGGCCATGGCGATCATCGCGCGCTGCTGCATGCCGCCGGACAGCTCGTGGGGATATTGGTCAGCGACGCGGGCGGGGTCGTTGATGTGGACTTCCGCGAGGGCGCGGATGACCTCGGCGCGCACGTCCTTGATCTCCGGGCGGTGCAGGGCGATGGCCTCGCCGATCTGGAAGCCGATCGTGTAGACGGGATTCAGGGAGCTGCCGGGTTCCTGGAAGATGTAGGCGATGGAACCGCCGCGGATTTTCGCGAGTTGGTTCTCGGGCAGCGTGAGGAGCTCGGCGCCCTGCAGCCGGACGGAGCCGCCGAGCACGCAGCCGGGGGCGGGAGGGAGGAGGCGCGTCAGGGCCAGGGCGGTGACGGACTTGCCCGAGCCGGATTCGCCGACGACCGCCAGCACCTCGCCGGCGGCCAGCTCGTAGCTCACCCCTTGGGCGGCGACGGTCTCGCGGTCACCATTGCGGAAGGTGACGCTGAGGTCCTGGACTTTCAGGAGAGGCTCGGCGGACATGGGTCGGAGGTTAGGTCGGGGGCGGAGGGAGGGGAAGGAAGAACGGCGGTCATTCGGAGCGCCAGCGATCCTCGATCACGGTCTTCGGCGCGCCACGAGTCTTCCCGTCGCGAAAATCCCTGAGGTCGGTCTCGCGCTGGGCGGGGTCGAGCCAGAAGAGTCCGTATTGGCCGGGGTCCTCGGCGGCGCGGACGTCGAAGCCTGCCGGGAACTTGACCCAGTTCCAGTGCGCGATGCGGTAGCCCGGCACCTTGAAGCCGGGGATGAAGTCCGCCAGATCGTGGATGCGGCGCTGCATCGCGAACGACAGCTTGACCATCTCTTCCTCCTCGGTCGCGACGCGGAAGCGGTCGATGAGGCCGTCGAGTTCGCGGTCGTCGACGCCGGTGATGTTGTTCGTCTGGCGCTTCGGCACCTTCCGTCCGTCAGCCAGGACTTCGACCGCGTTCTCGGAGTGATGCGACTCCCAGAGCTGCGGGATCCGGCTGGAGACCGACCAGGCCCAGAAGACGATGTCATGGTTCTTCTCCATGACCTTACGGTACATCGTCGTGTGCTCGAGCGTCTCGGGGCGGAGTTCGACGCCGCACCGGCGGGCCGACTCCACGAGCGTCGCGAGGTATTTGCGGCGATCGGAGGTGTCGAACGTGAGGCGGAAGGAGAGGCGTTCGCCGGCGGCGTTGCGCAGGATGCCGTCGTCTCCCGCCGTGGTGAAGCCGGCCTTCGCGAAGGCGGCCCGGGCGAGCTCCGGCGAGTAGCGGCGGGCCCGGATGCCGGGGTCGGTGAACTTGCCGAGGCCTTCGCTGAACTGCTGCAGGCGCTCGTAGTCGCCGCGGTAGAAGCCGTCGATGACGCGCTGGAAGTCGGTGGCGTGCTGGAGGCCGACGCGCACGTTGACGTCGGAGAGCAGCGGCCGCTGGGTGTTGATGTAGAGGCCGTAGGGCGGGCGCGGGATGTCGTTGAAGAACTGCGCCTTGGTGAGGTAGCCTTCCTGGTAGGCCTTCTTCTCGTTGGTACCATACCAATAGCGCGGCATCATGATCGGCATGAAGTCGATCTCGCCGGCGAGCATGGACGAGTAGGCGCTGTCGAGTTCACGGATGACGCCGTACTGGATGGCTTCGGGGTTGTAGCGATGACGGTAGTATTTCCGGCGGTCGCCCCACCAGTCGGTCACGCGGGTGAGCGTGACGGACTTCTCCCGCAGGAAGCCGTCGGGCTTCACGTAGTAAGGGCCGGTGGTCGGATGGAAACGGTCGTTGTAGGCCTTCTCGTAATTAGGGCCGAAGTCCTTGAAGAACTGGCGAGGCGTCGGGCGCAGGCCGCCGAGGAGCTCCAGCTGATAGGGACGCTTGCGCGGTGCTTTCACCGCCAGCGTATGGTCGTCGTATTTCGTGACGCCGCCCCACTCGCGGGTGTAGTGGTCGGCATACCAGTCCGCTTTGGCCCAAGGGGAGCGGTGGAAGTAGAACGTGTAGAAAAAGTCATCGACCGTGACCGGCTGGCCGTCGGTGAACTTCGCGTTCGGGTCCAGGCGGAAGTATGCCGTCATCCCGTCGGCCGACATCGCCCAGCTGGTCGCGAGGGCGGGGATGATCTCGTCGGTGTCCGGATGTCCGGCGAGCAGTCCGAAGTCGTTGTTGTCGTAGAGCTCTCCGCGGAAGCCGTTGTTGGCGTTGGGCCCGACGCGCCGCAGCGTCGGCGGGGTCGAGGTCGTGAACTGCCGGAGCACGCCGCCGCGCACCGCGCGCGGGTCGGCGAATTCCGGCTGCGCCGAACCGTCCTGCCAGACGAGGTCCTTGGGGAGATCGGCCGGCTTGGCGAAGCGGAAGAATTCCGGGTGCGCGGCGTAGAAGGCCGCGGCCCTGGGGTCTTGGTAAGTCTCACCGTGGGCGAGACCCGCGAGGCAAAGGAGAGCGAGAAGGAATCTCATCGTTGTTGGCGGCGGAGGTCGAAGGCGTCCTGCAACGCTTCGCCGATGGAGTTGATCATGACCATGGTGCCGACGAGGCAGCCGAGGGTCGGGCCGAGGATCCACCACGCATGCCAGTTCTCTTTGGCTTGGTGGAGGAGGTCGCCCCAGGAAGGTTCCGTGGGCGGCAGGCCGAAGCCGAGATAGTCGAGGGCCGAGAGCGAGAACACCAGCCCGTGCAGGCTGAACGGCAGCGTGGTCAGGATGACGGTCGCGCAGTTCGGCAGGATGTGGCTCCAGATGATGCGGGCGTGGCCGGCGCCGAGCGCGCGCGAGGCGGTCACGAAATCGCGCGCAGAGACTTGGTAGGCCGCGGCGCGGAGCTGTTGCGCCAGTCCGATCCAGGAGAAGGCCACGAGGATCAGGATGAGGATCGCGAGAGACGGCTCCAGCAGGCTGGCGAGGAAGATGATGGCGTAGAGGAAGGGGATGTTGGACCAGACTTCCATCACGCGTTGGAGGACGAGGTCGAACCCGCCGCCGAAGTAGCCCATCGCCGCCCCGAGCGCGAGTCCGACGCCGTAGACGCAGGGCAGGAAGATGACGGCGGCGAGCAGGAGCATCCGGAAGCCGCCGAAGAGCCGGGCGACGATGTCGTGGCCGGATTCGTCGGTCCCGAGCCAGTGCCCGTCCAAGCCGGGCGGGCAGGGCGAAGGAATCAGCGTACGCAGGCCGGCGCCCGGCGCCCAGTCGGTCCGGTCCGTGGCGGGCACGCGGCGCACGAGCTCGCCGCCGGCGAATTTGGCGCGGGCCAGGGTCGCGCCATCGGCGAGGAGGCGGGCGTCGCCTTCGGGTCGGCCGTTGATGATCGTCCAGACCTGCCGACGGGTGCCGTCGGCGTTCAAGGCGAAGATACGACCTTCGGCGATCAGGCCGCGCGGGTCCTGCCAGCGGCCTTGGTCGTCGCGCGAGACGGCGGGCATGACCTCGCAGACCTCGTCGGGCGCGAAGGGCACGGGCGGCATGACGAGCCAGCCGCGTCCGTCGCGCGTCAGTTCCTCGGCGAGGAGGCGATAGTTGGGTTCGCCTTCGATCTTCAGCCCGAGTTCCCGGCCGGAGACGTAACCGGCGAAGACGGGGAAGCGCGTGACGCCGTCGACACGGAGGATGAGCGGACGGTTGCCGACGAGGAGCGGGCCGAGCAAGGCGAGGACCGACAGGGCCAGCAGCGCGAGCAAGGACCACCACCCGGCGCGATGACGACGGAAGCGCGCGAAGCGCTGCAGGGTGATGGGGTCGAGCAGGCTCATGCGGATTTGTCGAACCGGATGCGCGGGTCGACGGCGGCGACGCAGAGGTCGGAGACGATGTTGCCGATGAGCATCGCCAGGCTGGAGAGGGTGAGGAGGCCGAGGAAGACGGGGAAGTTGCGGTGCGTGAGGGCGTCGTAGCCCAGCAGCCCGAGGCCGGGGATGTTGAAGGTCACCTCGATGAGGAACGAGCCGGTGAGGAAGAAGCCGAGGTTGCCGCCGAAGGTGGCCGCGAGCGGGATGAGCGCGTTACGCAGGGCGTGGACGTAGACGATGCGTCCGTGGCTCAGGCCTTTGGCCTTGGCGGTGCGGACATAATCGGCGGCGAGATTGTCCAGGAGGCCGTTACGGGTGAAGAGCGTCAGCGCGGTGAAGGCGCCGACCATCTCGCAGGCCAGCGGGACGACGGTGTGATGGAGGCGGCCGCCCCAGGTGAGCGACTCCCAGTCGAAGCCCTTGGTCGGGAACCAGCCGAGCTGGAAGCACAGGAACTGCAGGGCGGCGACGGCGAGGATGAAGCCGGGAATCGAGTATAAGATGAAGAGCACCTGCGAGGAGCCGCGGTCGAACCAGCCGTCGCGCTTCAGCGCCTTGGCCACGCCGAGCGGGATCGAGATGCCGTACGCGAGGAGCAGGGACCAGGCGCCGAACCACGCCGAGATCGGCAGGCGTTCCTCGATCTCATCCCAGACCGGACGGTCGCTCGTGGTCGAATCACCGAGCTCGCCCTGCAGGAGGCCGGCGTAGGCGCGGCGATAGACGAGCACGCGCGTCGCTTTCTCGGGGTCGTCCGGCAGCGGCGCCGCTTCGGCGCGCCAATCGGGCCGGATCAGCTTGGCGTCGGCGGGGGTGACGACAAAGCCACCGTTCTCGGCGCGCACGAGGAGTTTCAATGGCGCGCCTTCCGCTTGGCCATCGGCGACCTCGGCTTCGGCCTTGCCGTCTTTGTCGAGTCGCACGGTCACCCAGTCGGCCGGGCCCGGCAGGGCGCCCAGCCAGATGGCGTAGGCCTGGAGGAGCGGTCGGTCGAAACCGTAGCGACGACGGAGGTTGTCGAGTTCCTCCGGCGAAGCCGGACCGGACGGACGCGCGGCGGAGGTCTGCTTCCGGTTTTCGGCCTGCTGACGCTCCGCCATGGCCTGTTCGATGGGCCCGCCGGGGACGAAGCGGGTGAAGCAGAACGCGACGAAGGTGATGCCCACGAAGGTCAGTGGGACTAGCAGCAACCGTCTGAGGACGTAGTCGCGCATCGCGGGTCCCCATAGGGCATCCGCGGATGGGAGGGGGTCAACCCGAAAGGACTCGGCTTGCACCAGCCCGTCGGCTCGGCAGTTTGGTCGCGTGCCCCTGCTTTACTCGCTCGCCTGGTTCCTGCTGATGATCGCCGCCGCGGTCGCCGCCGTCGTGTGCCTTCTGCTGCTGGCCTTCCTGTTGGCGTTCGCTTGGAGGGCGCCCCGTCGCCACCGCTCGATGTCGTTCGGGTATTGCGCCGTGCAGACCGGGTGCTGGTTGTTCCTGAAGTGCTTCTACCGGATCCGCCTCAAAGGCATGGAGAACCTGCCGGACCAAGGGGGCGTGCTGCTCATCGCCAATCATGTGGCTTACGTCGACGTCCTGATCGTCGGGGTGCTCTCGCCTCGACCGGTCCGGTTCCTCTCGTGGGAAGGTTTCGAGCGGCAGCGCATCATGCGCTTCCTGACCCGTACGATGGGGACCATCCCCGTGGCGGAGTCCAAGGCCAAGGACGCCATCCAGAAGTCGGCCGACGCCCTCAAGGCCGGCGAGGTCGTCTGCATCTTTCCCGAGGGCAGCCTCACCCGTAACGGCGGCATCCTGCCGCTCCGTAAGGGCTACGAGCTCATCGCCCGTCGCGCCGAATGTCCGATCCTTCCTCTGGCCATCGATGGCATGTGGGGTTCGCTCTTCAGTTTCAGCGGCGGCAAGTTCTTCTGGAAGATGCCGAAGCACTTCCCGCGTCCGGTCAGCGTGGTCGTCGGGCAGGCTTATCCGGCGGCCGAACATGCGAAGACTCGCCTGCGATTGCTGGAGCTGGCGTCGGAGGCTTTCGCGCAACGTGCTTCCTTGGAGGGGCATCTCGGCCGTGAAGTCGCCGAAGGCCTGGCGAAGAAGGGCGGGGCGGTCGCCTTGGTCGACCGGACCTCGGCGCGGCGAGAATTCGGCGGCGCCACCTTGTTGGCCCTGTCCTGGGCCTTCGCGGGCGAACTCAGGAAGCGGACCTCCGCCAAGCGGGTCGCGATCGTGCTGCCTCCGGGCGTCGCGGCCACGGTCGCCAACCTCGGCTGCCTGCTCGCCGACAAAGTCCCGGTGAACCTGAATTTTTCCCTCGGACGTGAACAGGCCTTGTCCTGTCTGCGGCGCGCCGAGGTCGAGCTCGTCGTGACCGCGGGCGTCTTCCGGAGCAAGTTGGCCGAGAAGTTCCCCGACTTCCCCTGGGGCGACCGCGTCCTCGACGTCGCCGATTTCCTGACCACGTGTCCGCGGGCTGGTCTCGCCTGGCGGATTGCGCTCATCCGCGTCCTGCCGGCTGCGTGGACTTCCGCCTGCCTCGGCCTGCCGAAGCGCGGCGGCGAGACCGAGGCGGCGTTGCTCTTCACCAGCGGCAGTTCCGGTCAGCCGAAGGGCGTGCGTCTCTCGCATCGCAACATCCTGGCGAACCTCCGGCAGATCGAAGACGCCGACATCCTGCCCGACTCCGCCGTCCTGCTCAGCAGCCTGCCGGTCTTCCACAGCTTCGGTTTCACCATCGGCCTCTGGTACTGCCTGTCGCGCGCGCCGCGTCTGATCACCCTGCCTTCGCCGCTCGACGCGGCCGCCGCGGTCAAGGCCATCAAGGAGGAGAAGGTCACCGTCGTCGTCGGCACGCCGACCTTCCTCCGTCCGTATCTGCGTCGTGGCACCGCGGCCGACTTCGCCTCCCTCGAATGGGCGGTCGTCGGCGCGGAGAAATGCCCGGCCGACCTCGTCGACGCCTTCGCGACCCAGCTCGAGACCCCGATGCTCGAGGGCTACGGCATCACCGAGACGAGCCCGGTGCTTTCCGTCAACGTCCCCGATCGCGTCGACCCTGAGGCGCCGGACGGCGTCTGGGTGGGCAACGTGCTTGGTTCCGTCGGCCGTCCCGTCATCGGCGTCGCGGTCCGTTTCCTGGATCCCACGACCGGTGACGTGCTGCCGAGCGGGCAGGTGGGTCTCCTCGAGATCCGGGGCGCCAACGTCTTCATGGGTTACCTCGATCCGGAGCAGACCGCCAAGGCGATGACGCCTGACGGCTGGTACCGTACCGGTGACTTGGCCCGGCTCGATGACGACGGCTTCCTGCATCTCGCCGGCCGGCTCTCCCGTTTCTCCAAGATCGGCGGCGAGATGGTCCCGCATGGCACCGTCGAAGAGGCTTTGCGCAAAGTCATGGGCCTCACGGATGCGGACGAGCCCAAGGTCGCCGTCGCCTGCGCGTCCGATCCGGTCAAGGGCGAGCAGCTCGTCGTGTTGTTGGTCGATGACGTCGATGTCGAGGCGATCCGTTCGGCGTTGGCCGCCGAGGGCCTGGCCAATCTATGGATTCCCAAGGTGTTCAAGAAGGTGCCGGGCATCCCGATTTTAGGCACCGGCAAGCTGGATTTGCACAAGTTGCGGGAGCTGGCACAGGGCTGACACGGTTTTGGCTCGCTTGTGGCTTACGCTCGATTGTCCTAAGCGACGATCATGCCTAAAAAGAAGAAGCCCGCGAAGAAGCCCGTCAAGGTGGTCAAGGTCCGCAAGCCGGCCGCCAAGTCCGTTTCCAAGCCTAAGTCGCGGGCGCCCGCCAAGGCCGCCGCGACCTCTCCGGTCGCGACCTTCCGCGACGCCATCCTGCATCACCTTAAGAGCACGTTCGCCCGCGACCGCGTCACCGCGACCCGTAACGATTGGTGGATGGCCACGTGCATGGCCGCGCGCGACCAGATGCTCGAGCGCTACATCGACACGCAGACGCAGCACGCCGGCAAGAACGTGCGTCGCGTCTATTATCTCTCCCTCGAGTATCTCATGGGCCGCGTGCTCACGAACAACCTGGTCAACCTGCAGCTCCGCGAGGTCGCGGCGCAGGCGTTGTCCGAACTCGGCCAGGACCTCGAGAGCGTGGCCGACGAAGAGGCCGACATGGGCCTCGGCAACGGCGGTCTCGGCCGCCTCGCCGCTTGCTTCCTGGATTCCCTCGCGACGATGGACATCCCGGCCGTCGGTTACGGCATCCATTACGAATTCGGCCTCTTCCGGCAGACATTCGCGCAGGGGCGCCAGGTCGAAGTCGCCGACAACTGGCTGGCCAACAACAACCCTTGGCTGATCCGTCGTCCGAATTACCGCGTGAGCGTGCCCCTCTACGGCCGCGTCAAGCATAGCACCGACGACCGTGGCAACCACTCCGCCGAACTCGTCGAGACGCGTGACCTGCTCGGCGTGCCGTGGGACATCCCGATCGCCGGCTTCGCGGGCAGCAGCGTCAACTTCCTCCGCCTCTGGGAATCCAAGGCCGCGTCCGAGTTCGACTTCCGCGCCTTCGACCGCGGCGGCTACGTCGAGGCCGTCCGCGACCGTACTTCCAGCGAGACCGTCTCCAAGGTGCTCTATCCGAACGACAGCACGGAGAGCGGCAAGGAACTGCGCCTGGTCCAGCAGATCTTCTTCGTGTCGTGCTCGCTGCAGGATATCCTGCGCCGCCACCGTCGCCTGAATCCTGATTTCAGCAGCCTGCCGGCCAAGGCCGCCATCCAGCTCAACGACACCCACCCGGCGATCGCCGTGGCCGAGCTCATGCGCCTGCTCGTCGACGTCGAGCGCCTGGCCTGGGACGAAGCCTGGGCGCTCTGCACCCAGACGTTCAGCTACACCAACCACACCTTGCTGCCCGAGGCGCTCGAGACCTGGTCCGTGCCGCTCTTCGAGAAGGTGCTGCCGCGCCACCTCGAGATCATCTACGAGATCAACCGCCGTCACCTCGAGGAGGTCGACCGCCGCTGGCCCGGAGACGACGCCCGCAAGACCGAGCTCTCGATCATCCAGGAAGGTTTTCCGAAGCGCGTCCGCAT
Source organism: Verrucomicrobiota bacterium (assembly GCA_041191065.1). Lineage (GTDB taxonomy): Bacteria > Verrucomicrobiota > Verrucomicrobiia > Opitutales > UBA953 > UBA953. Next base: position 57,028 of record JBEEPO010000007.1, on the reverse strand, counting down.
GGCGCACCTCGCCGTCGTCGGCTCGCACCATGTCAACGGCGTGGCCGAACTGCACACCCGCCTCCTGCGCGCCCACCTGTTCCCGGGCTTCGACGAGCTCTGGAAGGGCAAGTTCGTCAACGTCACCAACGGCGTGACGCCCCGTCGCTGGGTCCGCGGCTGCAATCCGGATCTCAGCGCCCTCTGTGACGAGTTCGCGGGCACCGGTTGGGAGACCGACCTCAGCCGCCTACGCAAGCTCGACGCCGTCGCCGACCGTCCGGCTTTCCAGGAACGCTTCCTCGCGATCAAGCGCGCCAACAAGGTCCGCCTGGCCGCCCGCATCAAGGAACTCGTCGACGTGGACGTCTCGCCCGACGCGCTCTTCGACGTGCAGATCAAGCGCCTGCATGAGTACAAGCGCCAGCACCTGAACCTGCTGCACATCCTGCACCTGTACCGCCGCATCCTCAACGAGCCTAACGGCAAGTTCACGCCCCGCGTCTGCGTCTTCGGCGCCAAGGCCGCCCCGGGTTACGCGTTGGCCAAGCACATCATCCACGCGATCAACCGCGTCGCCGCCGTCATCAATTCCGACGAGCGTGTGCGCGGCCTGCTCAAGGTCGTCTTCCTGCCGGATTACCGTGTCTCGCTCGCCGAGCGCATCATCCCGGCCGCGGACCTTTCCGAGCAGATCTCCACGGCGGGCAAGGAAGCCTCGGGTACCGGCAACATGAAGCTCGCGCTCAACGGCGCGGTCACGATCGGAACCCTCGACGGCGCCAACGTCGAGATCGCCGAGGAAGTCGGCGGCCAGAACATCTTCATCTTCGGCCTCAAGGTCGAAGAGGTACAGCAGCGTTGGGCCGACGGCTATGATCCGCACGCGGTGCTCGCCGCCGATCCGGAACTCGCCGCGCTCCTCGACTGGCTGCGCTCCGAGACCTTCACCCCGGAGCAACCGGGAGCGCTCGCCCCGGTGGTCGATTCGCTGATGTCCGGCGGCGACCCTTACCTGGTGCTGGCCGACTTCCGCAGCTACGTCGACGCGCAGGAGAAGGCCTCCCAGGCCTTCCTCGACCGTCGCCGCTGGGCCGCGATGGCCATCCGCAACGTCGCCCGTTGCGCCAAGTTCTCCTCGGACCGCTCGATCGGCGACTACGCCAAGCTGATCTGGAAGACCAAATCCCTGCCGATTCCCCGCTAAGAAGGGATTGAGGTCGGTCGTGGGGTCGCCCAAGATGGGCGGCCTTGCGACCCCGCGTCTCCATTCCCGTGCTGCTTGCCCTGGCCGTCCTGACGGCCATGGGGGCGGAGCGTCCCCCCGGGGGCATGAAGGCCGGGGTGGTCATCACCGCCGAGGGTGGCATCGAGGGTACGCAGGTCTATCGCTATGACGCCGAGGGCAAGCCTCTGGACGGGACGCCGGCTAAAGCCCGTACGACCAATTCGCTTCCGCGTCCCGCCTCCGCGGCCAACGTCACGCCTTCTCCGGCCGCGCCAGCTGCGCCGGCTCCCAAAGTCGACCAGACTATCCGTACGGCCGACGGGCGGACCGTCCCGTTCGCCTTGCAGGGCCAAGGGACGGGGAAGGGGGTCGACGGCGCCGTGGATATGAACGCCGGCCTGAAGCGCGCCTCCAAGGCGAGCGGCCTGCTTGAGCAACGTTACGAAGCCGGCACGGCGCCGATCGGCAAAGAGCAGGTCTACAATCGAAACAACCTGATCACCCTCGACACCTGGCACGGTCGCTATGACACCCTCGGACGGAAGAAGGCGGAAATCGAACTGACGGACGGCCTCGGCGCCGAGGTCCGCCCGAAGGATACCATCGAAGTGAAGTCCGTCGCCCGTACGGCGTCGTCCGTCGATGGCGCCAAGGCCGAGATCCAGGCTTGGGAGGAGCGCATGGGCGTCGTCTCGGACGAGCGCTACGCCGGCGTGAAGTCCGGCTGGCAAGGTCGTCTCAATCCCTCGCCGAAGACGGTCGAGCAGCTCTCGATGCAGGACATCAACCGCTATCAGTTCCGTCGGAACCGTTCCGATGAGCCGGGTCTTCCGGCCGTCAAACCGGGCTCGGATGCGGTGCAGACCAAGGGCGGCGCGAAGTAATCGGCGGGAAATGAGGCGATTACCCTGCGTTTTTGCCTCGCAGGTTAGGTCCGGAGATTTACTCCTAGACCCTTAACTTCATGAGCGACGCTCTGCCCAGACCCGCCTCGAGCGGTATCAGCGACCTCGAGGTCAAGGATGGTCAGATCATCTTCGACTCCGTCTGGTCCAGTCTGGAGCGTGAGTTCGGCCGGGAGAAGCTGGCCTTCCCGCGCGAGATCTTCTGGCTCAACGGCGCTCCTGGCGCCGGTAAGGGCACCAACACCGCGTTCATCCTCCAGTATCGCGACTACGCCGCCGACCCCATCGTCGTCAGCGACCTGCTCTCGAGCCCCGAGGCCAAGAAGCGCATCGACGCCGGCATGCTCGTCGGCGACCGCGAGGTCGTGGAGATCCTCTTCCGCAAGCTGCTCTCGTCCGAGTACGTGAGCGGCGCGATCGTCGACGGCTTCCCGCGCTCGATGGTGCAGGTGGAGTGCCTCAAGCACCTCTTCGCCAAGCTCAACGACCTGCGCACCGAGTTCCGCGGCACGCCGCACGGACCGCGCTTCCCGAAACCGCATTTCCATATCCTCGTCCTCTTCGTCGACGAGAACGAGTCCGTCCGCCGTCAGCTGAAGCGCGGCCAGGAAGCCCTCGCCCAGAACGAGAAGGCCGCCCGCGAAGGCGGCGCGCTCGCCGAGGTCCGTAAGACCGACCTCACGGCCGACGCCGCCCGCAACCGTTACCGCGTCTTCAAGGAGCGTACCTACGAGCCGTTGCAGTCGCTGCGCGACATCTTCCACTACCACTTCATCAACGCGCAGGGTTCGCTGCCGGAAGTCCAGGCCCGCATCATCAAGGAGCTCCAGTACCAGAGCTCCCTCGAGCTGGCCGAAGAGACGTATGACCTGATCTCGCCGATCCCGCTGGCCTCGCAGATCGTCCAGCACGCCCGCCAGGACCTCGTCCGCCGCCTCGACGACTACGCCGAGCGCAATGCCGAGACGTTCCGTCTGGTCATCGAGCTGATCCAGGAGAAGTTCCTGCCGATCATCAAGGCCCACGCGATCTCCGGACAGGCGCACGTCAACATCGAGACGACCGTCTTCGACGACCCGCTGGCCATCTCGATGTTCATCGACATCTTCTCCGAGCGCGGCTTCCACGCCGTCGTCGACCAGCACCGCATCGAGATTCCCGAGACCATCGTCGCCGGCACCGGCAAGGTGATCACGCGAGTCAAGAAGGTCTGGCGCGTCTCGATCCGCTTCGAAGGCTCCGAGATCCGCCGCGGCGGCGCCTGAGCCTATCGCGCGATCGTCGGTTCGGCGTCGATCCGGTTCTCCTCGCCCTCGCGGACCAGCAGGGGCGCCGCGGGACTGCGTCGGTCGGCCGGCCGGTCGTCACGCAGGAGGTTGCCGGTCACGAGGCTGCGGCTGAGACGGGTGAGGCGCAGGGCGTGCCCGTCGCTGTCGAGGATGCTGTTGTCGGCGATCCGGAGGCGGGTGCCGTCTTCGACGTCCACCGCGGCTTCCTGTCCGTGCACGCCGACCACGACGTTGCCGGAGAAGGCGGAGTCGGCCACGCGTCGCAGGAGGACGCCGTTCTTCTCGGCCAGGCCGTTGCCGTTGACGAGATAGCGCGGGTTACGGTCGAAGTTGTTGCCGGTGATGACGACGTTCTGGCTGTCCTCGACGACGAGGTCGTGGGCGAAGCCTTCCCAGAAGGTGTTGGCCGAGACGGTGACGCCGCGGGCCTGGCGGATCTCGAGGTTGACCTGCACGTCGCTGAAGACGTTGCCGACGATGGTCACATGCCCCTCGCGGGTGTGCTCGCGGCCTTCGCGGCGGAGCAGGGAAGGGTCGGAACCTGCCCCGAAGATACGGATGTTGGCCGAGCCCGGCGCCTTGCGGGTGTGCTGGATGGTGCAGCCGGAGATCGCGACCTCGGCGATCGAGCCGCCCGTCGAATCCAGGAAGATGTTGGCCGAGGGAGGGCCGTTCTCATCGTGGTTCGCCTCGATGTCGCAGGCGCCGACGTGCAGGTTACGCACTTCTCCGCCGACGGCGACGATGCCGCCGCCCAGGTTGTAGCTGATATGGCAGCCGGTGACGTTCGTCTGGTGGAGGTTCACTTTGTCCAGGAAGAGTCCGACGCCGCGGTTACGGTAAAGATGGCAGTCGGCGATGACGACGTTGCGGTTGCGGACGGCCAGGCGGATGCCGTGCCGGCATTCGCGGATGGTGAGGCGGGACAGCGTCAGCTGCATGGTGCCGTTCGCTTCGACGCCGTCCGCCTCGGCATGCGCGCCGACGATCTCGAGCCCTTGGACGACGGGCGTGCGTTGGGCCCACGTCTCGGGCTTGAAGGTCTTCGGGGCGGCGGTGCCGCCGTGCGTACCGACGATGCGGAGGGCCGGTCCGGGGCCCGCCATGATGAGCGTGGCCGTGCCGTCGGAGGAGATCCCGGCCGAGCCGAGCTTGGCTAGGTCGACCGTGACCGTCTTCGTGAGTCGGTACCGTCCTTTGGGCAGCGACACGCTTCCGCCCGCATCGACGAGTCTTTGCAGCGCCGCGGTGTCGTCCGCCTGCCCGTCGCCGACGAGCGTCCGGGCCGTGAGCACGGTCGTGAACGTCAATAGCGGGAGCAGGAGACGCATGGCCTTATTTGGCGGCCTTCAGGAAGCCTTCGGCGCCCATCCATTCGCCGGCAGCCTTGGTCCAGCCATCGACCGGGAACTTCGTCTGGCGCGTGCCGAAGCCATGGCCGCCTTTGGAGTAGACGTGGATCTCTGCCGGGAGGTTCTGGCGCTTGTATTCGATGTACAGCTTCGCGGCTTCGAGCGGGTTGGCGCCGTCGTCATGGGCGACCACGAAGAAGCAGGGCGGGGCATCGGCCGGGACGGCGAAGCCTTCGCGGAACTTGGTCTTGTCTTCCTTCTCGAGGAAGCCGCCGCCGTAGACGAAGATCGTGAAATCCGGACCGCGCGGATCGTCGACGCCGGGTTTCTGTTCGTAGGTGCGGGGCGTGCGGTCCCAGGAGGCGTGGCCGACGAGGTTGGCGCCCGCGGAGAAGCCGATCACGCCGACCCGTTTCGGGTCGATGTTCCAATCCTTGGCGTGGGCGCGGACGAGTCCGAGCGAGCGCTGGAGGTCCTGGACGGGGTAGCCGTGCGGCAGGGTCTCGTCGGATGTCGGGGTGCGGTAGCGCAGCAGGATGCCCGTGATGCCGATACGGTTGAGCCACTCGCAGACGCCGGTGCCTTCGTTCTTGGTCGAGAGGAACCAATAGCCGCCGCCCGGGCAGACGATGACCGCGGCGCCGTTCGGATCGGCGGCCGGGTAGACCGTGATCGAAGGCTCGTTGATGAAGGTCTCGTGGCCGGCGTAGCTGCCCTTCGGTCCGATGCGGTCGAGCACCGTCTTCGACGGCGCGACGCGCTTGCCCGGGACGCCTTCGGGCCAGAGGGGCAGGACGGTTTCGGCGGCGCCGGCGGAAGTCGCCAAGGCGAGGAGTAAGGGCGTGAGGAAGCGCATCGGGGTAAGGCTAGGACAACACACCGCGGCGGAGGTGCCAAACAAAGAAGCGGCCGAGGGGCCGCTTCTTGATACCGATATGCCGAGACGCCTCAGGCGATGGCCTTGACGTAGATCTCGTTGGCCTTCTTCCAGTCGACGACCTTCCAGAAGGCGTCCACGTAGTCGGGGCGGCGGTTCTGATACTTGAGGTAGTAGGCGTGTTCCCAGACGTCGAGGGCGAGGACCGGGGTGCCGTTCACGTCGGCGACGCCCTTCATGAGGGGGCTGTCCTGGTTCGGCGTGGAGGTCACGGCGATGGACTTGTCGGCCTTGACGACGAGCCAGGCCCAGCCGGAGCCGAAGCGGGTGGTCGCGGCGGTCTTGAAGGCGGCCTTGAGGCCCTTCTCGCCTTCGAGGCCACCGAAAGCCTTCTGGATGGCTTCGCCGAGGGCGCCGACGGGTTCGCCGCCTCCGTTCGGGGAGAGGATGTTCCAGAAGAAGGTGTGGTTGGCGTGGCCGCCGGCGTTGTTGCGGACCGCGGTGCGGATCGACTCAGGGACTTTGGAGAGGTCGGCGATGAGGGCGTTGACGTCGGCCGGTGCGGCGAAGCCGGTTTCCTTGGCGAGGGCGGCGTTCAGGTTGGTGACGTAAGCGTTGTGGTGCTTGCCGTGGTGGATCTCCATCGTCGCCTGGTCGATGTGCGGCTCGAGGGCGTTATGGGCGTAGGGCAGGGGGGCGAGGGTGTAGCTCATGGTTTGGGTGGAAGAGGTCTGGGCGGAAAGGGAGTTGGCGCCGAGTGCGGCCGCAGCGAGCGAAGCTTTGCCGATGAAGTCGCGTCGGTTCATGCGGATACAGGTTGCGGAAAGCCTGCGGGGGTCAAGCCGAGGCGGTGGAATCGCGCCCCCGTTTCATGTTGAAATAAGCCTGTAGGATCTCGCGGCAGGGGCCTTCGAGGACGCCCGAGGTGACTTGGACGCGGTGATTGAGCTTCGGGAGGGTGTGGAGTTCGACTGCGCCACCCATGCAGCCCATCTTGGGGTCGCCCCAGGCGTAGACCACGCGATTGAGCCGGCTCATGATCGTCGCGCCGGAGCACATCGGGCAGGGCTCCTTGGTCACGTAAAGGTTACATTCGTTGAGGCGCCAGTCGCCGATCTTCTTCGCCGCCTGGGTGATCGCCAGCATCTCCGCGTGGGCGGTCGGGTCGTTGGCGCGTTCGACCTCATTGTGGGCCGCGGCGATGATCTCGCCGCCGCGCTCGATGATCGCCCCGATGGGGACCTCGTCGATCCGCCAGGCGTCGACCGCGAGGTTGAAGGCCAGGGCCATGTAGAAGGCGTCGTCCCGGTTCAGCTGGGAGGGGCGCATCTTCTCGAACGGGCAGATCAGCCCGGGGCGGGGGGTCGAGACGTCGCCTTCCATGGGGGCAGGATTGCCCAAGGCATGGCCATGGCAAGAGGGGAGGCGGGCCGGCGTTAAGGGTGATTGACTCCCTTCGTGGATAGGGATGCACTCACCCCATAAGGCATGGCTGAAGAACCCGTTATCGAACTCGAAGGCAAGATCCTGCAGGTGCTTCCTGGCACCATGTTCCGGATCGAGCTCCCCAACAAGCACGTGGTGCTCGGGCGTATCTCCGGCCGCCTCCGCAAGAACTTCATCCGCATCAATCCCGGTGACCGCGTGAAAGTCGAGATGACCCCTTCGGATCTGACGACCGCCCGGATCATCTTCCGTCTCCGGGATACGGCCCCCCGCCCGGCGATGCCGCCACCCAAGCGCCGCTATTGATCGCCCTTTGAAACCCGATTCGTCGGGTTTTTTATTGAAAGGCCGTCGGCACTAATCTATTAATCATTACTCAACAACCTAACATTAACCCCCATGGCCATCTATAACAGCGTCCTCGACACCATCGGCAAGACCCCGCTCGTGCGTCTCAACAAGGTCACCGAAGGCCTGCACGCCGAAGTCCTCGTGAAGCTCGAGTTCTTCAACCCGCTCTCGAGCGTCAAGGACCGCATCGGCCGAGCGATGGTCGACGCCGCCGAGCGTGACGGCCGCCTGAAGCCGGGGGGCACCATCGTCGAGCCTACCTCCGGTAACACCGGCATCGCCCTCGCCTTCGTCGCCGCCGCCCGCGGTTACCGCTGCATCCTCACGATGCCGGAGACCATGTCCGTCGAGCGCCGCGTGCTGCTCCGCCTCCTCGGCGCTGAGATCGTCCTGACCCCCGGCGCGAAGGGCATGCGCGGCGCCATCGAGCGCGCCACGCAGCTCCGCGACGAGATCGGCGCGAACGCTTTCATGCCGATGCAGTTCGACAACCCGGCCAACCCGGAAGTGCATCGCCGCACGACCGCCGTCGAGATCTGGGAAGACACCGAAGGCAAGGTCGACGCCATCGTCGCCGGCGTCGGTACGGGCGGCACGATCACCGGCGTCGCTTCCGTGATCAAGGGCAAGAACCCCAAGTTCCGCGCGTTCGCCGTCGAGCCCGTCTCTTCTCCGGTCATCACCCAGACCATGTCTGGCCAGCCGGTCCAGCCGGCTCCTCATAAGATCCAGGGCATCGGCGCCGGCTTCGTCCCGAAGAACTGCGACATCTCCCTGATCGACGAAGTCATCCAGGTCTCCAACGAGGACGCCTTCGCCACCGCGCAGGAAGTCTCCGTCCGCGAAGGCCTCGCCGTCGGCATCTCCTCGGGCGCCAACATCTGGGCCGCCCTCCAGCTGGCCAAGCGTCCGGAGTTCGCCGGCAAGCGCATCGTCACGATCGCCTGCTCGCCGTCCGAGCGCTACCTCTCGACCGCCCTGGCCGAGAAGGTCCGCGCCGAAGTCACCGCCCTGACCGCGTCGTAAGCCGAGGTCCCGCTTCGTCCCGAAGGCCTGCGTCGCAAGACCCGGGCCTTTTTGTTGGGACACCCAAGAGGGCTGAATCGATGACAGATCAGAGCCCCAGCCAATCATCCGGTCTCCGGTTTCCCTTTGATTTATCTATCCTTGCCTTGAGTTAGGGGCAGCACTGCGTGCTGCCCTAGGTTGAACTGATGCTTTCTCCTTGAAGCCTTTCCCTGATGAGTGAACATCCGTTCACTTATGCTGGACATGCGTACTTTGCAGGGGTTCGAGGCCCGGCGGCCGTTGGCCCTGCCGTTGCTCGGCACCCGCGCGGTCGCGGGCTTCCCGTCGCCGGCCGACGACCATATGGAGCGTCGGCTCGACCTGAACGAGCACCTCATCCGTAACCCGATCTCGACCTTCTTCCTGCGGGTCGACGGCGATTCGATGTCGGGCGCCGGCATCCTCCCAGGCGATCTCATCGTCGTCGACAGGGCTCCGTCGCCGCGCGCGGGCACCATCGTGGTCGCGGAGGTCGGTGGCGAATTCACGGTGAAGCATCTGGAGCGCGACCATGCCGGCGCCTGGAGTCTGCGGGCCGACAGCCCGCGCTGGCCGGGCTGGTCATTGCCTTTCACGCCCGAATGCCGTATCTGGGGGACGGTGGTCGCCGTCGTGCGCCGCTGCTGACGCCATGCTCCGCGCCCTTGCCGACTGCAATAATTTCTACGCCTCGTGCGAGCGCGCGCTGGACCCTTCGTTGATCGGCGTACCGATCGTGGTGCTGTCGAACAACGACGGCTGCGTGGTCGCGCGTTCGTCGGAAGCGAAGGCGTTGGGCATCCCGATGGGCGCCCCCTATTTCGAGGTGCGCCGTACCTGCGAAGCCCACGGCGTCCGCATCTTCTCGTCCAACTTCTCGGTCTACGGCGATTTCTCGGAGCGCGTCATGGCCGCCCTCGGCGAGCAGGCCCGGGACCTCGAGATCTATTCGGTCGACGAGGCCTTCCTCGGATTTCCCGACATGCCCGACGCGGATGCGAAGGCCTTGGGGCTGCGTATCCGGGCCGATGTCCTTAAGCGCACGGGCATCCCGATCTCGCTGGGCATGGCCCCGACGAAGGTGCTGTGCAAATTGGCGAACGAGCGGGCCAAGGCCGACAAGACGAGCGGCGGCGTGATCGTCGTCCCGTCCGACCCCGCGGGGCGCACGGCCTTCCTGCGCGGCGTCGAAGCGGAGGACGTCTGGGGCGTCGGCCCCGGCCTGGCGGCGCGTTTCCGTTCGCATGGCATCATCTCGGCCATCGACCTCGCGGAGGCCGATCCGGGTTTCATCCGTCGCATCGCCGGCGTGGTCGGCGAACGTCTCGCCCTCGAGCTGCGCGGCATCTCCTGCCACGACATCGTCGAGGACGCCGGTCCGCGGAAGAGCGTGCTGGTCTCGCGCTCCTTCGGTCGCCCCATCACCGACGCGTTCGAACTCGCCGAGGCCATCGCCGCGCATGCCGCGCGCGCCGCGGAGAAGCTCCGCGAAGACGGCATGCTGGCTTCCTCGATCGTCGTCTTCATCCGCACCAACCAGCACCGCATCGACCAGGCCCAGTATCGGGGCGACGAACTCGAGCCGCTGGATCCGCCGACCGATGACGCCCGCGCCATCTGCGCTGCGGCGGCCCGCGCGCTCGCCCGCGTCCGTCGCGACGGCTACCTGTATAAGCGGGCCGGCGTGATGCTCCAGGGGCTGACGCCCGCCGACGTCGTGCAGCCTTCCTTGCCCGGCATGGGGGGCGAAATCGACCCCAACAAGGACCGACTCATGAAGGCCGTCGACGCCTTGAATCATAAGCTCGGCCGCGATGCCGTGCGCCTCGCCAGCACGGGCTTCGAGCGGGAGTGGAAGGGCAAGGCCGAACTCCAGTCCGGCGCCTCGCTTTCCGACCCCGCCAACCTCCCGAAGGCCAAAGACGGCCCCAAGCCGAGGATCAGGTTCCATGAGTGAGGTCGGGTAGGGGCAGCACCGCGTGCTGCCCTAGGGCTGCTTCTGGTAGGGTTGAGCGGCCCGCTCAACCGCGGCTGAGCAGGGGTGGTCAGTCCTACCTGCAGGACAGCACGTGGTGCTGTCCCTACCTCGATGCAGTTATGTCGTGACGCGGTCCCGGCCCTACCCATTGATACGAAGATACGGTATAGGGTCTGACCCCATACTCGTGTGCTCCCTGCATGCCGCGGGGGGCGTTTACGCATTAATTCTGCAGAATAGGACATTACCGCAGGTTTGCTCCTAGGGAATTAGGTCTTAATTTCGACCCCATGAGCTCTCCCCGACTCGGCTTCCGCCATGCCTTGCTGGCCCTGGCCTGCGTCACGCTCTTCGCGGCGCCGCCGGCCAAGCCCGGCGTCCGCGTAGGCTTCGCCGAACGCGACATCACGCCGGAGATCGGCATGGAAGTCCCGGGCAATTACGGGAAGGTCTACTCGAAGAAGATCCACGACCCGTGCAAGGTGCGCGCGAGCGTGTTCGACGATGGCCAGAAGCGCGTGGCGCTGGTGGGCATCGACGCGTTGATGATCCGGCGCGAGACGGTGCAGGAGATCCGCGCCTTGGTGAAGGCTGCGACGGGCATCACCGACGTGATGATCGGCGCCTCGCATTCCCATTCTTCCGGGCCGATCGGGATGATCCTGCCGGGGGAGTTCGACCATGCTTCCGCCGAGATCCAGGAATTGGCTTACCAGAAGTCCTCCTGCGCCGATGCCGGCTATCTCAAGAAGGCCGTCGCCGCCACGGTCGAGGCCATCGTCGCCGCCGACCGGTCCAAGGCCGCGGTGACGGTCGGCTACGGCGTCGGTCACGAGAGCCAGGTGGCGTTCAACCGCCGCCTCCGCATGAAGAACGGCCTGACCTTCTCGCATCCGGGGAAGAACAACCCCGACGTGGTCGCGTTCGCCAACCCGACCGACGATGAGGTCGGCGTCATCGGCGTCTGGGGCGCCGACGGCAGACTGGCCGGATGCGTCGTGAACTTCTCCTGCCACGCGACCACGAACTCCGACGGCATCGGCGCGAACTGGATCTACTACACCGAGAAGGTCATCCGTGGCTATTACGGGGCGGACACCCAAGTCGTCTTCCTGCAGGGCGCCTGCGGCGACGTGACCCAGGTCAACAACCTCGACCCCAAGGCCAATCCGGCGTCCGACGACTGGTCGCAGTTCGTCGGCGGCCGCGTGGGCGCCGAGGCCCTGAAAGTCCTGCTGAGCATGTCGCAGACCCGTACCGCCGAGGTGCCCCTCGCCGCCGACCATAAGGTCTGGGAGATTCCCCGTCGCTTGCCTGCGCCCGAGCGCGTCGCCGAGGCCCGGGAGCGCATCAAGGGGCCGGTCGCCCATCGGGATTGGGTCTGGGCCAAGGAGACGCTCCTCCTTGATGCGCTCATCGCCAAGAAGCGCGACGTCGAGGTCGAGGTGCAGGCCATCCAGGTCGGTCCCGTGGTCTGTCTTTCCAACCCGGCGGAGTATTTCGTGTCCTACGGACTGCAGCTCAAGAAGCGCAGCGGTTTCCCGATGACCTTCCCGGTCGAGCTCGCCAACGGTTGCGTGGGTTACGTGCCGGACGAAGAAGCCTTCGGCCCGAACGGCGGCGGTTACGAGACGCGTCTCACGAGTTACAGCAACCTGGACATCACGGCCGGCACGCAGTTCATGAACGTCGGGCTCGAACTCGCCGCGAAGATGAAGCCGGCCAAGCTGCCGGAACGTCCGAACGCCCCGGCCGGCAAGCCTTGGGCTTATGGCGACCAACCTCCGCAGCTGAAATGATTCGTACCGCCGCCATCCTGTTCGCCGGCGCGCTCGCCGCGGCGCCGCTGCCGAGTCCGCTCTCGCCGGCGGACGCGCTGAAGGCGTTCGAAGTCGCCCCGGGCCTGCGCGTCGAACTCGTCGCCGCTGAGCCCTTGGTCGCCTCACCTTGCGCCATCGCTTTCGACTCCCAAGGCCGGCTCTTCGTGGCCGAGAACCGCGGATACCCGATCGGACCGAAGGAAGGAGAGAAGCCCGTGGGCGTCATCGCCCTGCTCGAGGACACCGATGGCGATGGTCGGATGGATAAACGTACCGTCTTCGCGGATGGGCTGACCTTCCCGAACGGTGTGCTGCCCTGGGGCGGCGGGCTCATCGTCACCTGTGCGCCGGATGTGCTTTTCCTGAAAGATAACGACGGCGACGGCGTCGCCGACGAGCGCAAGGTCCTGCTCACCGGCTTCGCCACGACGGGCAGCACGCAATTGCGGGTGAACGCTCCCACCGTCGGACCTTGGGACGGCAAGATCTACCTCGCCGCCGGGCTCAGCGGCGGCACGGTCACGTGTCCGTCCCATCCGGAAAGGCCCCCGCTCAAGATGACGTCGGACGTCCGTTTCGATCCCGAGACGCTCGAGGTCGAGCTCGTGGACGGGAAGTCCCAGTATGGGATGAGCTTCGACGTCTTCGGCAACCGTTTCATCTGCATGAACCGCGTCCCGGTCCAGCACGTCGTCTTCGATTCCAAGTGGCTCAAGCGCAACCCGCGGCTCGCATTCAGCGAAACCGTGCAGGACTGTAATGAGCGTAACGCCTTCAACGGGATGAACGGCGGCCATGATGGCGTGCGGCTTTTCCCGATCAGCTCGAACATCACGACCGCCGACGGCCATGCCGGCTCGTTCAGCGCCGCCTGCGGGGTCAAGATCTGGCAGGGTAAGTCCTTGCTCACTCCGGAGTGCGCGGGCGCCGTCTTCTCCTGTGACCCTACGGGTAATCTCGTTCATGCCGACCGGCTCGTCGCCAAAGGGGCGACCTTCGTCGCCTCGCCGCTCTACCCGGGCCGCGAGTTCCTGGCCTCCCGGGACGATTGGTTCCGTCCGGTCTTCCTGGCGCGAGGACCCGAAGGCGCGATGTATGTCGCCGACATGTATCGCAAGGTCATCGAGCATCCGGATTACCTGCCGGAAGAGGTCCGCAAGCATACCGACTTCGAGACCGGCAAGACGATGGGTCGCATCTGGCGGATCCGCGCCGAGCATCGGGCGGACGACGTCAGCACGGCCTTGGCGGTCCTGCCGACGACGCCTGACTCCGGCCTGCGACGCATCATCAAGTATGGCGATGATCCTTCGGACAAGGCCACGCAGGCGCTGGCCCGGCATGCTTGGGAGTTTTCCGAGGACAAGTGGCTGCGCAACGGCGTCCTCAGCGGCATCGGCGGGCGGGAGCCGGCCTTCCTGCGTGAGCTGCTGGCAGTCAGGCCGGCCGAAGCCAAGGTCAGCGCGGGCATGGCGGAGATTCTCGGCTACCTCGGAGGCTCGCTGACCAAGCCGGCTGAACTCGAGGTCGCCGGGACGACGCCCGAAGCCATCCGGCTCGCTCTGCTTTCGGGATATCTTTCGTCCCATAAGCCGGCCGGCCTGCCTTCGGCGTTCCAGACGATGCTCGATGCCTCTCCGGAGGTCGCGACGGACAAGTCCAAGACGATCGAAGCGCGGAGCGTCGCCGTGAAACTCATGGCGCGTCTGCCTTGGGAGCGTTCCGGACAGGCCTTGCTGACGTTGGCTCTGGATGACGCCCAGCCCGACCTCGCCGCGGCGGCGCTCAAGGCCGTGGTCGCCCATCCCAAGGACGAGGTGTCGGTTTCCTTGCTCGCAGGTTGGTCGCGATACACGCCGGCCCGTCGGGATGCCGTGCTGGGTGCCTTGCTGGGCGTTCCGTTCCATGTGAAAGGTGTCCTTGCGGCCGTAGAGGACAAGCGCCTGCCCTCCAGCGCCTTTACGGGCGTCCGTCGACGTCAGGTACTCGCCGCCAAAGATCCGGCCGTGAAGGCCCTCGCCGAGCGTCTGCTGATCGTCTCGGCGCGCCCGGAGGCCTTGGCCGAAGCCAGCCAAGCCTTGGCGCTGAAGCCCGTGCCGTCCGAGGGCCGGACCGTCTTCAACGCCGTCTGCGCCACCTGCCATCGCCTGGACAGGGAAGGGCACGCCGTCGGGCCCGACCTCGTGGACATCCGCCGGCAGACCAAGGAGAACATCCTTTTCCATATCGTGAACCCCGACGCTGAGATCGCGCCCGCTTTCGCCGCTTATCTCGCCGAGGCCAAGGACGGACGCGTCCTCAGCGGCATCTTGGTCGGCGACACGCCCACCTCGATCACCTTGCGTGGTCCCTTGGGCGTCGAAGCGAGCCTGCTGCGTGCTGACCTCGCCAAGCTCGAGGCCTTGCCCGGCTCATTGATGCCGACCGGACTTGAGGCCGGGCTGTCGAAGCAGCAGCTGGCCGACCTGCTGGCTTACCTTAAGGGACAGAAGTGATTCATTGAGGGGGCACGTGGGCATGGTGACACGTGGGCAAGGGGAGATAAGTGACGTGAGGTGGCAACTTTCAGACATTGGTGGTTTTTTATCTGACGACCCCAGCCCATGCGGACCTGCTCGAAAGCCTTTCTGGGAATTCTCGTTTTCGGTATTCTCTCCGGGGTGCACTTGTTCGCCGCCGAGGCCGCTGGGCCTAAGAGCCAGCCGCATGCTGCTTCGGCCTCCCCCCTTTGGGTAACGCAAGCGGTATCCGCCCCCCGGGTCACGCATCATGTCTTCACCAGCAAGTCAGCCAAAGCCGAGGTAAGCTATCACCTGTACCGCCCGGCTGCCTATGAGGACGAAGGTAATAGGCGATTCCCCGTCGTGTATTGGCTGCATGGGTCCGGCGGCGGCTTGCCGGGCATACCGGGCGTCGCCCGTCGTTTCGACGCGGCCATCGAGGCGGGCAAGTTGCCGCCCTGCCTGGTGGTCTTCGTGAACGGTTTGGAAATGGGGATGTATGTCGATTGGGCGGATGGCTCCGCGCCCGTCGAATCGGTGATCATCCGGGATCTCCTGCCGCAGGTGGATGCGACTTATCGGACGATCGCGAAACGGGAGGGCCGCCTGCTGGATGGATTCAGCATGGGCGGCTACGGCGCCGCTCGCCTCGGTTTCAAGTATCCTGAGCTTTTCCGGTCGGTCTCGATCGTCGGCGCCGGACCCATGCAGTCCGAACTCAAAAGCACCCCGCGGGCCAGCCGTATCCAGGCCGAGGACCTGCTGAAGCGTGCCTATGGCGGAGAACAATCCGTCTTCCAGGAAATGAGCCCGCGAAAATTCGCTCAGCTTAATGCCAAGAGAATCACGCAGGAATCGCTGGTGCGCATGGTCATCGGTGAGAAGGACGAGACCTTCGCCAATAACGAGGCTTTCCATCGGCATCTCGGGTCCCTCGGAATCCCGCACGGTTGGACCATCATCCCTGGTGTCGGCCATGAGCCCGAAAGGGTTTTCGAGGCCTTGGGTGACGACAACTGGGAGTTCTATCGGAAGGCGTTCTCGCCGGAGTCGCCGCCCGAGGCGCGTCCCGCTCAGGGGGAGTTGAAGATCGAAGTCGGCAAGTCCGTCAGGCGCGCCCTTTATTCCAATGTCCCGACGCAAGGAAAGCGCCCCGCAGTCATCGTGCTGCATGGTGGCATGGGTAGCGCCGAGCAGATGCGCGCGACCTCTGGTTTCGAAGCGCTCGCCCCTCGGGAGGGTTTCATCGCGGTCTATCCCGAGGGCACGGAGTTCTCGGGCGGTCGGCATGCCTGGAATACCGGACACCTCTTGCGACGCCAGGTCAGGGATGCGGATGACGTCGCTTTCCTGGACGCGCTCATCGATCGTCTTGTCTCCCACCATGGCGCCGACCCTGCGAGAATCTTCCTGACCGGTGGTTCAAACGGCGGCATGATGACCTATGCCTATGCCACCGTCCGCGCCCATCGCCTTGCGGCGGCGGCCCCTGTCGTCGCCAGCATGTTCACCTTCGCGCAGACGCCCGGAGCGCCTCTGCCGATCCTTATCATCAACGGCGGCCGTGATTCGGAGGTGCCGCTTGTCGGCGGCATGAGCGGCAATCCCCTTGTCCGCGGCGCGCAGGCAACCCCCTTTCAGCCCGTGGATGGGGTCGTGGCATTCTGGGCCAAGGCAAACCGCTGCGTAGACGAGCCTAAGGTCACCGTGACGGGCTCGGTCACGACCAAGACTTATGCGCCGGCCGCCGGTGGCGCCCCGGTGGAATATGTATTGGACTCCGCCGGCGGTCATGGCTGGCCCGGGGCGGTCAGCCGGCGCGCTGAGAACCAGCCGATCACATCCTTCAAGGGGGCCGAACGTGTTTGGGATTTCTTCAAGGATAAGGCCCGCGTCGCAGGGCAGAAATGACGCTCCATCTTAGCTTGGCCTGAAACGGGTCAGGTTCCGAAGCACGAGCATGCTTGCGCTTGCCCGTCTGCGCCAGGTCGTAAGGATATCCTCACCCCTATGAGCCCTACTCGTCGTGCTTTCCTCGGTTCCCTCGGCGGCCTCGCCGCCGGTTACGCCCTCGCTCCGGCGATGCGCGCGGCGGAAGCCGGCGGCAAGCCCCTCGGACTCGCGCTCTGCGGCCTGGGGAATTATTCGAACGGCGAGCTTTCGCCGGCGCTGCTGGAAACAAAGAACGTCAAGCTGGTGGCGGCGATCACCGGCACCCGTGCGAAAGGCGAGAAGCTGGCGAAACTCCATGGTTTCGACGAGGCGAACATCTACTCCTACGACCAGTGGGACAAGGTCGCCGCCAACAAGGCGATCGACATCGTCTACGTCGTCACGCCTCCCGGCGTCCACGCGCAGAATGTCATCGACGCCTTCGGAGCCGGCAAGCACGTCATCTGCGAGAAGCCGATGGCCACCTCGGTCGCCGACTGCGACGCGATGATCGCGGCGGGCAAGAAGGCGGGCAAGCGCCTCGCGATCGGCTACCGCCTGCATTTCGATCCGTATCACCAGGAACTCATCCGTCTGGCCAAGACCCAAGAGTTCGGCCTGTTCATGAAGATGACCAGCGCCAATGGCTTCACCCTGCGCAAGCACGCCTGGCGCATCGAGAAGAAGCTCGCCGGCGGCGGCGCGCTGCTCGACATGGGCGTCTATTCCATCCAGGCCTGCTGCATGGCGGCCGATGCCAATCCGGTGGCCGTCATGGCCAAGGAACTGCCGAAGACCCAGCCCGACTTCTTCAAGGAGGTCGAACAAGCCATGGAGTTCCGCCTCGAGTTCGCCCACGGCGCCGTGGCCGACGTCTGGACCGGTTACGACGCGAATCGTGCCGAGTTCCTGGCCGAAGCCGTGAAAGGCTGGTTCAAGGGCGAGCGCCCCGTCTTCAGTTACCGCAACCTCAACATTTCCACCTCCGCCAAGGGTAAGCTCGATTTCGGGGTCTTCCGTCAGCAACAGCGCCACATGGACGGCGTCGCCCAGGCTTTCCGCGCCGGCACCGAGGTCACCTGCACCGGTGAAGTCGGCCGCCGCGACATGGTCATCATCGAAGGCATCTACGAGTCGATCCGTACCGGCAGGAAGGTCGAGTTGAAGTATAGCTAACGAAGAGGGGTAGGGTTAGGGGTAGGGGCAGGGGTAGTGATGCTGACCGGTTGAGCGGTTGGCCAGTTGGCCGGAGGTGAGAACCGAAGGCGGGCAGTCCACCCTTCGGCGGATCCTTTCAGTCCTCTACTCAGGCCTCAACGCAGTCCTCCACTCAGCCCTCCACTCAGTCGTCAGCTTCAGTTCGTCCCCTTGGCGAGGGTGGCCTTGAGGGCGGCGACGACGGAGGCGTAAGCCGGATCGGTGGCGAGGTTCTTGAATTCACCCGGGTCGGCGTCGTGGTCGTAGAGTTCGACCCCGAGTTTGCCCTGGTTCCATTCCGTATAGCGGTAGCGTTCGGTGCGGACCGAGCGGCCGACCTTACGTTCCGGCGTGGCGGCCTTCTTCTTGCCGCCGGCGTTGATGGCGCCGAAATCGACCTGCGTGTAGGCGGCGTGATTCCAGAGGGCGTCGGGGCGTTCCAGCACCGGGCGGAGGCTCTTGCCCTCGGCTCGCTTGTCGGGCTTGAGGTCGCAGAGATCGGCGACGGTGGGGTAGAGGTCGACGAGCTCGGCCACGCGCTTCGTTGCGCGTCCGTTGGCGGGATTGCCCGGATCGCGGATGATGAGCGGTACGCGGGCCGAGTCTTCATAGAGCGAACGCTTCTGCCAGAGACCGTGCTCGCCGAGGTTATACCCGTGGTCGCTGATGAACACCACGATCGTGTCCTTATCGAGGCCCTGCTTCTTGAGCTCGGCCAGCACCAGGCCGAACTGGGCGTCCATGAAGGTCATCGAGGCGAGGTAGGCCTGCTTGGCGGTGCGCTGGGTATCCTCGGACATTCCATAATTCGCGACCGCGGTATTGGTGAGGGCCACGGCGGGCTTCGTCTCACGGTTGCCGGCGGGTTCCTTGGCCAGCTGCACCTGGTCCTTCGGGTAGTGGGCGAAGTAAGGCTTCGGGGCGACGTAGGGCGTGTGCGGGCGGAAGAAGCCGACCGCGAGGAAGAAGGGTTGGTCGCGCTTCTGGCGGAGGAAGTCGACCGCCTGCGCGGCGATCTTGCCGTCGGTCTGCTCGGCGTCGGTTCCGTCGGCCGCGAGCCAGCTCAGCGTGCCGCCGTAGTTGCCCGAGCCGACGAGAATCTGCCCCATGTTACCCTTGGTCTTGTCGGCGGAGGTGCCGGCGCCGACGCCGATCGAGAAGATCTTGTCTTCGTCATCGCAGTCGCGTCCGCGCGGATTCCAGACTTTCTCCCACGACTGCGGATCGTCGAGGCCGTTGGTGCCGATCTCCTTCGGCACGCCGTAATGGTAGAGCTTGCCGATGCGGGCGACGGCGTAGCCGTTGTTCTTGAAGAGCTGCGGCATCGTCACCATGTCGGGAATGACCTGGCGGAATTCCTTCGCGTTATCGTAGACGCCGGTGGTGTCAGGACGCAGGCCCGTGAGGAAGGATGTCCGGCTCGGATTGCAGAGGGCATACTGACAGTAGGCGCGGTCGAAGCGGACGCCGGAGCGGGCGAGGGCGTCGATGTTCGGCGTCAGCGCCGGACCGCCGTAGGTGCCCATGCGGGCGCCGCAGTCGTCGGAGACCAGGAGCAGGACGTTCTTCCGGGGGACCGCGAGGGCCGACAGGCAGCTGAAGATCAGGAGGGCGGCAGGGGTGAGGCGCATACGACCCTTATAGGGGACAAGTGGGCACGTGGGCAAGGGGCACATAGGGCTAGAGCTGGGCTAGGACTAGAGCTGGGGCTAGGGATGGGGCAAGGGCTAGAGGCGAGAGGTTGTGAAATGAAAGGGGCTAGGGCCGTTTCTAGCCCTAGCCCTGTCTCTGGCCCTAGCCCTCCGACGCTTCGCGTCGGTTACACTTCCCAGTCGTCGCCCTTGCCCTGGAGGATCTTGTCGATCGCCCCGAGGACGAGGTCGACGGCTTCTTCCTGGGAAGTCTGGTCGGTCTTGATGTGGACCTCCGGGGCTTCGGGGGCTTCGTAAGGAGACGAGATGCCGGTGAATTCGGCGATCTCACCCCGGCGGGCCTTGGCGTAGAGGCCCTTCACGTCGCGCGACTCGCAGACCGCCAACGGGGCGTCGACGAAGACCTCGATGAACGTGTGGTTCGCGAGGGCGGCGCGGGCCTTGGCGCGGTCGGCGGCCAACGGAGCGATGAGCGTGACGAGGGTGATGTGGCCCGTGCCGGCGAAGAGGCCGGCGACGGCGGAGGCGCGACGCACGCTTTCGGCCCGGTCGGCGGCGGAGAAGCCCAGGTCGCGGTTGAGCGAGACGCGGAGGTCGTCGCCATCGACGCGGATGACGTTGCGGCCGGCATCGAAGAGACGGCGTTCGACGGCTTCGGCGATGGTCGACTTGCCCGAGCCGGAGAGGCCCGTGAACCAGACGACCGCGGGCGGGTGGCCGGCGCGGGCGCCGCGTTCGGAGGCGGTGACCTTGCCGGAGGGCGCGTCGGTCTTCGAGACGGCGTCGAGGATGATGCCGCCGCCATGGATGCGGCCGCTTTCTTCGAGCGCGAAACGTCCCGTGATCGGGCACTCGTGGTGCAGGTCGAAGGCGATGTTGCGGGTGGCGCGGACGATCACTTCGCAGATCGAGTCACGCGGGACGCTGTCGGCTTCCTTGGACTCAAGGGTCGAGGCGTCGGTCACCTTGACGATCTTCGCGATGACGGCGTCGACGTTCTGCGTGAGCAGGCGCAGGCGGTAGGTCTTGTTCGGGACCAGCGGTTCCTTGCCCAGCCAGAAGATGCGGGCGCGGAATTCGCGGCCCACACGCGGCTGGTTGGAGGGATGAGAGGCCACCTGGCCGCGTTCGACGAAGATCTGCTCGGAAAGCGTCACGCTGGCGGAGCCGCCCGTGCCGACGACCGTGCGGGACTCGGGGCCCGGCCAGTCTTCGAAGGTACGGACCGTGCTGCGCCGGCCGCCGGGCTGGAAGATGAGCTCGTCGCCCGGGCGGATGGCGCCGGCTTCGACGCGACCGGCGATGATGCGGCGATGGTCGAAGCGGTAGATGTCGGAGACCGGCAGGCGCAGGGGCAGGCCGGTGAGGTCGTCCTCGTGCGAGAAGGCGTCGAGGGCTTCGGTGACCGTCGGGCCCTTCCACCAGGGCATCTTGGCGGCGCGCTGGACGACGTTCTCGCCGTGCTTGGCGGCGATCGGGATGAAGTGGACGGCGTTGAGGCCGAGGGTCTTCAGGAAGGCCGAGTATTCGGCGACGATCTTCCGGTAGGTGGCCTCAGAGTGGTCGACGAGGTCCATCTTGTTCACCAGCACCACCAGCTGCTTCACGCCCAGGAGGGAGAGCAGGAACGCGTGGCGGCGGGACTGGTCCATGACGCCTTCCTTGGCGTCGATGAGCAGGAGGGCGGCGGAGGCGCTGGCGGCGCCGGTCACCATGTTCTTGAGGAACTCCTTGTGGCCCGGGGCGTCGATGATCGCGTAGGCGCGCTGCTTCGTGCGGAAGAAGATGCGCGTCGTGTCGATGGTGATGTTCTGTTCCTGCTCTTCGATCAGGGCGTCGAGGAGGAAGGCGTACTCGAACTCCATGCCTTCGATCGCGCAGTTCTTGCGGACCTGCTCCATCTTGCCGTTGGGCAGGGAGTCGGTGTCATGGAGGAGGCGGCCGACGAAGGTGGACTTGCCGTGGTCGACGTGGCCGACGACGACGACGTGCATCTTGCGATGGTCTTCGGCGGCAGGGAGGGAGGTGCTCACAGGTTGGGAAAGGGATTGGGTGTTCATGTCGTCACGTGGCTCACATGAAGCCCTTGGCGCGGAGTTCCTGCATGGAGTTACGGCCGACGTGGTCCTGGGCGCGACCGGCGCGTTCGCTGGTCTTGGTCAGCTTCAGTTCTTCGATGACCTCGTCGATGTTGCTCGCCGGGCTGTCGACCGGGTGCGTGATCGGATGGCAACCGAGCGAGCGGAAGCGCTTGCCGTCGCGGGCGAAGTAGAGGGTCGGGTTCGGGATGTTCTCGCGGCGGATGTATTCCCAGATGTCGAGCTCGGTCCATTCGAGGAGCGGCTGCACGCGGACATGGCCGCCTTCCGGGGCGGAGCTGGCGAACTGCCCCCAGAATTCCGGCGGCTGGTCCTTGTAGTCCCAGTTGCCTTCGGCGGAGCGAGGGGAGAACCAGCGCTCCTTGGCGCGGGTCGGGTCTTCGTCGCGGCGGATGCCGGTCACGAGGGCGTCCCACTTGAATTCGTCGATCGCGGCCTTGAAGGGGACGGTCTTGAGCTCGTGCGTGACGGTCACCGGGTCGTGCGTGGCGTAACCGATGCCGCGACGGATGGCGTCCTCGTTGACGCGGACGATGAGGTCGATGCCGTGGATGACCTTGGCCTTCTCGCGGAACTCATACATCTCCGGGAATTCGTAGGTCGTGTCGATGTGCAGCAGCGGGAAGGGGATCTTTCCGCAGAACGCCTTGCGGGCGAGCCAGATGAGGACGTTCGAGTCCTTGCCCATGGACCAGGGCATGCAGACGGAGCGGAAATTGGCGAAGGCCTCGCGGAAGACGTGGATCGACGTCTGTTCGAGGCGCGTCAGGTGGTCGTTTTGGGCGTTGCGGGACATTGGCTGAAGAAAGGCAGATGAAGGATGGAAAGACAGATGAACGATGGAAGATCGGGACAGGCTTACTTCTTGGTCCGCGTGTGCAGGCCGCATTCCTTCTTCTCGAAGCCGGGCCAGCGGCCGCCGCGTTCGTCGCCGCCTGAGGTCGGCAGCGTGCAAGGGAAGCAGCCGATCGAGCGGTAGCCGCGGTCGTGCAGGACGTTGTGGGGCAGGCCGTGTTCCTTGAGGTAGGCCCAGACCTGGTCGCGGCTCCAGTCGACGAGCGGGTTGAGCTTCCAGACGTCGGAGTTGTCGGGACGGGCGGCCAGCGAGAGCAGCGGCGTCACGGAACGTTCGGCGCTCTGGTCGCGGCGCATGCCGGTGATCCAGAGGTCGAGGTCGAAGAGTTTCTTGCCGAGCGAATCGACCTTGCGGAGTTCGCAGCACTTTTCCGGATCACGCTTCCAGAGTTCGGCGCCATATTGCGCGGCCTGCTGTTCGACCGTCTGGGCGGGGAGGACTTCCTCGACCTTGATGCCGAGATGGGCTTCGAGCTTCGCCTTGAATTCCAGCGTCTCGGGGAAGAGCAGGCCGGTATTGAGCGTGAAGGCCTGGAGCGGCAGGCCGGCGGTCTTGGCGAGGTGCAGGATGACGACGCCGGCGGGTTGGAAACTCGTGCCGATGCCGGCACGTGCGCCGAAGGTCTCGTAGGCCCAGCGCAGACGGTCCTTCGGCGCCAGCGTCACGAGACGGGCGTCGAGGTCCGGGATGCGGGCTGGGTCGAGGTCGGCCATCGACTCGCTTAGGCGGCGGGAGCGGCGGGCCAGACCGGAGCCTGGTCGACCCAGTCACCGAAGGCCTGGCCGGCCTTGCGGTCTTTGGCGTACTGCTTGAACAGTTCGCCGATGAGCACCGGGATTTCGTCGGCCAGAGCGGCTTCCTTCCAGAGGCGAGCGAGGCGGGTGCCTTCGCGGTTGCCGCCGAGCATGATGTTGTACTTGCCCGGGGCTTTGCCCACGAGGCCGATCTCGGCGTTGTAGGGACGGGCGCAGCCGTTCGGGCAGCCGGTCATGCGGACGACGAGTTCTTCGTGGGCGATGCCCGCGGCGGCCTGGCCGTCCTCGATCTTCGCGAGGATCTTCGGGAAGACGCGTTCGGATTCGGCGAGGGCGAGACCGCAGGTCGGGAGCGCCGGGCAGGCCATGCCGCGTCCCTTGATCAGGCCCGGGTTGAAGACGATGCCGCAACCATGGTCATGCAGCAGCTTCTCGATGGCGGCCTTGTCGGCTTCCTTGATGTCGGAGAGGATGAGGTTCTGCGTGGCCGTGAGGCGGAAGGTCGGGCCGAACTTCTCGGCGATCGTGCGGAGGGCGGTCTTCAGCTTGTAGCCTTCGACGTCCTTGACGCGGCCGGTCTCGACGAAGAGGCCGAGGAACCAGTTGCCGTCGAGCTGCTTGAACCAGCCGAAGGCGTCGCCCTGGCCGCGGAAGAGGAAGGCCTTGGCGGCCGGGAGCGGGGCGCCGAGGCGCTGGCCGAGTTCGGTGCGGAACCATTCGACGCCCTTTTCCTGGAGGACGTACTTGATGCGGGCGTGCTTGCGGTCGGTGCGGTCACCCCAATCGCGGTGGATGGCGACGACGGCGGCGCCGACCTCGACGAGCTGTTCGCGGGTCAGGAAGCCGATGACGTCGGCGAGGCGAGGGTAGGTGGCCTTGTTGCCGTGGGAGGTGCCGAGGCCGCCGCCGACGAGGAGGTTGTAGCCGATGAGCTTGCCGTTCTCGACGATGGCCACGAAGCCCATGTCGTTGGTGAAGATGTCCGTGTCGTTGTTCGGCGGGATGGCGAAGCCGGTCTTGAACTTACGCGGCAGGTAGGTCTTGCCGTAGAGCGGATCGACGGGCGCGCCGGAATCATCCGTGTCGGCGGGCGGGGGCATGTACGGATTGGCTTGGTCGACGGAAGCGCGGGCCTTGGCGATCTTGTCCCCGAGGCCGAGGTCGACCTGCACGCCGTCCACCCAGATGGAGTGATAGGCGGTGGTGCGAGGCAGGAGGGCGCGGGTCAGCGTGAACGCATCTTCGTCGACCTGCACGGCGACGGCGTCGACGGGCGGGTTGGACGGAGCGGTGACGTTGCGGTTCACGTCGCCGCAGGTGGCGAGGGTGGAGGAGAGGGCTTCGTTGATCGACTTGATCAGCGGGCCGATGCCTTTCTGCAGCACGCCGTGGAACTGGAAGGTCTGGCGGGAGGTGATGCGGAGGGTGCCGTTGGCGAAGCGGCCGGAGAGCTCGTCGTAGACGAGATATTGCGCGGCCGGGACGATGCCGCCGGTCTGGCGCGTACGTACCATCACGGAGTATTCCTTGCCGGTCTTGCGCTTGTCGCGGTCGTCCTGCTGATAGATGCCGTGGAATTTGATGAACTGCTCGTCGTCGCCGCTGAAGCGGTCGGCCTCAGGGTTGGCGAGGGTTTCGCGGATCGTACCGGAGAGGTCCGGCTTATCCGCCTTCAGGAGTTCGTTCTTTGCCAGGGGCTTGCCGGAGGTAGGGTCCATGATTTAATACTTGATAAGATGGGTTAGGATTACATAAATAGGGGTCAAGTTTAAATAAATGGTAAATTATGACATCGGCCGGGTGGTCTTTGTCGGTGCAGGACCCGGCGCCCCGGACTTGATCACTGTCAGGGGGCTGCGCCTGCTGAAGCAGGCGGATGTCGTGATCCATGACGCCCTGCCGGGCGACGCCTTGTTGGCGGAGATTCCCGCGTCCACCAAGATCGTGCCGGTCGGCAAGCGCTGCGGCGTCCACTCGATGACGCAGGATGAGATCAACGCCGTGATCGTGCGCGAAGCCCGCCAAGGTGGTCTCACCGTCCGCCTCAAGGGCGGCGACCCAGGCGTCTTCGGTCGTCTCGGCGAGGAGATGGATCACCTCGCCGCGCATGGCATCCCGTTCGAAGTCGTTCCCGGCGTCACCGCCGCGACCGCCGCGGGCGCGGACGCCGCGTTCCCGTTGACGCATCGCGGCAAGGCCGCCTCTGTCACCTTCCTCACCGGCCACTGCGCCGACGGCAGCGATCAGAATTGGAAAGCGCATGTCGAGACGGGCGCCACGCTCTGCCTTTACATGGGCGCGAAGGCTTTGCCGTCCGTCGCGACCAAGCTCATCGCCGCCGGCGCCCAGGCCGATCTGCCGATCCGTCTGCTCTCCAAGGTCTCGCAGGATGGCGCGTCCGACGTGCTCACAACGCTGACGGACCTCGCTACAGGCAAGGTCGACGTCGCCGTTCTGCCCACGCCGCTCATCGCGGTCGTCGGTGCCGTCGTCGCGCCGCCTCGTCATGCCGGCCTGATGGGCCGCATCGCGGCGTTCGCCTGAGTTCAGGCTTTCCGCCAGACCTTGGCGCGTAGAAAAAGGTAGAGGGCCGTGAAGATCACGGCGACCCCGCCGAGCCAGACCATCAGGCGTTCACCTAGTCCTAGGTCTTGCGGGACGAGTACGCCGACCAAGACGGGCAGCAGGCCCATGGAGACCACCACGGCGAGGAGTGCGAGCTTGGTCAGCTTCAAGCCAGGAGAGGTGAGGTGCCGTCGGAAGAGCAGCGCGGGCAGGGCGGGGTGGGTGCCGAGTAGCGGGCTGAGTTTCCAGCGGACACCGGCAGGAGCGTGCTCCTTGGCGATGGTCGCGACGTCGCCGTCGCCGCCGGCATGACGTCCGGGCAGGAGGAAGAGCATCAGGATGACCGCTTCGCTCTTCGCCTGTCGCAACGCGTCTTCGAGCAGGGGTTCGTTGAAGGCGTATTCCGGTCCTTCGCGGCGCTCCATCGAACAGGCGACGAGTTCGTCTTCTTTGAGGCCGAGTTCAGTGCGGATGGCGCTGGCGAAGAAATCACGGCAACGCGTCACTTCGGGGATGGGGGAGCCGTGGTCGCAGAGGTAGACCGTGCCGGTGCCCTTGGTCCAACCGGTCGACTTGAGGTTGTCGATCAGCATGCCGGTCAGTTCCGGACCGAAGAGCGGTTCGCGGATGCTGAGCTTCATCGGGCCAGGCTGGGCGTCGGCGAAGACTTTGGGTAGGTATTCGGTGATCGCGCGGCTGGGGCCGATGAAAAGCGGGAGCACCACGATTTCGTCGATGCCATCGGCCTTCGCCTGCTGGACGGCGCCTTCGAAGATGACCGCAGGGACGCCGCCGAGCAGGGCAGGGTCGATCTTCGTCGAATGCATCGTCGAGACCGGGCGGACTTCCTGGCCGATGAGTTTACCGACTTCCTGGGCCAGTCCGCGCAGGGCCAAGGTCGCCGCGGGTTCATGCGAACCGTTGTCGACGAGGAAGATGCGGGTTCCGGGCATGGGGCTTAAGTGAGGGATAACCTTCATGTTTGCAACGCAGGGTTGGTTGATTGCGAGTTGCCTCATTTCGTGGGTGCGGTTTCCTTGAGGCATGCCCCGCCGTTTCCTTGCCGTCATCGCTCTCTGCCTGAGCGCGCTCTCCCTTTCCGCCGCCGACGCCGTCTGGCTGACCGACCTCGAAGAAGGCATGAAGGTCGCCAAGGCGGAGAAGAAGGCCATCCTGGTCGACTTCACCGGCAGCGACTGGTGCGGCTGGTGCATCCGCCTGAAGAAGGAAGTCTTCGACCAGAAGGAATTCGCCGCGGTCTCCAAGGACTTCGTCCTCGTGGAGCTCGACTATCCGCAGAAGAAGAAACAGCCCGCCGAGGAGAAGGCCAAGAACAAGGCCCTGGCCGATAAGTTCGGCATCGAAGGCTTTCCGACGATCCTGCTGCTGGACGCCGACGGCGAGCCGTTCGCGCAGACCGGCTACCAGGCCGGCGGTCCCGTCAAATACCTCGCTCATCTCGCCGAACTCCTGAAGACGAACACCGCCGACGGACGCAAGGCTTTCGCCCAGGCCAAGAAGGACGAAGGCCTGGTCCGGGCTTATGGCTCCGAACTCGAGACCATCGTGACCCCGTTCTTCGAGAAGAAGGATCTCACCGGCGGCGAGGCCGCCATCGCCCAGTTCGCCAAAGCCAAGTCTCTGGCCGGTGCGGCCAAGCTCAATCTGATCATCAACGCCCGGGTCAGCCTCACTCAGGCCTGCAAGCCGGGCGACCACGCCGCCGTGCTCAAGGTCCTCGACGAGATCATCGCCGAGACCCCCGCCGACGTGAAGGAACTGGCCGACGTGAAGCAGTTCCGCGCCCAGGTCGCCGCCGCGGCCGCCGCCAAGGAAAAGAAGTAAGCCGCCGGCGCGGGAAAGATCAGCCTAGCAACTCGCTCAAAGGCGCCGTGAGGACTTCCTCCGGCGTCTTGCCTTTTTGGCGCAGCTCCCGGATCGAGAGTCCGGCGGTGCGTTTGGCGAGCCGCTTGCCGTCGGCGTCGACGATGAGCGGCGCGTGCGCCCAGAGGGGGGCCGTCCAGCCGAGGGCGCGATAGAGCAGGAGCTGACGGGCCGTCGAAAGGAGGAGGTCGGCGCCGCGGACGACTTCGGTCACGCCCATGGCGTGGTCGTCGGCGACGACGGCGAGTTCGTAGGCGGGGAAGCCGTCCTTGCGCCAGACGAGGAAGTCGCCGAAGTCATGTCCGGCGACGAAAGCCTGCGGGCCTTGGAGCGAATCGACGAACGTGATGGCCTCGCCGTCGGGGACGCGGAAGCGCCAGTTCGTCGGACCGGGCTCACGAGCCTCGCGGCCGGCACCGATGGGGGCGCGGAGGGCGGGCGGGAAGATCGGCTCGGCGTCGTCTTCGGCGTGCGGGGCGGTCAGGCTGCGTTCGACGTCCTTGCGGGATTTGTCGCACGGATAGATCGCGCCGGCGGCCTGGAGTTGCGACCAGACTTCGCGGAACCAAGGCAGGCGTCGCGACTGCACATAGGGCGCATGCGGGCCGCCGACGTCGGGTCCTTCCGTCCACCGTAGGCCTAGCCAGCGCAGGTCTTCGATGGCGGCGTCGGCGAACTCCGGACGACACCGTCCGGCATCGAGGTCTTCGGCACGGTAGATCAGGGTGCCGGCCGAGGCGCGGGTGGCGGCGAGGGCGAAGGTGCGGGCATGGCCGACGTGCAGGTAGCCGGTGGGCGTCGGGGCTAGCCGTCCGCGAGCCATCAGAGCGGATTACCCGTAGGGATGAACTCCCACTTTACGCCGAACTCCGCGGCCACCGCGGCGGCGAGGGCCTTCACGCCCCAGGTCTCGGTCGCGTAGTGTCCGCAGGGATAGAGGTTCCAGCCCTGTTCGTGGGCTTCGTTGAAATGTTCTTCGCGCAGCTCGCCGGTGATCAGCGTGTCGCAGCCTTCGGCCTTCAGATGCCCGAGGGCGCTACGGCCGCTGCCGCTGAGGACGGCGATCTTCTTCGGGTTGGCGGAGCCGAACTCGATGCCCTTGTAAGTCTGCGGATAGGAGGCCTTAAGGCGTTGACGCAAGGTGGCGCGCGGGATGCCGCGGCAGATACAGGCGATCGGCAGGCCTTCGTAATCGACGAACCAGTCGACGACCTTGAGGCCGAGGTCCTGGGCGATGAGGGCGTTGTTGCCGATAGCCGGATGCGCGTCGAGCGGCAGGTGGCTGGAGTAGAGCGAGAGGCCGGTCTTCTTCAGCGCGGCCTTGCGGAGGGCGCGGACCTCGCGTTCGGGCGAGACCGGACGCCAGTACATGCCGTGGTGGACGATCAGGAAGTCCACGCCGCGGCGGGCGGCCTCGGCGAAGACTGCGGCGCCCGCGTCGACGGCCGCGCCGACTTTGCGGACCGGGCGCGTGCCCTTGTGCTGGAGCCCGTTGCGCGAGCCTTCGAAGTCGGCGATATTCTTGCCGTTGGTGAGGAGGTCGCAGAAGCGAGCGGCCTGGATGGCGGTGACGGGGGGCTTCACAGTTTCTGGAAGTTCGTAGGCTGGGTGGCTGGCCGGATCAGGGTCCCCGGCTCGAAGGTCTCCGGCGCGAATTTCGCGTCGAGGGCGGCTTCGGTGATGCGGAGGAGATCGGTGTCGCGGCTGACTTCGTCGCGCACGCTGCATTCTGCCAGCATCCACTGCTCGCCGACCTTGGAGAATTCCTCGACCTGCGTCTGGCGCGTCGGTTCGCCGCGGGCGTCATGGCAGATCGCCTGGACGAGCACGCCGTAGACGCTGTCGATCGAGAAGACCACCTTGGCGGGTTCCCGGCCAGGCTGGTTGACGGCCTCGTAGACGTTCACCGGACGACGGCGCCGCTCGGTCGTGACGTAGGTCGCCTGAGGCCAGTGGGTGAAAGGCATCTGCAGGTCGAACGGCGAGATGAGCAACCCCTCGGCGAGCGGCACGAGCGGTGCGCGGTCATCGAGTTCCTTTGCCGGCGCGCCTTGGTGCGAAACCCAGACGCGGCGTACGGTCGCCGACTTGAAAGCGAGGAACGCGAGAGCAGGGCTACCTTGGGCGTCCTTGATCTCACCCCGAAGCAGTTGGGCCCCTCCGACCGAACTGGCCCAGAGTGTTCCGGCTACCGGGGTCGAAGCTTCGCCGCGACGCGGCTTGTGGGTGATTTCGAAACGGAGGCAAAGGTCGCCGCGGAGTCGTGAGTTGCGGAAGTCGGCCAGGAATTTCGCCGAGTCCGCTTCCGTCAGCTTACGGAAGCCGCTGACGGTGTTAGGCTGGGCGAGGGCGCCGAGCGCGACGAGGCAGGCTACCCAGCGGACGGTCAGGCTGAGCAGTCCAGGCTTCACTGCGGCTTACTTGGCCGGAGCCGGAGCGGCGGGCGAGGCCGGCGTCGCCGCGGCCGGGGCCGGGGTGGACTGGGGCTTGGCGGCCGGAGCTGCGACAGGGGCGGGGGCGGCAGCGGCTGCGGCAGCGGGGGCAACCGGGGCGGCGGTAGCGGCGGCATCGAGGGCCTTGACGGACGGCTTTTCGCGGGCGACGAAGCCCAGATACAGTCCGAAGCTGAGGACGAAAAGGATCACCGTGAGGGTGGTGGTCATCTTGGAAAGGACGTTGGCGGATTCGCCTCCGAAGACGGTTTCCGCGGCACCACCGCCGAGGGCGGCACCCATGCCGGCGTTGGCGCTGGGGCGCTGCATCAGGATCACGAGGACCAAGAGGATGCAGACGAGGAAGAGGGCCACCACGGAGGCGTAGAGAAGGAAGTCCGACATGGAGCCTATCCAAGGGGTCGTTTCCCCATAAAACAACGCCAAAATCAGGCCTGTAGGTAGCTGCCCCCGCTGACCCGATAGGTCAGCCAGTCGCCGGAAGGCGGCGGAACCGTGCCGGTGGCGATAACCTGATGCTTTTCCCCGACTTCGTCCCAGAAGGCCCGGCGGCGGGTGTCGTCCAATTCCCCCAGTACGTCGTCGGCCAGGATGACCGGCGGAGTCGGGGCACGGGCGGTGTCGCGTTGCAGGCGGGCGAGGCAGAGGGCGAGCACCAGCAGGCGTTGCTGACCCTCGGAGGCATAGTCGGCGGCGTCTTGGCCGCCGAAGATCATCGAGAAGTCATCCCGCTGCGGTCCGCGCAGGGTGGTCCCGGTCGCGAGGTCGGCGGCACGGGTCGTGGCCCAGACTTCCGGAAGCTGTTCGGCGGTGACGTCGGGAGCGTAACGGAGGTCGGCCCCTTTGTCGGGGAAGCCGGCGCGGGCGCAGGTCTCGCGGAGGGTCGTGGCGAGTTCCGGCAGCACGCGGGCCCGGGTGGCGGCGAGCAATTGCGCGGGCGCGAGCATGGCTTTCTCGAAGGCACGCAGCTCCTCGTCGGAACGGACGTCGGCCTTGAGCAGGGCGTTGCGGCCTTCGAGCGCGCGACCGTAGTCGCGCACCGCTGTCAGGTACGAGGCATCGGTGCCGCCGATCGCGGCGTCGAGCCAGCGACGGCGGTTGGAAGGTGAACCGCGCACGAGGCGGAGGTCGTCGGAGCAGAAGACGATGGTCGGGAACTGTCCGAGGTGCTGGGCGACCGAGGTCACCGGCGTGCCGTTGAGCAGGGCCTTGCGGGAGCCTTTGGCGAGGCGGAGCTCGAGCTCGGCCTGTTCGGTCGGCGAGAGGCGGACGTCTAGTCGGAGCCGGGCTTCGGCGCAGCCGGCGCGGACCAGCGGGGAGATATCCGTCGTACGGAAAGAGCGGAACGAGGATACCAGCGCGGCGGCCTCTAGGAGGTTGGTCTTCCCCTGGCCGTTGTCGCCGAGCAGGAAGACGCGTGGCGCGTCGGTGACGACGTCGGCGAAGGTGAGGTTACGGAAATCGGCCGCCCGGATGCGGGTCAGGCGCATGGGTTATTCCGGGAGGAGGATGACCGACCCGATCTTGGGGAGGTTGTTCACCGAGGTCATCTTATCGCGGTTGGCGTTGAAGATGGCCGAGATGCGCGCGGGGCCCGCGTCACCGTAGGCCTTGCGCGCGATGCTTGAAAGGCTGTCACCCTTCGCGATCGTGTACTGGCGGAAGCGTCCCGTCGTACCGTCGGGGCTGGGCGCGGGCTTGTCGGCGGCGGGGCCGGTCGTCTTCGCCGGAAGGGTGAGCGCCTTGGAACTGCGATTCGCGTCGGCGAGCTCGCGCTTGAGCTTCTCGTTCTCGAGTTGCAGCGAACGCAGGCGGGCGTTGAGGTCGGCGCCGCCGAGGGCGTCGGGTTCCATCGGCCGCCCTGGCAGCTGCTGCATGAACTGTTTTTCGGCGGTCTTCACCATCTGGCGGACGATGTTGGACTGCTCGGAAGTCGGCTTCATCCGGATGTACTGGTTGAAGTGGTAGATCGCGGGCAGCGGATCCTGGAGTTCGAGGTACATGCGCCCGGCCTCGAGGTGGGATTCCGCGGCGCCCTTACGGTTGTCGATGACCTTGAGGAAGCACTCGAGGGCCTTGCGGACTTCGCCTTGCTTGTGGAACGTCTGTCCCTGGCGGAATTCCGGGTCGTCGACGTCAAGGGTGCGGGAGTCGGCCCGCGAGCCGTCTTCGCAGCCGACGAGCAGGAGGAAGGAGAGGACGAAAGCAGCGCGGACCATGGCCCGCACAATCTTCGTCGGCGTCGCCTCCTTCAATCTCAAATCATTCACCGAGCGCCCGTGCGAGGGCCGCGGGTAGGTCGGGCGTCTCGAAGCGGAAGCCCGCGGCCAAGGCGGCGGCAGGGGTCACGCGCAGGTCGCCGAGGACGGTCTCGTCGCCCATCTGGCCGAAGAGCAGCCGGACGGCCCACGCCGGGGCGGGGAGGAAGGCGGGGCGGCGGAGAACCTTGCCGAGGGCACGGGCGAAGTCGGCCTGCGAGCAGGGTTCGGGGGCGACGGCGTTGAGGGCCGGCGGGAGGGTGGGCTGCTCCAGCCACCAGGCGATCAGGCGGACCAGGTCGCCGAGCCGGATCCAACTCATCTGCTGACGTCCATGGCCGATGGGGCCGCCCAGTCCGCAGCGGAAGGCCGGCAACATCAGGCGCAGGGCACCGCTCGACGCCGCGAGCACGACCCCGGTCCGCAGCCAAGTCGTCCGGATGCCGGCCGCGCGGGCGGGTTCGGTCGCCTGTTCCCAGGCAGCGGAGACTTCGCCAAGGAAGCCTTCCGTCGAGACCGCGGAGGCTTCCGTGAGCGTCTCGTTGCGACGAATGCCGTAACGGCCGACGCCGGACATCGAGAGGAAGAGCTCCGGCTTGGTTTTAAGTCCGGCCAAGGTTTCGGCGAGGAGGCGGGTGCCGTCGCGGCGGCTGGTCAGGATGCGTTCCTTGGCGGCGGCGGACCAGCGTTGCGAGATGGGTTCACCGGCGAGATGGATCACCGCGAAAGCGCCTTCTAGCGGCTCGCGGTCGATGTGACCGGTCAGATGGTTCATGCCGCCGGAGCCATCGTGGCGTGAGCGGAAGGGGACGACCTCGTAGCCGTGCGCGACGAGCTGTCGGGCGACGGCTTTGCCGACCATTCCCGTGGCTCCGGTCAGGATGATGCGTCGGCGGGAGGTCATTACGCCAAGGCTGGCAGGAAATCCTGCGGACTCAAGCCGTGGGCTTATTCACCACGAGGATCCAGGGCTTTCCGGGGGTCGGGTAATAGCCGATCTTCTCGACGTGCAGGCCGGCGGCGGCATGGGCTTCGGCGAACTTCAGCACGATGTCGGACTCTTCGGGGCCACCGGGGTGTCCCGTGTAGGCCACGCAGATCAGCCGGCCGCCGGGGCGAAGCGCGGCGAAGGCCGCGTCCAGCGCCGCCTGCGTGGAATCGGGGCGGGTGATGATGTCGGGGTTGCCGCCCGGGAGGTAGCCAAGGTTGAAGATCGCCACGCCGACCTTGCCATGCTGGGCGGGCGTGAGCACCGTCGCGAGTTCGGCGTGACTGCGCAGGTGGACGGAGACGCGGTCCAGCAGGCCGGCCACTTCGAGGAGATTGCGGGTCGAGGCGACGGCTTCCGCTTGGATATCGAAGGCGTGGACGTGACCCGAGGGCCCGACGGCCTGGGCGAGGCAGGCGGTGTCACGGCCTTTGCCGGCGGTACCGTCCACGGCGATGTCGCCGGGGCGGAGGATGTCCGTGGCGAGCTTCTGGGCGCGTTCGGTGACGCGGACCGGGTTTACGGGAGCCACGGGAATTTCCGGAAGTTCGGAGCGCGTTTCTCGTTCCAAGCGGCGCGACCTTCGTCGCCCTCTTCCGAAAGATAATAGAGCAGGGTGGCGTTGCCGGAAAGTTCTTGGATGCCGGCCTGGCCGTCGAGTTCGGCGTTGAAGGCCGACTTCAGGCAGCGGATGGCGAGCGGGCTCTTCGTCAGGATCTCCTGCGCCCACTTCACGCCTTCGGCGTCGAGCTGCTCGTAAGGGACGACCGTGTTGACCAGGCCCATCTCGAGGGCCTGCTTCGCGTCGTATTGGCGGCAGAGATACCAGATCTCGCGGGCCTTCTTCTGGCCGACGATACGCGCGAGGTAGGAAGCGCCGAAGCCGCCGTCGAAGCTGCCGACCTTCGGACCGGTCTGGCCGAAGACCGCGTTGTCGGCGGCGAGGGTCAGGTCGCAGATCACGTGGAGGACGTGGCCGCCGCCGATGGCGAAACCGGCCACGAGGGCGATGACGACCTTGGGCATCGAGCGGATGAGGCGCTGGAGGTCGAGGACGTTGAGGCGAGGGACGCCGTCCTTGCCCATGTAGCCTCCTTTCTTGTCGCCGCGGATCTTCTGGTCACCGCCGGAGCAGAAGGCGAACTTGCCGTCATGCTGGGGATTGGCCCCGCGCAGGAGGACTACCCCGATGGTCGCGTCGTCGCGGGCGTCGCCGAAGGCCTTGAGGAGTTCGGCCACGGTATCCGGCGTGAAGGCGTTGCGACGGTGCGGGCGGTTGATGGTCACGCGCGCGATGCCGTCGGCCTTCTCATAGACGATTTCGGCGAACTCGCCGCACTTCTGCCAACGGAGGTCAGGCTGCATGGGGCTTAAGTTGGAGGCAGAGGGGACGTTTTCAAACGATTAAGCGACGGGACGCTTGAAAATCGCCGGAGGTTCCCGCACTTTGGGTGCCTATGGCCAAACTGACTCCCGAACAGATCACCAAGGTCTCCGCCTGGGTGGCCGAAGGCGCGACGCTTTCGCAGATCCAGGAGCGCCTTTCCTCCCAGCTCGAGGTTTCCATGACCTACATGGACGTCCGTTTCCTCGTCGACGACCTGAACCTCGCCCTCGTGGAAAAGGAGGAGCCAAAGAAGCCTGAGGAGCCTGTCGTCGAAGAAGCGGCAGCCGAGGCCGCCGCCCCTGACGTGCCGACCGCCCAAGGGGCCGGCGTCGTCACCGTCGAGGTCGACACCATCGCCCAGCCGCACGCGATGGTCAGCGGACACGTCACTTTCTCCGACGGCGAAAAGGCCGATTGGTACATCGACCATCAGGGCCGTCCGGGCATGGCCGCGCGCACGCCGGGTTATCGCCCGACGCCGCAGGACATCACCGACTTCCAGGTCAAGCTGGACGCCGCGCTGCGTCAGGCCGGCTACTGAGCGCTCAGCGCGTCTTCAGGATCGCTTCGGCCAGGACGAAGTCCGCCGGGCGCGTCAGCTTCAGGTTCACCGAGGGGTTCTCGACCAAGGACACGTCCTGGCCGACGAACTCCACGGCGGAACTGTCGTCGGTCACCTTACGCTGCAGTTCCGCGACCTTGCGGTAGGCTTTGAGCACGATGGAAGTGCGGAAGACCTGCGGGGTCTCCGCGGTCCAGACCAGCCCGCGGTCCGGGGAGGTCTCGACGGAAGCCGAGTCCGCCTTCGCGATCTTCACGGTGTCGGCGGCGCGTCCGGCGAGGATGGCGGCGCCGGTCTCGAAGGCCTTGGCGCGGACCTTACGGATGGCTTCGGGGGAGACCAAGGGTCGCGCGCCGTCGTGGATATGGACCAAGCCGGCGTGACCTTCGCAGGTATTAAGGGCCGCGAGGACCGAGTCTTGGCGGGATTCGCCGCCCGGCACGAAGTCGATCGCCGTGGCCGAGGGCAGGTGCGCGGCCAGCAGGGCGCGCAGTTTGGCGAGCTGGGCTTCGTCGCGGTAAGTGATAACTACGCGCCCGATCAGGCCCGTGCTCAGGAAGGACTGGAGTGAGTGGACGAAGACCGGCTTGCCGGCCAGGAGCGCGGTGATCTTGTCGTCGACGACGGACTGCATGCGCCGGGCGGAACCCGCGGCGAGAAGGATGAGGATGTCGTCGCCGGCGCTCATGCGGTCTCGCCGATATCGCGGCGGATGCGGAGCGTCTCGGCCGCGGGATCCTTGGCCTTGAGGATCGGACGGCCCACCACGATGAAGCTCGCGCCTGCCGCGGCGGCCTGGGCCGGCGTCATGATGCGGTTCTGGTCGTCGCCGGCGGCGTCAGGGTAGCGGATGCCTGGCGTCACGAGGGTCGGGCCGGCGCCGAGGTCGGCGCGGAGGACGGGAAGTTCGAGCGGCGAGCAGACGAGGCCGCCGATGCCGGCGTCGATGGCCATGCGACCGAGCAGGCGGACTTGTTCTTCCGGCGTGCGGGCGACGCCCGTGGCGGAAAGCTGGGCCTGATCCATGGACGTGAGCACCGTCACGCCGAGCACCGTGCAGCCGGGCAGGGCGGAATTGGCGGCGTCAGCGGCGCGGGCGATCATCTCGGGGCCGCCGCAGGCGTGGATCGTCAGCAGCGAGCAGGGCCGACCCTTGAGGCTCTTGACCGCGGATGCGACCGTGTTGGGGATGTCGTGGAATTTCAGGTCGAGGAAGACCTTGAAGCCGAGGGCGTGGAATTCGTCGACGATGCCCGGTCCGTGGCGGGTGAAGAGCTGGAGGCCCAGTTTGACCCAGGCCAGGTTGCCGGCGAGGGGGCGGGCGAGCGCCAAGGCTTCCTCCTTGGTCTCTACGTCGAGGGCGAGGATGAGTCGGCAGGGCGAAGCCATGCCGTGTTTATGGAAACGCTCCGGCCTTCCTGCCAGCGTAAATCTCCCGCGGGCTTACTTCTTGGCCTTCTTGGGGGCCGGCGTGCTGGGCAGGGAATGCACGTCGTAAGCGAAGGGCCTGGCCGGCTGCCGGCCGAGCAGGTGGAGGCCGAACCACTCCGCCATGCGGACGTTGTCGTCGGCCATCTCGACCCAGCCTCCATGGGCGCCTCCGAGCCGGATGCGGAGTTCGCACTTCGCGCCGACTTCCTGGGCGCGGGCGTGATAGCGGCGGGCCTGCGAGTCAGGCACCAGCGGGTCGGCGTCGCCTTGGACGATGAAGGTCGGCGGCGTCTGGGCGCCGATCCAATAGAGGGGCGACATTTCGCGGCCGGCGCGCTCGCGTCCTTCGGCGGTGGTCACGATCGGGCCGAAAGCCGGGGCGCGGGTCGTGAGCGGTCCGATGCCTTCCTTGCTGTCGCCCTCCTTGTGCCAGCCGAGGAAATCGACCGGCGGGTAGTAACAGGCGACGGCGTTGACCGCCGAGCTCACGCGCTCGACCGGATCCTTCGACTTCGGGTTGGCGGGAAGCACGCGGGTGCCGAGCATCAGGCTGAGGTGGCCGCCGGCGCTGCTGCCGGTGACGCCGATCTTGTCCGGGTCGATGCCGAACTTGGCGGCGTTGGCGCGGACGAAGCGGACGGAGCGCTGCAGGTCGGCGACGATCTCGTGGACATGGAAGCGGGGCTGGGTGCCGTGGACGACGACGAAGGTCGTGAAACCATGCAGCGGCCACCCGCCGTCGCTGATGCTGTTGTGATTGGAATTCCAGCCGCCGCTGACGATCTTGATGATCGCCGCGCCGTTGGGCTTGGCCGGCGTGAAGACGTCCATCGTCAGCGCCACGCCGTCATGCTTGGCGTAGATGACGTCCGAGACGCGCGTGACTTCCTGGGCGGAGCCGAGGGCGCAGGTGAGGGCGAGGAGCAGGCTGGTGAGGAGTCTCATGGGGTTGACCATAGGACACCGCCAAGCGGACGAAGTTGCAAGCCGCTCAGACCTTGAGGCGGAACTTGATGACCACCTTCAGAATTTCGGCTGGGGCGCCCATCTGGACGCCGGGCTGGTGGCCGTCCTGCGGATGGAAGACGGCGAAGTTGCCGCGGCCGAGGGTCAGGAGCGCGGAGGGGGCCGTGGGGGCGGCGTATTTCTCGACGTCCTTCTCCGCGACATACGGCTTCGTCACGACCAAGGTCTTTTGGTCCGCGTGGCCGCAGAGTTCCAGGCCATGGTAGACGACCTGGATATCGCCGTAGACCTGATGGGCTTCCCACATCTTGTCGGCCGATGGGGCGGTCTGGTACCGCTGCACGATCGCCACCAGGTCCTGGCCTTGGAGCTCATATTTGCCGTCGGGCGTGCCGACGTCGAAGGAGCGCAGGTAGGCGAACGCCTTCGGGAAGAGGGGATGGAGCGACTCGTAGGCCGAGGAAGCGGAGAGTTGATCGAGGATCATGCTGATAAAGGGCTTGGGTTAGGGCTGGGCTATTTAGGTTTCGTCGGGGAGGCCTTCGACGTCGTCGAGCGGGAGTTCGACGGGTTGATCGGAGCCGAGGATCGAGAGCAGGAGGGCGATGCGCTTCTGCGGCGACTCGAGGCGGAGGATCTCGCCTTCGGAGCCCGCGAAGATGCCGCGGATCACGCGGGCCTTCGCGCCGACCTTCAGTTCTTCGTCGAGCATCGACAGGATGGCCTCGGGGCCGAGCGCGTTGAGTTCGTCGATCACCGCCTGCTCGACGTCGACCGGCCGGCCCTCGCGGCTGACCAGGTGGAGCACGCCGCGGGTGCTCCGGATCGTGGACTGGAACTCCATCGGATCGAAGCGCGCGAACACGTAGCCCGGGAAGAGCGGCTCGACGACCACCTTGTTCTTCTCGTGACCGCGTCGCGTCCGGCGCAGGCGAGGGAAGACCAGTTCCGCGACGCCGATGGCCCGCAGGTTCTGCACCGCCACCGCCTCTTGGCGAGGCTTGGCCTTGATGCAGAACCAGGTCGGGCCGGCGGCTTCGGTCATGCGGTCTTGTTCGCGGACTTCGAGCGGTCCGGGAGCCAGCCGAGCGCGATGAGCGCGAGCTGGGAGGGGACGAACACTCCGTAGAGCCAGAAGGCTCCCTGCTCCGTGAAGCCGTAGCTATGGAGGCCCACGCCGAGGAGGTTAGTTCCGAACCAGGACCAGGCCGTCACGATGTTGCCGAAGACAAGGAGCTGCATGAGCCCTTCGCGGCGCACGAGTCCGCCCCAGCGGGCGTGGAGGCAGAGGGCGCACCAGAGCACGATGAGGATGGCGCCGTTCTCCTTGGGGTCCCAGCCCCAGAAACGTCCCCAGCTCTGGTCGGCCCAGATGCCGCCGAGCATCGTGCCGATGAAGCTGGCGAGGACGGCGAAGGCGAGGATGCCGTAGGCCGCGCGGGCGACGCTGTCACCCCAGTCGTAGTCTTTCTTGAAGGCGCGCAGGGCAAGGTGGAGGGCGCCGAGCAGTCCGGCGACGAAGGTCGCCGAGTAGCCGAGCGTCACGATGGTCACGTGCGTCGCCAGCCAGAAGTTGGTGTCGAGCACCGCCCGGACGCTCTCGAGGTTGTCTTCGCCGGAGAGACCGAGGTTGTGGGCCACGATCAGCGAGACGAAACCGATGACGCCCGTCGCGACGGCGCCGATGCCGTTCTTCCAGACGCGTTCCAGCAGGATGCCGAGGCCGACGGCGCCCCAGGCCACGAAGATGCCCGTCGAATAGAGGTTCGTCACCGGCGGACGGGCGTGCAGCCACATGCGATAGCCAAGGGCGGCGGTGTGCAGGAGGAAGGAGAGCACCAGCAGCCGGTAGCCCCAGGCGCGGAGGGCTTCGGAGCCGGTCACCCAGGAGGCGAAGACCATCAGCACCGTGACGGCGTAGGCGATGAGCAGCCAGTAGAAGGGCTGCAACCGGCCGAAGCTCGCCTCGGATTCCGCCCGCGCGGACCAGGGTCCCTTGAGCGAGGCGGCGATGGCCGAGATGAGACGGGAGCATTCGTCGTCCTTGCCTTCGCGCCAAGCCATGGAGAAGTCGGCGTAGCGGGTGATCAGGCCGTCCTCGGC
The DNA here is from genome assembly GCA_041191065.1 of Verrucomicrobiota bacterium. Lineage (GTDB taxonomy): Bacteria > Verrucomicrobiota > Verrucomicrobiia > Opitutales > UBA953 > UBA953. The sequence continues at coordinate 17,167 of JBEEPO010000007.1, read as the reverse complement.
GAGGCCGGCGCGATGGGTCTTCTGGTCCTTGATGATACCCAGCAGGGAGCCGCCAAGGTTGTCCCAGCGTTCGACCGAGGCGAGTTCCTTGGGCGGCATGAGTCCGATGGCGCCTTGCCGGTCGAAGTCCTGATAACGTTCGACGAACGTGCGGACGGTCTTCTGCAGTTCGGGGTCGAAGGCCTGGCCGGAGCCGCCGTTGGCGCGGTTGGCGTTCATCTCCGTCAGCGCCCGGTTCAGGGCGCTGATCCAGGCGCCGTATTCGCGGCGCGGGGTGACGTCGGCGGGAAGGTCTCCCGGGATGAACGTCATGCTCAGCATCGCATACTGCCGGGCGGCGTTCTCGAGCTGGAGCAGGGCGCGGTCCTCGGCGTCGCGGTCGGCGGAAGCCCGGCTCCGCGCCTGTTCCGCCGCCTTGCTGAGCTCGGCGCTGTTCTTCAGGATGCCGTCCCAGCTGACATAGAGGCTCTTCTCGGGGTCGCCGCCGACGCGCCTGAGCACGTTGGGGTGTTCGACGCGGAAGGTCGGCAGGTGGCGGGCGACGGGCGCGCGGAAGGAGACTTCGATGAGCCAGTCGAGCGCGGAGACTGAGCCGCCGGTGAGGCGGACCGGACGTTTCTCGAGCATGGCTTGGAGCTCGGCGTCGAGGGCGGGGAGCTCCTTGGCGATGGCGGCGCGTTCTTCGGCCGTCCAGGAGGAGGGGCGCCGGCCGAAGGCCACACGTTCTACCTTGGAGAGCGCGACGGAGGTGCGGGCGCGCATCTGCAGCAGCGAGCCCGTCGCGAGGGTCTCGATCGGCACGATGCGTCCGCCGCTCTGCACGGGGATCTCGCCGAACCCTCGGCTGTCCCAGCCGGCGTCGGCGGCCTGCGAGGCGGCCGAGAGGAAGCCGAGCACGAGCACCGCGGCGGCCTTGGCGGCGCGACCACGGAGGAAGCGCAGCAACGAGAAGCCGAAGTGCCAGATGAGTCCGAGGGACATCAGCGCGACGGAGACATAGGGGATGAGCCAGCCGGGGTTGCGGACGACCTGGAGCACGGTCTGGTCCTTGCCCTCCTTGGTGCTGCCGAAGCTCGACTGGAAGAAAGTCAGGCCGGCATGACGCAGCGGCTGGTTCATCGAGATGTTGAACGCGAACGAGCTGGCGCCCTCCACGAGCGTCACGTCGCTGGCGAAGCGGCGCGGAGTCTCGGTTCCGGGATACTTCTCGTGCGTGAACTTGTCCAGCCGCACGGTGAACGGCACGTAATATCGTACGCGCCGGAGGGACACCTCGTAGGTCTTCCCGTCCTCGGTGAACGTCTGGGCGTCGAAGGATTCCGTGAGATTGAGGTTGAGGACCCACGTGCCCAGGGACTTCTCCTTGATCTTCAGCTCGACGATCGCCGTCGGGGCGTTGGGCTTGTTGTCGTCGAAGCTTTCGCGCAAGGGCTTGTAGGTGAGTTCCGTGCGGGCGCCGATGCCCTGGGTGGCCTTGATCGCGACACCGTCAGGCATCTGGGTCTTGGCCCGAATCATCGCATTCGGGTGATAGGCCTGGACGTCGAGGGTGAACGGCGTGCCGGGCAGTTCGATGAGCGGAGGCAGTCGGCCGTCCGAGATGCTCCGCAGGATCGAATCCGGGACGGTGACGACCTTGTCGGTTCCGGCGGACTTCTCGACCAGCGCGATCTCGAAATCCCGGAAGGCCTCGGAGTAGTTACGCCGCTCACCTTCGGGGATGATCATGGCGGACTCTTCCTGGTAGATCGCCGTGACGAAGCCGCCGCCGAGCAGGAGCAGGAGGCCGGCGTGGATCATGAGGTTGCCGACCTTGGCCGCGGTCGCCTTGAAGTGACGCACGTGGGCGAAAGCCAGGTTGACGATCAGCAGGACGCCGAGCGTGAAGCCGGCGGGCAGCGGGATGCGCACCGCGGCCGTCGGGTCCATCGGGTAGAAGCACAGCCAGCCGCCGAAGTAGACCTTCTGGACGTGCCAGATGCCCCAGTGGACCTGCTCGAGCGTGCCCAGGACGATGAGGATCATGGACATGACCAGCAGTCCGACCGTCAGCTTGAGCGAGGCCAGCGTGTCTATCAGCCGTCGGCCGGTGTCGGCCCGCTTCTCGAATTCCTGTTGGTTCACGGAAGCTGGGATTCGGCGAGGAAGGCGACGAGGGCGGAACCATTCGCGGCGACGGCGGCGGCGTCACCGCTCATCTTGAAGAACCAGGTGGCGCCTTTGTGCGGGGTCATGACCGCGTCGAGGCCTTTCTTGCCGTCGCCGGAGGTCATGACGAAGCGCTGGCTTTCGACGCCGCCGACCTTGGCGGGCTTGGCCGAGGCGGCGATGTCTTCGCCGCTCGCGGGCGGCAGGCCGATCTGGCCGCGCCAGCGGTTCACGTTGGCGGTGAGTCCGCCGACGTTGCCGGGAAAGACCGTCACGGCGATCTCGGCCTTGGAGCCGTCGGGGCCCGCCACGATCCAGGTGGCCTTGCGCATGCCGTTCTCGGGGCCGACGGACCAGCCAGCGGGGAGCTTGCCCCACTTGGGGGCGTCGAAGGAGGCGGCTTCGGCTTTCATCGAAGCGGGCGCGACCATCGGGGCGGCGGCGGCCGGGGAAGGCGCCGGCTGCGCGGCGACGGGCGCGGCCGGAGCGGCGGCGGATGCCGGAGCGGCGTCGGACTTCACTTCATACCGGGCGACCTGCGGAGCAGGCTTGCAGCCGAATGCGAGCAACGAGGCGGAGAGGAGGAGAGGGAGGCGCATGAGATGGGTGGTCGGGAGATTATTTGTTGGAGGGTTTCTTGCCCTTTTTCTTGGCGGCCACGGCGGCGTCGCCGGCGGTCGAGCCGGTCTTGCGGCGTTCTTCGTATTTCTCGTCGCGGGGCTTGATGACGCCGCGCTTCACGAGTTCGTCCGCATGGAGGTCGGCCAGCGGACCGCAACGGGCGAGCCAAGCGTCACAGGCGGCGCGGAGTTCGGCGAGCTTCTCCGCATGGGCGGGATCGCCGGCGAGGTTCTTCACTTCCCACGGGTCGCTCTGGGTGTCGAAGAGTTCCTCGGCCGGGCGGTTGGGGTTGAAGTACAGGGCCTGCACGGGCGTGAGCTTTCCTTCGGCCTGGACGCGGCGGAGCTCGTGCATCGTCTGGCCGACTTCCTGGTAGGCCACTTTGCCCGCCTCGTCGACGCCGGGCGCCTGGTTGCGGACGTAGCGGTAGCGGGCGTCGCGGACGGAGCGGACCTTGTCGAAGCTCTCATCCATATGGTCGCGGAAAGAATAGACGTACTTCGGCGGCTGGGCGGCTGTCGGCAGGAAGGAATGCCCGTCGTACTCGGCGGGGACCGGCACGCCGGCCAGCGTCAGCGCCGTCGGGGCGAAGTCGATCCAGCTGGCGAAGTCCTCTCGGACCGTACCCGGGGCGATCTGGCCGGGCCAGCGCACGATGAGCGGCACCCGTGTGCCGGTATCCTTGGGCGAGCGCTTGAAGCGCGGCATCCCGCGGCCATGGTCGCCGGTGAGGATGACGATGGTGTTCTTTTCCAGGTCATGGGCTTTCAGCCAGTCGAGCACGCGACCGAGCGAATAATCCACGGCGGTGACCAGTTCGTGGTAGTGGGCGACCTCGCGGCGGACGGCCGGGGTATCCGGATAGAAGGGCGGCAGTTCGACCTTGGCGGGGTCGCGACGGTCGGACGGCTTGAGCGCGGCGGTGTTCTTGGCGTGGGTCTGGTCATCGGCGCGGACCTGGCTCTCGTGGCTGACCGTGTCGTTGAAGTAGGCGAAGAACGGCTCTTTCGGCTTGGCGGTGAGTTCGCCCGCCGGGCGGTTGGCCGGGAGGACCCAAGGCTTCCGATCCTGAGCGAGGTTCTTCTCCGGCACGCCTTGGAAGTCGGTCTTGCCGGGCCACATCACGTGATAACCGGCGGCCTGGAGTTTCTCGGTGAAAGGCCGCGGCGGGTCGATGACGACCGAACGCATGTTCTGCGCGCCGTACTTAAGCGGGTACTGGCCCGTGACCATGCCGCTGCGCGAGGGGGCGCAGACGCCCGTGTGGGTGAAAGCACGGGTGAAAAGGGCGCCTTCCTTGGCAAGCCGGTCCATGTTCGGAGTGATCGCGTCCTTGCAACCGTAAGCGCCCATGTCGGGTCCCATGTCTTCCCCGATCACGATGACGATGTTCGGACGGCTTTCCGCCGCACTGAGGGCGGTGGCCAGAAGCAGGGCCAGGAAGGGAAGAACGCGGGGCATGATGGAGTGGGACAGGGACGTAGCCGAATGGTTGCTCGGACGGCGGGCTATGGCAAAAAGAAAGGACGCATTAATGCGTCCTTTTTTGGGGTATTAGGGCTGAGGTCTTAGTCCGTGAAGCGGAACAGGGCGACGTCGCCGTCCTTGAAGAGGTAGGACTTACCCTCGAGGCGATAGCGGCCGGCGTCGCGAGCGGCGGCGACCGAGCCGTTCTTCACCAAGTCTTCATAGGAGACCACTTCGGCCTTCACGAAGCCCTTCTCGAAGTCGGTATGGATCACGCCGGCGCACTGCGGGGCGGTCATGCCGCTGCGGAAGGTCCAGGCGCGGACTTCCTTCTCGCCGGCGGTGAAGTAGGTCGCCAGGCCGAGGAGGTGGTACGCGCCGCGGATCAGGGAGGATACGCCGGAGTCGGTGACGCCTAGGGACTGGAGGAACTCGGCGGCTTCGGCGGGCGAGAGGTCGCAGAGCTCGGCTTCGACCTGGGCGCAGATGACGACGTGCTCGCAGCCATGGCGCTGGCCGATGAGGGCGGCGACGGCGGCGACATGCGGGTTCTTGGACGGATCCGCGAGGTCGCCTTCGGCGACGTTGCAGGCGAAGAGGACCTTCTTCGACGAAAGCAGGTTGTAGGTCTTGAGGCGGGCGCGCTCGTCGTCGCTCACTTCCATCGACGAGGCGGGCAGGTTCTCGTTGAGGTGCTTCACCAGCCGGGCGAGCAGTTCGACGTTGGCGATGGCGTCCTTGTCTTGGCTGCGGACCTTCTTCTGGTTGCGATCGAGCTGCTGTTCGGCCGACTGGATGTCGGCGAGGATGAGTTCGGTCTCGATCACGCCGATGTCGCGGACCGGGTCGACCTTGCCCATGCTGTGGACGATGTCGTCGTTGTCGAAGCAGCGGACCACGTGGATGATCGCGTCGCACTCGCGGATGTTGGATAGGAAATCGTTACCCTTGCCTTCGCCTTTTGAGGCGCCTGCCACCAGGCCCGCGATGTCGACGATGTCGATCGTGGCGGGGATGACGACCTTCGTGCCGGCGATCACCTGCAGTTTCTGCATGCGTTCGTCGGGCACGAGGACCACGCCCACGTTGGGCTCGATCGTGCAGAAGGGATAGTTCGCCGCCTCAGCCTTACGCGAGCGCGTGAGGGCGTTGAAGAGGGTCGACTTGCCCACGTTGGGGAGTCCGACGATGCCTGCCTGGGTCTTTGCCATGGAAGAGGCAACGTGGGCATGCGTCCCGCCAAGGTCAAGAGCCGCCCTCAGGGGGCCAGCGACTGGGCCTGCTCGGCGAGTTCCGGGTCGGGCAGCACCACCTCGTCCTTCGGCTGCGGCTGTCCGCGGACGATCCGGGCGACCGCCAGCCGGCCGCGGACGGAGGTGATCTCCAGGACCGCTGACGGATTCAACTGAGGGTCGCGGGCGATGACCTGCAGGCCTTCGCGGATGATCGTGCCCGGGATGAGCAGCAACGGCACGCTGGCGCTGCGGAGCGGGTAGCCTTGGACGAACCCGACACGGACGTTGCGCGGCGCGCCGGCCGGGAGCGCGAACGGGTTCGGCTCCTCGGCGGGCTTCGAAGGTTTGGATGCGACGCAGCCTGCCAGCAGCGCGAGCAGCAGGCAGACTGGGCCGAGCCGGCTCACTCGCGGTGCGGGGCGCCCGGACCTTCCGGGGGCCTGCCGATGAAGGCCGCGAGGGCGGAGTTGGGCGGCAGGCCGCCGGGCAGGCCGCCGGGCGAAAGCGGGCCCGGGGTCTGCTCGGCCTTCTCGTCCTCGGAGATGAACTGGTCGAAGCCGGGGCCCGACGTGTCGAGCTCGCCTTCGAACATGCCTTGGAGCTGACGCATGCGCGTCGGGTGGCGCATCTTGCGGAGCGCCTTCGCTTCGATCTGTCGGATACGTTCGCGGGTGACCTTGAAGTGGCGGCCGACTTCTTCGAGCGTGCGCTGGACGCCGTCGAGGAGGCCGAAGCGCAGGATGAGGACTTCCTTCTCGCGTTCGGCGAGGGAGCGCAGGACGAAGTCGATCTTCTCGCGGAGCAGGCGGGTGGAGGCCGTGTCGGAAGGGTTCTCCGCGGACTTGTCCTCGATGAAGTCGCCGAGCGAGGTGTCTTCGCCGTCGCCCACGGGGGACTGGAGCGAGATCGGCTGCTGGGCCATCTTCATGATCTGCTGCACCCGGTCGATCGCCATGTTCATCTCGTTGGCGACTTCTTCGGCGGTCGGTTCGTGGCCGAGCTCCTGGGTGAGCTGCTTCTGGACCTGCATCACCTTGTTGAGCGTCTCGATCATGTGGACCGGGATGCGGATGGTGCGGGCCTGGTCGGCGATGGAGCGGGTGATCGCCTGACGGATCCACCAGGTGGCGTAAGTGGAGAACTTGTAGCCGCGGCGGTATTCGAACTTCTCGACGGCCTTCACGAGGCCCATGTTGCCTTCCTGGATCAGGTCGGTGAAGAGCAGGCCGCGGTTCTGGTATTTCTTGGCGATGGAGATCACCAGGCGGAGGTTATGTTCGACCATCTCGGTCTTGGCGCGCTGGGCTTCGTCGAGGTGCTTGCGCACGTTGCGGGCGAGATGGATGAGTTCGGCCGGGCTGAGGCGCCAGCGGAGCTCGATCTCGCGGGTGCGGGAGGCGGAGATCTCCTGCTTGACGGCTTTCTTCGCACGGACCGGTCCGCGGGCGACGATGGTCGGCTCGACCAGGTTGCGGGAATCCTCGATGTCGCCCTTGATGTCGGGCAGTTCGAGCCACTCTTCGAAGAGCTTCATCTTGAAGCAGAACTTCCGGAGGATGTCCTTGCAGCCTTCCTTGGCGGTGAGCTCGACCTTGCGGTAGCTTTCGCGGGACTTGGCCTTCTTGGCGGCGTCGGGCTCATCGAGGTATTTCTGCCAGGCCTTGTCGAGCTTGGCCTTGAGCTTGGTGCACTCCTCCGTGGCCTTGGGGAGCATCTTGTAATAGGCGTCGCGGGACTCGACTTTCTTGTCGATGACGACCTTGTCGAAGCGCTCTTCCTTGCGGAGCACCTTGAGGGCGAGGTCGAGCTGGTAGGGCAAGGTCAGCCAGCAGGAGAAGAGGAACTCCTGGGCGCGCAGTTCGGCGTCCTCGATGCGCTTGGAGATCTCGACTTCCTGTTCGCGGGTGAGCAGCGGCTTGTGGCCCATCTGCTTCAGGTAGACGTTGAAAGGGTCGTAAGGGGCGTCGGCGGGGACGGTGCGGGCGGCTTCTTCTTCGGAATCCTCGACCTTCTTGCGGTACGTCTCGACCTCGTCTTCGTCCAGGAGCTTGATGTCCAGGTTGTCGAGGATGTTCATGATGTTCTCGATCAGTTCCGGGTCGGTGGCGCTGTCCGGGATGACCTCGTTGATGTTCTGGACGGTCACGAAGCCGTTCTTCTTGGAAAGGCTGACGAGCAGCTGGACCTTCTCGTTGATGGCGGGGCCGACGTTCGGCGTGACCGGCTTGTTCTTCGGCGTGACCGCGATGGGCTGCTTCGGGGTGGCGACCTTGGCGACAGGCGGCTTGGCCGACGGAGCCTTAACGGCGTCGGCCTTCTTGTTGGCAGGGGAGGTCTTGACCGGCGCGGCCTTCGCGGGAGCGGACTTCGCGGCGACCGCCTTCACGGGCGGCTTGGCCGGGGCCTTGGCGGCGGCTTTGACGACGGGCCTGGCTTGCTTGGAGGCTTTGGCCGGCTTGTCGGTGGTCTTCTTGTTCTTCTTGTCGGTCATCTTGGGAAATTCAGGCGGCGGTGAGCGTCGGCGGGGTCCCGTGCGATTTGCGCAGGGCGATCTTTTCGGACTGGAGCCGGTTGAGGGTGGCGACGTCGTCGCGTGGGGTGGAGGCGATCCGGGCGTCCAGGCCGCGCATCAGGGCTTGCACGTGGCGGCCGTGGAAGGACTTCAGGATCGTGTTGGCGCGGGGCAGGATGTCCTTCTCGTCGTCGCGGCCGGCGTAGCTTTCGGCGGAAAGCCGGGCGGCTTCGGTGCGCAGTCCGTCGTCAAGGGCGTTGACCGCCTCGCGGAGGCCGGCGAAATGGCCGTGCGCGGCTTCGTTGAGGAGGGCCATCAGGAGCTGGCCGCCCCGGCCGGACTGGTCGATCCACTCGAGCGGGAGCGACTGGGCGATGGGAACGAAGTAGGCGTCATGCCGCAGAAGGAACAGTATCAGATCCTCCTCCGGGGTTGTCAAGCCCCCCCCCTTGACAACCGGGAGAGGCGCTTCCTCCGGGCTGCCGAGCTGGGCGGCGGGGCGCTGGGACTGGGATTGGGCACGGTGGCGCTCGTAGGCCATGTGCATCTCGCGGATGCCGATCCCGGCGTGGCGGGCGGCCTCGTTGAGGGCTTCCCGGACGATTTCCTCGGCGCCGGCCTGCTCGACGATGGGGAAGAGGGACTCCAAGAGGCTGAGGCGGCTGGTCAGCGGCAGGTTGACCGAGCCTTCGGGGACGAGGGACTGCACGCAGAATTGCATCGCACTGCGGGCGCCGGCGACGAGGCCGGCCCAGCCCGCGGCGGACTGCGTCGAGAAGTATTCATCCGGATCCTTGCCGCCGGGCAGCGAGAGGAAGCGGATGTCGAGGCCTTCGCGGAGGCCGATGGGCAGCAAGCGCAAGGCGGCCTTCTGGCCGGCGGCGTCGGAGTCCAGGAAGACCAGCAGGCGCTGGCTGAAGCGCCGGAGCTGCTGGAGGTGTTCTTCCGTGACCGCGGTGCCCTGGGCGGCGATGGCGCCCGGGATGCCGGCCGAGTGGCAGCGGATGGCGTCCAGCTGGCCTTCGACGAGCACGAACGGATCCGCGTCCTTGCGGGTCATGCGGGCGCGGTCGAGGTTAAAGACCGTGCGGGACTTCTTGAACAGCTCGGTCTCGGGCGAGTTGACGTACTTGGCCTCGCGCGAAGGGTCGTCCTGCGGGGTGATGTCGAGCTGGCGGGCGGTGAAGGCGATGACGCGGCCCTGGATGTCGCGGATCGGGATGATCAGACGGCCGCGGAAGCGGCAGCGCCAGCGCAGCGGATCGGGCACGCGGTCCACCCCGAAGAAGAGGCCGGTCTGCGCGAGGGCGTCCTTGGCGTAGCCCTTGGCGAGCAGGCCGGGAATGAGCTTCGAATCATCGACCGGGGCGAAGCCGATGCCGAAGTCGTCGGCGACCTCGGGGCTGAAACGGCGCTTCTGCGTCCAGTATTCGCGGATCCATTCCCCGTGCACCGGGTCTTCGAGGAAGCACCGGCGCCAGTAGTCGGCGACGAGCTCGTGGATCTCGAGGAGCTGGCCGCGGAACGATTTCTCGTTCTTGCCGTCGCCGCCGCTCTCGTAGTCGAGCTTGAAGCCGAAACGGTTGGCGACGCGTTCGACGGATTCCGGGAAGTCGAGGCCTTCGCGGTTCATGACGAGCTTGAAGGCGTCGCCGCCTTGCTGGGTGGAGAAGCAATACCAGAGGCCGGTCTCCGGGTTCACCTTGAACGAAGGGCTCTTCTCGGACTTGAAGGGGCTGAGACCCCACCAGTCGCGGCCGCGCTGCTTCATCTGGGTGTAGTCGCCGGCAAGCGCGACGATATCAGCCCGTTGGCGGAGCTCATCGATCGATCTGCGGGAAATACGGGCCACGGGTGTCAAGGGGTGGCTGTCAAGGGGTGGGGCGCAAACGTAAATAATTCCCAATCGGCGATGGGGAGTTCCCCCGTGTTATGCCCGGGGGTGTGGCGGGCGCAAGGGGTGGCCCCTTTTCAGCACTCGTCGCAGAGCTTCCGGCGAATCCGGGCGGCTTCGCCCCGCAGGCGGGTGGCTTCGGCGGCCTGGCCGGCCTTGTCCAAGACGTCGGCCAGGTTGTCGAGGACGGAGGTGACTTCCCGTTTCTCGGCCCCGTGGACCAGCTGGACGCCACGCAGCTGCCGACGGAAGAGGGATTCGGCTTCGGCCAACTTGCCACGCTTGAGCTCGAGTCCGCCGAGGATGCTCATCGTGCCAAGCGGGTCGGGATGGGTTTCGCCGAGGAGGGTGACTTCCAGCGAGAGCACCGAGCGGTAGAAGTCGGCCGCTTCGTCGAAGCGCGACTGGCGGTAGCACAGGCCGGCGAGCTGCGTGCGGAGGTTGATGATGGCCGCGTCGGAACCGCGTGGGGTGGTCTCGAGCAAGGTCAGCGCTTCGCGATAGAGCTTCTCCGCGCCGGCGAGGTCATCGCCGGCGATGCGGAGCGAGGCGAGTTCGCGGCGCAGGTCCGCCGCGGCGGAACGTTGGTCGCGTGTCCGGGTCGGTTGCCCACGGATGGCTTGATCGAGCAAGTCTTCGGCTCCGGCCGACTTGCCCTCGCTGCGAAGGGCCGCGGCCCGTCGGCGTAACGCCTCCGGGCTGACGGCCGGCGAGAGGGACGTGTCGGCGCATCCGACGTTCAGGCCGGCCAGCAGGCAACAGAGCGCGACACGCGTCATCAGTCGCCGAGGAAGCTGGCGTCGTCGCACTGCGCCTTGAGGTAAGGCGCGTTGCCGTCGACCTCGACCGTGAGCGAGTGATCGCCCGCGGGGATCGAGGCGGCGTAGGCGCCGGCCTTCAGTTCAAGGGCCTGGCCGTCCAGCCACGCGGCCTTGACTCCGGTGAGGAGCAGGGGCTTGGAGGTGGCGGCGGCCGCGGTCAGACGGGCGGTCGCGTACAGGCGGCCGGGATTGAATTCCTTAGGGAGCTGGCCGTTGACGAGCGTGTAGACCGGGGTGGCGGCCGCGGACTTGGCAAGGGCGCCCGGAGGCTGGTCGTCGAACACCCAGAGGCGGGCGACGTTGCCTTTGCTGGCGTCGAACGGACCCGGCTTGCCGATCTCGCCGAGGAAGGCGAAGAAGTTACGACGGGAGACGCCCGTGATGCCGTCGGCCAGGCCGGCGGGCATGATGCTGCCGATGTTATCGCGGCTCACGATGTTGGCCTTGAGGATGGCCAGTTCGACGCCGGGTCCGGGGCGGATGAAGAGCTCGGTCGCGTTCTCGCGCGCGGGGATGCCGACCATCTGGCCGCCGTCCTTCATCTTGAAGGAGAAGCCGTGGTAGCCCTCCTTCACCTTCGCGGCGGGGTTGAGCACGCTTTCGATGATGTAGTCGAGCGGGGCGCTCGCGCCGATGCTGCTGAGGTCGGGTCCGAGCTTCCCGCCGGCGCCGCCGATGGCGTGGCAGATCGCGCAGCCGTTCTTGCGATACTGCATTTCGCCTTCCGCCGGATCGGCGCCCAGCCTGATCGTCTTGATGATGCCTTCGATCTCGGCGGCATGATCACGCGGGCCCGATTTCACGCCGGCGAGCGGTTCGATCACCTTGACCAGCGCATTGCCGCCGCGGCCGAGCGAACGGGCGGACTGCAGCGCGGCCGCATAGTGTTCGTCGCTCAGGCCCTGCGGGAATTCCTTGGCGAGGCGCTGGGCGAAGCCGCCGAGCTGGAAAAGGTTGGTCCAGGCGGCCGTCGCTTCCGGCTTCGTCTTGATCTGCGCGAAGACCGAGGGGATGGCTTTCAAGGCCTCACCCGGGGAGTGGACAGCCAAGGCGGGCAGGGCGTCCTGACGCACGACGGCCGGTCGCTTTTCGGCGGTCAGGCTGCGGAGCGCCTTCAGCGAGGCCTGCTGGCCGATCGTGCGGAGCGCGGCCACGGCGGTGCGACGGAGTTCGGCGTCCTTCTCGCGGCCGGCGAAGTCGCCGAGCTGCGGCACGGACGCCACGAGCTTCCACTGACCGGCGAGCCGGACGGAGGTGACGAGGAGGTTGCGCTCGGTCTCGTAGCGGAGCAGTTTGCCCAGCGCGTTGAGGTCGCCGGTCGGGCGTACGTTACGATTGGCGGCTTCGACGAGGGCGAACGCGATGCGGTGGCGGGTCGACGGCTGGAGCGAGGCGTCGTCCAAAAGCGAGCGGAAGAGCAGGGTAGCCTCTTCGGTCGTGCCGGCCTTGCCGACGAGTTCGATCCAGGGGCCCGTGCCGGCCGCATCGATCTCCCGACCGGCGAACAGGCGCTGCACATAAGGCGTGGCGATGCCCGGGTCGATGGCCTTCACGATCGCGTCGAGCTCGTCTTCATGGCCGACGACCTTCGCCGGCTGAGCGGCGACGTCTTCGAGCCAGGGGCGGGCGAGTTCGTTGATGCTCGTCCAGGCGGCGAAATCGAGGAAGTTGTCGGCCGGATCCTTAGGCAGGTTGGCCAGCACGGCGCGGGCGCTTTCCGGGGTGCGGACGCGGGCGAGGGCGCGATGCGCCTCGAGGCGGACACGGGGATTGGCGTGGGCGAGGAAGGGCGTGATGAGGGAGATGTCCGTCGCGCCACGGGCTCCGAGGGATTTGCCGAGTTCGCGGAGGCCGACCTGCAGGCTGGCCGGATCCTGACTGCGGAGGAGTTCGGCGAGATGGCCGGTATCGCCCGTGCGACCGCTGAGCAGCCAGGCGGCGTGACGTCGGCTCACGTCATCTTTAGCCCAGGTCTTGAGGGCGGCCTGCAGTTCGGCGACGGGCAGCTTGGCGAGTTCGCGGCGGGCCTGTTCGAAGTCCCAGCGGCTCGGCGAGGTCAGCTTGGCGAGCAGTTCGGAGACCGATTTGCCGAGCAACGGCTGCCAGGCGAGCGGCTTGGCGTTCTCCGGCAGGATACGCCAGATGCGGCCGCTGATCTTGTCGCGGCGCGGGTCGCGGAAGTCGACCTCGCCGTGGTTGATGATCGGGTTGGTCCAGTCGGCGACGTAGAGCGCACCGTCAGGGCCCATCTTCAAGGTGATCGGGCGGAAGGCCACGTCGCTGGTGCGGACGACGTCGGGGAGTTCCTTGGTCACGTAGCCGGACTTCGGGGCGGCGTCGGTGCTGAAGTCATTGAAGCCGAAGCGGACGATGCGATGGGCGCGGAAATCGCAGGTGATCGCGTTGCCTTGCCAGTCGGCGCCGAACAGCGGGCTCTGCACGAGCTCGAGGCCGCTGAACTTCGGATAGGAGCCGGGGCTGATGCTGCCGACGAGGCGGCGGGCGCCTTCGGAGGGTGGGAAGGCAGCGCCGGGGAATGCCCAGTGCACGCCGGTGCCGTCGGCGCCGGAGGTCAGGAACGTCTGGCCGGCGAGGTCTTCCTGCTGGCCCCAGGCGTTGACGAGGCCCTTCGAATGGACTTCGAGTCGCTCGGTGTGCGGGTCATAGGCGAAAGCCACGCCTGAGTTGGCGCGGACGAGGCCCCACGGGGTCTCGAGGTGCGAGTGGATGTAGATCGTCTGGTGGAAGTAGAGACGGCCATCGATGCCCCAGTGGAGGGTGTGGACGATATGGTGGGTGTCCTCGGTGCCGAAGCCGCTCAGCACGATACGACGTTCCGCGAGCACGCCGTCCGCGTTCGGCTTCGTGAGGTGGAGGAGCTCGGTGCTGGCGCCGACGTAGACGCCGCCGAAGTTATCCGGCGCGACGCCGGAAGGGATGAGCAGGCGGTCGGCGACGATGCGCGAGACGTCGGCGACGCCGTCACGGTCGGTGTCCTCGAGCAGGATGACCTTGTCGTTGCCCGTGGACGGGCCGAACTTCGAGGAGTTGCCGGCCATCTGCGCGGCAAGGTCCTCAGGGTTGACCTGCGGGTAGGTGTTGGAAGTCGCGACCCAGAGGCGGCCGGCGGTGTCCCAGTTCATGTGGACGGGCTTCTCGAGCAGCGGATTTTCGGCGAAGAGCGACATGCGCAGGCCGTCGGACAGCTTGAAGTCCGGGCGGGGCAGGGACGCGGCGACGGTCAGCTTGGAGGGCGTCTTCGGCTCGGGCGGCAGCGAGCTCGGCTGGCCGGCGGACACCGCGACGGCGTCGGCTTCGGCGGTCTCGATGAGCGGGTCGAACTTCGGGATCTCGACGGCGTTGTTGCCCTGTTCGCGCTTACGGAAGCCGAAGATATAAGTGTAGTTGGCCGGGCGGCTGCGATGGAAGAACAGGGAGTTCTTGCGGAGGACCGAAGCACGGAGCGTTTCGGCGGCGGCGGTGGGTTTGTCCCAGCCGGTCTGGTTCACCTTCCAGCCGAGCTGGGCGGCGAAGCCTTCGCTGAGCGCGCGGTAGCCGCGTTCGGTCAGGTGGATGCCGTTGTCGGTGCCCTGATCGAGGGCGATGCCGTGCGATTTCCATTCCGCTCGGACGAAGGGGATGTCCTTCTCCGCGGCGAGCTCCGCGAGGCTGCGGCCGTAGGCGGCGAGGAGCTTGTTGTGCTCGGCCGGATCGGGGAGGCCCGGACGGGAGCCGCGCAGGTCCTCATGCGCGATCGGTCCGAGGATGACGAAGCGCACATTGCCGCCGGCGCCATGCTTCCTGATGAGTTCCATCAGCTGCGCGACTTCGCGCTTCAGGCGGGCCGGGGTGTGTTCGGTGCCATAGCGGGCAGGGTCGGGGTTGAGGGCGGGGTCGTTCTGGCGGTAGGTGAGTTCTTCCAGGGAGGCGGCCATGCCGTAACCGATGATCGCGACGGTGGGCTTCACCACGGCGAGCTGTTCTTCGAGCTGCTCGACGCCCTTGGCGACCGGATCGAAGCTGGCGCGGGAGGCGCCGAGCGGGGTGTCGCCGGAGTAGCCGAGATTGCGCACGGCGAACTTCTTGCCGGGGAATTCTTGGCGCATCTTGGTCTCGAGCACGCCGTAATTATTTTCGCGCTCCATCAGCACGTCACCGATGAGCAGGACGCGGTCGCCATCCTCGAGCGTCAGCTTGCGGCCTTCGGCGGCGGCGTGGCCGTGCGGCTGGAGAGCGATGAGGGCACAGACGGCCAGCAGGATGGGGAAGCGGGGCATGATGGGATTGGAAAAGGGTTTCAGGCTCATGGCGAGGCGACTTTCGACCCTGTGGGGGTGAAGTTGTTGCGAGGAAGCCGCCTTTAATTTCGCTCAATTAAACCTAGGTCTGGCCTTAGTCGGCGAATCGCGGCCAACGGGCCCGAAATGCCAGCTGGGCATCCTTGTCCGGGATCACCGGTCGGGCGGGGTCCGTCAGGAACTTCAAGGGGAAGGCCGGCTTGAGGTGCAGGATGTGGACGACCGGGCCTTTGACTTCGAAGACCGCATACCAGGCGCCGCAACCGATGTCGAAAAGCTCGCCATGGCGGCTGCGGATCCGACGCGTGCGGTGGGGGCTCGGGTCGCGGCCGAGGATCTCGAGCAGGCGCGCTTCGAAATCGACCGACCACTCCTGCTTAAGCCAAGCCATGTGTTCGGCGGCCTGCGGCGAGAAGGTGACCGTGAAGGCCGGCGGGCCTTCGAGCGCGGCGTCGACTTCGTCGATCCAGCCGGCCTTGGCGTCGGGGAAGGAATCGTAAGAGGGGATGTAGGGCTTGATGTCGAAGACCGGCGTGCCGTCGACCAGGTCGCACGGGCCGAGGATGAGCTGGCCCTTGCGGATCGCGCGCAGCTGCACGGGCGTGATGCCGAGCGGGTTGGGGCGGTGCGGGGAGCGGGTGGCGAAGACGCCTCGCCTCTTCGAAGGGCCGCGGGGCGGCAGGACTTCGGGACGCCAGTCGGTGTTACGGTGGAACCACCAGAGCAGCCAGACGCGGTCGAAGCCTTCGAGGTCCTTGAGCGCCTTCTGATATTTGTCGCCCGGGAGCATCTCGAGGATGTTCGTCTCCGCCTGGCTCTCGTCGGGCTGATGCCGGGCGTCGAACTTCAACGGCTTGCCGGAGCGGATGAAGCCGATGGGCGTGATGGTGAGGCCGGATTCCAAGATAGGTCAGGCGTAGGCTTCGCGCGGTGAAAAGGCAAAGATTCATTGTCTCGGCGGGGGCCAGGCGTTAGCCCTCCTTTCGTCCATGTCCGCCGAGGTGATCAATCTGTCCTGCTACAAGTTCGCCCCGCTGGAGGGGTTGGAGGAGCTGCGGTTGCGACTACAGGTGGTGACCAAGGCGTGCGGACTCAAGGGGACCATCCTGCTGGCGCCCGAGGGCATCAATTTCTTCCTGGCCGGCACGCGGCCGCAGTTGGCGGCGGTGCTGGAAGTCATCCGCGCGGTCCCCGGTCTGGCGGACGTCGCTCCCAAGGAGAGCCCTGGTTCCGATCAGCCGTTCAAGCGCATGCTCGTGAAGATCAAGAAGGAGATCATCGCGTTCGGCGTCGAAGGCGTCGACCCGGCCCGGCGTCCGGCGACGAAGATCTCGGCTCGCCAGCTCAAGCAGTGGCTGGACGAAGGTCGGCCGGTGACCTTGCTCGATACCCGCAACGACTACGAGGTGCGTATGGGGACTTTCAAAGGAGCGGTCGTCCCGCGGATCTGGAACTTCCGGGATTTCCCGGCGGCCGTGGAGAAACTGCCGGCCGAGCTCAAGACCCAGCCCGTGGTGATGTTCTGCACCGGTGGGATCCGTTGCGAAAAGGCGGGACCGTTCATGGCCATGAAGGGTTACACCGACGTCCTCCAGCTCGACGGCGGCATCCTCAAATATTTCGAAGAAGTCGGCGGGGCTCATTACGAAGGAGAATGCTTCGTCTTCGATGAACGCGTGGGCGTCGGGCCCGATCTCCGCGAGACCGGTTCCGTCATCTGCTTCCATTGTCAGATGCCGCTGACCGTCGAGGATCAGCGGCGCCCCGACTACGTCTATGAAAAGAGCTGCCGGCATTGCGTCGATGGCAAGCCCAAGGGCCGAGGTAACACCGCCCAGCGCGGCGCCTGAACCTTACCAGCGCAGTTCAGCCAGGCTGTAGATGCGTCGTGTGCCGGGAGGCAGGCGCGAGGCGAGGCTGTCCTCGTCTGCTCCGCTGAGGATGCCTGTCCGCAGCAGCACGCTGTCGAGGCCGGCGCCGGCGGCGCCGGCGATGTCGTGTTCCGGGCTGTCGCCGATGGCGAGGACCGTCAGCGGTGGCGGGTTGCCGAGCGCGGCGAGGGCCGTGCGGTAGATGTCGCCATGAGGCTTGCCGAAATAGCGGAGAACCGCGCCTTTGCGGGCGAGCTCGAGGGCGATCGCCCCGGCGGAGGGCCGCACGCCTTTGGGCGT
>JBEEPO010000006.1:0-73944 GCA_041191065.1 Verrucomicrobiota bacterium | reverse complement strand
GGAGGGCTGGAGGGCCGGAGGACCAGAGGAGGGCCTGAGGGCAGGCGGGCCGGAAGGGAAGGCGTAAGGGGGTCGGGGGTACAGGGCAAGAAGGGAGGGGCGTGCTTAGGGTGACGGGCACAAAAAAGGATAGGCAGGAACCTATCCTTTCGTCGGCCTAAGGAGCGGCCTTACTTGGCTTCGGCGGGCGGGGGGACGATGTCCTGGACGAGGCCGATGCCGGTGAAGTAGGCGTTACGTTGCGAGATACGTTGGGCGAACAGGCGGCTCTCCTCGGCGGTCGCGCCGTCCTTGGGGAGGTCGGCCTTGGCCGGGCGGATGAAGACGTAGTCGCCGTTCGTGGTGCGGATCGGGGAGGTCACCTTGCCGACGCCGGCGGCTTCGATGAGGAGGCCGGTGTTCTCGTTGGCGCCGTTGAGGGCTTCGGGAACGGCGTAGACGGAGAAGGCCTCGGGGGAGGTCAGCGTCAGCTTGCGGGCCTTGGCGCTGTCGGTGAAGGACTTGCCCGCGGCGATGTCGTCCTTGATGCCCTTGGCGAGCTTGTTGGCTTCCTCGGCGAGGAGGCGGTTGAACTGGGACTTCTTCCAGGCTTCGACGGCCTTCGTCTTGGCTTCGTCGAAGGTCGGCAGGCGGTCCGGGGTGCGCTGGTTGAGCAGGATGAAGGTCGCGCCGGCTTCGGAGCGGTAGACTTCCGTGCGCCATTCCTTCTCGGTGAGTTCTCCGGCGACGCGGAGGGCTTCGGCGGGGACCTGCGCGACGGACGGAGCGGCGGTCACGTCGAAGGCGGGGATGGTCGTGAGCTTGGCGTTCTTGGCCTTGATCCAAGCGGCGAGTTCCTGGCTGTCGGCCTTGGCGGTATCGACCGGGAACTTCTCGGCGAGCTCGTCGGAGATCTGGCCGGCGAGGTTGGTGATGGCGCGGTCGGCGCGGACGAGCTTCTCCAGTTCGGCGCGCTTGGCGAGCGCCTGCTCCTTGACCTTGCCGGTCTCGAACTTGAACTTTTCGGCCTGGTTGTAGCCCATGTTGATGATCTCATCGTCGCTCACGGGTGCGGTGTCGGCGACGGTCGAAGCGATGGTCACCGCGGTCACGGCCACGCGGGCAGGCAGGCGGTAGTCCTCGATGTTGGCGTTGAAGGCTTCCTTCACCTTGGCTTCGTCGACCTTGACGTCAGGCTTGAAGCCGGCGGCGGAGAAGGTGGCGACGTCGACGGTCCACTTGGTGCGTTCGCGGTCGAGGATGCGCTTGATCTGGCTGGCGGTCGCGTGGCCGGAGCCGGCGAGGGCGCCGAGGGCTTTCTGGATGCGCCAGGTGTCCTTGATGTAGGTCTCGAAGCGTGCGCGGACGTCGAGGTCCGAGGCGTCGAGCTGCTTGGCGGCGAACTCGAGGAACTTGTTGAGGCCGTCGTTGCCTTTGCTGTCGGCGGCCGTCGTCATCTCGCGGGCGATGCGGCGGATCTCCACGGCGGAAGGGGCGGGGATACCGAGGCCGTCGGCGAGGGCGAGTTCGGCGACGCGCTGGACGAGTCCGTTAGGGTCCATGCGCTGGCCGGTCATCTGGCCGAAGAAGAGGGCGTCGTTGTGGCGCTTGCGGACGGCGGGGTCGTTGAGGTTGACGCCCTGGTACATGTAGGCGGGGCCGCCGGTCAGGGCGCCGCGTCCGGCGAACCCGTAGAAGACGAAGGAGACCACGATGACCACCAGCAGGAAGCCGAAGATCAGGCGGTGGTGCTTGCCGGTGGCGTTCTGGAGCCAGGTAATCATTCGGGCAACTTACCCTAGGCTTTCGGCGGGTGTCAACCCGTCCAAGTCCGCCCGGCGCTTGCTTTTGCGGGGGTTGTTCACATCCCTTGATACGTGCCCAAACCCCTCCAGTGCATCGTCGCCGTGGCCCGTAACGGGGTCATCGGGCGCGAGGGCAAGCTCCCGTGGCATATCCCGGAAGACTTGGCTTGGTTCATGGACCAGACGGCCGGGGGTGTCATGATCGAAGGGCCGGCCTGCTACGCCGAGCTGGGTAAGGCCTTGCCGGGTCGCGGTACGGTGGTGGTCTCCCGCGACCCCTCCAAGTCCTTCCCGGGGGCCGAGCGCGCTGCCTCCCTGGCCGAGGCTATCGTCATCGCTGACCGGATGGACCAGTGGCCGGGCCCGGTCTGGATCACCGGTGGCGAGCGGATCTACGCCGAGGGGACGCCCCTCTGCGAACGCCTGCTCATCACCCGCATCGACCGCGACTTCGAAGGCGACCGCTTCTTCCCCGCCGACTGGCAGAAGATCTTCACCAAACTCGTTTCTTCGAAGGCCGGAGAGTATGAGGGACTAGGGTATCGGTTTGAAATCTGGGAACGCTGAGCGCGGCTGCCGCCTCGAGGGGGCGCGTGGGCAAGGGGAAGGCTTAACTCAAGGGGAGACCGGAAGCCGGAATGTATGCTGCGGATATATCCTAGGCTAATTATCCGGTTTCCGGTTTCCCTTTGAGCTATGTCTCGGGCATGGGCGCGACGGCGTCGCGTCCGCTGATTTATCCCGACCCTACCCCTTGTCCCCGTGCCAGCGAATCCCGTGTCCCCTCGCGGCTATGCGTGATTTGGCTCCCACGGACCGCCAAATCACGCATAGTCGCGTCATGCTGCTCCCCCTGCTCCTGCTGGCTGCGATTCCGCCGACCATCTCGGAAGAGTCGAAGGTCCCTCCGTATGCGTTGCCCGATCCGCTCGTGTGCGCCGATGGCCGCAAGGTCTCGGATGCGCAGGCTTGGAGTGAGGTCCGCCGTCCGGAGGTCTTCCGTTTGGTCGAAGAGAACATGTTCGGCCGCACGCCTGATACGAAGAAGCTGCAGGCCGACGCCGTGGTCGAGATCCGCGAGCAGTCCAGGGACGCCTTCGGTGGCAAAGCCACGCGCACCCAGTTCAAGGTCTGGCCGATCGGCAAGAAAGGTCCGTCCTTCGACATGCTGCTTTACGTGCCCAACGCGGCCAAGCGTCCGGCTCCGGTCTTCGTCGGCCTGAACTTCGGCAGCAATCATACCACCACCGCAGACCCGGCGGTCTTCGTCGCGTCGACCTGGGTCTCGAAGCAGTGGGCCTTGAAGGGCACCACGCAGGCTGATCCCGCCTTGCGCGGCGGGCAGGCCCGTCGCTGGGAGTTCGAAGCCCTCATCGACCGCGGCTACGCCTCGGCCACGGCGTATTACGGGGACTTCGAGCCCGATCATCCCGAAGGCTGGAAGAATGGTTTCCGTGCGGCGATCTCGCCTGACGGCGTGGATACGAAATGGCAGGACGGCGAATGGGCCGCCATCGGTTGCTGGGCCTGGGGTCTCTCGCGCATGCTCGACGTCCTCGAGAAGGTGCCGTCCGTCGACGCCAAGCGCGCCGCGGTGCACGGCCATTCGCGTCTCGGCAAGGCTTCGCTCTGGGCCGGCGCGCAGGACCAGCGGTTCGCCTTCGTCATCTCCAACAACTCGGGCTGCGGCGGCGCCGCGCTCAATAAGCGCATCTTCGGCGAGACCGTCGGCGTGATCAGCGGATATTACAAAGGGCGCGGCTTCCCGCATTGGTTCACCGCGCGCTTCGCGACCTTCTCGGAGAAGGAAGACCAGCTGCCGCTCGACGCGCATTATCTACTCGCGCTCGCCGCGCCGCGGCCTCTCTACGTCGCCAGCGCTTCGGAAGACAGCTGGGCCGACCCGCTCGGCGAATTCCTCGGCGCCGTGCATGCCGATCCGGTCTATCGCTTGCTGGGTCAGCCCGGCCTTGGCGTCAAGGAACAGCCGCCTGTCAGCAAGCCCGTCGGCCAGACCATCGGCTATCACCTTCGTCCGGGTAAGCACGACATCCTGCTCGAGGACTGGAAGAACTACGCGGATTTCGCCGACCGCGTGATGCCGGCCAAGTAAGCCGGGGCGGGGAAGGGTTGACTCCCGCAGGCCTCCGCGGCTTCATTCGGGGCAGGTACCCGTATTTCAATGGATAGAATTCTGGCCTCCGAAGCCGGCGATTTGGGTTCGAATCCCAACGGGTGCACCACTTTGAGGCGAGCGTAGCTCGCCAAGGCGAAGACAGAACTCAAAGGGAAACCGGAGACCGGATGATTGGCTGGGGCAGTTTCTATGTAGGGCTGATCGGCCCGGTCAGCCGCGGTTGAGCGGGCCGCTCAAACCCTACCAAACCTGCCGCAGCATTCTTTCCGGTTTCCGGTCTCCCTTTGTTTTAATCTTCCGCGCCATCTGGCTCCTGCTCACCCGTCACCTTGCTGCCGACGGTGAGCATGACGAGGAAGCCCATGACGGCGTAGCAGATCGAAGACCCGAGCAGCACGTTACGCAATTTGAAGAGGTCGGTCATCCAGCCCATGATGATCGCGGCGAAGGGCAGGAAGCCGAAGAAGCTCAGGCCGGCGACGGCCGAGACGCGGCCGCGCAGTTCGGCCGGCGAGCGCTCTTGCACGATGGTGTTGGCGAGGCCGACGAGGGTCGACACCCCGACGGCCAGGCAGACGAGCGAGACGCCCGCCCAGACGAGTCCGGTGGCTTGGCTGAGGCTCACGAGCGCGCCGCAGGCGAGGACCATGCCTGTCAGGATGGCGAGGCGTCGCAGCGACGTCCGCAGGGCCATGATCAGCAGCGAACCGGAAACCGAGCCGGCACCTGAACAGAGCATCAACAGGCCCATCTGCTCCGGCGTGGCGTGGAGGTCATTGCGCGCGTAGATCGGGAGCAACACGATGATGACCGGGAAGACGAAGAGGGTGTTGGTGGCGAGGAGCGCCACCATCGCGAGGCTCGGCTTATCCTGACGGACGTGACGGAAGCCTTCGCCGGCGCCGCCCTGACGCTTCTGCTCTTCTTCAGCCGTACCCTGCGGACGTCGTGGCAGCGTGGCCAGCGCGATCATCAGCGCCACGAACGACGCCGCGTTCAGGTAGAAGGCCCACTCGGCGCCATACTTTCCGACGAGATACCCGGCGGCGGCCGGTCCGACGAGGCGCGTGGCGTGGAAGACCGCCCGGTCGACGGAGATGGCCTTGGCGACGTTCTCCTTGGCCACGAGTTCCGGGACGATCGCCGCGGCGGCGGGCATCTCGAACGAACTGGAGACTCCCAGCAGCGCGGCCGCGACGATGAGATGCCAGGTGTGCAGGGCGCCGTGCGCGATGAGCTGCCCGATCGCCAGCGCGAAGCCGATCTGCGCCACCTGGCAGACCTGCAGGATGAAACGTTTGTCGTGGCGGTCGGCGCAGGCGCCGCCGAGGCGGAAGAGCAGGAGCATCACGATGCCGCTGGCGAGGTGCGGTGCGGCCTGCAGCAGTCCCTCATAGCTCTGCAGTCCGTCGCGGACCACGACTTCGGTCATCACCCAGCCGAGCGCCATGCCCTGCATCCAGGTGCCCGTCATCGAGATCCCTTCGCCGACCATATAACGCGTGAACGGCCCGTTCGGGAAACGCTCGGCGACAGGACTGGAGGAGGGCGAGGACATCGGGCGGCAAACTTGAGGACAATGGCTGAAAGAGCAAAGGGAATGGTGCTGCCCGTATCATAGGTGATGGCGGATGGCGGTTGGCGGATAGCGGTTGGATCAGGCGAAAGGCCAAGTGCTACCCTGGGGAAAATTCAGGTGGCGGGTGGCGGCCCCGGGTGGCG
This sequence comes from Verrucomicrobiota bacterium, assembly GCA_041191065.1. Taxonomy (GTDB): domain Bacteria; phylum Verrucomicrobiota; class Verrucomicrobiia; order Opitutales; family UBA953; genus UBA953. Next base: position 68,301 of record JBEEPO010000006.1, on the reverse strand, counting down.
GGTAGCAGGCCGTTACGAGGCGCGATGCAGTCGCCTCAATGGGCGCACTGTCGTGACGCGGTCCCGACCCTACCCATTCAAAGCAGGCTGATGGGTCAGGTTTTATCCTAACCGCTAACCGCCAGCCGCTACCGCTATTTCCTTTTGAATGCCGCCTCGGTCGCCTGCCAGGCGTCATCGACGGCGGGCCGGATGACCTTGAGCATCGCGGCGTAGCCGGCTTCGGAGGGGTGCAGGTCGTCCTTGAGGTAGACGCCAGGTCGGGGCTCGCCGTCGGGGAGGTTGAGCGCCGGGTTGATGTCCACGAACCGGATCTCCGGATGGGCGGCGGCGAGCGCTCGGAAGCCTTCGTCGGCCTTCTTCATCTCGGCCCATTTCGTCCGACGAGAGGGCGCCTGGGTGGTCGAGAGGAGCACGAGTTGGGCGTGCGGGTTTTCCGCCCGGAGGCGGCGATGGTACTCGGTCACGCGGGCGATCACGGCCTCGGCGGTGTCGCCGGCGTTGATGTCGTTGCTGCCGCAGTGGAATACGACCACGCGCGGGTGGTAAGGCAGCGTGATGCGATCCATGTAACCGAGGACTTCCGTGGTCTTCGAGCCGCCGAAGCCGCGGTTGATCAGCGGGTAGGGGGCGAAGTCGCGGCCGGCCGTCTTCCATAGTCGCAACGTGCTCGCGCCGGAGAGGAGCAAGGCTCCCTGCGGCGGCGGGTTGGCTTTGTCGGCGGATTCGAAGGCCGCGATATCCTTATCGTACTTGGCGGACGAGAAGGCCGGCTTGGCCACGTCGGCCGCGAAACCGGTGACAGCGAGGAGGAGGGCGAGGAGGAGTCTCATTTTTGAAGGGGTAGGGGCAGGGGTCGGGGTAAGGGTAGGAAAGGCAGGCAGGCCAGAAGGGCAACACCAGCGAGGGCTGGAGGACAGGAGGAAAGAGGTGCAAAGGGGCAAATGTTAGGTGAAAGCGGTTAGCGGTTGGCGGTAAGCGGTTGGGGGCACCAGCATGCAGGGGGAGAAAAGAAGGCGGAAAGCTGCCCCGGGAGGTAGGCTCCATGGCCCATCTTCCGGTCGTCCTTTGTTTTTCCTATCCGCTGACCGCCAACCGCTATCCGCTGACACCCATCTCTGGTTTTGGCATTCCTCTGTCATCCGTCATCGGTCATCTTTCATCTATCTTAAATCCCATGCCCCTCGTCCCTGGTCTCCTCAGCCCCTATGAAGCCGTCCGCGGTTTCGTATACCTTCCCCGCCTGGTCTCCAAGATACGCCTGCATGCGGCCGGTCAGCTCCATGCCGATTTCGTGAACAATCTCGGCAAGGCCTTCGATGACCGCTGCTGCCAATATCTCGGTATCAGGTACGACGACCTCCGCGTCTGGGTGCTGCAGAATCCCGGCGCGACCGCCGAACAGGTCCTCGCCTGGGCCGAAGCCAAGGGCCGCAAGCTTTCCACGAACGACATCGAGATCTGGAACGGTTTCATGACCAAGCGTGGCTGGCGCGACGAAGCCAACGAGGTGCTCGTCCGACGTCTCAAGGAGAACGGCCTGACTGCCGAAGCGGGCGTGGACACGATGTTCGATTATATCGAGGTCGACGAAGGTCGCCCGGCCCGAAAAGCCGCGCTTTAGGCCTGCTTTTCGATAATATCCCTGCGATTAGGGGTTGAGAGGGGAGGCCCCCGGCCCAAGGCTGAACCTCCCTTTTTTACGAACCGCATCCCCTCGGTTGCTCCCTCGCCTTGCGTCGACTTCTCACATCAGCGCCCCGTTCCGCGGGGAACGGCCTCCGGGCCGGGGAGGGACGCGCATGACCTTGGCCCTGCTCCTCGCGGAAGCCGCGGCGCAGGCCGCTCCGGCCACGGGGGTGGCGACGGTCGCCAACAATTTCCAGCTCGCGCTGCTCGCGTTCAAGTCCGGCGGCTGGGTCGTCGCGTTGATCGGCGCCGCCGCGATGGTCGGACGCCTCCTCGTCGACGAAGCCGCCGACGCCAGCTGGCAGCGTTCGCTCCGGCACGTGCTCGCCGCCGCGATCTTCGCGGTCATCGCGTACTTCGTCATGTTCCAGTGGGAACTCTCTTCCCTCAACAAGGCGATCATCCAAGGCCTCTGCGGCGCCGTCGCGCCGGAGCTCGTCGACTGGATCACCTCGAACATCCGCCGTAAGCTCGGTTACAAGGACAAGCAGAAGACTCCTGCCTGGAAGAACCTCTTCACGCGCAAGAAGAAGCCGAAGCGTCGTCGCCGCGCGGGCTTAGCCAAGAAAGCCTCCCCGGCCAAGGACTTGCCCAAGAAGGGCGCGAAGAAGCCCGCCGCGAAGAAGGCTCCCGCGAAGAAGCCGCGTGCCCCGAAGCCCGCGGAGCCGAAACCTAAGGCCAAGAAGCCGGACGACGGCCAGGCCACCCTCAACCTTTGAACATAAAACGTCATGTGCGCCCAGCGTAGCCGCGGTCGATCCGCCAAGAACAACCTCATCCAAGCCGAGATCGGCATCGTCGGCATGGCCGTCGTGACGCTCCTCGTCTCGCTGGCCGGCCTCTGGTTCAGTCATGAGCTCAAGGGCACGACCGAACGCGTCCGCGCGACGACCCTCAGCGTGCAGGCTTCCGTCGAGGCTTATAAGTCGGCCATGAAGTCGGCCGAGACTTCGGTCGTGCTGCTCACGGACCAGGGCACGAAGTCCGACAACAAGAACGTCGAGGTCACCGCGAACAACGCGACCGCCGCGCTGGTGCTGGCCGAACGCGACACGAAGGAATCCGTCAAGCTGCTGGACCAGGTCATCGAGCTGCTCGCCACCTACGAGACCGTCACGGTCACCTTCGGGGCGTCGGCTTTCATCTTCGCCCTCTTCGTGGCCATCCGCCGCTTCCGCATGTGAGCGGGTCGGCGGCTCAGGCGAAGTGGCCGAAGCCGCGGACCTTGATCGGCTCGCCGTCCGCGAGGTCGCGGGCCAGGCCCGTGCCGGCTTCGACCGTGCCCAGGCGCGTGAGCGGCGTGAGCGGGAAGGCTTTGCGGAAGGAGGCTTCGAGCAGGTCGGCCCGGTCGGCGTCGACCGCGAACAGGAGCTCGTAGTCCTCGCCGTCCTGCAGGGCGTGTTCGAGGGCCGGTTTGCCGTCGGACTTCGCGAGCGATTTCGCGGCGTCGGACACCGGCAGGGAGGCCACGGCGATGCGGGCGTCGAGCTTCGGTCCGAGCAGTCCGGGCAGGTCTTTGGCGAGGCCGTCGGAGAGATCGGTGCAGGCCGTCACTTCGCCGTGACCGCAGAGCCATTCGCCTTCGGCGAGACGCGGTGAGAAGTCGAGGTGCTTGCCGTAGAGCGAGCCACCGAGCAGGCCGGTCACGAAGAGCGCGTCGCCCGGAGCGGCGGTCCTGCGGGTCAGGACGCGGTGGGCGAAGCCTTGGACCGCGAGCGTGCCGAGGAACGAACCGTGGGCGCCGCGGCAGAGGTCACCGCCGACGATGCGCAGGCCGGCCTTGGCGGCGGCGCGGCCGGCGCCATGGGCGAAGTCGGTCAGCCACGTCGCATCGACGTCCGGTCCGATCACCAGCGAAAGCAGGGCGTCGGAGGGGGCGGCGCCCGCCGCCGCCAGATCGCTCAGGTTGCGGTTCACCAGCTTGGCGCCGGCGCGGATGCCGTCGCAGGCCGCGTCGAAGTGGCGGCCCAGGATCACCGAGTCGATGGTGCTGGCGCGGATGGAGCGGCCGCCCGTCGTCGGGAGGTGGGCGCAATCACCGCCGGGACCTTCCGGAAAGGCCGGGGCGGCTTCGGCGAGCGACTGGATCACGCGGCGGATGATCTCCTCTTCGGTCAGCTTCGCGACCGAGCGGTCCGGCAGAGTCGTGAGGGCGCCCATGGCTTCAGAGCGTGGAGGCGGCGGGCGCCAGTTTCAACCAAGCGAGGTTCCAGCCATTGAAGCACGCATGGGCGGCCATGCAGGTCAGCAGCCCGTAGCGGTCTCGGACCAGGCACATGAAGGCGCCGAAACCGAAGAGGGGCAGGGCGGCGGAAGGACTCTGATGGGCCGCGCTGAAGATCGCGCCCGTGAGGCAGGCCGCAATCCAGCGTCCATGGCGCGCGGAGCCTCCGACCAGCAACCGGCGCAGGCCCGGATAGAGCATGCCGCGGAAGGCCAGTTCCTCCATGATCGGCGCGCCGACGGTCACGGCGAAGATGATGGTGACGAAGCGCCAGCTATCGACGTCCGTCTTGAGCACCGAGTCGACGATGTCCTGCGGCGCATCCACCGGCGGCTCGCTGGCCAGGCCATGCCGGAAGAGCTGCGTCCAACCGACGTGCACGCCTTTCCAGGCCGCCGCCAGGGCGAGGCCGAGCCCGAACAGGATCAGCAGCACCAGCAGCAGGCGAGATAAGCCGAAGGCGCGGGCCGCGCGGCGCAGCGGGCTCTCGCCCAGTTCGTCCGCGGGGACGTCCGGGGCCCAGCGCAAGGTCTCCGGGACGAGCGCGCCCATGGCGATCATCGTCAGCGCGGCGGCGGACTGGCCGAGGAACGCCGCCGTGAACATGTGGGCCTGGGCGATGCCGAAGTGCGAAGAGAACGCCTGGGCCGCGGCGCCAAGGACGAGCCCGAAGACCACGGTGAAGGCCATCACGCCGGTGACCACGCCGAGCGCGGCGTTCGAGGCGGAGACGGGGAGCGGAGGCGGTACTCCGGGCATCCCGCGCCAGCAGCGCAGTCCGAAGAAGCCGAGCACCGCCGCCGTGAGGTTGGCGCCCACGCATGCCCAGTCCCACGGCCCGAAGGCGTCGAGGGCTTGGGTCAACTCGTCCATCGTCGCTTAGGCGCCGAAGACCTGACGGCCGCCGACGAACGTCGCGCGGACGCGTCCCCTGAGGGCGCGGCCGACGAGCGGGTTGTTGCCGGATTTGGAGACCAGGTCGGTCTTCGCCGGTGTCCACGCGGCCTTCGGGTCGAGGACGACCAGGTCGGCGAGGGCGCCGGCCTTGAGCGTGCCGGCGGCGAGGCCGAGGGCCTTGGCCGGACCGTGCGTGAGGCGGGCGATGAGGACCGAAAGGTCGGCGTGCCCGGCGGCGACGAGCGCCGTGTAGGCGGCCGCGAAGGCCGTCTCGAAGGTCGCGGCGCCGAACGGAGCCAGGTCAAATTCGCAATCCTTCTCGGTGGCCGTGCAGGGCGAGTGGTCGGAGCAGACCGCGTCGATCGTGCCGTCGACGAGCGCGGCGATGAGCGCCAGGCGGTCGGCCTCTTCGCGCAGGGGCGGATTCGTCTTCAGGCTCGTCGGGTAGTTCGCCAGCGCGGCGTCGGTCAGGAGGAGGTGGAGCGCGGAGACTTCGGCCGTGACCGAAAGCTGCTTCGCCTTGGCGCGGCGGACGATCTCGGCGGAGCCGCCGGAGGAAAGGTGCTGCAGGTGGATGCGGGCCTTGGTGAGTTCGGCGAGCAGGCAGTCGCTCGAGACCACGATCTCTTCGGCCGCGCGGGGCAGGCCGCGGAGGCCGAGGCGGAGGGACCAGGCGCCTTCATGCATCTGGCCGCCGTCGGTCATGCTGCTGTCCTGGCAATGGTCGAGGACGACCAGGCCGAACATCGCGGCGTATTCCAGCGCGCGGCGCATGATCTCGTTGTTCTGCACGCCCGAGGTCGTGTCGGTGACCGCGACCACGCCGGCCTTCTTCATCGTGCCCAGCGGGGCGAGGGCCTTGCCCTCATGGCCTTTGGTGAGGGTGCCGGTCGGCAGCACGCGCACGGCGGCGTCGCGGGAGCAGATCTCGCGGAGGAGCTGGATCGTGCCGACGTTGTCCGCCGCGGGGAGCGAGTCGGGCATCGTGACTAGGGTCGTGAAGCCCCCGGCCGCGGCCGCGCGGGTGCCCGTGCGGATGGTCTCGCGGGCCGTGCGGCCCGGTTCGCCGAGGCGGCAGTTCAGGTCGACGAAGCCGGGAGCGACCACGAGTCCCGACCCGTCGATGACGCGGGCCTTGGCTTGGTCGGCGGCGGAGAGCTGGTCGACGAACCTGCCGTCGAGGGCGAAGACGTCGCCCTTGGCTTCGTCGCGCCGGGCGGAGGGATCGATCACGCGGGCGCCGCGGATCCAGAGGGGGGAGTTGTCGGCGGGATTCATCGGCTGATGGCTCCGGTGCAGAGGTGAAGGACGGCCATGCGGACGGCGACGCCGTTCCGGACTTGTTCGAGGATGACCGAGCGGGGGCCGTCGGCGACTTCGCTTTCGACTTCGACGCCGCGGTTGATCGGGCCCGGGTGCATCACGATCGCCTCGGGCTTGAGCCAGGCGGCGCGTTCGGCGTTGAGGCCGAACTGCGCGGTGTATTCGCCGAGAGAGGGGAAGTGGGTGGTCGTCTGGCGCTCGTGCTGGATGCGCAGGAGCATGACCGCGTCGCAGTCCTTGAGGGCTTCCTTCAGGTCATGGACGATGCGGACCTGCGGGAAGGCTTCCTTCAGCGCGGCCGGGACCAGCGTCGCGGGGCCGGCGAGCGTGACCTCCGCGCCGAGCTTAGAGAGGCAGAGGATGTTGGAGCGGGCGACGCGGCTGAAGAGGATGTCGCCGAGGATCGTGACCTTGAGGCCTTCGACCTTGCCGAAGCGCTGGCGGAGCGTGAAGGCGTCGAGCAGGGCCTGCGTCGGGTGTTCGTGGGCGCCGTCGCCGGCGTTGACCACCGAGATGTCGAGGACCGAGCCCAGGTAGCGGGCCGAGCCCGCGGAGGAGTGGCGCATCACGATGGCGTCGACGCCCATCGCGCGGATGTTCTCGGCCGTGTCGCGGAGGGTCTCGCCCTTCACCAGGGAGGAGGCCGTCGTGTTGATCGAGACCACTTCGGCGCCGAGCTTCTTGGCCGAGATCTCGAAGGCCGTGCGGGTGCGGGTGCTCGGCTCGAGGAAGAGGTTGACCACCGTCCGGCCCTTCATCAGGTCGAGGCCCTTGCCCGGGGCGAGCGCGGGCAGGAACTGGTCGGCTTGGCGGAAGAGCAGTTCGATCTCGGAGCGGGAAAGCTCTTCGATGCCGGTCAGGTCTTTTTTCGTCCAGGTGTCTTGTTGGGCCATGCGGTGCGGTTCCGGTGGCCCTAACGAGGTTAGGACCATGGGGAAAGTGGGGAGGGACGGCCCTTGGTCAAGGGCGGAGATAGTGCCAGAGCCAGGGGCAGGGCTAGGGACAGGTGAATGCTCAGCAAACGCTCTAAGTTATGACCTTTGTCCTGTTTGCATGACCAGCCCTAGCCCAAGCCCTAGCCCTGTCCCTTCTGCTCGTTTATTTAGCCAACAACTCCCTGACCTTCGCGCCGATGGCGGCGGCGGCTTCGCCCTTCTTGTCCTTGTGGGCGGCGACGACGTTCACGAGGGCGCTGCCGACGACCACGCCGTCGGCGACCTTGGCGATGGCCTGGACGTGGGCGGCGGTCGAGACGCCGAAGCCGACGCAGATGGGCAGGGCGGTGTGCTTGCGGATTTCGGCGACCGAAGCCGAAAGATTGGCGGCCAGTTCGGAGCGCTCGCCGGTCACGCCTTCGCGCGAGACGTAGTAGATGAAGCCGGAGGCGTGCTTAGCGATGAGGCCGATGCGCGCGGGCGGCGTGGTCGGGGCCACGATGAAGATGTTGGCGAGGCCGTGCTTCTTCGAGGCCGCGATCAGTTCGTCGGCTTCCTCAGGCGGGCAGTCGAGGACGAGCAGGCCGTCGGCGCCGGCCGCGCGGACCTTGGCGCAGTAGCTGTCGAGGCCGAACGAGAACAGCAGGTTGTAATAGCAGTAGAGCACGATCGGCTTGTCCGTGCCGGTGCGCACCGCGCGGAGCACGTCGAGCAGGCCGTCGTAGGTCATGCCGCCTTCGAGGGCGCGCTGGGCCGCGAGCTGGTTGGTCAGGCCGTCGGCGAGCGGGTCGGAGAAGGGCACGCCTACTTCGAGCACGTCGGCGCCGTTCTGCGCCAGGGACAGCAGCACGGCCTTGGACGTCTCGACGTCGGGGTCTCCGGCGCAGACGTAGCTCACGAAGGCCGGGCGGCCTTCGGCTTGGCAGCGGGCGAACGTCTGGGCTAAGCGGTCCATGCGCGGAAGGAAGCCGGGTTTGGTCCCGAGGGCAAGGCGAAGGCGAACGCGGTCCGCTTTCCCGGGTTGCCAATCCGCGGCGCGCCGGCACCTTGGGAGCGTCGGCCCAAGTGGTGGAATGGTATACACATCAGACTTAAAATCTGCCGCCGAAAGGCTTACCGGTTCGAGTCCGGTCTTGGGTACGGCGAAACGGAACAGGCCGCACGGGTGGTGCGGCCTGTCTTCCCGTCGCCGGGACAAATAAGTCCAGAGTCCTAGCTACGGGACTCTGGGGTCGGGTACGGAGAGTATTGATCCTGATTCCGTTAGTCGCCCTCGCGACTGATGCGTCCTTTATAAGGGAGGCTCTTACCTGAGTGAAATTGACTGAGAGTGTTGTGCCCCTGGCGGGGGGTGATGTCAACGGATACTTCGCCCGGGGCCGTTAATATGACAGAAAAGCCCGTTAGAGGGCCGGAATCCCGCTCCAGCGGGGCCTCGTCGGGTCAGCGGCGGAGGCTGAACGGCGTGAAATCGGTGTCGGTGTCGAAGGCATCGACGCCTTCGGCGGCTTTCAGTTTCGCGCAGACGACGGTCGTCACGGGGGTCATCACCGCTTCCACGAGCACCTTGAAGAGCCAGTTGGCGCACATGACCGCGAGCAAGGTCGCCGGGCTCCAGATGCCGAGGAAGGCGAGCGGGTAGAAGATCAGGCTGTCGACGCCCTGGCCGACGACCGTCGAGCCGATGAAGCGCGCCCACGGATGCTTGCCGCCCATGCGCACCTTCATCTTCGCGAGCACGTAGGAGTTGAGGAAGTCGCCGACGCAGAAGGCGATGATCGAGCCGAGCGCGATGCGCCAGCCGCCGCCGAAGCACGTCTCGAGCGCAGGCTGCAGCTGCGCGCTGAACGGTTCGTCCGGGCTGGCCGGCATGGCGAGCACGACCCACGTCATGACCGTGGCGAAGAGCATCGCCGCGAAACCAGACCAGATCACGCGCCGCGCGAGCGCGTAGCCGTAGACTTCGGTGAGGATGTCGCCGAAGACGTAGGACAGCGGAAAGAAGAGGTTGCCCGCGCCGAAGTCGGTCGGTCCGAAGAAAGGCAGGTCGAGCCGCACGACCTTGGCCGGGCCGATGAGGTTGGAGCAGAGCAGCACCGCGACGAACGCGCCGAGGATCAGGTCGTAGTAACGGTAGCTGCGGTTCATCGGCCTTCAGGGTGAAAGGATCGGGCCCGTCCGCCAGCGGGGCAGGTCGAAAATCAGCGGCCGAGGGCCGCTTTGAGGTAGGGCTCGAAGATGTCGGCCTGGCGGAAGAAGCCCAGGTCGCTCGCGTGCGAGCCGTCCGTGGCGCCGTCGGCGTCATCGCCGTAGAGGTGGTCGCCGGGCACGTAGGAGAGGCCTTTGACGCCTTCTTTCACGAGCTGCTCGTAGGCGGCCTTCAGTGCGGCATGGTTGTCGTCGTGGTGCTTGCGGAGGGAGGCCTTGATCCATGAGTCGGTGTTACGACGGTCTTCGACGAGGATGATCGGGGTGTCGGGGCGGGCGGCGCGGAGCTGCTTCACGAGCGGTACGCACTTCTCGCTCACGGCCGCGGCGTTCATGTTCGGGAGGCAGTCGATGACGTAGGCGGCGGCGTCGATGCGCACGAGGAAGTCGCCGACTGCCTTGTCCATGCGGCCGTTGCCCGAGAAGCCGAGGTTCACCACCGGCACGTCGAAGCGCCGGCCGAGGATGCCCGTATGCACCATGCCCGGACGGGTGGCGCAGGCGCCGTGCGTGATCGAGGTGCCGTAAAAGACGACCGGCTTCGCGCGCGGCTTGAGGCCGGTGAGCTGCTTGCCCTCGGGCACGCCGACGTGGAGGAATTCGACGCCGTTGAACAGCGGCAGGTAGAGCGCGTATTCCCGTTCGCCGGCGTCGAGGCCGTCGGCCAGGCGGAGCTTCATCTCCTGCGCGCCGGGGCGGGCGACCTGCACCCAGCGCCACTTGCCGTCCTGGTCGCGGGCGTAGAGGTCGAGGCCGCTGACGCCCGTGGCGGGCATGTGCGGCATCGCGAGCTGCGGCTTCGTGACCTTGTAATGCGCGTAGATCGTGGTGGCGTCGGTGCGGAAGCGGAAGACCAGGCCGGCGCTGTCGCGGCTGAGGCTCCAGACCGCGGACGTGACCTTCCCGTCGGCCTCGGCGGGCAGGCGGTCGAAGAAGCTCTTGCGCTCGGCGTCGGTGAACGCGCGACCTTCGAGGTCCGTCGCGCGGACGTCGTGCCAGGAGACTTTCTCGTCGGGCCGAATCGCGAAACGGTCGACGGACTTCGGCGCCGCTTTCGCGGCGGACTTGGCCGATTGGGCCGGGAGTGAGGCGCCCAGACAGAGCAGGGCGAGCAGGAGGGCGGAGGCGGGACGCATGAGTAAGTTCAGAGGGCCGAACCGACGGACATCGCCAGCGCGCGGATCTCGGCGAGCGGCTTTTCGTAGGCGGTCAGCGCGGCCACGTAGGCGTCGCGGGCCTCGTCGGCGCGGCGCAAGGTCGCTTCGGCGGAGCCTTGCGTGCGATCCAGCGCGATGGCGGCCTTGGCCTCCTGGGCCTCGGCGGTCGCGAGCGCGGCGGCGGTGCCGCGGATCTGTTCCTGCAGGAAGAGGAGCTGGTTGAGGTCGACGGCGGGCAGGCCGCGGAGCAGGGCGAGCTGGCTGCGCAGTGACTCCAGGCTGCGGCTGAGCCGGGCGACGCGTTCGTTCTCTCTCGTCAGGTTGGCCTGCGAGCGACGGATCGTCGCCTCGGCCTTCTCGCGCTCCCCGAGCGCCCGCTTGTATTCGTCGAACAACAGCTTCGTCCGCGGATAGTTGGCGGAGGACATCAGGCGCGCGATGCCGTCCTTGGTCGGGTACGGCATCTGGTAGCGACGGTTGTCGATGCGCAGGATGTAACGGTCGCCGGGCTGGTCGTAGAGGATCGGCAAAGTCTGCGGGGCTTCCGGCGCGGGCGCGGCGGCCGATGCCGTCAGGGCGGCCAGGAGCGCGAGCAGGGCGGGGAAGGCCTTCACGCCGCTTTTCTAATCCGGCGGTCAGGGCCAGTCAAACCGCCTTCTGCGGGGGGGCGCGTCGTCGGCTCGCGACGTGCGCGGCGATGACCCGGTCGACGTCGCCGCGGAGGGCTCGGCCGGACTCGTCGGCCAGCCAGAGCTTGAGCAGGCCGGCGTAGAAGCAGAAGGTCTCCTGGGCGGCGAGGCGTGGGTCGAGGCCGGGCTGGGTCAGCTTTGCCTGCTTGGCCGCCGCGTAGAGGGCGGTCGTGTCGGCGAGGAACTGGTCGCCGGCCGTCATCAGGTCCTGGCGGACACCGGCGAAGGCCCCGATGTACTCGCATTTCCAGAGCATCACCTCGTAGGTCTCCTGGGCGGCTTTCTCTTCGGCCAAGCGAAGCAGCGCCGCGCAAAGAGCGAGTTCGAGCCGGCGCAGAGGGTCTCCTACCGGTTCTTCCGGGAAGCGGAGCAGGACCCCGGTCTGCTGCCGGACGGCCATGAACAGATCCGCCTTGTCGCGGAAGTGCCAATAGACCGCCCCACGGGTCACGCCCGCCTCTTTGGCGATCTCTTCCAAGGACGTGTTCGTGACCCCGTGGCGGCTGAACACCTCTCGGGCGCAGGCGACGATGCGGTCACGGGTCTGAGCCGCTTCGGCTTTGGTCTTGCGAGCCATGTCGGGGTGTCTAGATTTACATACATGTCTGTATGTAAACCCCTGTCTGTCGAGGGCCTTCTGCTTGGCGCCGCCTTGCTGGCCTTGGCCGGTTGCCGTCAGGAGAGCACCCCGCCGGCCGCCGGCCCGCTGCCCGTGACCATCATGACCGTCGCTCCGGCCGACCTCGCCCAGCAGGCCGTCGCCCCGGCGCAGGTGGAAGGCGTGCGCGAAGTGGAAGTCCGGGCGCGCGTGACCGGCATCCTCCAGACCGTCGATTACGCCGAAGGCGCCAAGGTGAAGGCGGGCGATCTCCTCTTCCGCATCGATCCGGCGCCGTATGCCGCCGCCCACGCGCTCGCGCGCGCCCAGCTGGCGCAGGAGGCCGCCCGCGCGGAGCAGGCGACCGCCGAGGCCGCGCGTCAGGCCGCGCTGTTCAAGCAGAAGGCCGCGAGCCGCAAGGAAGCCGATGACGCCCAGGCGCTGGCCGCCGCCGCCGTGGGCGCGCGCGAAGCCGCCGCCGCCCGCGTCGAGCTCGCCAAGCTCGACCTCGGTTATTGCGAAGTCCGTTCCCCCATCGCCGGCGTGGCCGGCCGTCGCCTCCGCACGGAGGGCACCCTCGTCAATCCGGTCGGCCCCGACGGCCTGCTCACCACCGTCGTCCGCGCGGACGAAGTCTGGGCGCGCTTCGGCCTGGCCGAGGCGGATTTCCATCGGCTCTTCCCCGCCGGCGCCGCGGGCGCGCAGGGCGCCGCCGTCGCGCTCCTGCGGCCGGACGGTTCGACATATCCCGCGCGCGGCAGGATCGACTTCGCCGCCACGCAGGTCGACACCCGTCTCGGCACCGTCCAGCTCCGCGCCCGTTTCGCCAATGCGGACGATGCTTTGCTCGCCGGCCAGTTCGTGCGCGTGCGCATCACCGGCGGCAAGGCCAAGGACGCCTGTCTCGTGCCCCAGCAGGCGCTGGTGCAGGCCCCTTCGGGCCGCTCCGTCTTCGTCATCGGCGCGGGAGACCGCGCCGAAGCCCGGGCCGTGACCTTGGGCGAGACCCAGGGGGCGGACATCGTCATCCTCGCCGGCCTGCGCGCCGGTGACCGCGTCATCCTCAACCAGCTGCACAAGCTGCGCCCGGGCGCCCCGGTCGTCGTCGCTCCGGCCAAGAAGTAGATGGGCTGGGACTTCTTCATCCGTCGCCCGATCTTCTCGGCGGTCCTCTCGGTCGTCATCGTCCTGATCGGCGGCCTCGCGTTGCTGAACCTCCCGCTCTCGCAGTATCCGCAGATCGCGCCGCCGACCGTGACCGTCGTCGCGAGCTATCCCGGCGCTTCGCCCGAGGCCCTCGTGAACAACGTCGCCGCCCCGCTCGAAGAGCAGATCAACGGCGTCGAAGGCCTCCTTTACTATTCCTCCAACGCCTCCTCGAGCGGCGCCCTGAGCATCACCGTCACCTTCGAGAACGGCGTCGATCCCGACATGGCCACCATCCTCGTGGCCAACCGCGTCAAGCTCGCCGAGCCCCGTCTGCCGGAGGAGGTGCGTCGTCTGGGCGTCATCACCAAGAAGCGCTCGAACGACATCCTCATGTCGGTGTCGATCGTCTCGCCCAACGCCACGCGCGATTCCGTCTTCCTGAGCAACTACGCCTCTTCCACCGTCGTCGAGGAGCTCAAGCGCATCCCCGGCGTCGGCGACGTCGGCGTCTTCGGCGCCCGTGACTACGCCATGCGCGTGTGGCTGCGCCCGGACCGCATGGCCGCGCTCGGCGTGAGCTCGGCCGAGGTCGTGCGCGCCATCCGCGCGACGAACACCCAGTACGCCGTCGGCCGCCTCGGCCAGGAGCCGTCGGTCGACGCCGCCTTCGTGGTGCCCGTCGTGGCCCGCGGCCGCCTCGCCACGCCGGAGCAGTTCGGAGAGATCGTCCTGCGGGCCGGCGCCGGCGAAGGCGCCCTGCGCCTCCGCGACGTCGCCCGCATCGAACTCGGCTCCCAGAGCTACGAACAGCTGAGCATGCTCGACGGCAAGCCTGTGGCCGGCATCCGCGTGTTCCTCCAGACCGGGTCCAACGCCCTCGAGACCGCCGACCTCATCGTCAGGCGCATGGACGAGCTCACGCGGCAGTTCCCGCCCGACGTCGCCTACGCGATCCCCTTCGACACGACGCGGTTCGTCCGCTCGGCCATCGGCGAGGTGCGCAACACGCTCTTCGAGGCCGCGCTGCTGGTCGCGATCGTCGTCTTCCTCTTCCTCGGCTCCTGGCGCGCGACGCTCATCCCCATGATCGCCGTGCCCGTCTCGCTGATCGGCGCCTGCGCCGGCCTGTGGGTCATGGGCTACGGCATCAACATCCTGACCCTCTTCGCGATGGTCATCGCCATCGGCATCGTGGTCGATGACGCGATCGTCGTGCTCGAGAACACCGAGCGCCTCATGCGCGAGCAGGGGATGAGCCCTTTCGAGGCCGCCAAGGAATCCGTGCGCGAGGTCGCGGGCGCGATCGTCGCCATCGTCTGCGTGCTCGTCTGCGTGTTCCTCCCCGTCGCCTTCCTCGGCGGCATCGCGGGCGTGCTCTACCGGCAGTTCGCGGTCACCGTGGCCCTCTCGGTCATCCTCTCGGGCTTCGTCGCGCTCACCCTGACCCCGACGCTCTGCGCGCTCATGCTCAAGCCGCACGTCCCCGGCGACGGCGGCCGGCTCGCCTGGCTCGTCGACGGCTTCGGGCGCGGCTTCGGACACGTCGCGGCCTGGCATGGCCGCGTCGTCCGCTGGCTCATCGACCACCCGCGCGCGGCCACCGGCGGCTTCGCCGGCATCCTTGTCGCCAACGTCGCGCTCGTCACGGCCATCCCTCGCAGCTTCCTGCCGCCCGAGGACCAAGGCTACCTCCTCGCGATGGTGGCGCTCCCGGACGGCGCGGGGATCAACCGCACCAAGACGTTCATGGACGACCTGACGCCCAAGCTGCGCGCGAATCCGGCCGTCCGACACACCTTCGCCATCAGCGGGTTCGACCTGCTCGGCGGCGGCGAGCGCACGAACTCCGGCACGATCTTCCTGCCCTTGAAGGATTTCGGCGAGCGTCCGCCCGGCGGCGAGGTCCTCGCCCGCCAGCTCAACGCGATCGGCATGACGCAGCCCGACGGCATGTGCCTCGTGGTGAACCCGCCCGCCATCCGCGGCATCGGCACCGCCGGCGGCTTCGAATTCTACCTCCAGGCCAAGGAGGACGACGATCCGGCCCGGCTCGCGGCCAACATCGAGAAGCTCGAGGCCGCCCTGCGGGCGCGCCCGGAGCTCACCGGCATCCGCGTCTTCCTGCGTCCCTCCGTCCCGCAGGTGCTGGCCGAAGTGGACGAGGTCCGCGCGTCCACGCTCGGCGTCTCTCTGCCGGAGCTGCATGAAGCGCTGCAGGCCACCATCGGCGTCGTCTACGCCAACGACTTCACCTTGGCCGGCCGCACCTATCGCGTGCTCGTGCAGTCCGAGGCCGCCGACCGCATGGACGCCGCCGCCGCCGGCCGCGTGCACGTCCGCGCGGGCAACGGCGAGATGATCCCGCTCTCCAGCTTCGTGCAGTTCAAGCCTTCGGCCGGACCGGAGCAGCTCGAACGCCACATGGGCTTCCTGTCGGCGCGCCTGATCTGTTCGCCGGCGCCCGGCGTGAGCTCGGGCGAGGCCATCGCGCTCGTCGAGCAGATCGCCGAGGACCTCATGCCCGTCGGCTACGGCATCGACTGGACCGCGCAGGCCCTGCAGGAGAAGCGCGCGGCGACCTCCGCCTTGCCCGCCTTCCTCCTGGCCCTGCTGATGGTGTTCCTGATCCTCGCGGCGCTCTACGAAGACCTCGCGCTGCCGCTCGGCGTGCTGCTCACCGTGCCGTTCGCGCTCCTCGGGGCGCTGCTCGCGATCTTCACGCGCGGCATGCCTAACGACATCTACTTCCAGATCGGCCTGGTCACGCTCATCGGCCTCGCGGCCAAGAACGCGATCCTCATCGTCGAGTTCGCCGAAAGCGCCCGCCGCGCCGGGCGCTCCGCGGCCGAAGCCGCCATCGAGGCCGCCCGCATGCGCATCCGTCCGCTCGTCATGACCTCCATGGCCTTCGTGCTCGGGGTCGTCCCGCTCGCCTTCGCCGGCGGCGCGGGCGCCGCGGCGCGCCAGTCGATGGGCACGGGCGTGCTCGGCGGCATGCTCCTCGACACCTTCGTGGCCACGCTCTTCATCCCTTGGTTCTTCCACCTCCTTTCCGGCCGCAAGGAGAAGGCCGCCGTCCAGCCATGAGGCCTTCGCCTTTGTTCCTCGTCGCCGGCCTGCTCGCCGGTTGCGCCCTCGGTCCTGATTACGAGCGGCCGGCGACGCCTACGTCCGAAGCTTATCCCGAGGCAGGGCAGGGCGGCGTCGCCGTCCGCGCCGAGTGGTGGAAGTCCTTCGGCGATCCCGAGCTCGACGCGCTCGTCGCGAAGGCCTTCGCCGCCAACACCGACCTGCGGGTCGCCGTCGCGCGGGTGGCGGAAGCCGGCGCCGTGCTCGGCGAGGTGGAAGGCGCCTCGCTGCCGCAGGTGGACGCCGCCGTGACTTCGCAGCAGATCAAGATCAGCGAAGGCGGCTTCAACCCGAACCTCGCCCTGAACGGACGCGTGCGCACCAACCAGCGCGCGGCGCTATCCACCGCTTTCGAACTCGATTTCTGGGGCCGGCTCCGCCGCGCCGAGGAAGGCGCCCGCGCCCAGCTCCTCCAGGCCGAAGAGGGCCGTCGGGTCGTCGGCCTCGCCGTCGGCGCCTCCGTCGTCCGCGCCTACGCCTGGCTGCGTGCCGCGGAGGTCCGGGCGGCCGCCGCCACGGAGATCCTCGCCGCCCGCGAGGCCGAGGCCGCGCTCGTCGCACGTCGCGTGCGCGTCGGCGCCGCCGGTCCGGCCGAGGTCGCCGCCGCGGAAGTCTTCCGGGCCGAAGCCGTCGCGCGGCGGGCTTCGGCGCGCAGGATCCGCGCGCAGGCCGAGCACCTGCTCGGCGCGCTGACCGGTCAGCCCGCCCTCGTCATCGCGCCGCGCAGCGGCGACGCCTTGCGCGTGCCCGCGCCCGTGGCGGCCGGCCTGCCGTCGGACCTGCTGCGCCTCCGTCCGGATGTGCTCGCCGCGGAGCAGGCGCTCGTCGCCGCCAACGCCCGCATCGGTTTCGTGAAGGCCTCCCGTTTCCCGACCTTCTCACTCACCGCCGGGCTCGGGACTGAAAGTCCGGACCTCGAGTCGCTCTTCGGTCCGCGCAACAGCACCACCTTGCTGGGTCTCGGAGCGCAGTTGCCGGTCTTCGACGGGGGTCGCGGGGGCGCGCGCGTCGACGCCGCGGTGGCCGTCCGGAACCAGGCGGCGGCGGCTTACGAGCAAGCCGTCCTCAATGCTTTCCGCGAAGTCCGCGACGCCCTGGTCGACGTCCGTGAGACCGCCGCGGCGGCCAGCGCCGCCGAACGCCGGGCCCGGGCGGCCCGGGAAGCCTTCCGCGTCGCCGAGGCCCGGCAAGGAGCCGGCCAGGCCGGCCCGTCCGAGCTGCTGGTCGCCCGACGTGACCAGGCCGAATCGCTGGCCGCCGTGGCGGAGGTCCGTCTTGAGCGGATCACGGCGCAAGTGGACCTTATCCGGGCCTTAGGCGGCGCCCGCCCGGACGAGCCAGGCAAGCGATAGGCGGCGGAGGAGATTGCCAAGCCGCGGGGGGTTGTTTTTGTTCGGTCATGCCCACCTCGCCCGATCTCTGGACGCAACTCGCGGAGGCCGTCCGCCAGGACGGGTTCCTGCTGGCCGCCAGCGTCGTGTTCGGGCTCGCCATCCTGCATGCGTTCTCCGCGCCGCTGTTCGCCCGGGCCGCGCACAAGTTGGAAGAGGCCCATCGCGAGGCCGTCCGGGAGGGTAGGGCGCCGGTCAACGACCGCGGGGAGTCCTCCTCCCTGCGCGCCGCGGTCATGCACCTCCTCGGCGAGGTCGAAGCCGTCTTCGGCATCTGGACCTTCGTGCTCTTCGGCCTGCTCATCGCCTGGCCCGGCAAGGGCTGGGAATTCGCCTGCCGCTACGTCGAAAGCGGTGACTACGCCGCCGTGCTCGCGGGGACGCCCCCGGCGGGCCCTTCGAAGTTCGTCGAGCCCCTGTTCGTCTTCATCATCATGACGCTCGCCGCCGCGCGGCCCGTGATGGCCTTGGCGGCACGCCTGCTCGGCGGCGCGGCGTGGCTGCTCGGCGACGGCACCGCGGCGCGCTGGTTCGTGATCCTCACCTTGGCCCCCCTGTTCGGTTCGCTGATCACGGAACCCGCGGCCATGACCATCGGGGCGCTGCTGCTATCCTCGCAGTTCTACGTCCTCCGGCCCAGCGACCGCCTCAAGTACGCCACCTTGGCGCTGCTCTTCGTGAACATCTCCGTCGGCGGCGCCCTGACGAACTTCGCCGCGCCGCCCATCGTGATGGTCGCGACCAAGTGGAGCTGGTCGACGGCGGACGTCTTCGCGCACTACGGCTGGGCCGCCGTAGCCGCCATCCTCGTCTCCAACCTCACCTACCTGCTCGTCTTCCGCGGCGAGCTGACGAGGCTCAAGGCGGACGAGTCAGCCGCGCCGCGCCGGGAGGCGACCCCGGCCTGGGTCACGGCGGTGCATCTCTTGCTGATGGTCTGGACGGTCGCCATGCTCTCGGGGCATCGCCCGATCCTCATGACCGGCGGCTTGCTCGTCTTCCTGGCGTTCACCGTCGCCACGCCCCAGTGGCAGGATCCTGTCCGTCTGCGAGGCCCGCTGCTCGTCGGTTTCTTCCTGGCCGGGCTGGTCGTCCTCGGCGGCCTGCAGGGCTGGTGGATCTCCCCGGTCATCATGCGGCTGAACGAAGGCGCGCTCATGGCCGTCTCGACGTTCCTGACTTCTTTCAATGACAACGCCGCGATCACTTATCTCGCCGCCCAGGTGCCGGCGCTGGCGGCCCCGGGGGCGGAAGCGGAAGCCCTCCGGCACGCCGTGGTGGCCGGGGCCCTGGCTGGCGGCGGCCTGACCGTCATCGCCAACGCCCCGAACCCGGCCGGGCAGTCCATCCTCGCCCCCCATTTCGGAACGGGCGTCTCCCCGTTCCGGCTCCTTCTCTGGGCTTTGCTGCCCACCGCGTTCGCCTTGGCCTGCTTCGTGGTCATCCGCTGACCGAGGGTTTTGGCTGTTCAAGACCGCAGGGTGGCCCGTAGAATGGCATCTCCCCTCAGTCTTCCTTTTCCCATGACTCCCCGTCGTCGCTCTGGTTTCACCTTGGTCGAACTTCTCACCGTGATCGCCATCATCGGCATCTTGGCGGGCGCCCTGTTCCCGGCCATCGGAGGTATCCGTAAGCGCGCCCGTCAGTCTTCCGCCCAGACGGCCTTCTCGCAGTGGGCGAGCGGTATCGCCCGCTACAAGCAGACCTACGGGTTCTACCCTAACATCGGCGGAAATTACGTCACCAACGCGGATACCCTCCACGACCTGGGCGATGCGGCGATCAACGGACGGTTCGTGCGAGCCCTCTTCGGACGACAGCCCACCGGCACCCGCCTCAGCGATGCGGACCGTCGCCTCCTGAACCGCAATGCCGAGGAGTTCGTCGGCTTCAGCCGTGATGATTATGAAGACCCGGTGAACTTCAGCGACGCCAGCCGCCTTGTGGATCGTTTCGGCAACCGTCGTATCCGCGTGATCTTCGACACCGACAACAATACCAGCATCCGGAGCATCACTCCTCCGGGGGGCGCGGTTTCGCTGCCCAACGAACTCCAGAATATCTCAGTCCCCGCCGGCATGCCGGCCCGCATCATCATCTACACCACCGATCTCGGGAATGACTTCGAGTCGATGGACGGCCTGGGGGCTTCTGATTTCGCGCAGGTCTTCGCCATCCAATGAGGTCCGCCCGTCGCCTTGTCCGCAAGGGCTTCACGTTGGTGGAGCTGCTGGTCGTCATCACGATCATCCTGCTCATCTCGTCCCTGTTCCTGGGGCTCAACGCCGGTGACGGGGGCGGATTGCCTGCCGGCCAGCGTATCCTTGCCTCTTCCATCCGTACCGTGAGGGCCATGGCCCTCATGAACCGCGGTCCGGGTTCGGGAGGCGTCAATTACGGCGGCCGATATCGCCTGCTGATCCTCAATGATCCGGACGATGAGGTGAACCATCTGCGTCAGTTCGTCATCGCCGTGGGCGGGGTGAGTTCGGTCGACCTCGCCGGGGCTGATCCGGCCACCGTCACCAACACTTCTGCGGCTCCCTATCTTTGGTTCTCGCCCGAGCCTCCGCAGTCGCTGCCCGCCGGTGTGCTTTTCGTGCCGCCCCAGGGCGACACGAACACGACCCTGTCGCTGACCGGCGCGCCAGGCACTCGTCGTACCGTCATCCGCAACCTCGCGGACGACGCCGCCGGCTCGGCCAACGACTCTCCGGCCACCTCGCCGCCGTGGATGAGCTACGCGCCGATCAGCCAGCCCACCGCGCTTTCGGCCATGTCGGGTTTCAATCCCAAGAAGTGGTTCTACGTCGAGCTGCAGGACAGCGGCGCTTCCAATCATTCCGGTCGCGTCCTGCTCGTGCTCGTCAAGGGAGTCGTCAGGAACGCCGGGCCCGGCAAGGCCGTGATCGACGTCGCCTCCGAAAACCAGTTCGCCGCCCTTTCGCTTCGTCCGAACGGAGAGGTCACCATGACCCTTGACGAGTTCGAGATGAACAACGCCAAATGAACCCTCAGCCCATGAATCTCCCACGTCGCGCCTATGCCGGCCGCCCCGGCTTTTCGCTTGTCGAAGTCACGCTCGCCATCGGCATCGTCGGCGTGGCCATGCTTTCCTTGGTGGGCATCCTCGGATCCACCTTCCAGCAGGTCGATGACATCATGCAGACCAACCGCGCCTTGTCCGGGGCCTCCAGGCTGGTGGCGGCCTTGGACAGTCCGCGTTCGATCGTCTTCCATCAGTCGGCGGACGTGGGAGGCCTGGCTTCGACTACGCTTTATATCCAGCAGGGAAGGACGACCTTGGACCCGTTGCCTGCGGCCCCGGCGAGCAACTTCGACATCGCCTACCGGCTTCTGGCCGGAGCTAAGAATACCGACACCGCGGTCTGGCTCTATGTCTATGAGCGGAAGGTCGTGACCGCCACCAGTGATTTTTCCGACCCGACCTATAATCTTTCCTCCAATCCCTCGATCATCGAGGTCGCATGGGCGGATGGTAACGGGAACAACTTCACCGCGGTCGGCGCTTCGGCCCGAAACGTGGTCGGCACGCCGATCAGGGTGAGGCTGACGATCTCCAAGCTGCTCAACGGACAGAGGTTCCGCATCATTAACACCACGGGGGAACCTGATTCGAAGCCTTTCGTGCCCGGGGTGGACGACCTCCCCCTGCTGCCTTCCGAATATCCCTTGGCTTACCTGCCTGTAGTGGCCGAGTTTTTCCCGCACGACTACACTGACTTCAACGAATTCAAGGCTCGGGGTGACAAGCCGCTCCTGGTCCAGAACATCGTCATCAGCCGATGAGCACCCCCACCTCCTCACCAGTCCGCAGGGGCTTCACCCTCCTCGAAGTCCTGGTCTCCACGGCCATCATGGTCGTGATCGTCCTGACAGTGGTCACCATAGCGAGCGAGTCCCTGCGGGTCTATGATCGCTCCGTGGCCGATCTCTCTACCCAGTCCGAGGCGCGCGGGGTGCTGGATGCGATGGAAAGTGATTTCTCCACCGCCGTGCTCCGTGCGGACGGACGTTGTTGGATGGAGATCGTCATCCCGGGAGGAGCGGCTTCGCCGGTCAACGGGAGCGACGCCGTCGGCAACATCCACCCCGTCGATCAGCCGATCGTCATGCTCTTCTCCGCCCCGCCGGACCGCCCTCGTTGGACCGCCGATGCCCCCCGGCGCCAGATGCGCGGAGAAGTCTGCGCGGTCGCCTACCGGATCGGTCAGCGTTCGCCTTTCGGCATGCCTGACGAACCGATCCAGCGCGTCTACGGAGTCTACCGTACCATCATCGATCCGGAGAACACCTTCGCCCAGGCTTTTCCGGTCATCATGGACGGACCTGTCGGCCCGCAGATGAAGACCCCGTGGGATTATTGGTCGGCCCCGCGCAAGATCTCGGAATACGCCCCGCTCACCGGAAGCGCCGGAGTCAGGACCACTTCCGGACCCCTCATCGACATGACGCCGAATTGCTGGACGATGGATGACCAGAACTTCATCGGCTCCAATGTCGTCTCGATGAACCTCATCCTGTGGTGCAGTTCTTCGCTGCCGGCGCCCAGCGCCAACCTGCCGAGCAGCGTCATCACTGACCCGGTCGCCCGGCATGACACGACATTGCGTCCGGTCTTTCCGGCGGCTTCCAATCAGCCGTTGAAGTACGCCGCCAACGCGGCTCTCTCCGGAGGCTACGGCCTGGCTTTCCGTTCTGCGGTCAACAACGCCAATGTCCAGCAGGCCCCGATCCGTTTCGCCGAGACGGCGGCGCCGATCGCGGTGACTCCGGGCGCCACGCATCCCAAGGATTATTATTTCGGAAGACTCCGCGTCTTCTCCAATCGCATGTATCCCGACGGGCTTGCCTTGGGGCCTCCCTCGACCGTCAAGCCGTTCAATTACATGCCCTACACGGTCCGAGGCGTGGAGGTGTCGGTCACCGTCCTCACGCCCGATGGCTCCAAGGAATTGCGTGGCTTGCAGGATCTGCGGAAGGTTTCCAAGTTCACGAGCGCCGAGGACCTGCAGGCCTTCAATCGCATCGTCTTCCAGCACGGTCGCAACTACACCCGCTACATCCGCATCCTCGGCAACGGCGGCTGAGCCGTCGGGCGGAACTTACGAAAAAGGGGCGCCTTGCGGCGCCCCTTTTTCGTCCGGCCTTGTCCGCGGGATTATTCCGAGAAGACGCCCATCGCGCGGAACTTCGCGTAACGCATCGCGACCAGCTTCTCGGGCGAGGCCTTGGAAAGGTCCGCGAGCGAGTCGCGCAGGGTCTTGCGGATGGCGGAGCCCGTGGCGGCCGGGTCTTCCTGGGCGCCGCCGAGCGGTTCCTTCACGACGCCGTCGACGACGCCGAGCTTGAGGAGATTCGGGGCGTCGAGGCGGAGGGCTTCGGCGGCCTTCGGGGCATGGGCGCGGTCCTTGAAGAGGATCGCGGCGCAGCCTTCGGGCGAGATGACGGAGTAGTAGGCGTTCTCGAGGATGTAGACCTTGTTCGAGACGGCGATGCCGAGGGCGCCGCCGGAACCGCCTTCACCGATGACGAAGGTGATGATCGGCACGCCGAACTGGCTCATCTCGCGGAGATTGACGGCGATGGCTTCGGCGACGTGGCGTTCTTCGGAGCCGATGCCGGGGAAGGCGCCGGGGGTGTCGACGAGCGTGATGATCGGCAGTCCGAAGGTGTGGGCCATCTTCATCAGGCGAAGGGCCTTGCGGTAGCCCTCGGGGTTCGGGCAGCCGAAATTGCGGCGGAGGTTTTCCTTCGTGTCGCGTCCTTTCTGCTGGCCGATGACCATGACCGGGCGGCCTTCGAAGAACGCCGTGCCGCCGACGGTGGACTCGTCGTCCATATAGAGGCGGTCGCCGTGCAGTTCCTGGAAGTCATCGAACAGCATGCCGATGTAGTCCAAGGAGTAGGGCCGGCGGGGGTGGCGGGCCAGCTGGACGCGCTGCCAAGGATTCAGGTTGCCGTAGACCTCCCGGCGGGTCTGTTCCATCTTGGCCTCGAGGGATTTGACCTCTTTGGATACGTCCATCCCGGCGGTCTCGGAGGAGGCGCGGAGGGAGTTGATCTTGTCCTCGATCTCCCGGAGGGGCTTTTCGAATTCGAGGGTAAAGCGGGCCTTGGGCGCGGACATGGGCCGTAAGTTGGAGAATCGGGCAGGGCAGGGCAATGGAATAGGGCCGAAGCGGGGGCAGGGCTAGGGCTAGGGACAGGGCTAGAATGAAGGAAAATATGCGGAAATTGGGGTCGGGGTGTCATTTCGGGTGGCAGGTGGCGGCCACGGGTGGCGGGTGGCTGGATCGACTAGCCCTAACCCTGGCCCCAGCCCCAGCCCTGGCCCTAAATACCCTTTCCGTTGAACCTCCGTCCCTCCAGCCTGTCTTCACCTCCACCCTCACCATGCGTCTCGCTTCCTTGCTCTCCCTCGTGGCCGCCAGCGGCCTGGTCGCCGCCGAAGGCTACACCGACACTCCTTTCATCCCCGGGACTCAGTGGCGAGTCCATGATGCCGCCCGTCCGCAGCCGCCCCGAGCCGACGCTGCCAAGCTGAAGTGCAACGAAGCCCCGGCACCGGCCGGTGCGATCGTCCTGGTCGGCGGCGCCGCCTCCGCCGACGAGTGGGAGCCGGACGCCGCGCCCAGCGCCAAGCTCAAGACGCCGGTTACCTGGGAGATCAAGGACGGCGTGATGACGGCCCGCAGCAACGGCATCCGCACCAAGCGCTCCTTCGGCGACATCACCCTGCACGTCGAATGGCGCTCCGCCGCCGGTTACGACACCGACCCCAAGAAGAAGAGCCAGGGCAACTCGAACAGCGGCATCTTCTTCATGAAGACCTACGAGCTCCAGGTCCTCGATTGTTATAAGACCGAGACCTACGCCGACGGCATGACCGCCGCCATCTACGGCCAGCAGCCGCCCGCCTTCAACGCCTGCCTGCCGTCCCGCACCTGGAACAGCTACGACATCGAGTTCGCCGCCCCGCGCTTCCATGCCGACGGCTCCGTCGCCAGCAAGACCCGCATCACCGTCGTGATGAACGGGGTCAAGGTCCAGGACGGCACCGAATACATCGGTCCGAGCAGCCATAAGAAGAATCCCCCTTACGTGAAGCATGCGGACAAGCTCCCGCTCGGCCTGCAGTGGCACGGCGACGCCGTCGAGTTCCGCAACATGTGGGTCGTCGAAAAGAAGTAAGCGGCCCGGATCGGCCCCATGGACTTGACGAAGAAGCTGACCGCTCTCCTGGTCCTCGGCTTGGTCTTTTATGTCATCGAACGTGTCATGGGCACGCGTCGGCGGCCGGGTTATTTCCGTCCCGGCATGCTCACCGACGCCGCGTATTTCTTCACCCTCGAGCTGTTCAAGCAGGCCTCGAGGGTGCTGCTGATCGGACCATTCATCCTCTTGATCATCGGCGGCGTCACGACCGGCGAGACCATCAAGACCGGGCAATACCAAGGCTTCGGCCCGGTCGCAGCGCAGCCGCGCTGGCTGCAGGCGGTCGAGATCTACCTCCTGGTCGACTTCATGGACTATTGGCTGCACCGGCTCTTCCATACGGGCGCCTGGTGGCCGTTCCATGCGGTGCACCATAGTTCCGAGGACCTCGACTGGCTGTCGGCGGTCCGCGTGCATCCCGTCAACGAGGCCGTCAACAAACTCGCCCCCGCCGTGCCCTTGCTGCTCCTGGGCTTCGACCCGACCGTCACGATGGGCGTCGCGGGCTTCCTGACCTTCTACGCGATCTTCCTGCATGCCGACGTCGACTGGGATTTCGGACCGCTGCGTTCGGTGATCGCCACGCCGGTCTTCCATCGCTGGCACCACTCGAAGGATCCGGCGGCCATCGACAAGAATTTCGCCGGCCTGCTTCCGTTGTGGGACATCCTCTTCGGCACTTACTACATGCCGCGGGACCGGCTGCCGCAGGACTTCGGCACTACCCAGCCGGTGCCGAAGGGGTATTTCGGACAGCTCTGGCATCCCTTCGCCGGGTGGTTCAAGCGCAAGGAGCCGCCGGCGCGGTCTTAGGCCGTCTTGCTTCCCCGTTTGCATTACCCATCCCAGTCGTTAAGCTGACAGGCTTAGCCGATGTATCCTCAGGACCTCCGCGAAAACTGGCATGCCGGCCAAGGCCTGTGGAACGACGTGCCCGCGGCGGAGTGGAACGACTGGCATTGGCAGCTCCGTAACCGCATCACGACGCTGGCGCAGCTCGAGGATCGGCTCGAACTGACCAAGGAGGAGCGGGAAGGGTGCCTGTTCGCCCCGCATAAGCTGTCGCTGTCGATCACGCCTCATTTCTTCAACCTCATCGACCCCAAGGACCCGAATTGCCCGGTCCGCCGGCAGGTCATCCCGCGCATCGAGGAATCTTACGTCGCCCCGGGCGAATCCGAGGACCCCGTCGGCGAGGAGGGCACCATGCCCGTCCCCGGCATCGTCCACCGCTACCCGGACCGAGTGCTCTTCCTGGTCACCGACCGCTGCGCGTCCTATTGCCGTTACTGCACGCGCAGCCGGTTGGTCTCCAACGCCCAGGCCTATGACTTCCATCCCGAGCTCGAGGCCGGACTGAAGTATATCGAGGCCCATCCCGAGATCCGCGACGTCCTGCTCTCCGGCGGCGACCCGCTGCTGCTTTCCGACGCCAAACTGGACGCGCTCCTCGGCCGCCTCCGGGCGATCAAGCACGTCGAGTTCATCCGCCTTGGTTCGCGCATCCCGGTCTTCCTGCCGCAGCGCATCACCCCGGAGCTCGCCGAGATCTTCCGCAAGCACGGGCCGGCCTGGATGAGCATCCACACGAACCATCCGAAGGAGATCACCCGCGAGCTGGCGACCGCCTGCGAGCGCCTGTCTTTCGCCGGCGTGCCGCTCGGCAACCAGTCCGTCCTCCTCGCCGGCATCAATGACGACGCCGAGGTGATGAAGTCGCTCGTGCACCGCCTGCTCATGATGCGGGTCCGTCCGTATTACCTTTACGCCTGCGATCTGATCGAAGGCTCGACCCATTTCCGCGCGCCCATCCAGAAGGGCATCGACATCATCCGCGCGCTCCGTGGCCACACCACCGGTTACGCCGTCCCGCAGCTGATCATCGACACCCCTGGCGGCGGCGGGAAGGTCCCGATCAATCCGGAATACGTCCAGGCCGTCCACGACGGCATCGTCGAGCTGCGCAATTTCGAGGATCGGGCTTACGTGTATCCGTCCGGCACGAAGATGCCTGCTCCGAAGCCTGAGCTTCGGAGTTAGGGCTAGAGCCAGGGGCAGTGCTTGGGCTAGTTCATGGGGTGGATTCAGGGCCTGGCTTTGTCTCTAGCCCTGCCCCTAGCCCTTCGCCTCGGCATGACGAAGTCATGCCGTAAATACGACTAACCGGGTTTTAATCCGGTTAGCGCTCAAAGTGGTGGGCTCGTAGGGATTCGAACCCCAAACGTCTGATCCGTAGTCAGAAATGATATCCATTTCACCACGAGCCCGTAGTGAGGGGTTTGAGCAAACGACCCCCGGCCTCCAAGGCAAGGAATTTTTCAGGCCTGCGCCTGATGGAGGGCCACGGTGCCGAAAAGCATCCTTTTATGGCTCACCTGGGCGAATCCGGCTGACTTCAGCTCAGCGTCGAGCCCAGCGGCGTCGGGGAAGCCCGCGATGCTGGTGCCGAGATACTTGTAAGCGCCGAAGTCGCCGGTGAGCAGCCCCGCGAGCACCGGGAGCACGCAGCGCACGTGGATGAAGTGGAACGGCGCAAACCAAGCGCTCGGCTGGGAGAACTCGAGGATCAGCAACGTGCCGTCGGGGCGCAGGATGCGCCGCAGTTCGCCGAGGCCTTTGGCGCGGTCTTCGAAATTACGGACGCCGTAGGCGATCGTGACCACGTCCTGCGAGGCGTCGGCGATCGGGAGGCGCATGCAGTCGCCGGCCTTGAACTCCAGCGCGAAGCCTTCCTGCTCCGCGCGGACGCGGCCGATCTCGAGCATCGGTTCGCAGAAGTCGTAGCCGACGACGGCGCAGTCGGCGGGCAGGTCGCGTCGCAGGGCGAAGGCGACGTCACCGCTGCCGGTGGCGAGGTCCGCCACGGTCTTGGGCCGGGCGGCCTTGGCGGCGGCGACGAGCTGTTCGCGCCAGCCGACGCACAGGCCGAGGCTGAGGACGCGGTTCGCGAAGTCGTAACGGGAGGCGATCCCGGAGAACATGCGTTGGACGGCGGAGCCTTCGGGCATGGGCTTACCCTCGGCACATTGCGGAGAAGGTCAAGTGAGTGACTGAACAGGGCTAGGGCCAGGGCTGGGACTAGGGCTGGGGTTAGGGCCAGGTAGAATTAGCCTAGCCCTGTCCCGGGCCCTAGCTCTTGCCCTTATATGAAAACTCCCCCGCCCATGAGGACGCGGTCGTGGTAGACGGCGAGGACCTGCCCGGGGGCGAGGCCGCGCTGGGTCTCGGCGAAGCGGAGGCGGACGGTGCCGTCGGGCTGCGGGATGAAGCGGGCCGGCGTGGCTTTGTCGCGATAGCGGACACGGGCCAGGATGTCCTGTTCGCCGACGACGGGCCGGTTGATCCACGTGAAGTCGCGGGCGACGGCCTCGTCGGTGTAGAGCCACGGGGCGTCGGGCTTGTCGAAGGCCACGTGCAGGGTGTTGGTCGCGAAATCCTTTTTCACGACGACGAAATATTCGTTATCGGTATTGGACGGGAGGCCGATGCCCTTGCGCTGGCCGATGGTGTAGCGGTGGAGGCCGCGATGCTGGCCGATGGCCTTGCCGGCGGCGTTCACGATCGGGCCTGGTGCGTCGGGGATATGTCGTTCCAGGAAGTCCTGCACCGGCACCTGGCCCAGGAAGCAGATGCCTTGGCTGTCCTTGCGTTCGGCGTTCGGCAGCCGCGCGTCGGCCGCAAGCTTGCGTACTTCGGCCTTCAGCAGTTCGCCGATCGGGAAGATCGCCTTCGCGAGCTGTTCCTGGCGGAGCAGCGCGAGGAAGTAGGACTGGTCCTTGTTCGGGTCGAGACCCTCGAGCAGGTCGAACGTCCCGTCGGCGTTTTCGCGACGGCGCGCGTAGTGGCCGGTCGCGATGACGTCGAAGCCGTCCTTGAGCGCCTTGCGCAGGAAGACGCCGAACTTCATCTCGCGGTTGCAGATGATGTCGGGGTTCGGGGTCAGGCCGCGGCGGTAGCCGTCGACCAGATATTGGACGACCGTGTCGCGGTAGTCCTGGACGAGGTCGATGATGCGGAAGGGCAGGCCGAGGTGCGCGGCGACCGCCTGGGCGTTGCGGACGTCGTCCTCCCAGGGGCATTCGCCGGGGAAGGGCAGCCCTTCCTCGTTCATCCAGGTCCGGAAGTAGGCGGCATGCACCTCATGCCCTTGCTGCTTGAGCAGAAGGGCCGCCACGGCGCTATCAACGCCGCCGGAGAGGGCTACCAGGACCTTGGACATCGGCGGGCAAGGTAGGGCGGGGGAGGCCGGGGATACAGATTAATTAAAAGGGCTAGGGCTAGGGGCAGGGCTAGGGGCAGGTAATATTAGCCTAGCCCCAGCCCTAGCCCTGGCTCTGGCCCTACCTTGCTTGCTCTCCCTCCTTGGGCATGTTTTCCTTGGTCCATGCGTCTCGGCATCCTTTTCCTCCTCCTAGGTTTTCTTCCGCTCTCCGCCCAGAACGCCCAGCTCGCAGGCATGCAGCAGGACCTCGCCGATCTCCGCACCGAGGTCGAGAAGCTGAAGCTCGAGAACGCCGACCTGCGTGCCGCCCTCAATCGTCAGAAGGCCGGCCAAGGCCAGTCGGCCTCCACGAACGATGCGGTCGCCAAGGCCCGCGCGGAGATCCTCAACGAAGTCGACCGTCGCCTGAAGCAGCAGACCGATGACGTGAACGCCGCGCTCGCCGAGCTGACCCGCCAGGTGAACGCCGCCCTCGGCAAGTCGGGCCCGGCCCCCGCGACGAAGTCCGCCAAGCCGACCGCCCAGGCCGATGCGCCGACGGAGGAAGCCGTTCCCTCCGACGTCCCTCGGACGGGCGCCAAATACCTCGTCAAATCAGGTGATACCGTGACCAAGATCGCCCTGCGCCACGGCTCCAAGGTCGAGTGGATCCTGAAAGCGAATAACCTTTCCTCGCCTGCCGCCCTGAAAGCGGATGTCCATATCTTCGTCCCGCAGCCGGAAAACGCCGGACGCTGAACCCCTCTCAAGCAAAGCCCCATGGCCACCCCTCCCAAGAAGTCCCTCGGTCGCGGTCTCGGTTCCCTCATCGGCGGCGGCGTGAAGCCCGCGCAGCCGGCCGCCGCCGCGCCCGCCGCCGCCCCCGCGGCCGTGCCGGCCGCCGCGCCGGTCGCCCCGGGTCTCCTGCTGCAGGAACTGCCGCTGACCTCGATCGTCCCGAATCCCCGCCAGCCGCGCCGCGATTTCGACGACGCCCAGGTCAAGGAACTCGCCGACTCGATCCGTTCCGAAGGCCTCATGCAGCCGATCGTCGTCCGCAAGGTGAAGGACGGCTACGAGCTCATCGCCGGCGAGCGCCGCTTCCGCGCGTTCAAGCTCATCGGCCAGAAGACCATCACCGCGCGCATCATCGAAGCCAGCGACGCTTCCAGCGCCGTCCTCGCGCTCATCGAGAACCTCCAGCGCGCGGACCTCAATCCGATCGACGAAGCCCTCGGCTTTGCCTCGCTCATGCGCGACTTCAATCTCACGCAGGACGCCGTCGCCGAGCGCCTCGGCAAGCCGCGCGCGACCATCGCGAACAGCGTCCGTCTCCTCGCCCTCGACAACGATCTCCAGGGCTTCCTGCGCAAAGGCCAGCTTTCCGCCGGCCACGCCAAGGCGCTGCTCGGCGTCGAGGACGCGGCCCATCGTATGCTCGTGGCGCGTCTCGTCATCGAGAAAGGCCTCTCCGTCCGCGCCACCGAAGCCGAGGTCAAGAAGCTCGGAGCCACCAAGAAAGGCCAGCGCAAGCAGGCCGTGCAGGCCGTCGTGGCCGACGTCCAGAAGCGCCTCGCCGCCCACTTCGCCACCCCGGTCTCGGTCGTCCGCAAGGGCAGCAAGGGCAGCATCTCGATCCCCTTCGGCAGCGACGACGAACTCGCCCGCCTGCTCGAGAAGATCGGGATCAAGATCTGAGGGGGCGAGTGGGCACGGTGACACGGTGACACGGGGAGATGCGGCGGCATGGCCGCTCATATAAGAAAGACGTCCGCCTCGCTTGGTGCTGTAATCTCCCGTGTCCCCTTGTCACCGTGCCAGCGTGTCCCCTGCGCTTTAAGCACTGAGTTCCGCTGCGCGGAACTCAGTGCTTAAAGTGCCGCATGCCGGTGAAGACCATCGCCATGCCGCGCGCGTCGGCGGCGGCGATGACGTCGGCGTCTTTCACGGAACCGCCCGGCTGGATGGCGCAGGTCGCGCCGGCGTCGGCCGCGGCGAGCAGGCCGTCCGGGAAGGGGAAGAAGGCGTCGGACGCGATGGCCGAACCCTGCAGCGAGAGCTTGGCTTCGCCGGCCTTCCAGACCGCGATGCGGGAGGAGTCGATGCGGGACATCTGGCCGGCGCCGACGCTGAGCGTGCGTTCCTTGCCGGCGTAGACGATCGCGTTGGACTTCACATGGCGGACGACGCGCCAGCCGAAGAGCAGGGCGGTCATCTCGTCGGCGGTGGGCTGGCGCTTCGTCACGACCTTGAAGTCGCGCGGGTTGACGGGCTTCTGGTCGCGGTCCTGGACGAGCACGCCGCCGATGACGGCGCGGACTTCGCGGAGGGTGTCGGCGCGCAGGCCGACCTTGGCGCGCATGAGCCGGAGGTTCTTCTTCTTGCCGAAGATCGCAAGGGCGTCGGCGTCGAACTCCGGCGCGATGATGACTTCCGAGAAGATCTCGGCGATGGCCTCGGCGAGACCCTTGTCGACCGTGCGGTTGGCGACGATGATGCCGCCGAACGGGGCCTGCTTGTCGGTCTCGAAGGCCTTGTGCCAGGCTTCGAGGAGCGTATCGGCCGAAGCCACGCCGCAGGGGTTGGTGTGCTTCAGGATGCAGATCGTCGGGCGCTCGAACTCGCCGATGAGGTAGGTCGCGGCGGTGATGTCGAGGATGTTGTTATAGCTGAGTTCCTTGCCCTGCAGCTGGTCGAAGGCCTCGTGGAAGGAGCCGTAGAGCGCGGCCTGCTGGTGCGGGTTCTCGCCGTAGCGGAGGCGCTGGGCGATGGGCAGGGTGGACGTGAAGCGGGAAGGCAGGCCGAGGACGTTGCCGAGGCCGGGCTGGGCCTGGGATTCGAGGTAGTTGGCGATCGCGGCGT
This sequence comes from Verrucomicrobiota bacterium, assembly GCA_041191065.1. Classification (GTDB taxonomy): domain Bacteria; phylum Verrucomicrobiota; class Verrucomicrobiia; order Opitutales; family UBA953; genus UBA953. Next base: position 36,610 of record JBEEPO010000006.1, on the reverse strand, counting down.
CGTAGGCCGAGGTGCGCTGGAAGACCTTGAGGGCGAGTTCGCGGCGGAGTTCGCCTAGGGTCTCGGGCGCCTTCATCGCCGCGAGCACGCGCTCGTAGTCGGCCGGGTCGGTGACGACGGAGACCGAAGCATGGTTCTTGGCCGCGCTGCGGAGCATGGACGGTCCGCCGATGTCGATGTTCTCGATGGCGTCCTCGAAGGAGCAGTTAGGCTTCGCGACGGTGGCCTCGAACGGGTAGAGGTTCACGACGACGAGGTCGATGAGCTCGATGCCGTGCTTCTTGGCTTCGTCGAGGTGCTCATGCGAATCGCGACGGCAGAGGAGGCCGCCGTGGACCTTCGGGTGGAGGGTCTTCACGCGGCCTTCCATGATCTCGGGGAAGCCCGTGTGCTCGCTGACGTCGGTCACCGGCAGGCCGGCGTCGCGGAGCATCTTCGAGGTGCCGCCGGTCGAGAGGAGCTTGTAACCGTGTTCCTTGACGAGGGCCTGGGCGAAGGGCAGGAGGCCGGTCTTGTCGCTGACGGAGAGGAGGGCGATGGGCATGGTGAAAGAAAGGGGAAGGGGTAGGGGGCGGGGTGGGGGTGGTCAAGGAAGCAGGAGATGGCGATGGCGGTTAGCGGTTGGGCTGGGGCTAAGGGGAGGGGCCTTGGCCATGGTTTCTCTGGTCCCTGCGGTTTTTAAGTTAATCTAACCGCTAGCCGCTAACCGCTAACCGCCAACCGCTTGGGCGTTAAGCCTCTCCATCATTGACCCTTTCGCCCTTTTTCCCTCCCTCCTTCCAATGTCCACCGCTCTCCTGTTCTCCGGTCAAGGCGCCCAAGTCGTCGGCATGGGGAAGTCCCTCTACGAAGGTTCGGCCTCCGCGAAGGACCTCTACGACCGCGCCGCCAAGGTGCTGCCGTTCGACCTCCGGAAGGCCTGCTTCGAAGGCCCGGCCGAGCTCCTCACCGAGACCCGCGTCTGCCAGCCCGCCCTCTACGTCCAGGGCTACGCCATCGCCCAGATCCTCAAGGAGCGCGGCAAGCTCAACGACCTCAAGGCCTGCCTCGGTCTCTCCCTCGGCGAACTGACCGCCTACGCCTTCGCCGGCGTCTGGGATTTCGAGACCGGCCTCAAGGTCGTCGCCGAGCGCGGCCGCCTGATGCAGCTCGCCTGCGATCAGACCAAGGGCGGCATGGCCGCGGTCATCGGCGGCTCCCGCGACGACATCTTCAAGCTCTGCGCCGCGTTCGACATCGACGCCGCGAACTTCAACTGCCCCGGCCAGGTCGTGATCTCCGGCGACGCCGACAAGGTCGCCCAGGCCGTCGCCCGCGCCAAGGAGTTCGGCCCGTTCAAGCTCGTGAAGCCTCTCGTCGTCGCCGGCGCCTACCACAGCCGCCTCATGGAGCCCGCCCGCCAGGCCTTCGAGGCCTTCCTGCAGGGCGTCGAATTCAAGCGACCCCAGGTCACCGTCTATTCGAATACCACCGGCGGTACGCTCGCCGAGCCGGCCGATCTCCGCTCCGCGCTGGTCAAGCAGGTGGTTTCCTCGGTCCTCTGGGAGGACGACTGCAAGGCCGCCGCCGCCACCGGCGTCGCCCAGTTCTACGAGTGCGGCCCGGGCGGCGTCCTGGCCGGCATGATGAAGCGCTCCGCGCCCGAGGCCCCCGTGGCCTCCCTGCACGAGTTCGCCGATATTCCCGCCTAATCCCCGTCGAAGCGGGGCTAACGCTGGACAAGCGCCCCGTCCGCAGTCCTATTAAGCCCTTTCCCTCTTCACCGTGTCATTAGACCACATCCGCAACTTCTGCATCATCGCGCACGTCGACCACGGCAAGACGACCCTTTCCGACCGCCTGCTCGAGCACACGAAGACGATCGAGAAGCGCCAGATGAAGGAGCAGCTCCTCGACGCGATGGACCTCGAGCGCGAGAAGGGCATCACCATCAAGTGCCACCCGGTGACGATGAACTTCACCGCGCCGGACGGTAAGCAGTACATCCTCAACCTCATCGACACCCCGGGGCACGTCGACTTCGCCTACGAAGTCTCGCGCTCCCTCGCCGCCTGCGAAGGCGCGGTGCTCCTGATCGACGCCTCCCAGGGCGTGGAGGCCCAGACGGTCGCCAACGCCACCCTTGCGATGAACCAGGGACTCGAGATCGTCCCGGTCATCAACAAGGTCGACCTCCCGAGCGCCCGCCCGGAAGAAGCCCGCCGCCAGGTCGAAGACATCCTCACCATCCCCGCGCAGGACGCCGTGCTCGCTTCGGGCAAGTCCGGCATCGGCATCGACGAGATCTTCGCCGCGATCATCAGGCGCGTCCCGCCGCCCCGCTGGTCCGATTACCCGCAGCACCGCGCGCTGGTCTTCGACTCCCTTTTCGACTCCTACAAGGGCGTCATCAGCTACGTCCGCGTCTTCTCGGGCACGTTCAAGGCCGGCCAGACGATCGAGCTGATGTATAACGGCGTCCGCTCCGTCATCAAGGAAGTCGGCGTCTTCTCGCCGAAGATGAAGCCGCAGGACGAACTCGGCCCCGGCTCCGTCGGCTACATCGTCATCAACATCCGCGAGGTCGCGGACGTGAAGGTCGGCGACACGATCACCCTCGCCAGCGACCCCGCCAAGGAGCCCGTCCCGGGCTTCAAGGAAGTCAGCCCGATGGTGTTCAGCGGCATCTACCCGCTCGACACGGCCGATTACGAGAAGCTCAAGACCTCGCTGGCCAAGCTGGCGATCAACGATTCCTCGCTGACCTACACCGCCGAGAGCTCGACCGCGCTGGGCTTCGGCTTCCGCTGCGGCTTCCTCGGCCTGCTCCACATGGAGATCGTCCAGGAGCGCCTCCGTCGCGAGTACGACCTCGACATCCTTTCGACCTATCCGTCCGTCGTCTACAAGGTCTACACCACCGACGGCGTGGAGCATGTCCTCGACAACCCGGTGTCCATGCCGGACCCCTCGGCCATCGAGCACATCGAGGAGCCGACCATCCGCGCCAACATCCACATCCCGGGCACCTCGATCGGCGACATGCTGACGCTCGTCCAGGAGAAGCGCGGCATCTGCGAGCGCACCGAGACCATCGACGGCGACCGCGTCGTCCTCGTCTGCCTCCTGCCGCTGAATGAGATCCTCGTCGACTTCAACGACCGCATGAAGTCCATCACCCGCGGTTACGGTTCGATGGATTACGAGCTCGGCGAATACGTCACCTCGGACCTCGTGAAGATGGACATCCGCGTGAACGAAGAGCCGGTCGACGCCTTCTCCTCGATCGTGCACGCCTCCAAGGCCGAAGGCCGCGGCCGCGCCCTCTGCGAGAAGCTCAAGGAGCTCCTCCCGCGCCAGCTCTTCAAGATCGCCATCCAGGCCGCCGTCGGCTCGAAGGTCATCGCCCGCGAGACCATCGGCTCCGTCGGCAAGGACGTGACCGCGAAGTGCTACGGCGGCGACATCTCCCGTAAGCGCAAGCTCCTCGACAAGCAGAAGGAGGGCAAGAAGCGCATGAAGCAGATCGGCAAGGTCGACATCCCGCAGGAGGCCTTCATCAAGATCCTCAAGAACGAGGGCTGAGGCCCCAGTTCGGGCTTTCCCTCCGGTCGACGCCCGCTAGTTTGGGGGCGTCCCCATGTCTTTCTACTACCGCCGCAAGCTCCGCAAGATCGGCAAGGCCTTGCTCGAAGGGTCGGAGAAGGTCCACCTCTACCGCGGCGACGTCCTGGCGCGCGCCGACCTCAACGAGCAGTTGGAGCTCGCCGAGAAGGTCCGCGCCGCCACGCGGGACCGTACCCGCGAGGTCACCGAGGTCGAGGCCCTGCTCAACCGCCTGCATGAGGTCCTGACCCGCAACGGCGGCAAGATCTACCCGCTGACTTCCGGCACCGACTACACGGAGATGGTCGTGATGGCCGCCATCGTGGCCGGCGCCATCCGCAGCTTCTTCCTGCAGCCGTTCAAGATCCCGACGAATTCGATGTGGCCCACGTACAACGGCATGACCGCCGAGGTGCGCGCGCCTGACGCGCCGGCGCCGGGCATCGCGCAGCAGGTCCTCGACAAGGTCCAGTGGACCTGGACCCACGTGATCCCCGCCGAGGCCTCGGGTCCGGTGGCCGTCCCGATCGTGATGCAGCGCGGGCCTAATGGTCAGGTCGAATACGGCCTGCGTTCCCGCACGCGGGTCGCCGACTCCGGGATCTTCGGCACGGGCATCTGGAAGGGGGCCGCCGACAAGCACGAGATCCTCGTCGGCAGCACGATGCAGTCGATCGTCCTCCCCGCCGACTTCGGTTTCGAGACGGTCGTCCTGCGCACCTATTTCCCGGAAGAGGCCAAGCTGAAGCTGCCTCGTCAGGATGCGGACCGCTGGCGCGTGGTCTTCGCCAAGGCCGTCCGCGAGGGACGTATCCAGAACGGGCCTTTCGGGCCGATGTTATTGACCGGCAAGTCGGCCACCGCGGGCGCGCCGCTGTTCAACTTCGACATCCTCACGGGGGACATGCTCTTCGTCGACCGGATGTCCTACCACTTCGTCGACCCGTCCCGCGGCGACACCTTCGTCTTCCGGACGAACACGATCCCGGGTCTCAACGACCAATATGGCCAGCCTTCGCAGAACTATTACGTGAAGCGTCTCGCCGGCACGCCCGGCCAGAAGTTGCGCGTCAACGAACGGGGCGAGCTCCTCGTCGACGGACAGGTGGTCACCTCGCCCGAACCGATGGCGCTCAACAGCCGCCGCGCGATGGACCAAGGTTATTACGGTTATCTGCCGGACGCCGGCGGCGACCGCTACGCCATTCCGCTGGACCAGGAGCACACCGTCTCGGCGAAGCATTACTTCGCGCTGGGCGACAATTCCGCCAATAGCTTCGACTCGCGAGGCTGGGGCGAGGTGCCTGCCGACGCCGTCGTCGGCAAGCCGCTCTTCATCCTGCACCCGTTCACGTCCCATTGGGGCCCGGCGAAGTGATGGTTTAGGGCTAGGGCCGGGGCTAGGGCTAGGGCTAGGGCTAGTGACACGCTCAGGTAGGGACAGCACTACGTGCTGACCTTGGCCGCCCTGCGGCGGCCCCAACCCCGCTGTCTTGCCTAGCCCCAGCCCTAGCCCTAACTCTGGCCCTGTTCCGCCATGCCTTGGACCCTCTACCGCCACTACAAGGGCAACCACTACCTCCGGCTCGGGGTGGCCGCGCATTCCGAGGACCTCTCGCCGCAGGTGGTCTATCGTTGCCTGTATGATAATCCGGCGGCGCGCACGTGGGTTCGTCCGCAGCCGATGTTCGAGGGCGCGATCGAAGACGGGCGCCAACGCTTCACGCCGGTGGGTCGGCTCCGTCTGGTGCAGCCGGAAGACCTGCGCGCCGTCCTGGCCTTCGGCTACGACGCGTGGAAGCACGGGAAGACCTTCGACCGATACTGCGCCGACAAGGATCAGGATCCGAATCATGTGCGGGGTACTCGTTACCTGCTCGAGGATGTGTCCGGCCAGCCGGTCTCAGCATTGAATGTCCTGCGCTTCCGAGAAAGCCTCATCGGTCTCGCGTCCGTCGCGACCTCGCCGGATCAACGCGGCAAGGGCTACGCTTCGCTGCTCCTGCGCGCCGTCATGGAGCTCCATCGCTTCGCTCAGCCCGACATGCGCTTCCTGCTCTTCTCCGAGGTCAAGCCGGCGATCTACGAACGCCATGGCTTCCGCGTGTTACCCCCGGAGCACCAGCGTTTCCCGAAATCCCTGGCGATGGCCACCGGCGAGTCGCCGCTGACCGCGACCGAAGCGGAATTCCTGAAGGCCTACTTCTGAGCGTAGGCTTACTTCTTCGCCGGGGAGGCGAGGGCGACCTTCTCGAGCCACTCGGCGATCTTCGGGTATTCGGAGGGGGCGAAGGCGTGGCCGACGCCGGCCATCTCGCTGCCGACGACCGTGGCGCCTTTGGCTTTGAGGGCCTTGGGAAGGTGGCTGGTGTTGGGCTTGTTGGAGCCTTTCTCTCCGCCCCAGCAGGCGTAGGCGAACTTGCCCTTCAGGTCGGGCAGGGAGCCGAGCGAAGTGTAACCGGTGCCGCCGCCGTCGGCGAAGAGGAAGACCCCGAAATAATCCGTGAGCTTCGGGCGGCCGCTCAGGCGTAGCATGCCATCGATCGCGTGAGCGCCGTTGCTGAAGCCGGCGATGATGGAGCGCGACTTGTCGAGGTTCGGGATCGCCTGCGCGATCTCGTCGAGCATGAAGCGGTGGTAGGCCCAGACTTTGGCATAGTCGCCGACCATGTTCGCCTGTGCGGGGTTGTTCGCGCCTTTTGGGTAGGGGAGTCCGACGAGGACGAAGTCGCCCGCGGGCAAGAAGGCGCCATTGGGTTGGTTCCCGCCTTCGCCGCCACCCAGCCAGACGACCAGCGGGTATTTCTTCGCCGCATCGTATCCCGACGGGAGCTTCAGGTGACAGGCCGCGAGCGCACCTTTACGGTCCACGGTCAGCTCCGGGAAATCAAAGCGCAGCGTGGCTCCTGGCGCGACCTGCGCCTTGAGCTCCGTTCGCGGGACGGCGACGCCGGTCGGCTTCAACTCGGCCTTGTCCGTCGCGACCAAGGTCGCGGCAGCGAAAAGGAGGCAGAGGCGGACGAGGCTCATCAGGTTCAGCGGAACGACTTCTTCCGCCAGGCGGCGTCGGCTTCGCGGTCGGTCCGGAATTCGATGACGCGCACGCCTTTGCCGCGCACCTCGAGGAGGCGACGCAGGTCGCTCCAACCGTCCGCCAGGTCGTGGCGCACCTTGTGGGCGGCGCAGAGCCTGCCGAGGTCGGCCGCCTGCGGGGTGCCCCAGAGCTGTTCGAAGCGGGCGCTCTGCGCGACGGCGAGGTGATTGAAGATCCCGCCGCCCTGGTTGTTGATCACGACGACCGTGAGGTCGCCGCGGTGGCCGTAGGCGGAGAGCAGGGCGTTGCTGTCGTGCAGGAAGGTCAGGTCGCCGCAGAGCAGCACCGTTCGCTTGCCGTCGAGCGATGCGCCGAGCGCAGTCGAGACGGTGCCGTCGATGCCGTTGGCGCCGCGGTTGGTCAGGACCTCCGGGCCCGGGCCAGGCGGATGGTAGAACCACTCGACGTCGCGGATCGGCATGCTGCTGCCCACGAACAGCCGGTCTTCCGGACCGAGGGCTTCGTCGAGGAGCGACACGACGCGGCCTTCGAAGGGCCAGTCGACGTTCACGATGCGCGTGAGCTTCTTGGCGGCGGCCTTCTGGGCCGTCTGCCAGGCTTTGCCGTAAGCGGAGGCCTGAGCCGCAACCTTGTCGCCCGAAGCCACGAGCTGTCCGTCAAGGCGGCTCCAGCGCGAATGCGTCGGGTCGGTGTTCTCGCCCGCGCGGCCGAGTTGGATGACGGTAAGGTCGCCTTCCTTCAGCCAGGCGCGCAGGACCTTGCTGGTCGGCAGCGGACCGACGAAGACCGCGGCCTGCGGACGGAGCGCCTTGGCGGCTTTGGCGTCGCGGAGGATGAGGTCGTAGCCCGAGACGAGCGCAGCGTCGCCGGCGAGGTCGCCGCGGAGCGTGCCGGCGCCGTCGGCGAGGATGGGCCAGCCGGTGAGATGCGAAAGTTCGCGGAGGGCCGAGGCGCCTTCGTCGCGATCCTCGAAGGCATGCGGTCCGACCACGATCACGCCGCGCTCCGTCTGCGGGAGCAGGCTGGCGACCGTGGCGGGGGTGAGGGTCGGTCGGACCACGCCGCAGGGCGGGACGGCCGTGAAGGTTTCGAGATTCAGGCCTGCGGGCGTCTTGAAGCCCTTTTCGGGGTCGGAGGGGGCGAGAGGGTCGCGGAAGGGCAGGTTGAGGTGCACAGGGCCGGCCAGAGGGCCTTGCGAGCGCTGCCAGGCGTCGACCAGCAGCTGGCGCCAGTGGCGTAGCAGGGCGATGTCGGTGCCGGGTACGGCGGCCTCGGCGGCCCAGACGGGGTAGCCGGCGAAGATGCCGTTCTGGGCGATCGTCTGACCGGAGTGGCATTCGCGCAGCTCCGGCGGGCGGTCGGCGGTCAGGACGAGCAGGGGGGTGGCTGCGAGGCGGGCTTCGACGACGGCGGGCAGGTAGTTGGCGGCGGCGGTGCCGGAAGTGCAGAGCAGGGCGGCGGGCTGGCCGGTGGCCTTGGCGATCCCGAGGGCGATGAAGCCGGCGGAACGTTCGTCGAGCGCGACCGTCACGTGCAGGCCGTTCGATTCGGCGAAGGCATGGGCGAGCGGCGTCGAGCGCGAACCAGGCGAGATCACCACGTGCATGAGCCCGAGGCGGCGCAGCGTACGCACGCCCACGTCGGCCCAGAGGGCGTTCGTGTTCAGGTGCTTGGTCGCGCGGGCCATGGACATAGGCAATCCGGCAAGGGTAGGGCTGTCCAGCGTGGGCTTGGATTTGGGTTTAAGCCGGCCCGATATGGGCTATATTTCCGATACCCATGGAGGTCTTCCTCTATCTTCTCCCGCTGGTCCTGGCCTTGGTCTTCCCGCTCGTGCTCGTCCACGCCATCTTCTGGGGGATGACCTTCACGGTCGATCCGGGACATGTGCGGGTGCGTTTCTACGGCCTCACCGCGCGCAAGGTCGCGCTGAGCGACATCGAGTGGGCGGCGCACGACTGGGTGTTCTGGAACGAACATTGGACGAACACCGTGAATCCCCGGAAGCTGCTCCTGCTCCGCCGTCGCACCGGCTGGTTCAGGAATTTCGTCATCAGCCCGCCGTCGCCGCCGGACTTCCTCCGCGAGCTGGCCGCGCACGGCGTGACTATCCGTTGAATCTCATGCGTCCGCTCCTCGCCCTCATCTTCTCCGCCGCGGCGCTCCTGTCCGCGGACCGGCCGGCGTTCTTCGCCATGGACACCGCCGCGCGGCTCGAGCCGACGGAATGCGCGCGGACGCTGGCCGAGCTCGGCTATGCCGGACTCGGCGGCAGGCCCTCGACGGCGAAGGCGCACGCGGACGCGCTGAAGGCCGAGGGACTCGCTTATTTCAATGGTTACCACGTCGCGAACTTCCCGTCCGGCCAGGCCGATTTGCCGGCGGATCTGACCCAGGCCGTCGACGGACTCGTCGGCACCGGCGGCACGTTGTGGCTGGCGATCAACAAGGTCTCGTTGCCGCTCGGTGCTTCCATGGGCCCCGAATACGGCGACACCGTCGTCGTGCCCCTCCTGCGCCAGCTGGTCGCCTATGCCCGGACCAAGGGCGTGAAGGTCTCGCTCTATCCGCACGCCGGCTTCTGGGCCGCACGCTTCGAGACCTGCGTGCGCGTCGCCGGCAAGGTCGACGACCCGAACTTAGGCGTGACCTTCAACCTCTGCCACTGGCTCAAGGTCGAAGGCTCCGAGCGCGATCCGCTGCCGCTCATCAGGGAGGCCTTGCCGCGCCTGAACTTCATCACGATCAACGGCGCCGACACCGGTGACACCCGGACGCTCGGGTGGGACAAACTCATCCAGCCGCTCGGCCGCGGCACCTATGACGTCGGGTCTTTCGTGGTCCAGGTCCGTGCCGCCGGTTACCGCGGGCCTTTCGGTTTTCAGGGCTATGGCATCAAGATGGACTCCAAGGAATTGCTGAAGGAGACGATGGTGGGGTGGGGGAAGATGGTTAAGTAAGGGCTAGGGCTAGGGACAGGGCTAGGGCTAGGAATAGTGCTAGGGCTAAGAATAGTGCTAGGGCTAGGAATAGTGCAGGATGCCTAGGTTGCTTCTCTGTCATTCTGGCCGAGCCCTAGCCCTGGCCCTGTCTCTAGCCCTTGAAAAGAGAAACCCCGGTTGCCCGGGGTTTCTTTTCATCGGCCTTACTTGCCGGCCGCGTGTTCCTTGGCGTGCTCGCGGAGAGGGTCGTACGCGAAGTCCTTCTTCAGGTCGCGCCAGGAGGCGTGCACGTGGTTGGCGCCGCCTTGGAAGTTGGCCATCTCGAAGAGGAAGGTCGGGCCCTGGATGCTGTAGTAGTGGGGCTCGCCGACTTCGAGGCCGCCGTTCCAGGCGAACACGAGGGAGTCCTTCACGGCGTCGATCGCCTGGAGTTCGCGGGCGGCGAAGTCGGGGCGGGCGCGGCTGACATATTCGTAGATGATCTTGCCGAGCATCTGCTTCTGTTCGGCGGTGAGCGCGGTGGCGGCGATGCCCTGATGCTTGATGAGGCCGTCGGCCTTCTGCTTGTTGCCGGTCACGATGTCCTTGAACGGGTCCTTGTTCAGGAAGCCCTGCATGCGCTGTTCGGCGGTGAGGGACTTGGCGAGCTGGCGGCCGAGGTCGTCTTCGTACTTCAGGAGTTCGAAGCCCACGGGGCCGGGCTGGTCGTCCTTGATCTTGCCCGGGTTGCTGGCGAAGAAGGAGGGCGTGGAGCTGACGAGCTCGCCGTCGACGAGGGTGAAGTTGAGCGAGAGGTGGTGGCCTTCCCAGCGGAAGCCCCAGGTGCCCTTGAGGTCCGGCTTGCCGAAGATGGACACGAAGTAGTTCTCGGCGTCGCGCTTCGGACCCGAGCCCTTCTCGATCTCGAAGAGCAGGTGCTCGAGGGCCATGATCTGCTCGGCCTTCATGTGGCCGCGGCCGCTGAGGGCGACGGAGAGGATGGCCTGGGCGAAGTGGCGCTGACCGGGGTTCATTTCCTTCAGCGGTAGGCCCTTGCGGACGGCCGGCACGAAGATCCAGTTGGTGCGCTCGGCGTCGTCGAAGCCGAAGGTCGCCTTGGCTTTCTGTTCGGCGTTGAGCGAGCCGAGGAAGGCGGAGGCCGCGGAGGAGAGCTCTTCGCCGGCCGTGTGGGCGAAGGCGGGAACGGCGGCGGCCAGCAGGCCGAGCGCGCACAGGAGGCGGGGGAGGGAACGCATGGGGGTGTCAGGTGAGGACAGGGGTCTAAGGGAAGGGTTCCCGGAGAGCCAGAAGGAAGCGAAAGCTCGGGCTAGGGCTAGAGCCAGAGCTTGGGCTAGGGCTGGCATACTAGACAAAACAGCTAGTTCAGAAGCCCTTCGGGTCACATGCTAGCCCTGGCCCTAGCCCTGTCCCTGGCCCTATTAGGCTCCCTCTGCTTCGCTCAGCTTCTGCGCGGCCTGTTCCCAGGCGGCGGTGGCGGCCTGGAGGGAGTTGATGGTGTCGCGGAGCTGGGCGTTCAACTGCGGGACGTTCGTGCCCCCGGCATAGGTGGCCGGGTCGGCGAGTTCGGCGGTGAGCTTGGCCTGCCTGGCTTCGAGGTCGGCGACCTGCTGTTCGCACTTCATGACCTCGGATTTCAGCTTACGGATATCCGCGGCGGAAGGCTTGGCCGGGGCCTTGGCCTTCTCGGCCTTCGGCGCCTCGGCCTGCTTAGGCCGTCCGTCGGTGAAGCCCGCGGTCAGCGCGGCGCGCTCGTTGCCGGCCTTGGATTTCTCCAGATAGTAGGCGTAGTCGCCCGCATACTGCGTCAGGCGTCCCGAGTGCACGTGGAGGACCGTCTTGGCGATCTCGCGGATGAAGTGCACGTCGTGGCTGACGAAGTAGAGCGTTCCTTCGTAGGTCTTCAGGGCGGCGATGAGCGCGTCGATCGACATGATGTCGAGGTGCGTCGTCGGTTCGTCCATGAGCAGGAAGTTCGGCGGGTTGATCAGCAGCTTCACCAGCGCGAGGCGGGACTTCTCGCCGCCGGAGAGCACCGAGACCTTCTTATGGACGTCGTCCTTGCGGAAGAGGAAGGTGCCGAGCATGCCGCGGGCCTGTTGTTCGGTGAGCCCGTTCTCCGTGGTACGGAGCTCCATCACGTTCTCGAGGACGGTCAGCTTCGGGTTGAGGTTGTCGACGCGGTTCTGGGCGAAGTAGCCCGTGATGACGTTGCCGCCTTCCTCGCGGAGGCCGCCGTTGATGGGGATGACGCCGGCGAGGATCTTGAGCAGGGTGGACTTGCCGGCGCCGTTGGGGCCGACGAGCACCGTGCGCTGGCCGCGTTCGCACTCGAAGTTGAGGTCCTGGTAGACGACGTGGTCGCCGTAGGCCTGCCGGACGTGCTCGAGCTTCATCACCTTGAGGCCGGAGCGGGGCGGCTGAGGAAAGCGGAACTGGATCTTCTTCAGGTCGTCCTCGGGTTCGTCGATCGCGACCTCTTCGAGGCGGGCGATCTGCTTCTCCTTGGACTTCGCGCGGGAGGCCATCGAAGCCTTGGCGCCGAAGCGGTCGACGAACGTCTGCAGATGGGCGATCTCGCGCTGCTGGTTCTTGAACATCGCCTGCTGGCGTTCCTTGCGGGCCACGCGCTCGGCGATGAAGTCGTCGTAGTTGCCGTTGTAGCAATGGAGGCGCTGGCCGCGGAGCTCGATCATCCCCGTGCAGAGGGCGTTGAGGAAGGCGCGGTCGTGCGAGATGACGACCAGGCCGCCCGGGTAGCGGGTCAGGTAGTCCTGGAACCAGAGCAGCGCCTCGAGGTCCAGGTGATTGGTCGGTTCGTCGAGGAGGAGCAGCGTGGGCTCGCTGACGAGCAGGCGGGCGAGGTGCGCGCGCATGACCCAGCCGCCGGAGAACGTCTTGGCGAGCTTGTCGTGGTCGGACTCGCGGAAGCCGAGGCCGGCGAGGATCTTCTTGGCGCGGGGCTCGAGCGTGTAGTCGATGTCCCAGTCGTCATCGTTCTCGGGCTCGAGCTTGCCGCCGCTCGTGGCGATCTGGAGGATCGTCTCGTCGCCGACGGGGGCGCTTTCCTGGGGCAGGAAGCCGAAGTTCGCGCCGCGTTCCCATTCGATGAGGCCTTCGTCGGGCTGGTCCTTGCCGAGGATGATGTTGAAGAGGGTGGACTTGCCGGCGCCGTTGGCGCCGACGAGGCCGAGGCGGTCCGTCCGGGCGATGTTCAGCGAGACCTCCGCGAACAAGGTGCGGGGTCCGTAGGACTTGGAAACATTGGCAATCGTGAGCATCGAAGTGGCGTTAAAGAGGCGGGAGGGCGGAAGGGCAAGAGAAAGGGCTGGAGGGAGGGCTAGGGACAGGGCTAGGGCTGGGGCTAGAAGCCGCAGGTTATGGTAGACACGGCTCTACGAGCGGACCGATCGCAGGGAGAGATTCGGATGTCGATCGGTTCAACGGCGGGTTGGTAGGGACGGCTCTCCGAGCCGTCCGATCAGCGGCGGGTTCGGAGAACCCGCCCTGCCTGAGCCAATTAAACCAAGCCCTGTCTCTAGCCCTGGCCCTACCCCTGTGGGGTTGAGACGGGCTTAGCCCGCCTCAACTCCACTTAAGCTTACTCCGCAGGACGTCGAAATGGGTGAGCGATTTGGGACGCAGGAGGGCGAGCTGGACCTTGGCGGTGCGGATGACAAGCGGAAGGCGGCGCTGGGCTTCGAGGGTCTCGCGGCCGTCGACCGAGAGGCCGAGCAAGGCGCTGTCTTCGCTGCGGATCTCGAGTTCGGTCTCGCCGTCGAAGATCACCGAGCGGTTGGAGAGCGTGTGCGCGCAGATCGGTGTGAGCACGAGCACCGAGGCGGCCGGGTCGACGAGCGGGCCGCCGGCGGCCAGGTTGTAGGCCGAGGTGCCGGTGGGGGAGGCGAGGATGAGGCCGTCGGCCCGGTATTCGTTCACGCGGGCTCCGTCGGCGAGGACGGAGAAGCGGCCCATGCGGAAGACGTCGCGGGTCTTGATCACCAGGTCGTTGAGCGCCAAGGCGAAGCTGCCGTCGGCGAAGCGGATCTCGAGGAGGGCGCGCTTCTCGACGCGGAAGTCGCCGCTTAGGATGGAATGCAGCGACGCGCCGACGTCGTCGCTCGGGTAAGCGGCGAGGAAGCCGAGCTTGCCGCGGTTGATGCCGAAGAGCGGCACGCCTTCGAGGGCGGCGGCTTCGGCGACGCCGAGGAAGGTGCCGTCACCGCCGACCACGCCGCACGCATCGGCGCCTTGGAGGGTGCCGCGGCTGATCGGCCAGCCGTCGGCGACGGTCAGGGTCACGCCGGCCTTCTGGGCGGCTTCCTGGACCGAACGCACGATATCATCCACCCCGGGCTTGGTGCGGTTGACGACGAGCGTGAGGCGGCGGATGGCCATGAATGACGACTAGTCGTCCGCCGGGGAAGGGCAAGGACAAGCCGGCCGGGCCGGCGGGAATCGGCCTTATTTCGTGGCCTTTTCCGGCTTCGGCGTGAGGAAAGCCATCCGGTACGTCAGGCTGACCTCATAGCGTTTGCCGCCGAGGGCGACGACATTGACGGGGCCGGCGAGGCCGCTGAGTTCGAGCGTCCACTGGCCTTCGGGCAGGTGTTTCCTGGCTTCCTCGAAGTCGGCCTTGATGAGCCCGAGCAGTTCGTCGCGGAACTCCTCGGGGTCGTTGAGCCGATACTCCGGCGTGCCGACGACCTGTTTCTCGTCCTCGTTCTTCGGCTTCACCAGTCCTTCGGCCTTGGTTCGCAAGGTGGCGACGCCTTTGGCCCCCTTCTCGGCTTCGGTGAGCAGTTCCCAGCGGGCATTCGCCACGTAAGTCACCTCGCCCGGGTCGACTTCGTCGTCGCCGAAGAGCTTGGAGCCACCAGACGGACGCGAGGCGTAGGATTTCGTCTCCGGTCGGGCGAACTCGGCCAAGGTCTCGCGCAGTTCCCAGCCCGGCTGATCGGCGAAGCGCTTCGTCAGTTCCTTGCGGATCGCTTCGACGCGCTCGTCGACCGCGGCGGCGGTCTTGCCTTTGATCGTGATCGAAAGCGGCAGGGCGATCTTGCCCGCTTCCACCTGCAGGCGGACGTGGTGCTTTGGGGACGAGTTGCCGCTCTGCGCGGCTAGGGTCAGCGGGAGCAGCAGGAGGAGGGCGAAGAGGCGCATGGGAGGGTATGAAGTCAGGATGGACGATGAGCGATGGATGATAAAGCACGGAGACAAGGGAAGGGATTGATAAGAATGATAAGGGGGGAGGGGTGGGGGTAGGAAAGACGATCGATGGCAGATCGCGGAGGGTTGAATGGAGGGCTGCGTGGAGGGCTGCGTGGATTATTCCCGCCACCCGCCACCGGGGGCTGCCACCTGCCACCCGAAGTGGATGACGACTGAATCGGTGACGGATGACAGAGGACTGAGTTGAGGGCTGCATGGAGGGCTGAATGGAGGACTGCGTGGAGGACTGAATAGAGGGCTGAATTGATGACAGAGGGCAGATGACAGAGAGAGGATTTCCTGAACCCGAACCTGAACCTGATTACCCGCACCTGGGTCCCGAGGGCCGAGACTCGAGACCTGAAAATAGGCCCCAGCCTTTCTTCCGGTTTCCGGTCTCCCTTTGAGCGTCAGTGTTCGCGCCCGCCGATACCTACCCAGGGCCAATATTACCTGGCCCTAGTTCTAGCCCCAGCCCTAGCCCTAACCTTTCTTACGCAACACTGCCCAAAGCCTCGGCGACTTTGGAAACATCGGTGCCGCCGCCCATCGCGGCGTCGGGCTTGCCGCCGCCCTTGCCGCCCAGCTTACCGCAGGCGTCGGTGACGATCTTGCCGGCGGCCTTGCCCGCCTTGACGGCGTCGGCGCCGCAGTTGGCGACGAGGGAGACCTTGTCGCCGAAGACGGCGGCGAGAACGACGACGGCGGAAGGACCGACCTTGCCGGCCACCTTGGCGCCGAGGTCGCGGAGATCGTTGGGCGTCTCGGCGCTGACCTGGGAGACGACATACTTCAGGCCCGCGCGGTCGCCCGCCTTGGCGGCGAGGGCGTCGGCGAGCTGCGAGGATTCCTTGTCGCGGTAGGCCTTGAGCTTCTTTTCGAGCGCGGCGGACTGTTCCATGATCTGCTCGAGGCGCTTGGCCAGGTCGGTGACGGGCGTGTTGGTCGAAGCAGCGAGCGATTTGAGCAGCTCGGCTTCGGACTTCGCGCGTTCGTAGGAGGCGAGGCCGGCGACGGCTTCGATGCGGCGGACGCCCGCGGCGATGGCGTTCTCGCCCACGATGCGGAAGAGGCCGATCTCGCCGGTGTGGCGGACGTGCGTGCCGGCGCAGAGTTCCATCGACCAGCCGTTGAGGGACGCAGCCTTGCCGCCGACCTGCACGACGCGGACGGAGTCGCCGTATTTGTCGCCGAAGAACTGCATGATGTCCGGGCGGCCCTTGACGGACGCGTAGGCGACTTCGCTCCAGGTCACGGCGTCGTTGGCGAGGATGCGCTCATTGACGAGCTTCTCGATGTCGGCCAGCTGGCCCGGCGTGAGCGCCGCTCCGTTGAAGTCGAAGGTCAGCTTCGTCGGGTCGACCGCGGAGCCCTTCTGCGAGGCTTCCTTGGAGACGACCTCATGGAGCGCCCAGTGCAGGATATGGGTGACCGTGTGGTGACGCTGGATGGCGTCGCGGCGGGCTTGGTCGACGGCGATCTCGATCGTCGCGCCGGCTTCCGGGGCGTCTTCGCCGTCGAGGAAGTGCAGCCAGGTCTGGCCGGACTTCTGCGTGTCGGTCACGCGCCACTGGCGGCCGCCGAGGGTGATGAGCGCGGAGTCGCCGACCTGGCCGCCCATCTCGGCGTAGCAGGGGGACTTGTCGAGGATGACGGCCGAGCGGTCCTTGATCTTGGCGACCTGGGCGACTTTGGCCTGCGTGGCGAGGGCGTCGTAGCCGACGAAGGCCGTCGGGTGGTCGGAACCGATGTCAGAAAGCGTGATGACCTCTTTCTTCTGCGCGGCGCGGGCGCGGTTGCGCTGCTCTTCCATCAGCTTCTCGAAACCGGCGCCGTCGACGGTCAGGCCGCGTTCGCGGGCCATGAGCTGGGTGAGGTCGAGCGGGAAGCCCTGCTCGTCATAGAGGCGGAAGGCGATGGCGCCCGAGATGACCCCGCCGGCCTTGAGCCTGCCGGCTTCGTCTTCGAAGAGGGCGATGCCCTTGTCGAGGGTGCGGTTGAAGGACTCTTCCTCGATGCGGATCACGTCGGCCACGACGGCGCGGCGGGTGCGGATCTCCGGGAAGACGTCGCCCATCGTGTCGGCGAGCACGCCGACGAGCTGGTGGAAGAACCCGTTCTTGAGCCCGAGCGTGCGGCCGTAGCGGACCGCGCGGCGCAGGATGCGGCGGAGGACGTAGTTACGGTCGGAGTTGCCCGGCTGGATGCCGTCGGCGATGGCGAACGAAAGCGTGCGGATGTGGTCGGCGATGACGCGGAAGGCCACGTCGTCTTTCTCCTGCTGCGTGTCGCCGATCGAGCCGGCGGCGGGCAGGGTGGAGCCGTATTTCTTGCCGGAGAGCTCTTCGAGGCGGCGGAAGAGCGGCGTGAAGACGTCGCTCTCGTAGTTGGAGATCACGCCGGAGAAGTCCTTGAAGTTCTTCGTGCACTGCATGATGCCGCTGACGCGTTCGAAGCCCATGCCCGTGTCGACGTGGCGGGCCGGGAGCGGGCTGAAGGTGCCGTCCGGGTTGGCGTTGAACTGGATGAAGACCAGGTTCCAGATCTCCATGCAGCGGGCGTCGCTGCCGTTGACGAGCGTGCCCTTCGTGTCGCCTTCGGGGGTCAGGTCGACGTGGAGTTCGGTGCAAGGGCCGCAGGGGCCGGTCTCGCCCATCATCCAGAAGTTGTCCTTCTTGTTGCCGTTGACGATGTGGATCGCCGGGTCGAGGCCGGCGGCGCGGAACTTCTCGGCCCAGACGTCCCAGGCTTCCTGGTCGAACTCGGACGGGTCGCCCTTGGACTTGTCCGGCTTGTAGACGGTGGCGTAGAGGCGGTGCTTCGGGAACTTCCAGACCTCGGTGATGAGCTCCCAGGCGAAGTCGATGGCCTCGCGCTTGAAGTAGTCGCCGAAGGACCAGTTGCCCAGCATCTCGAAGAACGTGTGGTGGTAGGTGTCGAGGCCGACGTCTTCGAGGTCGTTGTGCTTGCCGCCGGCGCGGATGCACTTCTGGGTGTCGGCGGCGCGGCCGGGGGCGTACGGGCACTTCGTCTGGCCGAGGAAGATCGGGACGAACTGGTTCATCCCGGCGTTGGTGAAGAGCAGGTTGGGGGAGTCCGGCATCAGGCTCGACGACTGGACGATCGAGTGCTGCTTCGATTTGAAGAAATCGAGGAAGGATTGGCGGACTTGGGCGGAGGTCATGGGACGGTAAAGCGGAGACGGGAAGGGGTCTTTTTAAGCCTTTGTCGGGGGAAAAGGGAAGAACTAAGGCGATGCCTGCGGCATCGCCTTAGTTCAGGGCCAGAGACAGGGCTAGGGCTGAGGCTAGGCGGTAGGGTCGGGACCGCGTCACGACATAGGCAGAGAGAAGGTTCTGATGGGGAGAGCGGAGACCGGGAAGTATGCTGCGGAGATAAGACACCCCAGCCAATCATCCGGTCTCCCTTTGAGTGATCGATCTCGCTTCAGGTGGCAGCCCCAGGTGGCAGGTGACGGGCTTTTCCATTCAGCCCTCCATTCAGTCCTCCGTGGTCGATTCAGTCCTCTGTCCTCTGTCATCGATGCAGTCATCCGTTCGGCAGCGTTATGTCGTGACGCGGTCCCGACCTTACCCAAGGCAAACTAGGTCAGCACGCAGCGCTGACCCTGCCTCAAGGCATTCATTCTCCCGCCGCCGTCAGTTCGCGGTGGAGCTGGAAGAGGGCGTGGAAGCTTTCGGCGTAGAAGACGCTGAGGCGTTCGATGAGCTTGCTGTCGTGCCAGGAGACCACGTTGGCCTTGAAGGTCAGGCGGGCCTCGCCGAGTCCCTCGGGCTTGCGCGCGGAGAGTTCCTGCGAGAAGTGCAGCGTCGAGGGGAGCTTCTTCGCGTATTTCTTCTGATCAGAAAGGAAGGCCGCGATCGCGCCGAGCTGAGACTGGCCGTCGAGGGTCAGGTGCACGGTGGCTTCGCCGGGGACGTCGCCTTCGCGCGGCTGGTAGAAAGCCCGGACGAGCGCGGTCGAGCCTTTGAGCGTCACGCGGGCGTTGAAGTCATCGCGCGCGGTCAGGCGGTAGGCCGCGTCATGCGCCTTGAGGTGTCCGGCGACGGCCTTCCAGAGGGCGGGTCTCATGCCGCCCAATCTTGTGGAAGTCGGGCCGGAGGCAAGCGGACGGCACGTCATACGCCGCCGAGTTATTGACAGAGGACAAAAAGGGCGTGCCGCCTGGCACGCCCTTCGGGGAGGAATCGAGGACCTCTTACTTCTTTTTCTTCGCCGGCTCGGCCTTGGCGGGCGCGCCGAGCGGGTGTTCCTTGAGGACTTCCTCGACGGTGAACATGGCGTTGTTCTTGCCCTTGATCGCGTCGCGGACCTTCTTCACCTGGGCCGGCCTGACGACCGGGTAGTTGTTGCCGAATGACTGGCGGACGTAGGTGATCACCGCGGCTACTTCCTCGTCGTTGAGGAGCTGGCCGAGGCCGGTCATCACGGGCTGACCGGTGGTCATGTCACCGTAGGTCTTGCCGTCGATGGTCTGCGGACCATACAGGCCGTTGAGGACGATCTTGATCACGCGGTCGGGGTCGCCTTCGAGCCAACCGTTGGACGGGTAGCCGGGCGTGCGACCCAGGGGCGGGTAAGCGCCACGGACGGGCTTGCCGGGTTCCTTCGGCATCTCGGCGCCGCGTCCGTCGGCCTGGTGGCAGGTCGAGCAGTGGGCTTCGCGGAAGTAGACTTCCTTCCCCTTGTCGTAGAGGCGCTTGTCGTCCTTGGAGAGCTTCTTGTCGCTCGGGCCGTAGGACGCTTCCTTCTGGTCGGCATAGTCTTTGAGATTCACCTTGCCCTTGCCCTCGGGGAGGGATTCGAGCTGCTTCATCGTCTGGCGGAGGCAGTAGGCGATGTAGTAATCCTTCGAGCCCTTGAGCGTCGCGGCGGCCGCGATGGCGCGCTCGGTGTCCTGACCGCGGAAGAAGCTCAGTCCGCGCACGCCTTCGAGCTGGACGCGCGGGTGGGCGTCCTTGACGGCGTCCTCCATGATCGCGAGGGCGTTCGGCAGGCGGTCACGCTGGTAGATGGCGACGCGCACGGCCTGGGCGCGGGCGCGGGGCTCGGGAGACTTCAGGAGCTGGCCGAGGAGCTCCGGGTTCACGACGTTGTGCCACTGGTGGACCCAGAGGGCTTCGAGCAGGTGGTGGGCGTCTTCGACCTTGTTCGGATCGAACTGCTTGGCCCACTTCTGGGTCGCGGCGATGACCTTGGGGGTGTCGTGCTTATGCAGCTCGATCTTGGCGCG
Organism: Verrucomicrobiota bacterium; assembly: GCA_041191065.1. Lineage (GTDB taxonomy): Bacteria > Verrucomicrobiota > Verrucomicrobiia > Opitutales > UBA953 > UBA953. The sequence continues at coordinate 16,566 of JBEEPO010000006.1, read as the reverse complement.
CTGGCGGACGTTGTCCTCGTGCTCGGTTAGGAGCGCCAGGAGGCTCTCCACGGACTCGCCGTCGATCTTCTTCGGCGTGAGGAGCGGGCGGCTCGGGTAAGTCAGGCGGTAGAGGCGGCCGTGCTGGTGGTCGCGGTTGGGGTCGCGCAGGTGGTGCTGGAGGTGGCCGATGAGCATCTGCGACCAGTCCATGACGTAGAGGGAGCCGTCGGGGGCGACGGCGACTCCGGAGGGACGGAAGTTGCCGGCCTTCTCCTTGTCGGTCTCGAGCAGGTTGGGCAGGAGGGTCTCGCCCTTGATGCCGGCCCCGTCCTCGGTGATCTTCGCGCGGAAGATGCCTTGGATGGTGATCACGTTGGTGTTGAGGAAGTCGCCCTGCCAGTCGTCTGGGAAATGGCGGCTGCTCAGGATCGCGGTGCCCGGGCAGGGTCGTGACGGACGGTTCCAGAACTGCTTGAAGCCGGAGTGGGCGCCGGTGTCGAGGTGGCTCGAGAAGCCCGGGCCGAAGTAGTTGGCGTTGCCGGTGGCGTCGGTGATGATGTCGTTGCCCCAGTAGTCGAAGACGCGGCCGTGCGGGTTGGCGAAGCCGTAGGGTACGTGGCGGGTCAGCTTGTTGGTCTGGGGTTCGAAGCGGTAGATGGCGCCGTTGGTGTTGCGCAGCACGCCGTTGATGGTCTCGACCTGGGTGCGGTGGAACACGCCGTCCGAGAGATAGATGGCGCCTCCTGGTTCGTAGCAGATGGAGTTCGTCTCGTGGTGCGAGTCGGCGGCGTCCATGCCGGTGAGCAGGCGTTCCTTCCAGTCGGCCTTGCCGTCACCGTCGGTGTCGCGGACGTACCAGATGTCCGGCGACTGGATCAGGATGACGCCGTCCTTGTAGAACTGGAAGCCGGTCGGGCAGTTGAGGCCGTCGAGGAAGGTCGTGGATTTGAGGACCTTGCCGGTCTTCGGGTCAAGGTCCAGGACGATGAGCTTGTCGAAGACCTTGGTGGTCGGGGAGGTCTCGGGGTAGCTCGGCCAGCAGGCGATCCAGAGGCGGCCCTTGGTGTCGAAGTTCATCTGCACCGGGTTGATGAGTTCGGGGATGATGGTCTCATCGGCGATGAACTCGACCTTCACGCCCTCGGGGGTGGAGAGGTGCTTCAGTTGCTCTTCGCCGCTGAGGTAGGGGATCGGCTCCTTGCGGTTCGGGGGCACCGGGATCTCGGCCTTGAGGTTGTCGTGCTTCACTTCGACCGGCTTGCCCTGGGCGGCGGCCCAGATGCCCTTGTCGTGGTTGGCGGTCTTGAGGTCGCGGTTGGCGAGTTCGGCGCCGAGTACCGTGGCGTTGTCGATGCCCTCGTACTTGATGCGGGAGCGCTGGCCGAAGATGTTGAACTGGTCGACCGTGCGGTAGCGGTGGTGCCACTGGGTGCTCTTTTCGTTCACTTCGGCGCGGACCTTCTCGTCGACGGCGCCGGCGGCCTTGCCGAAGACGGCCTGGAACTGGACCGGGGCGAAGGCGGCGTCACCGGCGGCGTTCACGTGGATGCCGTTATGGGTGAGCGGGGACTTGGCCGAGGCGTAGAGCTTCCGGGAGGCGGCGAAGAGGTCGACGAACGGGACGCCGTTGGCCTTGGCGACCTGCGCCATGGCGGCCGTGTACAGTGCGAGGTTCTTGTTGTTGTCGGCGGCGAGCTTCGCGTCGTAGTCGGCGGACTTCAGGTCCTCGTGCGCGATCGGGGAGAAGAGGACCACGCGGACCTTGCCCTTGCCGTAGTCGGCGGCGAGGGTCGACTTCAGCCAGCCGTCGAGGTTGGCCTTGAAGGTCTCGAGGCCCGCCGGACCGGCGAACGACTCGTTGAAGCCCCAGTAGGCGAAGAGCACGTTGGCGTGGAAGTGCGCGCCGGCGTGGTAGGTGACCTCGGTCTTGCCGACCTTGGTGGTCAGGGCGCCCGGCTTCATGTTGAGGAAGTAGTCGAGACCGGCCACTTCGTCGGAGCGGTGGGGCTTCACGCCCACTTCGTCGCCGGAGAAGCCGAGGTTGCGGACCACGAGGTTATGCTCCGGGAAGGCCTGATGGATCAGGGTCTCGAAGTGGCCGTGGTGCTGCTGCCGGTCGGCGAAGCCGCTGCCGACGAAGGCGATGTGGTCACCCTTATCGAGGGTGAGGTTCTGGGCCGAGACGGAGACGAATCCGAGCAGGGCCAGCAGGAGGGTGGACAGCTTGCGCATGGGTTTCTGGTTTTGGTAAAAAATGTTGGTGCCATGCTGGGAGGCATGGACGGTATGGGGAGGAGAAAACCTGTCGCTCTTTCAACAATCTGCCAAGGGGAATGTTCCTGACTCGGCCTGCAAATGAGAATCAAAGCCCCTCATTTGCAGGCCCAGAGGGATAGGGCTAGGGGTCGGGGGCATCGAGAGTATCGAGTATGGAGTATCGAGTATCGGGGGAGCGCATGGCTTGGGTAGGGTCGGGACCGCGTCACGACATAGTTGAATGGAGGACTGAATGGAGGACTGCGTTGAGGGCTGAATGGAGGGCTGAATTGGGTATGAGCGCCCGCCACCCGCCACCTGGGGCTGCCACCAGCCACCCGGAATGAAAACATAAGATCAAAGGGAAACCGGAGACCGGATGATTGGCTGGGGTGTCTTATGCCCGCAGCAAACTTTCCGGTTTCCGGTCTCCCTTTGAGTATCTGTGTTCCCAACCGCTAACCGCCAGCCGCCATCACCTTTGCCTTTCGTCCCTTACTTCCCCAGCGCGGCGTTGATCGACTTCGCGACGGCCTTGCCGAGCGTGGCCGAGCCTTCGGCGTTGAAGTGGACGTCGGCCTTGTTCTGGTGCTGCGCAAGCGTGGGCGTGATCGCGGCGTTGAGGTCGTCGATGGCGACGTTGTTCTCCTTCATGACCTTGAGGGCGATGTCATTGTAGACGGCGACATCCCCGAAAGTGCGCTGCGGCGTGAGCTTGCCTTCCGGGACGGGCGTGGTGGTCGCGAAGATGACCTTGGCGCCGGTCTTCTTCAGGTCGGCGACGAGCGAGCGGAGGTTCTTCTCGTAATCCGCCGGCTCCACCTGGCGCTTGCCGTCTTCCATGTGGCGGAGGTCGTGCAGGCCGAAGTTGAAATGGATCACGTCCCACTTCCCGTCGCCCAGCCATTTGGCGAGGTTCGCCGTGCCGTTCTTGGTCGGGCCGCCGTTCGTCGGGATGCGGTGCACGTTCGCCTTGCCGGCGAGTTCCTGACGGACGGGGAGCGTGTAGCCGATCGAGATGGAGTCGCCGATGAGCAGGACGCGGGGCAGGCCGGCGACGTCCGTGATCGGCGCCATCGCCGGGTTGGGGGCCTTCGTCTTGGCCTTGGCTTTGGCCGGCGTCTTTTCCGCCAGGGCGGCTTTCGGGGCGTCGGCGGCGAAAAGAGAGAGCGAGGCCAGGGCGAGCAGCAGGGGCAGTGTCTTCATGGGGTGAGGGGGGATTGAAGGAAGAATGAAGGCCGAATCGAGGACTGAATGGTGGGCTGAATGGATTAATCCTGCCACTGGCCACCCGGGGCTGCCACCCGCCACCTGGAATGAAGGATGACTGAGTCGATGACAGAGGGCTGAATCGATGACAGATCACGGAGGACTGAGTTGAGGGCTGAATGGAGGACTGAATGGAAAACCCGCCACCGGCCACCCGGGGCTGCCACCTGCCACCCGGAATGAGTAGATGACTGCATCGATGACAGATGACAGAGGGCTGATTTCCTGAACCCGAACCTGAACCTGATCAACCGTACCTGGAAGCTGATCGCTGAGACCCGAGACCTGAAAATGTGCACTCCGGCCAATCTTCCGGTCTCCGGTTTCCCTTTGCTTGCTGACACGCCCCGACCGCCAACCGCTATCCGCTCACCGCTTAAACCTTTGTTCAGCCTCTCGCCTGCAGTAATGCGTCGATCCGCTCCAGATCATCCGGCTTGATGGCGAACTTGCCGCCGAAGACGGTCTCCTTGATCTGGCCCGGCTTGCGGGCGCCGACGATGGCGGCGGTCACCCGCGGCTGACGCAGCACCCAAGCGATGGCAAGTTCGGCGGAGTTCCGGCCGTAGCGATGGGCGATCTCGGCTAGGCCCTTGGCCAGCGCGATGTTCTTCGTCAGCAGCGGCTCGTTGAACTGCGGGTCCGCGCGACGATGGTCGTCGGCGGGCAGGGTGGCGGCCCATTCCTGGGTGACCTTGCCGCTGAGCAGCCCTTTCTGCATCGGGCTGTAGGCGATGATGCCGATGTCGTTCTCTTCGCAGTAAGGCAGGAGCTCGGCCTCGATGCTCCGGTTGAGCATGCTGTAGGGCGGCTGCAGGAAAGTGACGGCGTGGATGGGCTGGATGCGCTTGAGCTGGGCGACGCTGAAATTGCTGACGCCCGCGTAGCGGACCTTGCCCTCCTTGACCAGCTCGGCGACGGCGGACCAGCCTTCCTCGATGTCTTCGTCGGGTTGCGGCCAGTGGATCTGGTACATGTCGATGACGTCGACGCCCAGGCGGCGCAGGCTGTCTTCGCACTCCTGCTTCACGCTCGCGCGCTTGAGGCGGGGTACGATCGTGCCGTCCGGCTCCCAGCAGCGCTCGCACTTCGTCGAGATGATCGGCTTGTCCTTCATCTCCTTGAGCGCGCGCCCGACGACCTCCTCGGAACGGCCGAGGCCGTAGACCGCGGCGGTGTCGATCCAGTTGATGCCGACGGCCATGGCTTCGTGGATGGTGCGGATCGAAAGGGCGTCGTCTTGCGTGCCCCAACCGAATTTCCAGTCGCCGCCGCCGATGGCCCAGGTGCCCAGGCCGACGGGCGTGAGATGAAGCGGAGAGTTGCCGAGCTTACGGGTCTTCATGCGATGAGGAATTGAAGAGGGAATCAAGGGCTAGGTCGAGGGCAGATGGCTGGGTCGATGACGGAGTCGATGGCAGATGACAGAGGGCGGAGCCGAGCACGGAAGACTGAACGGAGGACTGCGTTGAGGGCTGAATGGAGAAGCCCCGCCACCCGCCACCCGGGGCTGCCACCGGCCACCTGAAATGGAGAGATGGCTGAATCGATGACAGAGCACAGAGGGCGGAGCCGAGCACGGAGGACTGAATGGAGGACTGCGTTGAGGGCTGAATGGAGGGCTGAATGGAAAAGCCCCGCCACCCGCCACCCGGGGCTGCCACCGGCCACCTGAAATGGAGAGATGGCTGAATCGATGACAGAGCACAGATTTCCTGAACCCGAACCTGAACCTGAATACCCGTGCCCGGATCCCAATGGCCGAGACCTGAGACCTGAAAATGGGCGCCCCGGCCAATCGTCCGGTTTCCGATCTCCCCTTGTCGCTTTGATTTACCCCAATAAAAAAGGGGCCTATCGGCCCCTTCATCAATCCAACTGTCCCTGGCTCTGGCCCTAGCCTTAGCCCTGTGAATCGGCGAGCCGCGCTCGCCCGGCTCACTTCACATCCTTCAGGAACTGCTGATATTGCGCTTCGGTCTGCGCGGCGTCCAGCTTGCCGGAGTGGATCAGGATGCGGAAGCGGAAGGTCTCGGACTGGCCGGCCTTGAGAGTGAAGTTGAGGGCCTTCTTGGAAGGATTGCCCTTGGGGAATTCCTTGGCGCCGAACGGATTGGCGGCGAAGAGGCCGTAGCCGCGGCAATGCCAATAGGTCGGGTAGGTGACGTTCTTCGGGTGGTCGAAGATGCCCACGCAGACGTCCTCGCCGCGGACGTTGCCGGACAGGGTCATCCACTTGGCGCGGGTGCTCCAGGCTTCCTTCTCGCCGACGGCGCCTTCGCTGCTGAGGTAGACGCCGTTGACGCCGGTGTTGTCGAGCTTGGCGACGGTGGTCGGGATGCCGGCGGCGTCGGTGAAGATCTCGGGCTTGGTGGAAGGCTCTTCGAGGGCGCGGGTCACGCGGATGGCGATGGCGCCTTCCTTGGAGTCATGGAAGACGGCGTCCTTCTCCTGGGCGGTGAGGGTGATGATGCGGTCGATGATGCGCAGGTCCTTGGCGGCGCGGAAGACGAGGGTCTCGTCCTGCTGGAGCACCTTGGAGCCGTCGGCCATGATCCAATCCGAGGAGACCTCGAGGGTCGCGGCGCCGTCGCCGCCGTTGATCGTCTTGATGCTCTTATGCTTCACCGCGCCGTAGGGCATCTTGCCCTTGTGGGCGTAGCCTTCGGGCGGGGAGTTCCAGAAGTCGGTGCCGTTGACGTCGCCGTAGTTGAACCACGAGGAGATGTGGTGCGGGTGGTCGGTGCGCTCGCCGGCGATCTTCTCGAGCGGGAAGCCGCGGGTGAAGATGTTGCCCTGCGCGGTGCGCAGCGGGGAAAGCAGGGGCTTCTTCTGGTTGGACCAGTAGACGTAGGAGGTGAAGGGCTGGCCGTCGACGAGGACGTCGACCTGCTGCTTGTCCTTCTGTTCGACGAGCTTCACTTCCTGGGCGACGGCGGCTTGGCCGAACGCGGCGAGGAGGGCGAGGAGGGCGAGGGGGTGCTTCATGTGGGGTGTGGGATAGGGAATAGTCCGGCTCGAAAGGTTGCCAATATGAAAGGGGCGTCATTTCGTCCAAGGAACGGCGTTCTGTTCTCATGATTTCGGCTTCCTTCGCCGAGGGGCGGCTTTAATCATCTCTGCATCCCTATGCGATTCCTCGCGCTCTACCTCGCGGCCGCGTGCCTCGCCGCCCCGGCGCTGCCGCCCGGTCCTGCCGTCCGCGTCGCCCCGGGCGCCTACAAGACCGGCCAGACGGCGGCCGACGCGATCAAGACGATGTCGCTTCCGCCAGGCTTCCAGGTCTCGCTCGTCGCGGCCGAGCCCAAGGTCGTCCAGCCGATCGCGATGTGCTTCGACGAACGCGGCCGTCTCTGGGTCGTGGAAGGCATGGCTTATCCGAAGAAGCGGCCGGACGGGCAGGGCGCCGACCGCATCCTGATCCTGGAGGACGTGAAGAAGGACGGCTCCTACGCCAAGGTCACGGTCTTCAAGGAAGGCCTCAACCTCGTCTCGGGCATCGAAGTCGGCCACGGCGGCGTGTGGGTCGGCGCGGCCCCGGAGTTTCTCTTCATCCCGAAGGACGCCGACGACAAGGCCGGCCAGCCGGTCGTGCTGCTCGACGGCTGGGGCTTCCATGACACGCACGAGACGCTCAACAGCTTCGTCTGGGGTCCGGACGGCTGGCTCTACGGCAACCATGGCGTCTTCACTCATTCGGTCGTCGGCAAGCCCGGCACGCCTGACGCCGAGCGCAAGAAGATCAACGCCGGCGTCTGGCGTTATCACCCGACCCGCCATGTCTTCGAGGTCTTCGCCGAAGGCACGAGCAATCCGTGGGGCCTCGACTACGATGCGCAGGGCGAATTCTTCAACACGGCCTGCGTCATCCCGCACCTCTACCATATCCTTCCCGGAGCCCGTTACCAACGCCAAGCCGGCCAGCATTTCAATCCGTTCACCTACGACGACATCAAGACCATCGCCGACCACGCCCACTACGCCGGCTCCAAGGTCCATCGCCCCGACGCCCTCAAGGTCCCCGAGACCACCGACGCCGTGGGCGGCGGCCACGCCCACTCGGGCCTCGCCATCTATAACGGCGACAACTTCCCGGCGGCCTACCGCGGCATGCTCATCTTCGGCAACCTCCACGGCCACCGCCTCGTCTCCGACCAGGTCGTGCCGGAGGGCAGCGGTTTCGTCGGCCATCACGGCAATGATTTCCTCCGCAGCAATGACGCCACCTTCATCCCGGTCTCGCAGCGCATCGGTCCGGACGGCGCGCTCTATGTGAGCGACTGGTCCGACGTCCAGGTCTGCCACAATAACACTCAGGAGATCTGGGACCGCACCAATGGTCGCATCTATCGCATCAGCTTCGGCAAACCGACCTCGCGCGCCGGCGACATGACGCGCTGGACCTCGAACGAACTCGCCGGCGCCACCCTGGATGACGCCAACGAATATTTCGTCCGCCAGGCCCGCAAGGTCCTCGCCGAGCGCGGCCCCGTCGAAGGCGCCGCCCGTCAGCTTCTCTTGGCCGCGCTCAAGGAGCCGGGCCCTGCCACCCGCCGCCTTCGGGCGCTCTGGGCGCTGCAGAGCAGCGGCTCCCTCGATGACGCGCTCCTGGCCGGTGCCTTGAGAGACGAAGCTCCCGCCGTGCGCGGATGGGCCGTACGCCTGATCGCCCAGCAGTGGACCGCCGGCGTGCCGGCCCTCGCCGGCCTCGCGAAGACCGAGGCCTCCCCGCAGGTGCGCCGCGAACTCGCCTCCGCGCTTTCCTATCTCCCCCTCGACCAACGCGCCGCGATCGCCGAGCCGCTGCTGGCCCGCGCCGAGGACGCTTCGGATCATAACATCCCGCTGCTCCTCTGGTATGGCATCGAACCGCTCGTCGGCGCCGATGCCGAGCGCGGCCTCGCCCTCGCGGCCGCCTGCCGTCACCCGCAGACGGTGGACTTCATCTACCGCCGGCTCGCCAGCGATGCCCGCGCCCGCGCCCAGGTGCTCGCCATCGCCCTGCGCGAGACCGACCCCGCCCGTCGCGCCACGCTCGTGAGCCGCGTGGTCGAAGGCGTCCGTCAGGCCGGCTCCTTCGCCGCCCCGGCCGGCTGGCCCGCGCTCGTCGGCGGCCTGCGTCAGGGCGCTTCGCCCGACCTGCTGGCCAACCTGAATGAGCTCGACGCCCTCGCCGGCGATGAGACCAGCCGAGCTTTCTTCCGGGGCCATCTCGGCAACGCCCAGGCGCCCTTGCCGGCCCGCCAGCGCGCGCTCGCCGTCCTTGTCGCTTCGCGCGACCGCGCCGCCGCCCCGGTGATCCACAAGGCCTTCGCCGAGGAGACCACGCCGGCCTTCCGGCGCGCGCTCATCCAGGCGCTCGCCGCCGCGGGCGACGCGGACTCTCCGGCCGTCCTCCTCGGACGTTTCGGCGTCTTCTCGCCGGAACAGCGCAACGACGCCGTCGCGGCGCTCGCCAGCAACGTCGCCGGCGGCAAGGCCCTCCTCGCGGCGGTGGCCGCGGGCAAGGCCGACAAATCGCTGCTGTCTCCGCTCGTGGCGCGTCAGCTGAAGTCGCTCGGCGACCCGGAACTCGACGGCCAGCTCGCCGCGGTCGTGGGGGTGGTCAATGCGACCAAGGCCGACTTCGCCAAGAACAAGGCCAAGTACGAAGCCATGCTGAAGCCGAAGGCCGTCCGCAAGGGTGACATCGCCGCCGGCCGCCAGCTCTTCGCTTCCGCTTGCGGCATCTGCCATACGTTCGGCTACACAGGCAACCAGGTCGGCCCGGGTCTCGCCGGTTCCAATATCGGCAAGCTCGATTACTTCCTGGAGAACGTGCTCAACCCCAACGGCGTCATCGGCAAGGATTACCAGCTCAACGTCTTCAAGCTGAAGGGCGGCGCCACGATGAGCGGCATCGTCCAGCTCGAGGACGCGCAGTCGTTCCGCCTCGTGATGCCTGGCGGCGCGAAGTTCACCGTCGCCAAGGCCGAGGTCGAGAAGCGTGAGATCCTCCCGATGTCGCTCATGCCCGAAGGCCTGCTCGATGCGCTCACCAAGGAGCAGGTGATCAACCTCGTCGCCTACCTGCAGTTCCCGGATGGCTTCCCCGTGACTGCCCCCGGTGTCTGGCGGCTCGAAGGCGCGATCGAAGGCGAGTCCCTGAAGGTGATCTCGGTGACCGGCGGCAAGACCGGTGGCCAGAAGATGACGGCTTTCAAAGCCAGCCGCTGGAGCGGGAACGACCACCTCTGGTGGACCGGCGGCAAGGTCGGCGACACGCTTACGCTCGCATTGCCCGTCTCCGCCAAGGGGACCTACGAAGTGAAGTTCGTCGGCACCAAGGCGCATGATTACGGCAGCTTCGAGCTCCGTCTCGACGGCAGGCTCCTCGGAGTCGAAGGCTATGATTTCTACAATCCCGCCGAAGTCGTCACGACCGGCGAGCTCAACGGCGGTCAACATGAACTCGACGCCGGCGAACACCGCCTCGAGATCAAGATCCTTGCGCCTAATCCCGCCGCCACCCCGCGTAATATGTTCGGGTTGGATTATGTGAGACTCGAACGAAAGTGAGCTGAAGTAGGGCTGGGGCTAGGGCTAGGGCCAGGGCCAGGGCTATGGCTAGGACTGGACTAGCTCTAGACCTAATCCGCCTCTTGCCTCCCTCGGCCGCTCACGCTAGCCCTCTAGCTAGCACCAGCCCGTAACTCTTCCCTAACATGAAGTTCCTCCCCGCCTTCGTCCTCTCCGTCTTGTCTGCCTTCGCCGCCGAAGGTCCGAAACAATCCATCGAGAGGCTCGATCCGGCGCTCGACGCCCTCATCGCGAGCGACGCCAAGATCGAGACCATCTCGAACGGCGGCTATACTTGGTCCGAAGGCCCCGCATGGTATAAGGGACGCGTCGTCTTCTCTGACGTCCCTAACAACGTCGCCTACCAGTGGATCGAAGGCGATGCGGTCGCCTCCGTCTTCCTCAAGCCCAGCGGCACCGACGACGCCTCCCCGAACCAGGGTTCTAACGGCCTCGCGGTCGATGGCGAAGGTCGATTGCTCCTCTGCCAGCATGGGTCGCGACGTGTCGCTCGCCTAGGTGGCGATGGCAAGTTCGTGCCGCTCGCGACCAAGAACCATGAAGGCGTCCGCTTCAACAGCCCGAACGACCTCTGCGTGGCCAAGGATGGCTCGATCTATTTCACCGACCCCGCTTACGGCCTGCCCAAGGGCGAGAAGTCGGAGACCCAATACCACGGGGTCTATAAGCTCGCGACCGACGGCAAGGTCACCCTCGTGACCAAGGCCGTGCAGTGGCCCAACGGCATCGCCCTGAGCGTCGACCAGAAGTCCCTCTACCTCGCTGTCTCGGATGGTAAGAACCCGCGCGTCGCGACCTGCGCCCTCGATGGCTCCGGCCTCCGCGACGTCTTCCTCGCGGCTCCGTTGAAGAGCAAGGAGCGCGCCGGTTCCTGCGACGGCCTGCGGCTCGACGCCAAGGGCAATATCTGGACCACCGGCCCCGGCGGCGTGCTCATCCTCTCTCCCGAAGGCAAGCACCTCGGAACGATCCTTTGCGGTCAGGCCACGGCTAACCTTACCTGGGGTGACGACGGCCACACGCTCTACATCACCTCCAAGGACCGTCTCCTGCGTGTGAAGACGAAGGTCAAAGCCGCGGGATTCTGACCGCGCGCTGACGCGCGCGGAGGACCAGAGCCAGAGCCGGGGCTGGGGCTAGGGCTAGGGCCAGAGTTAGGGCGGATTACCAGCAGCCAATCTTCTAGCCCGCATGACGCCGTTCAAAAGGCGCATCACCTCGTCACAGGCATCGTAAAGCGGCGCCGCTTCCGACGACCCGATCAACTGAGCATGCACCGCGACCTTGAGCTGCGTCTTGGCTTCGGCACAAGAGCCCATCGCGATCAGATAAAACCTTGGCGTATCTTTTTCACCACGCCTCTCATAGCCTTCGGCAATATTGCTCGGAACCGAAAGGGCCGCACGCCTGAGCTGATCGCAGAACCACTGATGACGCGAAAGCCCGGAGCGTTGGGTGAAAAGAATGATATCACCCGCCAGCGCGACGGACTTCTGCCACGCGATGAATTGATCTAGGCCGCGATTCTCCACCCATGAAGAATCGGAAGTCAGTCATGCGGGAGGCAAGGCACACCATCTGACGTCTTTCACCTGAGGATTTCCCTGGCCCCAGCCCCGGCCCTAGCCCCAGCCCTGGCCCTAGCCCCAGCCCTGGCCCTAGCCCCAGCCCTGGCCCTAGCCCTGTCTCTAGCTCTAGCCCTAGCTCTGGCCCTGTCGCTAGCCCTTGCCTCTTTGCATCCTCCCTTGTCTTGCCCCCCTCCTCAAAAGCCTCCTTCCTCTCCCTCTGTGAAAGCCCTGCTCCTCACCGAATACAAGAAGATGTCCTATGTGGACGTGGCCGACCCGGTCTGCGGTCCCGACGACGTCCTGATCCAGGTCCGCGCCTGCGGGATCTGCGGGTCCGACATCCATGGTTATGACGGCTCCACCGGCCGCCGCATTCCGCCGCTGGTCATGGGCCACGAAGCCGCGGGCGTCATCACCGGCGTCGGCGCCCGGGTGAAGGGTTTCGCCCCCGGCGACCGCGTCACCTTCGATTCCACGGTCTTCTGCGGCGAGTGCGTCCACTGCAAGCGCGGTGACGTGAACCTCTGCGACAACCGTCAGGTCCTCGGCGTCTCCTGCGGCGATTACCGGCGTCACGGCGCCTTCGCCGAGTTCGTGACCGTCCCCGCCCGCATCCTCCATAAGCTGCCCGCCGAGCTCGGTTTCGCCGAAGCGGCGATGATCGAGGCCGTCTCCGTGGGCGTCCACGCCGTCCGCCTCACCCCCGTCGCCCCGGGCGATACCGCCATCGTCGTCGGCACCGGCATGATCGGCCTCCTGACGCTCCAAGCCGCCAAGATCGCGGGTTTCGCGCAGGTCATCGCCGTCGACACCGAAGACTCGCGCCTCGCCGTGGCCAAGGAACTCGGCGCCACCCACAGCTTCAATCCCAAGACCGGAGGCGACCTCACCGAATACGTCAAGTCGCTCACCAAGGGGCAGGGCGCCGACGCCGCTTTCGAGTGCGTCGGCCTCAACGCCACGGTCCTCTCTGCGATCCACGCCGTCCGCAAAGGCGGTACCGTCACCCTCGTCGGCAACCTCTCCCCGAAGACCGAGCTCCCGCTCCAGGTCGTCGTCACCCGGCAGCTCCGCCTGCAGGGTTCGTGCGCCTCGGCCGGCGAGATCCCGCGCTGCATCGAGCTCCTCGCCACCAAGCAGATCAAGGTCGACAAGATCATCTCCGCCGTCGCTCCGCTCGAGCAGGGCGCCGACTGGTTCGCCAAGCTCTACGCGGGCGCCCCGGGCGTCATGAAGGTCATTCTCGCGCCTCAATCCTGATCAATAGAATCGATGGCTTTCTTCGATCTCACCGGAAAGGTCGCCTTCATCACCGGCACCAGCCGCGGCCTTGGCCAATACTTCGCCCGCGCCCTCGCGCAGGCCGGCGCGGATATCGCGATGTCGAGCCGCGACGCGTCCAAGCTCGCCCCGTTCCGCAAGGAGATCGAGGCCCTCGGCCGCCGTACCTGCGGCGTCGACCTCGACGTCCGTGACCACGCCAGCATCAAGGCCGCCGTGGCTTCCGTCGAGCGGCAGATGGGCCGGATCGACATCCTCGTGAACAACGCCGGCTGCAATGCGCGCAAGCCCGCCCTCGAGGTCACCTGGGACGACTGGAACATGGTCCTCGACACCAATCTCCGCGGCACGTTCTTCACCGCGCAGGCGGTGGCTCCGGGCATGATCGCCCGCGGCTACGGACGCATCGTGAACATCGGCTCCGTCACCTGCGTCGCCGGTTACGCCGGCCTCGCCCCGTATGGCGCCAGCCGCGGCGGCGTGAAGCAGCTCACCATGAGCCTCGCCGACGACTGGGGCCGCCATGGCGTCACCGTCAACTGCCTCGCGCCCGGTTGGTTCAAGACCGCGCAGAACGCCGTGCTTTACGAAAACCGCGAGTGGGTCGAGTACCTCTGCGATCGCATCCCGCTCAAGCGACCCGGCGCGCCGGACGACCTCGCCGGCCCGGTGGTCTTCCTCGCCTCGGAGGAGAGCCGCTACGTCACCGGCCAGACCTTGTTGGTTGACGGGGGCATCAGCACGGGTGCTACTCGTGCCACGGTCGCCCCGCCGAAACCCTGATACCCTCGCGCCATGCTTTACGCCCTGCTCGCCATCGCCGTCCTGGTCCTGTTGGTGACCTGGCTGAAGCTCAACCCCTTCATCGCGCTGCTGATCAGCTCGCTGACGCTCGGGGCGATGGTCGTGGCCACGGCCGGGACGCTGACCATGACCGAGGTCCTGAAGGCCTTCCAGACGGGCTTCGGCAACACCTTGGCCGGCACCGGCGCGATCATCGTGCTCGGGGTCGTCTTCGGCAAGCTGCTGGCCGAATCGGGCGGGGCAGGGGTGCTCGCCAAGCAGTTCATCCGCACCCTCGGGCCCTCCCGGATCGGCCTCTGCATCATCCTGCTGGCCCTCTGCGTCGGCATGACGACCTGGTTCGCCGTCGGCCTGCTGCTCATCCTCCCGATCGTCATCACCCTCGCCAAGGAGACCGGTCAGCCCTTCCTGCGGCTCGTCCTCCCGCTGCTCTCGTTCCTCTCCGTCATGCACGGCCTGATGCCGCCGCATCCGGGCCCCGTCATCGCGATCGAGGCCCTGCAGGCGGACATGGGTAAGGTCATCTTGTGGGCGCTGGTCCTGGGCATTCCGGTCGCCGCCATCGCCGGTCCGTTCTTCGCGCGGCTCGCCGTCAAGCGGGTCGACGTCGCCACGCCGGAATTCACGCCTTCGGTCTCCGCGGGCCAGACCTTGCCGACGTTCGGCCTGACGATCTTCACCGTCCTGATGCCCGTCATGCTCCTGCTCACCGGTACGCTGGTCGAGCTCCTGCATGCGAAGGAAGCGCTCTGGGGCAAGGTCGGCCTCTTCGTCGGCAACCCCGTCATTGCCCTGCTTTTATCGGTGCTTTTCGCGATGTGGGCCTTCGGGAAACGTTGCGGACGGAGCGCCGGCGAACTCCTGAGATTCTCCGAGCAGAGCGTGTCGGGCATAGGCATGACGCTCATCCTCGTCGGCGCCGGCGGCGGCTTCGCGCTCGTCATGCGTACGGCCGGCGTGGACAAGCAGCTCGCCGAAATCGCGGCCTCCGCGGGCCTGCCCCTGCTCGTCTACGGTTGGCTCGTCTCGGCCTTCATCCGCGTCGCCACCGGCTCCGCGACCGTCGCGATCACCGTCGCCTCCGGCTTCATCGCGCCCGTGCTCGCGACGCATCCGGGCACCAGTCCGGAACTCATGGTCATCTCCATCGGTTGCGGCTCGCTCTTCCTCTCTCACCTCAACGACAGCGGCTTCTGGATGGTCAAGGAATGCCTCGGCCTGTCCGTCGGACAGACCCTGCGCACCTGGACGATCACCGAGACCCTCATCGGGTTCTCGGGCTTGGGCATGGCATTGTTAGCGGAGCAGGTCCTTAAGCTGGTTGGTTAGGACTGTTGAGAGTATCGAGTATCAGGGGAGTGCATGCCATTGAGGTAGGGTCAGCACTGCGTGCTGACCTAGCTGTCTCGAGGTAGGGTCGGGACCGCGTCACGACATAGCTGCAACTGAATGGAGGGCTGAATCGATGACAGATGACGGATGACAGATGACTGAATCGATGACGGAGGACTGAGTTGAGGACTGCGTTGAGGACTGCGTGGAGGGCTGAACGGAGGGCTGAATGGAAAAGCCTGCCACCCGCCACCCGGGGCTGCCACCTAAAGTGGAGATGACTGAATCGATGACGGAGGACAGAGGACCGCGCCGATCGCCGAGGACTTAGTGGATTATTCCTGCCACCCGCCACCCGGGGCTGCCACCTACCACCTGGATGGATGCAGAGTATGGAGTATCGAGTATCGGGGGAGTGCATGCATTGAGGTAGGGTCAGCACTGCGTGCTGACCTAGGTGTCTCGGGTAGGGTTGAGCGCCCTCGCTCAACCGAGGCTGACCAAGGGTGGTCAGCCCTACCTTAGGCTCCGGCCCATCATCCGGCTTCCGGTCTCCCCTTGCTCGCTGATCATCCCAACCGCTTACCGCCAACCGTTACTCCCTGCCATGGGTAGGGTCAGCACTGCGTGCTGACCTAGTTGTCTCGGTGAGGGTTGAGCGCCCTCGCTCAACCGCGCGGGCGTCGCAGGGCGGCAGAGGGTAGGGGCGTGGCTTCGCCGCGCCCTCCGAGGTGGAGGGCACGATAAATCGTACCCCTTCCTGGGGTCGCCCTGCATCGAACGGTGGGGCGGGCTCTCCGAGCCCGCCGACGGGCGATGACGAGCGGACGGCTCGGAGAGCCGTCCCCACCGAGAACGCGGTAGACCGCCGTCAGGTGCCTCCGGCTAAACGACTGTGAACAACTTTATTGATTAATAAAAATCATTAAAAACCGACTTTAACGACTGAATTGTGTATTAATGGATTAATTTACACGAAATTAACATAAATAAGGGAAAACACCCAGTTATCTGCCCCTAAAATCCTTCAGGGGACTAAAAACAGGCAAAAAAGGTTGTGCTAGAGGGGTGAGCCCTTAAATTTAAATCTATCCCCAACTGATGTCACCGCCCGGTGGCATCTCCCGATTTATTCAGATGAAACTTCGTAAGCCTCGAACCCTGCTTCCGCGCGCTTCCTTGATGGTCGCCGCGGTCTTGCTGGGGGTATCCGTGGCCACGACGCCCAAGGCCAGGGCGGCCAACCTTTATTGGGATGCGGATGGCAATACCACTGACAACAGCATCGCCGGGGGCGGATCGAATATCGGCGGAGCGGGGACGTGGGATGCGTCGGCCACCCGTTGGTTCAACGAAACCACCAACATAGCCTGGCCCAATTCGTCTGATGATACGGCCTATTTCATCGGCCCCGCACCGGCGCTTGGAAGCTCCTATGCCGTCGACCTGGCTTCGCCGATCACCGTGGGAGGGCTCAACTTCGGCACCACCGGTT